>NZ_SRUU01000041.1 GCF_004791585.1 Mesorhizobium sp. M1C.F.Ca.ET.210.01.1.1
GCAAGGAGAAAATGGTCATCCGTATCGCGCTCGCCCGCAAGCTGCTCGTCATTCTCAATGCAAAAGCACGCGACGCGCGCAGCGAGTTCGCAAATGCAACTTGACACCTCAGATAGTCGCTCATCCGTTTCGGCGCTGCGCGCCGATCCACCTTCCCTCACAAGGGGGGAAGGGAAGTCCAGACCTCTGGCAACGCTTCCTTTCTTCGGCTAGCTTCCGAAAATTCCTTGGCGGAGGATGAACCTTTTTGGACCGATCAGCGACAGAGCCACGAGGAGCCAGGCGGCTCGACCGGCCATGAACGCGGCGACGGAAACCGATCGCGCGCTTGTAGACCGGGTCGCGAAGGGCGACCGGGCTGCCGTGCGGCTCCTGTTCATGCGTCACCACGCGCGGATCTACCGCTTCGTGGCGCGCCAGACGGGATCGGAAATGATGGCCGACGATATCGCAAATGAGGTCTTCCTCGAACTGTGGCGGCAGGCGCCGGGCTTCGAAGGCCGCTCCGAAGTCTCGACCTGGCTGCTCGGCATCGCCCGTTTCAAGGCGTTGTCCCTGCTGCGCAAGAAGAAGGAAGACTGGATCGACGATGACGACGCGGCGCAGGTGCCCGACAGCGCCGACACGCCGGAGGTCGTCACTATGAAGGAGGACAAGGCCGCCGCCTTGCGCCGCTTCGTCGATGCCTTGCCGGAAGAACACCGCACGGTGATCGATCTTGCCTATTACCATGGACAGTCGGTGACCGAGATCGGCGAGGTGCTCAGCATCCCGGTCGCGACGGTGAAGACCAGGATGTTCTACGCCCGCAAGAAGCTCGGCGAGGCGCTCAAGGCCGCCGGTTACGACAGGGGGTGGCCATGAGCGCCGCTGAAAAGATGTCGCGCCGCGACGAGATGGAGACGCTGCTGCCGTTCTACCTGAACGGCTCGCTGGAAGGCGCCGAGCTCGAGGCCGTCGAGGAATGGCTTGCGTCCGATCCGGCGGCGATGGCAGCCCTTGGCGAAGCCGAGGCCGAATTTTCCGGCACCGCCGCCGCCAACGAGGCGATCCGCCCGCCGGCCGATGCGCTCTCCCGCTTCGCCAGGGCGCTCGACGCCGAGGCCGGCCCGGCGCGCGCGAGTGCCGGCCAATCGTGGCTGACGAAGATCTTCGGCCGCGTCACGGCAATGCCTGCCGGCGTCGCCTGGGCTGCGGCCGCGGCGCTGCTGGCGCTGGTCGTGGTGCAGTCCTTCGAGCAGCCGGGCGGCAAGGGCAATGACTTCGAGATCGCGGGCGCCGAGGATGACCTGGCGAAGCTCCCCTTCGCCCTGGTGAAGTTCAAGCCGGATGCCAAAATGTCGGACATCGCCGCCTTCCTCGGCCAGAACGGGCTGAAGGTCGCGGGAGGGCCGACCGCCGACGGCGTGTTTCACGTGACGATCCCGGCCAGCACCGCGACCGAATACGACAAGCTTGTCGGCCTTATTGCCGCCCAGCCTTTCGCGGATGCTGTGGTGCAGGGAAGGAAACCGGTCGATGGCGGCTAAGGCGGTCATTCTTCATGCGGCGCTCCTTGCGGCGGCATTTGTCGCCGCGCCCGCCCTTGCGCAGACCAACGACCCGAGCCTTTCGCAAAAACAGGTCGACTGCCTCAACCGCACGACCGCGGCCGGCGCCGATTGCGACAAGAACGGCGGCGACAAGAACGGCGGCGACAAGTCGGGCACAGGCAGCGCCGCCGTGTTCCTGCCGGCGCTGATCGTCGACCTGTTCCCGAACCCGCCGGCCAGCCCTGCACCGGCAAACCCGTCGAACGGAGCAGCGCAGACTGGCGGCCCGACGAACACGCCCCCACCCGCTCCAGCGCCAAGCGGACCTGTCACACCCCCTGCCGGGCTCAATCTCGCAGCGCCGCCGCGTGCGGTCAGCGGCGAGTTCGTGCCCGACGAGGTGCTGGTCACGGTCGCTGGCGATGCCGGCGCCGTGCAGCAGATCGCCAATTTCTTCGGCCTGCAGGTGCGGTCTGAGCGCCAGTCGCGGCTGCTCGGCACCACGCTGGTGCGCTACGGCATTCCCGACGGGCGACCGGTCGGCGTGGTCCTGGCGCAGCTTGCCGCCGACGGCCGCACGCAACGGCGCGAGCCTAACCACATCTATTCGCTGCAGCAGGCCGCCGGCATCGTGAACTATGCCTTCGACCGCATCGCGCTCGATGCCAGGAACGCGAGCGGCGAGAATGTCCGCGTCGCCGTCATCGATACCGGCATCGACGCCACCAATCCGGCGCTGAAGGGCGTGATCGCCAATCAGTTCGACGCCATGCCGAACGTGCCTATCGAGAAGCGCGACCACGGCACCTCGGTCGACGGGCTGATCGCAGGCATCGGCGCGCTGGAAGGCATGGCGCCGGGCGCCAGGATCTATCATGCGCGCGCTTTCGAGGGCGGCAAATCCACAATGGACGTCATCCTTTCGGCGCTCGACTGGGCGGCCGAGCAGGATGTGCGCATCATCAATATGAGTTTCGTCGGCCCCAAGAACGACCTGCTCGGCACCGCCTGCCGCAATGCGCGCGCGCTCGGCATGGTGCTGGTGGCGGCGGCCGGCAACAACGGGCCGAAGGCGCCCTATGGCTATCCCGCCGCCTTCGACGGCGTGATCGCGGTCACCGCCACCGACGCCAAGGACGGGCTGATGCCGCAAGCCAATCGCGGCGCCTACGTCTTCATCTCCGCGCCGGGCGTGGAGATGGTGGCGCCGAGCGGTGCCGGCTCGGATGTGGTGACCGGCACCTCATTCGCCGCCGCGATCGTCAGCGGCGCCATTGCCAATCTGATCCACGCCGCGCCCGACCGCTCGGCCGACGATATCGAGAAGGCGCTCGCCGCCACGGCCAAGGATCTCGGCCCGAAAGGGCGGGACAATGATTTCGGCTATGGGTTGCTGGATATAAAGGCGGCTGGAGCGGCGAAGGAATAATCGCGCCCTACCAGGCTATGCGGGATTCGGGTCAGGCCGCGTCGAAAATGGTGGCTGCCGAGAACCGGAGCGGAGCGTACTAAAGTACGTGAGCACCGGAAGCACAGGCTGCCGCCATTTGGAGGCCGGCCTCACCCGAATAGCGCATAGGCTAAGGCGCCCCGGCAACCGATCCCCTCACCACCAGATCAACCGGCCAGACCTCGCCGCGAGCCCTCTCTTCGAGCCCCGATATGCGCGCGGCCAAACGCTCGGCGACGCGCGCTCCCGCAAGCCGGATCGAGGAGCGCGTCGTCGACAGCGGCACCGGGAAATTTTCCGGCCGCAGCCAGGGGAAGACGTCGTCATGGGCGACCAGCGACAGATCGCCCGGAATGGTGAGGCCGAGATCGCGCACGGCGCGCACGACGCCCAGCGCCATGATGAGACTGGAGCAGACGATCGCCGTCGGCGCCTCGCTCTCTTCGAGCAGGCGGCGGGCGGCGCGGTAGCCGTTTTCCTCGGTCATGGTCGCCGAGCAGATGTGGCGCTCGCCGAGCGCCAGGCCGCTCGCGACAAGCGCCCGGCGCACGCCGCGCTCGCGGTGGATGGCGAAAGTCTCGCGGTCGTCGCCGTTGATCAGCGCCAGCCGCTGGTGGCCGAGCTGGACGAGCAGCCTGGCCGCCTCGTGGAAGGCGCCCTCATTGTCGATGTCGAGATAGGGATAGTCGAACTCGAACCCCTCGCTGCGGCCATGGACGATGAAGGGGATGCCCAGCGTGTTGACCAGCGCCAGGCGTCGGTCGGCGGGGCGGGGCGAGGAGATGTAGACGGCGTCGACCTGCCGGTTGGCGACGATACGGCGATAGGTGGTTTCCTGGTCGTCGGCATCGGCCGGCGAGAGCACGAGGTCGAGCTCGTGCGAGCGGGCATAGTCGCCGAGGCCGGAAAGGAACTCGACGAAATGCGGATCGATGTCGACGGCATTGCCGGTCGGCAGCACATAGCCGATCATGCCCGACTTGCCGGTGGCCAGCCGCCGTGCGCTGGGGTTCGGGCGATAGCCGTGGCGCTTGGCGGCATCCATCACGCGCCGCCGCGTTTCCTCGTTGACCTCCGGGTAGCCGTTGAGCGCCCGGCTCACCGTGGTCTGGGAGAGCGACAGCATATGCGAGAGTTGCTTGAGGTTCATCGGAGGCCTCCAGCCTCAAAGCGCTTTAAATTTGAATCGATCCGATGATTGCTGGCGATGGCGTCAGACATAATGACTTTAGTGACGGCTCAATGCAGTTTGAAGTAAAAATTGCTGCTGCAGCGCCAAAAAAGCATGCTGCAGCGCACTTTCTGGCTGACCAGGAGGAATTTTAAATCGATTAGTACTGCAACCCTCTTGACTTCCGGTTAATTCAATGGCGAGATCGAAAAAGCCAAAGCGCTTTGGAAGGCTCTCCGGAAGGTTGCGGTTGCCTTTTCGCTGAGTCACAGTTCTGCGGGCGTCGGCGGACGAGATGGAGGTTTCGTCCGAACTGTTTGACCACTGGGAGGAATTGCGATGAAGAAAATGCTTCTCTTGGGCGCCGCTTTCGCCGCGCTCGCTTTCAGCCTGCCGGCGCAAGCCGAATTGAAGTTCAAGCCGGGCGAGGACCCGCGCTTCCACTGGGCGAACTACGACGAGCTCAAGAAAGTCGACCTCAAGGGCGAGACGCTGACCATCTTCGGGCCGTGGCGCGGCGAGGACGAGGGCCTGGTGCGCACCGTGCTCGAATATTTCCAGGAAGCCACCGGCGCCGAGATCAAATACTCCTCGTCCGAGAATTACGAACAACAGATCGTCATCGACACCCAGGCCGGCAGCCCGCCCAACATCGCCGTGCTGCCGCAGCCCGGCCTCATCCAGGACCTGGCCTCCAAGGGCCTGCTCACCCCGCTCGGCGACGACACCGCCAAATGGGTGAAGGACAATTACGGCGCCGGCCAGTCATGGGTCGATCTCGGCACCTTCAAGGACAAGGACGGCAAGCCCGGCTTCTTCGCCTTCCCCTACAAGGCCGACGTGAAATCGCTGGTCTGGTATTCGCCGGACAATTTCGAGGAAGCCGGCTACAAGGTGCCGAAGACGCAGGAAGAACTCGCCGACCTCGAGAAGAAGATCATCGCCGATGGCGGCAAGCCCTGGTGCATCGGGCTTGGCTCGGGCGGCGCCACCGGCTGGCCGGCGACCGACTGGGTCGAGGACATCATGCTCAGGACCCAGGCGCCCGACGTCTACGACAAGTGGGTGAAGAACGAGATCCCGTTCAACGACCCGGCCGTGGTCAACGCCATCGACATCTTCGGCAAGATCGCTACCGACGACAAGATGGTCGATGGCGGCGCCAAGGCGGTGGCGGCGACCGACTTCCGCGACAGCCCGAAAGGCCTCTTCTCGGTGCCGCCGAAATGCTACATGCACAAGCAGGCATCGTTCATCCCGACCTTCTTCCCGCAGGGCACCAAGATCGGTCAGGACGCCGACTTCTTCTACTATCCGCCCTATGCTTCCAAGCCGGATCTCGGCACGCCCGTGCTCGGCGCCGGCACGCTGGTGATGATCACCAAGGACTCCAAGGGTGCGCGCGCCTTCATCGACTTCCTCAAGATGCCGCTGGCGCATGAGATCTGGATGGCCCAGGGCGGCTTCGTGACGCCCTACAAGTCGGTGAACAAGGAAGCCTATGCCAGCGAGGCGCTGAAGAAGCAGGGCGACATCCTGGCCAACGCCTCGACCTTCCGCTTCGACGGCTCGGACCTGATGCCCGGCAAGATCGGCGCCGGCTCCTTCTGGACCGGCATGATCGACCTGGTCGGCGGCAAGTCCGCCCAGGACGTCGCCACCGACATTCAGAAGAGCTGGGATGCCATCAAGTAAGCCGCCCATAGCGGCGAAGCATCAGACTTGCTGATCCTCCTACTGGATCCGGGCCATGGCCCGGATCCGACCGGCGGCATCCGCCGGAAGCCTTCGCGTCTCGTTTGTTCCGAATAACCGAAAGTCGGTGCATCCGATCGCCAGCATTTGCCTGGCCGGTCATGCGCAGGGAGAGGGACCCATGGCGGCTCAGATTTTCTCGGCCATATTCGTCATCATCGTCGGCGTCGGCGGCTGTGTCGCCTATTTCTGGGGCGCCAACAAACTGCTCGACGTCATCTTCCCATCGCGCGGCGTCTCCGGCACCGCTGCCGTCGACAATCTGCGCCGGCAAGGGCTGGTGCGGCCGTGGCTGTTCGTCGGACCGGCGATGATCATCCTCACCATCTACCTGATCTATCCGGTCGTCGAGACGCTAAGGCTGTCCTTCCTCGACCGCGGCGGCGCGAGCTTCGTCGGCCTCGCCAACTACGAATGGGCGTTCGGCGATCGCGAGTTCCGCAATTCGATCCTCAACAACATCGTCTGGCTCGCCGTGGTGCCTGCTGCATGCACTTTCCTCGGGCTGATCATCGCCGTGCTCACCGACAAGATCTGGTGGGGCACGATCGCCAAGAGCCTGATCTTCCTGCCGCTGGCGATCTCCTTCGTCGGCGCCAGCGTGATCTGGAAGTTCATCTACGAGTATCGCGGCGAAGGCCAGGTCCAGATCGGCCTGCTCAACGCCATCATCCAGTATTTCGGCGGCCAGCCGCAGGTGTGGATATCACTGCCCTTCTGGAACAACTTCTTCCTGATGGTCATCCTGATCTGGATCCAGACCGGCTTTGCCATGGTGATCCTGTCGTCGGCACTGCGCGGCATTCCGGAAGAGACCCTGGAAGCCGCGGTCATCGACGGCGCCAACCCGTTCCAGATCTTCTGGAAGATCATGGTGCCGCAGATCTGGGGCACCATCGCGGTCGTCTGGACCACCATCACCATCCTGGTGCTGAAGGTGTTCGACATCGTGCTGACGATGACCAACGGCCAATGGAACAGCCAGGTGCTCGCCAATCTGATGTTCGACTGGATGTTCCGCGGCGGCGGCGACTTCGGCCGCGGCGCCACGATCGCCATCATCATCATGATCGCCGTCATTCCGATCATGGTCTGGAACATCCGCCAGGCCAACAAAGAGACGGGAGGGCATTGAGATGACCGCCAAGACCGGAAAGTCCTTTGCCAGCCGCTTCGGCGTCCATATCGCCGTGCTCGTCTTCGTGGCGATCTGGACTGTGCCCACGCTCGGCATCCTCGTCTCGTCGCTGCGCGACAAAGACCAGATCATCGCCTCGGGCTGGTGGAATTCCTTCGCCAGTTCCAGCCAGACCGAAGCCGGACGGCTGCCGGCCGCTTCGGCGCAGGCGCAGAAGGACGGCAAATTTGTCATCGAGGGCAACATCTTCGGCGACGGCGCCAAGCGCAATATCAGCGCCTTCGGCGTCAAGTCGTCGGCGCCGACGCAATATGCGGCCGGCACCGCGGCCGATCTCGGCGACGGCGTCAGCCTGCTGATGAATGCCGACGGCAGCTTCGTTCTCTCCTCGCCGAAGGCTTTCGAGGGCGAGCGCGGCCAGCGAGTCTATTTCGCTTCGTCCGCGCCACCGAAATTCACCACCGACAATTACCAGACGGTGCTGTTCTCCGAAGGCATCGGCCGCTCCTTCATGAACTCGCTGACGGTCACCATCCCCTCGACCGTCATCCCGATCCTGATCGCAGCCTTCGCGGCCTACGCGCTGGCCTGGATGCGCTTTCCCGGGCGGGCGCTGCTGATCGCCGTCATCATCGGCCTGCTGGTCGTGCCGCTGCAGATGTCGCTGATCCCGCTCTTGAAGCTCTACAACGGCGTCGGCTCCTTCTTCGGCGTGCCGTCGAAGACCTATCTCGGCATCTGGCTGGCGCATACCGGGTTCGGCCTGCCCTTCGCTATCTACCTGCTCAGGAGCTACATTGCCGGCCTGCCGCGCGAGATCATGGAGTCTGCCCGCATCGACGGCGCCAGCGACTTCGAGATCTTCGTCAAGATCGTGCTGCCGCTGTCGTTCCCGGTGCTTGCCTCCTTCGCCATCTTCCAGTTCCTGTGGGTATGGAACGATCTTCTGGTGGCGATGGTTTTCCTTGGCACGGAGGCCGACCAGATCGTGCTGACGGCCAAGCTCAACGCGCTGCTCGGCTCGCGCGGCGGCGACTGGGAGATCCTGACGACATCGGCCTTCGTGACCATCATCGTGCCGCTGATCGTGTTCTTCTCGCTGCAGCGCTATTTCGTCCGCGGGCTGCTTGCCGGCTCGGTGAAAGGAGGTTGAGAAAATGCAATCGGCTTTGAAGGCGACTTCGAGACCTGACCCCGCGATCGACCGCGACTGGTGGCGGGGCGCGGTGATCTACCAGATCTATCCGCGTTCCTATCAGGACTCGAACGACGACGGCATCGGCGACCTGAAAGGCATTGTGCGGCGACTGCCCTACATCGCCTCGCTCGGCGTCGACGCCATCTGGATCTCGCCCTTCTTCAAATCGCCGATGAAGGATTTCGGCTACGACGTGTCGGACTATTGCGATGTCGACCCGATGTTCGGTACGCTGGCTGATTTCGACGCGCTGGTGGCGGAGGCGCATCGGCTGGGCCTCAAGGTGATGATCGACGAGGTGCTGTCGCACACGGCCGACATCCATCCCTGGTTCAAGGAAAGCCGCTCCAGCCGGACCAATCCGAAGGCGGACTGGTATGTCTGGGCGGACGCAAGGCCGGACGGCACGCCGCCCAACAACTGGCTGTCGATCTTCGGCGGCTCGGCCTGGCAGTGGGACACCAGCCGCCAGCAATACTACATGCACAATTTCCTGGCCGAGCAGCCGGACCTCAACTTCCACAACAGCGAAGTGCAGGACGCGCTGCTCGAGGTCACGCGCTTCTGGCTGGAGCGCGGCGTCGACGGCTTCCGCCTCGACACCATCAATTTCTACTTCTACAGCCTGGGGCTGGAGGACAACCCGCCGCTGCCGCCGGAAGAGCGCAACGACCAGACCGCGCCCGCGGTCAACCCCTACAATTACCAGGACCACATCTACGACAAGAGCCGGCCGGAAAACCTCGACTTCCTCGAGCGTTTCCGCGCGCTGCTCGACGAATATCCGGCGCAGGCCGCCGTCGGCGAGGTCGGCGACTCGCAGCGCGGGCTGGAAGTGGTGGCCGCCTACACGGCGGGCGCAAAACGCGTCCACATGTGCTATTCCTTCGACTTCCTGGCGCCGGAGAAGATCAGCGCCGCCAAGGTGCGCGCGGTGCTGGAGGCGTTCGGCCGGGTCGCCAGCGACGGCTGGTCGTGCTGGGCCTTCTCCAACCACGACGTGATGCGCCCGGCCTCGCGCTGGGCCGCCGACGAGGCCGACCCGACAGCCTATCTCAAGGTGATCTCGGCGCTGTTGATGTCGCTGCGCGGTTCCGTCTGCATCTATCAGGGCGAGGAGCTCGGTCTCGGCGAGGCTGAGCTCACGTTCGAGGACCTGCAGGATCCCTACGGCATCCGCTTCTGGCCCGAGTTCAAGGGCCGCGACGGCTGCCGCACGCCGATGGTGTGGGAAGCGGCGGCCAAGAACGGCGGCTTTTCGGCCGCCAAGCCCTGGCTGCCGGTGCCGGCCAAGCATCTCCCGCAAGCGGTGAACGTGCAGCAGGGCGATCCGAACTCGCTGCTCGAACATTACCGGCGCTTCCTCGCCTTCCGGCGCCAGCACCCCGCGCTGACCAAGGGCGACATCGACTTCATCGAAAGCGACGGCGACACCGTCGCCTTCACGCGGCGCGAAGGCAATGAGCGCATCGCCTGCGTCTTCAACCTCGGCAGCAAGCCCGCCGAGGTCGATCTCGGCAAAGGCTCGCCGCAGCCCTTGCCGGGACATGGCTTTTCGGGACAAGCTGGCACCGGGCCCATCCGCCTCGGCGGCTATGGCGCCTGGTTCGGGCGGATCGACTGAGTCTTGCGACAGACAATCACTGGGAGGAAGAAAACATGGCCGATGTCACGCTGAACCAGGTGAAGAAATCATACGGCAACCTCAACATTCTCCACGGCATCGACCTCGACATCAAATCGGGCGAGTTCATCGTCTTCGTCGGGCCGTCGGGCTGCGGCAAGTCGACCTTGCTGAGGTCGATCGCCGGCCTGGAGGAGATCACTTCGGGCGTGCTCCAGATCGATGGCGAGGTGGTGAATGACGTGCCGCCGTCGAAGCGCGGCATCGCCATGGTGTTCCAGTCCTATGCGCTCTATCCGCATATGACGGTCTACGACAACATGGCCTTCTCGATGAAGATCGGCAAGGAAAGCAAGGCCGAGATCGACAAGCGCGTGCGCCAGGCGGCCGACATCCTGCAGCTCACCAAATATCTCGACCGCCTGCCCAAGGCGATGTCGGGCGGCCAGCGCCAGCGCGTCGCCATCGGCCGCGCCATCGTGCGCAATCCGAAAGTGTTCCTGTTCGACGAACCGCTGTCGAACCTCGATGCCGCGTTGCGCGTCGCCACCCGCATCGAGATCGCCAAGCTCAAGGAATCGATGCCGAACACCACGATGATCTACGTCACGCACGACCAGGTCGAGGCGATGACGCTGGCGGACCGCATCGTGGTGTTGAAGGAAGGTGTCGTCGAGCAGGTCGGCACGCCGATGGAGCTCTACAAGCGGCCGGGCAATCTGTTCGTCGCCCAGTTCATCGGCTCGCCGGCGATGAACATCCTGCCGGCGAAGATCGAGAAGGCCGGCAACCCGACCGTGGTCAGCCATGTCGGCGACCGCAAGGCGACCGTGCCGATCGCAACGCCGGCCTCGGCGCATGGTGCCGCGGTGAGCTTCGGGGTCAGGCCGGAGGATCTCGCGATCGCCACCGGCGCGGACTACCTGTTCGAAGGCAAGGTGGATTACATCGAGCAGCTCGGCGAGGTGCAGCTCGTCTATGTCGATATCGGCCGCGCCGACCTGCCGCTGGTGGCCAAGCTGCCGGGCAATGTCGAGGTCAAGCGCGGCGAGACCTTGCGGCTCAACGCCAGCGCGGGCGACCTGCACATCTTCGACGCGGACGGCCACTCCTTCACGCTGCATCGCGCCGAGGCGAAGGCGGCCTGAGGACGGCGTCCTTCAGCTCCGGCAAATAAAAAAGGGCGGCGGGCTGAGCCCGCCGCCCTTTTTTCAACTGCCTGCGGCTACGCAATTCCGGACGGAAAACCTGGAATTGCTCTAGCGGCCGAAGAGGTTGCGGTCGCTGCCTTGCGGGGCCGACTTCTGCGCATCATTCGACGAGTTCAGCAGCTTGTAGACCGGCGAGTCGGTGCCGGTCGACGAGGTGCGGGTCGTGTCGACGGCGGGAGCCGGCTGGTTGACGCCGCTGTTGCCATAGTTGTCGCTGCTCGCGAAAGCGGCGCTGGAAAGGGCCAAAACGGCCGCAGTGGCAAGAACAATCTTCTTCATTTCAATTACTCCTGAATTCTTAATCTGATGCATGCCTTTTCCCAAAACCGCTGCACACTTTTGGGCGACATGCATTGGAGACGGCGGGAGGCCCCGCCGTCTGTCTCCTGTCGAACCATGGCCCCTCATTTCCGGATCATGGTCGGGTCCGGCTGTTAGTTGTTGCCGAAGAGGTTGCGGTCGGCGCCCTGGGTGACAGGCTTCTGTGCAGCAGCATCCGACTTGGTCGAAGCCGTGTAGGAGGTATCGACGGCGGCAGCCGGCTGATTGGCACCGTTCGAACCATAGTTGTCGCTACCTGCGAAGGCGCTGCCGGAAATGGCCAGAAGGGCGGCGGCAGTGAGAACAATCTTTTTCATTTTTGGTACTCCAGTATCTTTATTTCCGTCCGTCTAGCGGCGTGTCTTGGGAATGAAAATCGCGTCGTTCGGACCGCCCCGATGTGGGTGAGCCGACTGCCGGATTCCAATCACGAAGTTGTTCCGCCTGGACCATGAATCCACATCTTGAAATTGTGCCAACTGCTCCTACTACCTTAATTTTAATAATGAAAATCAACCTCTTATCTCATTCATGTGTTGGCTCACCAAGTGTGTCCGAGCGCCAATGTTCACCCCATCCTGCACGCACCGTCAACAGAAACGAACCGTTCGGTTCGATTTTAGAATCTTCTAATAGTCACTTTTCGATACTATTTAACCATCTCGAGGCTGATCGCGACCCTGATTCGAGTGCCTTGCCAGCCTCGGGTCCAGGCCGTCGCGGCTATGAGCGCTGCCCTTCCAGCTCGTTCTGGCGACCTTCTTCCAGTCAGGAGAGGTCGCGCGCGTTCACACCCCGTAGCGCTCGGTGCGGATGAGCCCGGCCGGAACGCCGGCCTCGATCAGGGCTTCAGCGGCGGCCGAGACGAACGCGTTCGAGCCGCAGACATAGGCGAGCCGGGGCGCCTTCGGCAGCCGCTCCATGGCCTGCACCATCATCCGGGCGTCGACGCGCCGGGAGGAGTCTGCGGGGCGCCGGGCCTGCTCGCGCGTCAGCGTCAGCACAAATTCGAAGCCGTCGCGGCGGTCGTCGAGGTCGATCAACTCGTCGCGGAAGATCACCTCGTCCCAGACCCGCGCCGAGAATACCAGCGCGACCGGAGCGGCCGATTTTTGCAAGGTGCGATGGCGCACCATCGCCATCAGCGGCACGACGCCGGAGCCGCCGCCGACCAGGAGGATCGGCCCGCCCTCGCTTGCTTCCCAGATGAAATGGCCGCCGAGCGGTCCGCGCAACTCGATCTCGTCGCCGACCTCCGCCACATCGTGGAAGAAGGGCGACACCTCGCCGTCGTCGAGCCGCTCGATCGCCAACTCAATGCCGGCGCCCGCCTCTGGCGCCGAGGCGATAGAATAGGAACGGCGCGCCTGATAGCCGTCCGGAGCCGTCAGCCTGATGTCGACATGCTGCCCCGCCAGATGGGTGAACGGGCGCGACGGCCGGAACCAGAAGCTGGTGACGCGCGGCGTGCGCTTTTCGATGCGGGCGATCGTGGCCGCCTGCCACGGCGACTGCGGCTGCGGTCCGGCGTTCATGGGTCGCCCATCACGGGTCGTCCCTTACGGATCACTTGAATAGCGCTGCTCGCGCCACGGGTCGCCATACATATGGTAGCCGCGCAGCTCCCAGAAGCCCGGCTCGTCGCGCTCGGTGAATTGCAGACCGTTCACCCATTTGGCCGACTTCCAGAAATAGAGATGCGGCACCAGAAGCCGCGCCGGTCCACCATGGTCTGGGGTGATGGGCTTGCCCTCGTAAAGCAGCGCCACCATCGCCTTGCCGGTAACAAGGTCCGCCGTTGGCACATTGGTGGAATAGCCGTCGAAGGAGAGGGCTAGCGTGAAGGCGGTCGGCGGCTCGATGCCGGCATCGGCGAAGATGTCGTCGATCAGCACCCCTTGCCAGGGCGTGTTGAACTTGGTCCATGCCGTCACGCAATGGATGTCGCGGGTCATCTTGCTCTGCGGCAGGGCGTTGAACTCGGCCCAGTTCCATTTCTTGACCGGCTTTGGCCCATGCTTGAGCGTGAAGGACCAGTCCTCGCTGCGCACGCGCGGCGTCGGCCCTGCCGAGAGCACCGGAAAACCCTGCTCCAGATACTGCCCCGGAGGGATGCGCTCGTCCGTGTCCGAAGGAGGACGCCGTCCGGAAAAGAAGCCGCGGGTGACCATAGGGATGCCCTTGCGCTGGGTTTGGCAGATCCCGGCACTGTTCTCGAAGACGTTCCGGCGGGCAACAGAAATCTTGGTGGCGGCCCTGCCGCCTGGAGCGGTTCCGCTTTGACCGGATCGCTGATCCGCTCCAGGCTTCTTTTCTGCGCAATTCCTGACGGAAAACCGCGACGTTCTTTTCCTGGAATTGCTCCTGCCGGCAGGACCTTGTCGGTTTCAGCCGGCGGCGAAAGGCACAGCGACGAATAGCTGCGCGTCGCCGCGATCGACCAGCAAAAGCACCGACTTCCTACCGGACTTTCCGGCCGCGGCGATCGCCTGGTTGGCCTGCCTTGCGCTCTTCACCGGCGTGCGGTCGACGGCGACGATGACATCACCTGGCTCGATGCCGGCGACGGAGGCCGCCTTGTCCGGGTTGACGCGCTCGACCAAGGCGCCGCGCTGGTTGTCGGCGAGGTTGAGCTGGTCACGGACATCTGGCGTCAGATCCGTCAGGCCAAGGCCGAGCGACGGCACGCGCAGGCCCTCACCGGCCGATGGCTTGCCACCCTCGCTGTTAAACGCGGTCTTCTGGTCGTCGGTGTTGCGGCCGACATCGGCCGAGATCTGCATCGTCTTACCGTTGCGCCAGACATCCAGCGTTTCCTTGTTGCCGGGCGATACATCGGCGACTGCGCGCGACAGATCCTTGGGATCCTTGATCTCCTGGCCGGCGAAGCCGGTGATGACGTCGCCGGTCTCGATGCCAGCCTTGGCCGCCGGCGACCCGTCGGTGACCGCGGCGACCAGCGCGCCGCCCGCATGATCGAGGCCGATGGCACTGGCGACGTCCTGCGTCACCGGCTGGATCTGCACGCCGAGGTAGCCGTATTCGATGTTGTCGCCCTTCATCAGCTTGGCGACGACCTTCTCGGCCTGATTCGACGGGATGGCGAAGCCGACGCCGACGCTGCCGCCGTTGGGCGAATAGATCGCGGTGTCGATGCCCACGACATTGCCGTTGACGTCGACCAGCGGGCCGCCGGAATTGCCGTGGTTGATCGGCGCGTCGATCTGGATGAAGTCGTCGAACGGCCCGCTGTGCAGGTCGCGGCCGCGCGCCGAGACGATGCCGGCGGTGACCGTGGTGCCGATGCCGAACGGATTGCCGATCGCCAGCACCTGGTCGCCGGTCATCAGCCTGTCCGAATCGCCCCATTTGACGGTCGGCAGCGGCTTGCTCGCCTTGATCTTGAGCACCGCCAGATCGTTCTTGGCGTCGTGGCCGACGAGCTTGGCCGGGAGCTCGGTGCCGTCATCGAGCGTCACCTTGATCGAGGTCGCGCCGTCGACGACGTGATTGTTGGTGACGATGGTGCCATCGGAACCGACGATGAAGCCGGAACCCAGAGCTTCCTGCCGCTGCGGCTGCTGCTGCGGCGGCGTCTTCGGCATCGGGATGCCCTGGTCGCCGAAGAACTGCTGGAAATACTGGTCGAAGGGCGAATTGCCGTCGAAGGGCAAGCCATCGCCCGTCGGACCGGTCTGCGCCTTCATGACGGTCGTCACGGTCACGACGGCCGGCTTGGCGGTGGCCACGATCGGCGCGAACGAGCCGTTCGGGGCGGTGATGCCGGCGACCGGTGTCTGCGTCGTGGCGACAACGTTGCTCAGGCCGGCGTTGCCGGAGTTCTGCGCGAAAGACACGACGACGGGGGAGATGATCAGCGCAGCGCCCAGCAGGGCGGCGACGCGATGTCTGCGAAGAATGCCAAATGGTGACATGGTCGTTCTGTCCGGGCGAGCGTTGATCCGGCGCCGCGGGTTGTTGGAGGAACAACTGCGTCGGCGTGTCGACGACCGGATTTGCCTGTCTCGCCGTGCATGGCAGCCGGCCGCATCGACAGGCAAGCATCTAGGGTGTGGATCTGCCCGAATTAGGGTTTTGGGGTAACCTTACGAAGATTTAATTCAGAGGCCGCTCACGAACCGCTCCCTGCGGCGCAGATAGGAAGACGCGATCTCGCGCATCCTCAAGCGGTCGAAACTCGGGCCGTGGCCGCCATGGCCGATGCGGATCGGCAGGGCGAGCAGGCGCTGCATGGTGCGGCAATAGGCGGCGCGGTCCGAATCCGGCAGATCGTCGATCAGCATGCCGTCATAGATGGCGTCGCCGGCGAAGAACAGGCCATCGGCCTCGTCGAAAAGCGCGATCGAATCCGGCGAATGCCCGGGCAGATGCAGCACGCGGAATTTCCGGTCACCGAGATCGACGACGTCGCCTTCGTCGAGCGTTCGCGTCAGCGGCGCCGGCGGAATCCGGTAGTCGGCCGCCCTCCAGCCGGGCGCCGGCAATTTGGACACGGCGCCATCGAGATTGTGGAACATGTAGGCGTAGGTGACGGCATCATCCATTCCGTCGAACCGCGCCGCACTGACCTTCGGCCCCATGCGCAACGGAAACTCGTGCAGCGAGCCGACATGATCGAGATGGATGTGGGTGGCGACGACGATGAGCGGCTTGCCAACCGGCGTGTCGACCTCGGGCGCCAGCGGGCAGATGCCCATGCCGGTATCGACCAGCAGGTCGGCGTCCCGGCCCTTGAGATGCCACATGTTGGCGCGCACGAAATCATGCACGAACGGCTCGGTCAGCATCGTCGTCCGGGCATCGACGACGGCCCTGCCGAACCAGTCGCCCATGACGAGGTCGCCCATCAGACGAACGGTTTCCCGACCTTGTATTTTTCCGGCACCAGCCGCTTCAGATAGGCCATGCCGGCCTCGGACAGCTGGTTGACGTCGGGCTTCATGAAATCGTCCGGCATGTGGCGCGTCTTGCCTGCGACGGCCTTCAGAGGGACCTTCTTCAGGACGGTCTTCGACCCGTCATATTGGATCGCGACCGAGCCGCCGCCTTCCTCGGCAACGGCAACCGCGAAGGCGCCGGCGTCGAAGGCCTCCTTGGCATCCACGGCGCTGATGGCGCCGACATAGCCGCGCGGCATATAGCCCAGCGCGTCGACCCGCGCGCGCTTGCCCGGCAGGCCTTCGGCCAGCGCCCGTTCCAGCGCGGCGGTCAGGTCGCTGCCCGACAATTTGACGTTGCCGTGCTGGTCGCGCTCGAGCTTTTCAGGCGGCACCAGGCTTTCGACCAGCGCCTTGCCGTCGGCTGTGCTGACGCCCTCCGAAACGGCGACGATGCAGCGCTTGTGACGGTCGAGCGCCTTGCGCACGTCGTCGATGAAGCGCTCGGCGGAAAAGGCGCGCTCCGGCACATAAACGAGATGCGGGCCGCTGTCGGGATCGAGCTGCCAGGCCGCGGCGGCGGCCGTGAGGAAGCCGGCGTGCCTGCCCATGACGATGCCGACATAGATGCCGGGCAGGGCACGGAAGTCGAGATCGACGGAAAGGAAGGCGCCAGCGACGAATTCGGCGGCCGAAATGAAGCCCGGCGTGTGGTCGTTCTCCTCGAGATCGTTGTCGATGGTCTTCGGCGCATGCACGAAAGCCATCTTGCCGCCGGCGGCATCGGTCAGGATCTGTTGCGTGCCCGACGTATCGTTGCCGCCGATATAGATGAAGGCATCGGCGCCGGCCTTCTTCAGGCCGCTGAGGATCACCTCGCAATAGGCGGCGTCAGGCTTGTCGCGGGTCGAGCCCAGCGCGGCGCTCGGCGTGCCGGCGATCAGCCGCAGCCGGTCCTCGGGGATGGCGGAGAGGTCGACATAATTGCCGTCGCGGATGCCGCGCACGCCATGGATCGAGCCCAGCACCTTGGCGCCGGGATGGCGCTTGCGGATTTCAAGCGTGGCGCCGACGACCGTCTGATTGATGACGGCGGTCGGGCCGCCGCCCTGCGCGATGACGAAAGTTCCGGCCATGCTTTTTGTCTCCAAGGCGAAGGTTTTCAAAGCACCTTCGCCTGTCTTGCGGCATCGCGCAACGGAAGAAAGCTCTCTGGAGCGGGATCAGACGACGACGACCGGGTTCTTCTTCGATACGCGGTTGTAGAGGTCGATGATGTCCTGGTTGATCAGGCGCACGCAGCCGGACGACATCGCCTGGCCGATGCTCCACCATTCCGGCGAGCCGTGGATGCGGTAGCCGGTGTCCTTGCCGTCCTGGTAGATGTAGAGCGCGCGGGCGCCGAGCGGGTTGGTGAGGCCGCCGGGCTGACCGCCCTGCCATTTCACCAGCTCCGGCTTGCGCTTGATCATTTCCGGCGGCGGCGTCCAGACCGGCCATTCGCGGCCATACTGGATACTGGCGCGGCCCGACCAGCGGAAGCCGTCCTTGCCGATGCCGACGCCGTAGCGGATGGCATCGCCGCCCGGCTGGACCAGATAGAGCATGCGCTCCGCAAGATGGACGACGATGGTGCCGGGCGCCTCGCCCGTCTTGTCGACGACGATCTGGCGGCGGAATTCGGGCTTGACCTTCTGCCATGGCACGGCGGGCACCCGGAAGCCGCCATCGGTGAGGGAAGCATACATCACGTCCGGGCCGGTGATGTTCTTGTCGACGCTGATCGCCGGGCGGATCGGGTGGACGGACCCCGTGACCGTATCGTCGAGCTGCAATTGCGGCAGCTCGAGCGTCTCGATAGTGCTGCAACCGGCCATGCCGAGCAGCGCCATGGCGCCCATGCCGGAAAGCATGGCACGGCGGGAGAGCGGAATTTCGGTTTCGACAGTTTCGCCGTTCGAAGGCGGCGTCATACCTTGCGGCAACTCGCGCATACACCAAACCCTACGCTGTCGGCGGGAAGCACGGTCCGGCCGAATGAAGGGCATTTTCACCAGTCATGGTTGAAAAAGGGTGAAAGGACGCGAACCGGGTTTAACCCTAACAGCCCGTTACTTTGCTGAAGGATGACGCCAGCCGGCGACGAAGATTCACTCGATTGCCCTCTTTACAATCGCGACGACCCGAGGATTTATCCTGTTCTTTGCGCTCAAGGAGTAAGGAAATGTCCTTCGAAAACTGGGCTGCCTTTGCCGCCGCCTCCGCCATCCTTCTCGTCATCCCCGGGCCGACGATCCTCCTGGTCGTCTCCTATGCGCTGGGCCAGGGCTGGCGCACGGCGCTGCCGATGGCGGTCGGCGTCGCGCTCGGCGACTTCACCGCCATGACGCTGTCGATGCTGGGCATCGGCGCGCTGCTCGCCGCCTCGGCCACCGTTTTCACGATTCTCAAGGTGATCGGCGCCGGCTACCTGATCTATCTCGGCATAAAGCTATTCCGCGCCGGCGGCGCGCTGAAAGCCGAGCCGCGCACCGACGTGGTGTCGGCGGCAAGGATGATGGCGCATGCCTGGCTGGTGACGGCGCTCAACCCGAAGAGCATCACCTTCTTCGTCGCCTTCCTGCCGCAGTTCCTCGACCGGCACGCCGATTTCTGGACGCAGATGCTGATCTTCGAAGCGACGTTCCTGGCTTTAGCCTTCAGCAATGCCTTCGGCTATGCGCTGGTCGCATCCAGGACCCGCGCGATCGTGCGCAACCCAAAGGCGATCCGCATCTTCAACCGCACCGGCGGGACATTGCTGGTCGGCGCCGGCATCGCCACGGTGGCGATGCGCTCGGGGAATTGAGGCCAGGTCCAGCCGAGCATCGTGAAAGCCCGGCGCGCGCCGGTTGGCGAGCCGATTGTCGGTGTTCTAGGATTGCGTCCAGTTCGATCGGGACTGTAGCATCGAAGGACACCCAATGGCGCTGAAGGACGCATTCGGCCTGGCTTACTCAGGCGCCACCGACGCGGGGTTTTCGTCCTACGGCCGGGCAGTCCATGAGCTGCAGTGCTTCATCGGCGATCCGGTCGCTTCCATTGACCGCGCCATCGCCGATGATCCCGGCTTCGTGATGGCGCATGTGTTCAAAGGCTATCTGTTCGGCCTCGCCACCGAGCGGGAGGCAATGGCTGTCGCGCAATCATGTCATGCCGCGGCGCTGCCGCTGGCGGGCACCACGCGCGAACAGGCGCATGTCGCAGCACTTGGCCATCTCGCCAATGGACGCTGGCATGACGCCGCCCGCATCCTTGAGGATATCGCGATCGACGATCCGCTCGACGCGCTGGCGCTGCAGGTGGGGCACCAGATCGATTTCTTCACCGGCAATGCCCGCATGCTGCGCGACCGCATCGCCCGGGCGCTGCCGGCCTGGCAGAAGGCCATGCCTGGCTACCACGCCGTGTTGGGCATGCAGGCCTTCGGGCTGGAGGAGATGGGCGACTATGGCCGCGCCGAGAGCTTCGGCCGACAGGCGGTCGCGATCGAGCCGCGAGACGGCTGGGCGCAGCATGCGGTCGCGCATGTCTTGGAAATGCAGGGCCGGCAAAAGGACGGCATCGCCTGGATGCGCGCCAACCCGGAGGCGTGGACCAAGGACAGCTTCCTCAAGATCCACAATTGGTGGCATCTGGCGCTTTTCCACTACGATCTCGGCGAGGTGGACGAGGTGCTCAGGCTCTATGACGGGCCGATCTACGGCGAGCGTTCGACGCTGGCGCTAAACATGGTCGATGCCTCGGCGATCCTGTGGCGCCTCCATCTCGGCGGCCTCGATGTCGGCGAGCGCTGGGCAGCACTTGCCGCGAACTGGATGCCGAAGGCCGCAGCCGGCAATTATGCCTTCAACGACACGCATGCGATGATGGCCTTTGTCGGCGCCGGGCTGGCGGCGCCCGCGCAAACCTTGCTCGAGGCGCAGCGCGAGGCGATGCGCGGCAGCGACGACAACGCCGCGTTCACACGCGACGTCGGCCATCCGCTGACACTTGCCGTCAAGGCGTTCGGCGAGGGCAACTATGACGAAGCGGTGCGCCTGATCCGACCGATCCGCTCGATCGCCCATCGCTTCGGCGGCAGCCATGCGCAACGCGACGTGATCGACCTGACGCTGATCGAGGCCGCGCTGCGCGCCGGCGACGGGGCCCTGGCGCGGGCGTTGGCCGCCGAGCGCCAACTGGCGCGGCCGGAGAGCCCGCTGTCGGCGCTGTTCTCACGGCGCGCGGCCGATTTGTCAGAGAATTGACCCGAGGCGGATCTTGTCATAAGAACTGGCCAAGCCAGATTTTTTCGAGATCCGAAAAAATTAATGGCAGTGGGAGGACATCATGTATCTCGGCCTCGACCTGGGCACATCGGGCGTCAAGGCGCTGCTGATCGATGATCGGCAGAACGTCGTCGGCTCCGGCCATGGTTCGCTCGACGTGTCGCGGCCGCATTCCGGCTGGTCCGAGCAGGATCCCGCGCATTGGATCGAGGCCAGCGAGGCGGCGATTGCCGAGCTCAAGGCCTCCCATCCGAAGGAGCTGGCGGCGGTCAAGGGCATCGGCCTTTCCGGCCAGATGCACGGCGCCACGCTGCTCGATGCCGGTGACCATGTGCTGCGCCCGTGCATCCTGTGGAACGACACGCGCAGCCATGTCGAGGCCGCCGCCCTCGACGCCGATCCGCGCTTCCGCAAGCTCACCGGCAACATCGTCTTCCCGGGCTTCACGGCGCCGAAGCTTGTCTGGGTGAAGAACAACGAGCCAGCGATCTTCGCCAAGGTCGCCAGGGTGCTCTTGCCCAAGGACTATCTGCGGCTCTGGCTGACCGGCGAGCATATTTCGGAGATGTCGGATTCGGCCGGCACATCCTGGCTCGATGTCGGCAAGCGGCAATGGTCCTCCGAACTGCTTGCCGCGACATCGCTCGACGAAAAGCAGATGCCGTCGCTCACCGAAGGCACGGCGAAGGCCGGCGCCTTGCGCGGCGAACTCGCCTCGAAATGGGGCATTGCGGCCGGCATCCCGGTTGCCGGCGGCGCCGGCGACAATGCGGCCTCGGCCTGCGGCATGGGCACGGTCGGCGCCGGCAACGCCTTCGTGTCGCTCGGCACGTCGGGCGTGCT
Organism: Mesorhizobium sp. M1C.F.Ca.ET.210.01.1.1; assembly: GCF_004791585.1. Classification (GTDB taxonomy): domain Bacteria; phylum Pseudomonadota; class Alphaproteobacteria; order Rhizobiales; family Rhizobiaceae; genus Mesorhizobium. The sequence continues at coordinate 21,452 of NZ_SRUU01000041.1, forward strand.
GTTTGCCGCCAACGCTTCCTACCTGCCCAATCCGGAAAGCGCGGTGCACACCTTCTGCCATGCGCTGCCCGCCACCTGGCACCAGATGGGCGTGATCCTGTCGGCCACCGATTCGCTCAACTGGCTGTCGGAGATCACCGGAAAAAGCGCCGGCGACCTGACCGGCGAGCTCGGCGACGCACTCAAGGCGCCGACAGGCGTCTCCTTCCTGCCCTATCTCTCCGGCGAGCGCACGCCGCACAATGATTCCACCATCCGCGGATCCTTCACCGGGCTGGCGCATCAATCGAGCCGGGCCGTGCTGACCCAGGCCGTGCTCGAGGGCGTCGCCTTCGCCTTCCGCGACAGCCTCGAGGCGCTGAAGAAGGCCGGCACGACGCTGACCCGGGTGACTGCGATCGGCGGCGGCTCGCGCTCGCGCTACTGGCTGAAGGCGATCGCCACGGCGCTGCAACTGCCGGTCGACATCCCGGCCGACGGCGATTTCGGCGCCGCCTTCGGCGCGGCCAGGCTCGGCCTGATCGCCGCGACGGGAGCCGATCCGATCGCCGTCTGCACCGCGCCAGCGACCGATGCCACAATCGAACCGGATGCGGCGCTGGGCGGCGCCTTCGCTGACGCCTACGGGCGCTACCGTGCGCTCTACCCGGCGATCCGGAGCGCCACGGCGTGAGCAATCACTCACCCACGCCGCGGCATCGCGGCTCACTGCGCCGGCACCTTGTCGAGGAAGCCGGTGACGCTCTTCAGGCGGCCATTCTCGATGACGCCGATATCGGTGCCTTCGATGACGGACTCCGCGCCCTCCGGCCCCAGGTTCCACGAGAAGCGGATGCGGTCGGCGAAGCCGTCGGGTTCACCCTTCAGCGAGAAGCGGAAGCCGGCAAAGCGCTGCTGCACGCCGTCGATCAGCGCAGCGATGCCTGCATGGCCGTCGCCCTGCATGACCGGGTCGCGATAGCTGACGTCGCTCGTGAAAGCCGCGTCGAGCAGAGCCTTGCGGCGCACCGCGTCGCTCTCGTTCCAGGCGGTGATGTAGTTGCGGGCGATCGTGTTGAGGTCGGTCATTGTCTTCATCCTTCGTTGGATCGTTTCGACATGACCCTTTTCGCGCCAGGGAAGAGCGAAACCAATTACGCCTGAGGTAATCGGGCAGAAGCACTCGGAGAGGAACGAAACCATGAACAGCGGCTTTTTCGGCGACATCAAGAAGATCAAGTATGAAGGGCCGGATTCGACCAATCCGCTGGCCTACCGGTTCTACAATCCGGACGAGGTCGTCGCCGGCAAGCGGCTGGAAGACCATCTGCGCTTTGCCGTCGCCTATTGGCATTCCTTCGCCTGGCAGGGCGGCGATCCGTTCGGCGGCCAGACCTTCGACCGCCCCTGGTTCGCCAAGACCGGCGGCGTCGACACAATGGAGCTGGCCAAGCTCAAGGCCGATGTGGCCTTCGAGATGTTCTCGCTGCTCGGCGCGCCGTATTTCTGCTTCCACGACGCCGACGTCCGCCCCGAAGGCAAGGATTTCTCCGAGAGCGCGGCGCGCCTCGAGGAGATCGCCGATTATTTTTCGGCCAAGATGAAACAGACCGGCGTCAAGCTGCTCTGGGGCACGGCGAACCTGTTCTCCCATCGCCGCTTCATGTCGGGCGCGGCCACCAATCCCGATCCGGACGTCTTCGCCTATGCGGCGGCGACGGTGAAGAGCTGCATCGACGTCACCAAGCGGCTGAAGGGCGAGAATTACGTGCTGTGGGGCGGGCGCGAGGGCTATGAAACTCTGCTCAACACCGACCTTGCGCGCGAGCAGGAGCAGGCCGGCCGCTTCCTCAACCTTGTCGTCGACTACAAGCATAAAATCGGCTTCAAGGGCACGATCCTGATCGAGCCGAAGCCGCAGGAGCCGACCAAGCACCAGTACGACTACGACGTCGCGACCGTCTACGGATTCCTGAAGCGCTTCGGGCTGGAAAAGGAGGTCAAGCTCAACATCGAGCAGGGCCACGCGATCCTTGCCGGCCATTCCTTCGAGCATGAGCTGGCTTTGGCCAACGCGCTCGGCATCTTCGGCTCGATCGACATGAACCGCAACGACTACCAGTCGGGCTGGGACACCGACCAGTTCCCCAACAACGTGCCGGAAATGGCTCTGGCCTATTACCAGGTCCTGCAGGGCGGCGGCTTCAAGACCGGCGGCACCAATTTCGACGCCAAGCTCAGGCGCCAGTCGCTCGACCCGGAGGATCTGCTGATCGGCCACATCGGCGGCATGGATTCTTGCGCGCGCGGCCTGAAGGCAGCAGCTAAGATGATCGAGGACAAGGCGCTGTCCGCCCCGCTCGCCGAGCGCTATGCCGGCTGGAACACGGCCGAGGCCAAGGCGATGCTTTCCGGCAAGCGCACGCTGGAAGAGATCGCCGAGCGCGTGGTGAAGAAGAAGATCGAGCCGCAGCCGCGCTCCGGTCGGCAGGAGCTGCTGGAAAACATCGTCAACCGCTACGTTTGACGACCGGGCCTGAAACGGCTTTTCGCGGGGCTGAAACCGACGACAAGGTTTTGCCCCGCCTCGCCCTTCAATCGCCTCTCTCTTGCCTTCAAACAGCCGTCACGGACTTACTATATTGGGGACATGTGGCGGGAAGGAAAGAAGGAGGCGAAACGTATGCAGCACGAACGCGAAATCGACGCCCTGCTCTCTCCCAGCGAGGCTGGTTCGATCATCGATCGGCTGATGGCGCTGCCGCATTCGAAGGACGGCGCCCGCAAGACAAATGAATGGGATCGCGCGGTCGCCGCGCGGCTGGAAACGGCGCTGGCCAGGAGCATGCGCTCGCGCCTTGTCGGCGAAGGCCGCGACGCTGCCTGATTCTTCCATGGCCTGAATCTTTCTTGGCCTGATTCTTCCCTGGTTTGACGAACGGAGAGTGTTTCTCCATCCTACCCCGATGATACGCGCGGTGCTGCTCGATCTTCTGGGTGTCGTCTATGACGGCGACACCCAGATCGCAGGCGCAGCGACTGCGGTCGAGCGGCTGCGACAGGCTGGCTTGCCGCTGCGTTTCGTCAGCAACACGACGCGTTCGCCGCGCGCAAGAATCATCGCGCAGCTTGCCGCCATGGGCATAAAGGTTGGCGACGAGGAATTGCTGACGCCGGCGCGCGCCGCGGTCGAATGGCTGCGCAGGCATGGCCGCCAGCCGCATCTGCTCGTCCACCCCGACCTCGTGGTCGAGTTTTCCGGACTGGAAGGCGGGAGCGGGCGAGCCGTCGTCGTCGGCGATGCCGGCGAAGCCTTCAACCATGCCAGCCTGAACCGCGCTTTCCGTGAACTTGCGGCCGGCGCCGATTTCGTGGCGCTTGCCGTCAACCGCACCTTCAAGGATGCCGACGGCCTGCCCAGCCTCGATACCGGCGCCTTTGTCGCGGCGCTGGAATTCGCCAGCGGGCGAAGCCCTGTCGTACTCGGCAAGCCGTCGCCGGATTTCTTCCTCTCAGCGCTTGCCGGCTTGAACTGCCCGGCGGCCGACGCGGTCATGATCGGCGACGATGCGGAGAGCGATGTTGCCGGAGCGCTTAGTGCCGGGCTTGGCGCGGCGCTGCTCGTGCGGACGGGCAAGTACCGCCCGAATGACGAGACGAGATTCGATCCGGTCCCGACGGCAGTGGTCGACGACCTCGGCGCTGCGGCCGACTGGACACTCAAAGCGCGCCGCATTGAAGCGGCTTCAGGCGACGCGCTTTAAGCCGTTGTTTGATGCATATCGCAGTCCCAAAACCGCTGCGCACTTTGGGGCGATATGCATTAGCCACGCCGCAGCCTGACCGGCGCCTCGCTGAATGCCCGAGAAAACGCCCTGGAGAATGCCGCGGCCGACGAAAAGCCGGTACGCCCGGCAATGTCGGCCATGGCGATGCGCGTGTCGACCACCAGGCGGCGGGCGGCGCTGAGGCGCAGCCTCAGATAGTAGGCGCCGGGCGTCTCGCCGATCGATTTGCGGAAGATGCTCTCCAGCGTCCTCGCCGTCACGCCGGCGCGCTTGGCGACGGCATCGATGGTGAGCGGCTGGTCGACATGCGCTTCCATCAGCCGGATCGCCTGCGCCAGCCGCGGATCGTAGCCGTCGAGCCGGCCGAGCGAGACCAGCGGCTGCGCGTCGGTCGCGGCACGCGCCTGGTCGTAGATGAAGACGCTTGCCACATCGAGCGCCGCCGCCATGCCTAGCCTGGTGCGGACCAGGTGCAGCATCAGGTCGAAGGTCGGCGAGGCGCCGCCGGAGGTGAAGACCGGCCCGTCGATGACATAGCGGTCCGGCCGCACGTCGACGCCGGGAAAGGCGGCGGAGAAATCCTCCATGTCTTCCCAATGGGTGGTGGCGCTGCGGCCTTCGAGCAGACCGGCGCGCGCCACCAGCCAGGTGCCGGCCTCGACACCGCCGCAGGCGCGGGCCGCACGCGCCGCCCTGCGCAGGCCGGCAAGCAGCGCCGACGTAGCGTAATTCTGCGTGCCGAAACCGGCGACGACAACCAGCATATCCGTCGGCTCGGCGGCATCGAAGCGGCCACTGACGGCAACCGGCAGGCCGCAGGTGGTCACCGGCGCCTCGCCTGTGACCGAGACCAGCTTGAAATCGAACAGCGTCTCGCCGGAAATGCGGTTGGCGGCGCGCAGCGGGTCGACCGCCGAGGCCACGCACATGATCGACGAGCCGGAGAACACCAGGAACGTCACCTTGAGTGGCTCGCGCTCGGACCGAAAGATGGTCGACTTTTCGCTTTTCATCATGAGAACTTCGTAAAACGCAAAACAGTTTCCGGCAAGTGAGTCATTCTTGGGACAGTTTCGGTGCATGTCGTTATCCCAAAACCGGTTCCCACTTTTGGGCGACATGCATGGCTGATCAAATTTGGGAGGAACGACCATGCCGCTCGCGATGAACCGTGAGGTCTTCATTACCTGTGCCGTGACCGGCTCCGGCGGCACGCAGGACCGCAGCCCGCATGTGCCGCGCTCGCCCAAGCAGATCGCCGATTCGGCGATCGACGCCGCGAAGGCGGGCGCCGCGATCGTCCATTGCCACGTGCGCGATCCCGAGACCGGCAAGCCCAGGCGCGACGTGCATCTCTACCGCGAAGTGACCGAGCGCATCCGCGAGGCCAATGTCGACGTGGTGCTGAACCTCACCGCCGGCATGGGCGGCGACATGGTGTTCGGCTCGCCGGAGGCGCCGCTGCCTTTGAACGAAAAGGGCACGGACATGGGCGGCGCCACCAACCGCATGGAACATGTGCGCCAGTGCCTGCCGGAGATCTGCACGCTGGATTGCGGCACGATGAACTTCGCCGAGGCCGACTATGTCATGACCAACACGCCAGGCATGCTGCGCGCCATGGGCGGCATGATGACGGCGCTGGGCGTCAAGCCCGAGATCGAGGCCTTCGACACCGGCCACCTGTGGTTCGCCAAGCAGCTGGTCGAGGAGAAGGTGCTGAACCCCGACGCTCTGGTGCAGCTCTGCATGGGCGTGCCGTGGGGCGCGCCGGACGACCTCAACACCTTCATGGCGATGGTCAACAACGTGCCGTCGACCTGGAACTGGTCGGCCTTCTCGATCGGCCGCAACCAGATGGCCTATGCCGCCGCCGCGGTGCTGGCCGGCGGCAATGTGCGTGTCGGGCTGGAGGACAATCTCTGGCTCGACAAGGGCGTGCTGGCGACCAACGCGCAGCTCGTCGAGCGCGCCGCCAGCATCGTCACCAATCTCGGCGCCAGGATCCTCGGGCCGGAAGAAGTGCGCAAGAAGCTCAACCTCACCAAGCGGGCGCCGATCGCGGCATAGTTTGAGGGGAGTCGCAGATGGCTACCGTCAAATTCACCGCAATGAAGGACGGCGACAGGGAAGACTACGAATTCCTGACCGCCCATGAGATCGACTATGCCGGCAAGACGGGCGAGCGGCTGCTCGATGCGCTGGTGCAACTCGACGAAGGGCTCTCCGGCTACAAGATCACCCGGCTCGGCCATTCGCTGCAGGCCGCCACCCGCGCCTGGCGCGACGGCGCCGACATCGACTGGCTGGTCTCGGCGCTGCTGCACGACATCGGCGACATCTACGCGCCGTACAATCATGACGAATATGCCGCGACGATCCTGAAACCCTTCGTGCGTGAGCAATGCACCTGGGTGGTGGAAAAGCACGGCGATTTCCAGCGCCTTTACTATGCGCATCATCTCGGCGGCAATCGGCATGCCCGCGACCGCTTTGCCGGCCACCTCTATTTCGACGATTGCGACCGGTTCTGCGAGCGCTGGGACCAGTCGAGCTTCGACCCCGACTACGACACGCTGCCGATCGAATTCTTCCGGCCCTTCGTGCTCGAAGTATTCGCGCGCAAGGCCTACGACTCGGCGGTGATCCGCGCCGGCGAGCGAGTGCCGCTTACCGATCCCGAAACAGCCAAGACAAGAACCGGAGCCTGATCCATGAGCATCATAAACAAGGCGGCCGCCATCGGCGGCGGCGTCATCGGCGCCGGCTGGGTGGCGCGGCTGCTCTTGAACGGCATCGACGTGTCGATCTTCGATCCCGATCCCGAAGCGTCGCGCAAGGTGGGCGAGGTGATGAAGGGCGCGCGCCGTGCCTATAAGCAGATGCTGCCCGGCGGCATGCCCAAGGAAGGCAAGCTGACCTTCGCCAAAACCATCGCCGAGGCGGTGGCCGACGCCGACTTCATCCAGGAAAGCGTGCCGGAGCGGCTCGACCTCAAGCACAAGGTGCTGGCCGAGATCGACCTGCATGCGCCGGCCAATGCCATCGTCGGTTCCTCGACCTCCGGCATCAAGCCGACCGACATGCAGGTGGCGATGAAGAAGCATCCGGAGCGGCTGGTGGTCGGCCATCCGTTCAACCCGGTCTATCTGTTGCCGCTGGTCGAGATCGTCGGCGGCCAGCAGACCTTCCCGGAGGCGATCGAGGTCGCCAAGGAGCTTTATGCCTCGATCGGCATGAAGCCGGTGGTGGTGCGCAAGGAGATCGAGGCCTTTGTCGGCGACCGCCTGCTGGAGGCAGCCTGGCGCGAGGCGCTGTGGCTGGTAAAGGACGGCATCTGCACCGTCGAGGAACTCGACGACATCATGCGCTATTCGTTCGGCCTGCGCTGGGCGCAGATGGGCATGTTCCAGGTCTACCGGGTCGCCGGCGGCGAGGCCGGCATGCGCCACTTCATGGCGCAGTTCGGGCCCTGCCTGAAATGGCCGTGGACCAAGCTGATGGATGTGCCGGAATTCAACGACGAACTGGTCGATCTGATCGCCACGCAGTCGGACGAGCAGGCGAATGGGCTGTCGATCCGCGAGCTGGAAAAGATCCGCGACGACAATCTGGTCGCGATCATGGAGGCCCTGTCGAGGCAGAACAAGGGCAAGGGCTGGGGCGCCGGCGCGCTGCACAAGGACTATACAAAACAGCTCGCCAGGCTGGCGGCGAAGAAGCCGACCGCCACCAAGGCCACGGCGACTAAGCCGGCGAAGAAGGCCGCGAAGCCGGCAAAGGCTGACAAGCCCGCCAAGACCAACAAGGCCAAGAAAAGCAAGAAAAAGGGCTGAGGCGATGCATTTCGGTCTCTCGGAAGAACAGAAGCTCATCGTCGAGACGACGCGCGCCTTCGTCGAGAACGAACTTTATCCGCATGAGCGCGAGGTGGAGCGCACCGGCGTGCTGCGCCGCGAGCTGATCGAGGAACTGAAGGCCAAGGCGATCGAAGCCGGCCTTTACGCCGCCAACATGCCGGCCGATGTCGGCGGCGCGGGCCTCGATACGGTGAGCTGGCTGCTTTACGAGAAGGAGCTTGGCCGCGCCAATTATGCGCTGCACTGGACCTGCGTGGCGCGCCCATCCAACATCCTGCTTGCCGGTACGCCGGAGCAGCGCGAGAAATACCTCTTCCCCTGCATCCGCGGCGAGAAGTGGGACTGCCTGGCGATGACCGAGCCCGGCGCCGGCTCCGACCTGCGCGGCATGAAGGCGACCGCCGTTCAGGACGGCTCGGACTGGATGCTCAACGGCACCAAGCACTTTATCTCTCACGCCGACCTTGCCGATTTCGCTATCGTGTTCATGGCTTCGGGAGAAGAGGATTCGCCGCGCGGCAAGCGTAAGAAGATCACCGCCTTCTTCGTCGACAAGGGCACCAAGGGTTTTTCGGTGCGCGACGGCTACCGCAACGTCTCGCATCGCGGCTACACCAATTCAATCCTCGAATTCGACGACTGCCGACTGCCGGCGAGCCAGGTGCTCGGCGAAGTGCACAAGGGCTTCGAGGTCGCCAACTCCTGGCTCGGCGCCACGCGGCTGCAGGTCGGCGCGACCTGCCTCGGCCGCGCCGAGCGGGCGCTTTCGCATGCCATCGAATATGCCGCGCAGCGCCAGCAGTTCGGCCAGCAGATCGGCAAGTTCCAGGGCGTGTCGTTCAAGCTCGCCGACATGGCGACGGAATTGAAGGCGGCCGACCTGATGGTGTTCGAAGCCGGCTGGAAGTACGATCAGGGCACCGTCACCGATCAGGACATGGCGATGGCCAAGCTGAAGGCCACCGAAATGCTCGCCTTCGTCGCCGACGAAGCGATCCAGATCCATGGCGGCATGGGGCTGATGGACGACCTGCCGCTGGAGCGCATCTGGCGCGACGCCCGCGTCGAGCGCATCTGGGAAGGCACTTCGGAGATTCAGCGACATATTATTTCGCGGGCGTTGCTGCGTCCGTTCGGGGCTTAGAGCATGATCGCCTCAAACCGGTACCCGGTTTGGGGAAAAGACCCTGCTCAAACGAAAAGATGACCATGCATAAACTCGAACGTCTGCTGCGCCCGAAATCGATCGCCGTGTTCGGCGGGGCGCAGGCTGCCGCCGTCGTCGCGCAGTCGATCAAGATGGGCTTTGCCGGCGAGATCTGGCCGGTGCACCCGACGAAGGACGAGGTCGCCGGGCGCAAGGCTTATCGCTCGGTTGCCGATCTCCCCGGCGCGCCGGACGCGGCCTTTGTCGGCGTCAACCGGCATCTCACCATCGAGGTTGTCAAGGCGCTGGCCGCGCGTGGCGCCGGCGGCGCCGTCTGCTTCGCGGCCGGCTTCCTCGAAACCGAGGCCTATGACGAGGACGGCGAGAGGCTTCAGGCCGAGCTTGTCGCCGCTGCGGGCGAGATGCCGATCATCGGCCCGAACTGCTATGGCCTGATCAACTATGCCGACGGCGCGCTTTTGTGGCCCGACCAGCATGGCGGCATCAGGCTGGCCGAGGGCGGCAAGGGCGTCGCCATCATCACCCAGTCCTCCAACATCGCCATCAACATGACGATGCAAAAGCGCGGCCTGCCGATCGCCTTCCTGATGACGGCCGGCAACCAGGCCCAGACCGGCCTTTCCGAAATGGCGCTCGGCCTGATCGAGGACGAACGCGTCACCTCGCTCGGCCTGCATATTGAGGCGTTTGATTCCGTAGCCGGCTTCGAGAGGCTGGCCGCTAGGGCGCGCGAGCTGAAGAAGCCGATCATCGCCATGAAGGTCGGCCGCTCGGAACAGGCGCGACAGGCGACCGTGTCGCACACCGCCTCGCTTGCCGGCTCGGACGCCGCCTCCGGCGCCTTCCTGAAGCGGCTCGGCATTGCGCGCGTCGATTCGATCCCCGCCTTCATCGAGGCGCTGAAGCTGCTGCACGTCACCGGGCCATTGCCGGGCTACAAATTGTCGTCGATGAGCTGCTCGGGCGGCGAGGCCTCCGTCATGGCCGACAGCGCCGAAGGGCGCTGGGTGCATTTCCCGACACTGACTTCTGAGCACCGCGCCCATGTCAAATCGACGCTCGGGCCGCTGGTCGCGGTCGCCAATCCGCTCGATTACCACACCTTCATCTGGAACAACGAGCCGGCGATGACCGCCACCTTCACCGTCATGGTGTCGGGAGGCTTCGACCTCAACATGCTGGTGCTCGACTTCCCGCGGCCCGACCGTTGCTCGGACTCCGACTGGTGGGCGACGCTGCGTGCCTTCGAGGCGGCCCTGAAGACCAACAAGGCGCAGGGCGCGATCGTGTCGTCACTGCCGGAGAACCTCCCGGAGGAATACACCGCCGGGCTGATGGCGCGCGGCATGGTGCCCTTGTTCGGCATTTCGGAGGCGATGGACGCCGCGCAGGCCGCCGCCTTCATCGGCTGGGCCTGGCGCGAGCCGCAGGCGCAGCCGGTCGACACCACGGCTGCGGGTGCTGCCGATGGCGGCCACGTCACCCCTGACGAGGCCGAAGCCAAGGACAGGCTGATCAAGGCCGACCTGCCGGTGCCGAAGGGCGAGCGCGCCGCCAACGCGGTCGAGGCGGTGATCTCGTCGATGGCGCTCGGCTTCCCGGTGGCGCTCAAGGCGCTCGGCGTCACGCACAAGTCGGAAGTCGGCGCCGTGCGGCTGAACCTCAAGGATGCCGAATCCGTTAGCAACGCGGCGCATGACCTGCTGCCGCTCGGCACCGGCCTCTATGCCGAGCGTATGGTGCGCGACGGCGTCGCAGAGCTGATCGTCGGCTTCACCCGCGACCCGATGTTCGGCGCGGTGATGACGCTCGGCACCGGCGGCGTGCTGGTCGAGCTGTTGCGCGACAGCGTGACCCTGATGCTGCCGGCGACGCGCGACGACATCGAGGCAGCGCTGCGCGGACTGAAGCTCTATCCGCTGCTCGAAGGCTATCGCGGCCAGCCCAAGGCCGACGTTCAGGCCGCCATCGACGCCATCGCCGGCATTGCCGGTTTCGTGCAGAAGAACGCCGGCGAGATCGAGGAGCTCGACATCAACCCGCTGATCGTTTGCGCGGAAGGCAAGGGCGCCTGGATCGCCGACGCCTTGCTGGTGCTTGGAGAAAAGAAGAATGGCTGACGTCATCACCACCCGCCGCGAAGGCGCAATCCTCGAGGTCACGCTCGACCGGCCGAAGGCCAATGCCATCGACTTGAAGACGTCGCGGCTGATGGGCCAGACCTTCAAGGCGTTCCGCGACGACCCGGAACTGCGCGTCGTCATCGTCAAGACCGCCGGCGACAAGTTCTTCAGCGCCGGCTGGGATCTGAAGGCGGCCGCCGGCGGCGATGCGGTCGATGGCGACTATGGCGTCGGCGGCTTCGCCGGGCTGCAGGAACTGCGCGACCTGAACAAGCCGGTGATCGCCTGCGTCAACGGCATGGCGGTGGGCGGCGGCTTCGAGCTGGCGCTGTCCTGCGACCTCATCTACGCGTCGGACCACTCCTCCTTCGCGCTGCCCGAAATCCGCGCCGGGACGCTTGCCGACGCGGCGACGATCAAGTTGCCGAAGCGCATTCCCTATCACATCGCCATGGACCTTTTGTTCACCGGCCGCTGGATGGATGTGGCGGAAGCGCACCGCTGGGGCCTGGTCAACGAAGTGCTGCCCAAGGAGAAGCTCGAGGAGCGCGTGTGGGAGATCGCGCGGCTCCTGGCCAGCGGCCCGCCGCTGGTCTTCGCGGCGATCAAGGAGACGGCGCGCGTGGCGGAGGCGCTGACCTTCCAGGATGCGATGAACAAGGTGACGCGGCGCCAGTTGCCAACGGTCGATATCCTCTACGGCTCGGAAGACAATATGGAAGGGTTCCGGGCGTTCGCCGAAAAGCGCGACCCGGTGTGGAAGGGGAAGTAGTCTTTCGCGCCCATGACCGACTACAAAACCCTGATCGACGCCGAGACCTGGGCCTTCATCGAGAAGACCAATTCCTATTATCCGCCCGATACGATCGACTACACGATCGCGGAGCAGCGCGCGGTCTACGACCGGATGTGCCGCGAGTTCTTCGCCGGCTATCCGCAGGGCGTGACCGCCGAGACAACCGCCATCGCCACACCCCCCTACAGCGTCCCGATCCGCATCTATCGCAACGCGGCGCCGGACCGCGCCGCGATGGTGCTCTATGTCCATGGCGGCGGCTTCATCCTTGGCGGGCTGGACAGCCATGACGATGTCTGCGCCGAGCTTTGCGCCCGCACCGGCTATGACGTTGTCTCGGTCGACTACCGGCTGGCGCCGGAACATCTGCACCCTGTCGCTTTCGACGATGTCATGGACGCCTACGAGTGGGCGGCAGGGACGTACGATTGCCCGGTCGTGCTTTGCGGCGACAGCGCCGGCGGCAATCTCTGCGCCGCCGTCAGCCATGCCACGCGCGGCCACAAGAAGAAGCCGGTCGGCCAGGTGCTGATCTATCCCGGCCTCGGCGGCGACCACTCGCGCGGCTCCTATGTGACGCATGCCGAGGCGCCGATGCTGACCAAGTGTGACCTCGAATTCTACAAGCATGTCCGTACCGGCGGCGTGGATCGGACCGGCGACATCACGCTGTACCCGCTCGCGGACGCCGATTTCGCCTACCTGCCGCCCACAGTGCTGATCACCGCGCAATGCGATCCCCTGTCCTCCGACGGTGAGGCCTATCGCGACCACGTCATCGCGGCCGGCGGCCGTGCCTGGTGGTTCGAGGAACCGGGGCTGGTGCACGGCTATCTCAGGGCCCGCCATACGGTCGGCCGGGCGCGGTCGAGCTTCACCCGCATCGTCGAGGCGGTGTCGACGCTCGGCAAGGGCGAGTGGATCTGGTGATCTTCCCAGACGGCAAGGACGCCTTTTCCGCCCCCACGATTCTCACGCTTTGAACCTTTCCGCGTCAGCCCGCGACTGACGGCCAGGCACCGCATGGCGCGGGCCGGAAAGGAAAGCCCCAATGACCAGAAACCCAGAGGCTCCACGGTCTCCGGGAGCAACCGGAGTCCAGCGCGGCCACCGTCTCCGGGACGAGGTCGACGCGCTGGGCTTTCGGCTGATTCCGTTGACCCTGCCAGGCAGCCGGCGTATCGTGAGGAGGCGGAAATTAGACAATTCGATCAAGGACGAACGAGCCGGAACGCCGCGCCTTAGCCAGGTCTGCGCGCAGAACACGGATGGTTCTTCCGACGGCTTCGGGGGGAGTTCAATGTCTTGCGACCGCGGCTCGTCCATGACTTCTCGCGCCGGCGGAATGCGCGGCGCGCTAACGACAACCGGCGGAATTCTTGCGCTGGCGCTGTCCGCCGGCCTCTGGCTCGGCGGCGTGGCGAAGGCCCAGGAGACCCGGATCATCTATCCCGGTTCGATGGCCGTGACCGGCTTTCCCGGCACCGTCATCCCCGATTTGGATCAGGGCCTGCCGCCCGGCATCGACCCGGTCGACGAAACCTTCATCGACACCTCGCAGGCCACGTTGCGCATTTTCGACGTCTCGCGGCTCGGTGGCCCGGCCTCCGGCCAGCTCGTCTACACGCCGCCGCCATTCGAGGTGACGGCGGGCCAGATCGGCGAGGTGTTCGGCCTCACCTATGACGACGGCGTGCGCGATGGCGTGCCGTCGGGCATTCCGAACCTTTATGCGGCGGCGACCTCGCTGCACGGCATCGAGATCGTCACGCCGGATGCCGACGACGACGGGCGCCCCGAGCGGCAGCGCCGCGGCACCGCGGGTGCTGTCTTCATGGATGGCCAGTTCGGCACCGAAAACGGCGGCGGACCGGGCACGATCTGGAGGATCGACGGCATTTCGGGCGCGGTATCCAAATTCGCCGACATCGACACCAACAGCGGGCCCGGCATCGGCAATCTCGCCTTCGACCCGACCCATCGTGAATTCTTCGCCTCCGATCTCGACACCGGCCTGATCCATCGCATCGACGTCGAGGGCAATCTGATCGACAGCTTCGACCATGGCGTTGCCGGGCGCCCGGCGCATGGGCTGGCCCCGGTCGCCGACGACGGCGCCGTGATGGACATCCAGGCCGCCGCCTTCGACAGCGAAGACCCGGAGACCTGGGGCTATACGCAGGATGCGCGCCGTGTCTGGGCTGTCGCCTATCATGGCGGCCGGCTCTATTACTCGGTCGGCGAGAAGGCCGAGATCTGGTCGGTCGGCATTGCGAGTGACGGAAGCTTTGCCGGCGATCCGCGCTGGGAGCTGACGGTCAAGGCAGATCAGGACTACGCCGTCACCGATATCGCCTTCGACAATCAGGGTTTCGTGTATCTCGCCCAGCGCGGTCCGGTCGAGAACCTCCACGACTACAGCGGCTTCGCCGATTCCGGCAAAGGCGAGGTGATCCGCTATTGGCGCGAGGATCCGGACGACCCGGCGACGGAATCGATCTGGGTGGAAGTGCCGCAGGAATATGCGATCGGCTTCCCGCCGGGCAACCGCCAATCGGCGGGCGGTGTCGACCTGCAATACCGCTACGATGCCGAGGGCAATCTGGACACCAGCGTTTGCACCGACACCGTCGTCAATACCGGCGACAAGCTGCGCGACAATCCGGAGCTTGCCGAGCGGCTCGCCGCCGGCGGGCCGCTTGCGGTTCATGGCGTGCAGCTGACGCCGAGCGCGCTGGTCAGGCCGGCCAATGTACCGCCCTTCGGCTCATGGTTCGTCGACTTCGACGGCTATTTCGAGGACCCGGACGTCGAAGGTCATGTCGGCGACGTCAGGGTCTGGCGCTCCTGCGAGGGCCGCGCCGGCTACTACGAGGAAATCCCCGGCGGCTTCTTGCCTCCCTTCTATCCGCCGGACTTCCCGCCGCCCGGCAACCTGCCGCCCTGCATCGATGTCGAGGACGTCCAGTATTACTGCACGCCACGCGGGCTCCAGGCCGATCTCTATCTCCATGACCACGCCGGCTTCGGCGGCGATTCGATCAAGGCTCTGTCCAAGACGCCTGGCGTCGGGGTGACCTCGCCCATGTCGCACGCGCCGGGCAAGCCCTACACGATCGACATCACCGGCCATAATCCGGGCGACACCGTCAATGTCGGGCTCTGCTTCTACCGCGAGTCCGACCGGGACAAGGGTGGCTACTACCCTTGCTGCAAGATGACGCTGCCGCTCAGGACGCCGGCCGTCGGCTGCGAAGCGCCGAGGAGGGACAGATGAGCAATCCTGCCCTTTCCCGCTTCGCGCCGTGCAAAACAGTCATGGAGACGATCATGAAACCCCTGTCATACGCCAGGCGCGGCGCGCGCTGGCTGATGGCGGCCGGTATCGCGGTCGCCATGATGCCGGCATTGCCGGCGCTTGCCCAGGACAAGGCTCCGGCCGCGACCGCCAATCCGGGATCTGCTTCTGGACAGCGCGGCATCAATCAGGAACTCGGGCGTATCGTGCCCTTCTTCACCAAGAAGGGCGGCCAGAGAGGCTGCGATTCCGTCGAATATGTCCTGAGCTTCGGCATCAATGGCGACCCGCAGGACTTCGACCGGCCAAGCGTGGCGGCCCTGCTGAAAGCGACTCGGCTCGACTTCAGGGATCAGCTTCCACACGGCTTGCAGATCGTCAGCGTCGATGTCATCGGCGACGGTACGAGCGCTTCCGGCGGACCGCTGCCCGCTGCTTCGATCAGCACATCGGCCGGCCCGAACGATACGGCGACCGTGTCCAATTTCCGGATCAGCGCTTCCAATCTCGACGGCGTCGGCGCCGCGAACGAACGCGTGATCACGTTCCGGATCACGGCCAAGATAGACCATGCCGCCTTCTCCGCGCCGGCGACGGTCGACAACCAGGGCGAGATCAAGGCTGCCCTCAGGGGCGGCCCGGCAACGACCATCCCCTCGCAGGATCCGGACAAGCCCGACGACGGCGACTTTCTCACCGGCGTCAAGACCTCGATCAAGATCGATCTGAGCAAATGCAACCCGCCGCCTCCACCGCCAAGCAAGGAATGTTTCAAGGTCGAGCGCGGCACGGTCGACTGCGTGCCCGGCGGCGGCGCCTTCATCTACCACATGCCGGTCGGCCCGGAGATGGGCGGCAAGTGGGTGCAGGTGTCGACGACGACGCCCGGCATCACCATCTTTCCCGACACCCAGCAGGTGCCTGCCGGCGGCGGCGTGCTCAACTGGAAGATCATCGGCGCATCGCCCGGCGAGACCATCCATCTCGTCGTCACCGGCATCGAGACTTACGCCGGGCCGAAGGAAGGCTGGGGGCTTTGCTGCACGCAGACGATCGACATCGTCATCCCGCGTGACCTCAAGTGCCCGCCCGAGAAGCAGCCCGACCTCAAGGTCGAGAAGCGGCCCGGCGTGCCGCGGTGCACGATGGCCGGCGGCTGCGACTTCATCATCACGGTCACCAATGTCGGCGACGCGCCCTACGACGGCAAAATCGTGCTCGACGAGGTGACGCTGCCGGCAGGCTCGACGCTCTCGTCAGGGCCGAATCCGCCTTGGGTCTGCGCGCCCGGGACGACGCCGATGACCTGCACCCATCCGGTGACCACGCTCAACCCCGGCGCTTCCGTCGACCTCAAGCTCGGCTTCAAGCCGGCCGGAGGCTGGCAGGGCAGCGTGCTGCGCAACTGCGCCGCCTATGACTACCAGGCCAGCGGCAAGCCGCTGTTCGGCAGCCAGCAGAACGACCGCGGCTGCGCCTCGATCCCGATCTGCCGCCGCGGCGATCGCGACCCGCAGTGCCAGCCTCCGGTCGAAAAGAAAGTCGACCTGATCCTGAAGAAGCGCGCCCGCATCCCGGTCTGCACGCCGGACGGCATCTGCTACTTCGTGATCGACATCATCAACAACGGCACCAGCACCTATAACGGGCCGCTGACGGTGATCGACACCTATCCGGGCGGCGCGCCGACGTCCTCGACCTTCGTGCCAAGCCCGCCCTGGACCTGCGGGCCGAACGGCCCCGGCCAGTTCCGCTGCGACACTGCCGGCATCTTGCTGCCTCCGGGCGCCTCGACGCCGATCGTGGTCAAGGCGGTGATGCCGGCAAACTACCGGCCCGACAGCGTCGAGAACTGCGCCGAGGTGAAGGCCATCCCCGGCGAGGCCGACCTCGCCAACAACAAGGCCTGCGCGACCGAGCGCATCCGCCATCCGAACGGCGGCCAGCCCGGCTTGCGCATCACCAAGGTGTGCGACGGATCGCTCGCAGGCGCGGCTTTCGTGTCCTGCCGCATCACCGTCACCAATGCCGGCACCGCCGTCCCCACCGGTCCGGTGCGGGTCAACGATGCCGCGACGCTGGTATCGGGCGGCACGCCGGTGGCCATCCAGACCGTGACGCCCGACGGCGCGGACTGGAGCTGCGGGCCGGTGCCGGCCAATACGCTGTCCTGCCAAATCCCCGGCGCCGTCATGAAGCCCGGAACCAGCCGGCACTTCGACGTTACGGTGAGCGGCAATGGCGCGTTCGAGAACTGCGCGCGCGGCTCTTTTGGGCCGGCGCCGGGCGACGACATCGTCTATCCGATCGGCCAGGCTTGCGCCAAGGGCGGCGGCGCCTCGATCATCCGCGTCGAGAAGACCGGCGACAGCGAATGCCAGCCGGGTCAGCCCTGCTCGTTCGAGATCACCATTACGAATGACGGGCCGAACGCCTTCTCCGGTCCGGTCCGCATCGGCGATGCGATCGGCATCGACGGCGTTGGCCGCCTGGACGGCGTTCCGATCACCTCGATCGACCCGCCCTTCGGCTGCTCGCCGGAGCCTGCGACGCTGCCTGCCTCCTGTATCGCCAACCTGACGCTCGGCGCCGGCGAAAGCCACACCCACCATGTCACCGTGGTCCTTCCCGGCCTTGCCAAACTGCAGGGCGCGGTCAGCGGGCAGAACTGTGTCGGCGTGCTCTCGCCGAACACGCCGGTCCAGGGTGGCGATGTGCTGTCGCGCGCCCCGACCAATGCTCAGGGCGTTCGCGGCAAAGCCTATGCCTGCCACCCCTTCTCCATCAAACGCGAGGTGAAGAACCAGTGCTCGAACGGCATGGTGCTGAACTCGACCGGCCGCTGCGCCTGCCCGGAGGGCACCAGCTTCCGCAATGGCCAGTGCTCCGGCGGCGGCGGTGTGATCATTCTGCCTGAGCCGAAGGAACCGAAGCGCTGCGTCCTGCTCAAGGGCCAGATCCGGACCGAGGACGGACGCTGCGTTTGCCCGCGCGGCACCGAGCTGCAGAACGGCAGGTGCGTGCAGGGCGAAGAGCCGCAGTGCACGCTGCGCCCCGGCCAGTACCGCGACCAGGACGGCAATTGCGTGTGCCGGCGCGGCGAGCTGGTGAACGGCGTCTGCCAGGTCGTTCCGCCGAAATGCACGATCCGCGGCGCTGTGGCGACACAGGACGGCTGCGTCTGCCCCAAGGGCACGCATCTCGACCGTGTGGTCAAGGCCTGCGTGCCCGACAAGCAGCCGCCCAGCCAATGCCGGATCCGCGGCCAGGTCCGCAATGCCGACGGCGATTGCGTCTGCCCGAAGGGCACTGAGGTGAGGGGCAAGGTCTGCGCGCCGATCAGGAAGCCGCAGACGTGCTCCATCCGCGGCCAGGTCCTTAACAAGCGCGGCGCCTGTGTGTGTCCGCGCGGGACGGAAGTCATCGACGGCGCCTGCCGCAGAGTTGACGCCGAGTGCGCCCCGGGCTCGCAGATGATCGACGGCATCTGCCAGCCGATCATCAAGCGGCGCTGCCCGGTCGGCACGACCGGACGGTATCCGGACTGCTTCCCGATCCGCAGACGGCCGGGCCTGGAGATCAATCCGAACCTGCTGCTCAATCCGAATATCCTGCAGCAACTGGTGCCGCAGCGTCAGCCACGGCGCGTGCTGCAGGACCCGGCAGGCGCGAACATTCAGAACTTCAAACCGTAGTCCCGTCGGCTGCAGACAACGGACCCGCCGGAGCGATCCGGCGGGTTTCCTTTTTTCCGAGCCGGAGCTTGCGCTTTGTGCGCCTGCTGACCCATGCGGAAAACAGGCTTCCCCTTGGCCAGACGATGGTCTAGGCAGACGCGCACGGAAGGCGCGCGCACGGCGCGCCGACGCGGATGCCGGGAGAAGGCCTTTCATGAGCAAGAAGACCCTGATCGCGCCGTCGGTGCTGGCGTCGGATTTCTCGAAGCTCGGCGACGAGGTCGAGGCGGTCGCGGCCGCCGGCGCCGACTGGATCCATCTCGACGTCATGGACGGTCATTTCGTGCCCAACATCACCTTCGGCCCGCCGGTGGTGAAGGCGATCCGCAACCGCACCAAGGCCTTCTTCGATTGCCATCTGATGATCGCGCCGGCCGATCCCTATCTGGCGGCCTTCGCCGAGGCCGGCTGTGACGGCATGACCGTGCATGCCGAGGCCGGCCCGCATCTCGACCGCTCGCTGCAGACGATCAAGGGCCTCGGCAAGAAGGCCGGCGTCTCGCTCAACCCGGCGACGCCGGAATCGGCGATCGAATATGTGCTCGACCGGCTGGACCTCATCCTGATCATGACCGTCAATCCCGGCTTCGGCGGCCAGGCGTTCATCCCGGCAATGGTCGAGAAGGTGAAACGCGTGAAGGCGCTGATCGGCAACCGCCCGATCCGCATCGAGATCGACGGCGGTGTCTCGCCCGAAACCGCGCCGCTGGTGACTGCCGCCGGCGCCGACGTGCTGGTGGCGGGCGCGGCCATCTTCAAGGGCGGCACGGTCGAGGCATATCGGAAAAATATAGAGGCAATCCGCTCGGCGGCCGACAAGGCGGCCAATTAAAGAGACGCCACTGCGCTGAAATGCATTAATCACACCGCAGCTGAACTGTCGGTCAATTCATCAAGTTGGCTCGAAAGCTCAGTTTCTTCTGCGTAGTCTTGCTTAATCGACAAATATCCCTCCCCTGTCTTAAAGTCGGATATCGTGATCTTCCGCTTGAGACGGCGATGCCCGGCTGTATGATACATGTACGGCTTTGCTTCGCCGAGGGGCCCTGGCAAACAGGGGCAAGCAATGGGAGTTCGATTGACATACGGAAATGCCGATCCGGGCGATGGCAAGGGTGCCAAGAGCACGCTGGCCAGCTCGGTCTACCATCAGCTTCGCGAGGATCTGCTGCGTGGGGCTCTGGAAGCCGAGGGCAAGCTGCGCGTCGAATGGGTCGTTTCCCGCTATGGCGCCGGCGCATCGCCAGTGCGCGAGGCGCTCAACCGACTTGCCGCCGAGGGTCTGCTCGGCCGCCATGACCAGCGCGGCTTCTTCCTGATGCCGGTGAGCGCGACCGAGCTGGAAGAGCTGACCCGCACGCGCTGCTGGCTGGAGGAGCGCGCCTTGCGCGAATCCATCGCCCATCGCACGGCCGAGTGGGAAGAACAGCTGGTGCTCGCCCTGCACCGCCTGGCGCGCGCCGATCGGCGCCAATCCGACGACCCGGCGACCAACAATCCGGAATGGGAGACGCTGCACCGCGCCTTCCATCGCGCGCTGATCTCGGCATGCCGCTCGCATTGGCTGATCGGATTTTGCGATCAGCTTTCCGACCAGGCCTCCCGCTACCGGCTGATCTCGCAGCGCGGCCCGGGCTACGAACGCGACGAGCTGGGTGAGCACCGGATGATTGCCGAGCGGACGCTGGACGGCGACGCCGACGGCGCGGTCGAAGCCTTGCTCAGCCATTACCGGCTGACGGCGGAGATGTGCATGGCGCGCTTCAACCAGGGCTACGATCCGCGGGCCGGCTCAGCCAAAGCCGCGCGCGGCCGCAAATAGCCGTCCATGTAGCTGCCCATCGCCGGCAAATCTGATATTCGCTCTGGCGAGCACTCGACGCCAGAGGAAGACATGACCAATCACCTCTTCGACGCTTTCCGCGCCCGCATCCCGGCGCCTGACCGCGTGCTGATGGAAACCGATGACGGGCGTTCGATCTCCTATGGCGACATGCTGGCGTGGTCCGGGCAATTTGCGCATGCGCTTGTCGGAGTGGGCGTCCAGCCGGGCGATCGCGTCGCTGCGCAGGTGGAGAAGACGCCGGAGGCGGTGCTGCTCTATCTCGCCTGTCTGCGCGCCGGCGCCGTCTTCCTGCCGCTCAACACGGCCTATACGCTGCCGGAACTCGACTATTTCTTCCGCGACGCGGAACCGCGGCTGGTCGTCTGCGATCCGCAAAAGGCGCCCGCCGTCCAACCGCTTGCCGCGTCGGTGGGTGCCGAGACATTGACGCTCGGCCGCGATGGGCGGGGCACGCTGGCGGATCGGGCGGCACAGCAGCGGACGGATTTTCAGGATGCCGCGCGTGGCCCCGACGATCTTGCCGCCATCCTCTACACCTCCGGCACGACGGGCCGCTCCAAGGGCGCCATGCTCAGTCACGAGAACCTCGCCTCCAACGCGCGCGTGCTCACCGAGCACTGGCGCTTCGGCGCCGACGACGTGCTGATCCACGCGCTACCGATCTTCCACACGCATGGCCTGTTCGTCGCCACCAACGTCGTCCTGATGGCCGGCGCCAGGATGCTGTTCGAGCAGAAGTTCGACCCGGGCCGGGTCATCTCGCTCTTACCCCGCGCGACCGCGCTGATGGGCGTGCCGACCTTCTATGTGCGGCTCCTGCAGCAGGACAGCCTGACAAAGGATGCGACCAGGGCGATGCGGCTGTTCATCTCCGGCTCGGCGCCGCTGCTTGCCGAAACGCACAATGCCTGGCGCGAGCGCACCGGCCACGCCATCCTCGAACGCTACGGCATGACCGAAACCAACATGAATACGTCCAACCCCTATGACGGCGAGCGGCGCGCCGGCACGGTCGGCTTTCCCCTGCCCGGCGTCTCTTTGCGCATCGCCGAGCCCGAGAGCGGCAAACCGCTTGCGCAGGGCGAGATCGGCATGATCGAGGTGAAGGGGCCGAACGTATTTGCCGGCTACTGGCGCATGCCGGAAAAGACCAAGGCCGAGTTCCGGGACGACGGCTTCTTCATCACCGGCGATCTCGGCCTGATCGACGCCGACGGCTATGTCCACATCGTCGGGCGCGGCAAGGACCTGATCATCTCGGGCGGCTACAACGTCTATCCGAATGAGATCGAGAGCGAGATCGACGCGCTTGCGGGCGTTGCCGAAAGCGCGGTGATCGGCGTCGCGCATCCGGATTTCGGCGAAGGCGTCACGGCCATCGTGGTGCGCAAGCCGGGATCGGCGGTGAGCGCGGCCGACATTGCCGGCGCCATTGCCGGGCGGCTGGCGAAATACAAGCACCCGAAGCAGGTTATCTTCGTCGCCGAATTGCCGCGCAACACCATGGGCAAGGTACAGAAGAACGTTTTGCGCGATGCCTACAAGGATATCTATGCGGCGGGAAAAGCTGGCTAATGGTACTGCGCCGTCATCCTAGGGCGAAGCAAGGAGCGAAGCGGACGCGTAGACCACCCGAGGATCCTGTGTGTTGGTTCCGTTGTATGGTTGAAGTGGGAAGGAGGCCGAGAGGATCCTGGTCGTCCTTGCGGACAGGCCGTGGCATGGCTCGGTCCCTTCCCACCAAAGAACCATCAACCTGAACA
>NZ_SRUU01000042.1 GCF_004791585.1 Mesorhizobium sp. M1C.F.Ca.ET.210.01.1.1
CTAGCCTCTCGTGCCGAAAATCAACGGCGAACCGACAGGCTGAGAACCTTTTCTAGATACCGCGAAGAACGTGCATCCGAACTATGATCGGTCGCGGAGATCGACGTCAAATTCAGTTTGCGGATCGGCGCTATCTCGTTTTGAGATTAACCTTTGAGCGGCCGTGACTTGTGAGGAATCGCCGGCCCGGTGACCGCCTACAAGTCGCGCCCCGATCGGAACAGCTCGGGCGCCGGCGTCTTCATCGTCAGCAGCGAGGCTGCGATCGGGCCGACAGCGGGGAGCTGGGCCAGCCGTCGGCTGCACTCGCTTTGGCGTCGTCAGGCCCATCCAGGCGCGAACAGATCGGGAGGTCTGGAAGTTGCCCGGATCTTCAATGGCAGTGGCAAACGAGGTTGCGGTGATGGCGCCGATGCCAGGGATCGACATGAGCATGCGGCATGCCTGGCTCTGACGTGCATCTGCGACGAGCTGGCGCCCAAGCTCGGCGGCACGGATGCGAATGCCGCGCCAGGCCTCCACATCGGCAGCACGATGAGAGCAAGTTCCTCGTAGGCGCCGAACGTTCTTCTCGAACGTGGTTCCCTTTCCTGCAGGAACGAGCAGCCCGAACGTTTTCATGATTCCACGAATCTGGTTGGAAAGTTCGGTGTGATCCGGACCAGCCGGGTGCGTGCCGCCACGAGCGTGCGGGTCAGCATGCTGTCAAATCCTTTCACCCGCACCTCACGGAAGAATCCCACCTCTGCAAGATGCGCCAACCGTGTCGAGACCGATATACTCTTCCATGGCTGTTCTCCATCAGACGCTTGGGTCCGGCGTCAGATCCGTGAGCCCTATTTCCATCTTATCGGGGAACAGCCACCTTCCGTGTCGATGAAAGAGACGTCGGTGTCGATCCGACGTGAAGGCAAGCGCGTCTGGCGCGGGAGTGCGCCTCTGATCCAAAGGTCATTGCCGAGCTTATCCGTAAGCGGGCGCCAGCCGCCAAACGCGTGGTGTTCGAGACTGGACCCCTTTCCGTCTGGTTCTATCGCGCTACGCGCGGAAAGGCTGCCATCAAGCGGGCCAGACCGCTGCTTCCCTTTCCACCGCTGGAAATGGATGCGTGGTAGGCTGGTCAAACTCAAGGATAGGAACACCCCAAGAATGATCAGGCCTGGTCGAACAGGAGAGCGGCGCTATCGGCTATGGGAGATTCGCCGGCGCTGCGGCGACGGCGACGCGATGACGCGGTGCGCCTCTACGGCAGTCCGTTTAGCCGTCGTCAAGTGCGGGAGAAAACCCGGATCGGCGGCCGCTTGCGCTCGTCGCGGAGATCCGGTTCGAAGAGGAGCATAGGCGCGAATACGCGATCTTTCCTTTGACGCGTCCGAAGTCAATGCGTCGGCATGCGCCTTGCGTCGGCGCCCTGTGAATTCGGCGGCAAGGCGATTTTCATCCGAGACGTCGCGCCGACCTCGCTTGGGGTGAGATCAGCCCACCAGGAGTGGTAGGTGCGGTTCGCAATGGACAAATGCAACACTACCCAACAGCGGATGGCGAAAGAACCGCGAAAACGCAACGTTGGAGAATGCCACCATGAGTGAAATCGATTTGATTGATAATGTCATCCCACGTACCAATTCGTCAAATGCACAGCGCGCATCGGCGCTGAAAAATCGCCGCTGAGCGAGCGGACCGGAAAGCTTTTTGGCGTACGCGCACTCCGTCGGAAGCGGCCCTGAGTGTCAGGGTCTTTGGAATGCCAATCCGGACATCTCGTCGCTAGATGATCGTGATCTTCAAACTGTATTTGACCCCAAGCTTCCGCGATAGTTGTGTAGGAAGGCTCTCCAGTATGTCGGCTATTGGTTGAAACTCGTCGCTGGCGCTGCCTGCGTGAAGCTAAGGCCACTCGGGGTAAAAAACAGACCATCGGGGCTGCCCGATGGCTCTACTTCTAAGAAAAAGGGGAACTCCCTGACGCGAACACGCTTCATCACCTGGCCTATGCGCGTGTGGGAAGGGATCCTAAACAGGACGTAAACCCATTCGGCAGTGGCCCCGCTGCAGACGGCGCTCGCAGCGATCGATGTCATCGCTAGTGCAGTTCTCTCGCGACGGAAATGTGACGGCCCACCTCTTGGGCCAGTGATCAAGGAAAGGAAAACAGGCATGATCGCCAACCATAATCTACTGCCTGTCGACGCGATCGACCAGCTACCCTTTACTTCAGCTGAATTCGACATGCGGCTTGCTTCGTGCAGGAAAGCAATGAACGAGCGCGGGATCGACTACCTCGTGCTCAGCTCTCCCGAAAACATATACTATCTATCTGGATTCATTACGAAAGGATACTATGTTTTTCAGGCGCTTGTCGTGACGCATACTAGCGACCCATTCCTCGTGGTGCGTCGCTACGAGCAAGTCAATGTCGAGCGTCTGTCCTACTATCGGGATGCCACTGTATGGCAGGATACTGACGTTCCGGCTGAGGTACTAGCAAGAGCGATGTCCGATTTGGGCGCCTTGGGAAAGACCGTCGGTGTGGATGCCAACTCCATGTTCCTTACGGTGAGCGCCTACGAAACGCTCCGCGGTGCGCTGCCCGGAACCAACTTCGTCAATGCGTCTACGATTCTGGAGAAATGCCGAGCCATCAAGTCCTCGCAGGAGATCGCTTACATTCGTCGCGCGGCTGAGGCGTTGACTGCAGGCTTCAAGGCCGCACATGAAGCTGCGCGTCCTGGCCGTACTGAGAACGATGTGGCCGCGGCTTTCCATTATGCTGCCATCTCGGCTGGCAGTGAATACATGGGCAGTGCCCCATACATCGCTTCCGGGCCGCGTACGGCCTTGCCGCACGCCACCTGGGCTGGCCGAGGCATCGAGAAAGGCGATCTGGTCATCGTCGAGGGATCCGGAAACTGGAAGCGATACAGTGCAGCCTTGATGCGGACCTGGTCGATCGGGAAGCCTAGCGACAGCGTGCGTCGAGCTGCCGACGCTTCAGAAGCCGCCCTCGACGCCGCGCTCGCCGCCATTAGACCCGGCGTAACAAGTGGAGAAGTCGATGCTGCGTGTCGTGGCACTGTGGCTCGCGCTGGTCTCGCCCATGCCTTTCTTAATAGAACCGGCTACTCCGTGGGCGTTGGCATCTGTCCGGGTTGGGGTGAAGGATGGGTCATGGACCTAAAGGACGGAGATCCCCGCGTCCTGCACCCAGGCATGGTATTCCATATCGTGCCGGTGCTATTTCCCGAGCCGAACATTAGCGTAGGCTTCAGCGCCACAGTGCTCGTCACCGAGACCGGCGCTGAAATCATCTCGGATTACCCGAGGGAGATGGAATGCTGAAAGCCATCGACGACATCACTCCGTAAGACTGGGATCCACGCTCCTCAGCCTCAACGGCAGAGCCGTCGACGACGTCTGCCCCCTGAGATATCGCAGGGCGAATTCGTCGTGCTCGGACCCAGCGGATCGGGCAAGACCACTACGCTGATGATGAGCCGGTTTCACGACTTCCGACACCGGCCAGCATCCACGGTTGTATCATTTTCTCGAAAGGATTTCATTATGGACGAATATCGCGCTACGAAGTCGGCCCTCGCATGAGCCAAATGCTTGCTCACGGCAATACGATTTATACTGCAGGGATCGTCGCACTGCGTGCCCCGGCGGACCGGTTGCCAAGCAGACAGCTGACATTCTGACGAAAATCGATGATCTGCTTGCCGCAGCTGGAACAAGAAGAGAGCAAGCTCCTGACGGCCACGATTTGGCTCGCCGACATTTCTTCATTCGCGGAATGAACCGCGTGTGGGATAATTGGGTGGTTCCTGGCAGCACGCCATGTCGGCCCTGCGTTGAGGCAAGGCTGGCGGGAGCGGAATACACGGTCGAGATCCAGATTACCGCAGCGCTTTAACTCGGACGCTTCGGCTGCCAGCTCGCGGTCCAAACTACAAGCGGGCTGGCATCGTTGGCCACCTGCGGAGGATTCGCTTGCCTGCATACCCTACGCATTTTCTATTAGGAGATCAAATGACATCTAAAGCGCCACGCTCACTGGGCATTCTACTCCTCGACCGCGGGCTAGCGCCTGGCGCCACACCGCCGCCGCCGGTGCACTCACCGATGCGAGATCCAGCCACCTTCGACTTCCCTACAGTCTACGAAACAGTCCATAGAGCTTATGCCAAGAATGTTATTCATGGCGATTCCTCGCTTGAGCCAGTGTGCATCGCGGCTGCCCAGCGTCTCGTCGAGCGGGGCGCCGTTGCCATAAGCTCAAACTGCGGCTTCTTTGTCCGGCATCAAGCGGCGGTGGCCGCTTCGGTCAATGTTCCTGTAGTAATGTCTAGCCTGCTCCTCGTACCGACGTTGCTCCGGCAGTTGCCGCTGGACGTTAAGTTGGCGGTGTTGACCGCGGACTCAACTCATTGCAGCGAAGATCTGCTCGGGGTGGACGGTCCGGCCGAGCGGCGGAGAGTAGTCCTCGGCGGCATCGAAGGTGGCACGCTCTGGCAAAACGAGATGAAGCTCCCAACAGTACCAACAGATGCCGCTGATATTGAAACGGATGTCGCCGCCTGCGTCAGGCGGCTCAGAACCGCGCACCCGGAGATCGCGGCGATCCTGTTCGAATGCACAGCTTTTCCGGTGGTGGCACCAGCAATCCGCCGGATAACCGGGCTGCCCGTCTACGACATCACGACCGTTTGCCGGATGACATTCGAGTCTACTGGAATGACGGCAGGGAGGCAAATCGCGTCTATACAAAAGGTATAGAATACCTGTTACTTCGGTTTTGTTGCGACGGCTGAATAGAGGCGCAGAGAAGGCCTAATGCGACGTCAATCAGGCTACGAGGATTTCGAACTGCGCGGCCCGGGACGTATTCGGATTGCAGGTGTACCTCACCTGGCGTGCGCATCATGTAGATCATGTCGATGCCGGAAAGGATGGCGAAGGCGGTGGCCATCTCGAAGCCGAGTATCGGCCGCACTCGGGCGCTTGATGCGCCTATCGTCCTGTTCGATCTGATTGTTCAAATGCTCGTTCCGGCGGACGCGGATCGGCTTTCCAACCGGCGCCGGGCGCGGTCCTTGCGTATTTCAGGCGATCGTGAGCATAGATTTCACCGCATCGTGAGCACCGATTTCACGGGATCATGAGCAACGATTTAGGCGATCGTGAGCACCTTTTCGGAGGTGCTGGACGCTTCGGCCGACACTCAACCGGTCTCCAGGATGATGCGTCGTTCAAAACGATGAAGCCTCATGCCAACCCAGAATATCGATGGGCCGGATCAGAGAAGTTTTACGTCTAAGGCAAGTCCAGGGCCTGACCGAACGCGCATCGCGCACACGCTTGGGGTGAGCAATGGTCTCGAGCGTGGTTATCTGCGGCGCGCCCGTCTTGCCGCGGCTGAGCTGGTCGCTGCCCGAAGGGATGGATGTCGAAGGCCGTGAGCTGCTGCTGTTCCCAGCGCCGAAGGCGGCGTCGCAAAGCCTCGGCGGCCGGTGCCCCGGCTGGAACCATGAGGAGAAGGAGTTGCGCTGGCGCGGCATAACGCGGGTGCTGGGTGTGGGAAGAGTATCGTGCCGCCAATCCCGACGGCTTTGGTTATACCTGGTTTTGCACGACCTTCGTGGCCTGGAAAGGGTGTGCGCCGACGACGCACCAGGCACACCTGGCGGCGAGAAGGTGTTTGTCGATTTCGCCGGCGACAATATCGACATCATCGACCCAATCACCGGCGAAGCGGATCCCATGAAGCTGTTTGTCGCAGCGATGGGCGCCTCCAACTATACCTACGCCAGTCCGCCTGGACCTTGCGCACGAGATCCCGCAGCTGCCCAAACGGCGCCGTCCGCCCAGAGGGCGAAGCGCCCCGGCCTCTTCGGCAAAGCGCTCTGCAGGAGCCACACCACACGTCGATCGGCAATCTCGCGCGTACACCGGTCCAGATGCCCTTGAACGCCGCCCAGTTCAATCGTCCAGCCCGTCAAACCCGGTCGGCCGTATAAGGCTTGCGAAACGGAACAGTCCCGCCCTCCCGCAGATACCGACGCACCGTGTCGCGCGCGCACCCGAATTCCTTCGCCAGTCGCTTTGCTCCCCAGCCAAGCTCATGCAGCCGCAGCATCGCCGCCACCTCTTCAGGCTGAAGTATCTCCTCTCCCTACATCGTTCTCGACAATGCAGGAATCGCCGAAATCCCAATCGTCATTGATGCCTCCTCTCATAACCGAGGGGGTCAGTTTCTCAATTCGGCGGACAGCCCGGACCACTCTTCGCTGGCAGTCCAGACAGGAGCCATCGCCCGAGGACTTAACTTTCATGCTTATTCGGCGGGTCCGATTCATCGCCCAAACTCGGCAATGTCCTGCGTCCATCTCGCGGCCAGATGGCCAAAATATAGAAATTGCATTTGACGAAAGATACCCGGCGATCGATCGTTGGTCTCACGGCGTGGGCTAATAGTAGCTGTGCGAACTGGTGTGGTGCCTGTCGACTACGGTCGCGAGACAGCAGCTGGCGGCATAGATCTTCACGCTCGTTCGCCTAGATTTTCAGGGGCCTCTTTCATGACCGACCAAATCTCTCGCTCTCTTGGCATTCTAAACCTCGAACGAGGACCGCGGCCTCCGGAACCGAAACTCGGCGCCTTGTTAAATCCGCATACGTTCGACTTTCCGATTATATCGGAAACTGTGAAGGGGGCTTGGGCGGATATAGTCATACGCGGTGATCCAGCGCTTGAACCGGCCTACATCGCGGCTGCCCGGCGGCTGGTCGATCGGGGCGCCGTCGTGATAACCTCGAACTGCGGCTACTCTATCCGGCATCAAGCGGCGGTGGCTGCATCTGTGAATGTACCCGTGGTGATGTCCAGCCTGCTCCTGGCGCCGACATTGCTCCGGCAGCTGCCGCCAGTTGCCAAGCTCGCAGTCGTGGCCGCCCAGTCGAGGCATTTGGGTGAAGATCTGCTTGGGATCGATGATCCGGCCGAGCGTGCGAGGATCGTTATCGGCGGCATCGACGGCAGCAAGTTGCTGCAGAATGAGAACATGCGCCCGCCGATACCGACTGAAACAGCCGACATTGAGTCCGATGTAATGGCGTGCGTCGCAAGAATGCGAGATGCGCATCCGGAAATCGCGGCCCTCCTGTTTGAGTGCACAGCGTTTCCGCGAGTAACGGCCGCTATACGCCTCATGACCGGATTGCCCGTCTACGACATTACTACGCTGTGTCGACTAACATTCGCGTCCGTCACATGAATATATGAATGCAGTTTGCCGGGTTTGTTGCGACGGCTGAATAGAGGCGCAGAGAAGGCCGAATGCGAGGTCAATCAGGCGACGAGGATTTCGAACTGCGCAGGCGCTCAAGGCGCTTCGGCTGATCCGCACCAACTGCTCGGCCACGAGCCGCTCCACGATCTCGTTCAGCGTGATGTCCTTGCGCTCATCGATCAGCCCGACGATGAAACTTCATGCGCATCGAGGCTGGAGGCGCGGCGGCGAATGGGATCGGGCTCGAGCGTCCCTCTGTACCCTGCTTCCATTTCCAGTGCACGGTGTTTTCCTGCGCGGTGATGTGAGATTCAAATAGATCGAATAGCCTCTAGCTGTCATATTTCGAGACGCCAACAAAACGTGCTACATAAGAGCCGAGCATGAGCGTGTGCTCGCCGGTCTCAGGGTGGACGCGTACGATGGGATGCTCGAAAAGGGCAATTGATCCGCATAACATTTTGAATCCTGGCAAGGTTCTGTCCGAAAGCTGACGAGCAAGCGTATTTGCCCCTCGATGATACCAGGCGCCCACCGAGCAACCCAATGGGCCTTATGGCGAGCCGGAGAGGCAGAAGGACGACCACTACCTTTGGGCCTTCCAACAGGGTTCGCGCACGAGGCGGGGTCTCCTGGTACACCCGCCCTGTGGCTTGGCTGCGGTCTGCTGCAGCCGTTCGTCTTTACTGCCCGTTGCGGACGATCTCGCACGAGTTGGTTCACGAGAGCGTCGTGAAGCAGTCGAGGCGTCCGGTTTGGCTCTGACAAGCGTCGCAAGATGTTCGCGGATCCAGCCATGTCTCCGCAATCCGACCGGTAACCGACGACGACTTCGGACTGGTTGGCGGTCCTACGACCTGATCGGTGTTCCTACGGAGCTGATCAGCGAGCCAAAAACAGCGGCAATGTGGTCTTCCCAAAGCTCCAGCTCGGCGGACCGCCGAAAATCCGCTCACGCAGCCCACGGCTGCCATAAGCGCCCATGACCATCATGTCAGCACAGATGTCGTTCGCGTGCTGGGTCAGCACTGTGCCCGCCGATTTGCCGGCGCTCTTAAGCAGGTCAACGGAGACCCGAGCACCGTGCCGAGTAAGATAGGCAGCGATGTCAGCTCCAGACTGCGCGCCTTTCCCGTTGTTTTGCGCCTTTGGATCGACCATAGCGACACAGACTTCCTTGGCAGCGGATAGGATACTAAGAGCTTCCCGAACCGCACGCGAGGCCTCTACACGCGAATCCCAGCCGACCAGCACGCGTCGAGGCGACAGCGTCGCCTTAACGCCCTTCGGCACGATGAGCACCGGCTTTCCGCTATCGAACAAGCAGCCGTTGACAACAGGAGGTCCGAGAGTCTCATCGTTGAGGAGGTCTCCTCCAACGATCGTCAGGTCAGCGCAGAGCGCCCGCTGTCGTGCCACTTCACCGAGGCTAGCCGGATCGCAATAGTCGGTGTCAACGTCACAGGAAAGCGACATAGCTTTCAGCCTTTTGAGGATATCCACGGACCGTCTTTCCATTCTGGTCACGTCCTGTGAAAATTTCTCGATTTGCTGAAATCGATAGTTCGGTACTGCAATTGCCTGTGCACGTCCTGTATTCCATTCGGGGGGCGGAGACGACATCAAGAGCAATGGAGGCGGTATAATGAGTACCGATAGGTGCGCGCCGACCTCGGCACACAGTCCGGCAGCTGTTGTGAGGTCCTCATCAGAATGATCAGCACCCGTCACACTGAATATGCTTTTAAATTCCATTTGCCTGCTTCTCCTGGTCTTCGTTAGGAGCGCCTCAAAGCGGCAACACCGCTCTCAGGAGGAAGAGAGAGCGGCACCACATTCGACCACCGATTTCAGTCGTCCGGCTTCTCGAGCGAGTAGCCGACCGACCTGACGGTGCGAATGACGCTGCCGGGCAAGGCCGTTTTCAGCGCCCTCCTGATTCGGCTGATATGGACATCGACGGTGCGTGCACCGACATGAATGTTGGGCAGCCAGGCCGCCCCGATAAGCTCGTCCCGGCTGAAGACCTTGCCGGGGGCCTCAATCATAAGCCGCAGCACGTTGAAATCGATCCGTCCGAGATGGATGTCGTGGCCATTACCGCGAACCCGATGGGCATCGAGCTTCATCTCCAGGCCTCCACAACAAATCCAACTGTCGTTTTCAACCCCGTTCGGACCACGCTTGGTCAGCCCGAGCCTCGCCCGCAGGCAGTCGAGCAGCTTGGCCGGAGCCACCGGCCGCACAAAGCTCTCAACGCCTGCCTTCAAGAGATCGAGGTGCTGGTGCTCGGCGCCAGGCGCGATCAGGGCGATGATAGGCAGGTCGGTGGTGCGCGGTTCCCGCTTGAGGTGGGCGCAAATTGCGGACCCGTTTATGCTGGCTGGGTCGCAATCCAGCACTACGGCCTGAAGCTCCCGTTGTTCGGCCAAGGCCAGCGCAGCCTTCGCGCCGTCTGCCGTCTCACTGCTGAAACCGTCAACCTCCAGTATGTGGCTGTAGAGCAGATAGAACTCGGCATCTTGCGAGCAGATCAGGACCAGCGGCTTCTTCATCGGCGATACCCCAACAACCTGGTCGGCCTCGAGTCCCTGGATCGAGGGGACTGGCCAACATAGTTTCTCGGGTCCGTCATGATGGCCTTTCTCGAAAATCGCGCCCATCATGCCAGCGCCACGTGGGGAAAGGTTTCGATGACTGAAATCGCATCGTCGACCAGCTTCGTACCGGCCGTGGCGAGCTTCAGGAGCGTCTCGAAGCCAAACCGGTGGACATCGCGCAGCGTTTTGGACAAAACGACCAGCCGTCCGGTCGTGAAAAGCACCCGACCAAAACCCTCATGGCTCACCTGGATCATCGGCGATGCCATAAGGCCGCAGCGCTCCTCGATCGCAAGCCCGATGGCGGCGTAGTACTTGTCGAGCCTCCACAGCACGTCGGGATCGGGATCTCCGATGATTGGGATCCCTCGGCGCTGTTCCTTGGTAATGATGAAGTCGCCCAGCAGCTCAGCGTCCGCTTTGCGTTCCCACGAGCCATAGGAATCCTGAGAACGGATCAGCCGCACGAGGCATTTGACGAACGGGGTGCAAAGAGCCGCCTCGTCTTCGGCGACAGCTGGGGGGATTGCGGGGTCAGGCATTGGCGTCCTCCTCTTTTCAGTCCTCGTCCTCGAAGGACGGTTTCTTTTCGGCAATGCCCGCTCGCGCCAGCACCTTGCGCAGCCAAGGCGGAGGACACGTCCTGAGCATCATCTGCGTGCGCAAGAGCACCTGTGGGATCGATTGGGGCTCCGCCACTTTGATCGGGTGGATTTTTGCCGCGACAAGCTTGGCTGCCGAAGGGCCGCCGATTGCCAGACAAAACAGGATCTGACAGCCCTTGAGCGCATCCACCTTTGGCGTGATGCGATCATCGCGCTCGGCCCGATGCTCCCCGCTTTCATCGGACACGTCATCGAAGGCCACGGCTTCTACGAGATTCCATTCCTCGCGCGTCACGTCGTAGACAGCAAAGCGCCTGGCCGACCCGAAATGGGCATTGAGGTCCTGCATGTCCTGAGTGGCGATCGCAACGCGCAATGCGCCCTTACGTCGTTCAGGCATCGGGGCGAAAACCTCATTACTGACCAGCGAGAGGCGGCGAACAGCGTTCATCGTGATATTTCTCGATTACGAAGTGGATCAAGCGCCTCAGGAGTGGGCGCGTGTTGGTTGGCCTGGAAGATGCTGGCGACCTCGAAGATCATGTCGCGGGTGCCCTGATAGAGAATTGCGAGCTTGTGCTGGCTGCCTAGTCGATCGAAGACCGGGAACCCGATGCGCATGAGCGGAATTCCGAGCCGCTCCGATGCTTGGCGCCCGTGCGAATGCGTGACAAGCAGGTCAGCACCGACGGCAAGACTTTCCAGATCGCCGAGATCGCCGATCTGAACCGAAACCGCCGGGACTTTCTTGAGAATTTTAGACCTGTCGGTCGTTGTGACGGCCGCGGCTATCTCGGAGCCGAGACCAGCAAAGAAGGTTGCAAGTTGGAACAGCTGGTCTGGTTCGGCAGCGATGGCAATTTTCTTGCCGCCGAAATGGAAATGTCCGTCGAGCATCGCGTCCTGCAATTGCGCCCGGCGCCGGCGCACGCGGGCCGGTACCGCCGCGCCCGAAATCGAAGACAGCAGCGACACGAAGCGGTCCGTGTCCTGCAGCCCAGTCAGTGACTGGAACAACACGTAAGGCACGCCGGTCAACCCGAGCAGCGCTTTCGCCGGGCGGCGCATGTGCTCACCGATGGCGATGCATCGCATGGCCGTACCCAACTCGCGAATGTCTTCGACGCTGGTGCCGCCGTATGTGGTCGCTACCCAGCGGTCAGGAACCGTACCGTCGAGCGAGCCTGAAATGTCGGGCAGAATAACCGGCTTGAGCCCAAAGCTTTCAACCATGTCCCGCATATGCTCGATGTCGGCGACAGAGAGGTTGCATCCGGGCAGGATTGCGATCTTCTTCGGGTGCCGCGCCCGTTCGCCCGAGCGCGTAATCCCTTCGATCATTGCGGTGACTGCCTTGGCCCAGCCCTCTTCGATCGCGCCGTCAAAATCCGGCGTGTTGGCCAGCACGACCTCCGTACCCGCAAGCTGTTGCGTGTGCTTCCGCATGATGTTGGCAATATCACCCGCGCAATCTTCGCCACGCGTCTCCACCAGCGCGGTCGTGCACACCCCGATCAGCGTTGGCTTCGTGCGGTTCTTGAGGTTGAGGATCGCCTCTTCCAGATGGTCGGCTGCGCCGAGGATGGTCGCCACCTCATCCATCGCCGTAGTCTGCAAGGGAATCGCTTCTTTGAAGTGCCGCACGAGGAGAACGAGCGCAAAGCTTGTGCAGCCTTGGCTGCCGTGGAACAGCGGCATCGCACCGTCGACGCCAAGAAAGGCAAAGGCGGCACCCAGCGGCTGCGACGACTTCAGCGGGTTGACTGCCGCCG
Organism: Mesorhizobium sp. M1C.F.Ca.ET.210.01.1.1; assembly: GCF_004791585.1. Lineage (GTDB taxonomy): Bacteria > Pseudomonadota > Alphaproteobacteria > Rhizobiales > Rhizobiaceae > Mesorhizobium. The sequence goes on from NZ_SRUU01000042.1 coordinate 12,267, forward strand.
ATTTGCTCTGGGGAAGGATGCGGGCCATCGGTCGCCTCAACACTCGTGTGCCGTCGCGCAGGCGAATTCATCAAACAGGTACGCGGTCTCGTTCCTCGTGCACGGCAATTCGCCTATCAGCTCAGGCTGGCAATCCCACGGGGCCGGCTGGCGCACCTGAGACCAGATCGGATTGTGAATGGCGAGGTCGATCTGGCGTACGAGTTCCACCATGCCGTCATAGCCGGCATAAGGATGCTGGCGCTCCTGGTTGATATCGAGCCAGGGCGTCTTGGCCTTGAGCGCAATGAATTGCGTGCGACCGCCCGACAGCATGATATCGGCCCTGTGTTCAGAGAGCATGGCGTACAGCTCGCTCGCAGCCATGGATTCGAACATGTGCTTGTCGTGCTTGAGAACTTGTTTGATGCGCTCCTTGTCCTGCACCGTAGATTTCTTGATCGAGGTGCCGACGATCTCGATTCCGATCTCCATCAGCGCATGGACAACCGACCAGGACTTCACACCGCCTGTGTTGAGCAGCACGCGCTTGCCTTGGAGCCTTTGCCGGTAGGATTCGAGTTTCTTCCACGCGATCGCCTCCTGCTGCGCGATCAGCGTCTCTGTGCGCTCGAGGATCTCCGGATCGGCGCCCTTCCTCACCAGCAGCCTGACAAGGTTTCGAAGAGCTTGCGATGTGTCGGAGATGCCATAGAAGGAGCCCTCGAAGAACGGGATGTCCCAGCGCTCCTCCATCTTGCGGGCAAGACTGATCAGCGCGGTCGAGCACACCATCATTGCCGCCCGGGCGCGGTGCGCGGAAGCAATGTCGCGGTAACGCGCATCGCCGGGAATGCAGGCGCGCACCCGGATCCCGAGCCGATCGAGGAGCGGCTTTACAAGCCAGAATTCGCCCGAGAGGTTGAATTCGCCAAGGATGTTGATGTCGTAGGGTCCGGGGTCGTCGGGTTCGACCGTGCCGATGACATGATCGAGCAACGCCTCGGCGGCGAGCTTATTGCCGAGGTTCTTGGAGCCTGCCAGGCCAGGCGCATTGATCGGCACCACGGCCAAACCGAACTTTTCCGTGGCGCGTTTGCACACGGCCTCGATGTCGTCACCGATCAGCGCCGTTACGCAAGTCGAGTAGACGAAGATCGCCGGCGGCGCGTATGTGTGCTTGATCTCGCGGATCGCCTTGAAGAGTTTCCGCTCGCCCTGCCCCATCACAAGGTCGAGTTCGGTGAGGTCGGTCGTGAAGCTTGTCCGCCACAAGGTCGGCCCTGACGAAACCGCACCACGGTTGTCCCAAGAATTGCCCTCGCAGGCGAGCGGCGCATGGACCAGATGCGCAACGTCGGTGATCGGCTGCAGGACGATCTTGGCTCCGTCAAAGGCGCAGCCGCCGGCTGCCGCCCCTGGTGTCAGCGACTTCGAGCAGCCCTCCTTGCGCGCCTTGGCATCTTTGCCACGGTTCTTATCGCAGGCGGGCTCATCGAAGGCGTCCTTGATTTTGGCGCTGAGGGAGGACATTGCTCAGCCTCCCCAGTCCATTGGGCAAGGAATGGCCTCGGCGAAAAGCCGGCCACAGCTCTTAGCGCGTGAGGTCATAGGAATAATCCGTCACACCCGTCTCGCTCGTCTCGCGATCGAGTTTGTCGAAGATCTTGTCGAGGATCGTCGTCAGCACGCGCAACGCTCCCTGGTAGCCAAAGAGCGCAAAGCGGTGATGATGGTGCCGATCGAAGATCGGAAACATCAGCCGGATCAGCGGTGTTCCGGTGTCGCGCTCCAGGTACTTGCCGTAGGAATTGCCGATCAAAAGGTCCACCGGCTCGGTAAAGAGCAGTGAGCGCAGCGCCCACAGGTCCTTGCCCGCCCAAACCTGGGCAGCCTTGCCGAAAGGCGAGGATGCTAGCAGCTTCTTCAAATCGGCTTCCCATGCCGAGGTGCCATTGGTGGCGAGGCAATGGGTTGGCTCGCCGCCGGTCTCCATGACAAAGCGGGCCATTGCGTGAACGAAGTCGGGATCACCGTAGATGGCGTATTTCTTACCATGCAACCAGGATTGGCTGTCCGCCATGGCGTCTACCAGTCGGCCGCGCTCGAGGCGAATTGCCTCGGGAATCTCCTTGCCGGAAATCGCCGCGACCTCCATCAGGAATTCGTCCGTCGCCTGAACGCCGAGCGGATAGTGGAACGAGGCCGTCGCCTGCCCGACCTCCTCGCAATAGCCCAGTGTCTTTCGGGTGTTGTGATGCTGCAGCGAAAGCGTTGCCTCGGCGTTGAGGGCCTTCTTCACCTCGTTGATCTTCGTGCCCCCGTCATACATGCGGTATTCACCGTCCGAAGGCGTATCGAACTGGTCAGAGGCATCCTGGATCAATGTATAGGACACGCCCATTACATCGAGCAGGCGCTTGAGCTCCCGGTTGTTGCCGACGCAGAAGCCGTCGAAGCCCGGAATGATGTTGATGGTTCCTTCGATTTGCGTACGCTCCTGACCTTTCCAGAAGTGCTCCAAAATGCCTTTGACCATGTTGTCATAGCCGTCGACATGACTGCCAACGAAGGCCGGGGTGTGGGCAAAGGGCACGTCGAAGTCGCGCGGGACTGAATCTTCGTCCTTGGCGTTCTGGATGAAGCTGTGCAGGTCGTCGCCAATGACCTCTGCCATACAGGTCGTCGACACGGCAATCATCTTGGGGTCGTAGAGCTGGTAGGTGTTGGCGAGCCCGTCGACCATGTTCTTCAGGCCGCCAAACACCGCCGCATCCTCGGTCATTGAGGAGGAGACCGCCGCGGCAGGCTCCTTGAAATGGCGCGACAGGTGCGAGCGGTAATAGGCGACGCAACCTTGGCTGCCGTGGACGAAGGACATGGTTCGCTCGAAGCCGGCGGCAGCGAATACCGCACCCAGCGGCTGGCAGGCCTTGGCCGGGTTCACGACAAGCGCTTTGCGGGCGAGGTTCTTTTCGCGGTATTCCCACGTCTGGGTGAAATCGCGCTGATCGGAAACGATTTCATCGGGGTGCGGACATTCGAAGTTTAGCTTCTTCTCAGCGAGCATCTTTCTGTATTCCGGCTCGCGGAACAGGGGAGCGTGATCGAGAATTTTTTCAGCCGACTGCGGCATGATGATTACCTCTTTTGCATCTGGCTGCGCGGGACGGCAGCTCAGGACGTCAAGACGTTCCAGGCTCCGGCGGATCAGAGGCCGCGGGAGTTCACCGTCTCAGTGGGAGACTGGGGCTGAAGCAAATGTTTATTCGGCAGCCATCGCCCGCTCATCGCCCCGGCTTCTTTTCCAAGGCGCGTGGAATAGGTCCCAGACCGGGTTGTTAATGGCGAGATCCACATCACGTGCGAAAATGGCAAAGCCATCGTAGCCGTGATACGGGCCTGAATAATCCCAGGAATGCATCTGGCGGAACGGTATGCCCATCTTCTGCACCGGGTATTTTTCTTTGATTCCCGAGCCGACCAGATTTGGGCGAATCCCTTCGATGAATTTCTCCAACTCATAGCCGGTCACGTCATCGTAGATCAGCGTGCCGTTCTTCACGTAGTGGCCGGTGCGCTGATAGTCGTCGCTGTGGGCGAATTCATAGCCGGTGCCCACGATGACCATGCCGAGGTCCTCGTAGGCCGTGACGACGTGGCGGGGGCGCAGGCCGCCGACATAGAGCATCACGGTATTTCCTTCCAGGCGCGACAGGTACTTGGCGATGACCGCATCAACAAGCGGCCTGTACTTGGCAATGACCTTTTCGGTCTTCTCCTCGATTTCCGGCCCAAAATGCTTGGCTATGTTGCGCAGAGAGGCTTCGATCTGGGAGGGACCGAAGAAATTGTACTCCATCCAGGCGACGCCATACTTTTCCTCCATATGCCGACAGATGTAATTCATCGACCGGTAGCAGTGGATAAGATTGAGCTTAGCCTTCGGGGCGCGCTCGATCTCTGCGAGTGTGGCGTCACCCGACCAGTTGCCAACCACGCGCAGCCCTATCTCCTCAAGCAGTATGCGCGAGGCCCAGGCATCGCCGCCGATATTGTAGTCGCCGATGACGTTGACGTCGTAGGGGCCGGCCTCGAACTTGACATCCTTTTTGTCGAAGACCCAATCCCGGATTGCATCATTGGCGATGTGGTGGCCAAGCGACTGCGAGACGCCGCGGAAGCCCTCGCAGCGTACCGGCACGATCGTCTTGTCATACTCCTTGGTCTTTTTGCGAGAAACGGCCTCGGTGTCATCGCCAATCAGGCCGATAGGGCATTCGGACTGCACGGTGATGCCGTTGTTGAGCGGAAACAAGACTTCAATCTCGTCAATGATCTGTTCCAGCTTCTTGTCGCCGCCGAAGACGATGTCCTTCTCCTGGAAATCGGAGGTGAACTGCATTGTCCCGAACGTGTCGACGCCCGTTGTACCGACGTAGTAGTTGCGGCGCTGCGACCAAGAATATTGGCCGCAGCCGACCGGGCCGTGCGAGATATGGACCATATCCTTGACTGGCCCCCACACCACGCCTTTCGAACCAGCATATGCACAGCCGCGAATCGTCATCACCCCGGGAATGGACTTGATGTTCGATTTGACGTCGCATTCGGAAAGGACCTCGCTTTCCCCGCCAGCCTCGTTGCCGCTCTTTGCGACGTTGAGGTGCTTCTTGCGGCGCTTCGCCGCCTTGTCGGGATAATGCGACAGCACCTCTTCGATAAGCTTCGCATGAAGAGCACCGTCATTCTCGTATTCCCGGCTCATGAGTCCCCCTTTCAAGGTTGGGTGACGCCTCAAAGAATAGGCGCCGTTCTCTGCAAGGCGCGCCGATTCATGGCAGCGCTAATGTCACTACTGGGCCGCCGCCTTCGCCGCTTCCTTGGAGTGAAGCTCGGCAAGCATCTGCTCGTCGGTCTTCATGATGCCGAAGTCGAGCAGCATCTCCTCCAGCTCCTCCATGGTGATCGGCGTCGGGATCGTACCCTGGCCCGAATTGGCGTGGATCTTCTCGGCCAGAGCGCGGTATTCCCCTGCCTGCTTTGAGTCCGGCGCGTACTGGATCACCGACATCTTCCTGAGTTCGGCATGTTGGACGATGTTGTCGCGGGGCACGAAGTGGATGAGCTTGGAATTCAATCGGCCAGCCAGTGCTTCGGCCAGATCGAGTTCGCGGTCGGTTTGACGTTCATTGCAGATCAGCCCGCCCAGCCGCACACCGCCCGAATGGGCATATTTGAGGATGCCCTTGGCGATGTTGTTGGCGGCATAGAGCGCCATCATCTCGCCGGACATGACGATATAGATCTCCTGGGCCTTGCCTTCGCGGATCGGCATGGCGAAGCCGCCGCATACCACGTCGCCGAGGACGTCATAGGAGACATAATCGACATCGTCATAAGCGCCATTCTCCTCGAGGAAATTGATCGAGGTGATGACGCCGCGGCCGGCGCAACCGACACCCGGCTCGGGGCCGCCGGACTCCACGCACTTGATGCCTCTGTAGCCCACCTTGAGCACGTCCTGGAGTTCGAGGTCTTCCACCGAACCTTCCTGTGCGGCGAGATCCAGGACGGTATCCTGAGCTTTCGAATTCAGGATCAAGCGTGTGGAATCGGCTTTGGGGTCGCATCCTACGATGAGGATTCTCTGCCCGAGGTCGACAAGGGCAGCGAGCGTATTTTGGGACGTGGTGGACTTGCCGATGCCGCCTTTTCCGTAAAAGGCGATCTGACGCAGACCTGACATAATAGCTTTCCTTCCTTCGTTCTAATCATCGCGACTGCCCGCGACACAAGTGCCGATAGGCAGCTCGTGCCGCCTCACACCAAGCATCGCAAAAAGCGTACCAGCGTGATCGGCCGATCCCAGAAAAAACTTTGTCATTAAATTCCAGCCGCTTAGACGGCGGCAAAACGCGCGAACGGGCCTTTCAGGCGTCTGTCACGGACACGACAAAGCCGACACAGATTGTCGTGCGCCATCCAAACCGCCGTGTGTCGAGCTCGAAGCGGGAGAATGGGGAAGTTAGCCCAAAGCTGATGGCGAGACCATCGGAAGACATCGGCTCTTGTCTTTCCAGCCTGCCATTGATCGGGCGGTCGCTGGATGAGCAGGAGCCTGGGGCTTGACCGCGGCGCGGGTAGTTCAGGCAGGCTTACAGAGCGGGAACGCCGGCGGCCGATAGACATCCGCGCTTAACCTTTCATAGCCCGTCTACAAGTTGGTTCCGCCGACGCGCTATATGGAAGCCAAATAATTCAGTAGCTTAGCCGAGAGCATTGATTTTTTCAGAAAGATACGTGTTATACGCGTACGAACCGCCGAACCCATGGTCGGCGCCCTCATGCGCGTGAGACCCCGTTGTGGGCGAGGCTCGCGACTGGCTGCACGATCCTAGCCGGCCTGCTTGCCATTGAGTTTGGTCCCGCCGCGGTAGGCTGCGGCATCAAGGGCAACATCAGCTACAACACTGGCAAGAAGATTATCACGTTCTTGGACAGGAATCTTACTGGGAGACACGCATCAACAGGCGGGCGGGCGGGCTTCGAGAGGTTAGTGTCGCGGCAGCTTGCAGATCTGCCCACGGGGCCGCCACGATCGCAAAGTGTGTACAAAAGCGCCCTCTCTGCCGAACTGAACAGTGCTCACGGCCATAGCCTCGGATGAGCCCGACTGGCTTGACCTCTGCATGATGAGAGCAGCTTTTACACCAGGTGCGCAGCACATGTCTTTAACGAACGCATCGTCTTCAAGAATATAGAGAGCAATTCGGAAAACCGAGTAGTTGGCGGCGAAGCTAGGAGAAGGTATACACCACCCTCTTGTTACCCCAGAGTAGAACGTGCAGCTGCGGCAAGACGCGGGCTTCGAACCACCTGTCGCTGGTCACCTTTTCTACCAGCGATTCCATGCGCATCATATTCCGTCGGACTCGACAGAGACGTCTTCATTACCACGGCGGGGCGGCGTGTGATTGCCGGGTTGCAGACAAACCTCGCCGCGACGTCTTTGGGACGAGTGGTGTCGGCACCGAATCCCTATCATTTAGACTAGCCAGCTTGGGGAGCGCCGTCAGACCGCCAGACCGGAAGAGGAGGCTTCGCGCCAACTTGTGCCAAGAATGTTGGACCGTGCGGAACCGCTGGGGCGGCGCTCAACTCTGGCGCAGGATGAAGCGTCGATTGGGTGAATGAATAGGGCGCGCGTTCGACGGGTAGAGGGAGGCAAATCGCTGGATGTCTGCCGGATCAACGTCAACCGGTTCCATCGCCACCATCCACTCGACGTTTTCGGTGCACGGCGGCGTCGTCAGTGAGCCCTCATAAGTCCAATAGCCAAGCGAGGCTGGCAGAAGCCAGTTGGGATTCACCTCGTCGATCGTCACCTCCCCATTCGGCAGTTCGGGAAAGGCCGCAGCAAGGGCAGCAAAGCTGGCATTTGTCGCGCCGGGCGTTAAAAAGACGCCCAGCACGCCCAGAGTACCACTTTGCGTGTCCTTGTGAACGAAATGCACCTCCATCGGGAAGCTCTTGCCCGCCACGTGATGTTCGCTTGGCGCATGGAAATGGAACTGTACCAGTTCGTAGACACGATCGCTGCGGGTCAGCGTGCTGCCTTGTGGCATATTGATTTGAATGGTGTGGCCGTTGTTCACCATATTGCCGCCGCCCTTGTGCCAGCCGATGGCGATATGCGGGATATCCGCCTTGACCGCGCTGTTGATATTGATCGGCGATTGCTGCGTGCCGGCAGAGCATACGAAATTTTCCTTATCCAGATCAGCCCAGTGCTCCGGTCCGACCGGACCGGTGTACCCCCAATGGGCACTGGTCGCTTGGGCGGCTTGAACGCAAATCCGGCATGCGCCGAGCGCAACCAACCCTTTGATCAGGTGACGACGATACATATTACTTTTGCTCCTCTTGCGAACTGATGTTGGTGGCTGCCCTAATGGACGCGTGATGGCCAATCGGCGCGGCCAGTATTGTCCTTTGCAACTGATAGATGCCCGCATGCCTTGGCGTGCTTTCATAAGTGCGGCTGCCGTTTCTCGGCTGGCCGGCTTCTGCAGCCCGCAACGGGAGCAGTTTCAACCAGCTAAACGATAAAAAATTTGAGCAGACCAGCGCTTGACCCCCGCCGCAAAGGCACAGGCGAAGGTGATCACTGCGCGGCTGCCGTTCGCGCCGGAGGCCGCATCGCTATACTTTACACTCGCTGCCCAAGGAGACGCAGGCGACCCTAATACGTTTTCATCGCTACTCCCGACGCAGCCGACCCACGCCACGAAAACGTTGCTATATTTCACGTTGGGCCAGTGAGGAAATCGATCTTCTTTATGGAAGGCATTTGCGCAATGGATGCATTCCCATGCTGACAGTCGTGCGTCAGGCCGGACAATGAGATACATCGATAAGAGCTGGACAAGGATGAGGGGATGACGTGCTTGCGACGGAGCAGGTGGGGCGAGAAGGCCAGTTCTTGCGGATTTCAACTTTGCGTGACGACAGCTCATCGGAGTCAAGGTGACACACGCCGGCAGCGGGGTGTCCGGGCGGTTTCCAGCCGCACAATCGCGAGACCGCTGACGCGAACAAAGCTCGGCTGTACTCGGCACGCGAAGAGAGCCTGCCAAGCCGTTGGAGCCCGGCCTTCCGGTGCGACGCAAGCCGCAGACTAGACCGCCCTCTTGTTACCCCAAAGCAGAACGTGCAGCTGCGGCAACACGCGGGCTTCGAACCACCTGTCGCTAGTCACCCTTTCGACAAGCCATTCCATTCGCATCATTATTCCGTCCAAGTCGACAGAGGCGTCTTCACTGCCAGGGCGCGGCGGCGTGTGATTGCCGGGTTGCAGATAGATCGGAAGGTGCGGATATCTCGCCGCGACTTCTTTGGCGTAGGCATAGTCACTCTCGTCGAAAACGACGAGCTTGAGCACGATTTGCGGCTTCTCTTGCGCCGCTTCGAGGCATGCATCAAACGCAGCCCAACGGGTGGTCATCTCGCTGGACGGCGGCTTTGGGCTAAGGGTCAGCACGTCAAGATCCGCAAACCACTCCCTCACCACGGAACCCTGCGTTTCCAGTGCAAAACGATAGCCCTCGCGATGGCCGCGTTCTATGAGGGGACCGAACGGCTGAATGGCCGGGTTGCCGCCTGACAAGGAGACCATAACCGGCCTGCCGCCGGAAAGCGCATGGACGGTTTGCCACACGGCATCGATCGGCATCGGTAGCCATTCATGGCGATACTGATTGTCCACCGCGTGAAGGCTGTCGCACCATGAACAGCGATAATCACATCCGCCGGTTCTGATGAACACCGTCGGCAAGCCGATGAGCACGCCCTCGCCCTGGATAGTCGGCCCGAATATCTCGCTCACACGGATTGCGGGATGCATGTCGGTCACGGACGGTATTCCGCCCAAGTTTTCGGTGTTTCGCTAACGCGCACGGCCGCGGTCTGCGGCAGACGTGCCTTGCACCATTCATAGAAATGTCTGGCCAGGCATTCCGCCGTGACCTTCTCATGTCCCAGCACGTCGTTGAGGTGCCGATGGTCGAAGCTCTCGTCAATGTAGCGTTTGAGCGGCGCCAGATCGTGATAGTCGCGCACGAAGCCGTGGGCGTCCAGTTCCTTGGCCGACAGCTCCACTACGACGACATAGTTATGCCCGTGCAGGCGCGCGCATTGATGGTTGGGAGGCAAGGAGGTGAGCTGATGCGAGGCCGAGAAGTGGAATTCCTTGGTGATGTGGAACATTACGCGCGCCTCCTGCGCAGCGCCTCAAGCCAGAAATCGGCGTCCTCGTAGTCGGTGGGATCAGCGTGCCCGGCGAGATGGAACGCTTCGCGCCGCTCGACGCAGGTCCCGCATCGTCCGCAGTGACGCACGCCGCCCTTGTAACAGGACCAGGTCTCAGCAAACGGGGTGCCGTATCTTGCGCCATCCGCAACAATGTCAGCTTTTCCGAGATTCACATACGGTGCATAGAGGCGTATCTGCGCATAGCCGTCGAGCGCGCGGTCTTGCATTGTCTGGAAAGCTTCAATGAAGGCCGGACGGCAATCGGGATAGATGAAATGGTCCCCACCATGCACGGCCGCCGCCACCGCTTCGGCGCTGTGGGCGGCGGCGAGACCGAAGGCGATTGCCAACATGATGGCATTGCGGTTCGGCACCACCGTAATCTTCATCGTGTCTTCGGCGTAGTGGCCGTCCGGCACGTCGATACTGCTAGTCAGCGCTGAGCCGGAAAGGCCACGGCCAATTTCGCCGATGTCGATGATCTGGTGCGGGACCTTCAGTCGCTGCGCGCAAAGAGCGGCGAAGCCCAATTCCTTCCTGTGCCGTTGGCCATAGTCGAAAGATAGAAGGCCGGTGAGTTCGTGCTCCGCTGCCACCATGTGAGCAAGGGAAACGGAGTCCAATCCGCCAGAGCAGACGGCGAGAGTCTTCATCATTGGTATCCTTGTTTTGACCGGGTAAGGCTGCGACCGGAGATTTCTCTGCGCCCCCACTACTCCAGCGACTCAGTTTTGTGAACCGGGAGAATTTGCGCTCAGCCCGATTGGAACGGGAGTGCGTCGCGTCCAACACGCGTGATCAATAAAAGTTGAGCGCTTCAGCAGTTTGTTTCGCATCGCGCCAACTTTCGCAATCTGCTGTCGGATCGTCGACTTCGAGACAAGGTGATGTTCGGCCGACATCGGCTGACTCTTAATTAAGCCGCAGAACACATGTTGGCTTTCTGGCCTTCGCTTGTGCGGTTGGCACGACAATTGACATTCTAATTGTGGGGCGGCACACCCCGCCAGCCGAAAGTGGCAGTGAGCTCCTTCAGGCGCAGGTTGATGTGCTGATTATTCGGCGATTTTCCGATCTCGAACCAGAAAGCGAGGGCGACATGGATGCCAGCAAATTTGACATTGGCGACATCCGCCTGGAGAACCCTGCGCGGCGCGATTGAGGCCGCAGGCGAGCCTGCTCTACCTGCCGCCCTACAGTCCCGACTTCAATCCGATTGAGAACGCCTTCGCCCAACCTAAGGCGCTGCTGCGAGCAAAGGCCGACCATCAAGGCTCTATGGGACTGACGTTGCCCCAGCAGTTTTGAGTTCGTTTCCGGCGTGGGTTGTGCCCTGCTGGGCGGGTGAAGCGACGGGCGCTGGCGCGGAGCCTTTGGCATAGCGCAGCGCGAGCGACCGTCGCGGATTGAAGGTGCTGGCGAACTTGGCCGGGGTCTGCCAGGCGATTTGGGAGTGCGGCCGCGCGGTGTTGTAGTCGGCGTGCCACAGGGCGATGGCTACGCGCGCCTGAGCCAGCGAGGTGAACAGCGTCTCGTTGAGCAGTTCATCGCGCAGTCGGCCGTTGAAGCTCTCGATGAAGCCATTCTGCATCGGCTTGCCGGGCGCAATGTAATGCCATTCGACGCGGTTCTGATCCGCCCAGGAGAGGATGGCGTTCGAGGTGAACTCGCTGCCATTGTCGCTGACGATCATCCTGGGCCGGCCGCGCTAGTGATGAGCCGGTCCAATTCGCGGGCAACCCGCATGCCCGAGAGAGACGTATCAACGATGAGTGCCAGGCACTGTCTCGTGCAGTCGTCGACGACGGCCAGGATGCGGAAGCGGCGCCCGTCGGTGAGCTGGTCCGATACGAAGTCGAGCGACCAGCACTCGTCGGGCCTCAGCGGCACCAGCATTGGCGCCCTGGTCCCGATCGCCCGCTTGCGGCCGCCACGGCGGCGAACGGCGAGCTTCTCCTCCCGATAGAGCCGGAACAGCTTCTTGTGGTTCACGACCAGGCCCTCCCGCCTCAGCATCACGAGAAGACGCCGGTAGCCGAACCGGCGACGCTCCTGCGCGATCGCCTTCATCCGCTCGCGAACCTCCCGGTCGTCCGGCCTGCTGGTCTGGTAGCGAACCGTCATGCGGCAACAGCCGATGGCTTTACACGCCCGCCGTTTGCTCATCCCGAAGCCTTCCTTCAGGCGAGCGACAGCTTTCCGCTTGGCGGCGGGCGTCACCATTTCTTTCCCACAAGGTCCTTCAACGCGGCATTGTCGAGCATGGCGTCGGCCAGAAGCCGCTTCAGGCGCGTGTTCTCGTCCTCCAGCCCTTCAGGTCGCCGAGCCTCGGTGACATCCATCCCGCCGAAGCGGGCCTTCCAATTGTAGATCGAGGCGTCGCTGACCCCGTGCTTGCGGCACAGATCGCCAACCGATACCCCGGCCTCGTGTTTCTTCAAAATTCCGATGATCTGCTCTTCAGAGAAGCGGCTGCGTTTCATGTCCTGATCCTCTGGATGGGCCAGAACGAACTTCAAACCGGATTAGATCAGAGGGGCAAGGCCTCGGCGCGGTCGTCGACCTCTTCACCCCAGCCGAATGTGCCAACTACTTCAAAGCCGCAGGATATGACCTGGATCAGATAGGACGTGCTCCAATGGTTTACACCTGACAGGAGTCCGGCCCCCACAACCGTTTCGCAATGAGGAGCAGCGCTGCCGCTGCTCCTCCAATCACACGACGGATTCACGATGCGGCAACTCGAGCCATGATTTCGGATCGAATGGCCGATGCGGTGTATAGTGAGGCATCCAGCGGCAAATCCCCAAATGCCAGTTGACACAGAAGATAATTAGCACCTGCCTCTTCCAGCTGATCAAGGAGAGCTTTTCGGACAGAATCTGCCGTTCCCACGACGCACAATTCACTTTCAATTGCTGCATCGAAGTTCAAAGGCAAGTTTGGTGGAGTGGAAATGGCATTTAGTTCGTATAGAAATTTGAAGCTATTGAGCCATCGTTCATAGGCAGGTGCTGCGAGCAAATACGCATCTGTTTCAGAACGCCCTATCACCACCATTCGGAGCAATCCAAGAAATGGCGCTTGCTGGCCAATGTCAGCATCGTGAATTCGGGCGGCGCGGAACGCGTCGGTAACGCTGCGAACAGAAGTGGAAGGTCCGACGCAGGCGATGTTTGCCCCATTCGCAGCGGCCCAGCTAGCCGGCTCGGGTCGATTGGTGGCGATCCATGTCGGCGGATGGGGATATTGGTGAGGTCTCAACGTCAGCGGAACATCTTTCAACTCAAAGTGGCGGCCCTGATAAGAAAGCGTCCCGCCTTTCATCGCATTGATGAGAATCTCACTGGCCTCCGCATACTGTTCTGGTGCTGCTTCTACAGCAACCCCGAAGTATCCCAATTCAGTGGGAGCAGAGCCGCGCCCTATGCCGAGTTCAAGCCTGCCGCCGCTCAACTGATCAAGCATGCAGATCTCCTCGAAGGCACGCAGCGGATGATAGAGCGCAAGTAGCATTACCATGGGACCAACACGAAGACTGCGGGTTCGCTGGGCGACGCTCGCTAAGAACAAATTCGGTGATGGACCTCTGCCATGCGGCGTACAGTGGTGCTCGGCGAGATGATACGCATAAAAGCCATAGCCATCGCACGCTTCTGCTAGGCTCAGCCGATCTGCATATTGTTGTGCGATGTCATCGCCGTTTTCGTCCAGATGATCGAAGATGCCGAAGGTCAGGCCCGAAGCGGAAATTTTCTTCAATTAATTGTTCTCCAAATTACCTATTATTTATTCGCTAATCATCATAGCTGGCGACATATCAGCACCTATTACTTGGCGCTTAATGTGAATTGACTTAATGCTTGTGCACACCGCGATTCTTCTTAAAGCTCATACAGACGCGTTTGGCGGCAGCAAGGAATTTGTCCATCTGCTCTGTGGTGCCAATGCTGACGCGAATACAGTTCTTCAAATCTACGTCAGGAAAGCTGGCGATGAGGATCGCCTGCTCTTTCAACGCGGCTTGCCAGCATGAGCCCTCCTGTCCCGCCGGCACACGGGCCAGCAAAAAGTTTGCGTGGGAGGGTGTTACGGAAAAGCCAAGTTGCAACAGCGCCAGGGTCACTCGCTGTCGTTCATGCTTGATGTGCCTGTGGTTCTCTTCGTAGGCGTGGCGATGCGCAAGAATGCTTTTCCCGACCGCCTGCCCGATCACGTTCATGTTGAAGACATTCTGGATGTTGCGCAGCCTGCCAATGATTTCTGGGTGACCGAAACCGAAGCCGACTCGCACGCCAGCAGCAGCATAGCTCTTTGAAAAAGTCCTCAAGATCAAAAGATTCGGATGTCTATTGACGAGGCGCAGGGCATTGTCGGGTGCGAAGTCAACGTAGGCCTCATCCAAGACGACCAAGCGATCTGCTTGCTCCACAAGGCGTTCGATTTCGGCCACCGGCACGAATGTTCCGGTCGGATTGTTCGGATTAGCCAACAGAATGAACTTCGCGTCTTTTGCGGGGCCGGACAGCAGTTTTTCTATCGGCAGGGGATGAGCTTCGCTCGATGCGATTTCGAGAAACTCGGCACCCTGCAACATGGCAAGTTTACGGTTGAACGAAAATCCGGGCGACAGCATCGCCACTCTATCTCCTGGGGCGAGGAAAGCTCTGTAGATGAGTCCGAGCAGCTCCGACGAACCGTTGCCGGCAATCACCTGATCTTTGGAAAATCCGTAAGCATCGGAGGCAGCTGCCCTTAAGCTGAGATTGTCGTCTTCCGGATAAAGATACTGGTGTTCGATCGCAGCAATTGCACTTTGCATTACGCTCTTCGGCAACGGAAACGGGTTCTCGTTCGTATTTAGCTTAACGCAATTTGCATCCGTCGCTGGTCCGTTGGACGAGAGAGCATCTAATTTGCTGGCCACCGGCGAAAAAAGCGAAAGCACGGTCTTCAGTTTTGCATCGCACATGTTCTTCTCCGTTTTTCAGTCCCGCAGGGCATGTGACATGAGGCAATAGTTGATCGTGACTTGATCGACGTTCGGCTATATCAGCGCTGCCTTCCCACCCTGGTGGGGATCGCCGACCACGGTTTGGATTTGACACCGGCAAGCTGTCGAGAACCTGATGACGACCCAACGTGTGGCCGACGGCCGATTCGGCGCAACAGACGGTGTTTCAACATCGCATCGTCCTCAAAGCCGCATGCAGGGCCTGCACGACAGCCCGTCTCCAGCGCCCGCAGATAGGTGGAAGCCGAAGTCTTGCCGAACCTCAGTTGCTCTGCCACCTGGCCCACCGGACTGCCCTGTTTATGGGTCAGGCGCAGGATATCTCTGACGCTCGTTCGTCTTGCTTGCTTCCGTCTTGGCATGGGCTCTCTCGGTTTGCTGATGAGAGAGCCAAATACCGGCTCATCTGAGCATGAGACGCAGGCCTGACGATATGGAGCGTCGCTGTGGCGCGCGTAGCCAAGAGGGTTCGCCTCGGTGGCGGGGCATGCAAGACGGCGCACCTCCTTAGCCATCCTGTCCCATCGTCTCAGATCGTGAGGCGCACCTTATAGTCGGTGAGGAGATCTTGCAGGGTCAGGTTACGCCCTAGCGCTTAAGGTTGTTGGTCGCACCGAGCAAGCGCGGGACCTGTCGACGGACAACAGCGGTGCCACTGCCGGCACTAGGTCGTCCAGCATCGCAGTGAACCGCGTACGTAGTATTTTGTCGTAGGCGGCATTCTGGATAGCCGGATACGGGCTCTTCACCCGCTGCACCACCGATTGCGGGATGATGTCGCGAGAAACATTCACGGATTTCGTGAAAAAAGTGTACCCGCCGAAGAGCCCCACTCGCGGGGGCGGTGCAGCACCACCTCGGTGTCACTGCTCGTGTTCATGCGATGGACTAGGCCGGCCAGCTGTTGACGCAGCTCGCGGTAGTTGTAAGTCTCACCCGTGTAGACGAGCACCAAGTCAGGTCGGCCATCCTCCTGGAGCATCCTCGGCTGACGGCCGCCCTGGATATCGATGATTGCCAGGCGGTGGTGTCCCAGCGCCGCAGGCCCGCCGATCCAAGTCCCCTCGTCGTCCGGACCGTGGTTCGCTATGGTGGCCGTCATATCGGCAAGCTCCCTTCGCGCATCGGGACCTCCGAGGTCTCGATTGAAGTCGATCCATTCACAGATGCCGCACAGGTTATGTCGCCGCATTTGGGGCGAAGCAGATATAAGGCCAGTGGGAAACCATCGAGGCAAAGTGACGGATCTAGCCCAGCTACGATCCGCATCCGACATTGTCGGACATCGGACAGCACCGCGATTCGCTGCATAGGAAGCCTGGAGTCGCGATTTCCCTTGGGGGAATCAGCGCATGAAAGGAGAGCTGGGTCGTGTCTGCCGAAATGAGAAATTGCTCCCCCTTATTGCCTCACCGAGGAATGTTACCCAGCGCGATAGACGGACATGCCCTACCTCCCCCCGTTGCAGCTGAGGGAGATAGGGGCCAGCTCTTCATTCAACCCTCATGGAGGATGATCAGCCCAGCCATTTCCATGCGCCGGCCTTCACAAGCCGTGCACCATTCAGGTTCTTTTCCTTGAAGCGCGACGATCCTTGTCAGACGTCGCAACACTTGCTGCCGAGAGCACGAGCTCTTCCTCGAGCATGCCTTGATCTGCGCCTCGAACGGCTCGCACATGCTGGGTTTCAACGACTTCGCAGAGGTTGATATTCTGCAGTGACTTCGTCTCGCTGCTGCACGGCATTGACGCTGGGAGCCATGCTCGCGTGGCGCAATTGTGCTGAAGCCGGTGCCCACGGCAACGTTTCTTAACCCGCCCCAGATCCTGGCGTTTGGCTATTTCCGACATTCGTGTCCGGCTTCGGACAAAGGCCGGGTTTGCCGAACGGAGTCGCACCCAATTTCCAGTGCTGCTTGAGCAATAATATCGACCGGCATTACTGCACAACACGAAAGTTGCTGCAAAAACCGAAGTGAACCCAAGGCATCGGGTCAATTGGCATGGCGCTTGCGACTCGGTCGATAGAACGCAGTCAAAATCACGGTTGCAGACCATGCCTACCTCTCAAAGCTCGATAAAGCACGCGAGCGAAATTCCCCGTCTCCGCGGAAGCTCGTCGCCTTTAAACGTGCCTGCTCGGGGGCGGTCTTGCACAAGACCGGTCCGAGGCAACCACGCCAAGGCGCGAGGCTGCCGGAACTGTCGACCGAAGTCGATGCCGCTTCAGTTTAACCGAAAAATGCACCGTACCACTTTGGCCTGGGAGCAAATCAATGACCGACAGAAAGAACGTTCCTCTCGTGACCTTTCGCACGCGTGTTCGCGATGAGTCGATCGGGGGGCCAAATCCTTATCGGTGGGAGAACAAGACCTCCGACGATTATTTCGGGGGCAAGCGCGTCATCCTGTTCTCGCTGCCTGGCGCCTTCACCCCGACCTGCTCGACCTTCCAACTGCCCGATTTCGAAAAACTCTATGATCAATTTCTGGAACTGCGAATTGACGCGATCTACTGCGTCTCGGTCAACGATGCTTTCGTCATGAATGCGTGGGGAAAGTCCTTGGGGCTGCAGAAGATCGAGCTGATCCCAGACGGGTCGGGCGAGTTCACGCGCAAAATGGGCATGCTGGTCGCGAAGGACAATCTGGGCTTTGGCATGCGCTCCTGGCGATACGCCGCTCTGATCGACGATGGCGTGGTGGAGCAGTGGTTCGAGGAGGAAGGCTTCTGTGACAACTGCGAGACGGACCCCTATGGCGTTTCATCCCCGCAAAACGTTCTCGACAAACTGAAGGCGGCGGCATGACCCAGAAGTGGCAAGTCTCACACAACCCAAGCACACACTAGAGCATCCTCGGCAGATTACGGTTCAACATGCATCTCTCAGCAAGCCTGCTTCAACGCCAGAAGCAACGTATGGTCTTATCGCCTCAAGCCATTGAAGCTATTCGCTTGCTGCGATTGACGCATACTGAACTCCATCAGCTCGTGCAGCAGGCACTCGAGAGGAACCCCGTTTTGAAGCCTGACCCGTTTGACGACGATTCGCCGCTGTCAGGGGTGGATCAGCGGAGCAGTCAAAGCAGAAGCGAAATCGGCGAATCGCCCATTGGCGGGCCGTCTGGCGGGCGCGGGCAATGGAAGTCGCAACGCAGTAGCGGCAACGATCGACCTGCCGTCGAGGAGTTTACCGCCCACACCGAAACATTGCACGACCATGTCGCCCGCCAGGTCGCCCTCACCCCGTTCACCCCCCAGGAGCGGCTGATTGCCGGACAGCTCGCCGCCCATCTGGAGGACACTGGCTATCTTCAGGTAAACCTTTTCGATCTGGCCAGGAGGTTAAACGTTCGGCAAGCTGATGTGGAACGGGTCATCGGAATCTTGCAGCAATTTGATCCGCCGGGGATTTTTGCGCGAACTCTCAGCGAATGCCTGGAGATTCAGCTGCGCCAGCAAGACCGGTTCGACCCGGCTATGGCAGCTTTGGTCGCCAATCTCGAGATGCTTGCACGGGGGGATTTTCAGGGATTGAAGCAGCGTTGCGGAGTCGACGAGGAGGATCTCCTCGACATGAGGAACGAAATCCGCGCGCTCGATCCCAAGCCTGGAGACCGGTTCCAGTCCGGGACGCCGGAAACCATCGTACCGGACGTCTGGGTAATGCCCAAGTCCGAAGGTGGATGGCGGGTGGAGCTTGATCCGGCCACGCTGCCCAAAGTGTTGATCAACCACACCTATGTCGCCGAAATCTCGCAGCTGACCAATCAAAATCCGGAAGGCAAAGCGTTTCTCGACCATTGCCAGGAAAAAGGGAACTGGCTGATCAGCTGCCTCGAGCAGCGCGCTAAGACGATCCTTAAGGTTGCGACCGAAATCGTGCGCCAGCAGGATGCCTTTTTTACACACGGCGTCGCCCATCTGCGGCCTCTCTGTCTCAAAAATGTCGCTGACGGGATCAAAATGCACCAGTCGACGGTAAGCCGGGTGGCTTCGAACAGGTACATGTTAACTCCGCGCGGGGTGTTCGAGCTGAAGTATTTTTTCACAGCGACAATCGCATCCTGCGAGGGCGGCGACGCGCACTCCGCCAAATCTGTCCGCCATCGGATCAAGGCAATCATCGCCGAAGAATCGCTCGACAAGGTACTTTCCGACGAAGACATCGTTGCTCAGCTCAAGCAGACCGGCATCAATGTCGCTCGCCGTACCGTCACCAAATATCGCGAGGCGATGAACATCCCTTCCTCCATACTACGGCGCCGCGATAAGCGTTTGTCCGCAGCTGCGATCAAGCGAAGTGACTAACCGGCATTCCTGGTCGGCGAGAGGCGACTCTCAACTTCCTCCGGGCCGAAGCAGCTTTCGAAGTCCTGGCATTCCCGACAACTGGGTGCAGTGCATGACGAAAAGCCTTCGGCCTCACACAGCTTGCGGTAAAAGTACTTTTTCCATTTCATGTTTTCTGTGTTGCCTGCCGCCAGCGCGGGAAAATGTCTGGCAAGCAGGCGGCTGAGCTCAGCGCGATTTGAGAGGCCAAGATCCCGCCAAAGATGGTCCGTGCGCATCGCACGCCGGGCGATGATCTTGGCCAAGCGGCCGCTCGCCGGGTCGGCCGGCGCAGCATGCGCTAGCAGCAGCCGGCGTAGCAGCTCCTCTTCCAGTTCCGGCTCGGGCTCGCTCAACTCCTCCAAAGCGAATACGCTGCTGGAGGTAGACGGGAAAGTTGCGGCCAAGACATCACGCAATTCGACAGACGAAAGGCCTGTCCCCTCCGTCGCCAACACCTCGCCCGCCTGGACCTCCTCAAGCGAACGTGAATGTACGCAGGGCAGCACATGCTGATCGAAGCTCCTCCCTAGCTCGGACCCACGCCATTGCGCGCTGGATAGGCAGCCATCATCGTAACGGCCGGCTTCAGCTTCCGGCATGACAAAGCGCCTTGTTGACCGCAGGGATGATCTTGTCGCCCCAGAGCTCGATCTGGCGCAGCATCGTCTTTTGGTCGAAGTCGCCCAATTGAGTCTGAACTGCGATCTGGTCCGGTTTCAAGATATCGATCTCTTCCAGCAGGCGATCAATCACGCGATTTACGCTGCCAATCGGCAAATTTTTGCGCATGGTCTCGAAGGACAGATCCTGCTGGGTCGGTGTCTCCTGCAGCAGGTAGCCATCGTGGCTCTGTTGGCGGCGCTGATGCAGGGCTTCAGAAAGCCGGCGCTGGAAGCGGGCATTGTCGAGATAGCTGTTGATCTCCAACTCGTCGTGGCTGGCATAGCAGCAGCGCAGCAGCGATATCTTGACGTCGGTGACGTTCTTTTCCTCGGATGCCGCCGCCCTCTCGACTGATTCACGCAGTGTGGTCAAAGTCTCTAAGCCGTCGTGGAAGGCTGTGACAAAAAAATTGTGCCCCTCGCGGTAGGCCCGAGCCATCCGTGCGGCTCCGCCAGCGATCCAGATAGGCGGCGTCGGCTGCTGGACTGTGCGGACCGAAATCGCTGTTGGGGGGATCTTCTCATACTGGCCGTCGTGTTCGAAGACGTTTTGGTTGAGGCCCTTGAGAATGATGTCCAGGTATTCCGAAAAGACGGCCGGCGCCTCATCGATGTCCACGCCGAACCGTTCGAACTCGAACTGCTGGTATCCCAAGCCTACGCCGAGCTCGAGACGGCCGTTCGCAACGATGTCGGCGAAGCCGATCTCGGACAGCAGGCGCTGCGGTTGGTAAAGCGGCAGCACGCAGACGGCAGTGCCCAGGCGAATCGTGCTTGTCAAGCCGGCGCAGTGCGCCACCATCATCAGCGGGGATGGTATGAGGCTGTAATTGTTGAAGTGGTGCTCAGCAAACCACGCGGTGTTGAACCCAGCCTGCTCCGAAGCGACGGCCTGTTCGATGGAGTTGCGGATGACGCTTTCTGAGGATTGGTGATAGCCACGCTGGGCGGCCAGAATGAAAGTGGCAAATTCCATGATTTCTCCTCGTTATAGACACGTCAGCCGACCGGGAATGTGCTCGGCATGCACATGCTTGGATCTCAAGCACCTCAGGTGCGTCGTGGAGCCGAGGCTTCATAATGCTCGGCCGGTCGCCCTGCGAAGGCCTGGCAATTAACCTGCGGCCTCCGCAAAACATTCGTCATAGAGTTCGCTGGCGTTTCCCGCATCACCGAACGAGGTCCAGCCGCCGTCCACGTAGAGGATCGAGCCGTTGATGTATGAGGCGTCAGACGAAGCAAGGAAGAACGATGCATCTGCGACGTCTTCTGGCCGTCCCATCCTGCCCATGGGGATGCGTCGTCCGATTGCTGTCAGGTCGATGCGGCCGGCTTTGGCCAACTGAGCAAGTGCGGGCGTGCGGATGTGGCCAGGAGCGACGGTGGCTGTCCGAATTCCGACCGGCCCGAGTTCGGCCGCCATGCAACGGGTCAGCATATCCATCCCCGCCTTGGAGGCGCCGTAGGCATGGCGCGGCGCGAACGGCAGAAAGCTGTCGATCGACCCGAGATTGAGGATCACGCCGCCCGGGCGCATAGCCTTGATCGCTTCGCGCGCGCAGGTGAAGGCGCCGGTAAGGTTGACATCCAGGACGTGTTCGAGCTGTTTCGACAGTTGCTCGATCGCAGGCACAATCCTGTCGGCGGTATCAGCACTATTGACCAGAACATCGATATACCCGAAGCGTCCCCTCAGTTCTTCGAACATCGACACCACATCGCTCTCGACGGCCACGTCCAGCGATTTCGCCAGATGCTTGCCGGGGAGCGATGTAGCCAGCTCTGCCGCTGCAGTGCCATCTTTATCAGCAATCACGACGGTGTCGCCGTTCGCGGCAAAGCGGCGAGCGACGGCCGCGCCAATGCTTTTTGCGCCACCGGTGACGAGCACGATTCGCGCATCTGTGCATTCGGCCGGACAGGAGAGCTCGGCTTGGAGCGCACCATCCACCGGCGGGTGAGCATCCCCCGGCTGGTTGAATGACATCCAGCCTCCGTCGACTGCCAGCACCGAGCCGGTGATGTAGCGCGCCTGCGTGCTGCTCAGAAAACGCACGACCCTGGCGATCTCGTCGGGGCGAGCCAAGCGCCCCATCGGCACGCGGCGGCGTATCGCCGCGAGGTCCATTTTGCCAGCGCGTGCCAGTTCTGTGACCATTGGGGTGCGGACGGAGCCCGGCGCCACCGCCGTGACGCGGATTCCTCGCATAGCCCACTCGCATGCAAGGGACTTTGTCAACGAGATCACGCCAGCTTTCGAGGCTGCGTAGGCGTTGCGCCTGGGATTGCCGACCACGCCCGCCATCGAAGCCACATTGACGATCGCACCGCCCGGCTTCATGCGCCGCGCCGCTTCCCGGGCCATAACGAATGGCCCAATAAGGTTCACTGTCACGCCGCGTCGGAAGGTATCGACAGCGGTGTCGATGATCCTATCCATCGTGGGTCCAACCGCCGCATTGTTGATGAGGACATCGATTTGCGCGAACCGTGCTTCGACCTGGCCGAAAAGTGAGAGCATGTCCTTCTCTCGCGACACATCGCACTCCAGACCGACGTGCGGCGACCCGAGATCCCGAGCCAGTTCAACCACACCACTGCCCGGAAGGTCCACCGCAACTACAGTGTCTCCGTCCGCGGCAAGGATATCGACCAGGGCACGGCCGATCCCGCCCGCAGCGCCTGTGATGATTACGGTGCGTGCTGCCAGTTTCACGAGAGCTTCTCCACGATGACCGCTTGTGATCTCAGCCCATCAACCTTGGGCGGAATGAAGGGCCGAGCCAAATCGTTGCAGTGACCGCCAGTTGCGGCCCCACACAGATGTCGTTCCCGTAGGGCGCTCATCCTCCATTTCTACCCACTTATGCAGCTCCCAGTTGGGGACCCTCGACGCCATCTTGGTCGGTGGGGATGTGACCCTTGAGCAACTGGTAGATGGGATCGTCT
This sequence comes from Mesorhizobium sp. M1C.F.Ca.ET.210.01.1.1, assembly GCF_004791585.1. Classification (GTDB taxonomy): domain Bacteria; phylum Pseudomonadota; class Alphaproteobacteria; order Rhizobiales; family Rhizobiaceae; genus Mesorhizobium. The sequence continues at coordinate 35,020 of NZ_SRUU01000042.1, forward strand.
GGATGTTGTGCTCCAATCGGCTGTCGCCGGCCGAACCTATCTGCCTCAAGAATCGCTGGCGGGATTTGCTCCTCAACCCAATCGTAGACGACTGTCCGTTCCGCAATTCGCCACTCGTCCTGCCTCTTCTGAAACAGATCGCAGTAACGGCCGCAAAGCAGCGTCTGACGTATTTCTTGGTCTGTATCCGGTCCGCGTTGCAGCGCGGTGAAATAGCTCTCGACCGCGGCCTCTGCTGAACTGATGAAGTCGATCAGGCTGTTCGTGATTTGATGGATGTTACGGTGCCCCGGCAGACCGAGAGCAAATTGGATGAAGTCCTCTGCCGGTCCGCAATAGGGACCGTGCCTGTCATACGCTTCGGGCCAGTATGCGCTACGCAGCGCCGCCTCATCGGCGCGGTCTATCCCGCGGCAGTACCGATACAGGCAGTTGCGGATCGCCTCTCGGTCACGCAGTTCGGTAATTTTCGCGTGGTCGACAGGGTCTGTCGCGAATTGTATGATTGTTTTATCCTTCCCGATGCCAGTCTGCACTTTGCGTGTGTCTCTCTCTACAACTGAGTTAGCGGGGGGCTCGTCAACTTCCAGAGCTTGTTCGGGGCAGGCTCGTACCCCTTTTGAGGCAAGCAGTTGCTCCCCATCGGCAACATCAATATCACCGGGCAAGATGTAGCCGGCGTCATCAAGCTTGAAGACTCTCGGCGCCCGCGCCCAGCAGCGCGCATGACCCTGGCATCTGGCTTTATGTACGACGACACGCATAGCGAACTCCAATGTCGTTGGCTGAAACTTCAGGACCAGTCCAGGATCAGATTCTCGATCCCGAACACATGGCCGCCGAAGGTGATAGGTTCAGTCCCTGTCTTGATCCGAAAGGCTGGGATGCGCGCCAGCCACTCCTCCAGGCCAATGACAATCTCCCGCCGGGCAAGGTGTGAGCCAAGACAACGATGGGGACCATAGCCAAAGGCAGCGTGCCGGTTGTCCTCGCGCGCCAGATCGATCTCATTCGGGCATTCGAATTCCGCCGGGTCACGATTGGCAATCATCGTGGCACAGGAAACATAGTCTCCCTTGCGGATCGGCGCGCCTTTGAAGTCGACATCCTTCGTTGCCACTCGGATCATCTGAATGGTCGAATAGGCGCGCAGCAATTCTTCCGCAGCGACGGCAATCCGGTCCGGTTCGCTTCGTAGCAATTCCTGATCTTTGGGGTTGCGCGCGAGATGGGCCAAGTCGAAGCATATGGCTGCTGAGACCGTGTCGAGTCCCGCGACGAACACAAGCACGCCGATGCCACGGACTTCTTCGTCACTGAGCAGACGACCCTCGACCTTTGCCTTCACGATGAAGGTCATGAAATCATCGACCGGCTCCTTGCGGCGCTCGGTGGCAAGTTCGTCGATGAAGGCCACGATCGTCCGGGCTGCGGGTGGTCGTTGCTCCTTATCGCCGTGGAGCAGATCTCTAGCCCAGCCGACAAATGTTTCTAGTCCGTTGTCCGAAAGCCCAATAAAGCGAAGGAAGATATTGACCGCGAACGGAACTGCAAAATCCTTCATGATGTCGCAGCTCGTGCCTGATGCGGCGATCCTGTCGATCAGCTTGATCGCTCGTTCCCGGACAGCCGGCTCCAATGCCATTACCCGCTTTGGCGAAAGCAGCGGATTGAGCAGTGAGCGAAAAACACCGTGGAATGGCGGATCGAGCTCAAGCGGGATCATCGGCCAGCTCTCGCCGAGCACAGAGGCGAAGATGCTGCGATGGCTGGAAAACGTTTCGGTGTCCTGCAGCACCCGGCGCTGGTCGCTCGCGCGAGTGATGACCCAGGTACCCCGACCGTCGCGCGTGTTGCTGGTTGAATAAAAGATCGGAGGCCCGGCATGAACGCAAGCAACCGCTGCATGCGGATCCCCGTTAGCGGTCGGCAACATGCCGGGCGACGTAAACAGGCTGAAGTCCCTCACCATTTCGGGCGGGACATGATCTGGAACCGGCCGCGATTTAACCGCGCCAGAATCGAGAGACCGTTCATGAGATGCTGTCGGCATTTGCATGCAATCGTTGGTGCAAGCTCCGTGCCGAATTCGTCTTTCGATAATCCTTGCCGTTTGCTGGGCAACAGGTGGCGCCTGCGCTGACTTGCTGGTCGGGATTGCAACATTCTTGTCCAGCGTCGGACACAGAATGTAGAAAGCTAGACACCGACTTGGAGCAACTCAACTGGTGGGATCGCTAGCTGTGGAGCCTCAACAGGTTGTCCTCGGTTAGAGCGAGGCGACTGATAGGTGTTTTGGACTTTAGGCTCCCGTGGGGACGGTGCCAATTGTATCTGTGCAGCCAGACCGGCAACTCTGCGGCGCGGTG
>NZ_SRUU01000043.1 GCF_004791585.1 Mesorhizobium sp. M1C.F.Ca.ET.210.01.1.1
ACCGACCTTGCGGCCCGCTCCGGCTCCAAGAAACTCGCCATCATCGCCGTCGCAAGGAAGCTCCTGGTCGTCCTCAACGCCATCATTCGAGATAAAACAGCTTTCGCATGAACACAGTTGCCATGCCGTTACCTATGCCGAAGAATGCAGCGCTCCCAGAACAGAGCGCGAACCCAGGGTCGGTCGGTCAGGAAACCCTGCAACGCAGCAAAGCATCAACATCACGGAATGGATTCTAGGTCTGCGCGCGTCGCTTCGCTCCTCGAGTGACGAACCCGCCATTGAGCCGTCTCTCGCGCGTCACCCTGTAAAGCGCGGCGCGAGTTCCTCGATGCGGGCGATCATCTGCTGGAATTCTTCCAGGATGCGCTCATGCAGCTGCACCGCCAGTTCCGGATATTCCTCCAGGATGCGACGGAACATCTTGCGGCTGAGACGGATGACTTCCGAATCGGCCGCGGCAGAGGCGCTGGTCAAACGTCTGGTGTCGGCGATCAGGGCGAGCTCGCTGAGCATGGCGCCCGGGCCGGCCGTGCCGATCGGGACGCGCTCGCCGCCCTGCTCGCGGTAGAGCGCGATCAAGCCGCTGACCACGACATAGGCCGAGTCGGCCTCGTCATCCTCGAGATAGAGCTTGCGTTCCGCCTGCAGGAAGGTGTTTTCCGCGCCGAAGGCGAGCAGGCGCAACTGTTCCTGCGTGAAGCCCTGAAAGAGCTTCACGGCGGACAGGATGCGGATGTCGTCATCCAGCGCCATCCTAGCTGTGTCCCCGAGCGGTCAGTGCAGTCCCTCCTTTGGAGCGTCGCGTCCCTCCGGACGCGCGCACTCCAACCTTCCAATCACGCATCGTGCGATGCGTCCAGCGAGCCGATCCATCACCCTCCAGCACCAGGATCGTACCCGAAGCGGTCCCGCCCAACCGCTCATTTAGATCATGAAATGTTTAAGGAACCAGCTTGTAGCCGCCGCTTTCTGTCACAAGAATTTCGGCATTGGAAGGATCGCGCTCGATCTTCTGGCGCAGCCGGTAGACATGGGTCTCCAGCGTATGTGTGGTGACGCCGGAATTGTAACCCCACACCTCTTCCAGGAGCACGTCGCGCGTTACCACTTTCTGGTCGGCGCGGTAGAGATATTTGATGATCGAGGCCTCCTTTTCGGTCAGCCTGACCTTGGCGCCGCGCGGATCGATCAGAAGCTTCTGGCTCGGCTTGAACGTGTAGGGGCCGACCGAGAAGGTGGCGTCCTCGCTCTGCTCGTGCTGGCGCAGTTGCGCACGGATGCGGGCCAGGAGCACCGCGAAGCGGAACGGCTTGGTGACGTAGTCGTTGGCGCCGGCCTCGAGACCCAGGATCGTGTCGGAATCGGTGTCGTGGCCGGTCAGCATGATGATCGGCGCCTTATAGCCGCCTTTGCGCAGGATCTTCACCGCCTCGCGGCCATCCATGTCGGGCAAGCCGACGTCCATGATCAGCAGGTCGACGAGGCCGCCGCGTGCCGCGGCGACGCCTTTTGCGGCGGTGGATTCCTGCTGGACGTCGAATTCTTCGTAAAGGGCCAGTTGCTCGACGAGGGTGGCTCGCAGATCGTCGTCGTCGTCAACGATCAGAATGGTGCGTGATGTCATGATCAATCCGTTGTTTTAAAAAGAATATTCAGTTGACCTCCCCCCATTTATGCGGAAGCTCACCGGCGCAACAGCCGATCACAGTGATTTGTTCCGTGACACAATCATACAAGAAAAAACGCGTGCGCAATGAGGCAGGCGCATTTTTGCCGAAAGGCCTGCGTGTCCTGGTGGTCCGCGCGAGGCCAGGCAACCCTGCGCAGGGGTTCCTGCAGGCCGGCAAAACGGTGTTTCCCTGCGCGTTGGGGCGCAGCGGAATCTCCGCCGGCAAGCGTGAGGGCGATGGCGCGACGCCGCTGGCCGCGATGCGGATACTGTCGGGGTATTTTCGCAACGACCAGTTTCCCGGTGGGCGCCGGACGAGGCTGGCGATGGCGCCGATCGGGCCGGACCTCGGCTGGTGCGAGGTGCCGGACGACCGCAACTACAACCGGCCGGTCAAGATCCCTTATGGCGCCAGCCATGAACGGATGCGGCGCGGCGATCGCCTCTACGACGTGTGCCTGGTGCTGGACTGGAACATCGCGCCGCGCCGGCGCGGGCGCGGCAGCGCGATCTTCTTCCATCTCGCGCGCCCCGGCTTCACGCCGACGCAGGGCTGCGTGGCCGTGACAGCCCGCACCATGGCGAGGCTGCTGCCGCTGCTGTCGGACCGGACGGTGGTGAGGGTGGTGAGGTAAGTGAGGATTGGGCAGTAGGGCAGTAGGGCAGTTGGGCAGTAGGGGCTGTCTTTCCTTACTGCCTTTCTCCCTCAATTCCGTCGCGGATGCTGCCAACCCGTGTCCAGCAGTCCGATCCGGCCGAGGTTCCGATCCACCGCCCTTGCCACGTCCCGGCGCTCGGCGCCGATGTCACGCAGCAGATCGTCAGAGAGTTCCTCGATGGACTCGTGGGGAAGCCGGGCGGCGACCCTCGCCTGGCGCAGCCAATCGACTGCTGAACGCAGCCAAAGGGCGGCGCCGGAGCGGGATTTCACGGCGGTGCGGGACTTCAGAACGATCTCAGACATGGCTCTATCCGTGTTCTCCGGACATCAAATCCGGTTTGATAGTGTTTCGATGCTGCAATCATGACGGATTGAAAAATAAACGGGAAACGAGTAGTTCTTGTTCGATCATCAAGTTTTATTTGGAGGTCATCCGATGGCCCGCCTGCTGCCCGGAACGCGCGCGCTGAGGACGTTCGAGGCGGCGGCCAGGCACCTCAATTTCACCCGCGCCGCCGACGAGCTGGGTCTGACGCCGGCGGCGGTCAGCCACCAGATCAAGGAAATCGAGGATCAGCTCGATCTGGTGCTGTTCACGCGCACCAGCCGCACCATCCGGCTGACGGAGGCGGGCACCGTCCTCTTCGAGGCTTCGATCGATGCGCTGGACCTGCTCAATCGCGCCGTCACCCGCGCGCGCAAGATGACCAGAGGCACGGCGCTGCTGAAGATCACGCTGGACGCGCAGTTCGCGACCAAATGGCTGATGCGACGGGTCGACGATTTTCGTAAGCAGCGGCCGGGCATCGAACTCCGCTTCGACATCACCTCCAAGCTGCGCGAGTTCGATCGCGATGATGTCGATGTCGGCATCCGTTTCGGCGCCGGCAAATATCCGGGCCTATGCGCGAACCGGCTGTTCGAAAACGTCATCATTCCCGTTTGCAGCCCCGCTCTGCTGCGGGCCGGGCCGCCGCTGAAGGAGCCGCGCGACCTCTTCCGTCACACGCTCGCCCATATCGAATGGGCCCGCCAGGGCATCACATGGCCGAACTGGCGCATGTGGATGGCGGCGGCCGGCGTCGACGATTTCGACGACAGCCGGACGATCGTGTTCGACACCTCGACGGATGTCGTCCAGGCGGCGCTCGACGGCATTGCCGTCGCGCTCGCCGATTTCGCCATGGTCGCCAACGATCTGTCACAAGGGCGGCTCATCCGCCCGTTCGAGCTCGGCATCAAGGTCGCGCCGGAATTCGCCTATTTCCTGGTCTATCCGGAAGCGATGAAGGACGACGCGCGCATAGCCGCTTTCCGCGAATGGCTTCTCGACGAGGTCGCGAAAGACGGAGAGGCGGAGTAGCGATGCTGCGGATCGCTCCGCACCTTCTGAAGTCGCTTTAGCCCGCAGGAGCCGCGGGTGCGCCAAACCAGCCGATCACCACGCCGATGATGATGAGCACACCCAGCCAATGGCCGGCGTCGATCAGCGTCAGGTCCCAGCCGAAACCTTCAAAGCGGTGATTGACCGAAAGCGTGGTGGCGACGAAGCCCAGCCAGAGAACGAATCCGAAGATCACACCAGCAAGCGGATTGGGCTCGCCACCGGTGATCGCGCCGACCACCAGCGTCATGACCAGCGCCATGATCAGCTCGGCGATGAAGCTGATGATGAACGGAGCGACCGAGCGCTTCATGGTTGCCGGGTCGAGCTTTGCCGCTCTGAGCCAAGGCTTGCTCAAGCCCGTATACCAGACAGCGCCGAACAGCCACGCCAAGACGGCGGCGACGATCACCGCCAGCCAGTTCACCGTTGAAAAATCCATGAGTGCCCTCCCGAATGGCAGCCGATGGAATCCCTGTTCGCCCGCGGCGTCAAGCGGGGAGAGCGGCACTCCACCGCCAGACGGTCGTGCGCTTGACCTCGGCATCCTCCAGCACGCGCGTCACCGGCACCTGGTAGACGGCGAGCGATCGCAGCCCCTTCTTCGGCAGGTAGGCGCGGCCGGGGTCGCCGACGAGGACGTCGGCGCCGCGCGCCGCGAGCGTCGTGAACCACGGCATCAGCCTGTCCGCCAGCGGCTTGTCGTAGAAGACGTCGCCGGCAAGCACGACATCCCAGCCGCCGTCCGTATCGATGCAGTCCGCATCCAGGAATTCGGCCTTCACGCTGTTGGCTTCCAGGTTGAGCGCGATCACCGTCTCGCAAAAGGGGTCGATATCGGCGGCAGTCACGTGTGCTGCGCCGGCCTTCAAGGCAGCGATGGCAACCATGCCGGAGCCTGAGGCGAAGTCGAGCACGCGTTTGCCCCGCACCGTCGCCGGGTGGTCGAGCACATAGCGGGCGATGCCCTGGCCGCCGGCCCAGGCGAAGGCCCAGAAGGGCGGCGGCAGGCCGATCTCGGCCAGTTCCTCCTCGGTGCGCAGCCACAGATCATGCGCCTCGTCGGCAAGATGCAGCAGCACTTCCGGCACATGCGGCGGCGCCATCAGCGCCGTGTTGTCGAGGATGAATTTCCTTGCGTTTTTCGGAGTGAGCCTGGTCACGGCGCCGGGTTGAGATCGGCCATGCGGCAGACCTCTTTCCATTCGGCCGGCGTCACCGGCTGCACGGAAAGCCGGCCAAGGCGCACAAGCGCCATGTCGGCCAGCTTCGGATTGGCCTTGACCTGTTCCAGCGTCACTGGCATCGGCACGTCCTTGAAAGCGCGGATGTCGACGCATTCCCAGCGCGGGTCGTCGGTGGTGGTGTCAGGGTGGGCAAGCGCGCAGACCTCGGCGATGCCGACGATGTCGAGCCCCTCGTTGGAGTGGTAGAAGAAGCCGAGATCGCCGATCTTCATGGCCTTCATGTTGTTGCGGGCGGCATAGTTGCGCACGCCGTCCCACTGCGTGCCGGCCTTGCCTTTCGCCTTCAGCGCCTCGAAGGAAAAGACCGAGGGTTCGGATTTGAACAGCCAGTAGTTCATCTCAGTTTGTCCCATTGCCATTGTCGGATCGCCACGCACGGCGCGCTCGCGCTCTCCAACCTTTACCCTTTCCCCGTTGTCACGGGGAGGGGGAGCGCAAGCGAGCAATCATGCGCCGGCAGGCTTCTGGAACACCCAGTTCCATGCCCGGATTTCGACGCTCTCGAACAGGCCGGCCCTGGCATAGGGATCGGCGGCAGCCAGGGCTTGCGCCCCGGCCATGTCAGGCGCTTCGATCATCACCAGGCTGCCGTCCGGCTTGCCATCGGCATCGAGGAAGGGGCCGGCAAAGGCAAGCCTGCCTTCGCTGATCAGGCCTTCCAGGAACGCCGCATGCGCCGGCCGCGTGTCGACGCGCAGCTGCAGGCTGCCGGGCTTGTCCTTGCAAATCAACGCGAACAGCATGTCTTTAACTCCGAGGGTTCAGATGTCGGTTTCGGTTTTCAGCGGCCGTGTCATCAGCGCCGTCACGGCCTGGCCGATGGTCACCTTGCCGTCGAGGATGGCGGCAACGGCCGAAATGATCGGCGCCTCAATACCGCGCTCGGCGGCGATGCGGGCGGCGATGCCCGCCGTCGGCACGCCTTCGGCGAGGGGCAGGCCGGCAAGCGGCTTGCCCTGGCCCAGCGCCAGGCCATAGGCGAAATTGCGCGACTGCGCCGAGGAGCAGGTGAGCAGAAGGTCGCCAAGGCCGGAAAGCCCCATCAGGGTTTCCGGCCGGGCGCCGAAAGCGGCGCCGATGCGGCGCAATTCGACGAAGCCGCGCGTCACCATGGCGGCCTGGGCGCTGGCGCCGAGCCCGGCGCCGATGACTGCCCCGGCGGCGATGGCAAAGACGTTCTTCAGCGCGCCGCCGATCTCGACGCCGATCAGGTCGTCGCTGGAATAGCAGCGCAGGTTCTCGGCTGAAAAGCGCGCGGCAAGCTCCGCCGCAAGATCGCCGTCGCGGGCGGCTATCACCACCGCCGTCGGCAGGCCGCGCGCGACGTCGCTGGCAAAGCTCGGACCGGAAAGTGCGGCGACCGGATTGTCCGGCAGGCTTTCCTCGACGATCGCCGACAGCAGCGCTCCAGTGCCGCGCTCGATACCCTTGGCGCAGAGGACCAGCGGCGCGCCCTTCGGCACATGACCGCGGGCCGTGGCCAACGCCGCGCGCAGCGACTGCGCCGGCGTCACCGCCAGCACGCAGTCGGCGCTGTCGAGCGCGGCGTGGATATCGCTGGTGGCGACGATGCCGGGCTCGATCGCGATGCCGGGCAGATAGCGCGGGTTTTCACCGCGGCCGATCGCGGCCACGGTCTCGTTGTCGCGCGCATAAAGGCGCACCTCATGGCCGGCGCGCAGCATGGCCAGCGCCAGCGCCGTGCCCCAGGCGCCACCGCCCAGCACCGCGACGCGCCATCCGCTGGCAGGTCTCTTGCCGCTCATGCTTTTCCTGGTCATGCCTTGGCCCCGCGCCGGCCCGAGCCGACCAGGGGGGCGGAAACACTGTCCAGCGGCCAGCGCGAGCGCGGCACGAAGTCGGCGGCGTTCTCGCCGGCCATTCCGGCGCGCAGCCGCTCGATGCCGGCCCAGGCAATCATCGCCGCATTGTCGGTGCAGAGCTTTTGCGGGGGTGCCACGAAGGCGAAGCCGGCTTCCGAGCAAAGCGCTTCAAGCGTGCCCTTGATCGTCCGGTTGGCGGCCACCCCGCCGGCGACGACCAGCGCCGGCCTTGCCGTGTCGGGAAATTCCTGGCGAAAGCGCGCAAGCGCCCGCGCGACGCGGTCGCCCAGCGCATCGGCCACCGCCGCCTGGAAGGAGGCGCAGATGTCGGCGACGTCCTGGTCGCTCAGCGGCGCGATCGCCGTCGCGGCCTGGCGCACGGCGGTCTTCAGGCCCGAGAACGAGAAATCCGGCTGCGCCGAGCCCTTCATCGGTCGCGGGAAGACAAAGCGGCCCGCGTCGCCTGACACCGCCGCCTTCTCGACATTCGGGCCGCCCGGATAGGGCAGGCCGAGCATCTTGGCCGTCTTGTCGAAGGCCTCGCCCAGTGCATCGTCGATTGTGGTTGCCCAGCGCTGGTAGTCGCCGACGCCGCGCACGGCAACGATCTGGGTGTGGCCGCCGGAGACGAGCAAGAGCAGATAGGGAAAATCGAGCCCGTCGGTCAGCCGGGCTGTCAGCGCATGGCCTTCAAGGTGATTGACGGCGATCAGCGGCTTGTTGGCGGCGGCGGCGATCGCCTTGGCGGTCATCAGGCCGACGATCAGCCCGCCGACGAGGCCCGGTCCGGCCGTCGCGGCAACGGCGTCGACCTCGTCCAGCGACACGGCCGAATCGGCCAGCGCCGCCTCGACGATGCCGTCCAGCGCCTCGACATGGGCGCGCGCGGCGATCTCGGGCACGACGCCGCCGAAAGCCGCGTGCTCCTCGATCTGGCTGAGCACGATGTTGGACAGGATTTCGGGCGCGGCGACGCCGTCCAGCGCCACCACGCTGGCCGCCGTCTCGTCGCAGCTCGTCTCAATGCCCAGAACGCGGATCAATTCGTCGCTATCCTCGAAGATTGTGTCTGCGGCTATTCCTATATAGGACAAGGCCGGTCAGGCTTGGCCTGCCGGGGGTTATCACGGACCGCGCGCCATGCAAACTTTGAAAATCGGAACACGCGGCAGCCCGCTGGCGCTCGCCCAGGCGCATGAGACGCGGGCGCGGCTGATGAAGGCGCACGGCCTTCCCGAACAGGCGTTCGAAGTGGTGCCCATCTCGACCAGCGGCGACCGCATCCAGGACAGGCCGCTGTCGGAAGCCGGCGGCAAGGGCCTGTTCACCAAGGAAATCGAGGAAGCGCTGCTCGACGGCCGCATCGACATCGCCGTGCATTCCTCCAAGGACATGCCGACGGTGCTGCCCGATGGGCTGGAACTCTCCACCTTCCTGCCGCGCGAGGATGCGCGCGACGCCTTTATCGGCAAGACCGCGAAGCGGCTCGCGGACCTGCCGCACGGCGCCAGGGTTGGGTCGTCGTCGCTGCGGCGCCAGGCGCTGATCCGCCGGATGCGGCCGGATTTCGAGGTGGTGATGTTCCGCGGCAATGTGCAGACAAGACTGCGCAAGCTGGACGAGGGCGTCGCCGAAGGCACCATCCTCGCCTATGCCGGGCTGAAGCGGCTTGGGCTCGAAAGCGTCGTCACCGACCTGATGCCGCTGGACGTCTTCCCGCCGGCGCCGGGGCAGGGCGCGATCGGCATCGAAAGCCGCGTCGGCGATGGCGCGGTGGCAAAGACGCTCGCGGCCATCCACGACGTGCCGACCGGCCAGGCATTGGCCTGCGAACGCGCCTTCCTCGCCGCGCTCGACGGCTCGTGCCGAACGCCGATCGCCGGCCACGCGACGATATCGGGCGAAAAACTGTCTTTCGCCGGGCTGATCATCTCTCCCGACGGCACCGAAGCGCATGAGGTCAAGCTGGACGGCAGGGCTGACGACGCGGCGGAAATAGGCGCGGAAGCCGCGCGGACGGTGCGTGCCAAAGCCGGCGCCAAATTCTTCGACGGCTGGGCCTGACATGGTCCGCGTCCTGGTGACGAGACCGGAGCCGGGCGCGTCACGCACGGCACGGCGGCTCGAAGCCCAGGGATTTCAACCCATTCTGCTGCCGCTGACCGAAACGGCGGCGCTGCCGGTCGAGGCAAGCTCATTCCCCGCCGCGGCCGCGGTCGCCGTGACCAGCGCCAATGCGGTTCGTCACGCGCCCGGGGAGCTCGTCGCAGCACTTGTCGCCTTGCCTTGCCATGCCGTCGGGAAAAGGACGGCCGAGGCCTGCCGTGCGGCCGGGTTCACGTCCGTCTCTGACGGTCCGGGCGATGCCGAGGCGCTGGCCGGTGCGTTAGCCGACGAACTCGCCGGCAAGGAAATTGTCTATCTTTGCGGCCGTGTGCGCTTCCCGGCGTTCGAGGAGCGGCTGGCGGCGGCCGGGGCGCATGTCCGACCTGTCGAGACCTACGACACGGTCGAAGTGGACTACAGCGGTGCCGATGTCATTGCCCGTTCGTCGGGCATGCCGGCCGAGGCGGTGCTGCTCTATTCGGCCAAGGCAGCCTCTGCGATGACCCACCTCGCTCAGCGTCCATCGCTGAAGCATCTCTTTGAAAATACGGAGTTTTTGGTCCTTTCAGCCCGTGTCGCCGAGGCATTGGGCGAAGTTGGCGGGCAGAAGGTCCGCATTGCCGCCCAACCCGACGAGGACGCGCTGCTGGCGCTTTTGTCGCTGCCGCGCTGAGCCGCGTCATCACACCGCCCCTTTTCACCGCTTGGTGATGTGCTAGAGCATCCATGAGCTCTAGACCCTTTGAACCATCCTCAAGCCAATTTGCGGAGCCCAAGCATGGTCAAGACGCCGAAGACGCGACATTCGAAGAGTCGCCGCGACCCGGTGACGATCGAACTCGAGCCCGGCGCCGTCTCGCGAATCACCGGCGAGGATGCCGCCGTGGCCGAGGACAATGCGGCCGAGACAGATACGGCGAAGGCGGCCGGCTCTCAACCGGAAGCCCCGGACGAGCCGATCCATGCCGAACAGACCGACATCGAGCCGTGGGAACATGCCGATGCGGCGCAGGGCACGGCGGGCGAGCCCGAGGCCAAGGGAATGGACGAGGCGGAAGCGCCTTATCCAGATGGCTCGGCGGCTCCGAAGAGCGAGCCAAAAGGCTTCGGCTACGATTTCGAAGATGCATCCCAGACCAAGGCCAGCTCCGCCGCCTCGGCGCCCAAGCCGAGCGAGACCCGAAACAACGATTCCGGATCGACGGCTTCCAGGCGCTCCGGCGTCAACACCATCGCCGCCGGCCTTATCGGCGGTGTGGTCGCCCTCGCCGGCGCCGGCCTGCTGCAGGCGGTCGGCCTGCTTGGTTCGCCGGCCTCGAACGGAGCGTCGCTCGATGGCGTCAATGGCGAGATCGCATCGCTGAAGAGCGAGATTGCGGCGCTCAAACAGACGGGCGATGCCGGCGCCTCGGCCAAGGTCGATGGCTTGTCGTCGGCGCTCGACCAGGTGAAGTCGGATATCGCGGCGCTGAAATCGTCGGCCGGGCAGGGCGGCGACAGCACCGCGCTCAAGGCACTCAACGACAAGGTCGGCCAGATCGAGACGGCGGTCGCCGACCTGCAGAAGGCCGGAAGTACCGCTACCGTCGATCTCGGCCCGCTCAACGAGAAGCTCGCCGGGCTCGACGCGCTGGTCAAATCGGCCGGCGAGGCGGCGAAGGCCGCGGACGGCCGGATCGCGGCGCTGGAACAGTCAGTGCAGCAGCTTTCCGGCAAGGTCGACGCGCAGGCCTCGCAGCCGAAGATCGCGCTGGCGATTGCCGCCTCGGCGCTGAAGGCAGCGCTCGACCGCGGCGCGCCATTCGCCACCGAGCTCGACACTTTCGCGGCGATCGCGCCGGACGCGCCGGAGATCGCGGTGCTGCGGTCCTATGCCGAGAAAGGCGTGCCGACCCGCGCTACGATCGCCTCCGAGATCGAAGCGGCGGCCAGCGCCATGGTCGATGCGGCGACGCCCGTCGACCAGAATGCCGGTTTCTTCCAGAGCCTGGTGTCGAGCGCCGAATCGCTGGTCAAGGTGCGGCCGGTGGGCGCCGTCGAAGGCAAGGGCGCGCCGGAAACCGTGGCGCGCATGGAAGTGGCGGTCAACCAGGGCGACTACGCCAAGGCGCTCAGCGAATACGACACGCTGCCCGACGCGGCCAAGACGGCCGGCGCCGATTTTGCCGGCAAACTGAAAGCGCGGCTCGAGGTCGAAAAGCAGATCGATGCGCTGATTGCCGGCGCTACGAAGGCGTGAGGACCGTCCGATGATCCGTATCCTCATCTTCCTCGCCGTCGTCTTCGGGCTGGGGCTCGGCTTTGCCTGGCTGGCCGACCGTCCGGGCGAAATGATCGTCACCTTCAACGGCTACCAGTACCAGGTCACCTTGATGGTGGCGGCGGTGGCGATCGTCGCCGTGGTCGCGGCGGTGATGATTGTCTGGTGGCTGATCAAGGCGCTGTGGAACAGCCCCTACACGATCTCGCGCTATTTCCGCGTGCGGCGCCGCGATCGCGGCTATCAGGCGCTGTCGACGGGCATGATCGCGGCCGGCGCCGGCGACGGCGCGCTGGCGCGCAAGAAGACCAAGGAAGCCGCCAAGCTGATCAACTCCGACCAGGAGCCGCTGATCAACCTGCTCGACGCGCAGGCCTCGCTGCTCGAAGGCGACCATGAAGGCGCGCGGGAAAAGTTCGAGCGCATGCTGGACGATCCGGAAATGCGGCTGCTCGGCCTGCGTGGGCTCTATCTCGAAGCCGAGCGGCTGGGCGACCGCAACGCCGCGCGCCATTATGCGGGTCGCGCCGCGGCGGTGGCGCCCCAGCTCGCCTGGGCGGCGGAATCGACGCTCGAGGAACTGACGGAGCGCGGCGACTGGGACGGCGCGCTGAAGCTGGTCGAGGCGCAGAAATCGACCCGGCAGATCGAGCGCGACGCCGCCAACCGCCGCCGCGCCGTCCTGCTCACGGCCAAGGCGCAGGCGCTGGTCGACAGCGACCCGAATGCCGCCCGGACCGCCGCTGTCGAAGCCAACAAGCTGGCGCCCGACTTCGCGCCGGCGGCGGTCGTCGCGGCCGATCTGCTGTTCAAGCAAAACGATGTGCGCAAGGGTTCCAAGATCCTGGAGACGGCCTGGCGGGCGGAGCCGCATCCGGACATTGCCGAGCTCTACACCCATGCCAGGCCGGGCGATGCCGTGCTCGATCGGCTCAACCGGGCGAAAAAGCTGCAGGAAATGAAGAAGAACCACGCGGAATCGTCGATGGCCGTGGCGCGCGCCGCGCTCGACGCGCAGGATTTCGCGACCGCCAGGCGCGAGGCGGAGGCCGCAATCCGCATGGATCGTCGCGAGGGCGCCTATCTGCTTCTGGCTGACATCGAGGAGGCCGAAACCGGCAACCAGGGCAAGGTCCGCCAGCTGCTGTCGAAGGCGGTGCGCGCGCCGCGCGATCCGGCCTGGGTCGCCGACGGCGTCGTCTCGGAGCGCTGGGCCCCGGTGTCGCCGGTCACCGGCAAGTTGGACGCCTTCACCTGGCGCGCGCCCATGGAGCGGCTCGGCCAGTTGATCGAGAGCGGCGCGGACGTCGCGGTGCCGGCAATTCCTGCCGCGCCGCCGGCCGTGCCGGCCGAGAAGGCGATCGACATTGTCTCCGATGTCCTTCCCGCAAAGCCGGTTGCCGAACAGTCGAACGGCATGGAGAAAGAAATCGCGGCCGCCTCGGGCGATGGCGCGGCCGTCGAGCAGGCATCGGAGCCGCCGCGCCTGCCGGACGATCCGGGCGTCGCGCCGGAAGACGAGGCGGAAAAATCGCCGCGCCGGTTTCGTTTGTTTTGAGGTCCGGTTTGGCGGACAGGGAAAAGGTGTCGATGTTCGAACGCGTATTGTCCATTCTGAGGGATTTGCCGGCTGGCGGGACCAAGCCGAACGCCGATGATCCACGCGTCGCGGCCTCGGCGCTGCTCTACCACGTGATGAACGCCGACGGCGTACGCCAGGATGTCGAGCGGGAGCGCTTCAAGGAGATCCTGGCCGAGACCTATTCGATCAGCGGCGAGGAGCTCGATGCGCTGGCTGCCGCCGGCGAGCGCGCCGACAACGAGGCGATCGATCTCTATGCCTTCACCAGCGTGCTCAAGCGCCATCTCGACGCCGAGGCGCGCAAGGCCTTCATCGGCCTGATGTGGGAGATCGTCTATGCCGACGGCGAGCTGCATGAGCTGGAAGACAACACCGTCTGGCGCGTCGCCGAACTGATCGGCGTCGAGCGCCAGGACCGGATCGAGGCGCGCCGCAAGGCGGCGGCCGAAGCGCCCGGCGCGCGCGGAACGTCGAGCGACGAATAGGACTTCGCCTGCCCATGCCAGCCAGACCGAGGCCGAGACCCAGAATCCTGATCGTGCTGCATCAGGAGACTTCGAGCCCGGGCCGCGTCGGCCACATGCTTCTGGAAGAAGGCTTCGATCTCGACATCCGCCGGCCGCCGCTCGGCGAAGAGTTGCCCTCTACGCTGGACGACCACGCCGGTGCGGTGATCTTCGGCGGGCCTATGAGCGCGAACGACTCCGATGAGTTCGTCCGCCGCGAGACCGACTGGCTCGAAATCCCGCTCAAGGAAAACCGGCCCTTTCTCGGCATCTGCCTCGGCGCGCAGATGCTTGCCAACCATCTCGGCGGCAAGGTCGACGGACATGACGAAGGGCTGGTCGAGATCGGCTGGTATCCGCTGAAGGCGACCGAGGCCGGCAGGAAGCTGCTGCACTGGCCGGAGATGGTCTACCAGTTCCACCGCGAGGGCTTTTCGCTGCCGAAGGAGGCGACGCTGCTGGCGACGGCCGAGACCTATCCCAACCAGGCTTTTCGCTACGGCGAGAACGCCTGGGGCATCCAGTTCCATGGCGAGCTGACCAGGGTGATGATGCAGCGCTGGGTGGTGCGCGGCGCGCATCGCTTCGAGCTGCCGGGCGCGCAGCCCGGCCGCGACCATCTTGGCGGCCGGCTGATCTGGGACATGCACCTCAAGCGCTGGCTGGGCGAGTTTTTGGGCCTGATCTTCGGCAAGCCGGCGGCGGGGTAGAAACGAGCCCAACGGCTCCAGGCAGCTGAGTTCAACCGGAATCAGACCTGCGTCTCGAGCATGGCGAATGGCCGCTTTCCGCCCGCGTGCCGGCCGTTCGAGGCGGCGACAGACATTCTCAGACGCCGACGTTCGTTCAGCTTTGTCAGGAGCATTCATTACGTTGTCTTCACTTTCCGGAGAGCCGACGTTCTAATCTTCCGGGAGTTGCTCCAAAGCCGGTCCTGGATCGCGGAAGGGGATGTGACGTGGCGGAATCCGATCGGATCGACGAGCTGATCGCAGCGGTGCCCCACGCCTTGGCGCTTCGAGCCGGGCTGGACCTTGGCATCTTCACCCGGCTCGGTGGCAGCGCAGCGACTGCCGACAGCCTTGGGGCCGCGCTCGAAGTCGAGGCAGCTCGTCTTTCGCGACTGCTCTACGCGCTCGCCAGCATCGGTCTCCTCGAAGTCAAGGATGGGGAATTTCGCAACAGTGCCGAGGCGTCGGCCTTCCTCGACTCCTCCAGGCCGACCTATCGCGGCGGCGATCATGCGCTCCTGCGCGAGCTTTGGGGAGCCGACCTGCTGACTGCGGACTCGTTGCGGCAGAACCGGCCGGCTGCGCTGCACGATTTTTCCGAAGCTGGGCCCGAGTCGGCGGCGGCCTTCAGCCGTATGCTGGCGCCGGGCGGGGTGATTTTCGGCCGCCATCTGGGCCGCGAGATGGACCTCTCCGCGATCGGTTCGGTGATCGACATCGGCGGGGGCGCCGGGACCATTCTCGTTGGACTTCGCGAGCGGTGGCCGCATATCGCGGCGACGCTGATGGAACTCCCGACGGTCGCGGCCGTCGCGCCAGCCATCCTGTCGGAATACGGTGCCGACGACGTGGTTGTCGAAGCGGGGGACATCACTGTCGCGCCATCGATCCATCGGCACGATCTGGCTGTACTGAAAGCCGTCGTCCAGGTCCTTCCGCCGGACCAGGCACGCAGGTCGATCCTGAACGCGGCGCGTTGCCTCACACCCGGAGGCGAGATCGCAATTGCGGGGTGGGGTGTCGTCGATGACGACCGCCTCGGTCCGCCTGAAGGTGTCTTTCTCAACCTCACCTTCTTGAACCTCTACCGCCACGGCGAATCGTACACCGAAGGTCAGTAAACCGAGGCCGGATTACGGGATATCTCCAGGTCGCGCCTGACGGACGGCAGCACGTTGTTTCGCGCGCGCCTCGCGGGCTGATCGCGCCTGAGTGGTTGGTTTCGCCGCGACGACGCCGCCGATCACCACCGCCGGCACGCGGACGCCGCTCGGCTCGCGCTGGTTAGCAAGGCGGCTGGACCACTTCGCGCAATCCTGCGCCTAGAGCGTGTCAGCGATTCAGAGAATCGCCGAACCGCTCTAAGTATTTGTTTTTACGCAATTCCGGACGGAAAACCGTTACACACTTTTCCTGGAATTGCTTTAGCCCCACCACCCGAAGGTGCGCCTTACCTTGCGATTTGTGATGCTGCCGACATCAGCTCCTGAGTGTTCGGGGCACCGAATAGGCCGCCATCGAGTACCTCGTTGGAAGTCCAGCGAACGACACCATCACGGTCCAGCAAGAACTGACCGACGAGCTGCCCAACGCCGGTGGCCATCATCTGTTGATCCGCTTCGGTGATATCGTAGCTGTCCTTCTTGTTCAGATATTCGAGCGCCGCAAACGGGTCCATCGGTTCCGGCATCTCGCCCGGCAAGTCGACCCGCATCGACTTCACATCGCTCATCGAAACCTTTTGCGGCCATGCGCTCTCGTCTTCAGTGATCTGCATATTCGGCAATCCAAAGGCGCGGTGTGAAGTCCGTTCTGGATCGGATGCCGCGAGTAGGCCGAGCATCGGATGGTACCGCAGATAGAGGCGCGCCCGCTCGATGGGCGTGTTGACAACTGTCAGGTTCTCGATGCCCTTCTCGTTGAGGGCTGGGGTGAGTTGCGAAAGCATGGCGATATGGCGCCTGCAAAAAGGACAATGAAGACCTCGATACAGCCCAACCAGCACTGGTTTCTCGCCTCGGAAATCGTCGATGGCGATCTTGCCCTCGCGGGTAATCGCGTCGAGCACGACATTGGGCGCCATTTCGCCAGGTTGCAGCGGGCCTATGTTGAGACGTTCTGACATGCTGATCCATCCTCCCGGGTCAATTCACAACGGATGTGCGGGCGGGTGGCTTGAGCCCATGTGCGGCACATACGTCCTTGGGCATGCTGAAATGGCGGTCGACTTAGGTCGGCGTCGATAGTCCAATTATAGCACGGAGCGGGCGGACGCTAAGGCGATCTTACGCAGGGCAACGCTTTTACTAGATGGCGCTGGTGTCCGCTTTAGCCCGATTGCCGGCCTAAGCCCCGTAGATTGAACGTGCGATATGTCTAGATGCCGAAAGCTGCAGGTCTGCCGACGGCTCATATCGACCGGTGTCGGCGCAACCTCGGTGCCCAATCAGTTCCGGCTATTCAGGTGCCGCACCTGTCGCAGCGCCGGGAACAGCCAGGCCCACAGGCCGGCAACGGCGATGGCGCCGATGCCGCCTACCACGACCGCGGGCACCGTGCCAATCAGCGCCGCCATGGTGCCGGCGCGGAACTCGCCGACCTCGTTCGAGGCGCCGACGAAGACCTGGTTGACGGCATTGACGCGGCCGCGCACCTCGTCCGGCGTCCAGAGCTGGATCAGCGTCTCGCGGATATAGACGCTGAACATGTCGGTGGCGCCGAGCATGGCGAGGGCCACGATCGACAGCCAAGTGATGGTTGAAACGCCGAACAGCACGGTGACGGCGCCGAACAGGCCGACGAAGCCAAGCATGATCTTGCCGGCATGGTCGCGGATCGGGTGGCCGGCGAGCCAGACCGCGACGCCGATGGCGCCGATGCCGGGCGCCGAGCGCAGCAGGCCAAGGCCCCAGGGGCCAAGCTCCAGAATATCGCGCGCATAGACCGGCAGCAGCGCCGAGGCGCCGGATAGGAGCACGGCGAAGAGGTCGAGTGAGATGGCGCCGAGCACGATCTTCTCGCTCCAGATATAGCCGAAGCCGGCAAACAGCGTCTGCATGGTCGGCTTGTCGGTGGCGGTCTGCTGGGCGGGCTTCGGAATGGTGAAGATGAGCAGCGCCGCGACAAGCATCAGGATGGCCGCCGTGGCGTAGGCCACCTCCGCCGAGATGCCATAGAGCAGGCCGCCGGCGACCGGACCGACGATGGTCGCCGTCTGCCAGGCGGACGAGTTCCAGGCGATCGCGTTGGCGAAATCCTCGGCCGGCACCAGATTGGCGAACAGTGAGGACGAAGCCGGTCCGTAGAAGGCTCGTGCGATACCGAAGACGGCGAGTACGACAAAGATCGGCAGCGGGCCCGTCAGGCCGCGCAGCGTCAGGAACAGCAGCGCGAGCGCGCAGCCGCCCTCGACCAGTGACGACAATGTCATGATCAGGCGGCGGCCGAAGCGGTCGGCGACGACGCCGGTGACCAGCACCAGAAGCAGAGACGGCAGGAACTGGACGATGCCGACGATGCCGAGGTCGAAGGGGTCGCGGGTGAGGTCATAGACCTGCCAGCCGACCGCGACGGACACGATCATGGTCGCGAAAGTGGTGAGGAAGCGCGCCGTCCAGTAGCTCAGGAACGGCCGGTGACGGAAAGCGGCGTAGCGCTGTTCAGAGGAAACTGCTTCGGCGGTCATGGTTCAAAGGCCCCGTTGTGACGTCGGCCGGCGGGGCACTTCCACGATGGGCGCTGGTCCGGCGGCAAACCCTTAGCCCAGTTCGTTTCGTCGCGCGCGCAAAAAATCGGCGCTGGATGAAGGAAATTAGGATTTAGCGTCCGCGACGGTTGAAGCCTCAGCCTCTCAGCGCGGCTGAGATGGCCTCCAGCCCGCCGCGCAACTCAGCCTCTTTCGGCCAGCCGAAGCCGATGCGGAAGAAACGCTTCGGCATCTCGAACCAGTGGCCGGGGCCGACATAGGTGCCGTGCTCTTCCAGAAGCCTGGCGTAGAAGCGGTCGAGGTCGAAGCCGGCATCGACGTTCAGCCGTGGGAAGCCGACGACGCCACCTTGCGGCCGCACCCAGTCGACGAGCGGCTCGCCGTCGATCCAGGTTTGCACGATGTCGCGACGCTTCGCCATCTGCGGCAGCAGCGACGTGAGGAAGGCGTCGCGGCGCTCGAGCATGGCGCGTGCGATCGCCTCGTCGATGACGCTGCCGCAGATGCCGATCTGCTCCTTGGCGGCGAGGAACCTTTCCTGCATCTCCTTGTCGCTGGTGACCAGCCAGCCGATGCGGATGCCGGGAATGCCGAAGGCCTTGGACAGCGAGGAGACGCTGATGGCGCTCGCACTCAGCGAAGCCGCCGAAGGCAGCTTCTCGCCATAGGAAAGATCGCGATAGGTCTCGTCGACCAGCAGCCGGCAGCGCCGGCTCTCGGCGAGCCCGATCAAGGCATCGAGATCGGCGCGGCTCATCATGGTTCCGGTCGGGTTGTGCGGGCAGGTGACGCTGATCAGCCCGGTGTCCGGCCGCACCGCCGCCGCGACGCGACTGAGGTCGATTGCAAAGCCGTTGTCGAAATCGAGATCGACATAGCTGATGGCGCAGCCGATCGCCTTGGGCGTCTCGATGTTGGTGGCGTAGTTTGGCCGCACAACCACCAGATGGTCGTTGGCTGAAAGCAGCGAGGTAGCGACGATGAACAGCGCGCCGGCCGCTCCCGCGGTCACCAGCACGTCGTCGGCGGAGAGCCCTTTGTCCTGCGCGGCGATCAACGCGCGCAGTTCCTTCTCGCCGCGATGTTCGCCGTAGAACAAAGTGAGGTCTGGCAGCGACAGGCCGATGTCGGAAAGTTTTTGGTCGGCGATCGAGCTTTCGGAGAGATTGAAGCGGATGCGGTCGTAGCCGTATTCCTCCGGCGCTTCCTTCTCGATCACCATCCTCGCATAGTTCATGGCTCATCCCGAACAGCCTGTGCTGGTCTTATCCAAGCCACAAAAGCAGGAAGCCTGCCAAGGCGGATTCCTCGGCAGACTTCTTCAAACGATTGGTACAGGGGCGATTGGTACCGGGGCGATTGGTACAGGGGGCCGGTGTCGTTCAGGCCGGGGCTTTGGCCCTTCTTCCCCTGGCGGGCTTCACCGGCGCTTCCGCCTTGCGACCGAGGCCGATCGACTTGGCGAGTTCGGAGCGCGACGCCGCATAGTTGGGCGCGACCATAGGGTAATCGACCGGCAGGCCCCATTTGGCGCGATAGGCTTCCGGCGACAGCCCGAAATGCACGCCGATATGGCGCTTCAGCGATTTGAACTTCTTCCCGTCCTCGAGGCAGATTATGTAGTCCGGCGTCACCGAACGGCGGGGGTTGACGGCGGGGACGGGCGGAGGTGCAGGCGGCGCCAGCTGCTGGTTGAGGCCGCTGATCGAGGAGGCGACGCTGGCGATGAGCCCGCTCAGGTCCGAAGCGGGCAGCCGGTTCTTGGCGACATAGGCCGACACGATGTGAGCGGTGAGCTCGAGCAGGTCGACTTCTTCCTTTGCCGTGTTGGTGTCCTCGTCCACGTCATTCCTCCTCTATGCCGCATAGCCGCGAAAATCGGGATTGTAACAGAGCGCCGCCGCACCTTCGCGCCGGGGGTGACGCATGGTGCCGCAGGCCGGCGAATTCCTAGTCGGCAAATCGGCGCAGCGCAACGATCAGTCGCGCCATTACACGTTATTTTGAACAACTATACTGAAATGCAACAAGATCAGACGATTAGCGCCTTGTCGCGCCACAGTCGAAATCCGCCTTCAAAGGCGCGTGTGTTGTCGCCGCGCCTGGATTTCTCGGGCAATTCATCCAGCTTGTCGACATTGCCGCCGCCGATGACCACATAATCGGGCTGCAAGGCGGCGCGAAGCCTGTTTACAACGTCAAAAACGTATTTGCGCCATTTCTTCTTGCCGTGCTTTTCCAGGCCGCGTTCGCCGACATAATCCTCGAAGCTGCAGCCCTTCTTGTAGGGAAGGTGGGCCAGCTCCATCGGCTGTCCGACATGATCGAGGATCATTGCTGCGCCCAGCCCCGTGCCCAGGCCAAGGAACAGCATGCGGCCGCCCTCATAGCTGCCGATCGCCTGCAGCAACGCGTCGTTGACGACCTTGACCGGCTTGCCGAAGGCGCCGGCGAAGTCGTAGCCGTTCCAGCCCTTGCCGAGATTGAAGGGGTCCAGCGAAGGCCTATTGTCCCTGACCGGGCCCGGATAGCCCATCGAAATGACGTCGTAGTCCAGCCCCTCGGCCAGATTCTTCACCGAAGCGACCATCTGCTCGGGCGTCAGGTCCGGACCGGTGTCGGCGCGGCGGACCTCGCCGCCGGCGCTGGTGAGGATTTTCACGCGCGACCCGCCGAGGTCGATGGTGAGCACGATCTGCTCGCCGCCCGCCGCGGCCCGTTTTGCCGCCTTCGCCATAGCTACCTCCCGAAGACTATTTCGTCGGATTGATCCAGCCATTGGGCGGGCCGAAGCCGTCCATGGCATCGGCCGGCCCCCAGGTCCTTGGCGCGTAAATGGCGGGCGGCGTCGTGTCGCCAAGCACCGGCCCGACGATGCGCCACGCCAGCTCGGCCGCGTCCTGGCGGGTGAAGAGCTGGCCGTTGCCGTTCATGGCGTCGCCGATCAGCCGCTCATAGGGCGGCATGTCGCCTTTGGTGTCGTCGAGCGCGGTGAGTTCCACCTGCTCGCCGATCATGTCGTCGCCCGGCACCTTGCGCTGGGCGCCGATCGAGATCACCACCTGCGGGTCGATGCGGAAACGGACATAGTTGGCGTCGCCCGGCTTGATCGGATCGAAGACGTCGAGCGGCGGCCGCTTCAGCCGCACGATCACTTCGGTGGCATGCACCGGCATGTTCTTGCCGGCGCGGATGAAGAACGGCACGTCCTGCCAGCGCCAGGTGTCGACGAAGAAACGCACCGCCGCGAAGGTCTCGACCGGCGAGTTGGGCTTGACGCCAGGCTCCGCCAGATAGCCGTCGAACTGGCCGCGCACGACATCGTCCTTGGTCAAGGTGCGGATGGCGCGCAGCACCTGCACCTTCTCATCGATCAGGTCGTCGGCCGAGCGGCCGACAGGCGGTTCCATGGCTAGCAGCAAAAGGATGTTGAGCAGATGGTTCTCGATGACGTCGCGGATGCAGCCGACGTCGTCATAGAATTTGCCGCGACCTTCGATGCCGAAATCCTCGGCCATGGTGATCTGCACGCTTTCGACGAAATTGCGGTTCCAGATCGGCTCAAGGAAGGAGTTGGCGAAGCGGAAATAGAGCAGGTTCTGGATCGCTTCCTTGCCGAGATAGTGGTCGATGCGGAAGATCGACTGTTCGTCGAACACCAGATGCAGCACGCGGTTCAGCCAGCGCGCCGACTGCAGGTCGTGGCCGAAGGGCTTTTCCACCATCAGCCGCGCGCCGCGAGCGGTGCCGGATTGTTCGAGGCCCTGGACGACGGTTTCGAACATGGTCGGGGGAACTGCCATGTAGTGCAGCGGCCGCTGCGCCGGTCCGAGCGCCGTCCTCAGCTTCTCGAATGTGGCGCCGTCGCGGTAGTCGCCACTGACATAGCGCAGTTGCGAGGCGAGCTTGGCGAACACCTTGTCGTCGACGCTGCCCAGCGCGTTGACGATGCCATCGCGGGCACGGTCCACCAGCTTGGCGAGGTCCCAGGGGTCGAAGGCAACGCCGATCACCGGCTCGGTCAACGTTCCCTTGGCGACCATCTGGTGGAGCGCTGGAAAAATCTTCTTATGCGCAAGGTCGCCGGTGGCTCCGAAAAGCACCAGCGTGTCGGACCTGTCCTGGCTCATGCCGCCTCTCCCCTCACGCGCCGGTCTTCTGCTTCTCGATATGGCCGCCGAAGGCATAGCGCATGGCGGACAAAAGCTTGTCGGCGAAGGCGGATTCGCCCTGCGAGGAGAAGCGGTCGAACAACGCCGAGGAGAGGACGGGCGCCGGAACGCCGGTGTCGATCGCCGCCTTCAGCGTCCAGCGGCCTTCGCCGGAGTCCGACACCCGGCCGCCGAACTGCGTAAGCGTCGGGTCGCTTTTCAGCGCCCCGGCGGTTAGGTCGAGCAGCCAGGAGCCGATGACGCTGCCATGCCGCCAAACCTCGGCCACCTGGGCGAGGTCGATATCGAACTGGTAATATTGCGGGTTTTCCAGCGGGCTGGTCTCGGCGTCCGCCGTGCGGTCGCGTTTGCCGGCGTTGGCCGACTTCAGGATGTTGATGCCCTCGGCATAGGCGGCCATGACGCCGTATTCGATGCCGTTGTGCACCATCTTGACGAAATGGCCGGCGCCGCTCGGCCCGCAATGCAGATAGCCGAAGGTCGCGGATCCGGCGTCCTTCGGCGGATTGGAGCCCGGGTCGGCGCCTGGGGCCAGCGTGGCGAAGACCGTATCGAGGTGCTGCACCGCCTCGTCGGGGCCGCCGATCATCAGGCAGTAGCCGCGCTCCAGCCCCCAGACGCCGCCGCTTGTGCCGACGTCGACGAAGCTGATGCCCTTGACCGCCAGTTTCGCCGCCTGGTCGACAGCGTCGTGGTAATAGGAATTACCGCCGTCGATGATGATGTCGCCGGGCTCCATCAGCGCTGCCACCTGGTCGACGATCCTGCCGGTGATCGCCGCCGGCAGCATCAGCCAGGCGCAGCGCGGCTTGGCCAGCTTGGCGACGAACTCTTCCAGCGCGGCGGCGCCGATGGCGCCGTCCTTGACCAGGGCGGCGACGCTTGCCGAATTGATGTCGTAGACGACGCATTCGTGGCCGTCGCGCATCAGGCGGCGCACCATGTTGGCGCCCATCCTGCCCAATCCCATCATTCCGATCTGCATGGTGTCATCCCGATTGCTTGAGGAAAGAAATGTCTACTGGTTAGCCGAAGGATCGATATCGATGGTGAAGTCGACATTCTCCCAACGGGTGGCCTCGGGCCAGAAAAAAGTGAAGACGATCGTCGATCCCGGCGGCAGGCCGGCAACCGACAGGTCGACCAGGTGGACGCCGAAGGCATTCTCGGCCGTCTTGTCGTCATGCACCGTCAGCCATCTGTCGCTGCTCCAGTGGACCACGCCACGGGCCGAAAGCTCGACGCGCAGCAGCTTGCCGGCGGGGATGGAGCGGATCCTGTTGTTGAAGCGCCATATCCGGAAGGGTGAGATGGTCTTTCGCTTGATGTAGCGTTCGACGCCCTGCGGCGGCATGTCGAAGACCCTGCGATCGCGCAGCGAGCGCAAGAGCTTGATATGCTCGGCATGCGCCCAGACCAGCGGCATGGCGCTGCCGGAAGGGGCGCCGAGCCGCAATTCCCGCTCCGGCATGTCGGGCCTGTCCCAGACCTGCTCCGGCAGGAGGCCGCCTACACCGGCCGAGCGCTCGAAGGTTTCGAGCAGTTCGGCCGCTTTGCCGGGCCGTCCGGCGGCCAGCTCGTAGTGGGCGCGCTCGCCGGCAAGCAGCGGCCAGGGGCGACCCTGGCCGGTGCCGTCGAAGGGCGAACCCTTCATGTTCGCCATAGCCGTCGCTGGAATAGCGATACCAGACCGGACCTTGCGGCAGCTCGCAGCGCAGTTCGGCATCTATGACATTGATCGTATCGAGGATGCGCGGATCGTCCGCGGCCCTCAAGCCAAAGCGGACCAGCGCCAGCGCGTCGGGGCTGACGATGGCTTCAGCCGGCTGGTCGGTGTCTGCCGGCGGCCGGTTCTTGATCGGCACGAATCCGTCCTTCGGCGAAGCGGCGCCGGTGTCGTCAGGCGGCGCGATGCGGACATAGTAGCCCTCGACGCGTTCCCTGGCGCATAGCTCCGTGCCAGTGCCATAGGTCCAGCGCTCGACCTGGTCGTTCCAGCAATCGGCGGTCTCGCGCAGATAATTTGCCGGCTCATTTTTATCGCAGGCATCGAGCATGTCGGCCGCGGCAAGCAGTGCCGCGATCTCGACGGACAGCGTGAATGGGCTGTAGCCGGCGTCCTCCTCCCAGCGGTCCTCACCGGTGACGGGGCCGTTGCGCGCCACATAGGAGGCCGCGCTCTCGATCATGGCCAAGAACTCTTCGAGCTTCGCGCGCGGCAGATGGCCGGCGCGGCGGAGCGCATCGGCCAGAAGCAGCGGAAAGGCGCACTCGTCCATCTGGATGCCGGGCCAATAAGGCGTGCCGCTCGACCAACAATTCTGCGGCCAATGACCGTCCGGCTGCTGGATCGAGCGCAGATAGGTGAGGATCTGCAGCGCCTGCCTGGCGTCGCCGGCGGCGAGGAAGCTGCCCGCCGTCTCGACCAGGTCGCGCGGCCAGACCAGATGGTAGCCGCCGAGATCGTCGTCGCCCTTCTCGAAGCCCCAGGGGATCGACAGACTGGCGACGGCGGCTCCGGGTCTGGCGACCGACAGATGCGTGGCAAGCACCGCGGTGCTGACACGATAGCTGTTCAGGCCAGAGGCGGAACGCCGGTCGAGCTTCTCCAGCCCGGCCTGAAATTTCCGCCAGTTTGCGGCATAGGTTTCGGCGGCCGCATCGAACCCGCCCTTCAGACTGGCCAGCGCGGTCTCCGCCGCCTCTTCCGGCCAGGCGCCGAAGCCGAGCGCCAGCAAGGCCGTGCCCTTGCCTGCCGAAAAGCCGATCCCGCCGGTCAGCGCCACATTGCCGTCTTCCGCCCGCCCGCAAGCAGGATCGAGCGCGCGCCGATCATGAAGCTGCTGCCAGCCGTCGGAGAAACCGACATAGCCGGCCGAGCAGTCGCCCCAGGGCAGCGAGGCGGCAAGCGCGAGCGAGACGCCGCGACCGGATGCGAACAGCACGCGCTGGCCCTTGTGCTCGCCGACCCAGGCCGTGTTGCCCATGCCGGTATTGACTAGATGCGGCGCGAGCAGCGCGTAGACGCGGTAGTCCGCGATTGGACCCTTGAGAGCAGCGAAAGTAATCTCCTGCAGCAGGGCAGGCCGTTTCGGGTCCGTAATAATGCTTTTTTCTATCCGGTAGGAACCATCGGTCGCCGTGTTGACCAGGCGGTAGGCCGGCACGCCGTCCTCGAACGGTTCGATCGCGTGCACGGCATCGCGTTTCTCTTCTGAAAAGGAACCGCCGGGACCGATGACCACCAGCCCCATGTCGCGCGTGCAGGCGCTGTCGAGGCGCGGATAGTAGATCTCGTTCAATATGCCGTGGCTGATGGTGAACCAGAGCGGGCTTTTCGCCGAAAGCGCGGTGCCGACGCCGCTCTTGGCGCTTGACGTCCAGCGCGCGGGAATTCCCGGGGCGCCCTGTGCAACGGTCGGCGTCACTGCCATCCATTGGTCTCCTGCCGCCGTTCCTAAAGCGCATCGCGATCTTTCAGATTCGCTCCGTGCGCTTTAGGATTTGATTTTACGCATGTCTTTGTCCCGAAACCGGTTCCCACTTTCGGGAGACATGCTTAGACCATGAGCCGGCGGCTTTTCAATCTTCGCACCTGAAGTTGATCGCCCTGCCGCAGCGTGAGCCCTCGTTGACAGGCGCACCGTCAAGCGCTCACTATTTCGCAAGCAGGGAGGACTGCGGAAAAGCATGCGAGGTCGCGCCACGAGGTCCGGCGTGGCGCGTCTTTTCGCGGCATTCATCCAGGGAGGAAACATGTCGGAGGTATCTCCCCAGCTGATCGACCGGCTGCTTGCGATCTCGCGGGCTTTGGCCGGGCATATCGATCCGGGCTCGGCGTTCCGGGCGACGGCGATCGAGATCGGCACGCTCATCCCGCACGACCATATCGATCTGGCGGTGCTGTCGCTCGATGGACGCATGCATGCCTGCTACGAGGCCGGCTTCCACACCAGCTGGAGCGATCTGGCGCAGCATCCGGTCGAGGGCAGTCCGATCCGCCGCGTGCTGCGGGGGGAGACGCCTTATCTGTTGTCCGACAATGCGCTCGTCGACGACCGCTTCCATTTCGAGGGAGCCTTCGACGGGCCGATCTTCGCCGCCAAGCTGCGCAGCCGCATCATCGTGCCGCTGCGCGCCCGCGGCAGCGTCATCGGCGCGCTCAACATCAGCCGCCACGAGGCCGGCTGCTACACGCAAGAAGACGTCGAGGCCGCCCAGCAATGCGCCGATCTGATCGGCCCTTACATCTTCGCGCTGATCCAGACCGAGGAGGCGCGCCGCGCCATGCTCGCCGAGAGCGAGGCGCGCAACCGCGCCGAACTGCTGCGGGTCGGCGCCTCGCAATTGACCGAAGGCATGGAACGCGAGCGGCGGCGCATGGCCATGGACCTGCACGACCAGACGCTCGCCGACCTTGCCCGGATCGCCCGCCAGGTCTCGGCCTTCCGCAGCCGGGGCGTGGCGCGGACCGCCCAACTCGCCGATCTCGAGCAGGAGGTGGCGGGCTGCCTGGCGGAGCTGCGCCACATCGTCGACGACATGCGGCCGAGCGTGCTCGAACTGTTCGGCCTGCGCGACGCCGTCGAGGCGCATCTCAACCGCAGCGTCGCCAGGGCCAAGCCGCCGATCGCCGTGCGCATCGCCGACACCAGCGACGGCAGCGCCGACAGCCTGTCGGAAACGCTGCGCACGGCTCTCTACCGGATCGTGCAGGAAGCCATCAACAACGCCGTGCGACATGCCGGGCCGAGCCGCATCGAGGTGCAGCTCGCCTCGACGCCGGGCACGTTCAGCGTCACCGTCAGCGATGACGGCCAGGGCTGCGGCACGGTCGATCCCGCCGCGCAAGGCGGCATCGGCCACATGCACACGCGGGCAGCGCTTGTCGGCGCGCGGCTGCGGTTCGAGCCGGCCAGCCGCAAGGGCGGAACGCGGGTCGTCATCGAGATCGACCGCGAGGCGGCGGCGGACAAGGGCTCGCCACGAACCGTGGCGCCGGAAGGCCAATCTGTGGCGGAGGCGGTGTGATGCTGGTGATGATCGCGGAAAATGACGGGCTGCACCGCACCTTCGCGCGGCGCACCGTCGAGCAATTGTGGCCGGGCGACGTCGAGGTGATCGAAGCCGGCGACGGCGAGGACGCCATCAACCTCGCGGCCGAGCGGCAGCCGCCGCATGTCGTGCTCGACCTGCAACTGCCCAAGGCGACCGGCATCGAGGTGGCCCGCGCCATCTGGAGCCGGCGCGCCGGCACCCATATCCTGTTCTGGTCGAATTTCGCCGACGAGGCCTATGTGCGGGGCGTGGCGCGCATCGTGCCGCCGGGGTCGGTCTATGGCTACGTGCTGAAATCGGCCACCGAAGAAGGCATGCGCTCGGCGCTGCGCGGCGTGTTCCGCGAGGGTCACTGCATCATCGACCGCGAGATCCGCGGCATCCAGCATCGCGTCCAGGACCGCTTCGAGGGCATCACCGACGGCGAATATGAAAGCCTGATCGACATCGCGCTCGGCCTCACAGACCGGGCGATCGCGGCGCGGCGCGGCCTGTCGATCCGCGGCGCGCAAAGCCGCATCAAGCATGTCTACGACAAGCTGGGCATCGTGCCGCCGGAGGAGGGCGCCGGCGAAGCGTCGGTGTTCAATTCGCGCACCCGCGCCATCTATCTCGCCATGGCGCGCGGCCTGATCAACATCGACGCCCTTCGGCGCGAGCAGGAACAGCTCGACGCCTGGCTTTCGCAGGCGACACCGCTGCAGGAATAGCGATCCTTGGATGCCCGACTGTGCAAAACCACAGTCGGTGCTGCGCTTAGACCCGTATCGCCCGGTCCGCGTCCCCACTAGGCTTTTGTCTGACAAGAACAAGAATGCCGGGCAAAAAAACAAGAACAGCGGGAGGTGCCCATGCCGTTCGTCAGCATACGGATACTCGAGGGCCATTCGCAAAAGCGCAAGAACGAGATCTCGCGCCGCGTCACCGAGGCGATCAGCGAGGTCGCCGAACTGCCCAAGGAAGCGATCTGGGTGGTGATCGAAGACGTACCGGGCAGCGACTGGTTCGTGGCCGGCAAGCCGGTGCGGGAACCGAAGGGCTCGTAATGTCAATCCCGGCGCGCGCCCGTCATTCCGGCTTCGACGACGTCGTCGGTAACGCGGCGATGGAGCGGCTAGCTTCCGGCTACGGCTTCATCGAGGGGCCGGTGTGGCATCCTTATGAGAAATGGCTGGTCTTCTCCGACATTCCGCAAAGCCGCATATACCGGCGCAGCGCCTCGGGCGAGATCGAGCTGTTGCGCAATCCCAGCCAGATGGCCAACGGCAACACGCTTGACCGGCAGGGACGGCTTGTGACCTGCGAGCATGCTACCAGCCGCGTCACCCGCGCCGAACCGAATGGCGCGACGACGGTTCTCGCCACCCACTACCAGGGCGCGCAGCTCAACAGCCCGAACGACATCGTCGTCGCAACCGGCGGCTCGATCTATTTTACCGATCCGACTTACGGCCGGGCGGAATTCTACGGCGTGCCGAGGCCGCAGGAGCTGTCGTTCCAGGGCGTCTACCGCATCGATGGCGACGGCGCGCGGCTGACGCTCGTCGCCGACGATTTCACGCAGCCCAACGGGCTCTGCTTCTCGCTCGACGAATCGAGGCTGTTCGTCAATGACACCGTGCGCGGCCACATCCGCGTGTTCGGGGTGGAGTCGAACGGCGACCTCAACGGCGGCGCGGTTTGGGCGGTGACGGAAGGCGACGGGCCCGGGGCGCCCGATGGGATGAAGATCGACAGCCGGGGAAACCTCTATTGCACCGGCCCGGGCGGCATCCATGTGTTCGATGCCTCGGGCGATCTTCTCGGCGTCATCGCGACACCCGAAGATTGCGCCAACTTCACCTTCGGCGACGACGATCTGAGAAGCCTCTACATCGCCGCCTCGACGTCGCTCTACCGGCTGAGGGTGCGCGTGCCGGGGCTGAGGCTGTTTTGAGCGTGAGCGCTCGGATCGGATTGGAGTGAAGCCGGCCGCAAGGCCGACGGAAAGTGCAGCAGTCAACACATCTGGGAGGATGATGACATGAAGAAACTACTGGTCTTGAGCGCCCTTGCAGCCATGCTCGTCTCGGGCACGGCGCTTGCCGACACGAGCGGCAAGAAGATCGCCTTCTCCAACAATTACGCCGGCAATTCGTGGCGCCAGGCGATGCTCGACAGCTACGGCATCGTCACCAAGAAGGCGGTCGAAGACAAGGTGGTGGCGGCGGCGGATGTCTTCACCACCGCCGACAAGGAAGTGCCGACCCAGGCCGCCCAGGTGCAGAACCTGATCCTGCAGGGCTATGATGCGATCGTCATCAACGCCGCCTCACCGGATGCGCTGAACGGCGCCATCAAGCAGGCCTGCGACGCCAACATCGTCGTCGTCTCCTTCGACGGCACCGTCACCGAGCCCTGCGCCTACCGCGTCGTCGTCGACTTCAAGGACATGGGCAAGCAGGAAGTCGAGCAGATGGCCAAGTTCCAGCCGAAGGGCGGCAACCTGCTGGAGATCCGCGGCCTTGCCGGCACCTCGATCGACGACGCCATCCATGCCGGCATCCTCGAAGGTGTGGCCGCCCATCCCGAGTTCAAGATCGTCGGCTCGGTCACCGGCGACTGGGACCAGACCACGGCGCAGAAGGCGGTGGCGACCATCCTGCCGTCGCTCCCCGATGTCGTCGGCATCGTCGACCAGGGCGGCGACGGCTATGGCGCGGCCCAAGCCTTCGCCGCCGCCGGCAAGCCGCGTCCGACCATCATCATGGGCAACCGCCAGGACGAGCTGAAGTGGTGGAAGGAGCAGAAGGAGAAGGACGGCTACAAGACCTGGTCGGCTTCGATCGCGCCCGGCGTGTCGACGCTCGCGTTCTGGGTGGCACAGCAGGTGCTCGACGGCCGCAAGGACATTCCGCACGATCTCTTGGTGCCCTATCTCGCCTTCACCCAGGACGATTTCGAGGCCGCGCTGCCGAAGATCAAGGAGGGCGGCGTCGCCACCCACGAATACACGCAGGAAGACGCCATCGCGGCCATCAAGGCCAACATCAAGCAATAGCGGCCAGACATTTGCCAGCCGCATCGCCAACCGGATAAAAGTTGAGGATGCTCCAGGCTATTGCAGATATCGTCAGGCTGGACGGCGCCGAAAAGCACTTCGGCGCCGTCCGGGCGCTTAGTGGTGTCGACTTCCATGTCGGCGCCGGCGAGTGCGTCGGGCTGGTCGGCCACAACGGCGCCGGCAAGTCGACGCTCATGCATATGGTGGCGGGTACACTGCGGCCCGACGGCGGGCAGATCGCCGTGCGCGGCAATGCCGAAGCCAGCTATTCCGTGGCGCGCGCGCTCGAGCTCGGCATACGCTGCGTCTTCCAGGAACTGTCGCTCTGCCCCAACCTCAGCGTCGCCGAGAACACGCGCATCAATCATCCTTCGCTCACCGGTTTCGGCTGGCGGCGCAGCGCCGCCGCTCTCATCCAGGCCAAGCTCGACGAGATCTTTCCCGACCACGGCATTTCGGCCGACGATATCGCCGGCGATTTGTCGATCGGCAGACGGCAGATGGTCGAGGTGGCACGCGCCTTCACGCTCACCCGCGAGCCGCTGCATCTGGTCATCCTCGACGAGCCGACCTCGTCGCTCGACGCGCATACGGCGGGCCAGTTGCTTGCCTTCGTGCGCCGCTTCGTCGAGGGCGGCGGAAGCTGCATCCTGATCTCGCATGTGCTGGGCGAAGTGCTGCAGAATGCCGACCGCATCGTGGTCATGCGCGACGGCAAGGTGGTGGCCGCCGACGCCGCCCGCGCATTCGACCGCGACAAGCTGGTTGCCGCGATGGGCGGCGCCGAGGGGCATCAGAAGGCAGCCGCCGAGAGCCGCAAGGTGGAGGTCGGTCCGCTCAGGGTGCGCGCGGCCCCGGCGCGGCAGCAGGACGGTAAGGAGCTTGTCGCCCGCGCCGGCGAGATCATCGGCCTCGCCGGACTTGCCGGCCACGGCCAGACCGATTTGCTGCTCGCGATCTTCTCGGCTGCCTCCCGCGCCAGGGCCGGCATCGAGGTGACGGCGCCGGTAGCGCTGGTCGCCGGCGACCGCCAGTCGGACGGCATCTTCGCGCAGTGGTCGATCGCGCAGAATATCGGCGTCCGCTCGCTGGCGCGGCTGCGCAACGGGTTGCTGATCTCGCCGCAGCAAGAGGCGGAACTCGCCGAATTCTGGAAGAACAAGATCGGCATCCGCACGCCGGACATGAACAACAACATCTATTCGCTGTCGGGCGGCAACCAGCAAAAGGCGCTGTTTGCCCGCGCGCTGGGCTCCGACGCCGAGATCGTGCTGATGGACGATCCGATGCGCGGCGTCGACATCGGCACCAAGCTCGAGGTCTACGACCTCGTGCGCGAGGAGGCCGCCAAGGGCCGCACCTTCCTCTGGTACACCACCGAGACCGAAGAACTCGACAACTGCGACCATGTCTATGTCTTCAAGAACGGCCGGATCGTCGCCAATCTCGGGCGCGACGAGCTGACGGAGGAGAAGATCATCCAGTCCTCGTTCGGCGATGCGGCCTGAGATGACGGCGATCGCTCCCGGCACGCTTCCGAAATCCTCGCCGCGCGGGAGCGCGGCCAGGGCGCGCATGCTGCGAGGTCTTTTGCCGGCGCTGTCATTGGCGCTGGTGCTGATCGCCATCGCCTGGCTCAACCCGCGCGCCATCTCCTACTTCGGCTTCAACCTGATGCTCAACCTGGCGATCCCGATCGCGCTGGCGACGATTGCGCAGATGTTCGTCATTGCCGGCAACGAGCTCGATCTGTCGATCGGCACCTTCGTCGGCTTCGTCGGCTGCGTCACCGCCACCTGGCTGCGGGACGCGCCGCTCATCGGCATTCTCGTCCTGCTCGGGTCGATCGGCGTCTATGCGCTGCTCGGCGCGCTGATCCATCTGCGCAACCTGCCCTCCATCGTGGTGACGCTCGGCATGAGCTTCGTCTGGCAGGGGCTTGCCATTCTCATCCTGCCGAAACCCGGCGGCAAGGCGCCGGACTGGCTGCTGGCGACCATGTCCTTCAAGCCGCCCTACATTCCGTTTCCGATCCTTGCCGCGCTGCTCATCGCCGTGGTCGTGCATTTCGGGCTGATGCGCACCTCCTACGGCGTCATCCTGCGCGGCTCCGGCGGCAATGCCGCGGCGCTCAGGCGCGCCGGCTGGTCGCTGCTTCGCACCAAGATCGTGCTGTTCGCGCTAACCGGCCTGTTCGGCGTGCTCTCCGGGATGGCGCTGATCGGCATCACCACCTCGGCCGACGCCAATATCGGCAACGGCTACACGCTGCTGTCGATCGCCGGCGTCATCCTTGGCGGCGGCGAGTTCGTCGGCGGCCGCGTGTCGCCGGTCGGCGCGGTCATCGGCGCGCTGACGCTGGCCCTGGCTGCCTCGCCGCTGCTCACTTTCATGCACATCCCGCCCGACTGGCAGGTCGCCGCCAATGGCGCGATCCTGATCATCGTGCTGGCGGCGCGGGTGCTGATCAGCCGAAGGGAGCGATGAGCAATGACCTCTGTGCGGACACTGCTCGAAAAACCCTGGATCTGGTCCTTCGTCGGCGCTCTCGCGGTGTGGGCGGCGACGATTGCCTTCACCGGCGGCTACGGTGCCGGAGGCATGGTCACGGCGGCACTCTCGCTGGCCGTCTTCACCGTCATCGTCGGCGTCGGCCAGATGTTCGTCATCACGCTGGGACCAGGCAATGTCGACCTGTCGCTGCCGGCCAATATCGGGCTGGCCAGCGCCGTGGCGATGAAGGTGATGGGCGGCAGCGATTCCATGATCGCCGTCGGGCTGCTGGCGGCGCTCGCCTGCGGTGCCGCGATCGGCGCCATCAACTACCTGCTGATCTGGGCGCTGCGCATCCCGCCGATCATCGCCACGCTGTCGGCAAGCTTCATCATCCAGTCGGTCGACATCAGCTACGGGCGCGGCCTGCAGATCAAGCCGCCGCCTGGCTTCGCCGACTTCACCAACTGGCAGGTTCTCGGCATCCCGGTGCTGGCGATGCTGACGGTGGTCTTCACCATCGGCGCGGCACTGGCGCTGCAGCGCATGATCTATGGCCGCTCGGTGCTGGCGATCGGCCAGAACATCCGCGCCGCCTGGCTGGCCGGCGTCAATGTCGGGCGAATCCGCTTCCTCACCTATACGCTCTGCGGCGCGCTCGGTGGCATCGACGGCGCGCTGCTCGCCGGCTATTTCCGCGGCGCCAATGTCGATATCGGCAACGAGTACCTGCTCGCCTCGATCGCGGTCGTCGTCATCGGCGGCACCTCGGTCGCCGGCGGCAAGGCCAACGTGCCCGGCGTCTGGGGCGCCGGGCTGTTCCTGGTGCTGCTGCTAACCATGCTCAACACTTTTGGGGTCAGCGCCGGCGTGCGTCTGGTGCTGACCGGGCTGATCATCGTCGGGGTGATTACGGCGGCGGGTGGGGAGAAGGCTGTGCGGTGACATTCAGGTGAAGCCGGCCGCAAATGGCGGCTTTCTGGGCTATGCTCCGCTCCGGTTCTCGGAAGCCACCATTTTCGACTCGGCCTGACCTGAATCTCTGCCGAACTCGCCGACGCTCGGTGCAGGTTCCAAAAGCCGACCGGGCATCAGGGCAATCATTGTGCCAGCGCAACATCCGGTTCCCATTCGCGGCCTAGGCTAGTAAACCCATCCGCGATCGCAGCCGGTCTCGGGAGGTTCCGCTTGTCCAGTTCTGTCAGCGTCGCAATCGAGAACGGCGTGGCGGTGGTCACCATCGACAATCCGCCGGTCAATGCGCTGAGCTTCCACGTCCGCAGGCCGCTATACGAGGCGCTCGCCACGCTGCGCGACGACCCCTCGGCCAGGGCCATCGTCATCGCCTGCGCCGGGCGCACCTTCGTCGCCGGCGCCGACATCACCGAATTCGGCAAGCCGGTCGAGCAGCCGGAGCTGCGCGCCATCGTCGCTTTGCTCGAAACCATCGCCAAGCCGACGGTCGCGGCCATCCACGGCACGGCGCTCGGCGGCGGGCTGGAGCTGGCGCTCGGCTGCCATTTCCGTGTCGCCGATCAGGGCGCTAGGCTCGGCCTACCGGAGGTGAAGCTCGGCCTGCTGCCTGGCGGCGGCGGCACGGTGCGCCTGCCACGGCTGGTCGGCGCCGAAAAGGCTCTCGGCATGATCGTTTCGGGCGCGCCGATCTTGGCCGGCGAAGCGAAGGCGGCGGGCCTTGCCGATGCGGTCGTCGATGGCGATCTGTTGGCGGAGGCTATTCGTTTCGCTAGCGAAACGGCTGATCAGGGCGGAGTGTTCATCGCTGTCCGCGACCGCAATGACCGGCTTGCCGAAACCGATCTCGCCGCTTTCGACGCCCAGGCGACCGACCTCGCCAGAAAATCGCGCGGGTTGGACGCCCCGCTCGCCTGCGCCGAGGCCGTGCACAACGCGATAACCCTGCCGTTCGACGAGGCGCTGGCTGCCGAGCGCGCGCTGTTCGTGAAACTCGTATCGGGCGACCAGTCGCGGGCGCAGCGGCATCTGTTCTTCGCCGAGCGCGAGGCAGCGAAAGTACCGGGCAAGGACCTGCAGCGGCGAACGATAGAACGCGTCGGCATCATCGGCGCCGGCACGATGGGCGGCGGCATCGCCATGGCGTTCGCCAATGGCGGCTTCCCGGTGACCTTGCTGGAGACGAGCGCGGAAGCGCTGCAGCGCGGAATGGCGATGATCGAGAAGAACTATGCCGTCTCGGTCAGCCGCGGCTCGCTGACGGAGGAGGCGAGAGAGCAGCGGCTCGGCCTGTTCAAGGGCAGCACCGACTATGCCGACCTTGCCGACTGCGACCTGATCATCGAGGCCGTGTTCGAGGACATGGCGGTCAAGAAGGAAGTGTTCGGCAAGCTGGATGCCGTCGCCAGGCCCGGCGCCATCCTTGCCACCAACACCTCCTACCTCGATGTCAACGAAATCGCCACATCGACCGCGCGGCCGCGGGACGTGCTCGGCACGCATTTCTTCTCGCCGGCAAACGTCATGAAGCTCCTGGAGATCGTGCGCGCCGAGAAGACCGCGCCCGATGCGCTGGCGACGGTTGCTGATCTCGCGCGGCGCATCGGCAAGGTCGCGGTGGTCGTCGGCGTCTGCCACGGCTTCGTCGGCAACCGCATGCTGTCGGCGCGAGGCGCCGAGAACGAGTTCCTGCTGCTGGAGGGCGCGACACCCGGCCAGGTCGACAAGGCTTTCACCGATTTTGGCTGGCCGATGGGGCCGTGCCAGATGGGCGACCTCGCCGGCCTCGACATCGGCTGGCGCAACCGCAAGGCGCGCGGGCTGACGGCGGTCATTGCCGACACGCTGTGCGAAGAGGGGCGTTTCGGCCAGAAGACAGGACGTGGCTGGTACCGCTATGAGAGCGGCTCGCGGGAACCCGCCACTGATCCTGAAGTCGAAAAGCTGATCCGTACCAAGGCGGGCGAGCTAGGCATCGCGCAGCGCGAAATCGGCGCTGACGAGATCATCGAGCGCACGCTCTATCCGCTGATCAACGAGGGCGCGAAGATCCTCCAGGAAGGCATCGCGGCCCGCGCCTCCGACATCGATGTCGTCTGGGTGAATGGCTACGGCTTTCCCATCGGCAAGGGTGGGCCGATGTTCTGGGCTGGGCTCGAGGGCGCGGTCAGGATCGTCGAGCGGCTGGAGTATTGGCGCCAGCGCACGGGGCGGGGGATTTTCGAGCCGGCGCCGGTGTTGAGAAGGTTTGCCGAGACGGGGAGTTGGGAGGCAGTGGGCGGCGCCCTATAACTTCGTCATTCCAGGGCGAAACGAAGCGTAGACCCTGGAATCCATGCCGTTCCATCAAACGAAGAACACGACGGTCCAGAACAAGCGTTGACGCGGCCGTCGCTCGTTCCTGCACAGTTGCGGCGCTCGAAGGTTACGGCATGGCAACTGTGTTCATGCGAAGGCGGTTTTGTCGCGGATGATAGCATTGAGTGTGACGAGAAGCTTTCTGGCGACGGCCACGATTGCGAGTTTCTTCGAACCGGATCGAGCCGCGAGCGCGGTGTAGAAGGCTTTGAAGCGATCGTTGGCGCGAATGGCGCCCAGAGCAG
>NZ_SRUU01000044.1 GCF_004791585.1 Mesorhizobium sp. M1C.F.Ca.ET.210.01.1.1
ATCTTGGCCGACACGCCGTAGACACGCGCCGCATGGGCTTTGGAGAAAGCGCCTTCTATCACCGACAGCGCCATCTCCTCTCGACGCAGCGGTGTGAGACGGGCATTCTTATGGATGTTCATTCGGATCCTCCGATGGATGCTGAAGCGTGGTAACTCCAGTCTCCTCGGTCCGGTCCGAATGGACAACCTCCCGAAAGCTCACAGCTAGGCTTCTCGACCACTGTCCGCGTAAGGAATATGAACGGCATGTCAAATCGCAACCTGCAGCTAGACAGCCTTCGCGGTGTTGCAGCGATTTGCGTTGTTTTTCACCATTGCATCCATATAGCCGACCCCCATCTCGTTCCCCGGGTTCTAAACGCACCTTTGAGCGCACTTTCTGGCGTTGATATTGCCGGTAGAGCGTTGCTGTCTGTCTTCGCCGGCGGGATGGCGGTGAACCTGTTTTTCGTCTTGAGTGGCGCAGTTCTCATGGCGTCGCTCTATAGAGAGGTCAGGTTTGACGTTTGGACCGCTATACGCTTCACGTTGCGTCGGATACTTCGAATATATCCGGCCTTGATCGTAATGATCGCCGGGTTCGGGCTGTTAAGTTGGGTCTATCCGCCCAGTCATGGGTCGGTCCCGTTCACCATCAAACAACTGGTTGAAAACAGTTTGCTTATCACGAACCATGTAAATGGCGCGACATGGACCTTGCAGACCGAAATGCTGATGGTTCCCCTCATCCTGCTGACGGCGTTCGGCCGCTCGGTATTTGGCAACATCGTTCCGGTCTTATTTCTGTTTTGGGCCACGACCTGCTTGTTTCTCGGCGCGCCTTTTGCTTCAAGCCTTGTGAATGTTGCCCTTCCATCCTTTGCGCTGGGCATGCTCGTTCCGGTAACGTCCAGCACAGACGTAAAAAGGCTGCCGGGATGGCTGGTATTCGTGGCGCTGTTTGCAATGATTTGGATCCGGTTTTTGCTTCCGGTCGCGAACATCAACGCTCTGGTAGTTGAGCTGAGCCTTTCATTTTTGGCCGTGGCGGTTCTATTCCATAGCGGGGAGCGGTCCCGGGTTTTTGACCACCCAGTGATGACAAGTCTCGGCCGCCTCAGCTACGGGATCTACCTGACCCACCCAGTGGTGCTATCGGCGCTGCTCCCTCTCTTTGTCGCCGTGCTCGGCTGGGAGTGGATCGCAGAAAATTACTCTATATTCGGAATACTTTTTGGGGTGGTCGTGACAGCTCTAACGATCCCGTTGTCCTATCTATCGGAGCGTTATGTTGAGCGTCCGTTCATACGATTGGGCCAATCAGCATTCAGCCCAACGAACAAATTCCGATCCGCCGAAAGCAGCTTCCGAGAGCAGAACCGGTATCCTTTAGAACAAGGTTCTATGGCGGGCGAATAGGCTGCGCCCCCACCTCCGCAAGGTTCCATGACTGGCTTGTAGCCACCGGTGAGATGTCCCGAGGCAATCAATGGCAGGCACTCAAATTAGCGGCAAGCACCGCAGTGTAGGTGACGACCTTTGGGTTGAAAAGATCGGAGGAGCGATGCTTCCAATTCGCCCAGGCTGGGGAAATTCAACCGGGTACGGGCACATGACCAATGCAGCGTGCCCGAGCTTCGGACAGCGTCCGCCGCGCCGGCGACAATGGCCGGATGGTTTGTCCAGGCCGAGATAGGAGCAGCGAACAAAGTCGACGATCTGGCGACCGTCGTAGTTCAAGATGACTGTCCGGCCCTCGGAAGGACGGACATAGAGCGCCATGACAACCCTGATAGTGAGCGGCCTCGAAATGCGTGTCGGCGGCCTCGATAAGACTAGCCGTGTTTCGGAAGGCTGCATGCGCCGGCCCAGGCGCGCTATTCGCGGCACTTCGAGATCACCAAGGAGGCCCTCAGTTGGCTTTCCGAACGCGTCGCCGATCTGATCGATCGGATCGAGAAGATCTGCCGATTGCAGCTTGAGAGACTGAATGATGAAGCCGAAAAGGCTGCGCGTCGGTCTTAAGGCAACCAACATATCGGAACAGCGGCTTTGCGGCCGCGTGTCGGCCATCCAGATCCGCTTTGCCGTTTCCTGAAAGCTGCGTGCGACCGCGTTGGAGTTTTGTAGTAGCCCGTCAGCAGCCCGCACTTCTGCCTATTGCAGTCGCATTTTGGCTCCATTTATCCTTGCAATTTTAAACATCGCCTTTTAATTTGCATGGATGATTAGCCGCCGTGTGCTACCGCAAATTCGGGAGGCGCTTGCTCGTCAAGCAGCGGTCGCCCTCATCGGCCCACGTCAGGTCGGCAAGACAACGCTCGCCTTGCAGATCGGTGAAGACCTGGACGCACTCTATCTCGACCTGGAGTCCCGCGAGGACAGGAATAAGTTATCGGATCCAGCACTGTTCCTGCGCGCCTATGAGGACCGGTTGGTCATCCTGGACGAGATCCATCGGGTGCCGGAGCTATTCCAGGAGCTTCGAGGCCTGATCGATGCCGGACGCCGGCGTGGGCGCCGCACAGGTCGGTTTCTGCTTCTGGGATCAGCCTCAATGGACTTGCTGCGTCAGTCGGGCGAGAGCTTGGCCGGCCGCATCGAATATGTCGAGATGACCCCGCTGGACGCGCTCGAGATCGCTTCAGAAAAGCTGTCGGTTGAAAGTCTCTGGCTGCGTGGCGGGTTCCCG
The DNA here is from genome assembly GCF_004791585.1 of Mesorhizobium sp. M1C.F.Ca.ET.210.01.1.1. Classification (GTDB taxonomy): domain Bacteria; phylum Pseudomonadota; class Alphaproteobacteria; order Rhizobiales; family Rhizobiaceae; genus Mesorhizobium. The sequence continues at coordinate 2,674 of NZ_SRUU01000044.1, forward strand.
GACAGCTTTCTGGCACATTCGGAAGCCGACAGCTTCGCGTATCGACGCAATTTCATCCGCACCTATCTCGAGCGCGACGTGCCGCAATTCGGCCCACGGATTCCGGCGCAAACCCTCGAACGATTGTGGACCATGCTTGCTCACAATCAGGCGGGCCTGCTGAATGCGTCGCGCCTAGCGGCCAACCTTTCGGTCAGTGCACCGACCATTTCGTCCTATGTTGATCTGCTTGTGGACCTGCTTTTGATCCGTCGGCTGCCGCCGCTGCACGCCAATACGGGCAAACGCCTGGTCAAGACGCCGAAAGTCTATGTGCGTGATAGCGGGCTTGTACATGCCCTGCTGGGCATAGAGACGGCCGACAGCCTCGCCGGCCACCCGGTCGTCGGCGCCAGTTGGGAAGGCTTCGTCCTGGAGAATCTTATCTCGGTGGCGCCTCCGGGCACGCTCGCCAGCTTTTTCCGCACCGCGGCCGGAGCCGAAATCGATCTTGTCCTCCAGCTTCCAGCCAATCGCGGCGTCTGGGCAATCGAAGTAAAGCGCAGCCTGTCCCCCTCACTCGGAAAGGGACTGCATATGGCCCTGGAAGATGTTCGGCCGGACCGTACTTTCGTCGTGTATGCCGGAGCCGATTCCTATCCGCTGGCCCCGAAAATAGACGCCATCGGGCTCACGCAATTTGCATCGCTGCTAGGCCAACAGTCGTAGTCACAGATCAACTAGGCCCTCAGGTTAAGCCGGCATTTAAAGGTCGAAGGGCCGGCTGAGCGGCCATTCCTGATCAATCAAGGACCTGATCGAGCGCACGCTCCCCGCCCCGGGCTCATTGGGGTCAGATCGTACGCTAAGGCCGGACGGCGCCCGTCGAATTGGTGCCGGCAAGCGAAGCGATCTGAAGCCTTCGGGCATCTGGCGCTCAGAATCCCTATTGTAGAAGCCCCTGAGGTTCATGGGTTCACAACGAGGCCGGTAATTTCGGGGTCAGGCGGCGCGCCTGAGTCGCGGACAGCCATGGAGTGCATCTCCACCGCTATGTCAGTCACCACCGGTGTGGCTTATCTTGACGAACCGGTCGCGGACGATGTCCACGCGTCCTGCTGGCCCCCGAACATTGCCCTCAAGGAAGTAATCAAGATCGGAATCTTTCAACAACGCAGCGAACTGCTCCACAATGAATTGACGGACCTCAGCGTCGGCGCCCAGGATTTCCGCAACGATTTCCGGCCGGCCGTCGATGATGAGGAGAATATCCTCCAGATCGCGGCTCATGAAGAGGTCGCCCTCGCCGCGGCCAATATAGGCTTCAAGCTTGGTCGCCACGAACAATTCCGGCGCCAAGCGCTTGATATTCAACTGGTCAGTGAGGGCGTAGGTGACAGCCGTCTCGATGCCTTTTTCATACCAGCGGTTGCTGAATCCGAGGATGTCCGGGTCATCCGGCATAAAATCGACTTTGAGTTCCCCAAGCCGCATCCGGCAGATGACGGTATCGCCCTGCGACTCGGTAAATCCCCTTTCTCGCAAGTCTTCCTGCAGGTGCGCCCATTCTCCGTATCCTGCCAGATCGACAATGAGGTCGACATCGTCCGTTGCCCTGACATCTTCAAGCGTGACTTCATCGGTTATGAACAGAGCGGTCGTACATCCGCCAACAAATACCAGCCGATCCCGAAGCTCATCTCCCAGCGCCTCGGCGACGGTCTGCAACATGAGAAGCAACTGCCCTCTGACGGTGGTCATCTCTTCAACAGCCTCTCAGAAAGTCGTTCTTCCGCAAGCCACGCCTCCCGCTGGTTTCCGAGCCGGATCGCGTCGACGAGAGCCAGATATTCATACAGTCGATCATCTTTCAACACAGCTTCCGGTACGCTTTTGAATAGAGGTTCGACCGATTGTCCCATGTCTTGGCCTGCGGCAAACGGCCATATGTAGATGTACTCGCCCCCACTTATCAGCAGCCCTTTCAGCATGGGCGCGGCAAAGGCGGTCGGAACCCCACGGCTCATTGCGCCCACGTTAGCGGGGAATACAAATTTCAGGCCATGAACGATGAAGTTATGAAGATTGCGGCGATTGGGATTGGCCCGGCCACTATCTCGATCTTTGATGGCCAGCCCGGATGAGAGGCTTCGTTTGATCGAGGCGTTGATCTCGGTCTTGCTGATGCCGAGAAGCGATTCCAGGCTGCGAACAGAGTACGGATCGTCGCCCTGGAATCTCCCATGAGGGTCTCCGGGGCCAACGAGCCCTTCTTGCTCCTGCATGCTCACGAGCTTCAGAAGCACAACGATATCCTGACTTTTCATCGCGTTCATATCGCCTGTCCTCTGTCCTAGGACCAAGGACATCGAATCATATCAAGGGGCCTAATGTCAATGAATAAGGGAGCGCGCCCAGCCGGAACGTGGGAAAATATCACAGTATGGCAATAGGTCGTGACCACCTGAGCCAGTCGAAGAGAAGCGGGCTCGGTTCACGAGCACCCGGTGCGCGCCATCAGCCCAGGCGCCACTCCGTCCGACTGCGGAACCTCGGCGAGGTCTGCAAAAAAGGGAACGAACCATATACAAACGGCTTTCTAACAAAAGGATTAGCCTTTATCCTTTTGTTAGATAAAAGCCAACGAAAGGATCCTTGTGCTATGTCGGATCGGGACAGTCGTCTTGGCCACTGGATCGAGACATCAGTTGCGGGCGAGAAAGTGCGGGCATCCATGCCACCACCATTGCCCCCCAAGCCACCGATAGACCTCGGCACATTTTCGGAACTCATAGAGCGCGCGAACCTCGCTCTGGGACGTCTGGACGGCGTCACTTCCATTCTTCCAGCGCCGCCCTTGTTCATCTTCATGTATGTACGCAAAGAGGCACTGCTGTCATCCCAAATCGAAGGCACCCAGTCCTCGCTTTCCGATCTCTTGCTATTTGAGGCGGATGAATTGCCGCTCGTGCCTCTGAACGACGTCGAGGAGGTCTCCAACTACATCGCCGCTCTTGAATACGGCCTCGATCGGATGCGAGGTGGATTTCCGCTTTCGCTCCGGCTCATCCGCGAAATGCACGGCGTCCTCCTCAAGGCGGGACGCGGTGCTTCATCGCAACCTGGTGAATTCAGACAATCGCAGAACTGGATCGGTGGAACCCGGCCAGGCAACGCGATGTTCGTTCCCCCTCCTCCAGACCAGTTGATGCAATGTCTCGATGCCTTCGAGAAATTCCTTCACACTGACGACCGGCTGCCGAACATCGTCAAGGCGGCTTTGGCGCATGTCCAATTCGAGACGATCCATCCTTTTCTTGACGGCAACGGCCGCCTTGGGCGACTTCTGATCACACTGTTCCTGTGCGCCAACAATGTGCTCAGGGAACCCACCCTCTATCTCAGCCTCTATTTCAAGACACACCGCAGCACCTACTATGATCTGCTGCAGCGGGTGAGAATGGCGGGCGATTGGGAAAGCTGGCTGTCGTTTTTCCTGGAAGGCGTTATCGAGACCGCCGACCAAGCGGCCAAGACCGCTCAAGACCTGCTGCGCCTGTTTGAGTCGGACGCACGGCAAATTCAGGACTTAGGCCGGGCCGCAGGCTCGGCGGGTATGGTGCATGGGCTCCTCCAGCGTCGCGCGATCGTGACCATCCAAAAGGCAGCCCAAGAACTGTCCCTATCCGAACCGACGATCAATTCAGCGCTTGGGCACCTGATCTCGATCGGCATCGTTCGCGAAGTGACCGGGAAACAGCGACATCGAGTCTTTGCTTATCAAGCGTACCTGGATCGCTTGGCGGAAGGCACGGAGCCTCGACGGCTCTGATACACGCGGGCAAACGACCGGGGACGAAATTTGTTTCGTGAAGGACCGGAACGGTCGCCAGCCGCCGCGCACTGCGTGAGCGGTCGATTGGCAGCTTAACGACCAGATATTCCGGAAACCTGTCGGTTCGGACAAAAATAGTAATCTCAGTCAATCGCTTGAAGCAATTGTTTCTGAGCGGTAGGTTGGGCGTCCAAGCACATGCCTGGGACGGTGCGGTATCCGCACGGCTCATAGTGGAGCACCAACGTCCGGCCCAAAATTCCTTTCCCTGCGTCGGACGCGGGAGGTTGTGCTTGTCTCGAAATTCTTATCCCCATCTTGCGTGTTGTGTTGTTGGCCAGTCGCTTGGCGCCAAAACCACTGAAATTGTCGAGGCTTCGATAATTGAACACGCAGCCAAACTTTACGGCAGTGATGCCCCAACCGCTGTTGCATTCTGCGCGCTTGAGGCGTGGTTCGAGAACAAAAAGGACGAGTACAGCTTCTGGCTTCGGATCTTTCGTCGCCTCCGCAATTAGGTGCGCGCCTGTCGGCGACGCAGGTTGAGCCCCCGGACGGGTGAGCGGTCTACGCATCAAGTTAAAGGGTGATTGTCAGGCGACGCCTCAGCCGCCAGCGCATAGCCATGTGAGCGTACGGTTCGGATCAGGTCCGGTCCATATTTCTTGAGCGCCCTGCGTATGTGGCCCATGTGGATATCGACTGTCCTCGGTTCGACTTCAGCTTCCCGAGACCAGCACGCAGCAATCAAGGCATCGCGGGACTGAACGACTTCGGGATCCTTGAGAAGGTGGCGCAGAAGCCGAAACTGCAGGGCCGTCAACGGCACCTCATGACCGTTTCGGCGCACTTTCACAGTCGTCGAGTTCATCTCCAGATCGGCAAATCGCAACGGGGTTTCGGCTGATCTGGTGCCACGTTTCGTGACCACAGCTTCTACACGCAAGCGGCGAAGGAATTGGATGAGGAGGGATGGGTCGAACGGTCGTGTCAGTACGAGATCCGCGTCGGCCATCGCACTGCCAAATCCCCGTGGCGGGACGGGCTGATTTAAAAGCAGAATGAAGCTGACGTGCGGATGTTTGGCCCTGAAAGGATACAAATCCAGGCGAGTTGCGGAGCCGTCGATAACGACCGCTCGGACACGGTCATTGAAAACCAGCTTCAGGATGTCATTCGCCCCGCCAGCGAGTGAAACGACGAAGCCTTCGGTCGCCAGGACGTGCTGGAGAAGAAGGAACAGTTGCGCATCGCGAGAATAGATCAGAATGCGAAATTCCATCCTGCCCTCCGGCCTCAAAGCGGAGCAAACTCTCCGCCGTTGACGTCCAGGGTCGCGCCGTTGATGAACCCGGCGCTGTCGGATACCAGGAAGCGAATTGCTGCGGCGACATCGTCGGGCTTGCCGAGGCGCCCGACTGGAATGCGGGCAAGCGCCGCCCGGTTGGTTTCGCTATCGGGTGGTCCAGCCATGTCAGTGGCGATGCGCCCGGGCGCCACAAGATTGACGGTGATACCCCGGCCAGCACTGTTAGCTACAAGCACCCTGGTCAAGCCAGAGAGCGCCGACTTCGAGGTGACGTAGGCGGCCCCAGCGATCCTGGGAATGGTGCGACCAGCAACAGAGCCCACCAGCACGATGCGACCGAATCCCCGTTCGAGCATTTGTGGCAGGACCGCCTGGCAGCACAGCATCGCACCGGTGACATTGACGGCCTGCACCAACTGCCATTCCTCAGCCGAGACCTCGACAAAAGGCGTCGCACCGCCAGGTCCTTTTGGTGAAATGCCCGCGCTATAGACGAGGATGTCGGGCATCGACCAAAGGCTCGCCAATTCCTCGAAGAACCTCAGTATCTGGGAGCGTACCGTCACATCGACGGTGCGGGCTAAAATTTTCCCTCCATCAGCGCGCGCCGACAGTTTCTCCCTTGCCGATTCAACATGGTTGGAACTTTGACCGAAGAAAGCGACATTGATGTTCTGCTCCAGCAGGCTCGAGGCAGTTGCCAGGCCAATGCCGGAGCTGCCCCCTGCCACGACGGCAACGCGTTGAGGACGGTCGGTCATGCTGCCTCGTCCATCTCGGCAAACAGGGACAAAGGCGGATGGGCATTCGGGTCCGTCATCACCTCGATGAGAAGCGGTCCACCATCTTCGATCCCGCGCCTCAGGGCCGAGGGGAGCTCTGCCGGGTCATCAACGCGCACCGAAGGACAACCACAAGCTTTCGCAATGCCGGCATGATCCACCGCCGAGAAATGACACGCGGAGGTATAGTTGCCGAATTTCACGGTCTCGGCGTCGCGCTGAAAGCCTAGTATTCCATTGTTGAGAACGATGATCGTAACCGGCAGATCCATGCGCACCATCGTCTCGAGCTCCGCCCAGCTGTGCGCAAAACCGCCGTCTCCGACGACCGCAACGACTGGACGATCGGGATGAGCAGCCTTGGCGCCCAGTGCCAGGGGCAATCCCCAGCCCAGTCCCGCCAATCCCCGCGGTGTGATGAACCGGGCGCCGGCGCGCGGTGCGCGCAACTGCCCGAGTATCCACATCGAGGAATAGCTGGCATCCGCGACGATGGTGATGTCCCTTTCAAGAAATCGCTCTAGCCCCGCCATGATACGTTCGGGCCGGATCGGCGACTGGGGCGATGTCCGTCGAGGTTCAGTCGCAAGCTCGAACTGTTCCCAGAAGGTAGCGATCTTTGCCTCGACCACCGGGCGCGAAAGCATTCGCTGTGTCAGGTCGCTCCTCGACAGCGCCTGCCGCAAGGCGGCCAGGGTCCCGGACGCGTCACCGACCAGACGGGTTGCCTCATAGTTGCGGCCTACTTCGGTCGGGTCGATATCGACATGGACGATGCTGGCTGTCGTCGGAATCTGGCGCCAACTGTCGGTGCCGTTCTGGTTGGTTCGTGTGCCGACAAGTAAGACGAGATCGGCCTCCTCCATGAGTTGCCGGCTGTAGAAGCCTAGCGAGCACGGTCCAACCAGTGCGCCGAGGACTCCGGCTGACAGCGGATGGCGTTCGCTGACAGCGCCTTTACCCATATTGGTCGTGAAGACAGCGATGCTAGCCTCTTCTTGAAGGCGCGCCAGTTCCTCGGCCGCTCCGCTGCAATGGATGCCGCCGCCGGCAACAATCACCGGCGAGCGCGCGCTGGCGATCTGTTCGGCGACCCGCCGTAGATCAATGTCGGATGGTCTCGAGTGGTCGAGCGGCCAGCGTCCCAGGCAGCTTGCGCGAGGCCGGCCTTGCTTGACCGCGGGGGATCGAAGCAAATCGGCCGGCAGAAGCAAGGCGACCGGCCCGCAGCGGCCGGACGTGGCGGCGGTAAACGCCGCATCGATATAGTCGTCAACCCTTTCCGCCACGGTCAGGCGCCTGACCCATTTCGTGCAAGACTGAAACAGGGCAATCTGATCGAAATCCTGGAAAGCATTGCGATCGGTCTGGTCGCGTTCGACATCCTGGACAAGCGCTACAACAGGAATGCTTGCCTTGAGGCATTCGGCCATTGGCGCGACGAGCAGGGCAGCCGCAGGGCCGTTTTGTGCCGCAACCACACCGACCTTGCCGGACAGGCGCGCGTAGCCGTCAGACATTGCGCCACCCATGTTCTCCTGCCGATAGGCGATTTGGCGAATGCCCCGCGCTTCGGCCGCAAGGATAACAGCCGAGGGCAAGCTCTGGGCAAAGATCATCTCCACACCGTGCCGCTTCAGCGCGTCCGCGATCCGATCAGCAACGGTGGTTTTGGTGAGCGCCGATTGCGTCATTGCTTGTCTCCATCGCTTGGCTCACATTGAGCAAGGAAATCATCGAAAACGGCGACAACCCGGTCCATCTCCGCAGCCGTCATCGGTGTCGAAAGGCAGGCAGCTGCGCCGAACGGCAACAGGATGCCGTGGGCGAGGAAATGTCTGGTCAAAGCGCGCATGATTGCGACTTCTTGCGCCGACATCTGCGCTGCCCTGTAGGTCGCCGGCACATCCTTCTTTGGATGGATGCGGAACAGCGACGCGGCTCCGGAGACCGAAAACGGCGCCCCCCTTTTTGAGATCGTCCGCGTCAAACCGTTTCGCACTCGATCGCCCAGTTCGCCCAAACGGTCGAAGGCATCGGGCGTCAAAGCTTCCATCGCGATCCGGCCAGCGATCATCGAGACAGGATTCGCGGAGAAGGTACCGCCCTGCGAGACAAGCGGCGCTTTGTTGTCGCTACCGAAGACCGCCATGACCTCGGCTCGGCCGCCGATGGCGCCGATGGGAAAGCCGCCACCGATGATCTTGCCGGCGGCGACCAAGTCAGGTTCCAATCCGTATCGTGCCGAGGCGCCTGCTAATCCCTGGCGCAAGTTGAGGACCTCGTCAGCAACGACGAGAATGCCGTGTTTGCGCGCCGTTGCGGTAAGTGCCGCAATGAAGTCGGCAGATGGGTGCAGGAGCCCGGCTCGACTCGGCATCAGATCCACGAGGATGGCAGCGACCTCAGCCGCTACCGGACCAACAGCCGCTTCGAGGCCCGAGGCGTCGTTGAAATCAAGGACGATCACGCTGTCGGCAATCGCCTTGGGCGCACCCGTATAGCCAAGCTTCGGCGGACGCCTGCCCGACACCCCACTCTCCCCGACGCCGTTCTGTCCAGCCTCGGCCCAATCGTAGCCACCGTGGTAGGCGCCTTCGAAGCGCACGATCGATGAGCGTCCGGTGAAGGCACGCGCGGCCTTCAGGGCATACATCACCGCTTCGGTGCCCGTGTTTACAAAGCGCACGTGCTCGACGGCAGGAATGCGCGACACCAAAAGCTCGGCGAGCGCGATTTCATGCTCCATGGGATTGGCAAAACACGTGCCTTGCCGCAGCACGCTACCAATGGCCTCGACCACAGGGCCGAAGCCATGTCCGTGGATCAAGGTCGTGAAATTGTTGTTGAGATCGAGGAGTCGATTACCGTCGACATCAACGACATAGGCGCCCTCGCCTCTCTCAAGGTAAATGGGCAGGGGATCTTTCTCGATGGTCGCCCGTGTAACGCCTGCGGGGAACACCCGCTGGCCACGGCGAAAGAGATTGGACGACCGAGCGCGATCAGGCGCCGGCTTTCCCGTTTTGGTGTTCTGCAAGGGCATGGAAGGGACTTTCCGTGGGAATTCAGGTTCGCCTTCGTGCGAACTTCGCAAGTTTGTTGCAACAAAATTGCGACACGTCAAGTCCATGCAACAAAAATCAGATCACATGCGGGCGGATCCGGCCGCAAGGCGTAACAGGCGATAACCGTCGCGAATGTCGTTCTCGAAGGCCGCCCGCAACGCGGCGCCATCCCGCTCGGCAAGCGCTTCCATGGCCATCTGATGGTTTCGTACGCCATTTCTTTCTTGAGCGAACTCGGGATAGAGGTTGTAGAGTGATGGCCCCACGCGCAGCCACAGGCTTTCGATCATCGTCACCAGATGCGGCAGCCCGGCCATCTCATAGACGTGAAAGTGGAATTCCTTGTTGTGCCATAGCGCCTCGCCATAATTGCCGGCATCGAGAGCCCCACTGATCCTGCCTTGAATTTGACCAAGCGCTTCAATGTGTTGCTCCGATCCAAAAGGCGCAGCCTTCTCGGAAGCAAGTCCCTCCAAGACAATCCTGATCGTCGTCAGCTCCTTCAGGTCCAACTCGCCCAGGACCGGCACGATGACGGTCTTGGGTCCCGCGTAGACCAGCGCACCTTCGCTTGTCAGCCGATTGATGGCATCGCGCGCCGGCGTCGAGCTCACTCCCAACTCCTCAGCCACAGCACGAACCGTCATTTTGTAGCCGGGCCGGTATTTGCCGCGGATCAGGCGTTCCTTCATTTCCCGATAGGCGGCCTCCCCCAGGCTGGCGCCCTGCCCACCAGCACCAGCCATCTTCAGATCCAGCACCATTCCCTCCAATCTCTGTTGACAGTGCTCAATTTTGATGCAACAAAAACATTGTGTGAAGTTTTCGCAAAGAGATTGTCGCATCAATTTCTTTTTAGCAGCGCTCCCCGCATCTGTCACGAGCAGCAAGACCATGGATCCAGGTGGGCGATGCCTCGCCCCGGCAGCGGGGCCTGACGCGACGCCGGACCCTTCGCCACCAACAGAGGAGGCAGCATTGATAGGCCAGGCATTGACCCTTTCCAGACTCCGCAAGAGCTACGGAGATATCGTCGCGGTGAACGAAACAGATCTGGAAATTGACGCGGGTGAATTCGTCTCCATCGTCGGCCCCTCCGGATCGGGCAAGACGTCACTTTTGACCCTGATCGCCGGATTTGAGCCTCCCTCCAGCGGGGCCATCCGCATCGGCGACAAAGACATTACCTACCTGCCGCCCTACCTTCGCGACATCGGAATGGTTTTCCAGAAATACGCGCTGTTTCCGCACCTGACGGTCAGGCAGAACATCGCCTTTCCGCTCAAGATGCGTCGCAGGGCTGCGAAATCGACGATCGCTGCACGCGTGGAGGAGATGCTCGAACTGGTCCAGCTGCCGCAGCACGGGGATCGCTATCCAAGCCAGCTGTCGGGAGGCCAGCAGCAGCGTGTCGCGGTCGCCCGCGCGCTCGTTTTCGATCCTCCTGTCATCTTGATGGACGAACCGCTTGGGGCGCTCGACAAGAAGCTACGTGAGGTCATGCAGATCGAGATCAAGCGCATCCAGGAGCGGCTCGGCGCTACGGTCATCTATGTGACGCATGACCAGGAGGAGGCGCTGACGCTGTCCGATCGCGTCGCGGTCATGCATCAAGGCTCATTACAGCAGATTGGAACACCGGCCGAACTCTACCGTCGTCCAAGCAGCGCTTTCGTTGCGGACTTCATCGGAGCGATGAACTTCGTCCCGGGCATTCTTGTCGGCGGCGAACCCGGCAAGCACGTGATTCAGGTCGCCGAAGGCATCGTGCTGAAAGCGACTAGCGGCGGGAGACTGGCAATCCCATCCAAGGGTAGCGCAGTGTGCCTCGCCATCAGGCCCGAGCACATCAAGTTGGCGCCAAGGACGGGCAAAGCGGCTGGAATGTTGGCCGGCGCCGTTGAGGCTTCCATCTTTGTCGGGCCAACGCAGATTGTCCTTGTCCGCCCGGAAGCACTGCCAGGCATTGTGCTGCGCGTGCAGATGCCGGCCGATCAAATAGCCGGCCTTGAGCGAGGCGCACTCGTTGCCGTAGCGTTCGACGAAGCGATGCTGCAGGCGTTTCCGGCAAGGGAAAGGCTCGCCGCATGAGGCAGCCGCAACCTTTCTCACGATCGTTGCGGCTGAAGGGGCGGCCGCGGGCTCGTTCAATGCGAAGCTACGCCCCGGCGGCGTCCTGGATTCTGATTGCCCCTGCCATGGCGATCCTGGCGATCGGATTTCTCTACCCGCTGCTCAGATTGATCATGCTCAGTCTCTCGGCAGGTCCGTCGGCCACCTATGGTCGCCTGCTGCGAGAGCCGCTTTATGCGACCGTACTTGCAAGCAGCGTCGTGACTGCGGTTTCGGTGACATTTGCCTGCACCGTTCTTGGCTACCCAGTCGCGCTCGCAATGGCGCGGCTCAGGAAGCGCGCCGCGGCACTCACAACCGCATGTGTCCTCATCCCCTTGTGGACGTCCGTTTTGATCCGCTCCTATGCGTGGATCGTTCTCCTCCAGCGCAATGGCCTCATAAACTCTGTCCTCATCTCGGAAGGCCTGACGCAAGGACCGATCAAGCTGCTTTACACGCAAGGCGCCGTGATCGTTGCGATGACGCACGTCCTGCTGCCTTTCGCCATTCTTCCGATCTTCTCGACCCTTCGGGCAGTACCCAACGATTACGTGCGGGCAGCGCACAGTCTTGGGGCTGGAAAGATCAAGGCCTTCTTCCTTGTGACTCTGCCGCTGAGCCTGCCCGGGGTGTTTGCCGGTGCCATCCTGTGCTTCGTGCTTGCGCTTGGTTTCTACATTACGCCTGCTTTGGTGGGCGGTCCTGAATCGATGATGATGGCCTCACTGATCGGCCAACAGACCACCGTCCTGCTCGATTGGCCCTTCGCGGCGGCACTGTCGACCGTTCTGCTGGCCATCACGCTTCTAATCGTCGTCGCGTTTCGCAAGTCACTTTCCTTCAGCAAGGGATTGTCCAGTGTTTATTGACCAGTCGCCCAGGCTGCCTGCCCTTCCCGTCAGCGCAGGACGATACGAGCGCGCGGCTCCGTTGCGGCTCCGCAGGCTGGCGGCGCTGCTGGGCAGCGGGCTGATCGTCGGGACTGTGCTGTTTTTCCTTGTCCTGCCGACGCTGCTCATCGTGCCGATGTCGCTCAGCCAGACCGATTATCTGCAGTTTCCACCACGTGGATTGACCGTGGATTGGTACCGGAGGTTCTTTAGCGATGCCGACTGGATGGCTGCGACCTGGTTCAGCTTCAAGATTGCCATCGCGACCACGCTCAGCGCCACAGTTGTTGGAACCATGACATCTCTGGCACTCGTGCGTGGAAACCTGCCCTTCAGGAACACGCTCCTGGCGATGTCCCTTGGACCGATGATCGTCCCGCACATCGTCTTGGGTGTCGCCCTCTACCTGGTCTTTTCGCCCCTGCAGCTCACAGGAAGCTTTACGGGCTTCCTGGTGGCTCACACCGTTCTTGCGGTTCCCTATGTGGTGATCACCGTTAGCGCATCGCTGCAGCGATTTGATCCGACGTTGGAGCTCGCCGCATTGAGCTGTGGGGCAAACCGCGCGCAGGCCTTCTTTCGGATTGTGCTCCCCAACATCGCGCCTGGCATCTTCGCGGCTTCGGTCTTTGCTTTCCTTGCGTCCTTCGATGAAGCGACCGTGGCCTTCTTCATCTCGGACATCAACGGCAAATCGATCGGCCGAAAGATGTTTGAGGACATAGACTTCAACCTCACGCCGGTGATTGCGGCTGCATCGACGACCTTCGTCGGGCTTTCGCTGCTGCTCATGGCGCTGGCGCATGCGTTTGGCCAGCCGAATGACGGGCGATAGCGCGCACGATCCAATCGAAAAACATCAAATCAAAAAGGGAGAACCGCGCCATGTCATCGATCTGGATTCGCTTGTCTGCCACCCGGCTTCGGCTGCCGGTATGTGCCTTCGCATGCTTGATACCGCTTGCCGTATCCATGAATTGGGCATCGGCCACTGAACAGGTGGTCATTGCTTCGACAGGAGGTGCCTATGACCGGGCGCTGAAGGCGGCATGGTTCGATCCCTTCACCAAGGAGACCGGCATCCAAGTCGTGACCGTCGTTGCCACCAATGCCGAAATGCGCGCCAAGGCGAGCGCGATGGTGAAGGCCGGAAATGTCACTTGGGACCTCTATCTCGATGGAGAAATCCAGGCGGCTTCCGAGGCGCATCGTCAGGTAACGGAGGATCTGAGTGGGTTCTGCCAGCAATTTGCCAACCGAAAGGATCTCAGTCCAAACGCGTGCGCGCCCGGTGGCGCGCTGCTGCAGTCGACTGCTACGCTTCTGGCCTACCGGACCGGCAAGGCGGGCGAGCCAGTTCCCGAAACCTGGGCGGACATGTGGGACATGAAGAGGTTCCCCGGCGGGCGAGCTTTTCCGAACTTCGATGATCCCTGGCGCGTCATGGCAGCCGCCCTTTTGGCGGACGGCGTTGCCAAGGACAAATTGTTTCCGCTCGATGTCGACCGCGCACTGGCCAAGCTTGATCAGATTCGACCGTCGATCACGCTGTGGTGGAAGACCGGCGATCAAAGCGTGCAAGGCTTCCGCAACGACGAGTATTCGCTGGGCCAGATTTGGCTGACGAGGGCAAAGGCGATGCAAACCGAGGGGCTGCCGATTGCGTGGTCCAGCAGGGCGTCGTTCCTGGTCGGCGATCGTATCTCGCTCATCAAAGGGGCCCCCATCAGGAGAATGCGCTCAAGTTGATCGCGTTTTGGCTCAACTCGCCACAGGCACAGGCGCAGGCCTGTGAGGTACTGTCCTGTACGCCGCCAAGCAGCGAAGCCATCGCGTTGATGTCGGATGAGGCACGAAAAATGATGCCGAGTGCCGACGACATCCGCAATTCGATCGTCGTGCCCGATGCCGAATGGATCAACGCGAATGCGGCCATGCTGCTGGAACGCTGGAATAACTGGATTCGATAGTTGGAAGTTCAGGTTGGGACAATAGTCCGCCGATGGATCTCGCCGAGAAGAACCACAATGACCCGGCGCCGCGAGCGCGCCGGTCAATTGCCTTTGCAATTGCGCTTCGCCTGAGCGGCGGCAGCAACCTGCAGCCATCAGTCCTTGGCCTTGAACTCCCCGCTGTGCGTTTCGCCTTCGTAAAGGTGCTCTCGACAAGAAGCTGTCTCTGGATGGGAACTGGAACCCTGTCAGATGTCCGCAAGCTTCGGCGTCGCCGAGAGGGCGCTGGTACAATCAAGAGAAGCCGTTAGCAGGAGCCAATACAAACGCGCAGACATGGTGATCCTCTGCCCGGCACTTGACGCGACAGCAAACGGGGGCATGCTCGGCGGGGCGCGGCCTGCCTTCCCGACCCGGACGGAGTCACATCATGCAGTGGTCCTATCCGATCCTCCGTGTCGGCGACACCGAAATCCGCATCCACCTGACCTTCCTGCTGTTGCTCGCCTGGATCGGCATCGCCTATTACCAGGAGGGTGGAACGTCGGCTGCGATCGAGGGCGTCGGCTTCATCGGCGCCGTGTTCGCCTGCGTGGTATTGCATGAGCTTGGCCATGCCGCTGCCGCTAGGCGCTACGGCATCCGAACTCCAAAGATCACGCTCTTGCCGATCGGCGGCGTCGCCGAGCTGGAGCGGCTACCCGAGAAGCCGTCGGAAGAGATCGTCGTGGCGCTCGCCGGTCCGCTGGTCAATGTCGTCATTGCCTCTTTCCTCGTCGTCGCGCTCGGCACCACCGTCGGTATCGACGCGCTGACGTCAATGGATAATCCGCATGCCGCGTTCGTTGCTCGCCTCGCCGCCGTCAACATCTGGCTGGTCCTGTTCAACCTCATTCCGGCCTTTCCGATGGATGGCGGGCGCGTGCTGCGCGCCTTGCTCGCCACGCGCTACAACCGCGTGCGCGCGACGGAGATTGCAGGGACCGTTGGTCAGTTCGCCGCCTTCGCCTTCGGCTTCATCGGTCTCGTCGCCGGCAACGTGCTGCTCATATTCGTTGCGATCTTCGTCTACCTCGCCGCCACTGCGGAAACGCAGGCGATGGGGCTTGAGGCAGCAGCGCGTGCCGTTAACGTCCGCGACGTCATGATCAGCCGGTTCGAAAGCCTGCCGACGACCGCGACCCTCGACGAGGCGGCACAGGCCCTGTTGCGCACGACGCAACACGAATTCCCGATCGTCGATGATGGCGGCAGGTTGCGCGGCGTGCTGACGCGCTCGGGGCTCGTCGCCGGCCTCCAGCAGCGCGGCGGTCAAGCTCCTGTGATCGAGGCAATGGCGGCAAATATCCCGGTGGTGCGCGACCATGAGAAGCTCACCAAGGCGCTCGAACACCTGAAGAAGGGAGCTGCACCTGCCGTCGGCGTGGTGGATGCCAGGGGCAGTTTGGTCGGCTACGTCATCATCGAAAACATCGGCGAGCTCATGCTGCTGCGCAGCGCCGTCGCAAGCTGACATCGCCTCGGGCAGGCTACATCCAAGCATATATGTCTAGCGCGTGACCTGCAGGCATGCGCAGGGCATTTTCCAAGTTTCTGGATGTGAGCGGCATTCTCAGACCACAACACTGAGCTCGGGAGCGCGATGGAAACTGGTTGTGACAAGATTAGCCCAACAGAACCTAAAACGATCATTTTCCGCGATACCTATGGCGTCCCGCTTCCTTGATCCCTTGCCTTCCCTTACAATCTCTTCCGGACACAAAGGAGTTCCGCCATGAGCGAAGACGCCTTCAACATGTCGATCCGCAAGTTTCTGAAGGAGGTCGGCGTGACCTCTCAGCGCAAGATCGAGGAGATTGCGCGTGAAGGGCAAATCGGCGGCGAGAAGAAGTTGAACGTCCGCATGACGTTGACGGCGGAAGGCACCGGCCTCAACCACGTGGTGGACGGCGAGATCGAACTTCCATAAGCCGGGCGAGGCGACCTAGACTATCGAAACGTGGACACGGCCGAAAGCGTAGAGACGGATTAGCAGTTGGAATGGGGTCTGGTCGGATCCACACAATACCGCTCACCATTCTCTTGGCTATCGGCCCGACCGGCGCATTTCGAATACAAGCGAATACGAGACCCCCGGCCTGTTGCGAACTGCGCGCCGCTCATTCGACGTCGACATTGGCCGGCGGCCACGCCGGGCCGTCGCCGGTTGCCTCCTCTTTCCGGCCAAGCTCCCGCACCACCTGGCTGACCGAAACCGGCTCAAAAAGGCACTCGCTCTCACTGCTTCCATCTGGCCGAGGCCGTAGTAGAGCAGAAGAGGTGGACGAGCATGGGCGTCCCGCGAACGACATAGGTGTAGGCCAGCAATCGAGCCCGTCCCGATGATCAACGGCGCCGAAGGAGGTCTTACCCCGGAGATTTACTTCACCGATCTGGCCTGCCTTGCGTAAGCCTGTCCTAGCAGCGGTTCCGACAGGGACGATGGTCGCGGTTCACGCAACGGTCTGATGAGCTCTCCTTCGCATCTATCACGCAGCCTGCCTGCTTCAGCTCGGATCTAAATTCTCCCGGCCTTGATGCCGATCAAGGGGGCTCGCGGCCTTCTTCGCTATCAAGCCCTGATGATCGAGAACTCAGCCTCCCCAACGTGGCGCGGCGTGGGCGAGCCCCACGGGTCGCGACCGGCTATCGAGGTGCTGCAGGAATGCCGCTCTCGGCCTACCGCACTGACTTCGACCGAGGGGTGCAACGGGTTTTCGCGCTACAGGCCAAACACGTTCACCGATCAGAGGCGAGAACAAGCGCTGGCGGTCCTGTTGTGGCAGTTTCGCAATCCGCTGGTTCTGATCCTGATCGTCGCGGCGATCGTTGCCGGTTTTGTCGGTGAAGGCCGCGAGGCCGTCATCATCGGAGCAATCATCCTAGCGAGTTGCGGTCTCGGCTTCAGTCCGAAATACAGCGCGTCTCGCGCGGTCAACGCGTTGAAGCAGCGCATCGCGATCGCCGATGCCCTGGTCTCGGAATGGTCGAAGAGGCTCTTCTTCGGAGACGACCGGCACCACTCGGGACCACGCCGGCGCGCAAGGCATGGCCGAGTGATGGTTGCGGGCCTGATTGAGGATGCCCGTTCAGCTGGTCACCGACAAGGTGCGTTGCCCTTATCGGCCGGACCGGAAATGGAGGCGACGGGGGCGCACCGAAGGTGAGCGGAATTTTCGCGACAATTGCGCGGCGCTTCACCCCGTTTGAGCCAACGGCCCACGCGATGCGCCCTGGCGAGAAGTTTCCCAGTTTTGTCCGGCGCGCCAGCGGCATGCAACAGGTCTATGTCAGCGTGATCGCAATTTCGGTTGCGTTGGCCAACTTTATCCCCATCGACCTGCAGAGACGGGTCGTCGATGTGGCGATTGCCGACAAGAACGTGCGAACGCTCCTGATGCTCGGCGGCTTGTATCTTGGGGCTATACTCCTGCATGCGGGGCTGAAATACGCACTGATCGTCTATCAGGGCTGGGTCGGAGAGAGCGTGGTGAAGACGGCCCGAGACCAACTCGCTCTCGTCGCCACGCAAAGGTCCGCGCGCGAGCACGCAAGGAGTGGTCAGACCGCCGGCATCATCGGCAACGAGATCGACTATGTTGGCGGATTTGTCGGCACCAGCATCTCTGAATGCGTAGTCAACGTCACGCTGATGATCTCCGTCGCGTGTTACATGATCTACATGCAGCCGGTGATCGCTCTGGTCAGCGGCGTGTCACTCCTGCCGCAGATCCTGCTTGCGCTTTACATGCAGAAGGACCTGAACACACTCGTGGAACGGCAGGTCGCGCTGGTCCGAAAGCTTGGCAACCAAACAGTCAATGCCTTCGCCAGCCACTCGACGAAGCGCCGAGCAGCCTTTCGCACCATACGCACGATCTTCAGCACCCGCATTGAATTCTATTTGTTGAAATTCGGGCTGAAGACGTTGCTGAACATAGCCAACGCGGTGGGGTCGCTGATGGTCCTGATCGTTGGCGGCTATCTTGTGATCCGCGGACAGACGACGATCGGCACGGTCGTTGCCTTCATTTCGGGCTTCCAACGCTTGTCGGAGCCCACGGGGGAACTGCTCGACTTCTATCGCTCGTATTCGCAAGCGAAAGTGCAATTCCGGATGATCGTCCAGTGGGTCGACGGCGATCATCCCGCGCAAACCGGACATTCCGCGCACAGCCAGAATTGATCGATGATCTTGTGGGCCAGCCTGTTGCCGGAACTGGTGCTGGGCTTAGGGTAAAGCCACCAGGACAGCTTCAGGCGGAGCTGTCCCCTTGGGTACCGCTTCGCGTTTCACCGCTGGCTGGAGATGCCCCTCGTTGACGGGCTCGGCCGGCCTTCGCCTTACGGCTGCGCCAACCGCGATCCGAATGGACGAAGGCTTCCAGCATGTGCGGGATCAGGGCTGCGGTGTCTACGGGCTCGTACAGCCTTCCGTACTCGGCCGCATACTGATCGAGTTCCTCCTTGAGCGGCTCCGGCAGGACGATGGTCATGCGGACAACGCCAACTTTCGGCAGACGGCCGAGCCTCAGATCCGGCATTGTTCACCTCCTGCTTGTGAGACAAAGACATGTTGACTGTTCAGATAGGCCGCGTATCTGGCTAGGTTGCGATTAAGGCGCGCGGGCAATTCAACTGTGACTTTGCCGGGCTTGTCGTCGGCAATGGGCGTCAGCTTCAGCTTGGCCATTTCATCCTCCATAGGGTTCGAGCATGAGGTCGCGCGTGACGAGGACGCGTACGGGGAAACCCGGCCGTATCGTCAGTGTCGGCGCTATTTCGAGCTGGCGTTGGACGATCTGCTGGCCGGCCTGGCTGACGCTATCGGAAGCGCCGCTTCGCAAGGCCCGCACGATGTCGCTCTCCTGGCCCGATGAGCCAGCCTGTGCCCCAATGCTGAGTATGGTCGAGAGCGCGGCCGCCTTGAACATTTCGCCCCAGTGGTAGTCGACACCATCTTCGACGCCGGCATAGCCCTGCCAGTCCGTGCCAGGTTGCCTCTCCAGAACGATGGATCGGCCGTCCGGAAAGATGAGCCTGCTCCAAACCAGTAGCACCCGTCGTTGTCCGAACCCGACTCCATTGTCGTATTGACCGATCACCCGGGTGCCCTGCGGGATCAGAAGCGCCCGTCCTGTCGGACTGTCGTAGACGTTCTCCGTCACCTGGGCCGAGATCTGACCAGGCAGATCGGAGCGGATACCGGTGAGGAGAGCGGCTGGTATAACGGCACCAGCCTGAAGCACGTAGGGCGATGCCGGAGTCACAACGCGGTCGGGCGCCACAGTGCGTCTATCGGCGGCAACATTGAAGAAGGCGAGCTGGCGGTCCTGCAGTGTTTGGCCGGCGGGACCCAGACCGGAGAAATCGGGTGGCCCAGCAACACTACCTGGAGGTTCGGCGGCAGCCCCGGTCACAGCCGCTGTCTGGAAGAAGACGCGAGAGGTGCGGGCCGCCTCCTCTTCAGTTCGCCTGCGCTGTTCGGCCTCGTCGACTGTTGGCGTTGCCATTGTCGGCGGCGCCACGGGCTGTCCCCTGTTCTGAGCATCAAGCAGCGGCCGGCCGAGATCGCCGGGCAGCGGCGGCCCAAGGACCGGACCGGTATAGTCGCGTGGCAGGCCAGCCAGGCCGTCGGCGGGCTGTCGATTGGAGGTCGAATAGAGCTCCTTACCGTCAGTGCTGATATTGCGGCTCTGAAGCGCATATATCAGTGAGCCTCCGATGGCGAGCGAGGCGACGCAGCCTATGCCTGCGAGAACTTTGCGTGACAGCCGGGTCACACGCGACGGCTCGGCGCGCAGCCGCATCGGCTGAGCGGCTGTTTCGTTCTCGTTCACGAGCCCTGCCCTCCCCGCTGCCCCGGTACGTTGGTATCTTTCGGTGCTGCACCGGAGCCTGGCATCGGCGGCAGTCGACGGATTGGCGCCCCATCACTACGCAAGATCCTGACGGTCTGTTGCCGCTTGCCGCTGCCAAGACGAAGTTCAGCAGCGGCAAAGAGCCGGTCGACGATCAGAGCGTTGTGATAGACACGACTGTTGACGACCTGGGGTTCGCCGTCCGGACCAATGACAAAGATCGGCGGCATCTCGCCCTGCACGATTCCGCGCGGAAACTCGACGTAGACGCGCCTGCCGTCGTCGTAGATGGCGACAGGCCTCCACGCCGGCGTGTCGCCGGTGAGGCGATATCGATAGTTGCGTGCAGTAACGTCGGGGACAATTGGCGTTGTGGGACTGGGCTGTCGCAGGCCGGCTGGTTGGGCCGGGTATGCCCACGCCACGGCCGGCATGTAGGGCTTCTCATCCGCCCGCAACTCGATCATGTAGCTGCGCCGGTCGGTGGTGATGACGAGATTGGTCGTGATGTCCGCGCGCGAGGGCTTAACCAGCACATGGACGCGCCGGGTGATCCCCGATCCGCTTTCGGTATCGCCGATGATCCAGCGCGCGGTGTCGCCAGCCGCGATCGGGCCGGTACCGGTCAGGCTCTCGCCGGGCTCGAGGGCGATGTCCGTTATCTGCCCGGGCGCGGCATAGACCTGGTAAAGCGCGCCTTCGCTCCAAGGATATATCTGGATGGCGTTGTAATAGCCCTCGCGCCGCGGCTGGACGCGAGCGGCCGCGTTGGCATTTTCGACACGCGCCGTCGGTGTATTGCCGGCGGCACCGCCACGCGTCGGGGACCAGCTCGGCGGGACATGCAACGGTTTCGGCTTCTGATCAGTCGCGACAGCTGGGACCGTTGGTAGCGGCGGCACGAAGGCATCGTAGGTGATCTGCGGCGGCTTCTGCAGCGTTGCGCAGCCCGCGAGCAAAGACCCCGAAATCAGTACCACGGCGAATGCAGCCGGAGTCGCGACAACACCCAATGCCATATTCATTGGCTCATCTCCCGAGACCAGTTGAGGGCGTTGACGTAGATGCCGAGCGGATTGGCCCGAAGCCGTTCGGCGTCGGCTGGCGGCTGGACCACGATTGTCAGGATGGCGGTCCAGTGCTCGGTGGCTAAGAGCTGGCCATTTTCGTAGTGACGCTCGGTCCAGGCGACGCGGAAGGAATCGGCCGAAGCGCGGATGACCGAGGAAACTTCGACCGCGACCTGCTGCTTGCCGATCTTGGAGAAGGGTTCGTTGGCGCGGGCATAGTCGTTGAGGGCCGCAGCACCCTGGTCGGTCGTCCATTCATAGGCGCGTAGCCAGTTCTGGCGCACGATGATCGGATCGGCCGGGATTGATCGGACCTGCTCGACGAAGCGGGCGAGATGCCATGCTATTTGCGGATCGGTCGGCTTGTAGTCGGTGGTCGCAGGCGCGACCGTCTGCACCTGTCCGAGCTTATCGACCTCAACCACCCAGGGTACGACCGAGCCTCGGGCGGACTGCCACACAAGAGAGCCGGCGAGGCTAGCCGACAGGATCAGCGATCCAAAGGCCATGTAGCGCCAGTTCTTGGCCTGCACGCGCGCAGAGCCTATGCGCTCATCCCAAACCTGCGCTGCCTTCTGGTAAGGCGTCTCCGGTAAAGGTGTCTTGCCGTAGTGGACGGTTGGTCTTCGAAAGATGTTCATTGGTCATTTGCCTTCCGAGAGAGAAACGGAGGTTCCGCTGCCGTGCGCCTCGCCGGAGCGCACGGCGTGGGCAGCGGTCTGGACGCCGTGGGAGAGGCGCTGGGATCGCTGCATGCGTTTGGCCCAGTCAGGCGGGCCTTGCGCTGCGCTGCTGGCTTGGCCAGCGCGACCAGACGATGGATCGTTGGCAGGCTCGGCCGCGTCTCCGACCGTCCCTGGTGTCAATGAACCACCGGTCGCTTCGACGGCGGAATTGACGCCGGACGCAAAGCTCGACTTCATTGATTGACTGGCGCGCGCTGCAGCACGCTTGAGTGGCGAGGCCGTGCCGGACATAGCAGCGCCTGCGACGCCACTTAGACCGGAGGCGACGCCACCGGCGCCGGTCTGGCCGGCCGACCCGAGGGCATAAGCGGCAGAAGCACCTCCCGCGAGAAATGAACCGCTCCGTGCCGCTCCGGAGAAGGCGGTGGCTCCTCCTCGCGTCGCAAGGCCCACGGCGCCGCCCGCGACGAGCACTGTGCCGCCAGCGGCGAGGCCCGTGCCAATCGCGGCGCCGGCGCCAAGCTGCGGTCCGCCGGAGACCAGACCATTGGCAATGCCAGGGCCGAATATGCCGAGACCAAGCAGCGACAATGCCGCCAGCACGATCGCCATCGCTTGATCGATGGTAGGATTCTCGCCACCGAAGCCTTGAGTGAACTCGCCGAACAGCGTCGAGCCGATGCCGATGACGACAGCAAGGACAAGGACCTTGATGCCCGACGAGATAACATTGCCGAGCACGCGTTCGGCCATGAAGGCGGTCTTGCCGAAGAGGCCGAAGGGGATCAGGACGAAGCCAGCCAGCGTCGACAGCTTGAATTCGATCAGCGTGACGAAGAGCTGCACGGCCAGGATGAAGAAGGCAAGCAGGACAAGCGCCCAGGCGAAAAGCAGGCAAGCGATCTGAATGAAGTTTTCGAAGAAGGACACATAGCCCATCAGACCCGAGATGGCCTCAAGTAACGGTCGTCCCGCATCGAGCCCGGTTTGCGCGATCCTGCCAGGCCGGAGCAGGTCCTGCACTGAAAAGCCGGTGCCGCTTGCCTTGAGGCCGAGGCCGGAGAAGCTTTCGAAGACGATCCGGGCAAGACTGTTCCAGTTGGAAATCAGGTAGGCGAAGACGCCAACGAACAGCGTCTTCCTGACGAGCCGCGCGAGGATGTCGTCATCGGCGCCCCAACTCCAGAAGAGCGCCGCGAGCGTCACGTCAATGACGATTAAAGTGGTGGCGACGAACGCGACTTCGCCGCCGAGCAAGCCGAAGCCGCTGTCTATGTAACGCGTGAACGTGCCGAGGAATTGATCGATAATGCCGGTGCTGCCCATCGCCTATCGAGCCCCCCTCGAGCTCGCATCCGGCGACGGCGGGGTGGCCGGCTCTCCAGTCGAGCTCACAAATGGCGCTTTGGAACCAAGGAACCGGTCGCGCTGCTCGGTCCATAGGCGCAGACAGGCGCTGTCGCGCAAAGCTCCCTCGCCGAGCACCTGGCAGCGGCGAAGACCCTCGCTGAGCGGGCCGTGCGAGGTTGCCGGCGCCTCGAGCACTGCGGCGCCCGGCTTGTCCTGCTTGCGGGTCATCTCGACAGTTGTCGCGGTGACTGCGACAGCGACGAAGATGACGGCGATGATGCGAGCAAGGGTCTTGCCATCCACTGTGGTAATCCTCAGCGGTTGAACATTGAGGCATTCCCGACCTGGTAACCGGAGCCGGGGGCGAGGAAGCGGCGGCGCTGCTCGCGCCCCTGTTCCGCCGCAGCCGCACGTTCGGCTTCTGTCAGCGCCTGGGCACGACCGTTGGCAGCGACGACGGCAGTGAGGTCGGCAAGTTGCTGGGCTTGAAGCGCTAGGAGTTGGTTGCCAGCCTGCGTCGCCTGCAATGCGCCCGTAGCCGATTGGCTGGCTCCGACCAGCGCCGACATTTGCACGCGATTGGTGTCGATGTTTCCGACGACGCCGGCCTGCACGCGCATGGCGTCCTGGAGGCCGCCAACCGTATTTTGCCAGCGCGAGCGGGCATCCGCGACAAGCTGCTGGTCGGAAGAGGAGAGTGAAACCGAGCCGTATTGTTGCTGAAAGATCTTGTCGACCTGCTGGACGTCGAAGGCGATGTTTTGCGCCTGCCCGAGGAGCTGCTGCGTTCTCTGCACAGATTGGCGCAGTTGCTGGAGCGAGGAAAAAGGCAGGCTCGCGAGATTGCGGGCCTGGTTGATCAGGATCTGCGCTTCGTTCTGAAGCGAGGTGATCTGATTGGTGACCTGCTGGAGCGACCTCGCCGCTGTCAGCACATTTTGCGCGTAATTCGACGGGTCAAACACGATGAGTGCGTGCGCCGGCGTAACAGGGATGAACGAAACTGCGAGCGGCGGGGCGAGCATGGCCGCGGCGAGCACAAGGATGTGCGAACGGGACTTGAGGCTAGTCATGACTGGGGCTCCTCTTCAACTGGTGGGATGGGAGTGGGCAGGTTGGGAATGAGGTCCACGGCCCAGGCAACGTTTCGCGCGCGCAGCCAGGAAGCCAGGAAGCCGTCGCGACCGTGCTCGGCGACCACACTGGCGATCAGGGCCTGGTCGGTTTTCGACGATGCGGCGCAAAGCGCGAGGCCAACTTCGGACAGGCCGAGCTCGAAGAGACGGTTGCCGCGCCGGGACTGGCAGTAGTAGTCGCGCTTAGGCGTCGCGCGCGCCAGGATTTCGATCTGGCGCTCGTTAAGACCGAAGCGCTGATAGATCGCCGTGATCTGCGGCTCGATCGCACGCTCATTGGGCAGAAGAAGGCGGGTCGGACAGCTCTCGATGATCGCCGGCGCGATATTGGAGTTGTCGATGTCGGACAGCGACTGAGTGGCGAAGACGACGCTCGCGTTCTTCTTGCGCAGCGTCTTCAACCACTCGCGAAGCTGGCTCGCGAAGCCTTCATCATCGAGCGCCAGCCAGCCCTCGTCGATGATGAGCAGGGTCGGCCGCCCGTCGAGCCGGTCACCAACACGATGGAACAGGTAGGACAGGACGGCGGGCGCGGCACCGGTGCCAACCAGGCCTTCGATCTCGAATGCAAGAACAGATGCAGCGCCTAGATGCTCAGCCTCGGCATCAAGGAGCCGGCCATAGGGACCACCGACGCAATATGAGCGAAGGGCCTGCTTCAGGTCGTTCGACTGAAGCAGCACGCTCAAGCCCGTGATGGTGCGCTCCTCGACCGGTGCGGAGGCGAGCGACGTCAGCGCGGTCCAGATATGTTCCTTGGCATCCGGGGTGATCGGGATGCCTTCGCGGGCAAGGATCGCAAGGAGCCAGTCGGCCGCCCAGGCGCGCTCATAGGTGTCGTGTATGCGTGCGAGCGGCTGGAGCGAGACGGAGGCTGTCATGCCTTCGGTGAGCGCGCCGCCCAGATCGTGCCAGTCACCGCCCATGGCAAGTGCGGCGGCGCGGATCGAGCCGCCGAAGTCGAAGGCGAAGACCTGGCTGCGTTCATAGCGACGGAACTGCAAGGCCATCAGCGCAAGCAGCACGGATTTTCCCGCGCCGGTGGGACCGACGATCAGAGTGTGGCCTACATCACCAACATGCAGCGACAACCGGAACGGGGTCGAGCCCTCAGTCTTGCCATATAGCAAGGGAGGACTGCCGAGGTGCTCGTCCCGTTCCGGCCCCGCCCACACGGCAGAAAGGGGGATCATGTGGGCGAGATTGAGTGTCGAGATTGGCGGCTGGCGGACATTGGCGTAGGCATGTCCGGGCAATGAACCCAGCCATGCGTCGACGGCATTGACGGTTTCGATGATGGCCGTGAAGTCACGACCCTGGATGACCTTCTCGACGAGGCGCAGTTTCTCCTGCGCCACGCGCGGGTCTATATCCCAGACCGTGATGGTCGCGGTGACAAAGGCCATGCCCGACACGTCAGCGCCGAGTTCCTGCAGGGCCATGTCTGCATCGGCCGACTTATTGGCGGCGTCCGTGTCCACGAGCATGGAGGCCTCGTTTGTCATGACCTCCTTCAGGATCGCTGCGATCGACTTGCGCTTGGCGAACCATTGCCGCCGGATCTTCGTCAGAAGCTTCGCGGCATCGGTCTTGTCGAGCAGGATCGCCCGCGTCGACCATCGATACGAAAAAGCGAGCCGGTTCAGGTCATCAAGCAGACCTGGCGTCGTCGCAGTCGGAAAGCCCATTATGGTGAGCACGCGAAGATGCTGGTCGCCAAGGCGCGGCTCGAGCCCGCCGGTCAGTGGCAGGTCGGCCAGTAGCGCATCGAGATAGATCGGAGTCTCCGGGACGCGAACGCGGTGGTGCTTGGTCGATACGGTCGAGTGCAGGTAGGTCAGCGTCTCTCTGTCATCGAGCCACTGGCATTCCGGCATCAAGCCATCGAGCAGGGAGAGCACGCGCTCGGTGCGGTCGAGAAAGGCGCGCAGGATCTCCTCGGCATCCACGCCAGACTGTTCGCTGCCCTCGTAAAGCCACTTCTCGGCGCGTGCGGTATCGTCGAGCGGGGGCAGGTAGAGGAATGTGAGGAAGTAGCTCGATACGAAATGAACCCCTTCCTCCTCGAAGTCGGCTTTGCGCTCGGCGTCGACCAGTTGAGAGGCGGGATCGGGGAACTGGCTCTCGGGATAGGTCGCCGCCTCGTGACGCTGCGCCTCGACGAAAATGCTCCAGCCCGAGCCGAGGCGGCGGAAGGCATTGTTGATGCGTGAAGCCACTGCGACCAGTTCGGCCGCGACGGCGGAATCGAGATCCGGTCCCCGGAATGCCGCGGTGCGCTGCAGGCTCCCATCCTTGTTGAGCACTACCCCTTTCGCGACGAGCGCAGCCCAGGGCAGGTAGTCGGCCAGGCGGCTGGCGGTGCGGCGGAATTCAGCGAGGTTCATCATCACCGCGTCCTCAAACCGACAGATGAGCAGGAATACGCAGATGCCGGCGCCCGACTTCCATGAACAGCGGATCGCGTTTTGCAGCCCAAACCGCTGTGAAGTGTCCAAGCACCCAGATGATGAGGCCGACCAGCCAAAGACGCAGGCCAAGGCCCACGGCACCCGCCAGCGTGCCGTTCAAAATGGCGATGGAACGCGGCGCGCCGCCGAGCAGGATGTGCTCGGTCAACGCCCTGTGGACCGCGACGGTGAACCCCGGCACGATATCGAGGTGTTCGAGCGAGGTCGCCATTCAGATCAATGCCCCGCCGCCGAAGGAAAAGAACGACAGGAAGAAGCTCGACGCCGCGAAGGCGATCGACAGGCCGAAGACGATCTGGATCAGCCGCCTGAACCCGCCGGAGGTATCGCCAAAGGCAAGCGTCAGCCCCGTGACGATGATGATGATCACGGCGATGATCTTGGAGACAGGGCCTTCGATCGACTGAAGGATCTTCTCTAATGGTTGCTCCCACGGCATCGACGAGCCGGCCGCATTGGCGCCAGGGACGATAATGGCGCTGACGATCAGCGTTGTGGCGGCAGTAGCCAGGTACTGGCGTGAAAGCGTGCGGATCATGAACCGTCTCCTGTGTTGTTTGGGGTAGCCTGCGAGATGCGATAATCGCCATCGGGTCCAATCCCTTGGACGCGAGCGAGTTCGGTGAGCCGCCGTGCGGGGCCGCGACCTGACAGCACGGCAACGAGATCGATGGTCTCGGCAATCAGCGCGCGTGGGACGGTGACGACGGCTTCCTGGATGAGCTGCTCGAGACGGCGTAGTGCTCCAATGCCTGAGCCGGCATGAATGGTGCCGATGCCGCCCGGATGTCCGGTGCCCCATGCCTTCAAGAGGTCGAGGGCCTCGGCGCCGCGCACCTCGCCGATGGGGATGCGGTCTGGCCGCAGTCGCAGCGAGGAGCGGACCAGGTCGGAAAGCGTAGCGACGCCATCCTTGGTGCGCATGGCAACAAGGTTGGGCGCCGCGCATTGCAGTTCGCGCGTGTCTTCGATGATGATGATGCGATCGGCACTCCTTGCCATTCGGCGAGCAAGGCATTGGTCAATGTCGTCTTGCCGGTGGATGTACCGCCGGCGACCAGGATGTTGGCGCGGCTGGCGACCGCGGCACGCAAGGTCGCCGCCTGCTCGATCGTCATGATGCCCGCAGCGACATAGTCGTCGAGTGTGAAGACTGCGACAGCGGGCTTGCGGATCGCGAAGGCAGGTGCTGAAACGACGGGCGGCAGCAGACCTTCGAACCGTTCGCCTGTTTCTGGCAGTTCAGCAGAGACCCGCGGAGAGCGAGGATGCACCTCCGCGCCGACGTGATGGGCTACCAGGCGCACAATGCGCTCGCCGTCAGCGGCGGACAGCATCTCTTGCGTCTCGGCCAGACCGTTGGTGAGACGATCTACCCAGATACGGCCATCAGGGTTCAGCATGACTTCGACGACAGTGGGGTCGTCCAGGAACCGGCTTATGGCGACCCCGAGCGCTGTGCGCAGCATGCGCGAACTGCGCGCGCGGCCTTCCGGATTGTTGTGTGGAACCACGCTTCTGTCCCCGTTTCAGTCGGGAACAGCTCAGGCCGTTCCCGCTCGGGGATGATTAAGAGAACCAGAAATCTGGCCGGTTCAACAAGTTTCCATTGCCGTCGTACTGTGGCGTGTAAATACAGGCGGGCGGCGGCGCCGCCGTTGCCTTCCTCCGGTTCCAGGACGCTTGCGAGATCGAACTTGAGTCGCAGGAACGGTAGGGGGAATCGGCTCAGCCACCTTGATCATCGACTATCGCGGCGTCTGATTGGCCAAGCTCTTTGCGGGGCTCCATGCTGGTGTTCGCTGTTGCCTATTGCACAATACCCTAATTTTTGTGCAGCATAATAACCTAATCATAGAGAAGCATGATTCCCTAATGAAAGCGCAACGTAAAAACCTAACAGTTGCGCAGCACGAAAACCTGAGGACCTCAATATGGCACTGCCTCATGAGAAATTGGCCGAGGCGCTCGCCGCGCTCAAGGCGCTTCAGGATCGGCATATCGTCGCTATCCGCTCAACCGAACTATCCCGTACCCACCGCGAGCGGCTTCTGAAGAACGGCTTCCTGCAGGAAGTCATGAAAGGCTGGTACGTGCCGTCCAATCCCCACCAGCGTCAGGGTGAAACAACGGGCTGGTACGCCTCGTTCTGGGATTTTTGCGCCAACTATCTGAATGACCGCTTCGGCAAGGATTGGTGCGTTGCCCCCGAACCTTCTCTCTCCTTTCATGCAGGCAATCGAACGGTGCCGGGACAATTGTTGGTGCGATCCCCGACCGGAGGCAACAAACCCACCGCGCTTTTGCACGGCACATCGATTTTCGACATCCGGGCCAGCATGCCGGCTGCCCGCGACATCGCAGAGATCGACGGCCTTCGCCTCTACGCCTTGCCTGCGGCGCTTGTCGAGGCCTCCCCCACTTTCTTCTCGCAAAAGCCGACCGACGCGCGGACGGCGTTGACGATGATCTCGGATGCATCGGAAATTCTCGCGCGACTTCTTGAAGGGGGTCACAGCACCATTGCTGGTCGCCTGGCGGGTGCATTTCGCAACATTGGTCGCGAACGGATAGCAGATGACATCATCCGCAGCATGCAGACTGCCGGTTACACGGTTCGTGAGACCGATCCGTTCGATACACGGCTTGAGTTGTCCCTCCCGCGCCGCGAGACCTCACCCTATGCCGGGCGGATCAGGTTGATGTGGCAGGAGATGCGCGGCGACGTCGTCGACAATTTCCCGGAGGCCCCCGGCCGCCCGAACGACGTTGCTGGCTATCTTCGGCGCGTTGATGACATCTATGTCACGGATGCATATCACTCGCTTTCCATCGAAGGCTACCGGGTCAGCCCGCAGTTGATAGATCGGGTCCGCAGCGGCAACTGGAACCCCGACGGCGACCCGCAAGATGGCGAACATCGCGACGCGCTCGCGGCGCGTGGTTACTACCAAGCCTTCGAAGCGGTGAAGCGCAGCGTTGGATCAGTGCTAGCCAATGAAAATCCCGGCCGCGTTGTCGATGACGATCATGGACAATGGTACCGCGAGCTATTCGCTCCCAGCGTTGCGGCCGGTATCGTGAAACCCGGCGACTTGGCTGGCTACCGCAGCGATCGCGTATTCATCCGCAACTCCATGCATGCCCCACTGTCGCCCAATGCCGTTCGAGATGCGATGCCCGTCTTCTTCGAGATGCTCGAGGCGGAAGAGCAACCGGGGGTGCGAGTGGTCCTCGGCCATTTCATTTTTGTCTACATCCATCCCTACATGGACGGGAACGGCCGCATGGGACGGTTCCTGATGAACGTCATGATGGCAACGGGCGGCTATCCCTGGACCATCATTCCCGTGCAGCGCCGCGCTGGATACATGGCCGCCCTTGAGCGGGCCAGTGTCCACCAAGACATTGTGCCGTTCAGTCGCTTTCTCGGTGAATTGGTAGATCAAGACATGTCGGGGAAGACAGCCGCGACCTTGCCCACCGGCTAGACAATCATTCACCCCGAAAATGGCAGCTTGCGTGAACATAGGTCATGTTCCGACGGCGACGGCATGCCCTTGTCGTCAAGAACCTGCGACCCCATCGTCCCGAACGAGCGGGTTGGCCAGCAAAAGCCCGGATTTCCGCTATTTCTTGTGACGCCAAACGGCCTTTGTTCACGTTTGTTTCCGGCGATTCTGTGGGGTAACTGTGGGGTAGTCGGAAACGTTCTGCTTCTGTGCCATGGGCATCCTGAGGTCAAGACCTATATATTCGCTCATTGTTGCTCTCCGTTCGATACTTGGGCCCGGCGTCCAGTCGTGAGCCTGTGCTTCCATCCTATCGGGGAACAACTACCCGCTCTTCAATATGTGACCGCTTCCGGCTTCAGGGCGGGTCGCTCCGCGATTTCCCGATGTTCAATCAGGGCTGTCTGGCTTGATTCAAATCCGAAGCGGTCTGTCCTGCGGTTGGTTGCGATGGCCGGGAACATGGCGCAGGGAACTCCCGGATCAGGATGGTCGAAGCACACCGGAATCGCTGCAGGAGCTGCGCTTGCCTAGTTTTGTAACAGCTATTTCCCCGGCCAACATTCGGCGGGTTCGCTTTTAGAGCAACGCCCGTTTGAGATCGTCATGTTCGAATGCGCTTGCCATACGGCTGATCTCGGCCGGTCGGGCGCCCACCGCCTTGGCGGTATCGCGCCAGGTCGCAGTCACTGTCGCGACCTCCTTGATAATTGTTCTCGCCTGATCCAGCGTAAGCGCAAAGAACTCGGACGCAGCCTCCAAAAGATCGAGCGAACACGTTCCTTCATCGAGGTCGATTTTGGTTGTCAGAACCCGTGGCTTGAGATCGGTCGGCACCGGATTGAGATCGTAGGCAGGCGAGAGCGACCAGCCAGCCTTTCCCAGCCAAAGGAAGCCGTGGTTGCGCAGATGGTCGTCGACATTGGAAATCAGCACGTTGAAGACGACACGGCGATAAAGCGCCTGGGCGTCGGTTTTTCCCTGGGCGCCATGTTGCGCGAGCGCGTCGACCATTTCGGGATAGCTGCCATGCTCGCCGTCCCTGGCTCCCATCATCGCCATTGCGGACAGGAAAGGGATACGGTACCCGTCGTCGCGGTCGAAACGTCTCGATAGCATGACGGGCTTGCCCGCGACCTTGATCAGTTCGTGATGCGGCGTTGCGATGCCAGCTTGGCCTGCCAGACGCAGCGCGATCTCCTCCCAGGTTTCTATGCTGTAGTCGTCGGTCTCCTTGGGAAATTTGGCAATTGCCAGGCGACCATGCTGATCGATGACAGATGCCTTCGGTCGGGCCCCACCAAGAGAAGAGCCTGGCGCGAAGATCAGTCGCAGGTCCTCGTCACTCTCTTCGTCCCGGAGGATTCGCTCGGTAATTTCCAGGAGGCGCCCTAGCTCGATGAAGGCAGGGACGCTGTCATGGGTCGGCGCCTGGTAAACATGTGCACCGACTGTTCGGAAGCGGAGAGCTCCAAGGCGCGTCTCATCGGCGACACCGAGAAGGTAATCGCTCTCCATAAGGGTGCGAACCGCACGTCTTTCGCGTTCCGCCAAACGACGCTCAGAACGCTGCATGAGGCGTCGCCCCCAGGTGTCCGGTGCGGAGTCGCCGATGGAGCCGAACATGGATGCCCCGGCAGGGGGAGCAAAGGCGCCGCGGGTCAGCGCCAGAGCCGGCTCCAGGAAGAATCGATCCGAATCCTTGAGCCATGCATCGTCATACTCAAAGAGGATCGTCTCCGTGCCGCGGTTGCGATTGGTCCTCGCCAGCCCGACGGGACGCGTGCGGCCGCCAAGATCGATGTGGACTTCGAAGTCAGCCATCTCGGAACTTGCCGCCTGACCGCCTAAGGTGAACGTGCTTGGGTAGTTCAGCGCTGGCCAGTGCCTGGCCGACCTTATCGCTGCCGATATCGGCAACCTGACTCAGACCATCAAGCAGGCCGAGTGCCTGAAGGACGCCGGCGTATATACCGACGCTAACGCTGGTGTCGCCGGCTTCGACCCGTTGTAGCGTCGAGCGCGAGGTGAAGGCGCGCTCCGCTACGACGGCCATCGGAAGCCTGCGACGCCGGCGGGCATCGTGGATATCTGCTCCTAGCTTGCGCAGGGCGCGCCTAACAGCGGCCGGAGGATTGTGAGGAGTAGACATTTGACACCTTCACGCTACATATCGGCTAAAAATGTAGCACGAAGATAACAATTCTTCTAGATGTGCCAGTGCACATTCTCACCTCGTCTGGAGGCTCACGTGAGATCAGGGCATTCGCAAATCCCTCCAACGCCTGTGCCGCTATCACAGTGCTCGCGGGAAGCTATTCCTGCCCCTCATCTTCAGGTTCGCCACCCTACGAGATCACACGCGAGACTTCTCTGGCAGATCACCAGACCACGTAAGAGGGGCAAAAGTCGCGGCGGTCAGGCTGCGGAGCGGCTGCTGACGATGTTGGGCAGGTATGGGACGTGAGGGGCGTTGGTGATTTCGAGGCGGGCGCCGAGGTAGTCCCAGAAGGAAAGCC
>NZ_SRUU01000045.1 GCF_004791585.1 Mesorhizobium sp. M1C.F.Ca.ET.210.01.1.1
TCCAGCCGATCAACTATCCGACGGTGCCGCGCGGCACCGAGCGGCTGCGCATCACGCCGACGCCCTTCCATTCGGACGCACTGATCGCCGAGCTGCAGGACGCGCTGGTCGAGACCTGGGACGCCCTCGGCATTCCCTATGCCACCTCCGGCCGTCCCGCCGTCGCCAAGAGCGACCGCATCATTCCGTTGCTGGTGAACCAGTCAGGCGGTTGAAATCAAAGGCGCAAAACTTGATCCGGCGCAATGCGCGGGCCTGAGAAGAGGGAGAAGAAAACAGGTTCAAGGACCAGAACGATGACACACTCTGTTTCACACGCTTCCATCACACATGCCGCCGAGCAGGCGCAGCAATGGGTGAACGAACTCGCCAGGGATCTGGACTGGAACGAACAGAGCGCATTCCGTTTGTTGAAATCGGTCCTGCATGCCCTGCGCGATTGGCTGTCGCCTGAGGAAATGGCCGATCTGTCGGCCCAGTTGCCAACGCTGGTCAGAGGCATCTACTTCGAAGGGTGGAACCCGGCCGAACCGGCATGGGAGCGCAAGAAGCGCGACTTCGTCATCTGCGTCCGGGACAGCTTTGGCTACGAGCCGGAGATCGACATCGACAAGGCCATCGGAGCGGTGTTCAAGCTTCTCGACCGACACATCTCCCATGGCGAGATCGTCCAGGTCCGCAACTCGATGAAGAAATCCCTGCGTCAACTATGGCCGGAGGGATGACCGATGTTTCGCGACCGCCAGGAGGCTGGACAGAGACTCGCGCTCGAGCTCGCCAAACTCACCTTGCAGGATCCGGTCGTTCTGGCTCTGCCACGAGGTGGCGTTCCCGTCGCCTCCGAGGTGGCCAAGGTCCTCAAGGCGCCGCTGGATCTGATCCTCGTCCGCAAGGTCGGAGCACCCGGCAATCCGGAACTGGCTGTGGCCGCTATCGTGGACGGAGACCCTGCGGACGTCGTGCTCAACCGGGAGATCGTGGAAGCCTATTCTCTCGGCGATGACGAGCTTCGCGTCTTGATCGCAAGGGAGCGCCCTGAGCTGGAGCGCCGTCGCACCGCATACCGCGGCGGGCACGCGCCCTTGTCGGTTGACGGCAAAACGGTGATTGTCGTCGACGACGGGGCTGCCACCGGAACAACGATGAAGGTTGCCATCCGCGCGCTGAAGCGGCGCTCGCCTCGCAAGGTCGTTGTCGCAGTTCCGGTCGCGCCTGCGGACACCGCAACCGAACTTGCGCAGGAAGCGGACTTGCTCATCTGCCCCAGTCAGCCTGCCCGCTTCCGCGCGCTCAGTTATTATTACGCCAAATTTCCGCAAGTCTCCGACGGTGAGGTCCTCGACATCATGGCTCTCGCCGCCCAGGCGCAAGGGAGTGGCCACAAAGCCAACGACAGAAGGCGGTCCGCCGCGCACGCCGCAAACAAGTCGCGGCCTATAGCCGGCAGCTAGGAGGTCACCGATGCAGATCCGCACACTTTCCGCTCTGGAGTGCACAAAAATACTGACGGCCAATCGCTTCGGACATCTGGCCTGCGCGAAGGACGGGCAACCTTACGTCGTCCCGTTCTACTTCGCGCACGCCGACAATCACCTTTATGCCTTTTCCATGCCGGGCAAGAAGATCGACTGGATGCGCTCCAATCCGCTCGTGTCCGTGCAGGTCGAGGAACGCGGCACCGGGCGAGGTTGGAGAAGCGTGATCGTCAACGGCCGCTATGAGGAACTTCCCGACCGGATCGGACACAAGGTGCAGTGCGATCACGCGTGGTCCGTCTTGAGCAAGCACGCCGACTGGTGGGAGCCAGGCGCGCTCAAGCCGGACACATACCTCGACGCGGAGCATCTTCCCCACGTCTTCTACAGGATCTCCATCGCGGAAGTCTCGGGCCGCGAGGCGATAGAAAGCTGATATGGCGAGCCTGGGCGGCGGAAGCTGCGCAAAGCTGACCACGGGTCGAAGTGGTTGGCTGCATATGCAGCCCATCTAAGGGCAACTGCCATGGACCCGCTCATAGCGCGACTTGGGATCGCCTTGGCGATAGGACTGCTCGTTGGCTTGGAACGCGGCTGGCGAGAGCGTGACGCGCCCGATCGCAGCCGCACGGCAGGCATCCGGACATTCGCTATCTCGGGCCTTCTCGGCGGCATCGTTGCGGCACTGGCCGAAGCCCTTGCCGCGAGCTCGGTGCTGGTCGCCGGCTTCCTCGCCTTCGCAGCTATTCTTGCCTGGTACAAGGCGCGTGAGGCCGCGCATGATGAGGATTTCAGCGTCACGACCGTCATTGCTGGCCTCGCCGTCTTTGCGCTCGGCGCGCTCTGTGTGGCCGGCGATTTCCGGGTTGCCGGCGCCGGGGGCGCAGCCCTTGTCGCGCTGCTTGCAAGCCGCGAGGTGTTGCATGGGCTCCTGCAGCGCCTGACCTGGATCGAACTCCGCTCTGCGTTGGTCTTGGCGGCGATGACAGCGATCGTGCTACCCCTGCTGCCGGACCGCACGTTGGATCCCTGGGAAGGCTTCAACCCATGGGAGATCTGGTTCCTGACGGTGCTGATGGCGTCGATTTCGTTCGCCGGTTACATCGCCGTCCGCGTGCTGGGAAATGCCCGTGGCTTGCTTGTCAGCGCGCTTGCCGGGGCGGTGGTCTCGTCCACCGCTGTCACCTTGTCGCTGGCTCGCACCGCCAAGGCGGCGAGCAATCCCTTGTCTTTTGCGGGCGCGGCTTCGCTGGCGGCGATGGTTTCGATCTTGCGTGTCTGCCTCGTGGTCCTCGCCCTGGCGCCGAGCGTGGCGACGTTCATCGCCGCACCCGCTCTCGCCGCCGCGCTGGCATTCGGCATCTGCGGAACAGTCGCATTGGCAGGCCACAGCCAGAAACCGCAGAAATCGCCCGTCGCGCGCAACCCGTTCGATGTGGGGCCGCTGCTCATCTTCGCCCTGCTCTTCGCATTCGCCTCGACCGCGAGCGCCGCATTGGCTTCGCAATTCGAAGAACGGGGGCTGCTGGCAAGTTCGGCGATCGCCGGTTTGTTCGATGTCGATGCTTCGGTGCTCAGCGCTCTGCGCCTGATCACACATTCGATCTCGATCGAAACGGTAGGACGTGCGGTGCTGGCGGCGCTGATGGCCAACGCGATCGGACGCCTTTCCCTGGCGGTATTTGCAGGTCCGGTGAGATTCTGGCTGCCCCTGGCCGGCACCACTTTGATCGCCGCGGCGGCGGGCTACAGCGCCATCCAACTCCTGTAGGGATCATTATGGCCCCCTGTCTCAACGCAGCAGGCGGCGCCAGGGCCAGATTTTGACCGGCGTCAAAGCTGCCGGGCCTGTTTCCTGTTGAATCCTCCTACCATTCGCAATTCGGAGGGCATCATGTCCACAACAGAGGTCAACATCCCAATCCGGGAAGCCGCGACCACGGCATCGACGAAGCTGAAACTGGGATCGCTGACGGAGCTCGTGATCGGTTCGATGGTGGGCTCAGGCGTGTTCAGCCTGCCCCAGAACATGGCCGCCGGCGCCGGTCCGCTTGCGGTCTTGATCGGTTGGGCAATCACGGCCCTAGGCATGCTCGCGCTGGTATTCGTCTACCAGTCGCTGGCGGTGCGCCGGCCCGAGCTCGATGCTGGTCCCTATGCCTATGCCAAGGCGGGGTTCGGACCCTTCGTCGGGTTCAACAGCGCCTGGGGCTATTGGATCAGCGCATGGGTCGGCAACGTTTCCTACGCGGTGATCGTCTTCAGCGCGCTGTCCTACTTCTTCCCCGCTTTCGGTGACGGGAATACGTGGCAGGCCGTGCTCGGCGCATCGATCCTGTTGTGGATCATCCACTTCCTGGTTCTTGCAGGCATTTGCCAGGCCGCGATCGTCAACACCATCGTGACCGCGGCCAAGATCGCCCCGGTCGTCCTTTTCGTCGGCGTCGTCGCCGTCGCCTTCAAGCTCAACGTCTGGACACTCGACTTCAGCGGGCTCGGCAACGCCTCGCTCGGTTCCGTCGCCGCTCAGGTCAGGAGCACGATGCTGGTGACGCTGTGGGTCTTTATCGGCATCGAAGGCGCCAGCGTATTCTCCGCCCGGGCTGAGCGCCGCAAGGACATCGCGACCGCGACGGTGCTCGGCTTCTTCACATGCCTCGCGCTCTATGCGCTGGTCTCGCTGCTTTCGCTCGGCATTCTGAGCCAGCCCGACCTTGCCGCCCTGAAGAACCCATCGATGGCGGGCGTGCTGGAGGCGGTTGTCGGGCCGTGGGGCGCCGTGCTCATCAACCTTGCGCTCGTCGTCTCGGTCGTCGGCGCCTTCCTGAGCTGGACGCTGCTTGCGGCGGAGATTCCGCATGTCGCCGGCAAGGACGGGACCATGCCGAAATTCTTCGGCCGGGAAAGCGACCGCGGCGTTCCCTCGACGTCGCTGCTCATCACCAACCTTCTCGTCCAGGCCTTTCTGGTGGTCACGCTGTTCGCGCAGAGCACCAGGCGCTCTTCTACATCGCCTCGGCCGCTATCCTCGTGCCATACATTTTTTCCGGAGCCTTTGCCGCCAAGCTGGCCCTGACCGGGGAAAGTTATGAGAGCGGCGAGCAGCGCGCCGGACCTCTCTTCGCCGGTGTGTTGGCGACGATCTATGGGCTCTGGCTCGTCTATGCGGCGGGACCCGCGTATCTGTTCATGTGTGCCATCCTCTACGCGCCGGGCATCATCTTCTATGTCTGGGCCCGCCGCGAGGGCAATCAGCGCATCTTCCATCCGGTTGAAGCCGTCATCGCAGCCGCGCTCGTCGCAGCCGCAATGCTCGCCGTCTACGAGATGTGGACCGGCGCCGTCAGCCCGCTTTGAGAGTTCGTCCCATGACAGATCTGGGTGTCCATTCGGAAGTCGGTCGCCTGCGCGAGGTGATGGTCCACAGACCGGATCTCAGCCTGCGCAGGCTGACGCCGGAGAATTGCAAGGCGCTGCTGTTCGATGACGTGCTGTGGGTGAAGCGGGCGCGCCAGGAACACGACATCTTCGTCGATGCCTTGCGCGAACGCGGCGTGGCGGTTCACCTGTTCGGCGAGCTCCTTGCTGAGACCATGGCCATTGGCGAGGCGCGCGCCTGGCTTCTTGATCGCCGCGTGCATGCCGGCGTCGTTGGGCTGGATATGGTCAATGAGATGCGAGGCTGGCTGAACGAGATGCCAGCCGAGCTGCTGGCAAGCTGTCTCGTCGGCGGCATTGCTCGTGCCGAACTTCCGTTCGAACCCAGGGGACTGACCGGAAGGACGCTTGCGCCGCAGGACTTTGTGCTGCCGCCGCTGCCGAACCAGCTGTTCACCCGCGACAGTTCCTGCTGGATCTACCGCTCCGTCTCAGTCAACTCCATGTATTGGCCCGCCAGGCGGCCGGAAGCGGCCAATGTCGAGGCTGTCTACCGCTTTCACCCGCGGTTCCGCGACAGCGGCATCGCATTCGTATCTCCGGCGGCCGGAACAGGCGTCAGCCTGGAGGGCGGCGACGTCATGCCGGTCGGCGGCGGCGTCGTTCTCGTCGGCATGGGCGAACGCACCACGCCGCAGGCGGTCGGCGATCTTGCCCGAAGCCTGTTCGCGGCCGGAGAGGCCACACGCGTGATCGCGGCGCTGATGCCGCGCGATCGCTCCTTCATGCATCTCGACACCGTCTTCACCTTCTGCGACCGGGACCTTGCCACCATGTATCCGCCCGTAGTCGAACGGCTGCGCAGCTTTTCGATCCGGCCCGGAGACGGCGATGCGGCGGTCGAGGTCAGGGAAGAGGATGCCCCCTTCACCGCGGTCGTCGCCGAGGCCCTCGGACTGAAATCGCTGCGGATCATCGCCACCGGCGGCGACCGCTACGAGGCCGAGCGCGAGCAGTGGGACGACGGCAACAATGTCGTCGCGGTCGAGCCGGGTGTCGTCATCGGCTACGACCGCAACGTCTATACCAACACGCTTCTGCGCCGGGCGGGGGTTGAGGTGATCACCGTCGAGGGCGCTGAGCTCAGCCGCGGCCGCGGCGGCGGCCATTGCATGACCTGCCCCATCGCTCGCGAACCGCTCTGAAAGGACCCAAAATGTCGATCAACCTGCATGGCCGCTCGGTGCTTTCGCTGGATGACCTCTCGGCCGACGAGATCCGCTTCCTCCTGAAGCTGGCCGTCGACCTCAAGGCGGCCAAGCAGGCTGGGCACGAGATACCGCGCCTCGTCCGCAAGAACATCGCCCTCATCTTCGAAAAGGACTCCACGCGCACGCGAACCGGGTTCGAAGTGGCCGCCTACGACCAGGGCGCCCACGTCACCTATTTCGGTCCCACCGGCAGCCACATTGGACACAAGGAGTCCATGAAGGACACCGCGCGCGTGCTCGGCCGGATGTATGACGCCATCGAATATCGCGGCTTTGCGCAGCATCAGGCCGAGCTGCTTGCCGCCCACGCCGGCGTGCCCGTCTACAACGGCCTGACGGACGAGGCGCATCCGACGCAGATCCTCGCCGATTTCATGACCATGCGCGAATTCACGCACAAGCATCTGTCCGACATGACCGTCGCTTTCGTCGGCGAGGGACGGGACAATGTCGCCCAATCCCTCGCCGTGGGCGCCGCCAAGGTCGGCATGGACATTCGCATTGCCTCACCGAGACAGCTTTGGCCGGACGAGGAATTCTGTGCCCATGTGGGGACCCTGGCGCAACGCAGTGGCGGCCGCTTCAGGTTGGACGAGGACGTGAAGGGCTGCGTCCAGGACGCCGATTTCATTTACACCGACGTCTGGCTCTCCATGGGCGAGGACAAGTCGGGCTGGCCGGAGCGAATTCGTCTTCTGACGCCCTATCGGGTGACGAGCGAGGTGATGGCGGCCAGCGGCAATCCACATGTGAAATTCATGCATTGCCTGCCGGCATTCCATGACACCGACACCGAAGTCGGCGCCTACGTCGCACGCGAATTCGGGATCGACTGCATGGAAGTCTCCGACGAAGTGTTCGAGTCCGGCGCCTCGATCGTCTTCGACCAGGCGGAGAACCGGATGCATACGATCAAGGCGCTGCTTGTCGCCACCATCGGCAACTGAGATGCTGATCGTCGCGGCACTCGGCGGCAACGCGCTGTTGCGGCGCGGTGAGCCCATGACGGCCGAGAACCAGCGCGGCAACGTGAAGCGTGCCGCATCGGTGCTGGCGGCATTGATCGGCGAAGGACACTCGGTCGTAATCACCCACGGCAACGGCCCTCAGGTGGGCTTGCTGGCGCTCCAGGCTGCCGCCAATCCCGACCACGGGGCTTTTCCATTGGATGTGCTGGGCGCAGAGAGTGCCGGCATGATCGGCTATGTGATCGAACAGGAGCTCGGCAACCTCCTCAGGGACAGGCTATTCGCAACGTTGCTGACGCAGGTGAAAGTGGATCATCGCGACCCAGCCTTCACGCACCCCACGAAACCGATAGGACCGGTCTACGACGAAGCGATGGCCCGCCGGCTTGCCGGCGAGCGCGGCTGGCAGATCGCGCCCGATGGCGACAAATGGCGCCGTGTCGTGCCCTCCCCCAGGCCACTCGAGATCCTGGAGGCCCCTGTGATCTCGTTCCTCATCGAGCGGGAGGTTGTCGTCATTTGCACGGGAGGCGGCGGCGTTCCGGTTGTGGAGGGCGCTGACGGCAGCCTTTGCGGTGTCGAAGCGGTCATCGACAAGGATCTGGCCAGCTCGCTGCTTGCGCGCCAATTGAAGGCCGACATGCTGCTCATGCTGACGGATGTTGATGCAGTCTATACCGGCTACGGCACCCCCAACGCCCATGCACTCCGGCGCGTTACCGCGACAGAGATATCGGGGCGGAATTTCCCGGCCGGGTCCATGGGACCGAAGGTCAGTGCCGCGATCGAGTTCGCCGAAGCGACAGGCAAGCCTGCCGCGATCGGCAGGCTCGACGATGCCCTGGCAATCGTCAAGGGCGAGCGCGGTACCTGGTTCGATTCTGGCAACTCGCCAGCCGGCTCGGCGGGCGGATAGGCAACTCCCGCAGGAGCGAGGCATTGATTTGCGTCAAGGCGGTGCTTCGCGGCTATGCCATGCTGGAAAAATGGAAATCGGATTGGCCAAGCTTCGTATCCTGTTCTCCGTGATCGTTTTGATCGCGGCGAGCGTTGCTGCGGGGGCTGTCTTCGCCGGCCAATCCCCGGGTGCGGGCGCCAACGTCAGCTGTGCCATCGATCCGATCCCCTCTCTGGGCAGCCCACACCAGGTGGCGGGCGATGTCGTCATGACAGACTGGCGCAGCCACGACAGCGGTTGCCAGCGTGATTGCAGCATTGGCTGCGTGCACTCGACCGGCTCCGGATGCTGTTCCACGAGCCTCGTCGCCGTCGAATGTAGAATTCCCTTTGGCGCCCCCGATACCGTCTGCGTGACGGCGGGCAAAGCTATCCTGGCGACCGGCATCGATCCCGAGGCCCTCCTGCAACCTCCCCAAATCCTCGCCTGATATCGCGCTGTCGCGGTCCTTGGATCGTTGAACCCAGCAGTGCGCCTCGAGGTTCCGTAATGCGCGAACAATCCGCGGAAACCAAACCGGCCACGGCCGGCTGCCTTCGCGCAACATTCAGAGTTCGCTTGGCCGTCCCACATCAACGACGAGGAAACAGACATGAAAACCCACCTTCAATTGATCACGCTTGCCGCATGCGTAACCCTGTCGGGCGCAGCTTTTGCCCAGACAGATACTCACCATCCTGCGACCGAGACCCCGCAAGCCGCGCCCGGGCAGTGCACGG
Organism: Mesorhizobium sp. M1C.F.Ca.ET.210.01.1.1; assembly: GCF_004791585.1. GTDB lineage: Bacteria > Pseudomonadota > Alphaproteobacteria > Rhizobiales > Rhizobiaceae > Mesorhizobium. The sequence goes on from NZ_SRUU01000045.1 coordinate 8,770, forward strand.
CAATGATGTCCACGATGCAAAAGATGATGCCGATGATGCAGCAAATGATGCCCATGATGCAGCAGATGATGCAGGGCGGCATGATGCAAGGCGGCATGATGCAGGGCGGTATGATGCAGGGTGGCCAGGGCGGCATGATGAACGCCATGCCGATGGACATGACCAGCATGTCCGAGGCCTCCAGAAGCTACATGCAGGCGATGAAGCAGATGGACGGTCCGATGATGCAGGGCATCCAGGCCGCCGATCCCGATGTCGCTTTCGTCAAGGCGATGATCCCGCACCATCAGGGCGCGATCGATATGGCCCGTGCGGTTCTGCAATTCGGCAAGGACGATCAGGTCAAGGTCTAGGCCAACCAGATCATCGCGGCTCAGCAAGCCGAAATCGCCGCCATGCAGGAATGGCTCAAGCAACACGCGAAATGACGGGAGGAACCAATGGCAAACTCAGCATCCTCTCCGTCGGCATTGCGCTGGGCGTGACACCGGCCCTGATGAGCATGTTCTGTGCTCTGGCCTTCGCCACCCTATGCATCTTCACGGCCACCATTTCCAGGTGGTCGCGATTGACGGGCAGCGCTTCCAGGATGCCGTTCGCGACACGGTGCTGGTGCCGCCGATGCGCTCGGTCACCACTGCAGTAGACGCCCCGGCCAATGGGCATTCCATTGTCACCATCTCTACCACATGGCGCGCGGCATGATGTCGACCTTTGCCTATCGAACCTGAGACACAGCAGCAGTTGGCGCGGATGCCGTCACGAACTGCTGCACGGAGAGCAATGATGAAAAAGATCAATCTGGAGGTGCGCGACCTTGTCGGCATCATGGATTTTGCGGCGGTCGAAAAACGTCTTTCGGCTCTGCCGGGGGTCGCCGGTGTTGCGATGAACGCAGGATCGACAACCGCGACCGTCGAATTCGACGAAGTGCGAACGAACCCCGAGACGCTTGCCGAGGAAGTCGAGGCCTGCGGCTTCCATTGCCGTGGCGAGACTGTCCCCCGACATCTGTGCGTTCCCGACAGCACTGCGATTCCGTCGGGACACTCGCACGCGACCTTCGTGCATGCCGGACATGATCATGCGGGGCGCGCCGCCAGCGCGCAGCGCGGCGAGGCAGGGCAACGGGCGGCGGTGGCCAAGGCGCCGCACGACGCCATGGCCCATGAGATGGGGCACGGCGCCGGCATGGACATGCAGGGCATGGTCAAGGACCTGCGCAACCGGTTCTTCATCAGCCTGGTTTTCGCGCTGCCGATCTTTGCCATGGAGCCGATGGGTCTGGGCGAGCCCTGGCTGCGTCCGCCTTTCGGGATGAGCGAGGATCTGGCGATGTTCTTCCTCGCCAGCGCCGCGATCCTCTATCCGGTCTGGCCGTTTCTGGTCGCCGCCTGGCGGGCCTTGCGCAACGGCGTGCTCAACATGGCCGTGCTGGTGGTGCTGAGCGTAGGCACCGGCTATCTGTTCAGCGTTGGTGCGACCTTCTTCTTCAAGGGGCAGCAATTCTATGAGGCGGCAAGCGTGCTGCTCGTGTTCATCCTGCTCGGTCACTGGCTGGAGATGCGCGCCCGCGCCGGAGCATCGGCCGCGATCAGGGCCCTGCTCGACCTCGCCCCGCCGAGGGCCGCCGTTCTCCGTGGCGGCAAGGAGATCGACATTGCGACCGCGGACGTCGTGCTCGGCGACATCGTAGTCCTGCGGCCTGGCAACAAGCTGCCTGTCGACGGCGAAGTGATCGAGGGCACATCGACCATCGATGAATCGATGCTGACGGGCGAGTCGATGCCGGTGACGAAGAAGGTCGGGGACAAGGTCATCGGAGCGACGATCAACAAGAGCGGCACACTGCGCTATCGCTCCACCAAGGTTGGCGCCGACACCGCTCTTGCCCAGATCGTCAAGCTGGTCCAGGAGGCGCAGAATTCCAAGGCGCCGGCGCAGTTGCTCGCTGACCGCGCCTCGCAGTGGCTGGTGCTTGCCGCCATCGTTATCGGGCTTGCGACCTTTGCCGTGTGGTTCTGGTGGCTCGGCCAGCCCCTGCTGTTCGCGATGACGTTGACCATAACCGTCTTTGTCATCGCCTGTCCCGACGCGCTGGGCCTCGCCACGCCGATGGCCGTCATGGTCGGCGCCGGCCTTGGCGCTTCGAACGGCATCCTCTTCAAGAATGCGGCCGCCCTCGAGGAGGCGACAAAGCTCGACGTGATCGTCTTCGACAAGACCGGCACGCTCACCATGGGACAGCCCAAAGTGGTCGAGATCGTCCCGGCCACCGGCGTTTCGGCCGACGAGGTCCTGCAAGTCGCGGCGGCCGTGGATCAAGGCTCGGATCACCCACTGGCCCAAGCCATCGTCGAGCGAGCCGGAGACCCGAAGCTTCCCAGGATTTCGGGCTTCTTGAATATCGAAGGCAAGGGTGCCAGTGCCACCATCGGCGGGGCGGCGATCTTCCTCGGCAACCGGCGCCTCATGGACGAGCAGCAGATCGATCTTCTGGCACTCGGCGAGAAAACGGAGGCGCTGAAGGGAGAAGGCCGCACCGTCATTCATGTGGCGCGGTCCGGCAGGTTGCTCGGGCTGATCGCGATCGCCGACACGCCGCGCCCCACGGCGGTCGCCACAATTGCCAAGCTGCATGACCAGGGTGTTCGGGTGGCCATGCTGACCGGTGACAATGCCGGCACTGCAAAGCGCATCGCCGACACACTCGGCATCGATATCGTTCTGGCGGACGTGCTGCCCGCGCAGAAGGCCGAAAAGATCAAGGAATTGCAAGGGCAAGGCCTCAAGGTCGGGATGGTCGGCGACGGCGTCAACGACGCACCCGCCTTGACGCAGGCCGATGTCGGGTTCGCGATCGGGGCAGGCACCGACGTCGCCATCGAGAGTGCCGACATCGTGCTGATGAAGAGCGACCCCTACGACGTGGTCGGCGCGATGACGCTCTCACGCGCCACGCTGCGCAAGATGCATCAGAACCTGTGGTGGGCGGTCGGATACAATCTCATCGCCTTCCCAATCGCAGCAGGCGTGTTCTACCCCTTCCTGCTCAGCCCCGAGCTGGCGGCACTGGCGATGTCGGGCAGTTCCGCACTGGTGGCCATCAATGCTCTTCTGCTCAAGCGAACCAGGCTGGAAGGCATCCGGCCTGGCGTAACATCGACAGCCGAAGCAGCAGCCCATCGGCATCCGACGGGCGCACGGGCATGAGCCTCCCGTTGCCGGTTCGCCCCAATCCAGAGTAGTCGCGATAGCACGTGAGCGCCCCACCATGCGCCGGCCTTTTACAGGGCGCGCGCGGCCGATGCTGGTGGACAGCGCCGCCGCCGGTTGTCTACGCTAGAGCAATTCCAGGAAAAGTGTGTAACGGTTTTCCGTCCGGAATTGCGTAAAAACAAATACTTAGAGCGGTTCGGCGATTCTATGAATCGCTCTAGCGGGACCGATATCGACCTGCCGAAGGGGTCATGGAACAGCTCGAGGCCGTTGAATCCACCTCCATCCGCCTGCGGACCATCCCCGCGGGAATCTGGGCGTTAGGCTTCGTCTCGCTGCTGATGGACGTCTCATCGGAGATGATCCACGCCTTGCTGCCGATCTATCTCGTCACTGCCATGGGAGCGTCGATGGCGACGGTCGGCACCATTGAGGGCATTGCCGAAGCGACCGCCGCCATCACCAAGGTCTTTTCGGGCGCGCTGTCGGACTGGCTGGGAAAGCGCAAGCTGTTGGCGGTCATCGGCTACGGCCTCGCCGCTCTGACCAAGCCTGTATTCCCGCTGGCCTCTTCGATCGGCTGGCTCGTGGCGGCCCGCTTTGTCGACCGTGTCGGCAAGGGGATCCGCGGTGCCCCGCGCGATGCCCTAGTTGCGGACATCGCCCCTGCCCATGCGCGCGGCGCAAGTTTCGGGCTTCGCCAGGCGCTCGACACGGTCGGCGCGTTTGTCGGGCCGCTCCTGGCGATTGGCCTGATGTGGCTGACCGCCAATCAGTTTCGGACCGTGTTCTGGGTAGCGGTCATTCCCGGCCTTCTGGCGGTCGCGCTGCTGGTCGCCGCCGTCCACGAGCCGGCCCGGCCCGCCGGCCTGCGTGAAGTGCGTGCTCCCTTGAGCCTGTCTGAGCTTGGACGCCTGGGTTTGCCCTTCTGGCTGGTGGTCTGCGTCGCCACCGTTTTCACATTGGCCAGGTTCAGCGAAGCGTTTCTCATCCTCCGCGCGCAGGGCATGGGGCTGCCGATCGTCCTTGTCCCACTGGTGCTCGTGGTCATGAACGTGGTCTACTCGCTCGCGGCCTATCCGGCGGGCGTGCTCTCGGATCGCGTCAATCGCCTGACGATGCTTATTCTCGGCTTCCTGATCCTGATCGCAGCGGACGTCGTGCTGGCGCTCCCCGCAAATCTGGCGGGCGTGGCGTTGGGTGTGGCCCTGTGGGGCCTGCATCTCGGGCTCACGCAGGGGCTTCTCGCAACGCTCGTCGCCGATACGGCTCCGCCGGAGCTTCGCGGCACGGCCTTCGGAATGTTCAATCTGTCGTGCGGGCTCGCGCTGCTGGCCGCGAGCCTGCTGGCGGGCACGCTGTGGGATCTCTTCGGACCGCGAATGACTTTCCTGGCGGGCGCGGGCTTCACCGCGTTGGCGCTCCTTGGCCTCGGCCTGGTCCGTTGGCTGATGCCGACCCTTGGGCGTAACGGGAACGCGCAAGACGGCGCGGTGTCCAGTCAGTCCTGATGCCCATGCCCGGGCAGCCGTCTTGCCGCACGGCCGGTCCGATCGATGTGGATCAATGGCTGAGCTGCTCGTTGCATCCTTGCCTTGCGACTGCTGCTTCGACGGAGCGACGGCAATCGATCAGTGCGGCTGCTGCTCGGGCGGATGTCGCGTACCTGTCCCGGGCTATTGGACAATCAGGCCTGCGCCGGCCAGAAAGGTGCGGATTGCCGTGCGAACCTCCTGCTCCCGTCCAACCAAAAGATGCCCACCGGTATCGTAGACGACCAGCTTGGCACCGGGGATCCTGGCGGCTGCGAATTCGGCTGACGGAAGTGTGTTGAACAGGTCGTCGCGCGCGGAGACGATCATTGTCGGTGCAGTGATTTCTTCCAGCGGCAGCTCATGCAACTCCGGGGCGCTGTCGATATTGATGCCGGGGAAGCGCAGCGACAGCGGTTCAACGCTCCTGACGAAGCTCATGACGCGGCTCTTTTCGGCCTGGGGTGCGGCCGCTACCAGCACTGGCCGAACGCCGAGAAAGCGAATGAGTATCGACGGTGCGATATTCTCTGCGGCCCACCAGGCGAAATCGCCACCAGCACTGACGGCCCAGAATGCGAACTTGTTGCCGCGGCTGACGTCGATCGCAACCGGACTGGTGGGCGAATAAAGGGCTGGAACGACCAGAATGAGAGCGGCGACCTTGTCGGGGTGCCGGAGCGTCAGCTCGACCGCTGAACGAGCGCCCGCCGAAACACCGACAACCACCGCCTTGGGAACGTTCAGTCTGGAAAGCAACGCCGCGTGCGCGTCGCCCTGCGCGGCTGGAGAGGTGTCTCGCGGAATGGGCGTGCGCAGATAGCCGAAGCGCGACGGCGCGATGACCCGAAAGCCTCCACCCGCAAGATCGGCGGCAAGGGCAAGGCCTTGGTCAAAGCCGCCGCCGGCGCCGTGGATCGACAGCAGCGGAATGCCCGCGCCGCTGTCGGCGTATTCGATCGGTCCGATGTCGAGGTTGGCGACCACACTGCCTCGGCTGACGGCGTCACGCAGCCGACCAAGCTCGTTCCTGTAAAGCAGGAAAGTCACACCGGCCGCGGTCGCCATGGCGATAAGCATGACCAGCAGGAAGCCGCCAATTCGGCTCATTGCGAAAGCTCCTCCAAGGGACGAGCGAAAAAAGGCCCGCGCCTCCAGGATGTGACGGCAACACGGTGACCCGCGGGTGCTAGGCTACCGCCGTGACACCAACGACATAGTTCTTTCCATAGGCCTTGGCGCATTTCGGGCACGTCGTATAGAAGAAATAGACGTTGCCCGGCTCCGATTTCCGATCGCGCGCGATCTGCCGCATCTCCTCCAGCCACTGCCTTGCCTGGCTGTAGGGGCCCTCGAACACTTTCGTCATAAAGTCGCCGCTCAGCGTCGTCATTTCTTCCCCGGGAACCGATTTCGCAACCGAGAACAGATGCTCGCTGCTCCAGGGCGAAATATCCCGGCTGAGCACGATGAATTGATCCGTCGCCGAGGCTTCCGCGTCGTCGATATGCCTGTTGACGCGCGAGAACACGTTGCCCATGTTCAGCGGGATATGCATGACGCTGCGGGTGGTCGCTCGCAGGAAGCGCTTGTCCCTGAAGTGCAGTTCCTGACCGTCCCAGCCCTCGGGATTGAACCGGGGGCAGCAGCCGGTGGTGTTCACGCTGTCGTCGTATCGGGGCGTCTCATTCGTCTGCATGTTTGTTCCCCTGGATCCGATCGGCACCATCCAGCAGGTCAGGCGCCCGCCGTCATTGATCCTCGTCAACAACGAACGAAACGCGTTTGACGCGCATCAAGGCCGACCGACGGGATGACTGTTAGCTGGAACGATCTGGTAGGCGTCCGGAGATGGGCATGGCCCACAAACAGGTTTTGTTCCGCTCAGCGGCACGCGAAAAGATCCTTCGCGGCGCCACCCAACTGGCCGACGCCGTGCGGGTGACGCTCGGTCCGCGCTCGAAGTCGGTGCTGATCGAGAAGAAATGGGGCGCGCCTATCGTCTGCAACGACGGAGTGACGATCGCCAAGGAGTTCGACCTGAAGGACGCGGAGGAAAATCTCGGCGCGCGCATGCTGAGGCAGGCAGCCGAGAAGACCGGCGACATGGTTGGCGACGGCACTAGCACCTCGACCATCCTCGCCCACGCGATGTTCGCCGATGGCGTGCGCAATGTCGTCGCGGGCGCGAGCGCCATCGACATCAAGCGCGGTCTCGACCGTGCAACGAAGCGCGCGATCGAAACGCTCAAGCAGATATCGCGACCGGTCTCGACCAGGCGCGAGAAGGAACAGGTGGCTACGATCTCCGCGCACAACGACCCTCTCATCGGCGAGCTGATCGGCGAGGCCATGGAGAAGGTCGGTGGCGAGGGTGTGATCACGGTCGAGGAATCGAAGACCACCGAAACGGTCCTCGATGTGGTCGAAGGCATGCAATTCGACCGCGGCTTCCTCTCTCCCTACTTCGTGACCGATCCCGAGAAGATGGAAGCGGTGCTGGAAGACGCGCTGGTGCTCATCGTGGAGAAAAAGATCGCCTCGCTCAACGACCTCATCAAGCTGCTTGAGGCGGTAGCGAAATCGGGTTCGCCATTGCTGGTGATCGCGGAGGATGTCGAGGGCGAGGCGCTGGCCACGCTCATCGTCAACCAGATCCGCGGCACCTTCAAGAACTGCGCCGTGAAGGCGCCGGGCTTCGGCGACCGCCGCGAGGCCATGCTCCAGGACATCGCCATCCTGACTGGAGGGCAGGTCATTTCCGAGGACATCGGCCTCAAGCTCGAGAACGTCACGATGGCGCAGTTGGGGCGCGCCAAGCGCGTGGTGGTCGACAAGGATAACACCACGATCATCGGCGGCAGCGGCGACCAGAAGGCGATCAAAGCGCGCGTCGAGCAGATCCGTCGCGAGATCGGCGACACCACCAGCGATTACGATCGCGAAAAACTCCAGGAGCGGCTGGCCAAGCTCGCCGGCGGCGTGGCCGTCATCAAGGTCGGCGCGCCCACCGAGGCCGAGATGAAATCCAAGAAGGAAGCGCTCGACGATGCGATCAGCGCCACCAAGGCGGCCGTCGCGGAGGGCATAGTGCCTGGCGGCGGACTGGCTTTGCTGCGCTGCATCGGTGCGGTCGCGGAGGAAGAAGCGCGTTGCGAAGGTGATGAGCGCACCGGTGTCCAGATCCTCAAGCGCGCGCTCGAAACGCCTGTGCGCCAGATCGCCGAGAATTCGGCTGTCGACGGTGGGGTCGTCGTCGCCAGGATGACCGATGGGAAGGGAAATTTCGGCTTCGACGCAGGCCGTAAGGAATATGTCGACCTCGTCGAGGCCGGCATCATCGACCCGACCAAGGTGGTGCGCATCGCGCTGGAGAACGCCGTCTCGGTCGCCAGCGTCCTGCTCTTGACGGAAGCGACCATGACCGAGATTCCGGAGCCGGCAAAGGAACGCTCGCTCGAACCGGAAATGTCGATGTAGATGAGTCCGGCGATCCCCAGGCGCGTGTTCCGGCGTGGCGATGCTTGGAGCCCACATCTCGGGAGATGCAGGTTGGGCGCCTTTCGGCGCGCATTGCCCCCACTAAGGCAGGATGCATTCAAATTGAACTTGGCATCCCGCTCGATCGGTCTGCTTTAGCCGCCTTTCCGCGACACCTAGCGGTTCCGCCTGGCTGCAAAATGCTTCAGCTGGTGGGCTGCGCCCAGCGATTTAAGCAATTCGAGCAAGGCGACCAACCCAACCGCGGCCGCCAGCACCGCAGCCAGATCGCTCAGCCTCGGTGGTTCAAATTGGAAGAGGGCGTTTGCGGACGGCCACAGGAGCACCAGTCCGAGCACTGTCGAGTCGATGGCGATGACGGCGCCAAGAGCGCGATTGGGTCTCAATAGCGCTGAGACCAGCGAGGCGCTGAAGGCACGATTGACCAGAACCAAGCCGACTATGCTTACCACCAGGGCAAAGAAAGTCAGGGCGCGGAGCTCATTTTCCGGAATCCCCCAGTCAAGGCCGAGCAGGAAGACAGCGGCGACAACTGCCCATGCCAGCACGCCCTGGACCAGGCTCCAAGCCATCAATGGACGCGTAAATAGCGCCTCTTCCGGATCCCGCGCCGGCCGCTCCATTATGTCTTCTTCCTCGGACTCCGCCTCGAAGACGAGCGAACAGACGGGGTCTATCACCATTTCCAGAAAAGCGATGTGAATCGGCCCGAACAGAATGGGCAGGCCGAACAACAATGGCATCAGAGCCAGCCCGGCGATCGGTATGTGCACGGCGAAGATGAAGCTCATCGCCTTTCGCAAATTGTCGTAGATGCGCCGTCCCAGCCTGATTGTCTTGACGATCGAACCGAAGTCGTCGTCGAGAAGAACGATGGAGGAAGCTTCACGGGCAACGTCCGTGCCGCGTCCACCCATGGCTATGCCGATGTCGGCGGCTTTCAGCGAGGGAGCATCGTTGACCCCGTCCCCGGTCATCGCGACGATTTCGCCGTTCGCTTTCAGGGCACTCACGATGGCCAGTTTCTGGTCGGGCATAATTCGCGCAAACACGGTGGTCGTCTTCACCGCCCTGCAAAGGTCTGCCGCGCTCAGCGCCCTCAGCTCTTCGCCCGTGACGACATCCGCGAAGTCCAATCCGGCCTCGCGCGCAATGGCCTTTGCGGTGGCAGGATAGTCCCCGGTGATCATAACCACGCGGATCCCCGCCGACCGGCAAGAGGCCACGGCGTCCCGAACCTCCGGCCGCAGCGGATCAGCCAGCCCGACCAGGCCTACGAATTCGAAAGCAAAGCCGGTTTGCTCATCGACCAATCTGCTCTCGGCATGTCGCGCGCGTGCCACCCCCAGGACTCTTAATCCATCGGCAGCCATGGCATCGGCGTCCTTTCGGATCGAGACGACCCGGTCCGCGCCCAAGCGACAAAGCTTTAGTATCGCCTCCGGCGAGCCTTTGGCGGCGACGAGACAATCCGGATTGCCCACGCCCGTCCGCCAGACGTTCGACATTGCCAGCAGCTCTGGCCGCAGGCCGTAGGAGCGGACCAGTTGTCGATCGCTTATGCCCGGCCGCCTCGGCAGTCTTTCAGACGCTAGCTCGTAAAACGCCTTTTCCATAGGATCGAAAGGGATCTCGGCACTGGCAAGCACACCAAGTTCGACCAGATCGCGGAATGCCTCGGGAACGACGCCTGAGCCATTCAGAAGCGAGAAGACGCCGCCGTCCGGCGTCCTCAACTCTGCAACGGCCATCTGATTTTTGGTCAGCGTTCCAGTCTTGTCCGTGCAGAGCACGGTCGCGGACCCAAGCGTCTCGATTGCTGCGGCTCGACGGGTCAGCACTCGCACCTGAGATATGCGCCAGGCGCCCATGGCCATAAAAATCGTCAGCACCATCGGGAATTCTTCCGGCAGCATCGACATGCCCAGGGCAATACCCGCCAATATCCCGTCAAGCCATCCGCCTCGCAGCCAGCCGTACAGCAGCACCACCAGTGCGCTGATGGTCGCGCCGGCCATGGCAAAAAATCGCACAAGACGTCTGGTCTGCATTTGCAGACGAGGCGCCTCGCTCTCCAAGCTGCTCAGCGCCTGCCCGATTGCCCCGATTTGCGTTCGTGCGCCGGTCGCCACCGCTTCACCGATGCCCGAGCCGCGAACAACAAGCGACCCCGAAAATGCGGCGGGGACGTCATCGCCGCCTGGCCGGTATTTGACCGTCCGATCCAGCGACGTGGCCGCTGCCTTCCTCACCGGAACGGATTCGCCGGTGAGCAAGGATTCGTCGACTTGAAGATCACGGCTTTGGACCAGCAGCAGGTCGGCGGGAATACGGTCTCCCTCCGCAAGCATGACGATGTCGCCGCGCACCACCTCGCGACCGGCAACGCGACGGCGTTCGCTGTCGCGCACGACCAGGGCGCGAGGGCTTGTGAGATCGCGAAGGGCCTCCAGGACACGCTCTGTGCGTGCTTCCTGGATGATCGTTATTGCAATCGACAAAGTGGCGAAACACAGCAGGGTCAATGCTTCCCGCAGATCGCCAAGCAGGAGATAGACCGCGCCACCACCAAGCAGGAGCGCAAGCATCGGCTCGCGCACGACCTCGATGGCAATTCTCAACGGTGTCCGACGCCTGGATCTGGGTAGCTCGTTCGGCCCCTCGGCCAGAAGCCTGGCCCGCGCCTCGGCTTCGCTCAGGCCGCAAGGCGTCGAAGCGCCCGGTTCTATTTCATTCGCTTGATGCTTGGCCGCGGCCCTCGGCATTTGCTCAGGTCCAAATGTTCCAGGGGTGGGCCCTGCCCTAATGCGACATCAGGACCGGCAAGCGAAGATCCGACAGAATGCCTTCTGTGGCTCCGCCAAGCACAAAGTCCCTCAAACGCGAGTGGCCCCATCCACCCATGACGAGCAGATTGCCGCCTATCTTCACGGCGTGCTCCTGCAGGGCTATGCCGATTTCCTTCCCCCCGGTTTGAATAGACGCCGCTGTCGCGCGCAGACCGCGGACTGCAAGCCCCTGCGCAAGACGTTCGGCGACATCCTGGCTTGGCAGCACTTTCTCGTCCGTAACCGTCACGATCGTTATCGCCGATGCCCGCTCCAGGAATGGCGCGGCATCCGCGACCGCCCTTGCCGCCACGCGGCTGCCGTCCCAGGCGATGACCACATGGCCAAGGACGCCGACATCCCTCTCGCCCGGAAGAATCAATGTCGGCCGACCAGAGCTGAACACAACCTCCTCGGCAGTCATCCGGGTGGCCTCGTCGTCTCGCGTCCAGCCCACCAGGCAGAGATCGAAGTAGCGCCCTTCCTTGGCTACAGTCTCTCCGATCAGGGCAGGCTGCGCTTTCAGTTCCTGCCTCGTCAGCGGCACGCCGCACCTCGCGGCGTCAGCCGCGACCGCGTCCAGCAATGCCTTGCCGCGGCTTCGGCTGGCAGCCTCGACCTCGCGTATCTTGGCGGGGAGGTCGAGCAGAAAGCTGGACAAGGCATTCGAAACGTCCGGAATGTCGACGTTGATGACCGCCGTATCCAGCATCGCGTCGAGCTGCCGGGCCACTGCCACTGCATTCGATACAACCTTGGGACCGGGAGGGTCGGGATAGGTCGGCAAGAACAGAGATGCTAAGAGCTGCATTGGCTTGTGTCCTTTGACGTTGTGCTTTCGCCGTCGGCAAATGAATCGGTCGATGCGCGTTTCCCGCTTTGATGCGGATCAACCTCGGTTCAGTCGGAGCAAGACAGGCCGAGGGCATCGAGTCCCGCCTCGAGGTGATCGCCCAGCAGCGGGTTGCCGCATAGATAGCGGGCCGTGCGTTTGTTGTGGGCGTAGGCGGCCTGCTGGCGGACCTCCTCCCATTCGGCCGCCTGGCCGTCATCCCTGCCGAGCCAGGTCAACGCCACGAGGTCGATCTGCTCGTCGATGGAGAGCTCCGAGATCAGCGAGCCAAGTTCTTCACGCACAGGATCGTCATTGTGGTCCTGAAGCACCGCAATCTCATTGTCGTCCGTGGGATTGGATCCCGCATCCGGCTCGGTAACCGCAACCTTGACGTCGAATTCATGTGCCTTGGCGATTATGAAGCAGACCTTCCGGACCGGAATTGCCAGCTCAGGCGTCTCGGCGTCCTCACTTCCGATTCCGCGTTTCATCCGACATCTCCTTTTCGTCCTCAGTACCTTCTCTTCGCGGATCGCGCGTTGCCCAAACCCTGGGAACCTTGACTACGGCGCACTGGACGCCCGGCATGGTCCCCTTATCGATTGAGGCTCCCGATGTAAGCGATGATGGCCTCGATCTGATCAGGGGCGGCCACGAACTCGGGCATATCCGGGTGGCCAGTGGAAATTCCCTCCGCCAAAGCTTCTTGCAGGTCTTCGATCGGATAGCGCAGGCGCAATGAACGAAAAGGCGGAGCATCGGGGTGGGTGCTCGCACCAGTCGGGCCAACTGCATGGCAGCGCGCGCAGTTCGTTTCGACCAGCCTCTTGCCATAGGCAATCTGCGAACCATCGCCCGCCCAGGCGGGCAATGCGAAGGCGACTGCAAACGGCAGGATCTCGAATGCTGTTCGACGTTTCATGGCATCCCGATACGCCATGAATGGACGCCGCGCCTTGACCTGGCTCAAATCGTCGAAAAAGCTCTATCGTTCAAGGACATACGTGCCGGGCGCCGCGCAAATCGCCTTCAAGCCGCCTGCGGCGTCGGACCGGTCGGCCGCGACCTCACGGCTGGAGTGGCGCGTCAACCATTCAACCCAGGCCGGTCACCAGGAGCCATATGCCACGGTCGCGTTCTTCGCCCATTCATCCGCGTCGACTTTTGTCACATCCCGCGGTCATCCGCCTTGTCGTGAATGCTCAGGACGGAGGAGCGATCGGCGGCAGATTTCCGCCCGCTCTTTTTGATCGCAACATTCTCAGGTCGGGAGGGTTGCCGCAGCGATGTCGTCGACAGTTGTTTCCGCCTCTTTCCGAACCCGCCCGGCTGTTTCGGTGGCAAGCTTGGCGCCGATGGAAGCGAACTTGCCGACCTCGTTCGCATAGTCGGAAGTGGCGTTCTGGACGAAGTTCGCGAACACGTCGAAAGCATCGATGAATTCGTCGCCGCCCGTCAGCTTGTCGAGGAGTTTCAGGTCATCCTCGAACCGCCGCTTGAGGAAGGACAAGCCTTCGATCTGGTAGCGCAGCAGGGCACGGATCGATTGGGCCTGCAGAGCGGCGCTGGCCCGCAGGTATTTCTGTCCCGTCTTGCCGAAAGGGAGCGACTCCGGCGCGCGAAAATCATCTGCATTCCAGATCATGACGTTTTTCCTTTCGCTCTTGGATTTCAACGTTTTGTTTTCGGCCGGCGAGACCGCGAGCGGCGCCCGAAGCCATAGCCTGCCGACGGATGCTTGCCTGTCTTGGACGAAGGCAATTCGAAATAGATCGCGGCCCCGGCAATAAAGGTGAGGCAGAGCACGGCGCCCCAGAGGAGGATGTCTTCCACAGACACGGTCGAGCCCCTTGTTGGTACCGTTCGAACATCGCAGGGCCTATTCAAACCGGCATTGATCGCGATCAATCGGATTCGGCTGTCGCGCCGTTTCGAGCGACCCCGCCGGCCCCTGCGCTGCCCCGACCGCGCATCTCGGCTTTGACCGTGATCAAGGCAAAGGGCGGCATTGGCGGCGACAAAGTCGACGAGTGTTGGGGACGCCTAGCGAGGAACGGGATGAAGGAACTGCCGCTCGCCGAAGTTTATCGGCTCATCGAACCCGGTCCGGTCGTCCTGCTGTCGACCAGATCCAGCGGCGGCCGCGCCAATGTCATGACCATGTCCTGGCACATGATGGTTGAGGTGGCGCCGCCCAGGATTGCCTGCATCGTGTCCAGCGGCGACCTCTCGTTCTTCACCTTGCGGCAGACAAAGGAATGCGTGATCGCGCTTCCCGCCGTCGAGTTGGCGGAGAAGGTCGTCAGGGTCGGCAACTGCTCCGGTCGGGATACGGACAAATTCGCTACGGCCTGGCTGACGCCGCTGCCCGCCGAGCGGGTGTCGGCGCCGCTGATTGCCGAGTGCTTCGCCAATCTCGAATGCCGCGTCGTCGATACGCGCCTGGTCAACAAATACAATCTGTTCGTCCTTGAAGTCCTGAAAGCCTGGATCGATCCGCAACAGCGGAGGCCGAAGACGATCCATCACATCGGGAACGGCGCCTTCGTGGTGGACGGCGAGGTGATTCATTTCGAATCCCGCAAGCCTTGAGGGCCCGGTGGCATGTTTTGATCCGCATCAAGGTGAACCCCTGCCCGCAAGATAGCCTCGGCGCATCGAAAACACTTAAAATCGAAGGCGCCTTCGATGAGCTACAAAACCATTCTCCTGAACCTCTGCATCGACGGTTCGATCGACCCCCTGACGCGGGTCGCCATCGATCTTGCCAAGCGCTTTGACGCACGCCTGATCGGCTTCTGTGCCGCCGACGCTCCATTGCCGGTGACGATGGCGCCCGAGGGCGCGGCCGTTGCCGCCGAACTCTGGGAACAGTCGAGGGATGAAATCCGGCGACAGATGAAGGAGCGGCGTAGCGAGTTCGACAGCCTTGTCGCCGGAGCGGTCAAGACAGACTGGCGTGGCTCGATCGAGAACCCGGATCACGCCCTGGTCAGGAGTTCACGCCTGGCCGACCTGATCGTCACCAGCGCCTCGCAGGGCGCATCCACGGGCGATTCCTACCGCACGGCCGATCCGGGCAGTTTGGTGCTGCGCGCCGGCAGGCCCGTGTTGGTCGCGGCCCATGGCACGGCGGATCTGCCGACTGGCAAGGTCGTCATTGCCTGGAAAGACACGCGCGAAGCGAGGCGCGCCGTGGCAGACGCCGTGCCGCTGATGGCCACGGCCAACGAAGTCACCATCGTCGCGGTCGATCGCAGGCCGGATGATTGGATCAAGGACGGCGTCAAGGACGTGGCGAGCTTCCTCGCTGGTCACGGCATCAAGGCGCGCACCGAAGTCATCAAGACGGACGACGATGAAGCCAACCGTCTCATTGATCTCCTCGCCTCGATCAATGCCGAATTGATTGTATCGGGCGCCTACGGACATAGCCGACTGAGGGAATGGGTGTTTGGCGGCGTTACCCGTTCGCTACTCAACGAGGTCTGGCTCAATCGGCTGATGTCGAGCTGACGCCGGTTCTGGAGTAACCAAAAAAGGGCAAAGGTGACAGGGCGCTTCAGCGCATCCTCGATGTGGTGCTTGATGTCGTGCGGCCGCGGTTCTTTTCGATGCATTGATCGAGATCAAATCCTTCCCAGCCTATTCGGGCATATGCGTTGCAAGCAGGCACTTAGGGTATCTTCACTTGATGAGAAAAGCGGTCGCGCGGCTTGTCGATGCGTGCAACGCCGAAAGAAGCAAGGGATCGGACTTCCCAACCATCTGGAGGGATGTCCTGAAGGCGCATCCGTGCGTGCGCGGGCAACCGGTCCAGGACAGTGGAGAGGACGGTCCCGTCTTGAGAGTTCCTCTGATCACCGGCCAATTCCTCGTCTTCCTGGGCTCGCATTTCTCGCTTCTGTGAACTGGGCGTCCAAACGGCTCCCCGGGTCGGTTGGGCGCCCCGCCACCAATTGAGATCGAACTTCGGGTAACGATCGGGGAACAACTGCCTCGTTCAAGGCTGGAGCGCCGCAACAATTCGCCCCTCGGCCGAGGACCCTGCTCACGATCCCATCCGGTTCCCGGCGATCAGGCCGACCTCACGCCGTCGCGACAGCGTATTTGATCGATTCCACTGAATGTTTGACGAAGTCCTTGCAGATCTCGCCCACCAGCTTCGCATTCAATGACGGCTGGTAGTGCCTGCGCATTTCGCCAAGTGTGCGCGGATCGGCGATCACCAATATGTGCTCACACGCCTCCTCCAGCGCCTGGTGGTTGAGATAGGCCGCAACCGATCCGGCAAAGTCGTCTTCACGCAGCCGGGACTCGTCCGGATTGGCGGTAGAGCTGCGATGCCTGCCGCCGGATCCTGCACGGGCCACTTCAAGGATGGGGTCCTCAACCTCGATCAGATCGAGATGAGGTTCGTGGCCTTTGTTGTGAAACAGCCGCAGCTTCTCGCCGTCCGTAACCGCGACAAGGGTGCCATTGTTCAGGATCATATGTCTCTCCGCCATCGGATCGGGCGGGCATTCGCCCGCCTGGTGCATCAATACGGACAAGGAAATTGCAGATGCGGTGGCGCTGCCTTGACCTGGATCAAGCAAGGCAAGGGCATTCCGTCAGCGGCCTGAGCGGAGGCTTCTACTTCGGGCAGAAGGCCGAATGCAGCGCCTCGATGACGGTCAGCACTTCCGGCCTTGTGATGCGGTAGTAGACGGTCGTCCCGTTGCGGCGGGCTTCGACCAGCCCATCGGCCCTCAGCCGCATGAGCTGTTGCGACATCGGCACCTGATCGATGTCGAGCAGTTCTCGGAGCTCTGCGACCGAACGCTCCTCGTTGCCAAGCGCGCACAGCACCAGCAACCGCTGCGGATGGGATAGGCTCCGAAGCAGTTCCGCCGCCCTGCCCGAGGCCGGGATCATATCTCTTACATTCATGTTCTTGAATTTATATTCTTTGAATGTTACATGCAAGCTCGCTATTCGGGTTCACCGACGCCGTCACCTTACAATCGTGCCGCCCCGTTTGGAAATTGAGCCCGATCAACGCAGAACCCGGCTTTCCGCGCAGAATGCTGCGGACGGTCGAACCACGGGAGGATCATCATGTCCCATATCATCGTCCTTGGAGCAGGTCTCGGCGGCACGATCATGGCGTACGAAATGCGCGCCAAGCTGCGCAGCGAGGATAGGCTGACCGTCATCACGCTCGGCACGTCCTATTCCTTCGTGCCTTCCAATCCTTGGGTGGCGGTCGGTTGGCGGGAGCGCAATGACGTCACTGTCGATCTGGCGGATACCTTCAAGCGGCGCGGCATCGCGCTGCGTCCCGAAGGCGCGAAGAAGGTGCATGCCAAGGAAAACCGCGTCGAGCTCAACGATGGCTCCTTCGTCGACTACGACTATCTGATCATCGCGACAGGCCCCGATCTTGCCTTCGACGAGGTGCCGGGTCTCGGACCTGCCGGATATACCCAATCCATTTGCAACATCGATCACGCCGTCGCCACGCGGGCAAGGTTTGAGGAACTTGTCCGCAATCCCGGTCCAGTCATTGTGGGCGCGGTCCAGGGCGCCTCCTGCTACGGCCCGGCCTATGAATTCGCTTTCATCCTCGACACCGCGTTGCGCAAGGCCAGGGTGCGCGACCGCGTGCCGATGACCTTCGTGACGCCGGAACCCTATATCGGCCATCTCGGGCTTGACGGGGTCGGCGACACCAAGGGTCTGCTCGAAAGCGCCATGCGCGATCGCCACATCAAATGGATCACCAATGCGAAAGTGACTTCGGTCGACGCCGGTCTGATGCATGTCGAGGAAGTCAACGAGGATAGTACGACCAAGGCCAGGCATGACCTTCCCTTCGCCTTCTCGATGATGCTGCCGGCGTTTCGGGGCGTTCCCGCGTTGATGGGGATCGAGGGCCTGGTCAATCCACGCGGCTTCGTCACCATCGACAAGCACCAGCGCAACCAGACCTACCCCAATGTCTTCGCTGTCGGCGTCTGTGTGGCCATCCCGCCGGTCGGCAAGACGCCGCTGCCCGTGGGTGTGCCGAAGACCGGCTTCATGATCGAATCCATGGTCACGGCGACAGCCGAAAATATCTCCGCGCTGCTCAAGGGCGAGCAGCCGAGGGCCGTGGCGACCTGGAACGCGGTCTGCCTCGCCGATTTCGGCGACGAAGGCATAGCCTTCGTGGCGCAGCCGCAGATCCCGCCGCGCAACGTCAACTGGTCCTTGCAGGGCAAGTGGGTGCATGCGGCGAAGGTGGGGTTCGAGAAATATTTCCTCCACAAGGTGCGGCAGGGGAAGAGCGAGACCTTCTACGAAGGGCTGGCGCTCGACATGCTCGGCATCAAGAAACTCAAAGCCATTCACACAGAGCCGGCCGAGTGACGCCGGCGTATCTTCAGGAGAAAAGGATCATGACGATAGACAGGGCGGTTCTCATGTTCGCGGGCTTCATGGTGCTGATATCGCTCGCGCTCGGCATCTACTATTCGCCTTACTGGTTCCTGCTGACCGCGTTCGCCGGGCTCAACATGGTGCAGGCGTCGGTCACGGGCTTCTGCCCGGCGGCGATGGTCTTCAAGAAGCTCGGCTGCAAGCCCGGCGTGGCGTTCAAGTAGCGGCACGTCGTCGAGCAAAGGCGTAAGCCGGGAGGACGGACAAGTCGTCTCCCGGCCCATTTCAACAGACCGGGACAAGCGCAATGAGAACCATGCGATCGACCCTCGCGAACATTCTTCTGATCGGCGCCGCCGGCCTTGTCGCGGTCGATGCGCGCGCGGCCGAATTCATCGTCAAGGCCACGACGGTCACCGAGATGAAGGCGGTGTATGGTCAGGTGGAAAGCCGCACCATCCTGCCGGCCAGAGCGAGGATCTCCGGGACCGTCTCGTCCATCCGGGTCACGGAAGGTGCCGAGGTGGGCAAGGGCGACGTGGTCGCCACTGTGGTCGACGACAAGCTCGCGCTGCAGCTCAGAGCCGCCGACGCCAAGATCGCGGCGCTGAATTCGCAACTCGACAGCGCCCGCACCGATCTGCAGCGCGCGCAGGACCTGCTGGCCAAGGGTGCCGCGGCTCAAAGCCGGGTCGACGCGGCAAAGACGCAGTTCGATGTCGTCACGAACCAGCTTGCGGCCGCGATCGCCGAAAAGGCGGTCATCGAGCAAAGCGCCAAGGAAGGCGATATCCTGGCTCCGGCCGGAGGCCGGGTGCTGACGGTTCCCGTCGCGGCCGGCTCGGTGATCATGGCGGGCGAGCCCGTCGCGCGAGTGGCGTCGGGCCAGTATTACCTACGCCTGTCTTTGCCGGAACGGCACGCCGTCGAGATAACGGAAGGCGCCCAAGTCGATATCGGCCAACGCGGCACGGGCACCAATGCCGGCTTCGTCAAGGCTGGCGAAGGCCGGATCGCAAAGGTCTACCCCGAGATCGAGAATGGCCGCGTGATTGCCGACGTCGAGGTCGCCGATATCGGGACCTATTTCGTCAACGAGCGCACGCTCGTGTCCATACCGGTCGCCAAGCGGACCATGTTGGGCGTTCCGCCTGAGGCACTCAGGATCGTCCACGGCATAGACTATGTCACAGTCGAGATGGCGGACGGGCCGCTTGACGTCGCGGTCGTGCGGGGCGGAACATTCCAGGACGCCGGCCAGCCGCGCATCGAGATCCTGAGCGGTCTTGCCGATGGCGACAAGGTCGTCCTGCCATGAAACTCGGCATCGCCGGGTGGCTGACCCGTTCCTTCATCGCATCGCCGCTGACGCCCCTGTTCCTGCTGGCCGCGCTGGCGCTCGGGCTTGTGGCCTTGATCACGCTGCCGCGCGAGGAGGAGCCGCAGATTTCCGTACCCATGGTCGATATCCACGTGTCCGCGAACGGCCTGAAGGCGGAGGATGCCGTCAAGCTGGTCACCGAGCCGCTGGAGACGATCATAAAGGGCATAGACGGGGTGGAGCACGTCTACTCGCAAACCATGGATAACGGCGCGCTGGTGACCGCCCGCTTCAAGGTCGGCACCAGCTCGGACGCCGCGATCCTGCGCGTGCACGACAAGGTCCGCGCCAATATGGACCGCATCCCCGTCGGGATTCCGGAACCGCTGATCGTCGGGCGCGGCATCGATGACGTGGCGATCGTGGTCGTGACGCTGACGCCGGCGCCAAAGGCGGCGGCGCGGTACTCCTCGGCGGACCTGACGCGCCTGGCGCATGAGCTGCAGGTCGAGGTCGCAAAGCTTCCCGATATCGGTCTCACCTACATCGTCGGAGAGCAGCCGGAAGAAATCCAGGTCGAGCCGGATCCGGAAAAGCTTTCGCTGTACGGTATCACGCTGCAGCAACTGACCGGCAAGATCGCTGGCGCCAACCGCTCCTTCCAGATCGGCACGGTTCGCGACGAGGGCAATCAACGGGTCCTGGTGGCCGGCCAGACGCTGCAGGCCCTGTCCGACATCGGCAACCTTTTGCTGACGGCCCGCGACGGTCGCCCGGTCTATGTGCGCGACGTCGCCAGCATCGTGCTTGCGACGTCGCCGGCGGAGAACCGCGTCATGAACGTCGCCAAGTCCGGAACCGCCCTCTCGCGCGCGCCAGCCGTGTCGGTGGCGATCGCGAAGCGACCAGGCACCAATGCGGTCGTCATCGCCGATACGATCGTCAAGCGCCTGGATCAGGTGCGCGGCCAGATCTTCCCTAAGGACGTCGAGATGGTCGTGACGCGCAACTACGGCGAAACGGCGAATGAGAAGGCCAATGAACTGCTCTTCCACCTTGGGCTAGCGACCGTCTCCATCGTGCTGTTGGTCGCCGTCGCCATAGGCTGGCGAGAAGCTCTGGTGGTCGCCGTCGTGATACCCACGACGATCCTGCTGACCATGTTTGCCTCGCGCATCATGGGCTACACCCTGAACCGTGTCAGCCTGTTCGCGCTGATCTTTTCCATCGGCATCCTCGTCGACGACGCGATCGTGGTCATCGAGAACATCGCGCGCCACTGGGCGATGGACGACGCACGTTCGCGCACCCAGGCGGCGATCGACGCGGTCGCCGAGGTCGGCAATCCCACCATCGTGGCGACGCTGACCGTGGTGGCGGCGCTGCTGCCGATGCTGTTCGTCTCAGGCCTCATGGGCCCGTATATGAGCCCTATCCCGGCCAACGCCTCGGCCGCGATGCTGTTCTCCTTCTTCGTCGCGGTGATGCTGACGCCGTGGCTGATGATGAAACTCGGCCGGAAGGATCAGACCGTCGCCTACGATCATGCCGCCAGCGCGCATGGCGGCGTACTGGGACGGGCCTATGTCACGGTGGCGCGACCGATCTTGAAGTCGCGTTTCAGGGCGTGGGCCTTCCTCCTGATCGTGGGCATCGCCACGCTCGGATCCATGGCGCTGATCTATACCAAGCACGTGACGGTCAAGCTTCTGCCTTTCGACAACAAGACCGAACTCCAGGTCGTGGCGGACCTGCCCCGGGGCTCGTCGATCGAGGACACCGACCGCGTGCTGCAGGCAGCCGTGAACCGGCTGGCCTCGGTGCCGGAGGTGGTGTCGTTCCAGACTTACGCCAGCGCCTCGGCCCCTTTCAACTTCAATGGCCTGGTGCGCCATTACTACCTGCGATCGAGCCCGGAGCAGGGCGACATCGCCGTCAACCTGCTTGCCAAGGGCGATCGCAGCCGTGCCAGCCACGCTATCGCGCTCGACATGCGCGAACGCCTCAAGGGAATGGCGATGCCGGAAGGCACAGTGCTGAAGGTGGTCGAGCCGCCCCCAGGGCCGCCCGTGCTCGGCACGCTGCTGGCCGAAGTCTACGGCCCTGATGCCGAGACCCGGCGCGCAGTTGCGGGCAAGGTGCGCCAGACCTTCGCCAGCATTCCGTTCATCGTCGACGTCGACGACAGCTTCCACAACCAGCCGGAGCGGCTCCGGCTTTCGATCGACCAGGACAGCCTGGAGTACTACAAGGTCGAGCAGGCGGACGTGTACGACACGCTGAGCTATCTCTATGGCGGGACCACGGTCGGCTACTCGCACCGGGGAGGCGGACGCCTGCCGATCCCCATCCGCATCGCTTTGTCCAAGACAAACAGCGCGGTCGGCCAGCGCGCCCTGGCAACGCCGGTGGCCGCCAACGCGCTGCCCGGCGCGCGCGACATTGTCGAGCTCGGCGACATCGTGCGGGTGAGCCGGGAGCCGGCCTCCTACCCGATCTTCCGCCACAACGGGCGGCCAGCCGAAATGGTGATGGGCGAGCTGGCCGGCGCGTTCGAGGCGCCGGTCTATGGCATGCTCGCTGTGGACGACGCGATCGCCAAGGCGGACTGGGGCAATGTTCCCAAGCCGGAAATCGCGCTGCACGGCCAGCCTGATGACGAATCCAGACCCACCCTGTTGTGGGATGGCGAGTGGGAAGTGACCTGGGTGACGTTCCGCGATATGGGCGCCGCCTTCATGGTGGCGATCCTCGGCATCTACATCCTCGTTGTCGCGCAGTTCGGCTCGTTCAAGCTGCCGCTGGTCATCCTGACCCCGATCCCGCTTACGCTCATCGGCATCATGCTTGGCCACTGGGCCTTCGGAGCGCCCTTCTCGGCGACCTCGATGATCGGCTTCATCGCGCTAGCCGGCATCATCGTGCGCAATTCGATCCTGCTGGTGGATTTCATCCGGCACGCCAGGGCCACTGACGGACCGCTCGTTCCCGTGCTGCTCAAGGCCGGCGCGATCCGCTTCAAGCCGATCCTGCTCACCGCGCTCGCGGCCATGATTGGCGCTGCGGTGATCCTGACCGACCCGATCTTCCAGGGCCTTGCGATATCGTTGCTGTTCGGCCTCGCCTCCTCGACGCTGCTCACGGTTCTGGTGATACCGGCAATCTATGTGGCATTGAGGACTTGAGGAGATCATCGCCGAGCTTTGCGGCAGGCGCAGGCGTGGCGGGATGCCGCCACTCCCGGCTTGTCGTCGCTGGCATCGCGAATCGGCTCACAAAACGCCGGTGGCATCGTCGGCATCGACGTAGAGACGGGTGCGGGCTTCGTCTCTCCAGGCGAACATGGGGCCGGCAGGTGAGCCAGCCCCATGGCAGAAATCGCAGGGCTTGTCAGGCCGCTAGGGCACCCGATTTCTTCGCCGTCCAGGTGGCGATGTAGTCCATCAGGCCTGGGTTGAGGCAGTCATAGGGTTCGAGCCCGATCGATTTGAGCTGGGCGCGGATGCCGGCCATGCGGCTCGGATCGACGCCGGATTCGATGATCGACGACACGAAGGCGGCAAAGCCCGGCGGCGACCAGCCATCCTCCTCGAAGCGCTCGGGATGGATGAAGGACAGGCCCTTGAAGGGATGGTCGCGCTCGACCGGACCGTACATGTGCACGCCGCAGCCGGTGCAGGCATGGCGCTGGATCAGCGCTGCCGGGTCGACCACCTTCAGCTTGTCGCCGTTCTCGGTGACGGTGACGTCAGTTGTGCCGGCAACGGCAACCACCGAGAAGATCGCACCGTCCGGCTTCCAGCACTTGGTGCAGCCGCAGGCATGGTTGTGAGCGATCTGGCCCTTGACCTTCACCTTCACCGGATTGCTGGTGCAGGCGCAGACCAGCGTGCCGCCGGAGAAGGAGGCGCTTTCCTTGGGCAGGCCATTGTCGATCTTCGGATGCAGTTTTTCCGCCATTCCACCTTCCTCCATGTTTGACCGCAGGGGTCGCGGATTGCCCGCGGCCTGCGGCTTCCTCAGTAAACCACGACGCTGCGGATCGATTTGCCCTCATGCATGAGGTCGAAGCCCTTGTTGATGTCCTCCAGCTTCAG
>NZ_SRUU01000046.1 GCF_004791585.1 Mesorhizobium sp. M1C.F.Ca.ET.210.01.1.1
GCAAGGAGAAAATGGTCATCCGTATCGCGCTCGCCCGCAAGCTGCTCGTCATTCTCAATGCAAAAGCACGCGACGCGCGCAGCGAGTTCGCAAATGCAACTTGACACCTCAGATAGTCGCTCATCCGTCTCGGCACTGCGCGCCGATCCACCTTCTCCCACAAGGGGAGAAGGGAAGGGCGCGCTACACCAGCCCGCGCTTCACCATCATCGCATCGGGCGACGGCATCTTGCCGCGGAAGGCGGTGTAGAGCTCTTCGGGATCCTTCGAGCCGCCGGCGGCGTAGATGTTCTTCTTCAGCCGCTCGGCCAGCGCCGGATTGAAGGGATCGCCGGTTTCCTCGAAGGCCGAAAAGGCGTCGGCGTCGAGCACTTCCGACCACATGTAGGAGTAATAGCCGGCTGAATAGCCGTCGCCGGAAAAGACATGGCCGAAATGCGGCGTGCGGTGGCGCATGGCGATGGTGTCGGGCATATGCAGCCTGTCGAGCGTTTCGGCCTCGAAACGAAGCGGCTCGCCCGGCGCGTCCGGCCGCGCGTGATAGGCCATGTCGATCAGCGCCGACGCGGTGAACTCGACGGTGGCGAAGCCGGCGCCGAAGGTGCGGGCGGCAAGCATCTTGTCGAGCAGGTCCTTCGGCATCGGCTTGCCGGTCTTGACGTGCAGCGCGTGCTTTTCCAGCACCGCCGGCACCGTCAGCCAGTGCTCGTAGAGCTGCGAGGGCAGCTCGACGAAATCGCGGCTGACAGATGTGCCGGAGACAGACGGCCATGTGACGTCGGTCAGCATGCCGTGCAGCGCATGGCCGAATTCGTGGAACAGGGTCTTGGCCTCATCGACCGACAGAAGCGCTGCCTCGCCGGCCGGCGGCTTGGCGAAGTTCATGATGTTGTAAATGACAGGCTTGGCGCCATGCCCAAGCTTGTAGCCGGATTTCAGCGCGCTCATCCAGGCGCCCGAGCGCTTGGAGGGCCGCGCGAAATAGTCGGCTAAAAACAGGCCGCGCTCGCTGCCGTCGGCGTTCTTGACCACGAACGCGCGGGCATCGGGATGCCACACCGCAATGCCCTTCTTCTCCTCGAAGGTGATGCCGAACAGTCTTGTGGCGACGTCGAAGCAGGCCTCGATGACGCGCTCGAGCTGCAGGTAAGGCTTCAGCTCGGCCTCATCGAAAGCGAATTTCTCGGCGCGCAGCTTCTCCTGGTAGAAGCGCCAGTCCCAGGCGGCGAATTTCTCATTGCTGCCGGCTTCGGTTGCCAGCCGCTCCAGCTCCTTCTGGTCGGCGGCAGCTTTTTCCAACGCCTTTTCCCAGACCGGATCGAGCAGGTCATGCACGGCTTTCGGAGTCTTGGCCATGGTGTCGTCAAGCTTGAGCGCCGCGAAGGACTCATACCCCAGCAGCCTCGCTTTCTCGGCGCGCAGCTTCAGCATGTCCCGAACGACCGACGTGTTGTCGGAAGCGCCCCCGTTCTGGCCGCGCATGGTGAAGGCGCGGAAGGCCGTCTCGCGCAGGTCGCGGCGTTCGGAAAACGTCGAGAACGGCTCGTAGATCGAGCGCGACAGCGTGACCGCATAGCGGCCCTTCTGGCCGCGCATCTCGGCGGCCTCGGCCATTGCGCTCTTCAGAAAATCGGGCAGGCCGACGAGATCGGCCTCGTCGAGGAACAGCGCCCAATCGCGCTCGTCGGCAAGCACGTTCTGGCCGAATTTTGTGCCGAGCGAGGAAAGCTCCTCATTGATGGCCGCGAGCCGCTTCTTGCCTTCGGCATCGAGCTTGGCACCGGAGCGGACAAAGCCTTTCCAGGTCCTTTCCAGCACGCGCAGCGTTTCGGGATCGAGGTTCAGGCTCTCGCGGCGCTGGTAAAGGTCGTCGATGCGGGCAAACAGCTTCTCGTTCATCGAGATCGCCGAGAAATGCCTGGACATCTTCGGCGAGATCTCGCGCTCAAGCGCCTGGATATCCTCGTTGGTGTGGGCGCCGGCGCGGCACCAGAAAATCGACGAGACATGGTCGAGCGGCTCGCCGGCGAGCTCCAGGGCGGCCAGCGTGTTGTCGACGGTCGGCGTTTCGCCGTTGCCGGCAATCGCGTCGATCTCGGCCTGATGCGCCTGCAGCGCCACGTCGAAGACCGGGCCGAAATCGCCGTCACCGATGCGGGAGAAATCCGGCAGGCCAAGCGGCCCTTGCCAGACAGTCAACGGATGGGTGGCGAGGTCGACGGTATTTGAAGAGGACAAGGACAATTCCGGTGGGCTGGATGGCGGCGGGTGCTTCCGATGTAGGGCGGTGCCTGCCACCGCGCAACATGGAGATTTCAGTAGTCGCTGCAGTCCTGCGCGATCGCGGTCTGGGTGCTGGCGGTGATGCGGCCGCCGACGACGGTGAAGGTCTCGCGCATCAGCGTGTCGTTTTCGGGGAAGTCGTAGCAGGCGAGCACAGTGGTCTCGCCGTTCTCGCTCTTCTCGATGCGGTGGCGGATGGTGGCGCCGGCGACCGCGCCCTGCCATTCGTCGATCGATTCGAGGAATTCCTGCTTGTCCTGGACGACGCCGACGTCGTCGAGCTTCATGCGCACGTCGTCGGCGAGCAGGTCCGACAATTCGGTGCGGTCGGCGACCAGGAGCGCCGAATACCAGCGGTCGATGATGGCGCTGTCGTCGGCGCTGGCGTGGACGATCGCGGACAGCAGCAGCGCCGCCGCAAGCAAGAACTTCCACCAGATCCGGTCCATCAGCCTCTCCCCGGCTCCGGCGTCACAGCTCCGGTCGCTCGAAATCCCCAGTCTCCTTGTTCATCACCCAAAGCTCGCCCGTCGATATGTCGAACCAGGCGCCGTGCAGGGAGAGCCTTCCCTTGCCTTCGAGGATCGAGACGCAGGGGAAGGTCCGGAGATTGGCGATCGAATAGCGGATCGAGATGCGCTCCAGCGCGGTCTGCCGCTCCGTCGCCGTCATCAAGGTGCTTGCCGCCACCGTCTCCGCCGCCGGTGCGATCAGGCTCATCCATTTGCCGATGAAATCGCCGGGCGACAGCGGCGCCGAATTGGTGTCGAGCGCGGCGCGGATGCCGCCGCAGCGGCCGTGCCCCATGACCACGATGTTCTTGACCTTCAGGCTCTGCACGGCAAACTCCAGGGCGGCCGAGGTCGAGTGGAACTCGCCGTCCGGCTCATAGGGCGGCACCAGATTGCCGACATTGCGCAGCACGAAAAGCTCGCCGGGTCCGGCATCGAAGATCGCTTCCGGGGCCGAGCGGGAATCGCAGCAGGCGACGATCATCGTTTCGGGCGCCTGGCCCTCGCGCGCCAGCGAGCGGTAGCGTCCGCTCTCGGCGGGATAGCGACCGCTCATGAAGTTGCGATAGCCGGCGAGGAGATGCTCGGGGAGGTGAGGCATTGGCGGCTGGAGCCTTTCCGGGGTTGGAGACGGCAGCTCGTTGCGATCGAAAAAAGGCTCTAACGGCAAAAGCCGGTCGCGGGCAATGCCGAATTGCGGATGGCCCCGTCGCAATCGCGATGCCGCCAAAAGCTGCGCAGCCGATTTTGCCTCAAGCCCAGATGGCAACCTGGATGCCGAAACGGTCGGCCAAGGGCGGATCAGGGGAAGGCCGTGCCTCGCCGCTGACGATCCGTCCGGCGATCAACATCATGGCCGCCGCGTCGAGGAAGTCGTCGCTGGCGGCGCCCCTCGGCGGCGCTTGGTCGAGAAAGCCCTTGTCGTAGCCATGCCGGCGGAGCAGCGCCTTGCGCTCTTCCATGCCGGCAGGGTTGACGGCGCCCTTGACCTTCTTCGGCAGCATCATCGCAATGCCGCCGTTCAGCCGGCAGAAGGCGACCTCGGGGTGCGATTCGAAGACGCGGCCGCGCAGATCCGGTCGGGCGATCAGAAGCTGATCGATCTCGCGGATCTTGGCGAAGATGCCGAAGGCCTGGATGGAAACACCGCGCGGCGGATCCGAGGTGGCCTTCGCGATCTCGCTCGCCCGCCGATGCGCGGCATACCAGGCCCCGACCGTGGTGAAGTCGCTGGTGTCGGCGTAGAGCGCGGCGCGCGATGGTATGGCAAAGACGCTGGATTGCCGTGCTCCGAGCAGCGGCCGCACCAGCGCTTCCGGCCCGCGCCCGCCTCGGCTGGAAAAATCCGGCAGGCCGATCGGCATGTCGACGGCGATCGTGGCGTCTGGCAGGGCATCGAGCAGCGCCTGGAAACTCGGGAATAGCGCTACTGAAGGCACTGCGCCGGCTTCGCGATGGACGGCGATCCAGCCGGCCTTGCAGCCGTCGACCCCGGCCAGCGCGCCGCGCGTCACGCCCGCTTGTCCCGCCCGGGATGGAGGAGATGGCGAAGCTGCACCATGGCCATCGGATGCGACAGGCTCTGCGCGTCGGTTTCGAGCTGCAGCTCGTCGCCGCCGCGTTTGGCGGTGCGGGCCAGGATCTCGTAGACGGCGGCCGTGGTCGACTGCAGCGCCTTTGCCGGCGGCTGGCCGGCGAGGATGCGGGCGAGATAGACGGCGGCCGTCAGGTCGCCCAGCCCGTTCGGCGGCTTGTCGATCATGCGATGCTCGGCAAGCAGCGCCTGGCTGCCGTCGAGCAGGAAATTGCCGGTGCCGCCTGTCATCGAGGACGGCGCCGAGGTCACCAGCATGGTCGAAGGCCCGGCATGAAGTGCTGCCGCCGTCACCGATTTGATGTCGGGCAGCGGCGCGCCGGCCATCCATTCGAGCTCATAGCGGTTGGGCGTGGCGATGTCGGCGATCGGCATCAGCCTGTCACGCAAGGCGACGGCCGTCGGCTCCGGCACGTAGAGCCCGCCCGAATCGCCCATCACCGGATCGCAGACATAAAGGGCGCCGGGTGTCCTGGCCTTGACGGCTGCGACCAGCGAGGCGACGGCCTCTGCCTGGCCTGGCTCGCCGAGATAGCCCGAGAGCACGGCTCGAACCTCGCCCAGCCACGGTGCGCGCTCGAGATCGGCCATCAGCGCCTTGAACTGGTCGAGCGGCGGCACGATGCGCGTGGCGCGGCTGTGGCCGGGGTGCCAGGGCAGGATGACGGTGGGCACCGCCCAGACCGGAAAGCCCAGCGTCTCCAGCGCGAAGACCGCGGCGCGGTTGCCGACCGAGCCGCGGGCGACATGGCTGGAGATGACGATGACCGCACGCGGCGCGTCGGTTTTCTCTGCGTTCATGGAAATCCGTTCCTAGCCACCCCGCGTGGCGACATACACCAGCCAGGCCAACAGCCCAATGGCGATGATGAGGCCGAGCGTTCGGCCAATGCGGGTGCCCCAATATTCGATCGGGTCGGAGCGGTCGGCGTCCGCGGCGGTCACGCGGTCGCGCGCACCCTTCGCGGCGCGGGCGATGAAGGAGGCGCCGCCCGGCGCCGTCTCACGCTCGATGCGCTCGAGGATACGGCGCGATTCGTTTTCGTCGTCCCGGCGCTCGGCCATGGCAAATGTCCTTTCCTGCCCGGAGCTTAGCCTGTTCGAGCGTGTATTCACAGGGGCCGCGGCCGGATCGGGGCGCCGCCACGACCGGGTCATTTTCTTGCGCGCAGATTGTGCTATTGCTTCGCACGCAACTTTGACCCGAGGGAGCAATCATGTTTGCCCAGCGCCTTCCCCTACCCTCCGCCCTCCGCAACTTGCCCGCCTTGCTGATGATGGCTTTCGTGCTGCCGCTGCTTGCCGGCTGCGGCTACAACACCATCCCGACGGCCGAGGAGAATGCCAGGGCGGCCTGGAGCGAGGTGCTCAACCAATACCAGCGCCGCTCCGACCTGATCCCGAACCTGGTCGAAACGGTGAAAGGCTATGCCTCGCATGAGAAGGACACGCTCGACGCCGTCGTCCAGGCGCGCGCCAAGGCAACCCAGATCACGGTGACGCCCGAAACGCTGAAGGACCCGGAAGCGTTGAAGAAATTCCAGGATGCCCAGGCCGGGCTGACGGGCGCCCTGTCGCGGCTGATCGCGGTTTCGGAGGCCTATCCCGACCTCAAGGCCAACCAGAATTTTCTTGCCCTGCAGGCGCAGCTCGAAGGCACTGAAAACCGCATCGCGGTGGCGCGCCGCGACTACATCCAGGCAGTCAGGGATTACAATCTGACGCTGAAGACCTTCCCGTCGGTGCTGTGGGCGACCTTCTGGTTCCGCGGCAACGAGCCTTTCGCGAACTTCACAGTCGAGGAAGACAAGATGCAGGTGCCGAAGGTGGACTTTGGCACGAGCACGAAGCAGGGCGGGTGAATCCAGCGAGCCTGTCAGCCTTGAGCTCCGTCACACCCCCCTCTGGCCTGCCGGCCATCTCCCCCGCAAGGGGGGAGATTGGCAGCTTCTTTGCCGGCCATCTCCTTCAGACGCCGAAAATCGGCGAAAGGGTAGATGACATCCGATCTCCCCCCTTGCGGGGGAGATGGCCGGCAGGCCAGAGGGGGGTGCGCACGAACGCATTCATTGGCTTCTTGCTCACTCTCACCTTCCTCCTCCCACTCGCCGCCCTCGCCGCCGATCTCCCGGCGCTTACCGGACGCGTGGTCGACAATGCCGGCATCATCGATGCCGGCACGCGCGCGGCGCTGACGCAGAAGCTCGCCGACTTCGAGACGAAAGGCTCGGACCAGATCGTCGTCGCCACCATCCCCAGCCTCGGCGGCGAGGAGATCGAGCCTTACGCCAACCGGCTGTTCCGTTTCTGGAAGCTCGGCCAGGCCAAGGAGAACAACGGCGTTCTTCTCCTGGTGGCGCCGAACGACCGCAGGATGCGCATCGAGGTCGGCTACGGGCTCGAAGGCACGCTGACCGACCTGCACACCAAGCTGATCATCGAGAACGACATGGTGCCGGCCTTCCGCGCCGGCGACTTCTCCGGCGGCATAAGCAAGGCCGTCGACGACATGATCATGGTGCTGGAGGGCAATCCGGAGGAGCTGGAGGCACGCGGCAAGCGCAACGAGCAAGCCCCGTTCAACTCCGACGACCTGTTCTTCACGATCTTCATCACGATCTGGATCATCATCCTGGTCGGCAGCCTTGCTGCCTCCATCCTGCCGCCGATCTTCGGCCAGAAGATCGGCCCCGGCCGCTACCGCTGGCTGGGCATGACTTTCGAACCGGGCCGGCGATCATCCGGCGGCGGCTGGTCGTCGGGCAGCTCAGGCGGCGGCTGGTCCTCGGGCGGCGGTGGTGGCGGCGGATTCTCCGGCGGTGGCGGCTCGTCGGGCGGCGGCGGCTCTTCTGGAAGCTGGTAGCAGATGATGGCAACGCGACCGATCAGCCCGCAGGACCACAACCGCATCGCCGACGCGATCCGCGCCGCCGAGCAGAAGACCGACGGCGAAATCTACTGCGTCGTCGCGCATGCCAGCGACGGCTATTTCTTCCCTGCGGCCTCGATCGCGGCTTTCGCCACCCTTATCGTCGGCCTCGCCGTTGCCTATGGGCTGGAGGCCTGGTGGCTGACCATCCGTCTGCCGCATTTCGTGCTGGCCCAGCTTCTGGCGCTGGGCTGCCTGCTGGTGCTGTTGTGGATACTGCCCGGGCTGCGCATCCACCTGGTGCCGCGCCGGCTGCGCTACCAGGCGGCGCACGCCAATGCGATGAAGCAGTTCCTGGCCCGCAACGTCCACCGCACGAGCGCGCGCACCGGCGTGCTGGTCTTCGTCTCGATCGCCGAGCGCTATGCCGAAATCGTCGCCGACAGCGGCATCGATGCCAAGGTCGGCCAGGATGTCTGGGACGGCATGGTGGGGGAATTGACCCGGCATGCCGGCGAAGACCGGCTCGCCGACGGTTTTGTTCGTGCGATCGAATCAGTCGGCGCGGTGCTCGCCGAGCATTTCCCCGTCACCGCCGGCGACACCAACGAACTGGACGATCACCTCGTCGAAATCTGAGAGCCGGCCTGTAAACCCTGCTTCGCTGGACGCCTGACGCGGTCTTCCGCGCTTCCGATGCCCACAGACCCGGCGCATGACCCCGGAACCGATATCGGTTTCCCGAAAGGATCATGCGCCACTCAAAAAATGTTGGAGCGTCCTTTGCGCGTCCGTGGACGCGCGGCGCTCCAATGTCCGCTGCGCTTCGGGTCTCGAAAATCACGTCATCCGCCTCGGCGGAGCGCGTTTCCAGGCCGGCTCTACCTGGTCTCACCAGCGTGTCTTCTCCTTGTGCGAAAGCGCGGATGCGGCGGAGCGGACTCTTTGCAATCGGGCGAAGCGGGTCTATGGTTAACAAATCATGAACACGCTGACGATCGACATCCGCAAAGCCGACCCTCGCGACGCGACCGCCATCGCGGAAGTGCATCAGGAAGCTTGGCGCGGCGCCTATTGCGGCATCATCCCGCACCGCACGCTGACGGCCATGATCAATCGCCGCGGCCCCGACTGGTGGGCGAACGCGATTCGCCGCGCGGCCACCGTGCTGGTGGTCGAGATCGGCGGCACGATCGCCGGCTATGCCACGATCGGCAAGAACCGCGCCCGCGAGCTCAGGCAACAGGGCGAGATCTATGAGCTTTACCTGCGGCCGGAGTACCAGGGCATCGGGCTGGGCAGCCGGCTCTTCGAGGCGGCGCGGACGCGCCTGGCCGATCACGGCCTCAGGGGCCTGGTGGTATGGGCGCTGGAAGACAACCACAATGCTCTGGCCTTCTATGCCGGCAATGGCGGCCGCGACGTCGCCGAGGGCGTCGAGGTCTTCGAGCAGAAGGCGCTGAAGAAGGTTGCCTTCGTCTGGGAATGATGGGCGCGGCCAAAGCGCGTCGCGCTGCGACGCACTTGCAAGTTTCTGCCTCGATGCATGTCGTTCTCCCAAAACCGCTGCGCACTTTTGGGGCGACATGCATTACAACCCATCACAAAGTGTGCGCTTCCATTAGCGTTCAGCACCATTCGCCGCATTGCACCATGACGCGTGTCCCGCTATCGGTCTGACAAAGATCGAGAGGGATTTGAGCTATGCGTATCGAAGCCGTGCCCACCGGAAAGAACCCGCCTGACGACATCAACGTCATCATCGAGGTGCCGATCGGCGGCGAGCCGATCAAATACGAGATGGACAAGGAGGCCGGCACGCTGTTCGTCGACCGCTTCCTGCACACCTCGATGCGTTATCCCGGCAATTATGGCTTCGTGCCGCACACGCTGTCCGGCGACGGCGATCCGATCGACGTCCTGGTCTGCAACACGCGCGCGCTGGTGCCGGGCTGCGTCATCAATGTGCGCCCCATCGGCGTGCTGATCATGGAAGACAATGCCGGCCAGGACGAGAAGGTGATCGCGGTTCCGTCGCCCAAGCTGACGCTGCGCTACGAGAATGTCACCGAATACACGCACCTGCCGGAAATCACGCGCCAGCAGGTGCAGCACTTCTTCGAGCACTACAAGGATCTCGAGCCCGGCAAATGGGTCAAGATCGAGGGCTGGCACGATTCCAAATACGCCAAGAAGATGATCGTCGAGGCGATCGAGCGGGCGAAGGCGGCAAAGTAGGGCGGAGCCCTCGGCCTCGTCATCCCAGGGTCTCCGCGACGGCGCTCCGCTCCTGGCTCGCCCTGGGATGACGAATGCGAGAGGCGTTGCAGCCCTACACTCGCGAATGCAGCCTAATTATCCACCCGGCCAAACTCCGGCACCTCGCCGATCACCTCGCGCTTGTCCTTGCCGCAGGCAAAACCCTTCGCCTTTTCATCGGCAAGCTTGCGCGCCTGATCGTTGGCCTGGGCGTTGCCGGTGGCGAGCACCAGGCCAATGGTGCAGCCCTCATGCTTCTCCGGCTGGGCGACCTTGGCGACGACCAGCACTTCGGTCGGCTTGTTCTCGTTTTCGGGATTGCTCACCGAGCGGCGGTGGATGGCTGCGAAGGGGATGGCGACGTCGCCTTTTGTCTCGATGCGCCACTCGACCTTGGCTCCAGAGGAGTTGAAGGCGGAAAAGCTCTCCCACACCGCGGTCATGTCGTCGGAGGGAAAGCCGTAGTAGACGGACTCGCGCGCGTCGTCGTAGCCGACCAGCACCGGATAGCCGCGATAGCCCGAACAGGCGAGGCTCGCCCAGTCGCCGTCGCCTTCTTCGGCCTGCGCGTAAGTCACGCAGTCCTTCTTCCAGTCGAGATCGGTGTAGGCGCTGGAAATATCGCCGGCATGCGCTGCCGAGCACAAAGCGACAAGGCCAAGAGGGATCAGAAGCGCACGCATGCCGGGGCATCTCCAGTGAAGGTCGCCCGAGCGTAGCGTCAAATTTCCGACCGGCCTAGCTGCGTCGGGATTGAGATTGGGCAGCGCCGGCGTTCGAAAGTCTTATTTCTTCAAGCTGGCTTCGATCAGCAGGTCGGCATTGCGGGCGACCGATGCCGCAGGCCCGCCGAGGCCGAACAATTGGCCGCTGATATAGGCGCCCTCGATGAGGAGCAGCAGGCCGTCGCCGAGCGTGTCGGAATCCGCCGCGCCCATCGCCGCCGCCATGGCGCGCAGGCGCCGGCGCAATTCCTGCTTGTTGTTCTCGCTGACGACGCGCGCCGGATGGCCGTGCTCCGGATATTCGACCGCGGCATTGGTCATGCCGCAGCCGCGATAGTCCGGCTTCTGCGTGCGCTTGCCGACCCGGGTGAGGAACGCGATGATCTGGGCGCGCGGATTGCCCGGATGCGCCTCGACGGCCTCGTCGAAGCGCTCCCAGAACTCGAGGTCATACTTGCGCAGATAAGAGGCGGCGAGCTCGTCCTTGGACGGGAAGGTACGGTAGAGGCTGGGCTTGGTGACGCCGGCGCGCTTGACGATCTCGTCGACGCCGATCGCACGGATGCCTTCGCGATAGAACAGGTCCCGTGCCACGTCGAGGATCTTGTCGGCGGCCTTGGGCGTCGACGCGGCGGGAGCCTCGTTGATCGACGCTTCAATTTTATTGTCCGGTGGCATCCAACAAACTCGCTTGACAATGTTACTGACCGGTACGTATGTATGGCGACATCCAATTGCAACGTACCGGTCAGTAACATGATAGCTCAGTCCCGCCCGTTTGGCCAGCGCTACGCCTTCGTCGTCGTTGCCGTCATTTTCCTCTGCCTGCTGATCGCCGCCGGGTTGCGCTCCGCGCCCTCCGTCATGATGCTGCCTCTGGAAGAGAGCTTCGGCTGGCGCCGCGACGTCGTCTCGCTGGCCGCCGCCGTCGGCATCTTTCTCTATGGTATGACCGGGCCGTTCGCCGCGGCGCTTATGGAGCGGATCGGCTTGCGCCGCACGCTGCTTGTATCACTGCTGGTGATGTCGGGGTCGACGGCGCTCAGCCTATGGCATCTACTGATCACATGGGGCGTGTTTTCCGGCATCGGCTCGGGTGCGGTCGCGACCGTGCTCGGCGCAACAATCGTCAATCGCTGGTTCAAGACCAATCGCGGCCTGGTGATGGGGCTGATGTCCGCCTCGAGCGCCACCGGCCTGCTGGTGTTCCTGCCGCTGCTCGCCTCGCTGGCGCAGGCGGGCGGCTGGAAGCCGGTCGCCATCGCCATCGCGATCGCCACCGCCGCCCTGGTGCCATTGGTCTATCTGCTGGTGCCGGAGCGCCCGGCCTCGATCGGCCAGGTGCGTTACGGCGCCGACGCCGACGACGTGCCGCCGGCCTCGCAAGGCAATTTCCTGGCACATACACTCAACACGCTGCGCCGGGCCGCCGGCACGCGCGTGTTCTGGTATCTGTTCGCCACCTTCTTCATCTGCGGCTTCACCACCAACGGGCTGGTCGGCACGCATCTCATCTCCTTTTGCGGCGACATGGGGATCGGCGAGGTGCAGGCGGCGGGCCTGTTGTCGCTAATGGGCATATTCGACCTGATCGGCACCACGCTGTCGGGCTGGCTCACCGACCGCTTCGACCCGCGCAAGTTGCTCGGCGTCTACTATGCGGTGCGCGGCCTGTCGCTGATCTACCTGCCCTATTCCGGCTTCTCGGCGGTCAGCCTGATCATCTTCGCCGTGCTCTATGGCCTCGACTGGATCGCCACCGTGCCGCCGACGCTGCGGCTCGCCAACGAAGCCTTCGGCGACCGCAGCGGGCCGATCGTGTTCGGCTGGATCGTCGCCGGCCACCAGGTGGGCGCGGCGGCGGCGGCCGCCTTCGGCGGCACGATGCGGGAACTGCAGGGCAACTACGAATTGGCGTTCCTGATCGCAGGCATGACGGGCATCGCAGCGGCGTGTATCTCGCTCTTGATCAACACCAGCCGGCCGGCGTTCGAGCCGGAGCCGCAGGCGGCCTGAGGCGTGCCGATATTCAGGTGAGGCCGGCCTGCAAACGGCGGTCTCCCACGCTTCCGGTGCTCACGTACGTTAGGTAGGCTCCGCTCCGGTTCTCGGAGACCGCCATTTTCGGCTCGGCCTGACCTGAATCTCGACACACCTCCGCGGACGGTTGCAAAATTGGAACTTCAAAAGGCGGCCTGACACTCAGGCTGGCCTTCGTTGCCAGGCTTACCCGCCTGTTGGTTGTCAGAAAAACTTCATGGTTCCGATATGCGCCTGAAACATTGAGGCGAGAGCTTGGCGGTCCCGTTCAACGCCATCCGGAGACAGCCATGAACAAGCTCTCGTTGACCCGCCGCGCTTTCGTCACCTCAGCCAGCGCCTTTGGCCTTGTCGGCGCCTCCGGTCTTGCGCTGCCCTACTATTCTCGCGCCAATCAGCGCCCGGCCTTCACTCATGGCGTGCAGTCCGGCGATGTCGACGCTACCTCCGGCATGGTCTGGACCCGCACCGATCGCCCGGCACGCGTGATGTACGAAGTGTCGACGACCGAAAGCTTCACTGACGCGACGCGACTGGCTGCGCTCGATACCTCGCCGGCCAGCGACTACACGGTGAAGCGGCTGGTCACCGACCTCGCCTCCGACCAGGACATCTTCTACCGCATGACCGCTGCCGACCTTTCCGACATCAACGCCGTCTCGGAGCCGATCGTCGGCCGCTTCCGCACCGCGCCGGCCTCGAAGCGCGACGTGCGCTTCGCCTGGTCGGGCGACACCGCCGGCCAGGGATGGGGCATCGACGAAACCGGCATGAAGACCTATTCCACCATCGCCAAGCACACGCCGGACTTCTTCCTGCATTCCGGCGATACCATCTATGCCGACGGCGCCATGAAGGACGAGGTCGACCTTCCCGGCGGCGGAAAGTGGAAGAACGTCGTCATGATCGACGGCAAGCGCAAGGTCGCCGAGACGCTCGACGAGTACCGCGACCAGTGGAAATACAACATGTTGGACAAGCATGTGCTCGGCCTCGCCGCCATCTGCCCGACCTTCTATCAGTGGGACGACCATGAGGTGCTGAACAACTGGTCGGATTCAAAGGACCTGACCGCCGACAACCGCTACGCGGAAAAGTCCATCCACGTGCTGGCGGCCCGCGCGGCGCGCGCCTTCCACGAGATGACGACCATCCGCTACGAACCGTCGGAGCCCGGCCGCGTCTATCGCAAGATCGCCCATGGGCCGCTGCTCGACGTGTTCTTCCTCGACTTGCGCTCCTATCGCGGCCCGAACGGCCCGGACATGGAGGAAACGCTGACGCCGAAGTCGCGCATGCTCGGCGAGCAGCAGACGCAGTGGCTGAAGCGGGAGCTGGCGAACTCCAAGGCGACATGGAAGATCATCGCCGCCGACATGCCGCTCGGCCTGGTCGTATGGAACGATGCGGCCAAGAAGGCCGGCGCCGAGGCGGTCAGCAACGGCGACAATGGCGCGCCGAAGGGCCGCGAGCTCGAATTCGCCGATCTGCTGCGCTACATCAAGAACGCCGGCATCACCAACACGGTGTGGCTGACCGCCGACGTCCACTACACGGCGGCGCACTACTACAATCCGGACAAGGCGCAGTTCCAGGATTTCAATCCGTTCTGGGAGTTCGTCTCCGGCCCGATCCACGCCGGCACGTTTGGTCCCAACGATCTCGACATGACCTTCGGGCCCGAGCTGAAGTTCATCAAGGCGCCGACTGCCGAGCAAGGCCAGAACCTGCCGCCGTCCGCCGGCCTGCAGTTCTTCGGGCTGGTCGACATTTCCGGCGCCACCGAGCAGCTCACCGTGCGGCTGATGGATCGCGACGACAACGAGCTCTACAAGGTGACGCTCGACCCGGTGCGGTCGGCTTAGGCTGCGTTGATATTCAGGTGATGCCGGCCTGCGAACGATGGTTTCCTGCGCTTCCGGTGCTCACGTACTTTAAGTACGCTCCGCTCCGGTTCTCGAAAACCACCGTTCTCGGCTTGGCCTGACCTGAATCTCAACACACCCTAGGCCAGCAGCGGCGTCAAAGATCCATGCTGTGGCGGTCCAGCACTAATTCGGAAATGCGATGAAGAGCGTCAGTCCGGATAGCAGGTCGCTGGGATGTTCGGCCAGACGGCCGTGTCGCAACTGGCTGCCTTCTGCCGCTGCTTGAAGGCGGCGCTGACAGGGCCGGTGACGATCGGGTCGACGCCGTCGGGGGCGTCGGCGAACATCTGCTGCGCGGTCCTGGCGTCAAGCGGCGAGATCGGGTCAGCTTCTCTGAGGGCCGTCGCCGACTGCGCCACGCCCGCTGCAAGCAGCACGCCAAGCGCTGCCCATGCCAAAACCGGACGCAATCTGGACATCTGATCGGTCATGAACATCGAACTGCCCGGCCCCTCAAAGGTTCCGCCTTGGTTAACAGAATCATTTCACACCAAGACGTTTAAGAATCAGTGACCATGTATTTGGGGTGGGGCCTCCCCTTTCGCAATTGCGAAAAACCTTGTATGAGCCGCGCAACCGAAAAAGGCGGCGCTTTTGGGCCTGCTGCCTGCAACGCTCCCGAGACCAGACAAATGAACCTCCGCAATATCGCGATCATCGCGCATGTCGACCATGGGAAAACCACGCTCGTCGACCAGCTCCTGAAACAGTCCGGCGCCTTCCGCGACAACCAGCGCGTCG
The DNA here is from genome assembly GCF_004791585.1 of Mesorhizobium sp. M1C.F.Ca.ET.210.01.1.1. Lineage (GTDB taxonomy): Bacteria > Pseudomonadota > Alphaproteobacteria > Rhizobiales > Rhizobiaceae > Mesorhizobium. The sequence goes on from NZ_SRUU01000046.1 coordinate 14,952, forward strand.
CCGAACGCGCCATGGATTCCAACGACCTCGAAAAGGAACGCGGCATCACCATCCTGGCCAAGGCGACCTCGGTCGACTGGAAGGGCACCCGCATCAACATCGTCGACACGCCCGGACACGCCGATTTCGGCGGCGAGGTCGAGCGCATCCTGTCGATGGTGGATTCGGCGATCGTGCTCGTCGACGCCGCCGAAGGGCCGATGCCGCAGACCAAGTTCGTCGTCGGCAAGGCGCTCAAGGTGGGTCTCAGGCCAATCGTCGTCATCAACAAGATCGACCGGCCGGATGCCCGCCACATCGAGGTGGTGAACGAGGTGTTCGACCTGTTCGCCGCGCTCGACGCCACGGACGAGCAGCTCGATTTCCCGATCCTCTACGGCTCCGGCCGCGACGGCTGGGTGTCGGAGGACCCGGAGGGCCCGAAGGACCAAGGCCTGGCGCCGCTGTTCGACCTGGTCGTCACGCACGTGCCGGCGCCGACGGTGCATCCCGGCCCGTTCCGCATGATCGGCACCATCCTCGAAGCCAATCCGTTCCTCGGCCGCATCATCACCGGCCGCATCGAGTCCGGCACGCTGAAGCCGAACCAGGCGGTCAAGGTGCTGCATCATGACGGCACTCAGATCGAGACCGGACGTATCTCGAAAATCCTCGCCTTCCGCGGCCTCGAGCGCCAGCCGATCGAGGAAGCGCAGGCGGGCGATATCGTCGCCATCGCCGGCCTGTCGAAGGGCACCGTCGCCGACACCTTCTGCGATCCGAGCGTGATCGAACCGCTGCATGCGCAGCCGATCGACCCGCCGACCGTGACGATGTCCTTCCTCGTCAACGACAGTCCGCTTGCCGGCACCGAGGGCGACAAGGTGACCAGCCGCGTCATCCGCGACCGCCTGCTGCGCGAGGCCGAAGGCAATGTCGCGCTCAAGATCGAGGAATCGCCGGAGAAGGACTCCTTCTTCGTCTCCGGCCGCGGCGAATTGCAGCTTGCGGTGCTGATCGAGACGATGCGCCGCGAAGGTTTCGAGATCGCCGTGTCGCGGCCGCGCGTCGTCATGCAGAAGGGTGAAGACGGCCAACTGCTCGAACCCGTCGAGGAAGTCGTCATCGACGTCGACGAGGAGCATGCAGGCGTCGTCGTGCAGAAGATGTCGGAGCGCAAGGCCGAGATGGTGGAATTGCGCCCCTCCGGCGGCAACCGTCAGCGTCTCGTCTTCCACGCCCCGACCCGCGGCCTGATCGGCTACCAGTCGGAGCTGTTGACCGACACGCGCGGCACCGCCGTGATGAACCGGCTGTTTTATGCCTATGAGCCGTACAAGGGTGAATTGCCCGGCCGCACCAACGGCGTGCTGATCTCCAACGAGCAGGGCGAGTCGGTCGCCTATGCGATGTGGAACCTGGAGGACCGCGGCCCGATGATCATCGATCCGGGCGTCAAGGTCTATCAGGGCATGATCATCGGCATCCACTCCCGCGACAACGACCTCGAAGTGAACGTCCTGAAGGGCAAGAAGCTCACCAATATCCGCGCCGCCGGCAAGGACGAGGCGGTGAAGCTTACGCCGCCGGTGCGCATGACGCTGGAGCGGGCGCTGGCCTGGATCCAGGACGACGAGCTGGTCGAGGTGACGCCGAAGACCATCCGGCTCCGGAAGCTCTATCTCGACCCGAACGAGCGCAAGCGCTTCGAGAAGTCGGCCAAGGTGATGGGCGCGGCATAAATTTCTCGCGGCGGTCTAACGAGGGAGGGAGCGGTGCTCCCTCCCTTTTTCATTTCAGCCGCAAGCAGCCGAGGCGATGGCGTTGCGATCGACCTCGCCGGAAAGATCGATGCGGACCGCCATGCCGTCGCGCGCCGGCCTGCGTAGCGCGTTGGCGCCGTCCGGCTCGATCGCCAGCAACTGCCGTTCCTGCCAGGTTTGAAGCCTCGATCGCGAGATGCCGAGCTCGCCGGCAAGCAGGCGGTCGAGCCGCAAGGGCGTTGCGGCGTCGAGCCGAAGCTCGAGCCAAAGCGCGGTCGCGCCTTCCGGTCGGCCGTCCAACGGCTCTTTTCGGACCGTGACGTCGTGAAATTCCTCGATCTGTCCGCTCCGGGTTCGCAGTGCCACCGCATCGAAGGCATGGCGCTGCGCGAGCGCCGGATCGTTGCTTTCGAATGCCGTGAGCAGGGCCGGTTCGATGTCGCGGCGGTTGCAGCGCTCAAAAATGGTGAAATTCCAGGAATTGTCGCAGCCCGTGCAGCGATAGATCAGCCAGGCGTCGATGCGCTTGCCGTTGGCGTTGACGCGGAATTTGCCGCTGCATCGATATCACGCCGCCGCAGCGATTGCAGTTGAGGAGAGGTCGAGGCGCGATTTGGGGCGCGATCGCCCAGCGGATACGCAACAGTCCAGACATGCCGGTTGGCCCTTCCCGTCGGGAAGTCCGTCAGGCCGGAGATGTCCGAGATGCCCATCAGGCTCGGCGTGGCAAAAGGCTGTGTTGGTTAGAAATCAGGCGTCGGCGGGCTGCGCGCGACGGCGGCTCAGCAATGCCAAACCGGTCTCGAAACCGCCGCCTGAAGAACACATGAAAATGATGCAGGTGCCGCCAAGGCTGCGCCTGCGGTGTTTTCGGGGAGTAGACGAGACCGGCGGTTACTGAGGCAAAATCTGGCTCGAAATGGATGTCGCGACGGCACTTTTACCTGCGAGGCGGCAGGCAGGCAAGGCCAGTGCGTTGCCCGCCTTGCCACGGAGTGCCGCGGCGGCCGCCACGCGCTTCCGAGCGCTACATCATCTCGATGATCGGCGCGATCTCGACGCTGAAGGCCGGGTTCGTCAGGATCGGGCATCCCTTGGCCTTGGCGACGGCATCGTCGATGTCCTTCGCCTCGACGATCGTATAGCCGGCGGTCGGATTGCTGCCACCATTGTTCTCGACCGCGCCGCCGGGCAGCACCGTTCTCGACATACCGACGGGATTACCGCCGTCGACGACGGCGGTGCCCAGCTTGTCATACCAGCCGGTCCAGGCGTCCATCGCCGCTTTTCGTTCGGCCTCGTCGGTCGGCATCTTGCCGGAGCCGTGATAGACATAGAGATATTTTGCCATGTTCTTCCTCCCTTGTCGGCGGCATCGAACCGGCATGCGGCCATGCCGCAGGGCGATATGCGGCTAGGCCGCAATCGTTGATCATCGGCCCAAACGGCGGGGCGGGCAATGAAAAATTCGAAGTAGCTAATGTAATGCTGGCGAGCCTCACCGCGCCATGGCGTGGTATTCGTCGTTCGGGCGCATGTCGACGGCGGCCGCCACCCGGTTCGACATGTTGAAGAAGGCGGCGGTCGAGGCGATGTCCCAGATATCGCGGTCGGTGAAGCCGGCCTGGCGCAGGGCGGCGCGGTCGGCCTCGACGATCTTGGCCGGTTCCTCCGTCAGCTTGACCGCGAATTCGAGCATGGCGCGCTGGCGAGGGGTGAGGTCGGCAGCGCGGAAGTTCATCGCCATCATCTCGCCCAGCGCCGGGTCGCCGGAAAGCTGTCGCACGGCCGCGCCATGCGCGGCCAGGCAGTAATAGCAGTGGTTGATCGAGGAAACGGCGACCGCGATCATCTCGCGCTCCAGCTTCGACAGGCCGGAATCGCCCAGCATCAGATCATTGTACATGTCGGTGAAGGCGCGCAGCTTCTTCTCGTCGAAGGCGTAGGCCAGAAGCACGTTGGGGACGAGGCCGAGCTTCTCCTCGCATTTGGCGAAATAGGCTTTTGTCGCCTCGCTGAGCTCCGCCTGGACCAGGTCCAGCGCGGTAATCCTGTCGGTCATGATCGTTCTCCTCGCCGGGCGACGGCGTCGGTTCGAATTTCTTAAAACGTCGTCAAACCTTTGTCGCCAAACAGCGCTCATCTGCTACCATAGCGGCAAAAGCATATGACGGGAGGGAATTAACGCCATGGCCAGCCTCAGAACAGCAAGCCAGTCAAAAAAGGCGGTTGCGACAAGAAAAGACACGGCCAAGGGCGGTGACAAAGCCGGCAAGCTCGCCGACTACCTGCTTGCCCGCGCACCCGCCGAAGACATCGCCGCCTATGACGTCGCCGACCTCGCACGCGCGGCGGATCTCGCCGGACGCGCCGTCGCCAAGCACAAGAAGGGCGACAGCGTCGTCGCGATAGAGGTTGACTCAGGCGTCGTGCGCGAGGGCCGGCCGGTGACGGTGATCACCGTCGTCAACGACAACATGCCGTTCCTGTTCGATTCCGTTCTCGGCGAGGTCACCGACAGCGCCGGCGAGCCCCTGCTGGTCACGCATCCGGTCATCACCGTCAGGCACGGCAAGGGCGGCGTCGAGGAAATCCTCGGCGACGGCGGTTTCACCAGGGCCGACGACAGCCATGACCGGCTGAGCGTCATCCATGTCCATATCGGACGTCTTTCAGCCGACGCGGCCGGGGCTTTGGCCGGGCGATTGAAGAAGCTGCTTTCCCAAGTGCGCTCCGCGGTCACCGACTGGAAGTCGATGCTGGCCCGCCTTGACCAGGCGATCCATGAATTCCGCTACGCGCCGGTGCCGCTTGACAAGGCCAGCGTCACCGAGGCGATCGCCTTCCTCGAGTGGCTGCGCGACGACAACTTCACCTTCCTCGGCATGCGCGAATTCAAATACACCGGCAGCGAGAAAAGCGGCACGCTTGAACGCGCCAACAAGCCGGGCCTCGGCATCCTGTCCGATCCCGACGTGCTGGTGCTGAGACGCGGCACGGAAGCGGTGACGACGACGCCGGAGATCCGCGCCTTCCTGCACGGGCCGGAACCACTGATCGTCACCAAGGCGAACGCCAAGTCGTCCGTGCACCGGCGCATCTATCTCGATTACATCGGCATCAAGACCTACACTGCCAAGGGCACGCTCGCCGGCGAGTTGCGCATCGTCGGGCTTTTCACCTCGACCGCCTACACGCGCTCGGTGATGAAGATCCCCTATCTGCGCTCGAAGGCCGAGACCATCATCGCGAAATCCGGCTTCAACCCCAGCGATCACTCCGGCAAGGCACTGATCAACGTGTTGGAGAGCTATCCGCGCGACGAGCTATTCCAGGTTCCCGTGCCGATCCTGCGCAAGCATGCCGAAGCCATATTGGGATTGGTCGAAAGGCCGCGCGTCAGGGCGCTGGTGAGGGCCGATCAGTTCGACCGCTTCGTCTCCGTGCTCGTCTTCGTTCCGCGCGATCGCTACGACAGCGTCGTGCGCGAGAAGATCGGCGCCTATCTCAAGACGGCTTTCGAAGGGAGACTGTCGGCCTATTATCCCGCCTTCCCCGAAGGCGGCCTGGCGCGCGTCCACTTCATCATTGGCCGCTCCGGCGGCAAGACGCCGAAAATAGAGCAGGCCACCATCGAGGCTGCGATCCGCGATATCGTGCGCACCTGGGACGATGCACTGAGGGAGACAGCGGCAGAGACCGGCGCGGATACAAAGTTGACTTCCATCGCGTCGCGCTTTTCGGAAAGCTATCGCGACTCCTTCCCACCGGCGGTGGCGCTGGCCGACGCCGGCCGCATCGCCAGGATCGACGCCGACAACCCGATCGCCATCGACTATTACCGCCATGGCGATCAGAAACCGCACCAGGCGGCGCTCAAGATCTATCACTATGGCACGCCGGTGGCGCTGTCGCGGCGCGTGCCGGTGCTCGAGAACATCGGATTCCGCGTCATCAGCGAGCGCACCTTCGAGGTCGGCGACGACGCCTCCGGCATGGTCTTCATCCACGACATGGAACTGGAGAACAGTTACGGCAAGCCGATCGACCTTTCCGGCGGCGGTGGACTGTTCGAGGACGCCTTCCTGTCGGTGTGGCGCGGCGATGTCGACAATGACGGCTATAACGGCCTCGCCCAGACCGCCGGCCTGTGGTCGGGCGAGATCACCATCCTGCGCACCTATGGCCGCTACCTGCAGCAGGCCGGCATTCCGCAGAGCCAGGATTTCATCGCCGCGGCGCTGAACCGCTATCCCGAGATCGCGCGCGGCCTGCATCAGCTGTTCGTCGCGCGCCTCGGGCCGAAGGCCGAAACCGAAGGCGTGGTCGCCGCCAAGCACCTCAAGGCCAAGATCAAGGATGCGCTGGAAGAGGTGCCCAACATCGATGACGACACCATCATCCGCCGCTATCTCAACCTGATCGAAGCCTCGCTGCGCACCAATCATTTCGTCGCCGATACGAAGGAGAAGGGGCAGTCGCTGGCGATCAAGCTCGACTCGCAGGCGGTCGACGGCCTGCCGGCGCCGCGGCCGTGGCGCGAGATCTTCGTCTACGGCTCCGAGGTCGAGGGCGTGCATCTGCGCTTCGGTCCGGTCGCGCGCGGCGGCCTGCGCTGGTCGGACCGCGCCCAGGACTACCGCACCGAGGTGCTGGGTCTCGTCAAGGCGCAGCAGGTCAAGAACGCGGTCATCGTCCCGGTCGGCGCCAAGGGCGGCTTCTATCCAAAGCGGCTGCCGGTCGGCGGCACTCGCGACGCGATCTTCGAGGCCGGCACCTCGGCCTACAAGAATTTCGTCTCCAGCCTGCTTTCGATCACCGACAATATCGGCGTCGGCGGCGTCGTCCCGCCGGCCGGCGTCGTGCGGCGTGATCCTGACGATCCCTATTTCGTCGTCGCCGCCGACAAGGGCACGGCGACGTTCTCCGACACCGCCAACGCCATTTCAGAAAAGCACGGCTTCTGGCTCGACGACGCCTTTGCCAGCGGCGGCTCAGCCGGCTACGACCACAAGAAGATGGGCATCACCGCCAAGGGCGCGTGGGAAGCGGTGAAGCGGCATTTCCGCGAGATGAACCGCGATATCCAGACCTCGCCCTTCACCGTGGTCGGCGTCGGCGACATGTCGGGCGACGTGTTCGGCAACGGCATGCTGTTGTCGCCTGCGACCAGGCTGATCGCCGCCTTCGACCATCGCGATATCTTCATCGATCCCGATCCGGACATGGCGGCCTCGCTGGCCGAGCGCCAGCGCATGTTCGCGCTGCCGCGCTCGTCCTGGCAGGACTATGACAAGTCGAAACTGTCGGAAGGCGGCGTCATCGTCTCGCGCAGCCAGAAGTCGATCACGCTGCCGGCGGCGGCGGCGGCCGCGATCGGTCTCGGCAAGACCACGGCGACGCCGGTCGAGATCATGAACGCCATCCTCAAGGCGCCGGTCGATCTTCTGTGGTTCGGCGGCATCGGCACCTATGTCCGGGGCTCAGGCGAAACCAACCAGGACGTCGGCGACCGCGCCAACGACGCCATCCGCGTCACCGCGCTCGAGGTGCGCGCCAAGGTCATAGGCGAGGGCGCCAATCTCGGCGTCACGCAGCGGGCGCGCATCGAATTCGGCATGAATGGCGGCCGCTGCAATTCCGACGCCATCGACAATTCGGGCGGCGTCAACTGCTCCGACGTCGAGGTCAACATCAAGATCGCGCTGGCATCCGCCATGCGCAAAGGCTCGCTAGCGAGGCCGGCGCGCAACAAGCTGCTCGCCGAGATGACCGAGGACGTCGGCGGGCTGGTGCTCTCCAACAACTACCAGCAGACGCTGGCGCTTTCGCTGGCGCGCAGGCGGGGGCTGGCCGACATCGCGCATCAGGCGCGTTTCATGACGGCGCTGGAAGCGCGCGGCCTGCTCGACCGCGCGGTCGAGACGCTGCCCTCTCCGGCGGCCCTTGCCGAGCGCGAGGCGCGCGGCGAGCCGCTGACCAGGGCCGAACTCGGCGTGCTGCTTGCCTATGCCAAGATCGTTCTGTTCTCCGACATCGTCGCCAGCGACGTGCCGGACGATCCGCATTTCGACCGTGACCTGATGGGCTATTTCCCTGAGCGCATGGCGAAGAAATTCGCCGGCGAAATCCGCGACCACCGGCTGCGGCGCGAGATCATCGCGCGCGTCGTCGCCAACGATCTGGTCAATCGCGGCGGGCCGTCCTTCTTCAACCGCCTGCAGGAAGCCACGGGGCGCAGCGCGGCCGACGTCGTTCGCACCTTCGCCGTGGTCCGTGACGGCTTCGCGCTGCCTTCGCTCTATCGCGAGATCGACTCGCTCGACAACCTGATCGACGGCCAGATGCAACTCGATCTCTACCAGTCGGTTAGCCGGCTCATCTTCGTGACAAGCGGCTGGTTCCTGAAGAACGACCTGGACTCGGTACCGCTCGGCCAGCGCATTGCCGAGCTGCAGGAGGCGCGCAAGGCGCTGGAGCCGAAGCTCACCTCGCTGCTGCCGGCCTTCTCGCGCGAGCGGATCGAGGAGCGGCGGCATGGCCTGTTCAAGGGCGGCGCGCCCGAGAAACTGGCCGAGAAGCTGGCGCTCGCGGAGGTGGGTGAGCTGATCCCGGACATCGCGCTCACCGCGCGCACGGCCAACGCCGACATCGTCAGCGCGGCCAAGGCCTTCTTCGCCGTCAGCGACGCCTTCCGCATCCCGCGCGTCGAGGAAGCCGCGCGCTCGATCATGCCGCCGGACTATTACGACCAGTTGGCGCTGTCGCGCGCGACGGACACGATCGGCGCCGCAAGGCGCGGCATCGCGGTCGCGGCGCTGACCGCCCACGGCAATGCATCCGATCCCGTCGCCGCCTGGCTCGAAGCCGGCGGCGAGCGCGTCGCGCGCATCCGCGAGCGGCTGCAGGCGCTGACCGAAGGCGGCGAGATCACCGTGTCGCGGCTCTCGGTGACATCCGGGCTGATGAGCGACCTGACAGGGATGTAGGCATTACTGAGTTCCTCGCCCCGCCAGAGCGGGGGAGAGGTGGCCGCGAAGCGGCCGGAGAGGGGGCCTTCGCAGGGCGGAGACCTTCCCTGAACGATCAACCCGAATATAGGCCGGCGCGTTTCTCCGTCTCGGCTTCGCCGAGCCACCTCTCCCCCACTCCGTGGGGGCGAGGAACCCAGGCACAATGAGGGGCGACGCGACGCTTGTCATTTGCATGAGCATCGGAAACATGCAGACATGGCGCGGGTCGCGGGCGGAGCGGGTGCCGGGGGAATCAGCATGGCGGTAGAGACACTGCAGCGGGCAACGGGGCGCGGCATCTGGGGCTGGATGTTCTTCGACTGGGCGGCGCAGCCCTTCTTCACCGTCGTCACCACCTTCATCTTCGGGCCCTACTTCGCCTCGCGCATGGTCAGCGATCCCGTCATGGGCCAGGCCGCCTGGGCCTGGGGCATCGCCGCGGCGGGGCTGGTCATCGCCGTGCTCTCCCCGGTGCTCGGCTCGATCGCCGATCAGACCGGGCCGCGCAAGCCGTGGATCGCCTTCTTCGCGGCGATCAAGATAGTCAGCCTCACGCTGCTTTGGCTCGCCGCGCCCGGTTCAAGTGTATTCCTGATCGTGCTGTTGTTCTCGCTGGCCTCGGTGGCTGCCGAGTTCTCGACCGTGTTCAACGATTCGATGATGCCGCGGCTGGTGCCGAAGAGCGAAATCGGGCGCATCTCCAACATCGCCTGGGGCCTCGGCTATCTCGGCGGCATGATCGCGCTGATCTTTGTCATTCTGTTCATGGCCGGCAGTCTGGAAACCGGCAAAACCGTCATCGGCCTCGATCCGATTTTCGGGCTCGATCCGAAGCTCGGCGAAGATGCCCGCGCCACTGGACCGATGTCGGCCGGCTGGTACTTTCTGTTCATCCTGCCGATGTTCTTCTTCACCCCGGACGCCGCCAAGGGCATCCCGATCGGGCCGGCGGTGCGCGAGGGACTGTCGGAGCTGAAGTCGACGCTGGCAGAGGCGCGCAAGCGCGGCGGTATCTTCCGCTTCCTTGTCGCCCGCATGATCTATCAGGACGGTGTCAACGCGCTGCTTACACAGGGCGGTGTGTTCGCCGCCGCGATGTTCCACTGGTCGATCACGGAGATCGGCTTGTTCGGCATCATTCTCAACGTCGTCGCCATCTTCGGCTGCTGGATCGCTGCCCGCCTCGACACCGCCCTCGGCTCCAAGGCCGTGGTGATGATCGCGCTGGTGATGCTGACCGTGGCCACCGCCGGGATCATCTCGACGGGACCCGGCTTCACGCTGCTCGGCCTGATACAGCTCCCGGTGGCCGATTCCAATGGCCTGTTCGGCACCGCGGCCGAAAAGGCCTACATTCTCTACGGCCTGCTGGTCGGCCTTGCCTTCGGGCCGGTCCAAGCCTCGTCGCGCTCCTACATGGCGCGCAGTGTCACGGCGGCCGAGTCGGGCCGCTATTTCGGCATCTACGCACTGTCCGGACGGGCGACGAGTTTCCTCGCGCCATTCCTGCTGGCAACGATCAGCTGGGCCACCGATTCAGCCCGGCTCGGCATGGCGGTGATCATCCTGTTCCTCGGCCTCGGCATGGCGATCCTCGTCAGAACGCCATACCCGGCGGACAAGCCGGTGGAGTAGCGCTTCTTCTCCTTCTCCCACAAGAGGAGAAGGAGGGGCGCTAGTGCCTGAAATGCCTGACCCCAGTGAACACCATGGCGATGCCGTGCTCGTCGGCGGCGGCGATGACGTCGTCGTCGCGCATCGAACCGCCGGGCTGGATCACGGCGGTGGCGCCGGCCTCGATCGCCGACAGCAGGCCGTCGGCGAAGGGGAAGAAGGCGTCCGAGGCTACGACCGAACCCTTGGTCAGCGGCTCGGCAAGGCCCGCCGCTTCGGCCGCATCGAGCGCCTTGCGGGCGGCGATGCGCGAGGAATCGACGCGGCTCATCTGGCCGGCGCCGATGCCTACCGTGGCGCCGTCCTTGGCGTAGACGATGGCGTTCGACTTCACGTGCTTGGCAACGCGGAAGGCGAATTTGAGGTCGGCCATTTCGGCCGGCGTCGGCGCGCGCCTGGTCACCACCTTCAATTCGAGATCGTCGACGACCGCATTGTCGCGGCTTTGCACCAGGAGCCCGCCGGCGACCGATTTGACCATCGTGCCGGCGGCGCGCGGGTCGGGCAGGCCGCCGGTGACCAGCAGGCGCAAATTCTTCTTCGCGGCGACGATCGCCGCCGCCTCGTCGGTGGCGTCGGGCGCGATGATGACCTCGGTGAAGGTCTTCACGATCTCCTCGGCCGCTTCGGCGTCGAGGATGCTATTCATGGCGACGATGCCGCCATAGGCCGAGACCGGATCGCAGGCCAGCGCCTTGGCGTAAGCCGCCTTCAGCGTCGCCCCTTCGGCGACGCCGCACGGGTTGGCGTGCTTGATGATGGCGATCGCCGCCGAGCGGGCCGGGTCGAATTCGCCGACCAGCTCGAAGGCGGCGTCGGTGTCGTTGATGTTGTTGTAGGAAAGCTGCTTGCCCTGCAGCTGCCTGGCCGTGGCGACGCCCGGCCGCTTGTCGCCGGAGAGATAGAAGCCGGCGCCCTGGTGCGGGTTCTCGCCATAGCGCATCACCTGGTCGAGACGGCCGCCGAAGGCGCGCCAGGTCGGGTGCTCGATCTCGAGTGCCTCGGCGAACCAGCCGGAGATCGCCGCGTCATAGGTCGCAGTGCGGGCAAAGGCCTTGGCAGCCAGCATCTTGCGGAAATCGAGCGAGAGCGAGCCGAGGTTCATCTCCAGCGCGTTGAGCACCGAGGCGTAGTCGGCGGGGTCGGTGACGATGGCGACATAGGCGTGGTTCTTGGCCGAGGCGCGGATCATCGCCGGGCCGCCGATGTCGATGTTCTCGACGATCGAGGCGTAGCCGGCGCCGGAGCGGCGGACTTCCTCGAAGGGATAGAGATTGGAGACGACGAGGTCGATTGGCTCGATATGGTGGTCGTGCATCGCTTTCGCGTGCTCGGGATCGTCGCGGACACCGAGGAGGGCGCCATGCACCGACGGGTGCAAGGTCTTGACGCGGCCGTCCATGATCTCGGGAAAGCCGGTCAGATCCGAAACATCGCGGACGGCAAGGCCTGCCCCGGCGATCGCCTTCGCCGTGCCGCCGGTGGAGACCAGCTCGACGCCGGCGGCAGCAAGCGCCTTGGCAAAGTCGATCAGGCCTGTCTTGTCGAAAACGGAAAGCAGCGCGCGGCGAACCGGAACGAGGTCTGGCGCCTGAATGTTCTTGGCGGGGACGGCCATGGGCTGACGGCCTTTCAAGGCTGGTTGGGAAACGTTGGCGGGCCGTAGCATATGAGGCCCGGAAATCAAGCAGCAGCGTGGCTCTTCGGGGCAGGATCAGTTGTTTTCGGGGTAGCCGGCGATCTCGGTGCGCGTCAGCTGCCAGTGCACCTCGGCGATCTCCGAGGCCTTGAAGGCAAGCACGATCTGGCGGGCGCGGCGCGGCCCGCCAAGCCCGGCGAAATAGATCGATTCCTCGATCTCCGGCACCACTTCCGCCGAGGTGAAAACCCAGGTGTCGCCCTGGGCCGCGGTGAGGGTGAGGCGGTCGTGGTCGTCCTGCAGGAGACCGATGTCGGGATGGATATGAAAGCGCACCGTGACAAAGTCGCGGCCGTTGTTGCGGATCGCAGCATTCCCGGGACGCAAGAAGCGATCGCGGCCGGTGAGCACGTTACCGTTGGTCGTCAGCTTCAGCTCACGCTCATGCAGGAAGCCGAAGCGCGCGGCATAGCCGTCGTGGCGCGCGACAAAGCCATGCACGCCTTTCTGGTCGATGCGCTTGCAGGGCACGTGCTGCGGTCCGGCGATCAACGGCGAGCCGAGCAGGTCGCTGACCCGCAGCGAATGGCTGAAGCGCGCCGAGGAGGTGTCGTTGATGGTGGCGGTCGAATGCGCGGCAGTGGCGCGGGCAAGCGGCCGGAATTCGGCGGCGCCGTAGGTGTCGATGCCGGCATTGACGATGAAATGCTGGCGGCCGGAAGAGAGCTCGAAAGCGAGGCATCCGGCATGCGCGGCGTTGGAGACGTCGACAGGCGGCGGCTGGCCGGTGTCGGCGATCACCGTGACGCCGCCCATCGACAGGCGCTCATAGCCGGAATGCGGCGCATGCAGCAGCGGCGCGCCGACCGTGTCGTCGTGGCGCAGGATGGTGGCGATGCGGTCGTGGATCGTGGCGCCCATGCCATTGAAGCGGGCGAGGCTGCCGTCCTGATGGCGGAAAAAGCGCAGCGCCGGCAGCATGCGGTCGATGGCGTTGATCAAGGCGGGCGGCGGCGCTTCGGCCTGGTTGGCATAGGTCTGGCGCAGCGGCAAAAGGTCGGCCAGCAGTTCCAGCACCGTCATCGGGTTGCGCGAGATATGGCCGCCGTCGGGCAGGATCTGGCGGTCGAGCTCCTCGGCCAGGTTGCGCGTGGCACTGCGCAGCGCCGAGGCCGGCGCCGGCAGCGACAGGGCGGCGAAGGCAAGCGCGATGCGGGCGCGCAGCCGGTCCTTGCCGTCCGGCATCTCACGTGCCATCGACCGCAGATAGCGGATCTGCATGGCGAGCGACTTGAGGAAAGCGCGGTAGAAGGGAAACTCGGCGCCCTGCAGCACGACCGAGGAATGCTGCAGCCAGGCGATCACCCGCTTGGCGGTCGTGCCTGGCTCCCAGGCGACGCCCGATATCTGGCTGCCGTGCATGGCGACCCAGTCGGAGACCAGGGCGCGAGCATTGGCGGCGGCGAGCTCGGTGCCGGCGGCGCGCATGTGGCGCAGCCAGCGGAAGCCGTGCAGCGTCTTCTGCCAGCCGCGGTTGGGCACGTTGATCTGGAAGGGCGATTTGCCGCCGGATTCCACCATGTGGCCGGACAGCGGGTAGCGGCCGTAGTAGATCTCGAGCGCGATCTGCGGATCGGCGAGCCTGAGATCCGGCGGCGCGATGAGGACGCGCTCGGGCGTGCGGCCGGAATAACGCCAGCGATAAATGGGGCCGGCACGAAGGCGTCGGCGCGTCTTGCGCCAGAACTCCCTCGCGACAAGCGTCCAAAGACGCGTCGTGCTGGCGGCAACAAGTGCCAAATCCCCTCCTGATCGTCCGCTACCCAGGCACAAGCTTATATGATTCAAGAACTTATGCGAAGGCGGATTTCGCCGAAGTGAAGCCCTTCACGCGCTGCCGCCAGGGTCGTCCCTAAAAAAGTTGGCAAGTATTATGCAATAACGCACTAATCGGCTCTTCGCATCCTCGCGGCGAAAAATCCATCCAGACCGGAAATCGCGGGCGATTCGAGCGTCAGATCGGCAGGCGTTGTGCGCAACGTGCCCTCCGGTATCAGGAACGAATCCATGTCGGCGAATTCGCCCGGCCGGATCGGATCGGCGCTCACGCCGGGAGTCTCGGCAAGGAAAGTGCGGTAGAGGTCTTCGCCTTCGATCGGATCGAGCGAACAGTTGGAAAAGACGATCCGGCCGCCGGGTCCGACGAGCGTAACGGCGTGGGCGAGGAGCTTGCGCTGGAGCGCGGCGAGCTTCTCGACATCGGCCAGGGTCTTTGTCCATGGAACGTCGGGATGGCGGCGCACGGTGCCGGTCGAAGAGCAGGGGGCGTCGAGCAGCACCGCGTCGAACAGCTCCGGCGGCCGGAAGTCGAGCAGGTCCGTCTGCACCAGCTCCGCCGACAGGCCGAGGCGGTCGAGGTTCTGCGCCAGCCGCGCCAGCCGGTTCTTCGAGGTGTCGACGGCAGTAACGGTCGCGCCGGCGAGGATAAGCTGCGCCGTCTTGCCGCCCGGCGCGGCGCAAAGGTCGGCGACGCGCAGCCCCTTGATGTCGCCAAAGAGGCGCGCCGGCAGGCTTGCTGCCGCATCCTGCACCCACCAGGCGCCCTCGGAGAAGCCGGGCAGGTCGGTGACGCTGCCTTGCAGCCTCTCGACCCGCACTGTGCCGGTCGGCAGCACGATGCCGCCGAGCCGCCCGGCCCAGAGTACCGGGTCCGCCTTCACGGTGAAATCGACAGGCGCCTCGTGGCGATGCGCGGCAAGGATGGCCTGCGCCCTGTCGGTGCCGTAGGCGGCGGTCAGCCGCTCGGAAAACCATTGCGGCGCCTCGCCTGTCGCGGCAAGCGCCGGCGCAAGCTCGGCCTCCTTGGCGCGCGCCAGCGAGCGCAGCACACCGTTGACGAGGCCGGAGAAGCGCAGTGTGCGGGGATCGGACTTGGCGTGGGTCACGGCGAGGTCGACGGCCGCGCTGTCCGGAACCTCGAGAAACAGGATCTGCGCCGCGGCCACATGCAAAATGTGCGACAGCGCGGTGGCATTGGCCGGCAGCGGCCTTTCCAGGCGCTTGGCCAGCAGTCCGGCGATGGTCATGCGATGACGCAGCGCCGTGACCAGGATCGCGCGCACCAGCGCGCGGTCGCGGGCATCGAGCGCCTTGTATTGCGGGTGGCCGTGCTCGTTGTCGGTCAGGCCGTCGAGCGGGGTACGGGCATCGATGACGGCGGCGAGCAGGCGCGCGGCGGTCTTGCGCGCGGCAAGGCCGGCGACCGCCTCGCCCGCATCGCCGTCGCGTCTGCTTGGGGTTTGCGGTCGGCGCTTTGCCCCGCTCACGACCAGGGACCCTTGGGTCCTGCGCCGCGGGGCCCGGTCGGGTTGCGGCCCCACGGATTGGGCTTCGGCCGCTCCGGGTCGGCCGGCGGGGTGGGCTCGCCCGGCTTGCCCCACGGCCCGGCTGGCGGCTCATCGGCGGCCGCCGGCGCCGGGCGCCGCGCGGCCCGTGCAGCCCCGCCCATCTCGCGCGCCATCTGCTCGAGGGCGGCGATGCGGTTCTCCGTGTTCGGATGGGTCGAGAACAGATTGTCCATGCGCTCGCCATGCAGCGGGTTGATGATGAAGAGATGCGCCATGGCCGGGTTGCGCTCGGCATCCGGGTTGGGGATGCGTTCGGCGCCGCGGGCGATCTTTTCGAGCGCCGAGGCCAGCCACAGCGGATTTCCGCATATTTCGGCGCCGCGCCGGTCGGCCTCGTATTCGCGGGTGCGGCTCACCGCCATCTGCACGATCATGGCGGCGAAGGGCGCGACCAGCATGGCCACCAGCACTCCGACAAAGCCGAACGGGTTGTTGTTGTCGCGGCTGCCGCCGAAGAAGAAGGCGAAATTGCCGAGCATCGAGATCGCGCCGGCAAGCGTCGCGACGATGGTCATGGTGAGCGTGTCGCGATGCTGGACATGGGCAAGCTCGTGCGCCATCACCGCCGCGACCTCCTCGTGGCTGAGCCGCTCCAGCAGGCCGGTGGACGCGGCCACCGCGGCGTTCTCGGGGTTGCGGCCGGTGGCGAAGGCGTTGGGCTGCGGGCTGTCGATCAGGTAGGTCTTCGGCATCGGCAGGCCGGCCTGCCTGGCCAGCGCCTCGACGATCGCGTGATATTCGGGCGCATTGCGCGCGTCCACCTCGATGGCATTGTTCATCCGCAACACCATCTTGTCGGCATTCCAGTATGCAAACAGGTTGGTGCCTGCGGCAAACAGCAAGGCGATCATCATGCCGCCCGAGCCGCCGATCAGGAAACCGACGCCCATGAACAGCGCGGTCATCGCGGCAAGAAGCATGGCGGTGCGAAGCGTGTTCATCGTGTCTTCCGTTCGGCGTGGTGGCGTTTGGCGTGATGGCGAATAGGGGTCGATCCCGCCATTGTCATGGCTATATGATGGGAAAGGCACGTCCCCGTTTCAATCGGCAGGGAATATCGCATGACCGAACAACCGAGCAAAACCGAAACTGCCGAAGACGAGCCGCAAAGGACGCTGACGCCGGAGGCGCAGCGCGCATTGGCGGAAGCCGAAGCCAGGCGAAAGGCGTACCGCGAGGCGGAAGCCCGTCTGCCCAAAGAGATCGGCGGCGGCGGCGGCAAGGAACCCGGGCGCTACGGCGACTGGGAGGTGAAGGGTCTGACCAGCGACTTCTAGCCGGATATGCTGAGATTCAGTGAGGCGGGCCTGCGGATGGCGACTTCCTGCGCTTCCGGTACTCACGGACCTCTAGAGCGGTTCAGCTTTTGACAGAATCGAAGAGGGATTGAACGAAGCCGCTGACGCGGCATTTGGCGGGTCGGTTTGCGGTTGAGGCTTCTGTTTTGAAGGATTGCGGCTGTTGAAGCGCAATCTTGGAACAGGAGCACTGAGATGGCCGAGTTGAGCC
>NZ_SRUU01000047.1 GCF_004791585.1 Mesorhizobium sp. M1C.F.Ca.ET.210.01.1.1
TCCCGACGGCGGTCGCGCCATCGCCGACATCTGCCGAAAATCGAAATCCCCATAGCCATCGCCTGTGGCCCGCGGGTTCCTTCCTCGGGGACTTTCGTACGCCTGCCGGCGCCCGAAACTCTTCACGAGAGCGGACTGGCGGCTTCGAGTCTCAGGAGCGGACCAGGCTAGTGGCCAGAGATTGCCGACAATCAGGGTCTTATGGGTTTGCATAACTCGGCGCGGGGAACTATGAGCAACTCCGCTATATCCGCCGGGTTGATCAGGTCGCCGATGCGCTGCGCCTGGCCGGGTTTCCTGGTTGAGACCCATCCGCAATGCTCAACTCGACTGGCTTGTGGGCGGCCCAAAGCTGACACTGCTCCTCGCACAAGAGGCGCGACCCTACTTGGTGTTTGCGATAGTGCTCAGCGGAATTATGACGCTGGGCGCGGGGAAATTTGATACCATAGTATTCGCAATACCTAAGGATAATAAACAACCCTCGAAATTTATCGACAAATCCTCCGTGTGAATATTTTTTGAAACAGGAGGTTTGTTATGTTTCTCTTCCGTTCGGGCCTTTTGAGGGCAGCGGCGAAGGCCGGTTCCATGTTGGTCACTGCTGGACTCGGTTTAGCGCCGACACAGGGCGCCCGCGCCGAGAGCTTGCCGGGACAGCCTGGCGCCCCTTACCAGAGTATGCCGTCGCTAGCGCCGATAGGCACGCGCGTCGACCACTACCTTCCGATTCCCGAGGAAGACGTAACCCAGGCCATCGACCGGAAGAAGGGATACCGGACCCAACAGCTGGGCCGTGGCCTCTACATGATCACCGACAATGGGTACCAGTCGATGTTCCTGGTGTACGAAACAGGCGTTGTTGTGATCGACGCACCTCCGGGATACTCGGGCCACATACACCAGGCTATCGCCGAGGTGACGGATCAGCCTGTCACACATATCGTCTACAGCCATGCACATGTAGATCATATTGGCGGCGTAAACGACCTCGGCGGTCATCCAATTATCATCGCCCAGGAAGAGACCCTGCGACTGCTGGAACGGACGAAGGATCCGAGGCGCCCTGTGCCTACGGTCACGTTCAAGGATCACTACACCCTGAAGGTTGGTAGCCAGGTTCTTGAGCTGAGCTATCCCGGCATCAGCCCCCATGAGCCAGGAAACATCTTCATCTATGCTCCCGAACAGAGGGTCCTGATGGTGGTCGATGTGATCTTCCCTGGCTGGATGCCATGGCGTCGCTTTGCGCTTGCCAAGGATATCCCCGGTTACTTTGACCAGGTGGCGTATATCGACACATTGCCGTTCGAAACGCTCGTTGGAGGCCATGTCAATCGCGTGGGCACTCATTCCGATGTACGGACGCAGCTCGAATTCATGAATGACCTGAAAGCAGCTGCCTCTGCTGCCCTCAAATCAACGACACCGGGCGAGGAAATGGAAGCCGAGGACAAGCCCAACCCCTGGGCAGTCTATGACAACTACATCGACCGCGTCGTTGTGAAATGCGTGAATGCCGTCACGCCCAAGTGGCAGTCTCGGCTCGCCGGCTATGACGTGTTCATCTGGGACCAGTGCTACGCGATGGAGCAGAGCCTTCGCATCGACTGAGACCTGGCGACCAGTTCGACGGCACCTCGGGAATCCCTGACCACGAACATTCTTGCCGGCGGCCTGCTGAACACCTCCACGCAGATCGGCGGCGCGATCGGCCCGCCATCGTAACCACAGTCCTCACCGAAGGAAACGAAGGCAAGAGCAGGCGCGACGCCCTGCTCGCCGGTTTCACCCCGGCCATGATCACCGTCACCGTGCTCGCGGCCATCGGCCTGCTCGCCTCCCTGTCCGGAACGCTGGGACGCCGCAGGGCGACGACGCAGACGGACAGGAGCGCTGACCAACTGAAGCTCGACAAGGTGCCCGAGATCACCAAGTGACGCCAACCACCGAGCCTGAACTGCCACATCTATCCCCAGACTTGAAAGGCAAGACCATTCACATGAGCAAGATAGTACGATTTCACGCCACCGGCGGCCCCGAGGTCCTGACCTTGGATGACATCGAGGTCCGCGAACCCGGACACGGCGAGATCCGCATCCGCACCAGGGCTCTCGGGGTGAACCGAGCGGATGCCATGCTCCGCAACAACCGCCTCGTGAAGCTTCCCTCCGGTATCGGATGGGAGGCCTCCGGTGAGGTCGACGCCATCGGTCCGGACGTCGAAGGTTTCACCGTCGGCGATGCCATCAGCTTGATCCCCTGCTTCAGGCCCACCGACTACCCCATCCACGGCGAGCTGGCCATCGCTCCCGCCACCGCTGTGGCTAGGCACCCCGACTCACTGTCATGGGAGCAAACGGCGGCCCTCTGGGGGCAGTACCTAACCGCCTACGGCGCCCTTATCGAGACCGCGGACCTGAAGGCCGGTGACACGGTGCTCATCTCGGCCGCCTCCAGCAGCGTCGGGCTGGCCGCGATCCAGGTGGCCCGCAGCGTTGGGGCCCGGCCCGTGGCACTGACCCGCAGCAGCGCCAAGCGCCGGCGCCTCCTGGACGAAGGCGCGGAGGCAGTGGTCGTCACGGGAGAGGAAGACGTGGTCACCCGCGTGAACGAGCTCACCGACGGTCACGGCGCGCGTGTCATCTTCGATCCCGTTGGAGGACCTGCTCTGGCGGGCTTGATCGGCGCGGCCGCGCCCGGCGGGACGGTGATCGTCTACGGTGTGCTGAACAGCGAGGCCACTACGGTGCCGGTGATGGGGTTGATCAACAAGAGCCTAACCATCCGGGGCTACAAGCTCTGGGAGCTCACCACCGACGTCGAACGCCGCAAGGTCGCCGTCGACTGGATCCTTGACGGCCTTGCCGGCAAGACCCTGCGACCTGTCATCGACACCGTCTTCCCACTCGAGGACATCGTCGGGGCCCACCGTCGTCTCGAGTCCGGATCCCAGGTCGGCAAGATCGTCGTGACCGTCCCCCACTGACTCGACACACCTTCCACCACGGCTTGACCAGTGCCGCCGTGGTTACTCGCCCGGCGGCGCCAAGAACCGGCGTTCCACGTTTACGCAATGCAAATTACTCGTCTTAGGAGATATCCACCCATGCGATACACCACCTTCGGGCGCAACAGTGGCCTGCGCGTGTCCGAGTACGGCCTCGGCACCGCCAACTTCGGCACCGGCTGGCGCACCGGTGGCGGCTGGGGCCCCGGCGCCGAGCCCACTGGGGCCCGCAAAATCTTCGACCGATTCGGCGAAGCCGGCGGCACGCTCATCGACACCGCCGAGAACTATCAGGCCGGCGAATCCGAGCAACTGCTCGGCGAGTTCCTGGGCGCCGACCGGGACCACTTCGTGCTGACGGGCAAATACAGCATGAACGGCGTCGGACCGCAGACCGTCTCCAACACCGGCAACAGCCGCCGGTACATGGTCGGTCGGTAGCTTCGCCTTCGCCGGTCAGTCGATGGAGACAGCCGAAGAAAATTCTTCCGGTTACCTCCGATGGAGAGAGGACATGATTGAACAACGGACTCGGACATCCTGGTATCGCGGCATAGACGAGGATACTGCGGCGGTGGCACGCACTGATCCGCGAATACTGCTCGCCTCGATCGTCCACGATTTCGACAATCTCCTCACCCCGATCGTCACGATCATGGAGGAACTGCAACGTCAGAAGGCCGGCTCGCCCAGGCAACTCAGACGCATCGACGGAGCGATATTCTGCGCGTTCCGCGCCAAAACACTGGCACGACAGCTGCTCGATTTTGCGCACGCCCGGAAACTCCAGCCTGCCGCAGTGGATATCAGCCAGCTTCTGGAGTCCGTGGAGCCGGTCCCGGGGAGCGTGTTGCCTTCGGGTATCTTCATTCGGTTTGATGTTGCCGACGATCTTCCACCGGCCTTCATCGACCGGCAGCTAATGGAGCGGGCGTTGCTCAATCTGATGCTCAACGCCCGCGATGCGATGCCGGACGGCGGGGAGGTCATCGTTGCCGCCGCCATCGATCGAGAGCCCGGAAGCCGTACCGCGACGCGCGAACCAATGATCCGCCTGTCGGTTGCCGATACCGGCATCGGTATGAACCTGGCGACGCTGCGGAGTGCGGGGGTGCCCTACTTTTCGACGAAAACTAGCGGAACAGGCCTCGGCCTGGCGATGGTCAGCCAACTGATGGAGAGTCAAGGCGGTGGGCTGTCGGTCACAAGTACGCCATACCACGGCACTGCGATCGACCTATGGCTACCGGTGATGCCGTCTTCCATTGCCGGTTCTCGGTAAAGTTCGAACGGAAAATACCCCACGCGAGCAGCGACAATATTTGCCGTGCAGGCGCCCCAGTCGCAGCCGGCGACAATAACTCTTTCGATGTCCAGCGAATCATCAGCGCGACAGTGTCTGCGGCGAACGCCGGCTGTCGGCTGTTGCGCATCGTCTCTTTCGACAGGAAGCGTGTCCTGCCCTAGCCGCACAGGCAGGACACGATAATGCCTATCCTCTGGCTGCCAGAAGAGGAGCGACGTCGACATAAGGCGTGGATGTCGTACGGCCAGCCGTGGAGCAGAGGACAACAGGCGGGCCTTCGGCTGGCCCCAAATCGGCATACCGACGTTCAGCATACGGCGTTGACCTGCTTGAGCGAGCCGAACGATTTTGGGCAAGCCTTTGTTATCGCGGTTGATTGTGCGCGCTGGGGGCAGACGGCGGCCAGTACCTCACGCCGCCGCGGCTTCACCCCGCGTGAATTCGGCGGCATGCAATTTCACGAAGTCGTACATGCTTGTGGGCGTTTTGCCGGTAAGTTTGACCAGGTCATCCGTCAGGCGGTCATAGCGCCCCTGCACGTGAAGTTCGGCCATTACAGCGAGGTGGTTCAGAAGATGCGCCGGCACTCCAGATCCGCGAAGCGCATCCGTCCATACGGAGAGCGGGACGTCGCGATAGCGTATCGTTCGGCCGAGAACCTCGGAGAAGACCCGCGCATAATGGTCCAAATCGGCGGACTCGAATCCGGTCAGATTGTAAACGTGGCCAATGTGAGAGGTAGGCTCGTCGAGGATCACGGAAACGGCACGCGCCACATCAACAGACGATACGGGCGAGGTCCTGCTGTCGCCCAGCGGCAGCGCCAGCTCGTCGTTGTCCCGGACGCTTGCTTTGGCGAGGCGCAGGAAAAAGCTTTCGAGAAAAACGGTCGGCCGCACGGTGACAACCGACAGCTCCGACCAGGCCAATGCCTGTTCCGCAAGCCAGTGCAGCTTGTGCTGCGGGCTGCCAGTAGTATTGGTGATGCTCATCTGTGTCACCGTCATCTGCGACATGTTCACGAATGCCTCGGCGCCGTGGTGGCGCGCCACCGCTGCGAGGTTCACCGTGGCTTCGAGATAAGCCGCCGAGATCGACATTCCGAAATAGATGCGCGGGCAACCTTCGACCGCACGGTGCACCGAGGCAAGATCGGTCAGGTCGCCCTGCACAACCTCGGCCCCGAGTTGGCGCAACGCCTCAGCGCGTTCATCCTCCCGCCTCACCAAGGCTCGCACCTTATGTCCCTTGGCGAGCAACATTCCGGTGAGGTGACGGCCGATAGCACCGATGTGCCCGGCCGCACCAGTCACCAGGATCGTGCCCCCATGTGCCGATTTCATCGTCATATCATTTACCTTACATTTTCGTTGTACCGCCGCCGCGAGGCGACAAACGCCGGAGCCACCGCCCCCCTTGCGCAGCAGTGTCTTGGACGGGATGCAGGCCTGCTAGGAGCATTCGCCGCCGGCCAACTCGGCCTCGACGAGCTCGACGCGTAGCCCGCCTTCTGCAAGCGCACCGGCGCAGTGCGCGCCTGGCGAGCCGTCGCCGATGATGATGACGTCGTAGCCACTGCTCATAAAGGCAACTCCTTGCCGGTGTGCTCCGCGACGATGTACGCCGCGTACCAGTCCGGCCAGTTTTCATCACGCTGGCCGTCCGTCCGCGCTTCGTGCTCGCCATGGGCGGCCCACGCGCGTCGGAGCGCGGCCGCCAGCTCGGTCGGTGAGGTGAATGTCGCGAGGTTCGCGTCGACACGCCCGGGCAATCGCGCGGTGACTTCCTGAAGCAGCCAGCCGTTGCCGTCCGGATCGCTGAACGAGGCGTACGAGCGGTAGCTGCGGTGCTCGGGATCCGGGCCGCTGACCCGAGCTCGCCCAAACAAGTAGGGCTCGTCTGTGCCCGCATACACGCCGCCCGCGTCGTGAAAAACCTCGCTGATGTTGACCTCGCGACCAAGCAGCTCGTTGCGGGCGGCCTCTATGTCAGAGACAATCAAATACTGTCCCTGAGCGGAGCCGGGTGCTGCCGCGGTGACGTTCTTGCCGAAAATGACCGAGCACTCGGAGCCGGGCGGCGTGAACTGGATCACGCGCCAGTCGTCACCGGCAGCGAAGTCGGCGTCGAGCCTCCACCCCAAGCCGCCGTAAAAGCTCTTGGCCCGATCAACGTCCGAAACGGGAATGACCACGATCTCGAACTTCATGTCGAGCGTCTGTGCTTTCGGGGCCTCGATTGCAGTTTCGCTGCGCTCCTGAGTACTGCTCATGTTGATCACCTCGGGATTTATTGTCTTGAGAGTTGGCAAGCCGCTCAAACGGCGCCAGACGCTTGGCGACGCGCAGCCGGATTTCCACCCCGGCCAGAGCGAGTACGCCATTGTTCAGGGCGGCATCTCCAACTCGAAACGCGCGAGGACAGGGTTGTTGCGAACAGATGACAAACCCGTCAGCGGCAGCGTAGGACTATTCATGGCGGCGTGGTCTCCGGAACATCGCGCGGATCGGCCAAAGCGTCCAAATCCTACGTCATTCAACGGTTGCCCCGCATCCACCACCTGCCATGAATCTCCAGGCTAAAAACCGGCAATCGGTGCTCCGATTGCCATTGCGAGTACAGCGGCTACTCCACTCGTATGTCTTCATCGCCGGGCAAATGTGCGCGCCGACGTTTTTCAGATGGATCCACGGAGGGTTCTGAACGCTGCCCGAAGCTCACTGCAGAAGACCTCTGGCTGTTCCCAGGCGGCGTAGTGCCCGCCTTTATCGAGCTTGTTGTAATAGATGAGCTTGGGATACGCCCGCGCCGCCCAACTCCGCGGGATTGTACAGACCTCGTCAGGAAAGGCGCTCACGGCTACGGGTATGGCGACCCCCTTCGGGGCGAAAAAGGCGAACTTGTTTTCCCAATAGATACGCGCCGACGACGTCGCCGTATTCGTCAACCAGTAGAGCGTGATGTTATCGAGGACATCATCTCGCGTGAGGCCGCCGGGTTGTCCGTCAAAGGCGCGTGCGATGAGCTCATAACTGCGCGGGTCGTGGTCGAGTAGGAAGGCTGCCAGGCCGATCGGTGAATCCCCGAGTCCGTACAATGTCTGTGGGCGGTTCGCCATCTCGACGGCGTAGCCCACACCTGTCTTGTAGAAGAAAGCCAGCTGCTCGCACGCCCGTCGTTCGTCGACTGAGAGATCGGAGGGCAGCGGGCTGCCGGTTTGGATCGCCTTATCGATGTCTGGTGGAACCGCGAAAACCCAGTTGAGGTGAATGCCGAGCAATTCCGGAGGCGCCTGCGTACCCATCACATCCGAGACCATCGCACCCCAATCGCCGCCTTGCGCCACAAACCGCGTGTATCCGAGGCGCTTCATCAGCACGCCCCAGGCACGTGCCATGCGGGCCGGGTCCCAGCCGGTCGTGGTTGGCTTGCCTGAAAACCCGAAGCCCGGCAGCGACGGAATCACCAGATGGAAAGCGTCCGACGCGCTGCCTCCATGCGATGTGGGATTGGTCAGCGGATCGACGATCTTCAGCTGCTCGATGATCGAGCCGGGCCACCCGTGCGTGACGATCAGCGGCAGAGCATTCTCATGTTTTGAACGAACATGGATGAAATGAATGTCGAGCCCGTCGATTTCGGTGATGAACTGCGGCAAGGCGTTGAGCCGCGTCTCGACCTTGCGCCAGTCGTAGTCGGTTTCCCAGTAGCGCGCGAGTTTCTGGATCGTCCCGAGTTGCACGCCCTGCGAATTATCCGCGACCGTTTCGCGGTCGGGCCAGCGGCTGGCAGCGATGCGCCTGCGAAGCTCGGCCAGCTCTTTGTCCGAGGCGTTGAACGTGAAGGGGCGGACCGAGTCGCCGCCCGCTGCCGCGTTCAGCGTGTCGGGAAGCAGGCTGACAGCCCCCACCGCAGCGGCGGTGGCAAGAAGTTCACGCCGCGTAGGCGAGAGCGGTAATGTTGACATGGCATCCTCCTCTGTCTGCCCGATCTGTTCGGGTGCGACACAGATCGACTGTCAGGGGGCGCAAATCTATTGCACGATGGTATCGGCAATACTTTCGGATTGGCCAGGGCAAGTGAGCAATCAGACCAAAAGGTGGGGAGACCGGCCCGCCCACGGCCAGCACCGTGCGATCTCGGGCGGCACAACCGCAGGCAGATTGATGTGGAAGCCAACCAAGCCGGACTGCGCCGACCTCCAGCGCATTCCAAAGTCCAGTCTCAGCCGGGTGAAAAAGATGCCTCACACACGCTCAGCGACAAGGGAACGAAGTTCCCCCGTGAATAGGACGGGCTAGAGCCCTCGACTCTGCTCGGTCCCAGCACAGAGATCAACTTTCAAGCAGGTCAAATCCATTGCATGTTGGTGCCGTAGGTCCGCCGGCAAACGGTTCGGACCGCTAGTGGCCTCCACCGCCGCTAGCGCCGCCGATCTGGATCTTGCGGGCAAAGAGCAGGGCAACCGCGGCGAGCGAAAGTACGACACCAATCACCGCGAACGTGTCACTAAACCCCAGGATGAGAGCCTGGCGGTGCACCGTGACGCCGATCGCAGCGATTGCCTTGTGCTGCGCGACAGCCGGATCGGTGACCCCGTGCGCCATGAAGTATTGCGTCAGCTGGGCGATTCTGTCGCGCACTTCCTCGCGTGCGAAGGTGACGGACTGGCCTATGATGTTCGAATGGAACTGCTCGCGCTTGGTCAGCACCGTCGCAAGCATCGCCGTGCCGACCGCGCCGCCGAGATTACGCAGCATGTTCGACAGGCCCGACGCGGCGCCGGCCTCGCTCGGTGCGATGCCCGCCGTGGTGATCACGGTAATCGGGGTCAGCACCAGGGCCTGGCCTATGGCGCGCACAAGGTTGGGCAGGAAGAACTGGTCACCGGCGCTGTCCAGCGACAGAGTGATGTTCATGAAACAGCTTGCGGCGAAAATGCTAATGCCGACAAAGCCGACATACCGCACGTCAAAGCGCTTTATCAGCAGCGGGACGAACGGAATGATGACTAGCTGCGGCAGGCCGGTCCAAGCCAGCACAAGCCCGATCTGCTCGGCGTTGTAGCGCTGCACCTGGCCTAAATACTGCGGCAGAATGTAGACGGTGCCGAACAGCGCGACGCCGACTAGCACGTTGACGATAATGCCGATGCCGAAATTGCGCCGCTTGAGAAGACGAAGCTGGACCAATGGCTTCGCCACGGCGAGCTCGATTGCCACAAAGACGGTCAGGAACACGGCCGCCGTCAGCGCGAGCTTCACGATGAACGGCGACTGGAACCAGTCCTCCTTGTTGCCTTCCTCGAGCACCGTCTGCAGGGCCGCAAGCCCGATCGCCATGGTAGCGATGCCGGCCCAGTCGCCCTCCTTGAGCAGCGACAGCTGCATCGGCTTCTTCTCCAGTGTGAAGAACAGAGCAACGAACATCACGATGCTAGGCGGCGTGTTGACGAAGAAGATGGACTGCCAACCGTAATTCTCGGTCAGGTAGCCGCCGATGGTCGGGCCGATCGCCGGCGCGAAGGTGACGGAGAGCGCGAACAACGCCAGCCCAAGCGGCTGCTGCGCCTTAGGCAGCTTGGTAAGCACCATAGTGAAGGCCATCGGGATGAGGACGCCGCCGGCGAAACCTTGCAGGCCGCGCAGGGCGATCATCGAACCGAGATCGTGCGAGAAGGCGCAGGCCGCCGAGAAGAGCGGGAACAGCACGGCGTTCGCCAGCATGTAGCGGCGGAACGAGAAGACGCGGCTCAGATAGTCCGTGAGCGGGATAACCACGATCTCGCCGATGAGATAGGAGGTCGAGATCCAGGCGCCGTTGTCGACGCCGGTGCCGATGCCGCCTTCGATGTCGAGCAGCGAGGCGTTGGTGATCTGGATGTTCAGGATGGCCATGAATGCGCCGATCATCGCGGCGAGGACGGCGATCCATGCCATCGTGCTCGCCCTCTCGGGCAGAGGTGCCGCGACTGTCGCGGGACCGGGAGAACCGAGTTGGACGTTTTGCGTCAGGGTGGCCATCGCACTTTCCTGCCATGTCTGGCTGGTGAACCGGACGTCCGATCGCCGTCAGTTGATGCGTTCCGATGCCGAGGCGACCTGGGTCGCCGCAGCCTTGGTGTCGATCGTCGGGTAGACCGACATACCGGGGCGCAGCACGACCGAAAGCGGGCTTGCCTGATCCAGCACGATCTTCACCGGGATGCGCTGCACCACCTTGGTGAAATTGCCGGTCGCGTTGTCGGGCGGCAGCAGCGCGAATTCTTGGCCGCTGGTCGGCGAGAGGCTGTCGACATGGCCCTTGAAGACCCGCCCGGGAAAGGAGTCTACCTTGATATCGACCGGCTGCCCACGCTGCACGTTGGCGAGCTGGGTCTCCTTGTAGTTGGCGATGATATAGGCGGCCTGGTTTGGCACCACCGACATCAGCTGCGAACCCGTCTGGACATATTGGCCGATCCGCAAGGTGCGGTTGCCTATCACGCCGTCAACCGGGGAGACGAGAGCGGTATAAGAGAGGTTCAACTCGGCCTGGTCCTCGGCTGCCTGGGCGCGGCTCAGCGCCGCCTGCGCCTGCGCAAGCTCGGCCTTGATCACATCGAGCTGCTTGGCAGCGGTGCCGACCACCGCGGTATCGCGCGTCACGGCCGCCCGCGCCGCGGCGATCTTCGAGGCCGCCGCCTGCGCGTTCTGGACGCTGCCGTAGCCCTTCTTCGCCAGTTCGGCATACCGCTGGTCGTCCTGCTCGGCGAAGGTCGCGTTGGCCTGGTCGAGCGCGACCGTGGCCTGCGCCGCCTCGATCGCGGAGTGCTGAGAGACGATCGCCGCCTGCTTATTAGCGATGTTAGCCTTGGCCGACTCGACCTCGGCCCGAGTCTGCTCGAGATTCACCTTGAAGTCGCGATCGTCAATGCGCGCGAGGACCTGCCCCGCCGTCACGGGCCGGTTGTCATCCACCAGCACTTCTGCGACGTAGCCGGAGATTCGCGGCGCGATAGTCGTGTTGTCGGCCTTGACATAGGCATCGTCGGTCGAGACCTGGAATCGGCCGACGGTCCAATACTGCCAGCCGAAATCGGCGGCGGCCGCGAGGATGGCGACGGCCGCGCCGGCTAGCAGCAGGTTCCGTAGCAAGCGCTTTCGCGACGTGTTGGGCACCTCAGCGACTACCGTAGGGACCTGCGGAACAGGGACGAGAGGCTCTCGCGGCAGCTCTATGCCGGGTGCTGCCTCGGCGGCGGGAAGAGCCTTCTGCGCGGTGAAGACTGCCTGGTGCTTGCTCATGGTAGGTACCTTTCCCCGGTCCTGGGGCGCCGGGTCACCGGCTTGCCCTTATTTAGGAAAACTGATAGTTTCCGAAACATAAGCAGGCCGAAACAAAAGTCAAGGGATTTTGGAAAACGATCATGGTCCATAATACCAAAGTGGCAAAGCGGTCGCGCGGACGACCGCAGGTTCGCCCGGACGAGGAGACGCGGCAGCTCATCATCGTGGCCGCACGTGACGAGTTTCACGCCAGTGGCTATGCAGGGGCCAGCATGGGTCGCGTCGCGCACAGCGCTGGCGTCTCCACGAAGACCATGTACCGTTTGATCCCGACCAAGGCCGAGTTGTTTCAAAGCGTTGTCTCGAATCGGATCTCGCGTTTCATTCTGGAGATTGACGAAGAGCATCTCGATGCGTTGCCCATTGAGGAGGCGCTCGAACACATTCTCATTTCCTATGGCACTTTGACCCTCGATGAGGAGACGCCCGCAACGCTTCGCCTGGTCTATGCCGAGTGCGAACGCTTTCCGGAGATCGCTTCTGCCTTCTTCGAGTTCGCGATCCGCCGGACCACCCAGACGATGGAGCGCTGGGTGAAGCGACAGTGTGACCGCGGCAGGATCGAGATCGACGAGCCGTCGGTGGCGGTCGGCATGCTCAGGGGCATGATGATCATGGAACCGCAGCGCGCCCTTATGTTCGGCCAGCGCACGCCGCCAAGCCGCTCCGAGATCGCGAAACGCGCGCGCTATTGCGCCCGACTGTTTCTGGACGGATGCAGGCCACGACGGACTCCCAGTCGAATCTCGTAAAGCATCGAGGGCAGAACCAGTTCGAAACCATCCTGCGGCTTCCGCCGAGCGCCGTTGGATCCGGGCAGGCCGATCGTCTTGAGTCGCCCAAAACGAAGCCCGGCCAATCATGCAGGATTGAATCATCTCGGGCCCATGCCCTGAGCGTCCCGGGAAGCAAGCCGACAACCCCGGCGGCAGCCGTCGAGGCAAGTAGTTCGCGCTCTGTGGGCGAAAGTGATCTTGCTGACATGACGTCCTCCCCTGCATACCCGACCAGTTGGGCTGCCGCACAGAGATCGACTGTCAGAGATGGTAAATCTATTGCCCAATGGTGTCGGCGATACTTTTGTATTGGCGGCGAGAGAGACAACGGGACGGTCGCATTGTGGTGGCGCAAAAATCACCTAAACGCTGGCACACGCGATCGGATGGCAAAGGAGATCGATGTCTCCCGTGTCGGCTGCGTTGCCTGCCATATTGTCGGCTGCGGTGCCTGACGGGCAGATCAACTTTGTCGATCGAGTCCGACCCGAATACACCGGTACGAAGGTTACTGCTGGGAGTGAAGGGCATCCTCAATCCCGAAACTTGAGGCAGCTACTCGAACGCTGGCAATGATCGCGACTCTTAAGGCCTCATTCCGTGCCGACGGATGATGCTAAAACGATCTGAAAGACTGAGCCCCGCGGTGCGTTGGGCAATACCCAAAGCAAGCCGTCGTGCGCTTGGATGATCGAACGGCAGATCGATAGGCCCATTCCCATCCCTCGAGATTTGGTGGTGAAGAGAGGATCGAACACCCTCTGCAGGTGCCGTTCGTCGATACCCATGCCTGTGTCAGCTACCGAAATCATGACACGGCCATCGTCGCGAAGACCGGAACTGACGGCGAGATCCCGAGGACCATCCACGGTAATCATGGCCTCAATCGCATTCGTGACGAGATTGAGAAGTACCTGCTGCAGCTGAATTCGATCTCCCGTCACCCGCAACGGCCGCGCGATTCGTTCAACTTTGACCAATATCCGGTGAGTTTTCAGATCGTCCCTAAGCAATTCGATCACTTCTTCGATGAGGTTGTCGACGTCGAATGAAGTTCTGACGCGTTCATCCTTCCGGAAATTCGCGCGAATGCTCTCGATAACCGCAGCCGCGCGATGCCCATCAGCGGCGATCTTCGTGAACTCCGTTCTGGCCTTGGTTAGTTCCGGAACCGCGCGATCGAGCCAGCGTAAGCCGGTCTCGGCTCTCGTTATCATAGCAGCAAGGGGCTGATTGACCTCGTGTGCGATCGTGGCGGCAACAGCATCGCCGGTTATCAGCCGGGCGTCGCGCTCGCGGCGCTGCGCATCAATCGCGCGCTGCAGCCTCTTGCGCTCTTGTTGCAGCATGGCGTTTGAACGAGCGAGGCCGGCATACAGTCGTGTCATCTCTGCAAGCAATACCACCATCACAACGGTGGCAGTCACGAGCTGATAAAAACGGCCAGCATACCACGCAAGATTGTAGCGGCCGGCACTCAAGACGGAGGCCAGGGCCACTTCAAGCAGGAGCGCGCACAAAGCGACAACAAGCCACTGATCGAGCAGGGAACGCTGGCGCTGCCACAGCAACCAAAGAGCAACGCCGCCCAATGCCAGGACCACCACGCCACCGATTTCGCGACGAAATAGACTGAGAGGATGCACGTCTACAAAGGTTATAGGCAGCAGATCTTCATGCTGCGTAACAAACCAGAACAGTCCAAGGACGAGGGCAAGAACGCCCGCGACGCTCAGGCTGATGGCATATGCTGTGAAGCGAACATCTGCCGTGCGATTTGTGTCTTTGAGCAGCGCATAGCCGATGATGGCGAGGGGCAGCCCTGAATGCCAAGACCAGTAGAGCCAGACGGCGGATTGCAATCCCGAACCCAGGATGCCGGTCGGCGTGAACGCTCCCGGAAACGTCAGCGCATGTGCAACCACGACCAGGGCGTTGAACAGGTAGCCACTCGCAATCGCCAGGAGCGCCCATTGACGTAAAATGGAGAACTGAGCAAACAGAAGAGCGGCGGTTACGCAGTCGCTGACAAACAAGGCTGCGGCAAGAGTCGGTACAAACGCGTTGATTTCCGGCAGCTTGATGGCCGCAAACGGCCAGGTGCCTAGGAGGATTAAGAGCAGGGCCAGCAGGAAAACGCGCGCCGTGCGGCGCTGAACGTGAGTTGGGGGAACGTTCGCCAGGACCTCGGGCTCGGCGCGCGAGGCCAGCGCAAACACCGGTTCCCCGCTTTCTGTCATTGGAGTCAGGGTCCGTACCAATGGCCAATAGTCGACTTATCGAGAATGCGCGAGGGATCGATGGTTGACAACCCAGTCTGTATGCGATCGGGCTATTCTCTTGCGAGTTTGCGGGCCGATCATCACTCCTCAGATTTTGAGAGCTTTTTCGACACAGTCGATCAATGCCTCCGTTCTAAATGGCTTTCGAAGTAGACAGATTACGCCGATTGCTGCCGCCTGATCATCGATGCCCGGGTTTGAACCTGCGGTGACCATAACGACAGGCACACCGCGCGGGCGCCCCTTAAGCAGCCGGGCAAGATCAAGTCCGCTCATGCCAGGCATGTGAATGTCAGTTATGACGCATTTCCAAGACGCGTCCGCTTCCCAGGCGATGAAGTCCTCGGCAGATGCAAATCCGCGTGCACCATATCCGAGAGAATCAAGGCTATCGACTAGAGCCATGCGGAATGATTCATCATCATCGACTACCGCGATTAGGAACTCTCTCGACACATCATCCTTTCCTCGGATTTTACCAAGGCGAATAGTAGGATCGCTATCCTGGCACGTGATGCCGTTATTAGGAACCTATACGGGAGTGTTAGTCCTGCACTTACGGCCGCTGTCTGGGGCCGATCATGTCCGCCATCCGGACCAGGTCTGCCAAGGTCCTCGCGCCCATCTTGCGCATGGCTGCGCCGCGATGAATTTTCGCGGTGATCTCACTGATTCCGAGGTCGCCGGCCACCTGCTTGTTCATCTTTCCTTCGGTGACAAGCAGCATTACCTGCTGCTCCCGTGCCGTCAGTGTTCCAAACCGCTCCCGTATTTTCGAAATATCGCCATCGACGGCGCGCCGCTGCCGGTCGCGTTCAATAGCTGCCAACACCGCATCGAGCATGTCCTGATCTTTGAAAGGCTTTGGGAGAAAGTCCACTGCACCGTGTTTCATGGCGCGAACTGACATGGGAATGTCGCCATATCCGGTCATCATCACGACCGGCAACTGAACACCCAGCTTTGACAGCTGCGCCTGAAAATCCAGCCCGTTCATGTCCGGCAAGCGGATATCGACGATAAGGCAGCCTGGACAATCCGGAATGGCCGCGGCCAGGAAATCCTGTGCGGCCGAATATGTCCGCGTTTCTAGCCCGATCGAAAGGAACAGGTCTGGCAACGCTTCTCGCATCGACGCGTCATCGTCGACCACGTGAACAATCGATTTCTGCTCCGAGGACAGCGGCATTTCTATGGATAGTAGGCCAGAAACTCTGGGCGCGCATCAACGAAAGTGTGATGGCGTTGCGCGCCCGCTTCCATCCTGAGTTTCCTCAAGCCAAGGTTGCATGAAATCTCAGGAACACTCACGGTCCCTCGATGCAATCGCAGAGAGGTTGCGTCGTGGCGGGATAGAAGACGGCAATCTGCGTTATTCAACTCACCCCTTGATATGAGCACGCCCTCCGAACGTTGGATAGCGAGTGGAGCACAGAACCTTACGATACCACCAGAACTACTTGAAGAGAGGTCTAAACGAGTCACTAGGGCCGACTGCAACTGAGCGTTGCTCGCAGCTCCGCCGCCTGCATCGCTGCACCGCCGGCACCCTCCGCTCGCTTACCAGGTTTCCGTTTGCCCCGAACTCAGGAGCCTCGCCATGGATAACGAACCCAAGTGGCGCAACGTCCGCGCGATTAGGGCAGCTGCCAGCGCTATTGGCCTTTTTGCGAAGGCAGCCAGACGCGCCACCGCACACGCCCGGTCAGGCGAGGTTCAGGGGGATAACGCAATTCCTCCCACACGCATCAACGTTCCAGAAGAGGCGCTTGTCAATTTGCGACGGTGCATTGCGCCGATCCGCTGGCCCAAGCGGGAGGTTGTCAACGACTTTTCGGAAGGCACGCAGTTGGCGAAAACTGCCGACGCCACGTCATCTATGTCGCAAGATAAACCTGTCGTGTTCGTGGTCGATGATGACGCATCCGTCCGTGATTCGCTTAATTCGCTCATCAGCTCCGCGGGCTGGTGCCCGGAAATTTTCGGGTCCGGCCAGGCTTTCTTCGCTCATCCGCGACCTAATGCTCCCAACTGCTTGATCCTGGACGTTAATCTTCCGGATATTAGCGGGCTTGATCTGCAAAAACTCGTCACTGTCGAGCGGACCGATACTCCGATCATTTTCGTCACAGGATTCGGCGATGTGGGTATGGCTGTTAGGGCGATGAAAGCGGGCGCTTTTGAGTTCCTGATGAAACCCATCCACGCCGACGCGCTGCTGACTGCCATCAAAGAGGCGCTGGAGCGCAGCAGAACCGCGCTCGAGTTTGAATTGGAGGTGAGTGCGCTGCAAAATCGCTACGCATCGCTCAGCTGCCGTGAGCGGGAGGTCATGGCGCTGGTCGTCTCCGGCCTGCTGAACAAGCAAGTGGGTTTCGAGCTCGGCATTAGCGAAATCACAGTTAAGGCTCACCGCGGCCAAGTCATGCGAAAGATGAATGCCCGCTCACTTCCACATCTTGTGAATATGGCCGCTGTGCTCGGATTAATGTATTAGTGTTGAAGGCGCCGAGGAACCGGATAATTCACTAGCCATACATTTATGCCGTCTAATTCTGAAGCGATAATGGCACGTTGGATCTGATGTGTAACGCTGTCCCTGAACAATTTTCGCCACCAAGCCAAAGGTATCGGCGGCACCATCGTACAATCGATTTTGCGCCGCTTTTTCAGCATTCGTATTACATCCACCGAATTCACAAAGAGCGGCCAGAAGGAAAATTACTTTGGGCAGTGATCAAAAGGTAGCCGTCATCACCGGAGCGTCGCGCGGCATCGGCGCGGCTCTCGTCAACGCCTATCGGGGTCGGAGCTACCGTGTGGTCGCAACAGCGCGGTCGATCGAGCGGTCGGACGATGACGACATCCTGGTCGTGTCCGGCGACATCGCTGATCCCAAGACGGCCGAGCGCGTCATTGCCGCAGGAGTGGATCGGTTCGGGCGGATCGACACACTCATCAACAACGCCGGCATGTTCATCTCTAAGCCGTTCATCCGCTACACCGAGGAGGACTTCATGGCGATCCTGGGTGTCAACATCGCTGGGTTCTTTCACATAACGCAACGCGCCGCGGCCGAAATGGAGAAGAAGAGCAGCGGCCATATCGTGCAGGTTACGACGAGCCTGGTCGCTCATCCAAACACGGCCGTGCCAGCGGCGCTCGCCGCCCTGACAAAGGGTGGATTGAACGCCGCGACCAGATCGCTTGCCATCGAGTATGCAAGCCGCGGCATCCGTGTGAACGCGGTCTCGCCCGGCGTCATCAAAACGCCAATGAATCCGGTCGAGACGCACGAAGCGCTTGCAGCCCTTCACCCCGTCGGACGCATGGGCGAAATCGCCGATATCGTCGAGGCAATTCTCTACCTGGAATCGGCAACCTTCGTGACCGGAGATATCCTGCACGTAGATGGCGGGCAAAGTGCCGGCCATTAGGAGAATCGTTTCGCGCATCCAACTTGGCAAGGAGATACTACATGCCGATTGTTACTATTCAAGTAACCCGCGAGGGCACCAAGTCAGGAACAACGTCCGTCACAACGGAGGAGAAGGCGGCGCTAATCAAGGGCGCGAGCGAGCTCCTGCGCGATGTCCTGAACAAGCCCTTCGACTCGACCTTTGTCATCATCGAGGAGGTCGACACAGACAACTGGGGCTGGGGTGGCTTGCCTACGCTCGACTACCGGCTCGTGCGCGCGGCGACAGGAAGCTGATCCGATCGATCGAGGATTTCTACAACTCCGGCAAGCCAGTCGCCGCCGTCTGTCATGCCCCGCTGCGCTCCAAAAGGTGACCTACGAGGGGCAGCCCATCGTCAAGGGAAGCGCGTCACCAGCTTCACCAATTCCGAGGAAGACGCCGTCCACCTAACTAAGGTGGTGCCCTTCCTCGTTGAGGACGAGCTGAGGCGTCTGGGCAGCGACTTTGAAAAAGCTGTCGATTGGGCCCATTTCACAGTCGTGGACGGTCGGCTGATCACCGGCCAGAATCCCTCCTCGTCTGGCGCGGCTGCCAGTGAGTTGCTCAAGTGCTGAACGCTCAGTTTTGGTTCTGGCGCGCGCATAGGGTCTATGAGAGCAAATCTACAACCTTCCAAGCCTACGGGCGGCGTCGATCGGATCGACATCAACCGAGTGGGTCTCGTCGAGACCGATATCACTATCCTCGGTGCGCACAGCGAGTCGGGCGACTTCACGTAGGTCGAAGTCGGCAAGCGGAACTCGTCAAGTAGGTTCTTAGTCGTTCTCAGATCGTCGAGGTTCTCGCCCGCCCTCGCGCGCGTACGCTGCGCGGCTGACTTGGTGAAAGCCATGACGGCTTCTCCTTTGACCAAGCGCGATCCCCAACGCTACCGCCTAATGGCGTCCAGACTATAGAACGATCGGTGTCGCCAATACCGTGAGATGGGTAGCTCCTGCACTGCCAAACGACACCATGGCACAATAGACGTCGAGATGAAGTCGACGTATGTTTCCGCGCACG
The DNA here is from genome assembly GCF_004791585.1 of Mesorhizobium sp. M1C.F.Ca.ET.210.01.1.1. Taxonomy (GTDB): domain Bacteria; phylum Pseudomonadota; class Alphaproteobacteria; order Rhizobiales; family Rhizobiaceae; genus Mesorhizobium. Next base: position 19,187 of record NZ_SRUU01000047.1, read on the forward strand.
CGAGATCGGGAAGGGACGAGATGGAGATCGATCGGCGCCGTGTTTTGGATGCACTACCGGCTATGATTTGGATCGCTTTGCCGGATGGGCGGGCTCATTTCGTCAATCAACGCTGGTCTGCCTATACGGGGCTCAGCCTGGAGCAATTCCGTGCCTCGGGATGGCAGGCAGTGATCGACCCGGAGGATCAGCCATATTTGCTGGAACGCTGGCGTTCCATACTTGAGTCAGGTGAACCTGGTGAAATGGAAGCGCGTCTCCGGAGCGCTGCCGGGGGATACCGAAATTTCGCAATCAACTGCGGCCCAGTATTCGACGATCTCGGCCATATCGTCGAGTGGTACGTGGTCAACGCTGAAATCGTGCACAGAAAACGTGCCGAAGAAACGCTGCGACAGCGAGAGGCGATGTTGGCTGCGGCCGAGCGGGATTTTCAGAAGGCGCTCAAAGAAAACGAACGAAATCTTCACCGGATTCTCGGTTCAATCCCCGCCTTGGCATGGGCTGCCAAAGCCGACGGCGAAGTCGAGTTCTTGAATCGGAATTTTCTCGACTATCTCGGCATTACCGCCGAGGAAGCCGAGGGCTGGGGCTGGACCGCATCAACCCACCCGGACGACATAGCCGGCTTAACTTCGACCTTGCAGGCTATCCTGGCTTCGGGAAGGCCCGGAGAGGCTGAAGCGAGATTGCGCCGCCACGACGGACAATATCGATGGTTCCTGACCCAAGCCCATCCGCATCACGGCGACACCGACAATGTCGTGAAGTGGTACGGCACCATTGTAGATATCGACGATCGCAAGCGAGCAAACGAGAGCCTCAGGGAAAATGGGCGTAATCTTGGGCTCATCGTCAATACGATACCCGTAATGGTGTGGTCGGCGCGTCCGGACGGTACTGCTGAATTCTTCAACGAGCACTATCTCTATTATGTCGGCCTCTCCATGGGTTCCAAGGACTGGGAACCGACCACCGAGTTGTCCGACTATTGGGATCTGACTGCCTCGGTCCATCCTGACGATGCAGCCGGTCTAAATGCAACTTTTCAGGACATATTTGCGTCCGGACGCCCCGGCGAAGCTGAAGCGCGTCTCCGCCGCTTTGACGGCGAGTACCGATGGTGTCTATTCCGTGCAAATCCGCTTCACGATGAAGCCGGAAACCTCGTGAAATGGTACGGCACAAACACTGACATCCATGATCGCAAGCGAGCCGAAGAAGCTCTGAAGCGCAGCGAGGCATTCTTGGCGGAAGGTCAGTACCTTGCCGGCATGGGCAATATTTCCTGGCAGGTTGGAACAGGCGAGATTTTATGGTCGGAGCCTCTTTATCGAATCTTCGACTTTAAGCCTGGGACGGTCATAACGCTTGAACGGATCGCCAGTCGTGTGCATCCAGAAGATTTGGACGTGATGGGTGCCATGCTCGACAAGGCACAACGGGGCGAGAGCGACTTTGAGTTTCAGCACCGGATCATCTTGCCCGATCAGACGGTCAAGCACCTTCACCTGATTGCCCATCTGGCCAAGAACGATTCCGGTCAGATCGAATACATCGGTGCGGTCCTCGACATCACGCAACGCCGCCGGTCTGAAGAAGCGCTGGAAAAAGTCCGATCCGAACTTGCACATACCACTCGGATCATGAGTTTGGGCGCCCTGACGGCGTCGATCGCGCATGAAGTAAACCAGCCGCTTTCAGGCATTGTCATCAATGCTGGCACTTGCCTGCGGATGCTGGCAGCCGATCCGCCGAACGTCGATGGCGCGCGGGAAACCGCGCGGCGCACCATCCGGGACGGCAATCGCGCGGCGGAGGTGATCGCGCGGCTTCGTTCTCTGTTCGAGAAAAAGCCTGCAGCTGTTGAGCCTGTCGACTTAAACGAGGCCGCAGTTGAGGTGATCGCATTATTTTCCGGTGAACTTCAACGAAACCGGGTGCTGCTTCATACCCAACTCGCAGGCGGGCTACCCCTCGTCGGCGGCGACCGTGTTCAATTGCAGCAGGTCATCATGAACCTGCTGCGCAATGCCGCCGACGCAACGATCCTGGTCGACGATCGCCCAAGACTTGTCGTGCTTGGAACCGAACTTGGCGAGGATGGCGATATCCGCCTCTTCGTTCGAGACGCTGGCGTCGGACTTGATCCACACGGGTCAGAGCGGCTTTTCGAAGCCTTCTACACGACCAAGGCTGACGGTATGGGCATAGGGCTTTCCGTCAGTCGCTCGATCGTCGAAAGCCATGGCGGCCGTCTTTGGGCAGAGGCAAATGAGGGTCACGGTGCAACTTTCTCTTTTTCTATTCACGAGTATGTACGGCCGGCGATACCGGCCCACTTCTCCTCGGTCATTTCGACACCGGTCAGCGCTTCAATAAACCGAGGTTTTGCATGAGCGGCCTCCGCCCTCTTGTGTCGATTGTGGATGACGACGAGTCTGTGCGCGAGTCGCTGCCCGATTTGCTGAGGGAGTTCGGTTTCCGTGCCGAAGCGTTTTCTTCGGCCGAGGAGTTTCTGGTGTCCAGCGCTATCAATCAGACAGACTGTCTGGTTCTTGACGTCTACATGCCCGGTATGACAGGGCCAGATCTTGAACGAGAGTTGACGCGCCGAGGTCAGTCTATCCCAATCGTGTTCATCACGGCGCCAAGGGACGAAACGGTTCCACCGATTCTTCTCAAAAAGGGTTCGGCCGGATGCCTGATCAAGCCGTTTAGCGACACAGCGCTGCAGGCGGCGCTCGACCTAGCCCTCGAGTCCGACTGAACGCGGCGGGGTTCGCTGCCTCCGACAGAGTATTTCGAGTCAGTAGAATTCTACGCACCCGGCACGCCGTATTGCGTGCTCGGTATCACGGAATGCATTGCATCTGCGTCTAGCAATCCAAAGGTATCGCCAACACTTTCGTGCAATTGTTTTAGGCCCGGTGCCGGACAAATCTGGCGCGAGCATCTGACACGCAAAGGAGATCAAGATGAACGCGATTCTGGCGAGCAGCGAAGCCGCAACCAAAATCCCGAAGGCACGCGCAGTCGACATGAAGCTTGAGGTCGCTGTCATCCCAGTTGCGGATATCGATCGCGCCAAGAACTTCTACTACGATTTGGGCTGGCGGGTCGATGCGGACTTTGTCAGGGATGACGGCTCTCGCGCAGTCCAGCTGACGCCCCCAGGCTCGCCGTCATCGATACACCTCGGCGAAAACCCGGCCCTTTTTCTGGTCGTATCCGACATCGTGGCAGCGCGCGCCGAACTCGCCGAGCGCGGGGTCGAGGTCACTGAAGTGTTCCATAGAGGCAACGCAGGTCCGGTAGGTGGCCTAGCTCCGAACCGGGCAAGCTACGGCTCGCTCGCGTCATTCAGCGATCCGGATGGCAACCGGTGGCTGCTCCAGGAGGTCACCGCTCGATTGCCAGGGCGCGTCGACACGAATGTCACGACGTTCACGTCGCCAGCCGAGCTTGCGGCTGCGATGCATCGTGCGGCGGTCGCGCATGGCGAGCATGAGACGCGAAATGGCGGCCAGCGCGATGAGAACTGGTCCGCATGGTACGGCGAATATATGGTAGCCGAGCAGGCAGGCGAGCCGCTTCCCTTGTGAGAGCGGCGAAGCCTCGGTGGCGCAGGCTTGCCACCGACGGCCTGCCTTTCTTTTACGCCGAGTTCTGCGCCAACGTGAACGCCCTGGCCGGTTCGTAATCTCCGGTCATTGGGCGGGACCGCGATCGTAGAAATGGTGGCGGCCGCGGCCCGCCGTCAACCCGGCCTCCCAGTGTCCGCTGGCCATCGAACAAGGCCAGCTTCGCCGATGCCGGCCGGCGGCCTTGCCGGTCCCCTCCCCGCTGCGCGCGATGGTCTCGACCGGCATCGGTCCTCTTTCGCTTACACCACTTTCTCGACAGCTTGCCGGGAAAAAACCGACACCAGAGGATTGGAAAATGGATAGGATGGCAGAAGATATCAATCAGGATCGACGCCGACTTCTGGCCGCAGTCACGACCGGCGTCGTGGTTGCTGGTGCGGCAATACTGCTCCCGTCATTGCCGAGTGCGGCGGCCTCCAGCGACGCCATCCATCCCTTCCACATTCACGTTCCGAAAAAGGAACTCATCGATCTTCGCAAGCGACTTGCTGCTACGCGGTGGCCCGACAAGGAGACCGTCGCCGATCAGTCGCAGGGTGCTCAGTTGGCAAAGCTGCGGGGCCTGGTTCAGTACTGGGGCACCGATTACGACTGGCGAAAGATCGAAGCGAAGCTGAATGCACTGCCGCAGTTCATCACCAATATCGATGGGACCGACATTCACTTCATTCATGTTCGTTCCCGTGGAAAGAATGCGCTTCCCTTAATCATCTCGCACGGCTGGCCCGGATCCATAATCGAGCAACTCAAGATCATCGGCCCCCTCACGGATCCGACAGCGCACGGAGGCAGCGCCGAGGAAGCATTCGACGTCGTTATCCCCTCATTGCCCGGCTTCGGCTTCTCGGGCAAACCGACCGGCACCGGGTGGGACCCCGACCATATCGCGCGAGCATGGGCCGAGTTGATGAAACGCCTTGGCTACACCAACTATGTCGCCCAAGGCGGCGATTGGGGCAGTGCGATCTGCAACTCCATGGCGCGTCAGTCTGCTCCCGGCTTGCGCGGCATTCATGTCAATCTGCCGGCAACGGTGCCGCCGGAAGCGGCTGCGGCGCTTGGCGGCGGGCCGTTGCCTGCAGGCATCTCCGATCAGGAGCGCGCAGTCATTGAAGCGCTCATGATGTCCGGAAAGAATGGGAACCTCGCGTACTTCACGATGATGTCGGCGCGGCCGCAGACAGTGGGCTACGGCACGACGGATTCTCCAGCCGGCCTTGCGGCGTGGGTTCTTGTGCACCCCGGCTTCTCGCATTGGTCGTACGGTGCCGATCCTGAAAACTCGCCAACGAAAGACGACGTGCTGCACAACATCACGCTCTACTGGCTCACGAACACCGGGGCCTCGTCGGCGCGACTCTACTGGGAGAATGGCCCCCACGGCAGCATCATCTTCGCGGCCGCGCAAAGGACCTCCGAGATATCGCTCCCGGTCGCCATCACCGTATTTCCTGAAGACGTCTACAAGCCGCCGGAGACATGGGCGCGCCGTGCCTACCCCAACCTAACCTACTTCCACGAGGTCGACAGGGGTGGACACTTCGCTGCGTGGGAGCAGCCAGAATTGTTCAGCGCGGAGCTTCGCGCCGCGTTCCGGGCTCTCCGGCAGGCCTGACCATTTTCCACCAGATCTCACCCGACCGAACATGGCCGGGAGGATCGGCGTCAAGATTTGTAAGAGGCTGACATGAAGGTAAGGCAGGTTAGTGCGTTCTTGTTGATCGCTGGAATCGCCCTCAACACAAGCCGGGCGCAACAGGTGGAACAAATGCATGGGATAACGCGGACGGACCTGCAGAGGCATGATCTCAGCGTCCCGGGCCAGGAAGCCGTTCAGACGCGCGTAGAATTCGCGCCCGGAGCGGCTTTTCCCATGCACCGGCATCCCGGTGAAGAGGTCGTCTACGTCCTCGAAGGCTCGATAGAATACGAGGTCGAGGGCCAGCCGTCGCAGATCATCAATGCCGGCAGCGTGCTGTTTATTCCCGCCATGGTGCCCCATGCCGCGAAAAACGTCGGCAGTGTCACTGCGGCCGAGATTGCCACGTATGTCGTCGAGAAAGGCAAACCGCTCGTCGAGTTGGTGAAGTGAGATTCGGAGACCACAGTCAGACCACGTAAGGATTTCCGCATGCTGACGAACCGCTTGTTGGCCTCATTCTTGTTGATGAACGCAATTGGGCTGCCGGCCGCCCGTTTCGAAGCGAAGGAGCAACCGATGGTTGTCAAGGCACCGCAAAGTTCATTGCTCCATGGATCCATTTTTGGCTGGATAGCCGGCCAATCGGAGTTGGCGTCTACTAGGAAGCTTGGGAGGTCTCCTTTTGCACGGCATGTTGAGCCACGAGAGTGACGTTGCATCCGAGTTCGCTGAGCCTGCGCATCAGGCGTCGAATGGTATTGTCGCGGCTGCGCTGATCGAAGTGGCGCGGGCCGAGGTCGTGGTAAGGCACGCCGTCACGAAGCATGAAGTAGGCTGCGGTGAGCATCGAAGCGGCGACGGCCAAGATCGCCTTTTTTGCCCCACGGCGTGCCTTGAGGCGCAAGAATTGCGCTTGCAGATAGCTACCCCTGACGCGCACCGCCGCCCAGGCGGCGGTGACCAGGGTGGTCTTCAACCAAGTGCCGCTCTTGCGCACACGCGTGGAGCGGCGCTTGCCGGCACTCTCGTCATTGCGCGGACACAGGCCGGCCCAGGAGATAAGGTGGCCGGCGGTGGGAAAGCGCGCCATGTCGACGCCGATCTCCGCCACGACGACCTGGGCGACGAGGTCACTGACGCCCGGCATGGTCGTCAGCAGGCGGGCACGCTCGCGGATCGGCGCCAAGGATTTTCCCACAGCGGTGTCCACCTCGCCCAGCGCCCGCTCGAGGTTGGCGATGAGATCCAGATGCAGCTTGAGCATCAGGCAGTGATGCGCGGTGACCCGGCCACGCAGCGCTTCGATCAGTTCGGGCCGTTTGTGCCGTGCGGTTCCTCGCGCCAAATCAGCCAACCGCGCGGGGTTCGCTCTCACCTGCGATGATCGCTCCCAGTATCGCTCTGCCGGAGACGGTCAGCACGTCGGACAGCACGCTACCGAGTTTGACGTTGGCGTCTTCCAGCACCTTCTGGATGCGCAGCGAGTGCTGGGCGATCTCGCGCACGAGCTGCTTGCGGGTGCGGGTCAGATCGCGCAGCTCCTGGATCGGGGCGGGCGGTACGAAGCTCGCCCGGATCAGCCCATGTGCCAGCAGATCGGCGATCCACATGGCGTCGTTGACGTCGGTCTTGCGGCCGGGGACGTTCTTGATGTGCTGGGCATTGGCCAGCACCAACTCGAACTGGCCTTCGAGTATGTGCCAGACCGGCCGCCAGTAGATACCGGTCGCCTCCATGGCGACATGCGTGCAGCCGTGCGAACTCAGCCACTCGGACAATTCGAGCAGCGCTTGCGTCGTCGTGGCAAAACTGCGGGTCTCGCGATGCGGCGGCGACGAGACGCAACGCACACAGGCCACGACCGTGTCCTTGTGAACGTCCAGCCCTGCGCAGCGCGGATAGAGCACGTCCATGCCTTTTCCTCCTTTGCGGTGCGACGCCGGGAAGAACCCTCGTTGTCGAAATCTACTAGTCGCGATCACGGGCAGCGATGCCCGTCGTCAACAATTCGGGGTGCTCGCAGGGTTCCAGGTCCAACTATTGAACGGGCTCGAAGCACCAAGACGATGCCGACCTCGGTCCCAGCGCCGCAGCAAATCTTACCGCGCGGCTGCGCGCTGCGACAGCGTCGCTTCATCCCTCGGGGTCGGACCGCTCCGATGGTGAACTATTGAGCGAGCCAACGAGTGGCTCAATTCCCCGCCACTGACGCCGGCGGCCCTCCGCGGAAAAGTCATCCTTGTCAGTTTCTGGACCTACACCTGCATCAATTGGATGCGCGTACAGCCCTACCTCCGCGCCTGGGCGGAAAAGTACAAGGGCCAGGGGCTGGTCGTGATCGGCGTCCACACGCCGGAGTTCCGATTTGAGAAGAACATGGAAAACGTCCGCCGCGAGGTGAAAGCGCTGGGCGTCGACTATCCTGTCGCGGTCGATAGCGAGCGAGCGATCTGGAGCGGGTTCAACAACAATTATTGGCCGGCGTTCTATTTTGTCGATGCGCAAGGAAACGTTCGCGATCAACATTTCGGCGAGGGCTCGTACGAACAGTCGGAAATGATTATTAAGCGGTTGCTCGCAGAGGCTGGCGCCCAAGGCATAGGCGCCGATCTGGTGTCGGTCGACGCCGGCGGCCTTGAGGCCGCCGCGGACCAGGCCAATCTCAAGTCTCCGGAAAACTACGTCGGTTACAAACGCACCCAGGGCTTCGCGTCGCTAGGCGGTCCGGTGCGCAACAAGCTTCACCTCTATGAAGCGCCGGCCCAGTTGCACCTGAATGAATGGGCGCTCGCCGGCGGCTGGACGATGGGCAGCGACGGCGCCTCTCTAAAAGGGCCGAATGGCAACATCACGTACCGATTTCACGCCCGCGATCTTCATCTTGTCATGGGGCCGGCATCGCCTGGAACCTCCGTGAAATTCCGCGTCCTGATCGATGGTCAGCCACCGGGCAGATCTCACGGGCTTGACGTTGACGAACAGGGCAACAGCACAGTTAGCGAGCAGCGTCTGTTCCAGTTGATCCGGCAACAGGGGCCGATCACAGATCGCCAATTTGAAATCATCTTTCTCACCCCGGGCGCCGAAGTTTTCTGCTTCACGTTCGGCTGATCCGAGGCCGGCCGGCCCCGTCTCGATCGCGACATCGAGGGAAGTGCTGACGCCCACGACTACGTCTGCGCGTCAGCCCCTCGAACTGAGCGCCAGGGAGGCACCATCAACTGCATTAGCGAACAGCTGGTTGGGGGGCGGAGATCCCGTAAGGACGCGTTTATCGAACCGCAGCTGATTGTCAGAGGCTCGTCGGCCGCGCCGAAGCTTGGCTGAGACGATGCGTACCTGGGGCCGTTCAGTGGCAGGTCGCGTTGAGCAGTTGCGACCATTACAAACGAAGGATTTGCAAAAGACGTCGAGGCCAAACGCGGCTCGCGCGCGGGACAACGGTGCGCGATCGTTGGGTGCGGGAGGCGCTGGTACGGCCATCGCGCTTGCCCTCATTGATACAGGCGTATCGGAGCTGCGTACTGGGATATCGACCAGGCGCGCACGGCAGCGATAAAGGACCGCCTCGCGATCTATTCGGAGCTGCCCATCACGGTCGGTCCGCCGACATTCAATGAGGACATGGCGGTCAATGCCGGTTTTGCAGGGATGACCGCTTCGGACAAATTGCCGTTCGGCCCGTCAACGCTCCGCACAGGCGCACTGCTGTGAGAGGCAATCATGAAACCTCCAAAGACGCGTCTCCTGATCGAGGCAGACAGGCTCGGCCATTCGATCCATGAGGGTCGATACATGCTCGATTTTCAGGTCGGCGCGATTCGGGAATTTTTCGGTCTGGAGCCGTAAGTTTGGTTCTTCAACCATGCGCAGTCGCGAATGTCTGCTTTCAGCAAACGGTGCCAATCACCGAACGACCGAAATGAGGCGCAAAGCTGCCCTTCGCGTCTTAACGATCAGACTAGTAGTCAGCAGGCACTCGGATGAGTCATGGCAATGGCCGACTTTGGAGTCGGCCAACCCAGCTTGACGACCGACATTGCCGCGCGAAGCTGCCATTCGGTGTAAGGTAATGCCATTGCGAATGGCTGGATCAGCTTCTTGAATCAACTTTGGCGAACCGCTTCGTAACCCATTGGCGAATAACGATTATGTTAGTCGCTGAGGGTCGTCGTTTTCGACAGGGAATCAATATGTTGGCGGGTGGTTCGCCAACCCGTTTCCTTCGTATTCTCTCGTATGGTCTGGCGAACCCAAGGACCAGAAGGAGGACTAGTTTTCCCTCCACGCGGTGTCTCGTCATCCACGAAAAGGGTCGATGAACCCGCAACGACGCGGCTGGTTTGGGGCCGAGGAACGAAACCCGCTGCGCGGGAGGGCGCGAACGGTTGAGGTAGAGGTCAAGAACCGGACGTCGCGCTCGCATTGAGGGTGGTTCGGCAGCGGCAGAGCATCACGGGCTTCTTCAACAAGGAGCCCGA
>NZ_SRUU01000048.1 GCF_004791585.1 Mesorhizobium sp. M1C.F.Ca.ET.210.01.1.1
TGTTCAGGTTGATGGTTCTTTGGTGGGAAGGGACCGAGCCATGCCACGGCCTGTCCGCAAGGACGACCAGGATCCTCTCGGCCTCCTTCCCACTTCAACCATACAACGGAACCAACACACAGGATCCTCGGGTCAAGCCCGAGGATGACGAAGCAGTGGGAACCGGCGGGATATATCCCGCCAGCGTCAAACCGTAGTCACCCCGCCATGGCGAGCGGCACCGCGCTCTTGTTGGGGATCTGGATGTCGATCTCCAGCGTCGACATGGTCGGGCCGCGGTCCATCGAGACCTGGAGGTAGTCCTGGTCGATCTGCACGTGCTTGGCGATGACCGCCATGATCTCCTCGCGCAGGATGGAGACGAGGTCCGGCTGCCCGCGGCTCTGGCGCTCGTAGGCCAGCAGCAGCTGCAGCCGCTCGCGCGCCACCGGGGCGCTGGTGCGCCGCTTGAAGAGGTCGAGGATGCTCATGCCGCCCTCCTTCCGAGAAGCCGGTCAAGGAAGCCCTTGCGTTCGAAGGGGACGACCACCGGCAGGTCCTCGCCTTCCAGGCGTCTTGCCGCTTCGAGATAGGCCTTGGCGGCGGAATTGGTCGGCTCCGACAGCGTTACCGGCGCGCCGAGGTTCGAGGCGCGCAGCACATCCTGGCTTTCCGGGATGATGCCGAGCAGCGGCGTCGAGAGGATCTCCAGCACGTCGTCGATCGACAGCATCTCGCCGCGCGAGGCGCGGGAGGCGTCGTAGCGGGTGACCAGCACGTGCTTCTGGACCAGCTCGCCCTGCTCGGCCTTCATGGTGCGGGCGTCGAGCAGGCCGATGATGCGGTCGGAGTCGCGCACCGACGACACTTCCGGATTGGTGACGATGACCGCCTCGTCGGCGAAGCGCATGGCGAGCTGGGCGCCGCGCTCGATGCCGGCCGGGCTGTCGCAGAAGACATAGTCGAAGACAGAGCGCAGGCGGGCGATGACCTCGGCGACACCCTCTTCGGTCAGCGCGTCCTTGTCGCGGGTCTGCGAGGCCGGCAGCAGATAGAGCGTCTCCAGCCGCTTGTCGCGGATCAGCGCCTGCGACAGTTTCGCCGTGCCCTGGATGACGTTGACCAGGTCGAACACCACGCGCCGCTCGGCGCCCATGATGAGGTCGAGGTTCCTCAAGCCGACGTCGAAATCGACCAGCGCCACCTTCTTGCCGGTCTTGGCCACGGCAGCGCCGAGCGCGGCCGTCGAGGTCGTCTTGCCGACGCCCCCCTTGCCCGATGTGACCACGACTACCTTGCCCATATATCCAGCCTCCATTGGCGATTTTTATCTACTGGCCGTGCCGAGCACGGCGGACTCGTGAATAAATCTGGCACGCGAAACCGGTCCGAAGCTTGCGCCTCAGCCGAGCGGCACCACGCACAGCGCGTCGTTGTCGAGGAAGGCCTGCACGGCCTTGCCGCGCGACACCCCTTCCATCTCCTCGGCCGTGGTGTACCAGCCGTCGACGGCGAGCAGCTCGGCCTCGTTCTTGCGGCAGAAAATACGCGCCGAGGTATTGCCTTCCGAGCCGGCGATCGCGCGGCCGCGCAGCGTGCCATAGACATGGATCGAGCCGCCGGCGACGATCTCCGAGCCGGACGCGACCGAGCCCAGCACGATGACATCGCCATGCGGATGGAACACCGACTGGCCGGAGCGGATCGGTGCCTTGATCATCAGCGTCCCGGCGGCGGGCTCGTGCCTCTCGACCGCCCTGCCCGGCTCGGGCTTCGCCGCTTCCGGCTTTGCCTCGTCGAGCTTCACAAGATCGTCCTGCGGCGCCCTCACCTGACCGGGCTGCGCATCCTCGACGGCGCACGTCTCAACCGTGATCTCTTCCGCCTTGGCCTTGCGGGCGGCCCTGCCCAGCAGGCCCTCGGCGGTGGCCTCCTTGGCGCCGCCCAGCAGCGGCGGCAATTCAGGCCCGAGTTCGGCGCCTTCGAGTTCGATGGCGTAGACGCGGATGCCGCGCGAGCCGAGCACGCCGACAAGGGCGGCGATCTCCTCCGGCCCCGGCTTCAAAGTGTTGAGATCGAGCACCACCGGGCGGCCGGCGAAATAGCCCGGCGAGTTGCCGATCCAGTGGTCGAGCCCCTCAAGCCACTCGTCGATGGGAGCTTCCGGGGTGAGCGTGAAAGCGACGAAGGAACGGGCGCGGAAGCGGATGGATTTGTTGTGCAAAGGGGCGGCGAAGGTCACGACCAGGCGAATCCTTACTCAATGGTTAAAGGGTGCCGGCGCAATGGTTAACAAAAGGTTAATTTCGGGGGTGGCGAGCGTTAAGAGCTGACGCGGCCAAGTTCTGTGGCGGAGCGGCCACACGGCCCGCCCGCGCACTGCAGCCCTCCGAAGATCCGCGCCCACGAGAGCCGCGCATGTGAAGTTCCTAATATACGGAGGCATGCCGCGCCGCGCACGATGACATGGTTAATTCTCCATTTCTTCGGGGCAAGGAGTTGGACATGCGTTTCAATCACGAACTCAGCAAGCGGGCAGGCAGAGCAGGCGCAACCATCGGTGTGCTGTTGCTGCTTGGAGGATGCGCGTCGTTCCATGCATTCCAGATGAGCCGCCCGGCGAGGACCGGGGACCAATGGCTGACGACGGAAGATGCAGACAAGGCGGTCAATGCGATGGCGGCGAAAGGAATGATGCCTGAGACCATCGACTGCCGCTTCGCCGACACTCGGCCCGGCCAAGTGGCCTACCTGTCGAAATTCACCTGGATGCGGGCGCCGGCAAACACGCGCTACCACTGGGAAATCGGCGACCCGACCTACCTTGCGAGCAAGGAAGTCAAGGCGAACCGGGTGGGGCTGAGGCGCGTGTCTGCGAAAGTGGTGCGGGACACAGCAAGCGGGCAGAAGGTCGGGTGCTCGGTGTGGGTGGGTTAGGGCTGCTTGGGGGCAGCCCGCATAGGATGGATCACGCTCCTGCCGGCGACTTCTGCCGGCAGGTGATCTGCGATCTCGGCGGGCTCAACCAGATCGAGGAGATCGACCTGTTCGCGCACGTGGCGGTCATGCAAAGCCGGCGCGCTGGGCGCCGGCACGTTCCTTCGCCTGACGGTGAAGGCGACGAAGCCATTGATAATATTATTTTGCTCACGCCTTGCCGCCGCTCTGACCAAGCGCTATGTTTTGCAAATCGATCTTGCTGAACGAATGTTGTTTCCGCGCCTTGGCGCCCTGACGATCTTCCCTCTCAATTTCGAAGACTACGGCGTTTGGCATGAAGCCAGACGGCGATGATTTGCGTCGATTTGAAAGGAAAATCGTATGACTACTGGAACCGTGAAGTTTTTCAACACCACCAAAGGCTTCGGCTTCATCGAGCAGGGCAATGGGCAGCCGGACGTGTTCGTCCATATCTCCGCCGTCGAGCGCGCCGGAATGCGTTCCCTCGTGGAAGGCCAGAAGGTGAGCTTCGATGTCGTGAAGGACCAGCGGAACGGCAAGTCGTCCGCGGAGAATCTCCAGGCGGCCTGACGCGCCGTGCGTCCATGGCCGTTGACCACGGATGTACTGGCATCGGCCATGGAGCATTTTGATTTCGCGCATGTCTTTGTCCCGAAACCGGTTCCCACTTTCGGGAGACATGCTTTTGAAGGAGGTCGGGCTTGCCCGGCCTTCTTCGTTTCGAGCAGCGAGGTAGACCCATGGCCGAAACGAGTTTGTTCAAGCCGAAGGGCGACGCCAAGAGCGAGGCCACCGCGAGGACGGCGCGCGCGATAATCGAAGGCGAAGCGGCAGCGCGGCAAGCCAAGACGGAACGGCTCCGCGCGGCAAGGCTCGCGCGCGGGCCGGTTGAAGCACCGCCGAAGAAAAAGCCGGCAGGGCGAAAATAGCGGCGGAGGCGCCGGGCGATTCTCCCGACGCGACTGCTTCGCCGATCGTCGGGCAACGCGCATTCCATTTTCCTGGCACTGCGTGACACCAGTCCCTCGCTGCCTCTATAGGTTGGCTCCTGCCGGATAGGAGCCCGAACCTTGCACGACGATGCCGCATTGATCCCCGCCCTCCGCGCCACCCTCCCCAACGCCACCATCTGGGACGCCGCCGAACTCTCATCCCGCGATCCCGGCTTCGATGCCCGCAATTTCGGCGCCTCGGCGCTGGTGCGCCCGGCCGACACGGGGAGCGTCGCGGCGCTGGTGAAGTTCTGCGCGGAGCGCGGCATCGGGATTGTCGCGCAGGGCGGGCGCACGGGGCTGGCGGGCGGGGCTGCGACCTCTGCCGGCCAGGTGATCTGCGACCTCGGCGGGCTCAACAAGATCGAGGAGATCGACCCGTTCGCGCGGGTGGCGATCGTTGAGGCCGGCGCGACGCTGGGCGCGCTGCAGGAGGCGGCGGCGGTGCATGGGCTCGACCCCGGCATCGACCTTGCCGCGCGTGGCAGCGCCACCATCGGCGGCATGGTTTCCACCAATGCCGGCGGCATCATGGCGTTTCGCAACGGCACGATGCGCCACCGCGTGCTCGGCCTCGAAGCTGTGCTGCCGGACGGGCGCGTGTTCTCCGACCTCACCCGGGTGCTGAAGACCAGCGCCGGCTATGATTTGAAGCATCTCTTCATCGGCGCGGAGGGGACGCTCGGCATCGTCACCCGCGTGGCGCTTCGGCTCGATCCGATGGCCGGGGCCGGCGCCACGGCACTGGTCGGCGTGCCGGATGCACGAAGCGCGCAGCGCATAGTGCGGCATTTCCTGGGCCAGACCGGAACGCGGCTCACCGGCGCCGAGATCCTTTGGCAGCGCTTTGCCGCCTTGATGCAGCGGGCGTTGGGCTACGCGCCCGGGCAGTTGCCGCTCGAGGCGCCGTGCCTGCTGGTGCTGGGCCTGGGCGCCGACAGCGTCGAGACGGCGCGGGCGGCGCTCGAGGACGGGCTGGCGGCGATCTGGGAAGAGGCGGCAATCGTCGACGGGCTGGTCGCGACCTCCGAAGCACAGGCGGCTGCCATGTGGCGACTGCGCGAGGAGACGGAGCAAATCGAGCGCGCGCACCCAATGGCGCCCTCTTTCGACGTCTCGGTCCCGGGCGGCGGGCTGGACGCCTATGTGGCGCGCATCGAGGCCGGGCTGAAGACGCTCGACGCGGCTTACGCGCCCTATGTCTACGGCCATCTCGCCGACGGCAATCTGCACATCTCGATCAACTGCGACGGGCCGGTCCCGCATGAGCGGCACGAAGCTATCGAGGACGTGCTTTACGAGGGGCTGCGCGAGGCCGGCGGTTCGTTCTCGGCCGAGCACGGCGTGGGGCTCGACAAGCGCGAGGCCTATGAGCGCCACGCCGACCCGGTGAAACGGGACCTGGCGCGGATGATCAAAGCGATGATCGATCCGGGCAATGTGATGAATCCGGGGAAGGTTGTGGGCTGAAGCGCCCTTTTCCTCGCCCTCATGAAATGGGGGAGAGGTGGCTCGGCGAAGCCGAGACGGAGCGGGCGAAGGGCGCAGGCATCAAAGAATCTAGAGCGAACCCGCCAGCGTCACAGGCCCCCTCTCCGGCCGCTTCGCGGCCACCTCTCCCCCATTTCATGGGAGCGAGGAAGCACCGAAAGGTCGGCAGGCCAGAGCGGGGCGCGAAGGAATGAGGCGCTGGCTTCTTCGCCATCCACGGCGCCGAGACGGAAGGGGAACTGCCATACGAAAGCCCCTTGCCGCCCCCGCCGCGCTCGCCCCCGCCATTGCGGGGCGAGGAACCAAAGCCAACTCAAGCCGCCAGCTCGACCTCGCGGGCGGCGGCGATCATGACGCCGGCGAGCAGCCCGTAGGCGGCTCCCCAGGCCTCGCGGACTTCCGGCGTGAAGGCCGGGCCAAGGCCAGTCTCAAGCGTCTCGATCAGCGCCTGACCGACGATCGGATAGTGGCGCTCCTCGACGCCGTAGCCGACATGGCGCCTGGCGAGATCCTGAACGGCGGGCAGGATGGTCTCGGCGCGTTCCAGCCCGTGCACGACGAAGCCAAGGGCCGCCATCAGCTTGGCGCCCTGCCCGGTCATGTCGCGCGCCGGAAACAGCGGCCGCAGGCTGCTGTCGATCGAAAAAAGGCGGTCGTAGAACAGCGCGGCGGCGGCCACGCGGATCGGCAGGACCTGCCGGAAGGTTTCCTGCACAAGTCTGATCTGGTCGGGGGTCATCGGCATGCATCTCCTGAATCTGACATGCGCGACAATCGCCTCCGGCCGTTTCGCGCGAATGCCGCAGCGCGCAACGATGTGTTTCAGGCTTGTCTCCGCGCGGTATCCGATAGCGGGAGGAGGTTATTCGCGTTCAGCGCGAGAAATCTTGCGACGACGGCGGGTCAACGCCCCCCTCTGGTTTGCCGGCATCCCCCGCAAGGGGGAAGATCAGATGGCGCGTCGGCTCTCGCCAATCTCCCCCTTGCGGGAGATGTCCGCCAGGACAGAGGGGATCACGGCGCCAGCCCGGATACGCTCCCCTTCACGGGGGCGAGGAATCCAGACTGACCAGCCGCTTCGCCGCCTCCGCCGCGGCCGTGCAGTAGCTTGGGTCGCCATGGATCAGGATCATCACCATGGCGCCTTCGATCAAAAGGGCCAGGTCGCGCGCCCGCGCCTTCGGGGCGGGCACTTTCGCCTGGGCAAGCAGCGTTTCCAGACGCTGCTCCATCAGCGCCTTGTGCTGGCGGGCGATGGCGCGCGCGGGATGGCCTGACAGGTCGGCGAGCTCGATGGCCAGCCGGGTGAAGCCCGAGCCCGCCCAGCGCGGCTTGGACGACCATTTCACCAGGCCTTCGAACAGCTTGTCGATCAGCTCGGCCGCGCTGCCCGACAGGTCGATGCCGTAGTGCTGGAAGTCAGCGAAGGTGCGCTCGTGCTGCGAGGCGAGCACGGCCGTCAGCAGCGCGTCCTTGCTGTCGAAGTGGTAGTAGAGCGTGCGCTTGGTGACCCCCGCCGCGTCGGCGATCTCATCCATGCCGACGCGGAAGAAGCCCCGGCGGCGAAACAGCTTGTACGCCGCCTGCAAGATCACAGGCCTGGTCGCGTCGGACGCTCTGGGCATGGGCGCTGCCGGTCGAAAGTATACTCGCTAGTGAATTTACATCAGCGGGCATGCGGCCTTCAATGATCAGCACCAGCTAATATTCGACGGGAGGACGACGATGGAACGGGTAGTCCCCACGGCGCTCGATGTCCCGACAGGGACCATGACGTTGCCAGACAAGATCGGGGCGACGGCGCCAAGGCTGATGACGGACATGACCTGCATCGAGGACCTGCGCCAGGCGGCGCGGCGGCGGGTGCCGCGCGTCTTCTTCGACTATGCCGAGGCCGGCTCCTATGCCGAGCAGACCCTGCGCGCCAACCGCGCCGACCTCGAGCGCATCACGCTGAAGCAGCGCGTGCTGGTCGACGTCGAGCAGCGCGACACGGCAACCACGATCCTCGGCGAGAAGGTGGCGCTGCCAATAGCGCTGGCGCCGATCGGCCTCGGCGGCATGCAGTGGGCCGATGGCGAGATTCTCGCCTGCCGCGCGGCAAAAGCCGCCGGCATTCCCTATACGATGAGCACGATGTCGATCTGCTCGATCGAGGACGTGGCGAAAGCGGTCGGCAAGCCATTCTGGTTCCAGCTCTATGTGATGAAGGACCGCGGCTTCGTGCGCGCGCTGGCCGAGCGGGCGCACGCCGCCCGCTGCAGCGCGCTGGTGCTCACCGTCGACCTGCAGGTGCTTGGGCAACGCCATGCCGACATCAGGAACGGACTCTCCGTGCCGCCGGCGCTGAAGCTGCGCACCATCCTCGACATCGCCAGCCGGCCCGGCTGGGCCGCCCGCATGCTGACGGCAAAGCGCTGGACCTTCGGCAATCTCGCCGGCCACGTGAAGGGCGAGGCCGGCGTCAAGGCGGTGGCCGACTGGGTGGCGCATCAGTTCGACGCGACGCTGAGCTGGAGCGATGTCGACTGGATCAGGGGCATCTGGCCGGGCAAGCTGATCATCAAGGGCATCCTCAATGTCGACGACGCGCGCTCCGCCAGCAAGGCCGGCGCCGACGCCATCGTGGTGTCCAACCATGGCGGCCGGCAGCTCGACGGCGCGCCCTCGACCATCTCGATGCTGCCCCGGGTCGCCGAGGCGGTGGGCTCGGAGGTGGAGGTGCTGTTCGACGGCGGCGTGCGCTCGGGCCAGGATGTGATGCGGGCGCTGGCGCTCGGCGCCCGCGCCTGCCTGGTCGGCCGCGCCTATGTCTATGGCCTCGGCGCCGGAGGCGAGGCCGGCGTGGCGACCGCGATCGACATCCTGCGCAAGGAGCTGTCCGTCACCATGGCGCTGACGGGAACGCGCAATGTCGCGGAGATCGATGGCAGGGTGCTGAACTAGGAAGGCAACGCAAACGCTGGCCATTGAGACGCTAGCGCGAGGCACCCCCCTCTGGTCTGCCGACCATCTCCCCCTCAAGGGGGGAGATCGGCAGGTTTGGCCGACGGCATCTTTCTTCCAGCGCCGATGATAGGCGAAAGCCGATGCGACATCCAATCTCCCCCCTTCAAGGGGCAGGGCAATCGCATATGGCAGCGCCAGCCCCCTCTCCGACCGCTTCGCGGCCACCTCTCCCCCGCTTCTGGCGGGGGCGAGGAAACACTAACCGCTGATGTCGCTGCCTTGAAAAGCTTGGGTTCCTCGCCCCCACAACGTGGGGGAGAGGTGGCTCGGCGAAGCCGAGACGGAGAGGGGGAGCGCCATATGCGATTGCCCTACCTCGAGGGGTCGGCAAGACAGTGATCCCGAAGGACGCGGCGCATCCCCTAGTCGCATTGCCGGCGCGGGCCGCCGTCGTAGGGCTGGTAGGTGTTGTCCTGCGGATTGTAGGAGCGGTAGCGGCTGAAGCAGTAGTCGATATGGTCGCCCGACAGCTGCCGGCCGCTCCAGGCTTGTTCCTGCTCAGGCGTGATCTCCTCCGGCGGGCCGCCATAGGTGGTCGCGTAGCCGTCCCGGGTGGTGGCATAGCCTTCCGTCTCGGCCTGGTCGTCGGTCACCTCGGCTTGGTCGCTTGTCCCGGCCTGGTCCTCTGCCTGACCGTTTTGGCGCGCCTCGGTCGAGGCGGTGCTGCCTGGATCGAAATAGGGCGAGACGCAGGGGCGCAGCTCGCCGCTGTAGGAGCGGTAGCTGTTTTCGTTCGGGCGGTAGCTGCGATAGCGGTTGGCGCACCATTCGAGATGAGCGGCGGGCAATTGCGCCTGCTCGGCCGGCGCATTCTGCGCAGCCTGCTCGGAAGGCTGGGCCACATTGGCGTCGGGCATGGGCTGGCCGGGCTGGGGGAGACCGGGCAAGGGTTGCAATTGCCGTGGCGTGGCGGGCTGCGGCGTTGCAAGGGCGGTCTGGGTCCCGCTATCCGCCTTGGCCGTCTCGTCTGCCTTGGCCGGCGCGCCGGCCGCCTGCTGGGCGGGAATGCGCTCGAGCTCCTGCTTCGCCGGGTCGACTGGCTGGGCGTCCTTGGTCCAGAGTTCGGAAACGCCGATCGCCGGCGTGGCCTGGCGCACCGGCTTGGCGGCCAGCAGCCAGACGGCGAAGGCCAGCCCGCTGGCGAACACGGCCAAGGTCAGCACGAAGCCGCCGACAATTCCCAACAAAGCCTTCACGCTGCGCTCCTTCAGCCTCCGCTCATAGAATGCGGGGCGCGGGATGGAGTTCCTTGCGCCGCAGATGGGAGTTCCTTGCCCCCGTGAAATGGGAGCTACCCCACCACCTCGCGATATTCCCTCACCTTCCCATCCTGCCCGCGGATCCGCCACGTCCCGCCTTCCCGGCTCTCGATGTGGCTCGCCGCCAGCGGCACCTTGCCGCCGCCGTCGGGCAGGTCGATGACATAGGTCGGATTGCAGATGCCGGAGAGGCGGGCGCGCAGTTCCGCGACCAGCGCCTGGCCCTCGGCAATCGTGGTGCGGCGGTGCGCCATGCCGGGCGCCAGGTCGCCATGGTGCAGGTAATAGGGTTTCACGCCGAGGCGATACATCAGCTCGCGGCAGAGCTCTTCGAGCACCTCGACGCGGTCGTTGACGCCCTTCAGCAAAACGCTCTGGTTGAGCAGCACGAAACCGGCCTGCCGCATCGTGCGGCAAGCTTCCTCGGTGTCCGGCGTGATCTCGCGCGGGTGGTTGAAGTGGGTCACCACCGTCACCAGCAACCTGCCCTGCAGGGCGGCGACCAGGCCCGCCGTGATGCGCGACGGCAGCGCCACCGGCACGCGGGTGTGGATGCGCAGGAGCCGCACATGTGCGATCGCCTCGATGCGGGCGCGGATTTCTTCCAGCGCCTTGTCGGGCAGCGACAGCGGATCGCCGCCGGTCAGGATCACCTCGCGGATTTCCTCGTGCCCGGCGATATAGGCCAGCGCCGGCTCCAAAGCCTCGCGGGTATAGCCGCGGCCGATCGACGTCAGCGACTCCTTCCGGAAGCAAAAGCGGCAATAGACCGCGCATTGATAGGTCGGGAACAAAAGCACGCGGTCAGCATGGCGGTGCGTCAGCCGCGGCACCGGGCTGAATTGATGATCGCCGATCGGGTCGCCAAGCTCGCCTTCGGTGGCGATGAGTTCGTCCGGCGACGGGATGACCTGCGCGCGGATCGGGTCGTTGGGGTCGTTCCAGTCGACCAGGTCGAGATAGGGTTTCGGCACGCGCACCTTGTGGCTGGCCGCGGCAGCCTGAGCGGCAGCGCGCTCGGCCGGCGAAAGCGGCAGCCGCTCGAGGTCGCGCACATGGCGCACGCCGGCGCGGACATCGTCCTGCCAGGCGGTGTCGGCGCAAGCGGTGGCCGGTTGTTTGAGATCTGAGGTCATGGGTGTGTCTCGCAGCATTTGCGCGGACCTATCGTCGGGATAGAGAGGCGGGTCAACATCCGTGGTTGCCGCACGCTCTCAAATGCCCGGCCTGACGAGCCCTAGGTGTCGAATCAAAATGCTATTAGTCTGCGCCTTCCGGGGCTTCGGGGACGGCACGAATGGATTTCAGCGCAGGCCATGGCTACCTCTTGATCGGCGGGCTCATCCTGGTCGGCGCCGGGCTGCTGATCATCTCGCTGATCGTCAACCTGCGCGTGGCGCTCAGCGTGCGTGACGACGTGCGCTACCGCGAAAAACTGCTGGAATACTATCGCAACATATTCTCGCAGCTCGGCGTGATCCTGATCGGCATCGGCGTCTCGCTGTTCATCTTCTTCTTCCAGCAGAACTATCAGGACCAGCGCAGACGCGAGACCGATCTGCAGCAGGTTCTGGCCAAGCTGGCGGGGCGCATCGCGCGCGGGGTGCCCGTCGTCGCATCGCTCGACGAGTTCGACGAAGTGCTGGATGACGGCGGCGCCTATGTCAGTCCGGACCTTGGCGGAAAGAACGCTGCGGTGAGCGCGCAGGGAAGCGAGCTCGGCAAGCAGGTCGCGAAGATCCTCCTGGTCGAGCGCGATATCGATGTGCGCGACTTCGACATCCTGAACCTGTCGCGTGATTTCGAGACGACTTTCGTCGTCAACGAGATCGATCCCAAGCTGTGGTTCAACATCGTGCGCGACGAGAGCGAGATCAAATACGCCACCACCCAGCTCGTCCTCGACTACAAGGATCTGGAGGACGCGATCGGCGGCGAGCCGGTCGAGGCCGCGGTCGCCAATCCGGAGAAGGAGCGCAAGATCAAGCACGAGGTGCTCGACATCTTCTATGACGCCGATCTCCTGCGCCTGCGCAGCAGGCAGTTCCTAGGCCGCGCGTGCTGGCTGTTCGGCAAGGGCCGCGGCTTCGTCAGCGCAGCAGCGGCGGATGCGATCGAAGCCGATGCCAGGTCGCACCAGGAATGGATCGACCGGGTAAAGCCGCTGCTGACGCAGGCGAAATCGGGCAGCGGTGACTGTTTCAAATTGCTTCACTACGGAGGTGTCGCCGAATAATCCTAGGGCCG
Organism: Mesorhizobium sp. M1C.F.Ca.ET.210.01.1.1; assembly: GCF_004791585.1. Taxonomy (GTDB): domain Bacteria; phylum Pseudomonadota; class Alphaproteobacteria; order Rhizobiales; family Rhizobiaceae; genus Mesorhizobium. Next base: position 11,939 of record NZ_SRUU01000048.1, read on the forward strand.
CAGCCAGGCCGCATAGGTGATGACGCATTGGCGGCGCGAGATGCCAGTTCGAACATTTCGGCGCAAGGACAGCGCGTAGGTCGGGCGAAGGCAGTACGCTGAGTTAGTCTCCCACCCGCCGCAGCGTGCCGAGGTGATTGTCGTCGAGGAACCCTATGGTGATCGCCGACGCCTTGCCGTCCGGGCCAACCACAAAGCTCACGCCCGCCGGCCTGTCCGGTGTCTCGGCGTCGGGGTAGGTCAGGAACAGGTCGGCGTCGTAATGCGTCAAGGAATAGGACCGCGCGCCGGCCGGTCCGAGCTTGAGCAGGAGGCCGTCGCCGGCGCTCGACACGATGGCGTCGCCGAAGAAGTCGTTGGCGTAGCGGCCGGCATAGGCGCTGGCCGTTGCGGCCGGCCTTGGCGGCGACGGCGGCTTGGCATAGGCGGCCTTGGCCGACTCCACCGTCGGACCGAACATGCCAGCGTAAATATCGTTCCAGGCCCTGATCCAGTCCTTCTCGATCGCGCCGTCGAAGACGAGGTCGGCAAAACTGTCGGACAGCCCTTCCGGCACGCCGGTCGGGAAAGCATTGGCGAGGATGACGATGCCGAGCTTCTGCTCGGGGAAGACCGTCACCAGCGTGCGCGCGCCGACGCTGAAGGCGCCGGCATGGCCCCAGCTCAGGCCGTGCCGGCCGAATTCGACATTCCAGCCGAGGCCGTAGAAGGATTCGCCGCCCGATACCGGGTTTTTGCCGCGCGTCATCAGCGGCACATGGGTCTGAGCAACCGCATCGGCTGAGATCAGCTGCTTGCCGGCATAGACGCCGTCGCCGGTCACGAGGCGCACCCATTGGGAGAGATCGCGCGCGGTCGAGCTGACGCCGCCGGCGGGCGCCTGCGCATCCGGGTCGCGCTTTATCTTGGCGACCCACGCGCCATCGACCGGGACGTGCAGCGCGGCGCGGTTGGCGTGCTTGACGAAGTCGGCGTTGCGGGAACTGGTCGAGGCCATGCCGAGCGGGCGGTAGAGCTTTTCCTCGGCGACTTCCTCCCAAGGCTTGCCGGTGGGTATCGCCGCCGCGACGGCACCTTCGGTCAGTCCGAAATTGCTGTAGGAATAGCCGGCGCGAAAGCTCGATGACGGCGGCACGAAGCGCAGGCGGCGCAGGATCGAGGCGCGGTCGTAGCCGATGTCCTCGAGGTCGTCGCCGGCGGTGCCCGGCAGCCCGCTGCGGTGCGCGAACAGATCGCGGATGGTGAGCTGGCTGGTCGGATAGGGATCGGCCAGCCGGAAGGCCGGATCGAGGTCGGCGATCCTGGAATCCCAGGACACGATGCCGTCTCCGACCAGCGCCGCCACGACGGTGGCGGAGACCGGCTTGGAGAGCGAGGCGATCTGGAACACCGTGTCGGCGTCGACCAGTTCCGGCTTGCCGATCTCACGATGGCCGAAACCCTTGAGGAAAACCACCTCGTCATCCTGCACGACGCCGATGGCAAGGCCAGGCACCGCACCCTCCGAGACGGTGCGTTGCGCCAGCGCTTCGAGCTTGGCCAGGGCAGCGGTCATCCGCTCGGGCGAGATTGGGTCCGCCAATACCGCCGGCGGCCAAAGAGCCATCAGGACGCAGGCCCAAACCCGCAAATGCCAGAGATTGCGACCAAGCCGCATCACGCGCCTCCCCTTCCCTGCATTCACCCCACGATTGTACAGGTCGGCGCCGGGAGGGCCAACCCTTGCCCGGCGCCGCGAGCGTCGCGCATCGGCGCCCCCTTACCGCTCGAACTTCCTGATCGCCTCCGCCGTCACCGGCGTGAAGAAGTTGACCAGGTTGCCGTCGGGGTCGCGGAACTGCAGCGAGCGATTGCCCCAGGGCATGGTGGTCGGCGCCTGCACCACCGCCTCGCCCAGATACTCAACCAGCCTGCGGTACTCCGCATCGACGTCGGCGACGCGGAACTCGATGATCGCCGTCCGGTTGGCGGCGGGGCCTGCCACATGGTCGCCGCCGAAGAGCTGCAGGGTGCGCGTGCTGCCGATCGCCAGCGTGCCGACCTCCGTGATCAACTCGGCGAAATCCTCGGTGTAGAGCCTCGGCTTCGCGCCGGTCACCTCCTCATAGAAGCCGACCAGCCGCCTGACGTCGGCGGTGATGATGCGCGTCGAAACGAAATTCATGAATCTTCTCCATCGGATAGCCGCGGAGTCTTCTCCGTCGGCGGAAGCGCCCGTTGAGGCACCGTGTCCGGCTTGTGGACCAGGCCTGTTGCCAGCATAGGAGACATGCCTTGCGCCGCGCCGACCGACTGTTCCAGATCATCCAGATCCTGCGGCGCTCGACCCGGCCGATCACCGCCAGCCAGATCGCCGAGGAGCTCGAGACCTCGCGGCGTTCCGTCTACCGCGACATCGCCGACCTCATCGGACAGCGTGTGCCGATCCGGGGCGAAGCCGGCCTCGGCTATGTGCTCGACCGCGACTACGACATGCCGCCGCTGATGCTGACGCCGGACGAGCTAAAGGCCGCGGTGCTCGGCGCGCAATGGGTGGCCGACAAGGGCGATGCCGTGCTGGCGGCCGCCGCACGCGATCTCATCGCCAAGATCGCCACAATGGTGCCGGAGCGCCTGCGTCCCTTCGTCAGCGAGCCGAGCGTCGGCGCGCCGCTCGCTCGAACGGCGACGGCGGCAGACGGGCTCGACATCGCGCGGGCGCGGGCCGCGATCCGCAAGGGCCACAAGATCCGCATCCGCTACCGCGATGAACAGGACAAGGAGAGCGAACGCGTCGTCTGGCCGACGATGATCGGCTATGCCGAGACGGTACGGCTCATCGCCGCCTGGTGCGAACTGCGCGAGGATTTCCGCCATTTCCGCACTGATCGCATCACGATGGCGGATTTCCTCGACGAGCGCTTCGGCTGCCGGCCCGCCGAGCTGCGCAGCCGCTGGAAGCGGCACATGCAGGCGCAAGGGTTGCGGCTGCCCGGGGACTAAATCTTCGCATAGATCTCCAGCACATTGCCGTCCGGATCGCGAAAGAACAGCGTGCGGTGGCCCCAGGGCTGGTCCGCCGGCCCGCTTTCGATGGCGACGCCGGCCGCGCCGAGCGCCTTGGCGCACGCGTCCACCTCGCCCGGCGCGACGCGAAACGCCAATTGCAACGACAACGCGCCTTGCGGCGGCGGCGCGTCGTCGAACATCACGCCGCGCTCGGTCAGCGCCAGAAGGCAGGAGCCGACCTGATAGGCGATCCAGGCCTCGCCCAGGCTCGAATGGACCGGAAAGCCCATCACCTCCTCGTAGAAGCGGCGCATCTTCTTCATGTTGCGGGCGAAGATGACGGTGTAGTCGATGTTCCTGATGTTGTTCAACGCCTTCATTCCAGTGTCCTCGGCTGGGCCGGCCGCCGAATTGAGCGGGCCGGGTGTTGTCGAATGGCCAACCTACTTATACTGGTAGTATGATGGTACAAGATAAGCAGCGCTGCTGGTAGCGCCGCTACCCCTTTCGAGGCATGGACGTGCTGAAGCGAGCGGTTGAGACAGAGAGGCGCAAGGAACTGGGCCGCTTCCTGCGCGCCATGCGCGAGCGCGTCGAACCGGCGTGGCATGGCCTCAGCACCGGGGCGCGGCGGCGCGCCGCTGGCTTGCTGCGCGAGGAAGTCGCCGTTCTCGCGGGCATAAGCTCCACCTGGTACACATGGCTCGAACAAGGGCGCGAGGCAAACCCTTCCGCCCCGGTGCTGAATGCGCTGGCCGATGTGCTGAGGCTCCTGCCTGTCGAGCGCGAGCATCTGTTCAAGCTGGCGAAGCCCGAATGGCTGCCCAAGGCTCTGCCGGCGACCTCGCCCGATCCGTGGATAGCCGATCTGCTTGCAACGCTTTCGCCCAATCCGGCCTATGCGCTCAACCGCGCATGGGATTTCGCGGCATGGAACGACGAGGCCGCATCCCTGTTCGGCGGGTTCGACCGGGAAGATCCGGTCAAGCGCAACCTGCTCAAGCGGCTCTTCCTCGACCCAGCCTGGCGCGCGCTGTTCGCCGACTGGGAGGTTGTGGCGCGCTCGGCAATCGCGCAGTTCCGCGCCGCGACCGTCGGCTGCGCGTCGGCTGCCGACATCCGCGCCGTGCTCGAACCGCTCAAGGCGCTGAGCCCGGAGTTTGAACGACATTGGGCCGAGATGCGGGTGGAGGAAGCGCCGATCTGGTCGAAGCGGTTGGTCGGACCGAGCGGCGAGGTCACGACCTATGACTATTTCATGCTGGCGCCGGCGGGTGCAGGCAAGGAAATGACCATCAGTCTCTACCGAAAGCGCGGCTAGGCGGTTCAGCTGTTGATTCCGGTGTCGGGGCCAGCTCGCTGATCGACCATGCTTTTCGACGCTTATGAATGCGAAAATCCGAATTCCTTCGCACGACCTCGCTCGCTTGCCATGCCCATCGGCTTTCGCCGCAATCGACCGCCGCGATGTTTTCGGGCAATCTCGACCCAAGGGAGGACCGCCATGACCAAGACGCGATCGCTGCCGCGTTACGAAGATGCCGTTGCGCAATTCCGCATCGAGGACGAGATCGCCAGGCTCTCCGGCGATCCGGCGAGCGGCATCAACGCCTATGTCGAATGCTGCGGCCGCTATACCGGCGAGAACCGGCTGGCGCTGCGCGCGATCTCGGCCGGCGGGGAATTGCGCGAATATAGTTTCGACGACCTGGCCGACATGTCGGGCCGTGTCGGCACCATGCTGAAGGAGCTCGGCGTCCGCCCCGGCGATGTCGTGGCCGGCATGCTGCCGCGCATTCCGGAGCTGGTGGCGCTGATCCTCGGCGCCTGGCGCATCGGCGCGGTCTACCAGCCGCTGTTCACCGCCTTCGGCCCGAAGGCGATCGAGCACCGGCTGAGCTACAGCAAGGCAAAGCTGGTGGTGACCAACCCCGCAAACCGCGGCAAGCTCGACGAGGTGGAGAACCATCCGCACGTCGCCACCATTCTCGGGCCCGGCGACACTCTGCCCGAGGGCGACATCGATTTCCGCGCGGCAACCGCCGCCGCCTCCCCCGCCTGCGAACCGGTGATGCGCAAGGGCTCGGACCTGTTCATGATGATGTCGACCTCCGGCACGACAGGGCACCCGAAGGGTGTGCCGGTGCCGCTCCGCGCCCTGCTCGCCTTCGGCGCCTATATGCGCGACGCGATCGGGCTCACCGCCGACGACGTGTTCTGGAACATCGCCGATCCCGGCTGGGCCTACGGGCTCTACTACGCCATCACCGGGCCGCTGCAGCTTGGCATCGCCACCACTTTCTACGAAGGCACCTTCAACGCCAAAAGCACCTACGACATCATCGAGCGTCTCGGCGTCACCAGCCTTGCCGGCTCGCCCACCGCCTATCGCCTGCTGATGGCGGAAGGGCCGGAAGCGGCCGCCCGCGTCAAGGGCAGGCTGCGGGTGGTGAGCAGCGCCGGCGAGCCGCTCAACCCGGAAGTGATCCGCTGGTTCGACGCCCATCTCGCCGCCCCCATCCACGACCATTACGGCCAGACCGAGAACGGCATGATGGTCAACAATCACCATGGCCTGGCGCACAGCGTGCGCGCAGGTTCGGCCGGCTTCGCCATGCCGGGCTACCGCATGGTGGTGCTCGACGAGGCGGGCCGCGAGCTCGGCCCCAACCAGCCGGGCGTGCTTGCGGTCGATATCGCGCAATCGCCGCTGCGCTGGTTCGACGGCTACCACCAAGCGGAGACGCCGGCGATCTCCGGCGGCTATTACCGCACCGGCGACACGGTGGAATACGAGCCGGACGGCTCGGTCTCCTTCATCGGCCGGGCGGACGATGTCATCACCTCGGCCGGCTACCGCATCGGGCCTTTCGACGTCGAAAGCGCGCTGATCGAGCATCCGGCGGTCAACGAGGCCGCGGTGGTCGGCGTGCCCGATCCGCAGCGCACCGAAATCGTCAAGGCTTTCGTGGTGCTGGCGCCGGCCTTTCAGGGGACCGATGCGCTCGCCGAGGAGCTCGCCCAGCATGTTAGGAAGCGGCTTTCGGCTCATTCCTATCCGCGCGAAGTCGAGTTCGTCACCGACCTGCCGAAGACCCCAAGCGGCAAGATCCAGCGGTTTTTGCTCAGGAAGGCGGAGGTGGAGAAGCGCAAGGGGTGACGGGGCACCGCCACACGCAGCACTGTCGATTGGCGAAAAAAAAGCGGATCCGCTCAGCAGCGATGGCCGGCGTTCCTTCGCGCCCCCCTCTGTCTTGCCGGACATCTCCCCCACAAGGGGAGATTGGCGCTCCGACGCCGGCGCTCCGGTCTTTTTTTGGCCCAATCTTGTCTTCAAACGTTCGTCTTTGGGCAGAACGCCAAGCGGGGGGTGATATGATGCGGTTGGTCTGGACGTTTCTTTTCGCGCTCGCGGGCGGCGCCGCTTTCGCGGCCTCGCCGGAAGACGACTATATCGCCGCGCGCGACAAGGCGATTTCCGACATCGCGGCGCAGGAAAGCTCGAACGCTCCGTTGGAAGCGCTCGATGCCGCGAACACCAAGGCGCAGGCCGATCTCGAAAAGCGGCTTGGCGCCATTCTCGGCCCGCTCGCGGTCAAGGATTTTCCGGCAAGCGGCACGATCAATCTCGAAAGCCTCAGTGCCTCCGACATCGGCTTCGGCATGCTTGACGGGCTGCGCTACGCCAAGAGCGACGAAGGCCCGAGCATCGTGGCGACGACGCGCGGGCTTGCCGCGCGCTGGCTGCAGTCGCGCGCCGACGAGGAGGATGAAAGCCTCAGGCTGCCCGCGGGCCTCGACGACGCGCTCAAGCTCGATGCCTTCTACACCCAGGCGATCGGCGCCGACGCCGCATTCGTCAAGACGCTCGACTTTTCGCTGAAGAAGCCCGAAGGCGCCGATATCGCCATCGCGCGTCTCGGCGGCTGGACGCAGGACGTCGGGCCGATCTACGACCAGCAGGTCGTGGTGGCGGTCGTGAAGGGCGATCGCGTGCTCATCGCCGAGGCGCCCGCGGCCCCGCCCGTGCCGAAGATCGCGGCCTGCGAGGCCCTGTGGACCGCGGCGGACGCCACCGCCCAGAAATTCCAGGAGACCTATCAGGGCTCGAACCTCAAGGACCAGCAGGCCTATGATTCGGCCAACGCCGCCTGGGAAAAAGGCGACGGCGACTATCGCGCCTGCATGGGCGAGCGGCTGCCGGGCGATCCGGCCTTCCCGGCGCTGCTGGCGGAGGCGCAGCAACTTGCCGACAACATGGCCGGCAAGTAGCGCCAGGACTGCAGTTCAGCAGAATTGCCGAACGGCTCTCACGATTTGTCCTTGCGCAATTCCGGACGGAAAACCGCTACACACTTTTCCTGGAATTGCTCTCAGCCTGCGTTGGCGCGCATGTTGCGCCGGCTGTTGCGCCGCGCGGTCGGCCGCGCGGCTTCAGCGATGATGCCGTTGGTCGCGGGCATGACATCCTTGCGCGACCTCGCATCCGTCACCCTGTGCAACCGCTCATAAGGCAACAGCTCCTGGATGCGGGCATTGAGCGTGACGATCTCGGCGCGCAGGTCCTCGCATTCCTGCTTCTGGATATCGAGCTGGATCTGCTCGGAGGCCTGCTGCAGCGAAAGCTGCGACAGGTTGGTGCTGACCACCGAGAGGTTCTTCTTGGCGGCCTCGCTCTCGTCCCTGAGAACGGCCAGCCGTTCCTCCGCGATCTGCCGTTCGGTCTCGGCATCGTTCAACCGCGCCTTGAGCCTTATCGTCTCCGCCGCGGCTTCGGTCTTGTCGTTGGAAGCCTGCTCCAGCCGCGATTGCAAATCCTGGATCTCGGAGCGCAGGCCGCGCAGCTCCGCCTGGCTCCGCGCCAGCTCCGCCGCGCCGTCGCTTTCGGCGATGCTGGCCGTCTCGGTTACCTCCGCAAGCTTGGCTTGCGTCGTCTCCAGCGCCTTCTGCAGCCGCGCCTCTTCCTTTTCGTGATTGCCGAGTTGGGCCATCAGTTCGGCAATTCGCGCGGTTTCGGTGGCGTGGGTTGCGGCGAACTCGTCGAACTTGTGCCGGGCCTCCGCCTCGCGCTTTTGCGCCTGCTCCAGGTCGACCGAAAGGCCGACCTGCTTTTCGCGCAGCAGCTTGTTCTCGGCGGCGCGTTTGTCGGCTTCGACGGTCTTGGCCGTCAGCGTCTTGACGATCTCGCCGAACTCCGCCTCGCGCCTAGCGCTCTCATTGCCCATCTCGACCATCTCGAGCCGTACCGCCGCAAGCGCCTCGCGCAGCGACTCCCGGTCCTGGACAAGGCTTGCCTCGCGCTGTTGCCAAGCCTCGGCCGCGCCGTCGCGTTCGCGCTGCTTCCGCGCGGCGTCCAGCAGTTGTTCCGACATGGTCTTGTGTTCGGCCCCCAGGGCGGCGTTCTCCAGTTCCAGCTCGTTGGCGCGCAGCGCATCGCGATGCAGGACGTTGAGGATGTCGCGCGTCATCTGATGCGCCGTGGCGATCTCGGCCAGCCTGGTCTCGATCTCCTCAAGATGGCCCTGCCCGTCGCGGAAAAGGTCGGCGACGGCTTCGAGGGCTGCCAGCCGCGTCTGGGTGTGCGGCGTCAGCCGCGAGGCGGCAGCTTCGGTCTGGGCCTCGCCCGGCGGATCTTCCTCGCTTGCCGCAGCATCGGCGGCCGCATCGTCCTCCAGGGATGTCTGTTCGTCAGCCGCGAGACATTCCTCGAAGGCCTCCGCCAGATCCGACTGGAGCTCCTGAAATTCCTTGTCTACGTTCTCGGCCCGCTTGATCAGGGATTTGAAATTCATAACGGCACACCTCTTACGCTCACACCCGCCGTATTACTTAACGAATTACTAATTTATCCCTTTACGTTCCGCACGGGAAGCCTGACCAAAAGAAGGAAGAAATTAAGGTTATCGCGGGTTTCCAGAGGCTTGCGCGGCGTTCCGCCAGCGTTACCTCTGCCAAGCACGGCAAGTGCCTTTTCGGCCTCACGAGCGCCCTCGATCGACGGCGATTGGACAGGCAGGAAAGTGGCAGCCCTTCACGCGCCGCAAGGCAGCCCCTTGTTGCCTTCGCGTCTCGTCACGATATTGTCGTGCCGAGGGCGGTCCAGGCCGGGCATCGCCGGCACAATGAAAACGAACGAAGGATGAAACCCTGAACGCGTCTGGCGCGACGGGCAGAGCGGAGACTTGGGAAAGTTCAGATGACGGATACGAGGACGACGGAAACCAGGACATTCGAGGCAGACGTCTCGCGGCTGCTGCACTTGATGGTGCATTCGGTCTATTCGGACCGGGACGTCTTCCTGCGCGAGTTGATCTCCAACGCGGCCGATGCCTGCGAGAAGCTGCGCTTCGAGGCGATCACGCGCCCCGAATTGGTGGGCGAAGACGCCAGGCCGCGCATCACCATTTCAGCCGATCCCGACAACAAAGAGCTCAGCGTCGAGGACAACGGCATCGGCATGGGCCGCGACGAGATGGCCGAGGCGCTGGGCACCATTGCCCGCTCGGGCACGCGCGCCTTCATCGAGCGCGTCGAGGCCGGCAAGGCGGCGGAAGATTCGGCACTCATCGGCCAGTTCGGCGTCGGCTTCTACTCCGCCTTCATGGTGGCCGATCAAGTCGACGTGATCAGCCGGCAGGCCGGCAGCGTCGAAGCCTGGCGCTGGTCGTCCGACGGCAAGGGCACCTACGAGATCGCGCCGGTGCCGCTTGCCGCGGCACCCAAGCGCGGCACGCGCGTCGTGCTGCATCTGATGGAGGACGCCACCTCCTACACGACGCCTTACCGGCTGGAAGGGCTGGCAAAGTCGCAATCGGGCCATGTGCCGGTGCCGATCGCTCTTGTCGAGAAGCCCGGCGCCGAACCGCGCGACATCGCCGACGGCACCGCACTCTGGGTGCGGCAAAAGAGCGAGATCAAGCCGGAGGAATATACCGACTTCTACCGCAGCATCGCCGGCCAGTATGACGAGCCGGCCGCCACCATCCATTTCCGCGCCGAGGGCCGGCAGGAATACAGCGTGCTCGCCTTCGTGCCCGGTTCGCGTCCCTTCGACCTGTTCGACCAAGACCGCAAGGGGCGCATGAAGCTCTATGTGCGGCGCGTCTTCATCACCGACGACGCCGACGTCTTGCCGCGCTATTTGCGCTTCGTGCGCGGCCTTGTCGATTCCGCCGACCTGCCGCTCAACGTCTCGCGCGAGATGATCCAGGAAAGCCCGCTGCTCGCCGCGATCCGCAAGGGCGTGACCAACCGCGTGCTCGGGGACCTCGCCAAGACAGCCGACAACGATGCCGAGGCTTACGCCAAGGTCTGGGAGAATTTCGGCGTCGTGCTCAAGGAAGGCTTGTATGAGGATTACGAGCGGCAAGAGCAGCTCTTGAAACTGGCGCGCTTCCGCTCGACCGCTTCAGGCGACGGTTTGCGCAGCCTTGCCGACTATGTCGCCGCGATGAAGGACGGGCAGAAGGCGATCTTCTTCATGGCCGGCGACGATCGCGCCCGGCTCGAGGCCTCGCCGCAGCTTGAAGGATTCAAGGCACGCGGCATCGAGGTGCTGCTCCTGACCGACCCGGTCGACAGTTTCTGGACGACGATGGCGCCGGAATTCGACGGCAAGCCGTTCAAGTCGGTGACGCAGGGCGCGGCGGAGCTTTCGCAGATCCCGCTGCTCGACACGGCGGCGACGCCGGAAACCGCGGCGACACCCGAGATCGACGGCTTCCTGGCCTTCGTGAAGGCGGCGCTCGGCGATGAAGTCTCGGATGTGAAGGTTTCCGACCGCCTGACCGAAAGCGCGGTCTGCCTGGTCGCGCCCGAGCATGGCCCCGACCGCCAGTTCGAGCGGCTGCTCAACGCCGCCGGCCGTCTCGACAAGGCGGCGAAGCCGATCCTCGAGATCAACCCGCGCCACGAGCGGGTCGCGGCCCTGGCGAAGCTCGGCGACGACGAGCGTGCCTTCAAGGAAGACGCCGCGCATCTGCTTTATGACGAAGCGCGCGTGCTCGACGGCGACAAGCCGGCGGATGCGAAGGCGTTCTCGGCGCGGCTTGCCCGGTTGATCGAGCGGGGGTTGGCGAAAGGGTGACTGCGTCGGCGCTCACCCGCATAGAGGCTGCGCCTTCCCCTGACCTCCCCGGCGCTTCCTGGCTGGTGCAGGCGACCTGTTCGGTGTAGCCGCCGCCATAGATGTGAATGCGTCGGGGTGAGCTCCATCTCATCGAGCGTATCCGATGCTTGCGATCCCAATTCCTCCCACCAGGATCAGGCTTACGGCCCACACAATGTCGAGATTGAACCAGCTTTGTGAGACGAACTTGGGTCCGAGCCATCGATAGACGGCGATGGCGATAACGCCGCCGCTTGCAATCATGGCGGCCGTATGGACGACGGAGACGGCGGCGGCGGTGATCAGATTTCCGGTCATGAGAGTGGCACCCGCTTGGTGTCCAGCATCAAGGTCGCCTGCCTGGCACAGCCCCAGATAAATCGGCACCAGCATCAGCCCGGCGCCATGCGCAGTGGCGGCGGCGAAGGACCACAAGGCCAGTTGTCCCGGCGGGATCCGGGCAAGAACACGCGGGTGGCGCCGGTTGATCAGGAGATAGATGCCGGCGGCAATCACGATCAACCCCGCGCCGATGCGGACCTGTCGTTCCCAGACAAACAGCGTCAGCATCGCGCCGAAGGGCAGCAGGATGCCGATCATGGCCGCAAAGTGTCCCATGGCCAAAAGCCCGAGCGCCCGGAACAATTCGCCGGCACGTCTGCTCAACAGTGCGGCCGAAACGGCCAACGGCCAGCCCATGCCGGGATTGATGCCGTGGTAAATGCCGCTGGCGATGACAGCCAGCCAGAGGCCGGCCGTCGTCAACTCGCTCATCGCCTCATCCGCCCGGCAAGTCGATCACACCGACGGATAGCAGAATGAATCCGTCGAGCAGTCGCCGCCTTCCAGGCGAATCTGGTGCGAGCGATACCCCTCGGGGAATTCGACGTAGAAGTCCTTGTCCAGGGTGATCCCACCGTTCTCGCCGACTTCAGCCTTGACCATAGCTGCCGGGATGCCCCCGGTATAGAACTGGTCGTCCCAGGTCGAATAGAGCGAGTTGGTCCAGTAGACGCGTTTGCCGTCGCGGCTGATCTCGACCATCTGCGGTCCGCCCCTATAATCGCCGCCGCTGGGATGCTTGGTCTTGCGCGTGATGCCGCCAATATGGACGGACCCCGCAAGCCTGGGCTTCATCGGATCGGTCACATCATACTGGCGCATCTCGCCGGTGCCCCAGCAGGAGGCGTAGAGAAAGCGGTCATCGAGCGATAGGTCTATGTCGCTTACCAGCGGCGGAACCGCCTCGAAGCCCTGCAGAAGCGGGGGCAGGTCATCCTTCGCGGCTGCCTCTGGCGGGATAGTCGCCGTCTTTTCGCAATGGAACTTGCCGTCCTCGCGCCACCATGTCCAGATCGATCCCTCGAGGTTTGTCGTGTCGACGACCACCCCAATGAAACCGTATTCCTTTACCGGGTCATGGGCGGGGCGGACTTCCAGGGCCATCTGGTGGTTGGCTCCCAGATCTATGGTCTGGATGTTCCTGCGTTCGCGAAGATTCCAGAAATGCACCCGGTGTCCATATTTGTTCGACAGGAGATCTTCCGGGACGATGCCGTTCTCGAACTGGGGCGGAAGCGCCCACTCGCTCGACACCATGTAGTCGCGCGGCAGGTTCCACCAGAAATCATACTGCTTGTTCTGTGGCCCGCGATCGATCTCGTAGCGCCCGATGACGTCGAACGTCTGGCAATCCATGACAAAGATGCCGGGAGGTCCGTCGGTGCCGTCAGGGCCACCGCCGCCAAGGGTCGAGACATAAATGCCTTCCGGGCCGCAGTGAATCGTATGAGGCCTGGAATAGCCGGTCTTGGCAAATACTTCTTCCGGCTCGATGATTTTGTGGATCTTGGCCTTGGTCGGTCCGCCCTTGGTGTCCACAACGTAGATGCGCGAAGATCTCATGCCGGGAATTATCAGAAAGCGGCGCTCGAGAAACGGGTGGCCATTCAGCGGCGACAGGGCCGAAGAGCAAGCGTTCCAGCCGAAGTGGTGAAACTCGTCGCCCTTGTTCGGCATTGTCACGCTGTGGACGATCTTGCCGCAGTCCTTCGACTCCGGGTTCACGTCAACTATTGCGAGTCCATCAGGCTGAGAGAAGTCCGCACTCAACATCAAAGTGTAGGCAAAGTTTTCGACTGGCGCCTGCATTGCGAGCTTGGCGGTCGCGTGGAAAGTCGGGTCCGGCCGTAAGGTCATTGTCGTCCTCCCTTGGCGGGTTAAGCAGCCCGACCGACAATCAGGGGCACGACCTGTGATGCGCTTCGATGCCCGCCGAAAAGGGTCGGGGCGCTTTGTTTTTCGCACGCTATTTTCGTGCGGCTTCCGGAAGAATCTCACGGATTTCGGAGAACGGCAATCTCGACTTGTGCGTGACGAGCGCCACTAGACTGCATGAGTGAGCCGCGGCAAGGTTGGCGGGGCAACGCACGGTCAAACTTCGCTATGTCGGAATGTCTGGATCTGGCGCAAAGCGGCCAAGGGCTGGTGCCCACCTTGGGCCGACACCCGCTCCCCCTACCCCCTCAGCCCCGGCGCTTCCTGGCCGGTGCGCGCCACATATTCGGTGTAGCCGCCGCCATAGGTGTGGATGCCGTCGGGGGTGAGCTCCAGCACGCGGTTGGAGAGCGCGGCCAGGAAATGGCGGTCATGCGAGACGAAGAGCATCGTGCCTTCATATTGCGCGAGCGCCTCGATCAGCATCTGCTTGGTCGCCATGTCGAGGTGGTTGGTCGGCTCGTCGAGCACCAGGAGGTTCGGCGGGTCGAACAGCATCAGCGCCATCACCAGCCGCGCCTTCTCGCCGCCCGAGAGCACGCGGCATTTCTTCTCGATCTCGTCGCCCGAGAAACCGAAGCAGCCGGCAAGCGCGCGCAGCGGCGCCTGGCCCGCCTGCGGGAAATTGTCTTCGAGGGTCTGGAAGACGGTGCGCTCGCCGTCGAGCAGCTCCATGGCATGCTGGGCGAAATAACCCATCTTGACGCTCGGCCCGCGCGCCACGGTCCCCTCGTCCGGCTCGGAGGCGCCGGCCACCAGCTTCAGCAGCGTCGACTTGCCGGCGCCGTTGATGCCCATCACGCACCAGCGCTCGCGCCGGCGGATCTGGAAGTCGAGGCCTGAATAGATGGAGCGGCTGCCATAGGATTTGTGGATGCCCTTCAGCGTCGCCACGTCCTCGCCGCAGCGCGGCGCCGGCTGGAACTCGAAGGCCACCGTCTGGCGGCGCTTCGGCGGCTCGACGCGGTCGATCTTGTCGAGCTTCTTCACCCGGCTCTGCACCTGTGCCGCGTGGGAGGCGCGCGCCTTGAAACGCTCGATGAAGGCGATCTCCTTGGCCAGCATCGCCTGCTGGCGCTCGAACTGCGCCTGCAGCTGCTTGTCGGCCAGCGCGCGCTGCTCCTGGTAGAATTCATAATTGCCGGAATAGGAGGTGAGCGCGCCGGCGTCGATCTCGATCACCTTGGAGACGATGCGGTTCATGAACTCGCGGTCGTGCGAGGTCATCAGCAGCGCGCCGTCATAGTCCTTCAGGAACTTTTCGAGCCAGATCAGGCTTTCGAGGTCGAGATGGTTGCTCGGCTCGTCGAGCAGCATGACGTCGGGGCGCATCAGAAGGATGCGGGCGAGCGCGACGCGCATCTTCCAGCCGCCGGAGAGTTTTGAAACGTCGCCGTCCATCATCTCCTGCGAGAAGCCGAGGCCGTCCAGCACCTCCCGCGCCCGGCCGTCGAGCGCATAGCCGTCGAGCTCCTCGAAGCGGTGCTGCAACTCGCCGTAGCGCTCGATGATCTGATCCATCTCGTCGGCGCGGTCGGGATCGCCCATGGCGTGCTCCAGATCGCGCATCTCGGCGGCCACCGCGCTCACCGGACCGGCGCCCTCCATGACTTCCGCCACTGCGCTCATGCCCTCCATGTCGCCGACATCCTGGCTGAAATAGCCGATGGTGACGCCGCGATCGACCGAGACCTGGCCCTCGTCGGGCTGCTCCTCACCGATGATCATGCGGAACAGCGTCGTCTTGCCGGCGCCGTTCGGGCCGACGAGCCCGATCTTCTCGCCCTTCTGCAAGGCTGCCGAGGCTTCGATGAAGACGATCTGTCGGCCGTTCTGCTTGCCGATATTTTCGAGGCGGATCATGAGGCTGTCCGGGGAGCTGCGCTGAGGTGGAGGATTTGCCCGAGCGATTACCCGAATGAAGGCGGCGGGGGAAGAGCGCAAACGCCGCAGATCAGACCATGACAAATTGGCGAAGGCGGCGGCGACAGCTGATCTCCCCACAAGGGGGAGATCGCGGCTTCAGCGTCGCGCCTCACTTCGCGTCGTGGAAGATGATCCCAACCGTATGCCGCCGGCCGGAGCGAAGGCGGCTGACGCCGTGGCGGAGATTGACCCGGTAGTGCCCTTTTGTGCCTTGCACCGGCCGATTGTGGACGGCGAAGATCACCGCGTCGCCTCTTCTCAACGGCACCACCTCGGCGCGGCTTTGCATGCGCGGGCGCTGCTCCGTCAGCACGAATTCGCCGCCGGTAAAATCCTCTCCGGGCTCCGACAGCAGGATCGCCACCTGGAGCGGAAAGGCGAGCGCGCCGTAGAGGTCCTGGTGCAGGCAGTTGAAATCGCCGGGGCCGTATTGGAGCAGCAGCGGCGTCGGCTTGGTCTGGCCCTCGTCATGGCAGCGCTTGAGGAAAGCCGCGTGATCGGCGGAATAGCGAAGCGCGGCGCCCATCTTCTCGTTCCAGTCGTTGGCGACGCCGGCCAGGCGCGGATAGAGCGCGGTGCGCAGGCCCTCGATGAGGTCCGGCAAGGGGTAGCGGAAGTAGCGGTACTCGCCGTTGCCGAAGCCGTGGCGCGCCATCACGACATGGCTGCGGAAATGCTCCTGATGCGGATAGAGCGCAGCGATGTCGGCGCATTCCTCGGGCGACAGCAGGCCGGGCATGACAGCTGAGCCGTTGGCGTTGAGCTCGGAAACCAGGGCGCGCCAATCCTGTGCGGCGACCCGGGCTTCGGCGGAGCGGCTGGCGCGCTTGGTGTTGAGGGAATGGATGGTCATTGGTCGCCTCCTTTGATTGTCATCAAAGTGGGGCGAAGACGCGGCTGCGGCCACCCGATTCCTGCGTGCGGCCTCCCCCTTCTCCCCTTGCGGGAGAAGGTGGCCTCGCGAAGCGAGGTCGGATGAGCGACTATCTGAGGTGTCAAGTTGCATTTGCGAACTCGCTGCGCGCGTCGCGTGCTTTTGCATTGAGAATGACGAGCAGCTTGCGGGCGAGCGCGATACGGATGACCATTTTCTCCTTGC
>NZ_SRUU01000049.1 GCF_004791585.1 Mesorhizobium sp. M1C.F.Ca.ET.210.01.1.1
GGCGGCCTGTCGGTGACGGTGCTGCCCGAATTCGTCACCGGCATCATCCTGATCCTGATTTTCGGGGTCTGGCTGCGCTGGCTGCCGATTTCGGCCGCATGGCCGCGGGATGCCGGCTTGTTCACCCTAAGCAGTACCTGCGGTAGTGGTGCAAGCGGACCCGGACTTTGGCCCGCTGGGCTGCTGCTACGACCTTCGCTGGAAAAAAATGGGTTTTGTTGCAACGCCTGAATAGGGCGCAGAGAAGCCTGGCCATCTGGAACTGAAAGTGAGCCTCTTTGTATGATGCGCTTGGAGCGATGAGGAGCACATGATGGCAAACGCAACCGGCCGGCCTGGGGCCGCCCTGGTCCTGAGTGCGGTCAAGCGGGAGCATCTGGAGCGGCAGGTCCGGCGTCAGCGTATAGCGCGATCGATGGCGGAGCGGTGCCGGATCATTCTTCGATGCGCTGACGGTGTCCCAGAAAGGTTGTGGCAGCGGAGTTGGGCGTGAACGGACACACGGTCGGCAAATGACGACGACTTTCCTCAAAGATCGCGTCGAGGGGCTGCTGGACGAGGCCCGCCCCGGCAGACCCCGGACCATCGACGATGATCAGATCGCGGCCATGATCGAGCGGACGCTACGCTCGAGCCTGATAATGCGACCCATTGGTCAATCCGATCGATGGCACTGCGACCGGTGCTCCCATACGACGATCCGCCTATATGGATCGCCTCGGGCTGCGGCCGCATTGCTCGGAGACGTTCAAGCTGTTGAGCGATCCCTGCTCGTCGACAACGATTGCGACATCGTCGGGCTCTACCTGTCACCGCCCCAACCGGCATGCCGGAGCGCCGAACTCATAGCTATGTCCGGCACGGCACCAACTCGCTGTTTGGGGCGCTCGATGTGGCGTCCGGTTTTGTGATTGGCAAATGTTACAAGCGGCACTGGGCAACCGAGTTTCTGGACTTCCTGAAGCAGATAGACGCCAACGTGCCGCCCGATCCGGATGTCCACGTCGTCATGGATCATTATGCCACCCACAAAACCGCGCTGCTCAGGTCATGGCTGTCGCGCCGGCCTCACTACCCATCTCCACTTCACGCCCACATCGGCATCCTAGATCAATCAGGTCGACCGCTGGCTCGGTGAACTGACCTGAAAGCAGGTGTGACGCGGCGTGCATACCTCAACCAGCCAGCTCGAGGCTGATATTCGCACCTTCATCGAGCGCCACAATGAGAACTCAAAGCCCTATCGAAGGACCAAGTCCGCGGACGAAATTCTCTCGTCCGTCAGGCGTTTCTGTCAGAAGGCCGAGCAAACTCGTACTCTTCGGCATTCGTCGAGATGCTACGTGATGAAAATCTGCGTTCGAAATTTTGTAAATAATTCTTCACATACTTTTACGAAGTCTTTGCGACAGAATTTCGATGAAAAGAGTAACTTCGCCGCAAGGCTTAGAAGGCGCGGCCAGAGCTGCTGCCATCTACGCTCTGACTGCCGAACAACTTGCAAAAAAGGTCAACAGCAATGCGAAGAAGAGCGCTAATCCTGGTTGAAGGTACAAGGTCCAACGGTCCGCTTTACGTCAAAGCGGCTCGGCGTCTTGGCCTTCATCCAATTACCCTATCGGCTGATCCAACGCACTACGACTATCATGCCCCGGAAAGGCTTGAGACAATCCGGATCGATACAGACAATCTCGATGCGCTGGTCCACGAATGTGCCCGGTTGCGTGCGAGCTTTGAGGTTGTTGGCATCACCAGCGCCCTGGAGTCGGTCTATGCGACAGTCGGCAAGCTCTGCCGGCATTTCGATCTACCGGGACCGAATCCGGCATCCATTGAACGATGCTGCGACAAATTCACTCAACGTCAAATCCTCCGGGAGGCCGGCGTCCCAATACCTGCTTATCGCTTGGCGGCGAATGAAGCGGACGTACAAAGCTCCGCCGCGGAGATCGGCCTGCCGGTGATTGTCAAGCCAGCCGTAGGCAGCGGCAGCTCCGGTGTCCGACTGTGCCGCAACGCCGACGAATTAGCCGAACATACGACCTTTCTGTTGGGTGGGAAGCACATACGGCAGTCTTCACCGAGGATACTGGTCGAAGAGTTCGCACAGGGTCCGTATTATTGCGCCGACATAATGGGAAATGAGTTAATCGGGATTACCGCCTCTGAGTTCGGCTGCCCGCCGCATTTCGTTTTTCGTACCTCGACCTTTCCGGCCCCGCTGACTGATCATGAGCATAACCGCATCGCCGATGTATCGCTGAGCTGTTTGCAAGCTCTCGGCCTTGACTGGGGGCCTAAATGCATTGAATTTCGGTGGACGAAGCTTGGCCCAGTCGTCATCGAAGTCAATCCGCGTCTTGGGGCTGGGACCAGTCCTCGGCGCGTTCATCTGGCTTATGGTATCGATCTCATTACCGAGCACATCAAGTTTCTCACCGGCGAGGAATGGAATTTGCGTAGAACACATTCTCACACTGCAACCGCGCGGCTCCTCGTTCCTGAGCGTGATGGAATCCTCGAGTGGATCGCTGGCCACAGTCGGGCGGCTGCCATACCAGGCGTCGCCGAAGTGAAGTTGTACGTAGAACCCAAGATGCCGATCGTCAGGAAAGGCGATTCCCGAGACCTCTTCGGACATGTCATCGCCGCTTCACCAAGCCGTGCTGAGACCGAGGCCATACTTCAGCGCGCCGTTGACTTGATCCATTGGTCGATCAAACCCTTTGCCATCGCTGGCGAAGAACGTTCTGCGGCCATATCCAGGATGACGTGAACCGCTCTACGCCTTAGGCAACTGAGCCTCGATTGCGTTGAGGAAGCCAGCGCCTGACGGCGTCCATACGGATCGCGGCTTCATTCGATAGGGATTTCGCCGCGATCCGTGACGCCAGAGCACCGGCTCTGATAACATGACGCGGCAGGCCAAAAACCTGCATCGGGGGTTCTCCTGAAGTTTGATCTTCGCAACTTCAGCTTCGGAGACCCCCGAACTTTTCTCAAGCCATCCGTCTCACATCTGTCTGGACCTGCACACGTCTGCAGCCCAAATGTACCTATACCGCGGGCATCGGAACCCTCGAATTCATTCTGGTCCAACCAGAGCAGGACTCGCTATCGTCACGCGCCTCTTCAGGGCAAGCACTCGACTGTCATGGCCGGCGCGTCGGCCGGTAAACAATATGTAATCCGCGCTAGATCGTAACCGCTGTTTTGCCCTCACATTGTCCGCAGTTGCCTGATCTGTGATCGACGTTCCATGGACGAGCGAC
Source organism: Mesorhizobium sp. M1C.F.Ca.ET.210.01.1.1 (assembly GCF_004791585.1). Lineage (GTDB taxonomy): Bacteria > Pseudomonadota > Alphaproteobacteria > Rhizobiales > Rhizobiaceae > Mesorhizobium. The sequence goes on from NZ_SRUU01000049.1 coordinate 3,273, forward strand.
AAGGAGTTTCTCCATGGACACTACGTTGGAGGTTCTCACGTCACGGCGGGGCCGACGTGAGGCGCATCGCCAATGGCCGGATGAGGTCAAGGCACAGATCGTTTCGGAGAGCTTGCGTCCGGGCGTGACGGTGAACGAAGTGGCGGAGCGCCACGGGCTGAAGGCCAACCACCTGTCGTCCTGGCGCACGCTGGCGCGGCAGGGCAAGCTGGTTCTGCCCGCGCCAGAGGATGCCGTGGAATTCGCGGCAATGGTCATTGATACGCCCGCGCCGGAACCGCCAACCGCGAAGCAGACCTCCCGCGCCGAGATCGTTGTCGGTCCTGTCACAATCCGTCTTGAGGAAGGTGCGTCTGCTGCCCGGATCGCTGCCATCGCGCGTGCCTTGGCAGCGGCGACATGATCTTTCCATCGAACCGCGTGCGCATCATGGTGGCGACCAAGCCGGTAGACTTCCGCAAGGGGCATGATGGATTGGCGGCGCTGGTAAAGAACGAGCTGCACAAGGACCCGTTCACCGGAACAGTCTTCGTGTTCCGGTCACGCAAAGCGGATCGGTTGAAGCTGATCTACTGGGATGGCAGCGGCATCGTGATGGCCTACAAGAGGCTGGAGGAGCACAGCTTCACCTGGCCCGGCATCAAGGACGGCCTGATGACGTTGAGCCATGCCCAGTTCGAGGCACTGTTCGCGGGCCTGGACTGGCAGCGGGTTCGCGCCGTCGAGACCAGAGCGCCGGGGGTGATAGAATAGCTGCGGCACGATGACTCAGCACAACAAATTCCGAAGGCAAAACGGACCGGGCTTTGGTAGGTTCCGGCCATGCTGGACGCCGCTGATCTTCCCGATGATGTTGCCGCCCTGAAGGCGATGCTGATCGCGGCGAAGGCGCGCGAGACAGGCAAAGACGCCCAGATTGCCCGCAAGGATGAGCGGATAGAACTGCTTGAGAAACTGGTCTCGGCCTTCAAGCAGGCAGCCTTCGGGCGCAAGTCCGAGAAGGCCGATCCCGACCAGTTCGATCTGGCGCTGGAAGACCTGGAAACGGCCATGGCAACAATCCATGCCGAGGAGGAAGTCGATGCTCGTCCTGGGAACAGGGTCACTAGGCCGCGCGCGACCAATCGCGGCTCCCTTCCTCAGCATCTTCCTCGTGTCGAAGAGGTCCTTGAACCGGAAAGCCTGATCTGCTCCTGCGGCGGTTATTTGCATTATATCGGCGAAGATGTGGCGGAGCGGTTGGACGTAGTCCCGGCGCAGTTCCGCGTCATCGTCACCCGTCGCCCTAAATATGCGTGCCGTGCGTGCACTGACGGCGTCGTTCAGGCTCCGGCTCCACTACGACTGATCCAGGCAGGCCTACCGACAGAAGCGACCGTCGCCCATGTCCTGGTCTCCAAATATGCCGATCACCTTCCGCTTTATCGGCAGGCCCAGATCATGGGCCGCCAAGGCATTGATCTCGACCGTTCCACGCTCGCCGACTGGGTCGGCCGCGCAGCCTATGAGTTGCGTCCCGTCTTCGGTGCGCTGATTGCCGACTTGAAGCGCTCGTCCAAGCTCTTCATGGACGAGACCCGTGCCCCGGTTCTCGATCCCGGCTCGCGCAAAACCAAGACCGGATACTTCTGGGCGCTTGCGCGGGATGATCGACCATGGGGCGGCGGTGCTCCGCCAGGTGTGGCCTTCACCTACGCTCCCGGTCGCGGGGGCATTCATGCCGAACGAATACTGCAGGGATTCTCCGGCATCCTGCAGGTCGATGGCTATGCCGGATACAACAGACTGATCGCACCTGACCGTATCGGATCAGACATTCGGCTTGCCTATTGTTGGGCCCACGCCCGGCGCAAGCTGGTTGAGATCACTCGCAACGGAACAGCGCCGATTGCCGAGGACGGTGTCAAACGGATTGGTGAACTGTATCGGATCGAGGCCGAACTGCGCGGCCTTGACCCGGAGGCTCGCCTTGCTGGACGGAAGGAACGATCAGCGCCGCTGGTCTCCGACGTGCAGGCTTGGCTCGTCCATCACCGCGCCCGTGTCGCGACAAAGTCCCCACTCGGCGAGGCGGTGGCCTACATCGCTAAATACTGGGACGGTCTGAAGCTCTTCCTGACCGACGGTCGCATCGAGATCGACAACAACAGCGTGGAACGAACCATCCGGCCTATCGCCCTCAATCGGAAGAACGCGCTCTTTGCGGGCCACGACGTCGGAGCCGAGAACTGGGCGACCATCGCCTCGCTCGTCGAAACCTGCAAACTCAATGCCGTTGACCCGCAGGCCTACCTGACCGCCACGCTCACCGCCATCGTCAACGGCCACAAGCAGAGCCGGATCGATGAGCTGCTGCCTTGGAATTATCCGCTTGAGTAACGCGTGCACAAAAATCGCAGTTTTGCCGAAGCGGACAAATCTTCGTTCAGAGCATCACAGCTTGACCAGTTGCTTGCCGAAGTTCTCTCCCTTCAACATCCGAACGAAAGCGTGGGGCACGGTCTCAATCCCTTCCGCAACATCTTCCCGTGTCTGAAGCAGTCCCTGTCTGTACCATGACAGCAGATCGGCAATCGCGATCTCGTATTCTCCCTCGTGGTCGTCGAGCAAGAACCCTTCTATCCGCGCACGGGTGATCAGCGTCCTTCTGAGATGCCTGAGGCCGATATCGGGCTGGTCAAACCGGTCGGCCAAGGCAATAGTCCCGACGACCACCACCCTGCCAAAGGTGTTGAGGTTTAACATGGCTGCGTCGTGAATCGGCCCGGCGGTGTTGTCGATAAAGACATCAACGCCTTTGGGGCATGCGGTCGCGACATCTGCCACGAGATCAGGCGAGCTTCGATGATTGACGCCTGTCCGATATCCAAGCTCCCTGCACCATTCCAGCTTCTCGTCCGAGCCCGCAACAGCGACTGGGTCGAACCCTTTGATCCGCGCGATCTGTCCCGCAATCTGCCCTACAGCTCCAGACGCGGCAGAGATCAACACCGTTTCCCCCACCTTCGGATTTGCGGTTCTGAGGAGGGCAAAGTAGGCGGTGAGACCGGGCATGCCGAGATAGCTCAGCGCGGACTGAATCGGAGCGTCCGTAGTTGTCACTGGCTTGGCCGACGCGGCCGGGATAACGCTAAACGGCTGCCAACCAAAATGATCGCTCATCACGACGTCGCCTGGCTTGAAGTCTGGAGACTCAGACGTAATTACCTCGCCAATTCCGCCGCCGCACATCAGATCGCCAATTTTAAAACCAGTAGCATAATTCTTCGCGGGGCTGATCCGACCGCGCATATAGGGGTCGACGGAGAGCCACAAAGTTTTCACCAGCAGCTCACCATCCGCCGCCTCGGGAATTGGACGGTCCTCCAGGCTCCAGTTCTCGACGGAAGGCATTGCGGAAGGGTAGCTCCGAAGTAGCCAGCTAGGATTCGTGGACATGTCCATCATCTCCTCAAATTGAGCGTTCGCCGCATTGATGCATGAATCCGATTTCCGTGTTAATAGGCGCTGGGTGAGAGACATTATTTTGGATTTCGGAAGAATGGCGCATGGATATGATCGAGGCCATGAAGGTGGCAGTGGCAGTCGCCAGGCATAACAGCTTCTCTTCTGCGAGCCGGGATTTGCGCCTTTCCGCTGCCTCGGTAAGCCGCATTGTGGCAGACCTGGAGGCCGATCTCGGCGTACGTCTCTTTAACCGCACCACCAGGCAGATCAATCTGACGGATGCCGGGATGGAGTTCGTGCAAAAGAGCACCTGCCTCCTGGAGGAGCTTGATCTGATGCGGAGCGCGGTACGCGAACGCCACGAAACCCCTCGCGGCCAGCTCCACGTCTCCTGCGTAACGGCCTTTGGCAATGAGTGCCTGGCACCAGCGGTTCCCGAGTTCGTGAGACGGTTCCCGCAGCTCGAGGTCTCAATCGACCTTGGCAATCGGTTGGTCGATCTTATTGGAGAGCACTTCGATGTCGCCATCCGAGTAGGGCCATTGAACGATTCATCCCTGATTGCGCAGAGAATTTTCACGCAGAGGATCGTGTTCGTCGCTACGCCCCAGTTTTGCGAGCAATATGGGACACCCAGGACCTTGGACGAGATCAAAGCTTGCCCATCCGTTACTCAGGTCAGCGGAGAATGGGGGCGCGTTCATAGGTTTTCGCATCAAGGAAAGGTCATTGACTTCGAAGTGCCGCAGCATCTGACAATGAACTCAGCGCGAGCGGTGAGAAACGCGTGCCTAGCGGGAGGGGGCTACTCCCTCTTGGGCGATTTCATGGTCGCCCAGGATATAGCGGAGAACCGCCTCGTGCGGCTGCTGCCGGATTATGAACCCATCGAGCAACCGATCTTCGCCTTCTATGCTCAGCGACGTCACACCCCACGTAAAGTCAGGGTGTTTATTGACTATTTGGCGGAGGTCTTCAGTGGCAAGAATACCACGTGAGACCTCATGACCCCGCACCCAGTCTAGGTGCCGATGGCACACCGCTTACGCTAGATCGGGAGAACTGAGTGTTTCAACGCGCATCGCAGCGCGGCAGCTTGATGAGGGTCCGCCGACACCAGCATGGCCAGCGGCCTTAGGCCGCACAAAAACAGGTCGAACAATGAACGGACCTGCCGCTTCAGTATTGCGGGCTGGAGCGGCTGGATGCCCGGTTGGGGCGCCTTATCAAACGTCTCCATCGCAACGCTCCGAAATTCGCCGAAACGCTCTGAGCGGTATCGTTGGCAACCGAGACGTTGCAACGGATACTTCAACTAACTTCACAGAATCTTTGCGGCCGCAGACCGCTGATAGTGATACTTTCACCGCAAAGTCTGAGGTCAGGCGCGGATTAAAGCTGATGCCTGTTCACGCTCAGACCGCCGCACAACCCACTAGCCAGGATCAATGCCAATGGCAAGAAGAGCACTCATCATGGTTGAAGGCCACAGACGTATGGGACTGCTATTCGTCCAAGCGGCCCAACGTCTTGGTCTCTGTCCAATTACCCTGTCGGCTGATCCAACTCAGTACGACTATCTTGCGGCGGAAGACACTGAGGCGACCCGGGTCGATACAGACAATCTCGATGCGCTGATCCGCGAATGTTCCCGACTGCGTGCGACCTATGACATCGCTGGCATTACTGGCTTTTCGGGGCTCGACGAGTCGGTCTATGCGACCGTCAGCAAGCTCTGCCGGCATTTCGATTTACCGGGCCCGAACCCCGGATCAATTGAACGGTGCTATGACAAATTCACTCAACGTGAGCTCCTCGCCGGAGCCGGTGTTCCAATACCTGCTTATCGCTTGGCGGCGAATGCGAGGGACGTAGAGAACGCTGCTGCGGAGATTGGCCTTCCGGTGGTAGTTAAGCCTGCTGTTGGCGCCGGAAGCAGCGGTGTCCGATTGTGCCGGAACGCTGATGAGTTAGCCGAACATGCGACCTATCTGTTGGGCGGGAAGTACATTTGGCCGTCTTCACCGAGGATACTGGTCGAAGAATTCGCACAGGGTCCCCATTATAGCGCTGAGATAATGGGAAACGAGGTCGTTGGGATTGGCACCGCTTCCTTTGGCCTCCCACCGCATTTCGTCTGCCGTGAATACACCTATCCGGCCGTGCTGACCGAGGACGAGCATGAGCGGGTCATTGATGTTTCGCTGAGCTGTTTGCGAGCTCTCGGCCTTGGCTGGGGGCCAACGAACATTGATCTCCGATGGACGAAGCTTGGCCCAGTCGTCATTGAAGTCAATCCGCGTCTTGCAGGCTACCCTAATCCTCGACTGGTTCAACTGGCTTACGGTGTCGACCTCATCACCGAGCACATTAAGCTCGTCATTGGCGACGAGTGGAATTTACGTAGAAGGCATTCGCACGTTGCAGCCGCGCGGAACCTAATTCCTGACCGCGATGGCACCCTCGATTGGATCAGGGGCGACAGTCAGGCGGCTGCCATATCAGGTGTCGCCGAGGTCAAGTTGTATGTTAAACCCAGAACGCGGATCCTCAGGAAAGGCTATTACCTAGACGTGATGGGATGTGTCATCGCCGTTTCCCCCTCCCTCTCTCAGACCGAGGCTATCCTTCAGCGTTCCGTCGACCTGATCCGTTGGTCGATCACACCATTTCCGACCCCTGGAAAAGATCGCTGTGCGGCACTTACACCCGCATCGCCAGAGGTGTCGCCTGATAAGGGGTGATCGTCGTCGAAGATTTGTCCAATCGGGGTTGTGTGCGTCCAGTTCTGCAAAAATGGGGCGGCCATTGTGCTGGTCATGCGGCTTGGCGCAGAGCGAGGTCTCGTGCGCTGGTTTCACGAGCGCGTTGGCACCGGCAAAGGGACGCATCCGCCGCACCATGATCACCTTGGCGCGCAAGCTGATAATCGGCTTGTGGCGATATCTGACTTAGGGCCTGCTGCTGGAGGGCGCCCTGACGAAAGAGTTCGAAGCGAGAGTGGATCATCCACCTGGATGGTGGCGCACGCACTTACGCGTCTTCGCTTCTTACCTCCCATGCCATCGCATGATTTGGAGGCGTTGCCGGTTGAATCCGAGGCTTCCAGCGCTCCTTCGTTATCTCGCCATAGACATTGCGGTAGCACGGCCTGCGGCGATGGTTCGCATCCGGTACAGTGCAGGCCGATCTCCTTATGACACCCAACCGGCGACGCCCGGTCGAGCTTCTCGGCCCCTTCCGCCGCTGCTCCTGAAGGCGGGGTGGCATTGTAGCCGCCGGTCGAAGATCAGCAAGCTTGAGAGGAGGCTATTCCATGTTCACCTCCCGGGCCGTCACGGCGCACCGTCAAGTCCGATATATTCTTTCATAGCTGTTCTCCATCTGACGCTTGGGTCCGGCGTCAGGTCGTGAGCCCGTATTTCCATCTTATGGGGGAACAGCCACCTTCCAAGGATATGATTGGTTCTCTGGGCGATGCGCTCCCGCGATTCCCCATGTGGATGGCTCCTGCTCCCCGTCATCCGGGTGCCAAATGGTAGGTTGTGCAGTGACCACAGACCCACAGTCGAGAGGAGCCTGCCATATCAAGATTACCACGATCGGTCTGGATTTGGCCAAGAACGTCTTTCAGGTTCACGGTGTCGATGTGAGGGGAACGCCACTGTCCGGCGCCGGCTGCGTCGGAAAGAGGCTCTTTTGTTCTTCTGCCGCCTCGATCCCGGAATCGGCTCGATCACAGCGACCGCATTTGCCGCGACCATACCCAATCCGTCCGCGTTCCGCTCCGGGCGCGAGTTTGCTGCCTGGCTGGGCCTCACGCCTCGGCAAAACTCATCCGGCGGGACATGCCGTCCCGGCGGCATAACGAAGCAAGGAGATCGCTAGTGCGATATCCCAAAGCGCGCGCCACCTTGGATGGATCATGGATTGACGGGCTCCTTGAGCGCAGGCGTCCCATGGTTGTCGCGGTTGCGGTTGCCAACAAGCTTGCTCGCATCATCTGGGCAATGATGATGACGGGCGCGAATGGCTCAAGTGCAATGACGACGTGATGGCAAGCGGCAGAGCTGGGATCGAGAAAGCCCGAAGAGCTTTATGCGCGATCAGCGCCACCCGTTGACGAGGCCTCGATCCGCGATCTCCATCAGGGCCAGCGACCATGTAGTGGTCGCATGAACAGGCCGAATACATGAACGCACCCACCGAATGTCATCTGTCTCAAAACCACTTTGCACCCGCGGGGCCGTCTATACATGAAGCTCTCGACGAAACCGTTCTGCGTGGGCTTGCCCGGAGGTCTACGCGGCTTGCATAGGCCCAGGCAAGGATCGCATTGCTGGTGAACTCGAGCAGCGGTAGTTCCACCAAGCAAGGCGGCAGCCATCTGAAAACGCGATGGGCACCGTCCGGGACATTATATTGGCGAATTGGATACCCTCGGCGCATACTTCCAGAGCGGGAAAATGCAAACGCGCAACACCCATCTTAAACCGGGCGCCAAAGTCGCCTGAATACTCGCAATAGGTTGAGCAATGAGCGAAGCACCACATCCTACGTTTGATCCGGATCCGCCCGGCGTCAGCAGGGGACATCTTGTTTGCGCTGAATTTGGCAGTGGTACGGTCAGCGCAGAGGCTCTGGCAGTCTATGAAGCTGGAGTCCGTAACGCACTCATTAATCGTCGAAGGAAAGTCGAGAATGTGTCTTTCCGTAAAAAGAGGTCGAGTCAGGCACTTGAGACGCTCAGTGTCTGACGAGCTCAGATCGCCTGCTCCGGGCATCTTCGAACCTCGCTGCTCAGTGTTGGATGAAGTGGAGCACGGAGGTGTAATAGGTGTCTTGATGCAATGGATTCGCTTTCTGCTGGGTCCATTGACATCCGTAGGCCCGGGCGGTCCATCGTCTTAGCCATACGATCGGGCGCGCATGTCGACCGCAATGAAGGGCTAGCGTTCGCTGCGCGGCCGATGAAGATCTAAAGTTGAGTGCAGACCAGCCAACGCCCACAGCGGCAAATTTGATTTCCTAGGAACGAATCGAGTGACTGAATTGCAGATCAAAGACGTCCTCCTCGCGCCGGGCACAGGCGCGTTCTTCTATGACGATCAAGCTGCCATTAGGTCCGGCGCAATCCAGGACGGTTTTGTCTATGTGGGCGAGCCCGTCACTCCCGACTTCAAATCCATTCGTGTTCCGGCATCTTCATTGAGCGTAGGGCTTGTGCTTGCGGACGATACCGTAGTCTGGGGCGACATGATGGGCGTCCAGTATTCTGGTGCTGGTGGACGCGATTCCTTGTTTGAAACTGCTCAAATCTCGGATTTGACGTCACGGGTAGTGGTGCCCCGGCTTCTCGATGTTAATGCGTCTTGTTACCTTCATTCCTGCGTGAAGGTTTTCGAGCCCTTCGGCCACAAGCGGCTACCTCTCGCGATCGAGTATGGGGTCAGCCAGGCGCTCCTCCGCGCAGCAGCCCATTTTCATCGCAAGACAATGGCGGAAATCATATGCGCCGAGTTTGATCTGCCGCTACCGACCTGCCGCATCCCGATCTACTGCCAGAGCGGAGATGCTCGGGAAACCAATGTCGATAAGATGATTTTGAAAGCCGTGGATGTGCTTCCCCACGGTCTGATCAATTCACGGCAGAAGTTCGGCGTCGACGGCCACACTTTCATGGATTTCGTGAAGTGGGTTGCAACGCGTACTCACGAAATCGGCCGCCAGGGGTATCATCCCGTGCTACATTTCGATGTCTATGGCTGGATCGGTCAGGAGATCGGCCTTCAACCGCAAAGCATCGCCGACTTTATCTGCAAGGTTGCCGATACCGTTCCGGGCTTCGCACTTAACATCGAGTCGCCGGCCGACTTTGGTTCCACGCAAGCTCAAATTGAGAACTACGCCAAGATCGTAGCGATTTTAGATGACCGGGGTTCCAGTGCTCGAATTGTCGTGGACGAAAGGTGCAACACGCTTGAGGATATCCGCCTCTTCGCCGAAGCGAAGGCCGCGCATCTCATTCAAATCAAGACGCCCGATGTCGGCTCATTGGCTGACACGGCACGTGCCGTGCTTCTGTGCAAGGAGAACAAGGTAGGCGCGTACGTTGGAGGGAGCTGTACCGAGACAGATCTCTCTGCCCAGACTTCTGTCCACATATCGGTGGCTACCCAAGCAGACATGATGCTCGCGAAGCCTGGAATGGGAGTCGACGAGGCATTCTCGATTGTAGGCAATGAACAGAACCGGTTGCTGGCGATGCTGAATCGCCGTCGGGCTCAAAACGAAATTGTTGGATGAATAGCGCGGTGTGTAGACATGCAGAACTGCCTTGAGGGGATCACCGTCGTTGCCGTGGAGCAGGCCGTGGCCGCGCCTTATGCATCGTCTCGCCTTGCGGACGCGGGGGCGCGGGTCATCAAGGTCGAAAGGCCCGAAGGGGATTTTGCGCGACACTATGACAAGTTGGTGCGGGGACAGAGCGCTTACTTCGTCTGGCTTAACCGGGGTAAGGAGTCTGTTTGTCTGGACCTGAGATCGGAGGCGGACCGCGCCGTCCTAGACGCGCTCATCGCCGCTGCTGATGTCTTTATCCAGAATTTGAAACCGGGCAGCATCGAAAAACTGGGATTTAGGTCTGCCGACCTCCGCCGACGCTTTCCGCGGCTGATCACCTGCGACATCTCCGGTTTCGGGGAGAAAGGGCCGTTTTCCCATTTGAAGGCCTATGATCTCATTGTTCAGGCCGAATCAGGTCTATGCGCGATCACCGGCACCCAAGAAGGGACCGCGCGAGTAGGGGTCTCTGTTTGCGATATCTCGGCGGGCATGACGGCACACAGCGCCATCCTTCAGGCCCTGTACCACCGCCAGGTCACCGGTGAAGGGACAAGTATTCAGGTGTCACTGTTCGATGCCGTCGCCGACTGGATGAATGTGCCCGTTCTGCAAAACGACTATAGCGGCTATCATACTTTTCGCGCGGGCGTGAGACACCCGTCATTGGTACCGTATGGCGCCTATCAGTGCGCCGACGGCAAAGACGTCATCTTTTCGGTTCAGAATGACCGCGAATGGGTAAATTTCTGCGAGAAATTCCTGAAGCAGCCGGAGCTTACACGCGCACCCGGTTTTGCCGATAATATGGAGCGACTTGGTCATCGTGCTCAGCTTGATGAGATCATTGGACGGCGGTTTTCTGAACTGTCCTGCCACGATGCAATGCACGAGCTCGAGGCGGCCGGTCTCGCGTACGGGCGCCTGAATGAAGTGGCTGATGTTTCAAGGCATCCTCACGTTCGCAGGGTTGAGGTGGGCACCCCTGAAGGAACTGTAGAGACCATAGCTCCGGCAGCAATCTTCAACTCTGAGCGCCTCTCGCTGCGCCCAGTTCCGGCTCTTGGTGCGCATACGGAGGCTGTCCGCGAGGAGGTTCGAGCAGGCTTGGGCGCAAGCGCCGTGTCAGCATGAGCGCGCCTATTGTCGGGCAAGGGACGCGATCCCGATTACAGAGTACTTACCAACTTCGGGTCCCTCCCAACGCCACAGCCGGCCAGCGAGTTCACTGACACCGCCCGCGCTAAAATGACCGCAGAGGCGACATTATGGATCACACCGTCCCGGCCCTTGAAAGCCCGATTTTTGTTCCCCGCTGGAGATCTCTGCTCTTCGTTCCCGCTCATGTTCCGCGCTTTGTGGAGGCGGCTCATGAGCGCGGGGCAGATGGCGTCATACTCGATCTCGAGGACTCCGTTCCCCAGGATCAAAAAGATGAATCACGGCGCCAGCTTTCTGCGTCCGTGGCAAAGGTGGGCGGCAGGGGCGCATATGTTTTAGTTCGCGTGAATCGCGGTTTGCGTGCCTTGGCGGCCGATCTCGATGCAGCCGTAGTGGCGGGTGTTGATGCACTTGTCCTTCCGAAGACGGATTCGGCAGCGTGGGTAATAGAGATCGCGAATGCGGTATCGGAACTTGAACGAGAAAGAAGCCTTGCGCTGGGTCGAATCAGGTTCCTTGCCCAGATCGAGACTCCGGCAGCATTGCAAAGTCTCTCAGCCATTGCGTCTGCGCATCCCAGGATGGTTGCAATGGCGCTGGGTCCTGAAGACTTCAGTGCCTCTGTTGGCGGTGCCCCGGAATTCGACCTTCTTTTGACACCGAATCTTTCCGTTCTGTTTGCGGCTCGCGCCGCTGGCTTGCTACCGCTTGGTTTCATAGGAACTATCAGCGAGTTCTCAGACAACGATAGACTTCGTGAGGCCGCGGCGCATGCGCGGCGGCTTGGCTTTACCGGAGCTTTGGCGATCCATCCAAACCAGGTTGCCATATTCAATGAGGCTTTCTCACCAAGCCCACAGGAACTCGAGTGGGCCCGTCGTGTCCTCGCGGCGCAAAAAGATGCGGCAGGGCAGGGCCGAGGCGCTTTCGCCTTCGAGGGAAAGATGGTCGATCCACCGGTGATCCGAAGGGCCCAAGAAATTGCTGCCGCGGGTCCGGACACCGACTTGGGCGTTTGAGTCTTCTGCGGCTGGTTTAGAGCAGACTTAGTGCGCCCTGGCACAATTATTGCTGTCGCGCCATCGCATTTCGAGATAGATTACATAAATTGGAGTTCGCCCTCGGAAGAGTACCCGTGGAAATTAGGCAGTTAAGATACTTCGTTGGCGTGGTCGAAGCAGGCAGTTTCACCAAGGCCGCTGGCTTTCTGAATGTCGCCCAGAGTGCGCTGAGTCTGCATGTGCGCCAATTGGAGGAAGGCTTCGGCACTCAGCTGCTGATACGCGACAGGACCGGCGTGAGCGTGACGGCGTCAGGAGCCAAACTGCTCGAGCGGGCGCGGGCAATTCTCAAAGAAATTCGACTTACCGAGGTGGAATTGACCAACACAGCCGCTTCCCCTGCCGGGGAGGTGACTATTGGCATTCCGTCTGGAGCTGCTCGCGTCCTGAGCGGTCCGCTGCTTGAGGCGGTGAGACACGAACTGCCCAAGGTGTCCCTCAAGATGGTCGAGGGTATGACGGGACCGCTAGAGGAATGGATGGCGGCTGGACGCTTCAATCTGGCGGTTCTGTACCGCACAGCAGACAGTGTGGGGCGAATGACGGTGCTAGCGCGCGAAGACCTTTGTCTGGTAGTTCCGTCCGGCGAGCCACCGTTTGAAGATGCGATATCTCTGGCCGACCTGCATGCATTCCCCCTGGCGGTTCCCATGCGCAACAACAATGTCAGGCGTTCGGTGGCTGATGTCGTTGCACAACACGGTTGCGCGCTGGACGTCAGGTTTGAAGTGGACTCCCTCTCAACGATCATCAACATGGTCGTAGAGGGAAAAGCGCATTCTATTCTCGCCCCGTCTGCGGTTCAGAAAGAAGCCTCCCAAGGGCTGGTCCGGACTGTCAAGATCGTCGATCCGGTGATTACTCGGTCCGTGGTGCTCGCTGTAAATCCCAAAGATGAGCGTTCTGCGGCCGTTTCTGCGGTCCGCAAGCTCATTCCGAAGGTCGCCAGAAAATTGATTGAAATCCGGGACTGGGCGGCGGTGGCGCCTGAGGCGACCTGACAAACTAACCTGTAAAGCTGGGCATGATCTTTTGCGGCCATTAGGACCAGCCGATCTGGATTCCAGATGGATTTCGGCAATATTCGATATTTGACCCGCCGCGACCATCGCGATGAAACTGGCTCAAGCGAGTTCAGCAGTTTCGATATCGAAACTGCGCTCGTATGCAAGAATTCAGTCAAGTGGAGCCCGCGATGTCCGACGCCAAGAGTTACGAGCTCTTCATTAATGGCAAATGGCGAGCCGGTGGTAGCCGAGCCACTTTGCCGGTGATCAACCCGGCGACGGAGAAGGTATTTGCCTCAGTGGCCTCGGCTACGGTTTCAGACTTGGATGAAGCTCTTGCTTCGGCAGAACGCAGCCGCAAGGCGTGGTCCTCACGACCCGCCAAAGAGCGTGGCGAGATACTCGTCTCTGCCGCCAGCATTCTGGCAGAGAAAGCTGGCGCCGCAGCCAGGGACCTGTCGTCCGAACAGGGAAAGACGATTGCCGAAGCAACAGGAGAGTACGCGCGCGCAGTCGAAACGCTGGAATGGAATGGACGGCATGCCGATGAGTTGTCGACCCCGATTCCGTTGGGTCCGAACAGGATGATCGTCCCGGAGGCCCTCGGTGTCGTCGCTGCCTTTACGCCGTGGAACTATCCAGCCGTTCTCATCGCCCGCAAGCTCGGCCCCGCGCTGGCGGCAGGCTGCCCGGTGATCCTCAAAGGGGCCGAAGAGACGCCAAGCGTGGCTGTCCATATCGTGGAATCTTTGCGTCAAGCAGGGATACCGGAAGGCGTGGTCAACCTGGTGTTCGGTGTTCCTGTGCATATATCACGGCATCTGCTCAGTTCGCCAATTGTCAAAGTCTTGACGTTCACGGGGTCGACCGCTGTTGGGAAACAGCTGGCCACACTGGCCGCGAATAATCTGCAGCGCTGCATCCTTGAGCTCGGTGGACATTCCCCGGTTATTGTGTGCGAAGATGCCGACCTGGCAACGGCGATACCGGCTATTTCGGAATACAAATTCGAGTGCGCGGGCCAGAGTTGTAATGCGCCCAGCAGGATTCTTGTCGCCCGATCCCGCTATGAGGAATTCCTGTTCCGGATGACGGAGGCGGTCCGAAAAATCAGGATCGGTCCACCGGATGACCCTGCAACGCAGATGGGTCCCATGGCAAACGCGCGGCGAATCGAGGCCATGCAACGCCTGACCAAAGATGCGGTAGAGGGCGGCGCCCAAATCGAGACCGGTGGCATCCCCCTTGACCGACCGGGGTTTTACTGGCCGCCAACCATCCTGACTGGCGTACCGAAGGAAGCGAGAGTGCTTCATGAAGAGCCGTTCGGACCAATTCTCACCGTGGCTCCTTTCGATACGATCGAAGAGGCGATCGATGAAGCCAACGCCACGGAGTACGGTCTGGCCGCCTACTTGTTTACTGGCGCGGCCGATACGCAACAGAGGCTTGTGGGCGGTCTTTCTGCGGGCGCTGTTAGTGTGAATTACCTGAAAGGGGTTTCCGCTGATGCCCCTTATGGAGGAGTCAAGCAAAGCGGCTATGGATATGAAGGCGGCGAGCAGGGGGTGCGAAGCTTCCAGATTCTGAAAATGGTCAATGGCCTCGGTTCATTTGGATAAAATCCGGTGGGAAACAGAACACGGACCATGGCCGGTAGCGACATCACAAGGAGCGTCGCCGACGCCCTTCAGTACATCTCGTACTATCATCCTCCAGATTATATCCGGTCTCTTTCTCACGCATACACGCGAGAACAGAGCCCGTCGGCGAAGAATGCCATAGGTCAGATTCTGCTGAACTCCCGCATGGCGGCCTTTGGGCGGCGCCCGATTTGTCAGGACACCGGACTTGTGGTTGTCTTCGCAAAGGTCGGCATGGATGCCCGCATTAAGTCAACAGCCAGTTTCGCGGATCTTGTGAATGAGGGCGTACGTCAAGCCTATCTCGATCCGGACAATCCCCTTCGGGGATCGATCGTTGCGGATCCCCTCGCTAGACGGGTCAACACCCGCGACAACACACCGGCAGTTGTCCATGTCGACCTGGTGCAAGGTAACCAGATTGAGATCACCATCGCCGCGAAAGGCGGCGGGTCGGAGAACAAGGCACGTTTTACCACTCTCAATCCCAGCGCCTCCGTTTCCGACTGGGTGGTGAATACCGTTTCGACCCTTGGCAGCGGGTGGTGTCCACCTGGACTGATCTCTGTCGGCATCGGTGGTAGCGCTGAAAAGGCGATGCTGCTGGCCAAGGAGGCCATGAACGAGCCCATAGATATGGCGGAACTGATCGCAAGGGGGGCGTCAAGCGCAGAAGAGGGGCTGCGGATTGAGCTTTATGAGCGGATCAACGCGCTTGGTATCGGCGCCCAAGGCCTTGGTGGTCTGACGACAGTCGTTGACGTCAAGGTTGCGACCTATCCTACTCATGCAGCGTCCAAGCCTGTGGCGCTCATCCCGCAATGCGCCGCCAACCGGCACCTGAAGTTTACTTTGGACGGCTCTGGACCCATCAGCCTCCAGCCGCCCGATTTGCGCGAATGGCCCGACATCGGAGCCGACGAATTGAACCCAGCCGGCGTCCGGCGGGTCAATTTAGATACGCTTACGAAGGAAGAGACGGCATCGTGGCGCTGCGGTGAAACGCTCCTGCTTTCTGGAAAGATGCTGACGGGCCGTGACGCTGCCCACAAACGAATGGTCGAACTGATTGATGCCGGCAAGCCGCTCCCAGTCGATCTGAGGGGCCGCGTGATCTACTACGTCGGTCCCGTCCGGGCAGTGAGGAATGAAGTCGTTGGACCCGCCGGTCCAACAACCTCCAGCCGCTTGGACGATTTTACGGACAAGGTGCTCGCCGAAACCGGCCTTTTCGCGATGGTGGGCAAAGCGGAGAGGGGACCGGCGGCCATCGCGTCGATTGTAAGACACAGAACGCCATACCTTGCTGCAGTGGGTGGCGCTGCGTACCTGATTTCAAAGTCGATTAAGGCGGCGCGGATTGTCGCCTTTGAAGACCTGGGCATGGAAGCCATCTATGAATTCGATGTGCAGGACATGCCCGTCGTCATGGCTGTCGATGTTGAGGGAAACTCCATTCACAATTCCGGGCCTCTTGAGTGGCGTAAGCGTATGGCGGCCGACAGCATCGCACGCAACATCGGTGTTTGAGTCTTTCCGGTTGGGCGATTTCGGCCAGACCCGAGCGCCAAATTATCGGGCAAGCCATAAGACGAGGGGCATTTGCGGTGCCCTGCGCCTCCGCGAGCCGGCCAAGCAAGGCCTTCAATTCACCCTAATAGTTGAATGTGCGAGTGAATACTGCATTGAGTATGCCGTCCATGCGATCGAGGGTCGAATGCAGTCGCGCGTCTATCAAGTACGGCAGCGAGATTCAAGAAAATCGGTTATCTATTTATCATGGTCTCCGCCGCCGCCGACTATTCTCTCCAGCTGCACCATTGCCCCGTTGGGCGTTGGGGCGATAGCCAAATTACTTCTGCAGCTTTTCTCAGCGGATCGCTCACCCTCAGCTGATTTTCTTACCCATTCTAGCACATCTCGGGCCTGGAACGGATGCCTTCCACTACTACATTCGGTCGTTTCTATTGATAATAGATTGATCGGCACACGGCGCGCTGTCGATCGCTGCTTGAGAGCAACAGGTTATGAAATCGAAACCCGATCCCGTGCAACTCGACAGTTGGGACCTGCGGATCCTCTCCGAAATTCAGGCAGACGGTCGGATTTCAAAAAGTGAGCTTGCAAAACGAGTTCATCTTTCGGCGTCCGCCTGTTCGGAGCGGCTCCGAGCACTCAAGGCCGCGGGGATTATTGAGGGATTTTATGCGCGGCTGAGTCCTGCCCTCATCGGCGGCATGATCTTTGTGATGGTGGAGGTCGTGCTGGATCGTCATCGTCTTGAGGACCAACGACACTTCGAAACTGCTATCCAAGACATTCCGGAAATCCTGGACTGCTGGGCAATTGGGGGGCGCGTGGATTATCTGATGCGGGTCGCATCTCGTTCTATGGCCGCCTATCAGGATTTCATGGAGGGACTGCTGCAGGCGGGCTTGGGGATTGATCAATACTATAGCCTTGTCGTCACGAAACCAGTGAAGTCCAATTCACCGATACCTTTGTCCGCCCTGAGGCAACGGTAAACCCAAAAGCTAAGTTTCAACGGCGTTTGGCACGGATCCCGTAGATTCGTCGGCAAAAGGCACCCATTCCGACGAAACTCAAGGGACATTTGCGGTATACTAATTGCTGGAAAAAGGTGGCCGAGCGCTATCCGCCAGTTGATCGCGAGCAAGGACGATGCGCTTGAGCAATCTGGAACCGATCTATTCCAGGAGAGGATCGAAGCAGCCATCGGACGCACTTGGCCAGCACGGTTGCGGCGAGAGCCAAACCGATCGTGCCTGGTCGATATCTACGATGCGAAGTGCCGAAAAATGCCTCTACCGCTACCTCAAGGGGGGCTTTCGCCCTGGATCAGTGGCGATTGAGCTTAGTCGCGGTCAGCGCATCCGTGTAGGGGGCGAAATCTACAGCGAGGGTTTGGCAAGCCGACGGGTAGCGGGAGTGCAAGCTGGCCCGCTCGGCCTTGGCGACCAACCCGGCCCTCGACGCCTGCGGACATTCGGAGATCGCTCCATCGCGTTTTTACGTCGTAAGTTCGTTGCTGATCGAGATTAGGAGATCGTCTGTCCTGTTTGACATTGCTGGTCTCCGCAGCCTTCTAAGCGAGGAGCATGGCTGTGCCGGGGTCGCGTAAGTGGGTGACAAGGCCGGTCACTCCTGCCGGCCGACGTGGTCTTTGAGAAGGTGGAGGTTGCGCTCCGGCTGGAGAGCATGGTGCCAGTTTTCACAAGACAAGGGTCGCTTAATCGAATGGGCGTCAAGTTCATAGATTGCGAACAGATCATGGGGGGATTTGAATAGTGCTACTGACCGAGGCAGAGCTGAAAAGAGTTGCGAATGCCAGTCGAGGACATAGAGCCGCATCGATCGTTCTAAAGGAAGAGACGGCCGCAGCTACAGCCAGATCGTCATTCGACGTTTTTCTGTCACATTCTTTCAAGGACGCAGAGATCGTTCTCGGTGTGAAGCGAATTTTCGAGGAGCTTGGGTTCACTGCTTACGTAGATTGGGTCGAAGATTCACAACTGGACCGCACAAAAGTCTCCTCGGCCACCGCCGAGTTGCTGCGGACCCGTATGAGGCAGTCAAAGACGCTTATCTATGTGCATTCAAACAATTCTCCAGGATCCAGATGGATGCCTTGGGAGCTTGGCTTTTTCGATGGGTTTCGGACCGCGGTAGCGGTTCTGCCCGTGGCAAAAAATTCTTCGGAAACATTCTCCGGGCAAGAATTTTTGGGCCTATACCCTTACATTGATGGGACAGGACCTGCATTCCTGTTTATGAACAGAGGGACCGCGCCTCGCTCAAGAATAGGCTCTGTAAGCTCGACTGCTAACCTCACGTTTGCCAAATCCTGGCTTAAAGAATTTACCGCCACAAAATAGACTGGTGTGCTTCAAAAATGAAATATCCTGGACTCTATAATAGCGCCGACGTGGCATCCAACGAGCAGCAGGCGACGTTTCTCCGCCTGATCCGGGCAGAGTACGTTCTTCTTTTTTTAGCGTCGGTGCTCTCTTTGGACTTGTCGCCATCAAAAGCCTATTTCGGTGTCTATGCTGCGGTATTTCTTTGCTCAATGGGAGTCCTCATTTTCCGGTCGGTCACAAAGCCCGAGCAGGTCTGGTATCAGGCTCGAGCTCTGGCAGAGTCGGTGAAGACATTGACTTGGCGCTTCGCGATGCGAGCACAGCCGTTCGATGACGCGCGCGCCGCTGACGCCAGAGCTGATTTTCGAAAGCTCATGGAAGGTATCCTTGATAGCAATCGTCACCTTGGTAGCGCGTTGAGCGGCACCGATTCAGCATCCCCCCAAACAACCGACCAGATGATGTCGATAAGGGACTCCCCGCTAAAAGAAAGAAAAGACCTATATCTGCAGAGACGAATCTGCGACCAACGGATGTGGTACGAGAAGAAGGCGCGCTCGAACAAGAGGTCCGCGAAAGTCTGGATGGGCCTTGGTATTTTTGCATACGCTCTGGGATTCTCGTTCATCGTAGTACGCATCGCTGACCCCGCGATGCCAGGCTGGCCGACCGAGCCGCTAATTGTCATCGCCGCCTCGCTTATCGGGTGGACCCAGATCAAGAAATTTAACGAATTGGCATCGGCTTACACGTTGACAGCTCACGAGATCGGCTTGACTGCCGACCTTATTACGGACGCCAACTCGGATGAGGCATTCTCCGCCGCGGTGAACGAAGCCGAACTGGCTTTCTCACGGGAGCACACCCAGTGGGTTGCTCGTCAAAACAACTAAGAGACAACAATGGCATACAGCGATCCGACCTATGTAATATTTGACGGCGATGAAGACGCTTGGGCATACCGCTTTATGAAAGGGTGGAATGCCAGCGAGAATGTGAGTTTTGAATTCGCGAACGCTCACGATCTGGACAATATGACGAGCCGAGCACAGGACGAAGATTATGTTAAACGCAATCTTCGCAACAGAATGAATGGATCGAGCCAGGTGCTTGTCCTGATCGGTGAGAAAACGAAAAACCTTTTTCGCTTCGTGCGCTGGGAAATGGAATTGGCCCTTGATCTAGGTCTGCCGATAATCGCAGCAAACCTTAATGGCTCGCGGCAACAAGATGCGAGCTGTCCGCCTATCATCAGGGACAAATGTGTTGTGCACGTGCCGTTCAAGATGAAGGCCATCAAGCACGCGCTAGCCAATTGGCCGAGCGAATTTCATCGGCTTTCAAACGCTCAGCGTGGCGATGGCGCCAGGAGCTATGGCGAAAGCACCTATCGCGATCTCGGCTTATAATCGCCCACCTAAAAGCACTTAGCCGCCAAAACATCCTCGCCATCCGCTGGCGGCGACTAGCCTTAGCAACGTCCGCCAGCCTGTTCCGAGCTTGCCGAGCGATGATAAGAAGACGTCCGATTTGCTGAGTTTGGCTGAAAGCTGCAGGTCATCTGCAACCTATTAGAGGAGCCCCGCTCGAAGCGTCGGATCGTCAGGCAAGATCACGTCGCGCGAGGGCGCTGGTTTAGCGAGGAAAAGGAGCGGCTGTTCGACGTTTGAGGCTTGATCCAGCGTTTCGAGACTGCACGAGCGGCCAGCATTGATGGAGGCAGCTTTTCAGGCCGCGCAATTCTGTCGGCTGCCCCCTCCTGCAAGCCGCAGCTCGGCTCGCCCTGCGCAGCAACCACGAATTTGCGATCGCAAGAAAGGCAACACGCTGACGATAGAACTTGGCGGCGCTGGTCGGCTGCGAATCAAGATGTCGATGGCAAGGAGCTCTCGCCGCGCGTCTTTGCCGGGCCGAACCTTCTGGTTATGCTCCTTCGAGAAGTCTGCCGAGCACCAGCCGCCGCACCGCCAAAGCGATCAATATGCGCGAGGGCACGACCTCAGCCTCTCAGCGCTGGCCAACCAGGTTGGACCTGTACCGGCACGGAACCCGGCTGCCTGCTGATCGAGGCGAATGTGCTTTGCCCCTGATCACCTGCATTACCACCCTTGGGAAGGGCAAGACCGATCCGGACCGTCAGAATGTAAGGGATGACCGGCAGTTCGGCGGAACATGGCCGCCGGCGCTCTATCGTGCCGCGCGCGGCCGGCGGGAACAGCGTCCCGAGCGCTATTCATCCTTCAATATCGCCCGCTAATCGGGCACTATGCTGGGCGCATGCGCGTCGTAAGCTGTTCGTGTTTGCAGGACGCGCCCCCGACCCTCGGCTAAGGCGAAGGTGACGCCTTAGTTTTCACGGCAATTCGGGCCGATCCCGCGAATTCCACGGCGAATAACCTGCATTCCCGAGAAACTCAAGGGACGTTTCCGGTATGCTATTTGCTAAACAGGTGGCTGGCCGAGTGCCCTCCGCCAATTTATCGCGAGGAGAGGGACATGCGCTTGAGCAATCTGGGAACCGAGCAACTCCGGGAGAAGGATAGAAGCTTCGTCTTCCATCCTTCTACGCATTTGGCCAAGCACAGCCGAGGCGAAACGCCAAATAGGATTATGGCCGGTGCGGAAGGCGTCTATATCTGGGACACCGAAGGCCGAAGGAGCCTCGACGGTTTCGGAGGACTCTACTGCGTCAACATGGGATATGGATGCACGGAGATCGCCGAGGCCATTGCCAGGCAAGCACACGAATTGCCGTTCGCGCACGTCTATGCCAGCCAAGGTACGGAGCCGGTCGCCCTGTTGGCAGAGGCCGTGGTCGAGTATTTCGGTCAGAACATGCGAAGGGTCTATTTCGGCCTCTCCGGTTCCGATGCCAACGAAACCAACATCAAGCTGGTCTGGTACTATAATAACATTCTTGGCCGGCCCGAAAAGAAAAAGATCATCTCGCGAAATCGCGGCTATCACGGGTCTGGATTGGTCACGGGTAGCCTAACTGGCCTTCCCTTCTTTCACAATTTCTTCGACCTGCCTCTGGATTTGGTGCGCCATACAACCACGCCGCACTATTACCGCCAGGCGCGTGTCGAGGAGAGCGAGGAAGCGTTCTCCCGGCGCTGTGCCGATGAGCTTGAAGCCTTGATCCTGGCCGAAGGACCGGAAACGGTTGCAGCTTTTATCGGAGAGCCGGTACTTGGGACAGGAGGTATTGTGCCGCCCCCCAAAGGGTACTGGACGTCCATTCAAGCGGTGCTCGACAAATACGATATCCTTCTAATCGCGGATGAAGTGGTCTGTGGCTTCGCGCGAACCGGCGAGAAGTTCGGTTCCCACCTGTATAACATGCGTCCGGATTTCGTGACCATCGCAAAGGGTTTGAGTTCCGCCTACCTCCCCATCTCCGGGTCAATCATTGGCGACCGTGTCTGGTCGGTTTTGGAACAAGGAACTGAGAAGCACGGCGCACTCGGCCACGGCTGGACATATTCGGGGCACACGCTTTGTGCCGCAGCCGCGCTCGCCAATATTCGACTGCTTAAAGAAAAAAATATTCTGGAGCATGTCCGCGATGTTGGACCGTATTGGCAAGACCGGATGAAGGCCGAGCTGGCGGGACATCCCATCGTTGGTGAAGTTCGCGGAGTGGGTATCCTGTCGGCCGTGGAGATGATGCGGGACCCAAAACAAAGGATACCATTCGAACCCGACCTTCAGGTCGGGGTGCGCACTGCAGCTGCTCTGTTTGAGAATGGCGTCATCGGACGGGCCATGCCGCATGGCGACATCCTCGGTTATGCCCCCCCCCTGATCATTACCCGAAAAGAGATCGACATCATTGTCGACGCGACGGTAAAGTCGGTCGATACCACCTATCGCGCGCTGAAGGCCGAGGGTGCCGTATGATTTTGCGATCGCGAAGGAGCGAGTCCGGAGGCAGGCATGTCCCTGCGCGCTACTGCGCCGAGCAGACCCAAAACTGTTGAATTCCAGATATCTGATCTTGAGCATGCTCCGGGCTATTTCAGTCACGATTTGTAACCGAATCAGTTCTGCCGCCGCTGTCCTGTTGCCCAACGACCAGGACCTCTGTGCGGCGCGCCCTGCGGGTGTACCTCCCCGCCGGCAGGGCGCCCTTTTTGACCCACGTAATCAGTATCATTATGGCCCGTGCGGGATCGAGGGTCTGGTAAAGGTCATCTGCACGTTCCGATGCAGATTGAGCTTAGACGTGCCCTTTACATCATTGCAGCGGGCCATAATCATTGCGGTGAATTTTATCACGTCAGGTATATAGAAGGACGATACTCACACGCCACCCCGTTCACAAGGAAAGGCATTTTAATATTGTTGAGACGATTTGCCTATCAAAGAAAAGAAAGCATCGCAACACTTCTTTGCGGATCACGGCGCCCCGGGTGGGGGATGAGCGGCTATCCGAATTGTTATGCTAATGCCGACCCAAATTCCTGCAAAAGCTGGGGTCAATGATGGCTTTTGGTCAGCGCAGGATGATTTCTCCTGATTTGGTCGGTGCAGGGGCGGTCATGATTTAATGCATGGAGATTCTCTGATTGAGCTGTTGAGATCATGAGGCGTCTGCCAGACGCCCATCGGGTGAGCCCAGCATGATTGGGATGACCGACGAAGATCGAAAGTGTGGCAGCATTCTGGAGCCCGGTCAGCCCAGCGACGCCCGCGAATTCAATCACGTTTGTCGGGACATACACGACGCAGCCGGAAGGCGTGCAGAAAGAGGAAGAATCGAGCGCGACGATGACGAGGCACATGCCACTTGTTTTCGAGACATTCCTTGAAAGACTGTCACAGAGTATCGATGAGGCAGATTTCCGGGATGCCATGGCTGAGGCGGCCGGACGACTTGACCTAATCTTCTTTGCCTACCTCTCCTTGCCAGCACGGCCTTCCGGCAAACCGAGGTTAATTTCAAACTATCCACCCCGCTGGACCAGACAGTATCTGGAAAATCAGTATGAGAAACTCGATCCTGTGGTCTTGCGTGCTCGAAATGGCGGCTGCCCGTTTCACTGGGGATCGAATTTGGGAGGCGATAAAATGTCGCCGGCTCAACAGCAGCTATTCGATGAGGCGGCTCAATTCAGCATCTGCTGCGGTTTGACGATCCCAATTGTCGATCTCCGCGGCCGCATCGCTGCGGTTACTTTTGCCGCCGATGAGCCTCGTCCAGTATTTCTTCGGGTCGCTGAGCGGTACGAACAAGCTCTTCAACTGATGGCGGCCTGCTTTCATCGTTGCGTTCGCCGCAAATTGCCGAGCGATCGAACAGTGGATGGGGTTTCGCTGACATCCCGCGAATATGAGTGCCTGAGGTGGGCAGCGCGGGGTAATTCAGCCTGGGTGACCGGCCGCATCTTGGGTATCAAGCCACGCACGATCGCTTTTCATTTGGACAATGCCAAGAAGAAGCTAGGCGTGCGAACCCAAAATCAGGCTATAGCCCTTTTGGGGTCCGAAGGGTCCTCAATTGTCTGAGAAGCTTTTTGATCCCCTTGTGCTCGGGCCATTCGATCGCGCGCTTTGTATCGAGCGTTGACTGGATGCCGAGATCTTCTGTTCCGCCGGCTCGGGCGATGCAGCCGTATTCTTCCAGTCCGCGCCGGTGATCATAGTCTATGGGTGCTCGAGCGGGTGTGTCGTCGCTGACGAGCTAGTTGTGGAGCCTCAACAGGTTGTCCTCGGTTAGAGCGAGGCGACTGATAGGTGTTTTGGACTTTAGGCTCCCGTGGGGACGGTGCCAATTGTATCTGTGCAGCCAGACCGGCAACTCTGCGGCGCGGTG
>NZ_SRUU01000004.1 GCF_004791585.1 Mesorhizobium sp. M1C.F.Ca.ET.210.01.1.1
AAGCCGCGATCTGGGCGCGCGACAATATGAGGAAGCCGCTGATCGCCTACATCGCCGGCCTTTCGGCGCCGAAGGGCCGCCGCATGGGCCATGCCGGCGCCATCATCTCGGCCTTCGGCGAGTCGGCACAGGAGAAGGTCGAGATCCTCAAGGACGCCGGCGTCGTCATCGTGCCGACGCCCGCCTCCTTCGGCGAGGTCGTGGCCGATACGCTGGCGCGGACGAAGAAGGCGGCGTGACAGCCGCGAGATGTGAAGTCTCCATCGGGTCGCCGGAAGCTTCGCGGCGACCCATCGATCGGCGAGAAATTCAATGAAACCGCGTTTGATTGTCACCCGCAGATGGCCTGCCGCCGTCGAAGCGATCCTGGCCGAGCGATTCGATACGACGTTCAACGCCAGCGATACGCCGCTCAGTCCTGCCGCAATGACTTCCGCCTTCGCGGATTATGATGCCATTCTAGCAACAGTCAGCGATCGCTTGCCTTCTGCGGTGTTTCCCGAGAGCGCCGCGCGCACCCGCATCATCGCCAATTTCGGCGTCGGCTTCAGCCATATCGACGTCGCGGCCGCCCGCGACCGCGAGATCGTGGTGACCAACACGCCGGGCGTGCTGACCGACTGCACCGCCGACCTCGCGCTCAGCCTGATACTGGCTGTAGCGCGCCGGACCGGTGAAGGCGAGCGGCAACTGCGGGCCGGAGAGTGGCGTGGCTGGTCGCCGACCCATATGGCCGGCGCGAAGGTGTCGGGCAAGACCTTGGGTATTGTCGGCATGGGGCGCATCGGCAAGGCGACAGCCAGGCGCGCGCATTTTGGCTTCGGCATGAAGATCGTGTTCTTCAACCGCTCGCCGGTCGACGATGACGAGACGCGCGCCATGGGCGCAGTGCAGATGCCGACTTTGGAAGATGTGCTCACGGCATCCGATTTCGTGTCGCTGCATTGTCCGGGCGGCACTGAAAACCGACATCTCATCAATGCTCGAAACCTGCGGTTGATGAAGCGCGGCGCGTTCTTGATCAACACTGCGCGCGGCGACGTCATCGATCAGGATGCCCTGATCGGCGCGCTGGAAAGGCGCGAGATCGCAGGCGCAGGTCTCGACGTCTTTGCCGACGAGCCGGCCGTTCCGGAGGCGCTGAAGCAGCTGGAGAACGTCGTGCTGCTGCCGCATCTCGGCAGCGCGACCGAGGAAACGCGCGTGGCGATGGGCATGAAGGTCGTGGAGAACCTGACCGCCTTCTTCGAGGGTCGCCCGGTTCCTGATCGGGTCGCCTGACTGCCGGCGTCGCCCTCGGTTCAGGACGCGGCCCCAGCGGCAATCGATGCGGACGAATCAGGAAAGCGGGTTTGGAACAGAGCAGACGCATCAACTTTCGTGAGGACGAGCGCAGCCTCTTGCTGCGCCTGCTGCTTCAGGTCGCAAGCGCGCGTGAGCCCGAAATTGCCGCCGTCTTGGCCGGACGCAGGCCGCTTGTCTCCCTCGCCGCGGAGCAGCGCATCCCGGCGCTTCAGGCGACCGGCGTATGGTTCCAGTTGCTGACGATTGCCGACGAGTTGCTTGCCATGCGGGCGCGTCGCGAACTCGAGCAAGGCGCAGGCGCCGACGAGGTGCCCGGCTCGTTGGCCAGCGTAGTCGCGCAGATGGCGGCGAACGGCAACTCGGCGGAGGAAGTCCAGGCGACGCTCGATGGGCTTTGCGTCGGGCCGACCATGACCGCGCACCCGACTGAGGCCAAGCGTGTCACGGTGCTGGAGATCCACCGCCGCATCTATCGCAAGCTGACCGAACTCGACCAGCCGCGCTGGGCGCCGCGCGAACGCGACCTGCTGGTCGCCGACCTGGAAAGCGAGATAGAGCTCCTGTGGATGACGGGCGAGCTGCGGCTGGAGCGCCCGACCGTCGAAGGCGAAATCGCCTGGGGCCTGCATTTCTTTCGCGAGGTCATCTTCGAGGCAACGCCGCAGCTCTATGGCAAGCTTCAAGGCGCCTTCGAGCGTCACTATCCGGGAGAGCCGATCAGAATTCCCTCCTTCATGCGCTATGCCTCGTGGATCGGCGGCGACCGCGACGGCAATCCAAATGTGACGGCCGCAGTCACCGCCCACGCCATGTCCGAATACCGCAATACCGCCATAGGCTGGTATCTGGCGCAGGTGCAGCGGCTGGTGACGGTGCTCAGCGCCAGCTCGAACGTCATCGACCTGCCGGCGAGCTTCAAGCCGGTGCTGCAAACGGCGCTTGATAAAAGCGGACAGGCTGACGTGATCGCCGCCCGCAACCCTGACGAACCGCTTCGCCAGTTCGCTTCGGCCTTGCTTGGCCGGTTGGTGGCCACGCGAGCCGGCGGCAAGGCGGCCTACCCCTCGGCCGACGCGTTTCGTGCCGATCTGACCGCCCTGTCTTGCGTTCTCGAAGCCATCGGAGGGCGCGCGGTAGCCAGGCGTTTCGTCCAGCCTCTGCTTTGGCAGGTCGGAAGCTTCGGCTTCCGTACGGTCTCACTCGACATCCGGCAGAACTCCACGGTCGTCAACCGGGTGTTGGCCGAGCTGTTTGCGCTGACAAATCCCGCCGAGCCGGTCGCACCCGGCACGCCGCAATGGTCGGCGCGCATTCGCGCGGCCTTGAGTGGGGGCGAGCGGCTGGAGATCGACGCCGGCCGACTCTCGCCCGAAGCAGGTGAACTGCTTTCGACATTCTCCGTCATCCGTGAGCACATCTCCGCCTCGGATGCCGACGCAGTTGGCTCATTCGTTCTCAGCATGACCCGCTCGACTGACGATCTGCTCGCGGTCTATCTGCTGGCGCAATATTGCGGACTTTCAACCGCGCCGGGTGGCGGCGGCACAATCAGGCTGCGGATCGTGCCATTGTTCGAGACCATCGCCGATCTTAAAGCCGCTCCTGGCATCCTGAGCGGATTGCTCGGCGTTTCACTGGTGCGGCAGACGGTGCGGGATTTCGGCGCGCGCCAGGAAATCATGCTTGGCTATTCAGATTCCAACAAGGACGGCGGATTCCTGGCTTCCAATTGGGAACTGGCAAAAGCGCAAAAGCGCCTCGCTGCCGTGGGGCGCAGGCACAACGTCAGGATCAGCTTCTTTCACGGCCGCGGCGGCTCGGTCAGCCGCGGCGGCGCGCCGACCGGCCGGGCGATAGCGGCACAGCCGCAAGGCACTGTCGCCAGGAGCATGCGCGTGACGGAGCAGGGCGAGGTCGTATCGTCGAAATTCGCCAACCGCGGTACAGGCCTTAACCAGCTCGAGGTTCTGGCCGCTGGCGTGCTGGCGCACAGTGTGGGATTGCTCGGTGGTTCCGAGCCGAAGGAAACACCGGAGTTCGATGAGGCGCTGGAAGCGCTGGCAGGCATGTCGCAGGCATCCTATGCCAGGTTGATGGCTGAGCCCGGCTTCCTCCATTATTTCAACCAGGCGAGCCCGGTCGCGGAACTGGCGCTCCTGAAAATGGGCTCACGGCCGGATCGCCGTTTCGGCGCCAGCGGCATTGCCGACCTGCGCGCCATTCCATGGGTTTTCGCCTGGAGCCAGAACCGCCATCTGTTGACCGGCTGGTATGGCATCGGCAGCGCGCTGAGCTCCTTCGTCACGGTGCGCGGCGAGGCCGGGCGCGAACTTCTGGCTCGCATGTTCGAGCACTCGCGCTTCTTCCGCCTGATCGTCGACGAGGCCGAGAAGACGCTTTACCAGTCGGACATGGAGATTGCGCGGCTTTACGCCGGCCTGGTGTCCGACAGCGATGCAGCCCAACGAATCTACGCCCGCATCGCCGCCGAATACGAACTGACGCGACGGCTGATCGGCGACCTCACGGGCGGCGATCTTTCGGCGCGCTTTCCGATGTTCAAGCGGCGTTTCGACAATCTGCGGCGACAGATGGACGACATTCACCGCCTGCAGGTCGATCTGCTGCGTGAAGTTCGGGCCAGTACCGGCACGGCGGACCAAAAGCGGACGACCGACGCTCTGCTCGTATCGATCAATTGCATCTCGGCCGGCCTTGGCTGGACGGGATAGGCTAGGCCCGTCTCAGGCTCGCAATACCTTTTTGTCGCGTGCGGTACTGCTCGCCCACGTATGATCGCGTAGGGCTTTCAGAGGCAATTCGTCAGGAGAGTTTTGGTGCGGTCGAGAAGACTCGAACTTCCACGGGTTGCCCCACAGCGACCTCAACGCTGCGCGTCTACCAATTCCGCCACGACCGCACGTGGTAGGAGCCGGAACCGACCGGCCCGGGGCCTGTAGCAAATCGTTTCCGGCGAAACAAGTGCGCCGTGCGGAATATTCGTCGCTGATTTGCACAACCCCTCACGAGCCGGCGGCGCACGACCGGAACTGGACGTTTTGGCCGATTGCCGCCATATAAGCGCAAATCATGCCGCCCAAGGTGCGACGCGGTTTTGGGGTCACGGCATACATAGTCGAGAACGAACAATCCATGACAGAACGCAGCCAGATCGCCACGTCGTTCCTGCCCCTTCCCGGTTCGGCGCCGGTCGAATGGGTGATCGAGCCCGGCCTTACTTCCTATCCGGACGCGCTTGCCTTCATGGAAGCGCGCGCCGAGGCGATCCGTAGCGGCGCAGCCAACGAGATGGTCTGGCTGGTCGAGCATCCGCCGCTCTACACCGCAGGCACGAGCGCCCGCATCGAGGACCTCATCGAGCCCGACCGGTTCCCGGTGTTTCCGGCCGGCCGCGGCGGCGAATACACCTATCACGGGCCCGGCCAGCGCGTGGCCTATGTCATGCTCGACCTGAAACGCCGGCGTGAGGACGTTCGCGCCTTCGTCGCCGCGCTGGAGCAATGGATCATCGGCACTCTTGCCGCCTTCAACGTGCGCGGCGAGCGGCGCGAGGACCGGGTCGGTGTCTGGGTGGTGCGGCCGGATCGCCCTGCCCTGCCCGACGGCTCGCCCGCCGAGGACAAGATCGCCGCCATCGGGATCAGGCTCAGGCGCTGGGTAAGCTTTCACGGCATCGCCATCAATGTTGAGCCGGAGCTCGGCCATTTCAGCGGTATCGTGCCTTGCGGCGTCTCGGACCATGGCGTGACCAGCCTCGTCGACCTTGGCCTGCCCGTTGCCATGGCAGACCTCGACGTCGCGCTGAAATCGGCCTTCGAGGATGTGTTCGGGCCGGCCGCTGCGCCAGTGGCGGAGCCGGCGCGCAAGGCTGGCTGATCCTCCCGCGCATACTGCGTCACATCAGCTGCGCGGACGCCCAGAGCACGCCGTAGCCGTGAATGGAAAAGACCGCCAGCAGCGCGCCGGCCATGGCCAGGCGGTCGAAGGTATGGATCGGCTTCAGCTCGTGGCGCGACTTCACGCCGCTTCCCACGGTGATGAGGCTGAGGATCGAAAACACCGCGCCGGTGACAAGCAGGAAGCTGGACGGGAACCCGGCACGCCAGCCAAGCGCCAGCAGGGCGGACAGCAGCAGGAAGGAGGCCAGCGCGAGCACAATCGGCCCCGGGCAGATCTGGCGCAGCACCTGGCCGCCGTCGAACTTCCACACCGGCACCAGATTGGCGATGTTGAACAGCGAGGCGCAGCCGGCAAGCGCCGCCAGCAGCAACGCCGGCAGACGGTGCCCTTCGCTACCGGCAAAGCCGCTGGCGGCGATCAGGACAGGCACCAGGAAAGCGGAGAAGCCGGCGCCCATCAGCGCCACGAAGGCGACCTCGAAGCGGCTGTCATAGGGCCGGCCGCCCATGGCGATGCCGCCGAGCAGCGGGATGAAGATCATCCGCGCCCGGCGATGCCCCGTCAGGCGGAACGCCGCCATGTGGCCAAGTTCGTGCAGCGCCACCACCGCGGTCAGGATCGCGGCCAGCGCCAGCCCGCCAAGGTTGAGCCCGAAGAACGGCCACAGGATGAAGGCCGAAAGCACGGCGAAGCCGATCTGGCTCACCGGATGCTCGAACCAGCCGCCCTTGCGATATGTGCCGGTCCTCGCCCAGACCTGCAGCTTAGCCAACTCGCGGCGCATGGCGAAGAAGCGGAAGATCAGGAAGGCGACGCCGCGATAGCGGTCGGTCTGCGTCAGCGTGACCCGCGTCGCACCGCCTTCGGGCGCGAGTTCCGTGGTTTCGCGATAGTTGGCCCAGAACGAGGGATCGAGCGCCGTATCCTCGATGACGCGCATCGAGAAACGGCTGCCTTCCACCACATCGTCGAACCGCGCCTTACGTTCGATCGGCCGGCCATCCCGCCCCTCCCAGGACAGTTTGATCAGCGCCGTACCCTCATTGTCTTGAGGTTCGGCGGAGAGGATTTCACCCGACCAGCCCGCATCGGCGCCGAACGGCCACAGCGCCTGCCAGAGGCGTTTGCGATCGGCCTCTATCACACGGCTGACGGTGACCGTGCGCAACCCCAGCGGCACGGTCATCAAGAGAAAGATCAGCCCGAGATTTCCGGCCACGAGGGTGACCGTGACGATGACCGACACTGCCTTTGCTCCCCATCTTCGGAAACCAGCCTAGCGGCGGCGCGGCCAAGAAAGACTTAACAAGGGGTGGGCTTTTTCCCATCCCCAGGGCGGGCCTTTTTTTGCCCGCCCGAACAACGGGGCGGGCTCTTGCCAGCCCCTGCGGCGGCGAAGCGCCTGGTCACATGGCGCCAATCCAGATCGCCATGGAAATGAGAAAGGTGCTCATGCAAACCAGCGAGACGACATCCTGAACCAGATCGGCCATAACTCTCTCCTGTTGTTAGTATGTTCGTAATTTGTTCTAATTTTGTTCGAATGTCAACGATAGCGAAGCGCCACTCCAGGCGAATCCGGCGGGCCAGTTCGGGCAGGGTTAAGGAAAGGTTGACGAGGCGAATGCCGGCCGGCCAGAGCCGACCGGGGCACGTCGAGACTCAGGTCAGGCCGAGCCGAGAATGGTGGATTCCGAGCAGGGGCGGAGCCGTCCTTAAGCTACGTGAGCACCCGCCTACGCCGGCCGTAGCCTTAAACTGCCACTCCGCTCATGAGTGCTTCGGTCGGCGAAGGCCGGAAGCGCAGGAGGCCGCCTTTCGCAGGCCGGCCTCACCTTAGTATCGACGTGCCTTAAAGCGGAACGACCTTGCCCTCGGCCAGCGTCACCCGCCGGTCCATGCGCGAGGCCAGCTCGTGATTGTGGGTGGCGATCAGCGCCGCCAGTCCCGATTGCCGCACCAGCGCCTCCAGCGCATCGAACACGTAGGAGGCGGTGGCCGGATCGAGATTGCCGGTCGGCTCGTCGGCCAGAAGCACCAGCGGCGCATTGGCGACGGCGCGCGCGATTGCCACCCGTTGCTGTTCGCCACCGGAAAGTTCCGACGGCCGGTGCTGCGCGCGCTTGCCGATCTGCATGTAGTCCAGCAGTTGCGCCGCCCGCTCGGACGCCTCCTTGGGAGGCAGCCCCTTGATCAGCTGCGGCATCATGATGTTTTCGAGCGCCGAGAACTCCGGCAGCAGATGATGGAACTGATAGACGAAGCCGATATCGTTGCGGCGGATCGCGGTGCGTTCCTCGTCGGAGAGCCGGCCGCAGGCGCGGCCGCCAAGGATCACGTCGCCGGCATCCGGGCGCTCTAGCAGTCCCGCCGTATGCAGCAAGGTCGACTTGCCCGAGCCCGATGGCGCCACCAGCGCCACCATCTCGCCGCGCCGAAGCGAAAAGTTGGCGCCGTTCAGGATGGTCAGCTTGCGCGGGCCCTGGACATAGTGCCGCTCGACGCCCTTCAGCTCGATAATGGCTTCGGCCATCACTCGTACCTCAAGGCTTCGACCGGATCGAGCCGGGCCGCCCGCCAGGCCGGGAACAGCGTGGCCAGGAACGACAGGGCCAGCGCCATGATAACCACGTAGGTGGTCTCGCGCGGGTCCATTTTGGCCGGCAGTTGGCTGAGGAAATAGAGCTCAGGGTTGAACAGTATCCTGCCGGTCATCCAAGAGAAGAACTGGCGGATCGATTCGATGTTGAGGCAGATGACGACGCCGAGCAGCACGCCGGCGATGGTGCCGGTGACGCCGATCGCCGCCCCCGTCATCAGGAAGATGCGCAGGATCGCACCGCGCGACGCTCCCATGGTGCGCAGGATGGCGATGTCGTGCCCCTTGTCCTTCACCAGCATGATGAGGCCCGAAATGATGTTGAGCGCCGCTACCAGCACAATCAGCGTCAGGATCATGAACATGACGTTGCGCTCGACCTGGAGCGCCGAGAAGAAGGTTTCGTTGCGCTGGCGCCAGTCGACGAGATCGATCGGTCGTTGCGCCGCCTGCTCGACCAGCGGCTTCAGCGCGTCGACATTGTCGGGATTGTCGACATAGATCTCGATGGTCTGCGCCCGCCCGTCCAGGTTGAAATAGAGCTGCGCCTCGGAAAACGGCATGTAGACGATCGAGCTGTCATACTCCGACATGCCGACCTCGAAGATCGCGGCCACCTTGTAGCCCTTCATGCGCGGCGTGGTGCCGAGCGGGGTGACGTCGCCTTCCGGCGAGATAAGCGTGATGGTGTCGCCAAGCACCAGCCCGAGATTCTCGGCCATGCGCTTGCCGATCGCCACGCCCTCGCCGGTGTCGAAACCGTCGAGCGTGCCCTGCTTGATGTTGCTGGAGACGATTGCGATCTTGGCGAGGTCCTCGCCGCGAATGCCGCGCACCAGCGCGCCGGCGCCGCCGCCGACATTGCCTTGCGCCAGCACCTGCCCGTCGATCAGCGGGATGGCGTATTTGACGCCTGCGACGCCGTTGATGCGGCCAGCCACCTCCGCATAATCTTCCAGTGGCGAATCCAGCGGCTGCACGATCAGATGGCCGTTGACGCCGAGGATGCGGGTCAAGAGCTCTGCACGAAAGCCGTTCATCACCGCCATGACGACGATCAGCGTCGCGACGCCGAGCATGATGCCGAGGAAGGAGATCGAGGCGATCACCGAGATCACCGTCTCCTTGCGGCGCGAACGCAGGTAGCGCCACGCCACCATGCGCTCGAAGCCTGAAAAGGCGCCCGCCGGCGATCTGGCCGCTGCCGCCGCCTCGCTCATCAGGCGATACCCAGGCGCTTCTTGGCTTCCGCGATCGGCAGCGTCTCGCGCTCGCCGCTGCGGCGGTTCTTGATCTCGACCTCGCCGGCGGCCACGCCGCGCGGGCCGACGATCACCTGCCAGGGCAGGCCGATCAGGTCGGCGGTTGCGAACTTGCCGCCGGGCCGCTGGTCGGTGTCGTCATAGAGCACGTCCTTGCCGGCCGAAGTCATCGCAGCGTAGAGCTCGTCGCAGACGTGGTCGCAGTCGGCGTCGCCCGCCTTCATGTTGATCAGGCCGACATCGAACGGCGCCACGGCTTCCGGCCAGATGATGCCGTTCTCATCATGGCTCGCCTCGATGATCGCCGCGACCAGTCGCGACGGGCCGATGCCGTAGGAGCCGCCCGAAGCGAAATGATCCTTGCCGTCGGGCCCGGTCACCTTGGCGCCCATCGGCTTGGAATATTTCTCGCCGAAATGGAAGATATGACCGACCTCGATGCCGCGCGCCGAGAGCCGGTCGCCTTCAGCGACGTTCGCCCAGGCCGCTTCGTCATGCATCTCGTCGGTGGCGGCGTAGGGGGTCGTCCACGTCTTCACGATGCCGCCGATCTCCGCATCGTTGGAGAAGTCGGTGTCCGCGCCAGGCACGTCGAGCGACAGATAGGCGCGGTCGCAGAACACCTGGCTCTCACCGGTGTCGGCCAGGATGATGAACTCGTGGCTGAGGTCGCCGCCGATCGGGCCGGTGTCGGCGCGCATCGGAATGGCCTGCAGCCCCATGCGCGTGAACGTCCTGAGATAGGAGACGAACATGCGGTTATAGGCTGCTCTCGCGCCTTCATAATCGAGATCGAAGGAGTAAGCGTCCTTCATCAGGAACTCGCGCGAACGCATGACGCCGAAGCGCGGACGCACCTCGTCGCGGAACTTCCACTGGATGTGGTAGAGGTTGAGAGGCAGGTCCTTGTAGGACTTGACGTAGGCGCGGAAAATCTCGGTGACCATTTCCTCGTTGGTCGGACCATAGAGCATGTCGCGATCCTGGCGATCCTTGATGCGCAGCATCTCCTTGCCGTAATCGTTGTAGCGGCCGCTCTCGCGCCAGAGGTCCGCCGACTGGATCGTCGGCATCAGGATTTCCAGCGCGCCTGCCCGGTTCTGCTCCTCGCGGATGATCTGGCAGACCTTGTCAAGCACGCGCTTCCCGAGCGGCAGCCAGGAGAAGCTGCCCTGCCCCTGCTGGCGGATCATGCCGGCGCGCAGCATCAGCCGATGCGAGACGATTTCGGCCTCGCGGGGGTTTTCTTTGAGAATAGGCAGGAAATAGCGCGACAAACGCATGGACTGGTCCGTGAATGAAAAAATGGCGGCGCGGAGAATCGCCGCAACCGAGGCTGCTTGCCCGGGCTTAATAGCCATTTCATGGCCGAATGGAAACCCGAGCAGCCAAAGTGTGGCGGCCTTCTGCACCCGATCAAAGGGCCTGCCCAGACCGCAAAATGCCGATTACCTCAATTTGATCGATTCACAAGCAAGCCCTGCTCCACTATTGTGCAGTGCAGCACGATATTGCCCGTTTGGAGGCAAAATTCTTCGTGACATGTTCACCTACGTTGGTCTAGTGTGCGCCGATAACCGAGAGGGCGGAGAAAAATCTGCTCTCCTACGCGGTCAAAGTCTTGGGAGGATGCGATCTAGGCGCGGTAACTCGCTGCCGCCGGACACCGGAAACGGATCGGACGCGTTTAAATTGCAAGGCCTCGTGCCTTGCATTTTTTTTGTGCAATCATCTGCTTAGCACGACAAGCTGCCAAACAGCTCTACCTCGCGTCAGCCCTTGAAATCGGAAGCCGGCTTCCGATTTCAACCAAAACGCGCGTTCTCAGTTCAATACTTGCGAAGGACTGTATAGGACTTTTAGCGGCTGTCACTTTGACTAAAGTCCGGCACGATGTGCGGGATGTCGTCGAAGCCGAAGCCAAGCCCCTTCGTCAAGCCGTAGAAAGTGCCAATGACAATGGCGGTGACGATCGTCGTGCGAATCGCAGCGCGCAGCATATGCGGTCCACGCGGCGCGCTCGACACCGTGCCGAGCGTCACGTCCTTGTCCTCATCCTGCGTGCGCAGGCTGAACGGCAGCACGGCAAACAGCACCAGCCACCATGTGACGAAGAACAGCGCGACAAATGAAACCCAGTTCATGCCTGCTCCAGTTCGACCAGCGTGCCGAAGAAGTCCTTCGGGTGCAGGAACAATACCGGCTTGCCGTGCGCGCCGGTCTTCGGATTGCCGTCGCCGAGCACGCGCGCGCCGCTCGCCTTGAGATGATCGCGCGCGGCAAGGATGTCATCGACCTCGTAGCAGACGTGATGCATGCCGCCGGAAGGGTTCTTCTCCAGGAATGCCGCAATCGGCGAGGCATCGCCCAACGGCTCCAGGAGTTCGATCTTGGTATTGCCGACATCGACGAACACCACTGTCACGCCATGTTCCGGCAGCGCCTGTGGCGCACTCAGCCGGGCGCCCAGCGTGTCGCGATAGGCCGCGCTCGCCGCGGCCAGGTCCGGCACGGCAAGCGCGACATGGTTCAGGCGTCCGAGCATATGCGCTCCGCTTTTAGGGGAGTAGGCAGTGGGCCATAGGCAGTAGGGACCTACAAAAATCCATCGCCTTTCCTATCGCCTACTGCCTAGTCCCTACTCCCTCATCTTGTGACGAACACCGTCACCAGCGGCTTCTTGCCCCAGGCTTCGTTGGCGGCGCCGCGCACGGCACGGCGCACGGCCTCCTGCACCAGGTCGAGGTCTTTTCGGCGCTGGCGCGGGATCGAGTCCACCGCGCCGATTGCCGCATCGAGCATCAGGTCTTCCAGCGTCTCGCCGCTGGCGTCGGCCTCGGCGACGCCGATCGCCACCAGATCCGGGTCGCCGGCAAGCTCGTATTTGTCGTCGAGCACGACATTGACCGCAACATGGCCGGCGAAGGACAGCTTGCGCCGGTCGCGTATGCCCATCTCCTGGTCGCTGCCGATCAGGAAACCATCCTTGTAGAGGCGGCCGAACGGCACCTGGTCGATGATCGTGGCGGGACCGGGCCAGAGCCTCAGCATGTCGCCGTCGCGCACCTGCGCCACCTGCCCGATGCCCGACATCGACATCAGCGAGCCCTGCGCGACCAGATGCGCCGCCTCGCCATGCACCGGCACTCCGATCTGCGGCCGCACCCATTCATACATCTTGCGCAGCTCGCTGCGACGCGGGTGGCCGGAAACATGCACCAGCGCGTCGCCGTCCTCGATGATTTTCATGCCGAGGTCGATCAGCCGGTTCTTGATCTCGAGGATCGCCTTCTCGTTGCCGGGAATGGTGCGTGAGGAGAACACCACTGTGTCGCCGGCCGTCAGCGCCACCGATTTCATCTCGTCGCGCGACAGCTTCGCCAGCGCGGCCAGCGGTTCGCCCTGGCTGCCGGTGCAGATGATCACCAGGTTCTCGCGCGGGATGAAGCCGTAGTCCTCCTCGGCGATGAACTCCGGCAAGCCATCCATGTAGCCGAGCTCGCCCGCGACGTCGATGACGCGCTTCAACGAGCGGCCGAGCACCAGGCACTGGCGGCCGGCATCGCGCGCCGCCCTGGCGATCGAGACGATGCGCCCGACATTGGAGGAGAAGGTGGTGACCGCGACCCGACCCTTGGCATTCTCGATGACGCCCTTCAGGCCCTCGCCGACCGCCACTTCCGAAGGCGACTCGCCTTCCCTCAGCGCATTGGTTGAATCGCAGATCAGCGCCAGCACGCCCTTGTCGCCATAGGCGCGGAAACGCGCCTCGTCGGTCTTCGGGCCGATCGTCGGCGCCGGATCGATCTTCCAGTCACCGGTATGGATCACCGTGCCGGCCGGTGTGGTGATCGCCAGCGACATCGGCTCGGGGATCGAGTGCGCCACCGGAATGGCCTCGATCTCGAACGGCCCGACGGTGAACTTCTCGCCGGCCCGGTAGATCGATGCCGGGATTTTCGGCGCATTCTGCTCGCCCTGCCGCTTGGCCTCCAGCAGCCCGGCGGTGAAGGGCGTCATCCACACCGGCGCTTTGAGTTTCGGCCAGATATCGAGCAGCGCGCCGTAGTGATCCTCATGCGCATGCGTGATGACGATGCCGCGCAACCCGTCGAGGTTCTCCTCGATGAAGCGCGTATCGGGCAGGATGAGATCGACGCCCGGATGCGCGGTGTCGGGAAATGTGACGCCGACATCGACGACGATCCATTCGCGCGCGTCCGCCGGCCCGTAGCCATAAAGGGCGAAGTTCATGCCGATCTCGCCGACGCCGCCAAGCGGCGCAAACACGAGTTCGGCGTTTTCTCTATTCGCCATGAATTCTTCCCTTCCTGGCCGGTCGGGCCAAGCCAATCAACCCCGCGCCGATGCGACCGCGCCGAAATGCACGTCGCCGGCCGCGATCGTCAAAACAGATCCGTCATCGTCGCGGATCACGAAACGGCAGTCCTCGTCAATGGTCTCGAAGACGCCACGCACCACATTGCCGTCAATTCTGACAGCAACCTCGCCGCCGAGCCCGGCCGCGCGCGCCAGCCAGCGCTTCCTGACCCCGCTAAGCCCGCGCCCGTCGTCCCACAATCTGGCATTCTCGCTCCAGGCGTCGGAGAGCGCCAGGAACAGCGTTTCGGCATCGCAATTGGCGCCCAGCGCCTTGAGCGATGTCGCCGGATACGGCAAATCCTGCGGGTAAGCCACCACATTGACGCCTATGCCGACGGCGACGGCAAAGCGTCCGCCTTCGAGCATGGCCGATTCCAGCAGGATGCCGGCGAGCTTGGCGCCGGAAGCGAGCACGTCGTTCGGCCATTTCAGCTCGAAGCGGTTTCGCCCTTCGCCACCGCCGTCCAGGCCAACGGCGATCCGGCCTTGCGGAACGATGGCGTCGAGTGCGTCGGCCAGAGCAAGGCCGGCGACGAAGCCGAGCGTCGCTGCAAGCCTCAGCTCGCCGCCAGGAACCAGAAGCAGCGTCGCCGCAAGATTGCCCTCGGGCGTCGCCCAAGCGCGGCCGCGCCGACCGCGTCCACTTTCCTGCCTCTTCGAGACCACCCAGAGCTTGCCGGGATCGCCGGCGCGCGCATGCTCGAGCGCTAGCGCGTTGGTCGAGCCGACGCTGTCATGGGCCTCGAGCCGGAACCCCTCCGACGCCGCGGTTGGAGCCAGCCGAAATGCCATCCCGTCAGAAGAACGTTTTTGCGGCGACTTCGGCATAGCTGCCGATCGGCCCGCCGATCAGCACATAGAACAGCACGAAGGCGCCGCTGACGCCGAGCACGAGGCGAAGCTCGCTTGCCATCGGCACGAAACCGCCGACCGGCTCGTCGAACCACATGATCTTGATGATGCGCAGGTAATAGTAGGCGCCCACCACCGAGGCCAGCACACCGATGATCGCCAGCGCGTAGAGATGCGCGTTGATGGCGGCGAGGAACACGTACCACTTCCCCCAGAAGCCGGCGAGCGGCGGAATGCCGGCCAGCGAGAACATCAGGATGGTGAGGATGGTAGCCATGATCGGATTGGTCGAGGCAAGGCCTGCGAGATCGCCGATCTGCTCGACATTGCCCTCCTTGCGCCGCATGGCGAGGATGAAGGCAAAAGTGCCGAGCGTCATCACCAGATAGATCAGCATGTAGATCGCCACGCCGCGCACGCCTGCCTGGCTGTTGGCGGCAAGGCCGACCAGCGCATAGCCCATATGGCCGATCGAAGAATAGGCCATCAGCCGTTTGATGTTGGTCTGGCCGATGGCGGCAAAGGCGCCCAGCGCCATCGAGGCGATCGAGATGAAGACGACGATCTGCTGCCAGTCGGCGGCGATCGGCTTGAAGGCGCCCATGGTAACGCGCACGATCAGCGCCATTGCCGCCATCTTCGGCGCCGCCGCCAGGAAGGCGGTGATCGGCGTCGGCGCACCCTCATAGACGTCGGGCGTCCACATATGGAACGGCACGGCGGAGATCTTGAAGGCAAGGCCGGCAAGCACGAAGACAAGGCCGAAGACAAGGCCGAGCTGCCGTTCGCCGCTGCCCAGCGCCGTCGCGATCTCGTGGAAGCCGGTGTTGCCGGTATAGCCGTAGACGAGGCTGATGCCGTAGAGCAGCATGCCCGACGACAGCGCGCCGAGGACGAAATATTTGAGACCCGCCTCGGTCGAGCGGAGATTGTCGCGGTTGATCGCCGCCAGCACATAGATCGCCAGCGACTGCAGCTCGAGCCCGAGATAGAGCCCGATCATGCCGTTGGCCGAGATCATCAGCATCATGCCGAGCGTGCAAAGCAGGATCAGCACCGGATATTCGAACTTGTCGAAATGCTCCTGCCTGGCAAAGCGCATCGACATGACGAGCGTCACCACCGAGCCGATCAGCGCCAGCATCTTCATGAAGCGGCCGAAAGAGTCCTGGACGAAGGCGTTGCCATAGGCAGCACCCTCGCCGCCGGAGGAAGCCAGCCACAGGCCGGCGATGACAAGCACCGCGACCGCAAGCCCGGTCACCGTCATCGTGTTGTTGGAGCGCGAATAGGCGCCCACCATCAAAAGCGCCAGCGCGCCGATGGCGAGGATCAGCTCCGGCGTCGAGAGCGAAAGGCTGGAGAGAAGGTCCGGCGTCATGGTTTTTCCCCAGTCAGTTCGCCGCCGCGGTCTGCGCGGAATTGATGGATGCGGTGACGTTGGTGACGAGCGCCTTGACCGATTGCGTCGTGGCGTCGAACACCGGCGCCGGATAGACACCGAAGAAGATGACCAGCACTACCAACGGGTAGATGATCGCCTTCTCGCGCGGCGACAGGTCGAGCAGGTTCTTCAGGCTTTCCTTGGTCAGCGCGCCGAAGATCACCCGGCGGTAGAGCCAGAGCGCGTAGGCCGCCGACAGGATGACACCGGTGGCCGCGAAGAACGCCACCCAGGTGTTGACCCGGAACACGCCGAGCATGGTCAGGAACTCACCAACGAAGCCGCTGGTGCCCGGCAGGCCGACATTGGCCATGGTGAAGATCATGAACGCGGTGGCGTATTTCGGCATGTTGTTGACCAAGCCGCCATAGGCGTCGATCTCGCGCGTGTGCATGCGGTCATAGATGACGCCGACGCACAGGAACAGCGCGCCGGAGACCAGGCCGTGGCTGAGCATCTGGAACATCGCGCCCTGCACGCCTTCCTGGTTCATCGCGAAGATGCCCATGGTGACGAAGCCCATATGGGCGACCGAGGAATAGGCGATCAGCTTCTTCATGTCCTCCTGCATCAGCGCCACCAGCGAAGTGTAGATGATGGCGACGACGGAGAGCGTGAAGATCAGCGGCGCGAATGTCTCCGACGCCAGCGGGAACATCGGCAGCGAGAAGCGCAGGAAGCCGTATCCGCCCATCTTCAAGAGGATGGCGGCGAGGATGACCGAGCCGGCAGTCGGCGCCTCGACATGCGCGTCTGGCAGCCAGGTGTGCACCGGCCACATCGGCATCTTCACCGCGAAGGAGGCGAAGAAGGCGAGCCACAGCCAGGTCTGCATGTTGGCCGGGAAGTTATGCGTCAGAAGCGTTGTGATGTCGGTGGTGCCGGACTGGAAGAACATCGCCATGATGGCGAGCAGCATCAGCACCGAGCCGGCGAGCGTGTAGAGGAAGAACTTGAACGATGCATAGACGCGCCGCTTGCCGCCCCAGACGCCGATGATGATGAACATCGGGATCAGGCCGCCCTCGAAGAAGACATAGAAGAGCACGATGTCGAGCGCGCAGAACACGCCGATCATCAGCGTCTCGAGGATCAGGAAGGCGATCATGTAAGCCTTGACCCGCTTCTCGATCGCCTCCCAGGAGGCGAGGATGCTGAGCGGCATCAGGAAGGTCGTCAGGATGACGAACAGCATTGAGATGCCATCGACGCCCATATGGTAGGAAATGCCCGAATCCAGCCAGGCGTGCTTCTCGACGAACTGGAAGCCGGCCTGCGAATTGTCGAAGCCCTTCCAGATGAACAGTGAAATTACGAAGGTGAACGCCGTCGTGATGAAGGCGATCGAGCGGATGTTGCGGCGCGCGTTTTCGCTGTCGTCGCTGATCGGCAGAATGAGCAGAACACCAACCAGCGGCAGGAAGGTGACCAGCGAGAGGATTGGCCAGTCGGTCATCAGAGCATCATCCAGGTGACGAGAGCGGCCACGCCGATCAGCATGGCGAAGGCATAGTGGTAGAGATAACCGGTCTGCAGCTTGACGACCCGGTTGGTGACGTCGACGACGCGCGCCGAAATGCCGTCGGGACCGAGGCCATCGATGATCGCGCCGTCACCAGTCTTCCACAGGAACCTGCCGAGGCGCTTTGCCGGCCGCACGAACAGGACGTCGTAGAGCTCGTCGAAGTACCATTTGTTGAGCAGGAAGCCGTAAAGCAGGCGATGATTGGCGGCGACGCTCCGCGGCAGTTCCGGCGAGCGGATATAGAACTTCCAGGCGACCGCGAAGCCGATGACCATGGCGATGAACGGCGCCAGTTCCACCCACAGCGGCAATTCGTGGATCTCGTGCAGGATGTGGTTCTCCGGCAGCGTGAACAGCGACGCCTTCCAGAATTCGCCATAGCCCTCGCCGATGAAGGCGCCGTGGAATATGAGGCCGGCAAAGAGCGCGCCGGCCGCCAGCACATAGAGCGGCACCAGCATCACCGGCGGCGATTCATGGACGTGATGCATGACCTCGTGGCTCGCGCGCGGCTCGCCGTGGAAGGTCATGAAGATCAGCCGCCAGGAATAGAAGCTGGTGAAGCAGGCGGCGATCACGAGCAGGATGAACGCGAAGCCGGCGACTGCATTGTGGCTGGCAAAGGACGTCTCGATGATGGCGTCCTTGGAGAAGAAGCCGGCGGTGCCGATGACTGTCGCCGGGATGCCGACGCCGGTCAGCGCCAGCGTGCCGACCACCATCATCCAGTAGGTCTTCGGGATCAGCGTTCTCAACCCGCCCATCTTGCGCATGTCCTGCTCAT
Organism: Mesorhizobium sp. M1C.F.Ca.ET.210.01.1.1; assembly: GCF_004791585.1. GTDB lineage: Bacteria > Pseudomonadota > Alphaproteobacteria > Rhizobiales > Rhizobiaceae > Mesorhizobium. Next base: position 18,076 of record NZ_SRUU01000004.1, read on the forward strand.
CGGAGACGGCATGGATGACCGAGCCCGAGCCAAGGAACAAAAGCGCCTTGAAGAAGGCGTGCGTGAACAGGTGGAAGATCGCCGCGCCATAGGCGCCGACGCCGAGCGCCACGAACATGTAACCGAGCTGCGAGCAGGTCGAATAGGCGATGACGCGCTTGATGTCGTTCTGGACCAGACCGACAGTGGCGGCGAAGAAGGCGGTGACGGCGCCGATGAAGGTGACGACGGTGAGCGCCGAATGCGACAGCTCGAACAGCGGCGAGAGCCTCGCCAGCATGAAAACGCCGGCCGTCACCATGGTCGCGGCATGGATCAGCGCCGAGACGGGTGTCGGGCCTTCCATGGCGTCGGGCAGCCAGGTGTGCAGCGGCACCTGCGCCGACTTGCCCATGGCGCCCATGAAGAGCAGCAGGCAGACCACCGTCAGCGCCGTGTGCTTGTCGAGCGCATGGCCGAGAAAGGTCAGCACCGCGGCCCCCTCCGGCGCGCCTTCGGCCGGGAGGAAGGAGGCGGCATTTGCAAAGACCGTGCCGAGATTGACCGAGCCGAACAGCACGAAGACGCCGAAGATGCCGAGCGCGAAGCCGAAATCGCCGACGCGGTTGACGACGAAGGCTTTGATCGCCGCGGCGTTGGCGGAGGGCTTCTTGTACCAGAAGCCGATCAGCAGGTAGGAGGCGAGGCCGACACCTTCCCAGCCGAAGAACATCTGCACAAGGTTGTCGGCCGTCACCAGCATCAGCATCGCGAAGGTGAAGAGCGAAAGATAGGCGAAGAAGCGCGGCCGGTCCGGATCGTGGTGCATGTAGCCGATCGAATAGATGTGGACCAGCGCCGACACCGTGTTGACGACGACCAGCATCACGACCGTCAGCGTGTCGATCCTCAGCGCCCAGGCGGCATCGAGCCCGCCGGCCTGGATCCAGCGCAGCACCGGCACGGTGAACACCTCGCCGTGGCCGAAGCCGACAGTGAAGAAGGCGATCCACGACAGCACCCCCGCGATCACTAGGAAGCCGGAGGTGATGTATTCGGATGCCTTGGCGCCGAGCGAGTTGCCGAACAGGCCGACAATCAGGAAGCCGAGCAGCGGAAGGAAGACGATGGCCTGGTACATGGTTGTTCCCGTCAACCCTTCATCTGGTTCACGTCTTCGACCGCGATCGAGCCGCGGTTGCGGAAGAAGACGACAAGAATGGCAAGTCCGATCGCGGCTTCCGCCGCGGCGACCGTCAGCACGAACAGGGCGAACACCTGCCCGACAAGGTCATGCAGCGCCGCCGAGAAGGCGACGAAGTTGATGTTGACCGCAAGCAGGATCAGCTCGATCGACATCAGGATGACGATGATGTTGCGGCGGTTCAAAAAGATGCCGAACACGCCGAGCGTGAACAGGATCGCCGATACGGTGAGATAATGCGCGATGCCGACGACCATCTCAGATGCCCTCGCCCGACTTGACCTTGCGGATTTCCATGCCCGTCGCCGGCGTGCGGCCGACCTGGGCGGCGATCGACTGCCGCTTGACGCCTTCCTTGTGGCGCAGGGTCAGCACGATGGCGCCGATCATGGCGACCAGGAGCACGAGGCCGGCGATCTGGAAGTAGTAGAGGTAGTCCGTGTAGAGGATGTCGCCGAGCGCGGCCGTGTTGGAGCGCGTGGCGAGGTCCGGCGTTGCCTTCGCCACCGTCGAGGCAAGCTGCGGCGCGAAGCTGTAGCCGCCCAGCACGACGATCAGCTCCGCCGCCAGGATCAGCCCGACCAGCGCGCCGATCGGCGCATATTGCAGCGCGCCCTGCTTCATCTCGGCGAAGTCGACGTCGAGCATCATGACGACGAACAGGAACAGCACCATCACCGCGCCGACATAGACGACGAGCAGGATCATCGCCAGGAACTCGGCGCCCGTCAGCATGAACAGGCCGGCGGCATTGAAGAAGGTGAGGATCAGGAACAGCACGGAATGCACGGGATTGCGCGACGAAATGACCATGAAGGCCGACGCCACCGCGACAAAGGCGAAGAGGTAGAAAAAGGCCGCCTCTAGTCCACTCAGCATGGGGTTCCCCCGGGTTCCTGTCCGAACAATGGGCTCAGCGCCGCTGCTCGATGTCGCCGCCGCCTCCGGCTGGCAAAGTTGCGTTTCCTTAGACGAGGCCCCTCGCCCCGTCCATGCGTCAAATGTCAGCGATAGGGCGCGTCCAGCGCGATGTTGCGCGCCAGTTCCCGCTCCCAGCGATCGCCGTTCGCGAGCAGCTTTTCCTTATTGTAGTAAAGCTCCTCGCGCGTCTCGGTCGCGAATTCGAAATTCGGCCCCTCGACGATGGCGTCGACCGGGCAGGCTTCCTGGCAGAAGCCGCAATAGATGCACTTCACCATGTCGATGTCGTAGCGCACGGTGCGCCGCGTGCCGTCGTTGCGGCGCGGGCCCGCCTCGATGGTGATCGCCTGCGCCGGGCAAATCGCCTCGCAGAGCTTGCAGGCGATGCAGCGCTCCTCGCCGTTGGGGTAGCGGCGCAGCGCGTGCTCGCCGCGGAAGCGCGGGCTCACCGGCCCCTTCTCGTGCGGATAGTTGATCGTCTCCTTCGGCGCGAAGAACTGGCGCATCGACAGGAAGAAGGCGCTGACGAAATCCTTCAGCAGCAGCGCCTTTGCGGCTTGGCCAAGAGCGGACATCACGCAAACCCCGTGATCTTGAGGAAGGCCGCGGTGGCAACCACCATGAACAGCGAGATCGGCAGGAACACCTTCCAGCCCAATCGCATCAGTTGGTCGTAGCGGTAACGCGGCACGAATGCCTTCACCATCGAGAACATGAAGAAGACCAGGCAGACCTTGAGCACGAACCAGATCAAGCCCGGCACCCAGGTGAAGGGCGCGAAGTCGAACGGTGGCAGCCAGCCGCCCAGGAACAGAATGGTGGCCAACGCGCACATCAGGACGACGGCGACATATTCGCCCAGGAAGAAGAGCAGGAACGGCGTCGAGGAATACTCGACCATGTGGCCGGCGACGAGTTCCGATTCCGCCTCCACCAGATCGAAAGGCGGACGGTTCGTCTCGGCCAGCGCCGAGATGAAGAAGACGACGAACATCGGGAACAGCGACAGCCAGTGCCAGTCGAGGAAGGTGTTGGGCAGGCCGAGCCTGGTGCCGAGGCCATCCTGCTGCGACATGACGATGTCGGAGAGGTTGAGCGAGCCGACGCAAAGCAGCACCGTGACGATGACGAAGCCGATCGAGACCTCGTAGGACACCATCTGCGCGGCCGAGCGCAGCGCGCCGAGGAACGGATATTTCGAATTCGACGCCCAGCCGCCCATGATCACGCCATAGACCTCCAGCGAGGAGATGGCGAAGACATAGAGAATGCCGACATTGATGTTGGCGATCGCCCAGCCGTCATTGACCGGAATGACGGCCCAGGCCGAGATCGCCAGCACCGCCGACACCAGCGGCGCAAGAAGGAAGACGCCCTTGTTGGCGCCGGACGGGATCACCGGCTCCTTGAAGACGAATTTCAAAAGGTCGGCGAAGGCCTGCAGCGTGCCCCAGGGACCGACGACGTTCGGGCCGCGGCGCAGTTGCACCGCCGCCCAGATCTTGCGGTCGGCATAGAGCACATAAGCCACGAAGATCAGAAGAACGACGATCAGCACGACCGACTTCAACAGGATCAGCAGCGCCGGCAGAACGTAGAAGGAGAAGAAGGTGTCCATGCTTATTCTGCCGCCTGCTTGAAGCCGCTCTTGGCCAGCGCCGAGCATTCGGCCATCACGGCAGAGGCCCGCGCGATCGGGTTGGTCAGATAGAAGTCCTTCACCGGCGAGGTGAAGGTGCCCTTGTTCAGCCGCCCGCCGAGCTTCGCCGCCTTGGCGATGTCGTCGGCGCTGCCAGCCAGGACCTGGTCGATGCGGGCGAGATGCGGATATTCGCCATAGAGCTTGGCACGCAGCTGCGCCAGGCTGTCGAAGGGCAGCTTCTTGCCGAGCACGTCTGAAAGCGCCCGCAGGATCGCCCAGTCCTCGCGCGCCTCGCCAGGCGCAAAGCCGGCGCGGTTGGTCTGCTGCACGCGGCCTTCCGTGTTGACATAGGTGCCGGATTTTTCCGTGTAGGCCGCGGCCGGCAGGATGACATTGGCGCGATGCGCGCCGGCGTCGCCATGCGTGCCAATATAGACGACAAAGGCGCCGCCGGTCTTGGCCATGTCGATCTCATCGGCGCCAAGCAGGAACAGTAGGTCCGTATCGCCCAGCATCGCCGCGACGTTCTTGCCGCCCTCGGCCGGCACGAAGCCGACATCGAGGCCGCCGACTCTGGCGGCTGCATTGTGCAGCACCGCAAAGCCGTTCCAGTCGGCCGTGACCGCATCGACGGCTGCCGCCAGCTTTGCCGCCTGGCCGAGCACCGCAGCACCATCCGCGCGCGCCAACGCGCCCTGGCCGACGATGATCAGCGGATGCACCGCCTTCTTCAGCACCTCGAAGAACTTGCCGTTGCCGTCGGCCAGGTCCTTCAGGGATTCAGGGCCGGCGCCGATGAGCTCATAGTCGTAGCGCGTGTCGCCGATCTCGCCGATGACGCCCACCGGCAAATTGCCGACGCGCCAGCGCTTGCGGATGCGGGCGTTGAGCACCGAGGCCTCGAAGCGCGGATTGGCACCGACGATCAGCACCGCATCGGCTTGCTCGATGCCCTCGATGGTCGGATTGAAGATGTAGCTGGCGCGGCCGAGCGACGGATCGAGCGCTGCGCCATCCTGGCGGCAGTCGATGCTCTTGGAGCCGAGCGCCGTCATCAGAAGCTTGAGCGCGTAGATTTCCTCGACCGCTGCAAGGTCGCCGGCAATGGCGCCGATGCGCTCGGGCGCGGTCTTGCCCACCTCTTCCTTGATCGCCGCAAAAGCTTCCGCCCAGCTTGCCGCAACGAGCCTGCCGTTGTTGCGCACATAGGGGCGATCGAGGCGCTGCGTGCGCAGGCCGTCCCAGATGAAGCGGGTCTTGTCGGAAATCCACTCCTCGTTCACCGCTTCGTTGACGCGCGGCAGGATGCGCATCACCTCGCGGCCTCTCGAATCGACGCGGATCGCCGAACCGACGGCGTCCATGACGTCGATCGATTCCGTCTTGGTCAGCTCCCACGGCCGCGCCTGGAAAGCGAACGGCTTGGAGGTCAGCGCGCCGACCGGGCAGAGGTCGATGACGTTGCCCTGCAGTTCCGAGGTCATCGCCTGTTCGAGATAGGTGGTGATCTCGGCATCCTCGCCGCGGCCGATCAGGCCGAGTTCGGAAATGCCGGCGACCTCGGTGGTGAAGCGGACGCAGCGCGTGCAGTGGATGCAGCGGTTCATCACCGTCTTCACCAGCGGGCCGATATACTTGTCTTCGACCGCGCGCTTGTTCTCATGATAGCGCGAGGAATCGACGCCGAAGGCCATCGCCTGGTCCTGCAGGTCGCACTCACCCCCCTGGTCGCAGATCGGGCAATCCAGCGGATGGTTGATCAGCAGGAACTCCATCACGCCTTCGCGGGCCTTCTTGACCATCGGCGTGTTGGTGAAGATCTCCGGCGGCTCGCCGTTCGGGCCGGGGCGCAGGTCGCGCACGCCCATGGCGCAGGAGGCCTGCGGCTTGGGCGGGCCGCCCTTCACCTCGATCAGGCACATGCGGCAGTTGCCGGCGATCGACAGCCGCTCATGGAAGCAGAAGCGCGGCACTTCAGCGCCGGCGTCCTCGGCCGCCTGCAGCAGCGTGTAGTGGTCGGGTACCGTGATCTCTTTCCCGTCGACCTTTAGCTTTGCCATTCGCCTCAAACCCTCGCGGATTTCCCGCAATCTCTCTTTCCGGGCGCGATTGACGCCGCGCCCGGCACTTCATCTCAGTACTTCGCGGCCAGCGCCGCCGCTTGGGCGGTCCAGTCGTCGCGGCCGATGCGGCCGGCGAGCGACAGGTAGTCCTCGACCCAGGCGATCTCTCCCGACGTCCAGGCGGCGATCTGGGCATAGGTCCAGATGCCGAGGCCGTTCAGCACTTTCTCCAGCTTCGGCCCGATGCCCGAGATCGACTTCAGATCCGAAGGCGTCGCCGGCTTGTCGATCGCCGTGGGCTGCCTGAAATCTTCCGGCATCAGCCCGCCGGCCGGGGCTTCCGCGACCGTGTCGGCGCCTGTGGCGTCAAGCGCCTTCTCGGTGGCGTTCGCCGCGATGTCGGTGACGTCCCTGGCAAATATCTGCGCCTCGGCGATCAGCGTCTCGGTCGCCTTGCGCGCCTTGGACAGATTGTTGGCCGCTTCGGTCCGCGCCTCGAGATCCTCGAGGAACGGCTGGAACATGCGCTGCGACGCCTCGAAGGCGCCGGAGAGCGCTCCCAGCCAGACGCCAAGCGCGTGATTGGCAAAACCGATGCCGAGCGCCGACATCGCCGCCGTCCCCGCGACAGGATGCGCCATGAGGTTGACGGCGCTGGCCATCTCCTTCGGCATCATCTTGGTCAGGTCCTGGTTCATCTTCTCGATCTGGTCCAAATAGGGCATCAGCGGGTAGGCTATCGAATACGGCGCCATAGACATCTCCTGGTCGTTTCTTCGTATGCCCGCCCCTGCTTTTCCGTCCCGGGCGATTGCCCGTCTTCACAAATTCTATTCCGCCGCCACCATCACCGGTTCGACCCGGTGCGCGTTGCGCGAAAACTCGTCGATACGGCGTTCCACCTCGCCGCGGAAGTGGCGCATCAGGCCCTGGATCGGCCAGGCAGCCGCATCGCCCAGCGCGCAGATCGTGTGGCCCTCGACCTGCTTGGTGACGTCGAGCAGCATGTCGATCTCGCGCTTCTGCGCCTCGCCGCGCACGAGCCGCTCCATCACCCGCCACATCCAGCCGGTGCCTTCGCGGCAAGGCGTGCACTGGCCGCAGCTCTCATGCTTGTAGAAGTAGGAGAGGCGCGCGATCGCCTTCACGATATCGGTCGACTTGTCCATGACGATGACGGCCGCCGTGCCGAGGCCGGATTTGAGGTCGCGCAACGCGTCGAAATCCATCGGCGCATCGATGATCTGCTCCGCCGGCACCAGCGGCACCGAGGCGCCGCCCGGGATGACCGCCAGCAGATTGTCCCAGCCGCCCCGGATGCCGCCGCAATGCGTCTCGATCAGCTCGCGGAACGGGATCGACATCGCCTCTTCGAAGGTGCACGGATTGTTGACGTGGCCGGAAACGCAGAACAGCTTGGTGCCGGCATTGTTCGGCCGGCCGAAGGACGAGAACCAGGCAGCGCCCCGGCGCAGGATGGTCGGTGCCACGGCGATCGATTCGACGTTGTTGACGGTGGTCGGGCAGCCGTAGAGGCCGACATTGGCCGGGAACGGCGGCTTCAGCCTTGGCTGGCCCTTCTTGCCTTCGAGGCTTTCGAGCAGCGCCGTCTCTTCGCCGCAGATATAGGCCCCGGCGCCATGGTGCATGTAGACGTCGAAGTCGTAGCCGGAGGTGTTGTTCTTGCCGATGAGCTTCGCCGCATAGGCCTCGTCGATGGCGCGCTGCAGCGCCTCGCGCTCGCGGATGAACTCGCCGCGCACATAGATATAGGCGGCGATCGCGCCCATGGCGAAGCCGGCGACCAGCGCGCCTTCGACCAGCGTGTGCGGATCGTTGCGCAGGATGTCGCGGTCCTTGCAGGTGCCGGGCTCGGATTCGTCGGCATTGATGACGAGGTAGCTCGGCCGCCCGTCGCTCTGCTTGGGCATGAACGACCATTTGAGGCCGGTTGGGAAACCGGCGCCGCCGCGACCGCGCAGGCCGCTCGCTTTCATCTCGTTGACGATCCAGTCGCGCCCCTTGGCGATAAGGCCGGGCGTGTCGTCCCAGATGCCGCGCGCCTGCGCTCCGGCCAGCGACTTGTCGAACAGGCCGTAGATATTGGTGAAGATGCGGTCTTTGTCCTGAAGCATTGTTCGTCCCTCAGACCGGCTTCTTGCCGAACACGCGGATGTATTCGGCGACGCCGCCCTTGGCGAGCGCCTTGGCCTGCTTCACCCAGTCGTCACGTTCGATGCGGCCACGGAAATTGAGATAGCCGTCGACCCATTCGCGCTCCGCCTTCTTCCACGCGGCAACCTGGCCGAAAGTGTAGATGCCGAGCGAATGCAAGGTGCCTTCGATCTTCGGACCGACGCCGGAGATCAGCTTGAGATCGTCGACCGTTGCCGGGCGCTCGATGCCGGCCGGGCGGTTCTTGTCCTCGAGCGATGGCTTCGCGGTTTTGGTGGCTGGCTGCTTGGTTTCGGGCGACTTGAAGGCGGAGGCCGGCTCGGCCTTGGTTATCGGCCCGCTGCGCGGCTTCGAGACCCCTTCGACTTCGGGAGAAGCCTGGTTGGCGTTGGCCGCGGAGTGGCGCGGCGCCCTGACGCTGGCCGCCTTCTCGGTGGCCGGCGAAACCTTGACCGGCGACGGCGTCTTCAGCGCCGGGCTGGTTTCGGGTGCGTCGGTTTTCGGCTTGCCGCTTTTCGAAGGCCCGACCGGACCCGAGGCCGCCGGCGCGGCAGGCGCCTGCGAGACGACGGCGGCAGGAGCAGCGGCCGGTGCCGCGGCAGCGGCTTGCCTGGCCGCCTTCGCCGCGGCCTTGGCTTCCTTGTCGCGGGTCGCCTTCAGGATCGCCTTCTCGCTCGTGAGCGTCGTGAGACCGGAAGCAGGCTCCGAACCCGTGCGGCCGTTCTGCGGGCCGGGCTTTACAGTGGCGCCCTTGCCGGCCTCATAGAGATCGATGATCTCGGCCAGGCGCTCCGGCGTCAGGTCCTCAAACGTGTCCTTGAAGATCATCACCATCGGCGCGTTGACGCAGGCGCCGAGGCATTCGACCTCCTCCCACGACAGCGTGCCTTTTTCATTGGTGTGGAACTGATCGTGATGGATCTTCGAGCGGCAGACATCCATCAGCGCTTCCGAGCCGCGCAACATGCAGGGCGTGGTGCCGCAGACCTGGATGTGGGCACGGGTGCCGACCGGATTGAGCTGGTACTGTGTGTAGAAGGTCGCGACCTCGAGGCCGCGGATGCGCGGCATGCCGAGCATGTCGGAGATCGTCTCGATCGCCGCCTTGGTGACCCAGCCTTCCTGCTCCTGCGCCAGCATCAGCAGCGGGATGATCGCCGACTGCTCGCGCCCTTTCGGATATTTGGCGATCCACTGCTTGGCCGCCGCCGTGTTCGCCTTGTTGAAGGCGAAGGAGGCTGGCTGGACGCTGGCATCTGCGAGACGGCGGACTGACATTTAGCGATCGACCTCACCAAACACGATGTCGAGGGAGCCAAGCACGGCGGTGACGTCGGCCAGCATGTGGCCGCGGCACAGGAAATCCATGGCCTGCAGATGCGCGAAGCCTGGCGCGCGCAGCTTGCAGCGGTAGGGCTTGTTGGTGCCGTCTGAGACGAGATAGACGCCGAACTCGCCCTTGGGCGCCTCGACGGCCGCATAGACTTCGCCCGCCGGAACGCGATAGCCCTCGGTGTAAAGCTTGAAGTGATGGATCAGCGCTTCCATCGAGCGCTTCATGGCCGCGCGTTTCGGCGGCACCACCTTGCCGTCGAGGTTCGACACCGGACCGGCGCTTTCCTTGCCGAGCAGCAGGTCGACGCACTGGCGCATGATCTTCGCCGACTGGCGCATCTCTTCCATGCGCACCAGATAACGGTCGTAGCAGTCGCCGTTCTTGCCGATCGGGATGTCGAAATCCATTTCGGAATAGCATTCATAGGGCTGCGCCTTGCGCAGGTCCCAGGCGGCGCCCGAGCCGCGCACCATCACGCCCGAAAAGCCCCAGGCCCAGGCATCGGCCAGCGACACCGTGCCGATATCGACATTGCGCTGCTTGAAGATGCGGTTGGGGGTGAGCAGCGCGTCGAGGTCGTCGATCGACTTCAGGAACGGGTCGATCCACTTGCCGATGTCCTCGATCAGTTTCTGCGGCAGGTCCTGGTGCACGCCGCCCGGCCGGAAATAGGCGGCATGCATGCGCGAGCCGGAGGCGCGTTCATAGAACACCATCAGCTTTTCGCGCTCGACGAAGCCCCACAGTGGCGGGGTTAGCGCTCCGACGTCCATCGCCTGCGTCGTCACATTGAGGATGTGCGACATGATGCGGCCCATTTCGGAATAGAGCACACGGATCAGCTGGCCTCGCTTCGGCACTTCGATGCCGAGCAGTCGCTCGGCGGCCAGAGCGAAGGCGTGCTCCTGGTTCATCGGCGCGCAATAGTCGAGCCGGTCGAGATAAGGCACCGCCTGCAGATAGGTCTTGGCCTCGATCAGCTTCTCGGTGCCGCGATGGAGCAGCCCGATATGCGGGTCGACGCGATCGACCACCTCGCCATCCAGCTCAAGCACCAGGCGCAAAACGCCATGTGCCGCAGGGTGTTGGGGCCCGAAGTTGATGTTGAAATTGCGGACGGAGGTCTCAGCCATTCTGGCGCCTCAATTCGTCTTGGCTTTTTCATCCCCCGGCAGGACGTAGTCCGTCCCTTCCCAAGGAGAAAGAAAATCGAAATTGCGGAATTCCTGCTTGAGCTCGACCGGCTCGTAGATCACGCGCTTGGCTTCGTCGTCGTAGCGCACCTCGACGAAGCCGGTAAGCGGGAAATCCTTGCGCAACGGATGGCCGTCAAAGCCGTAGTCGGTGAGGATGCGGCGCAGATCCGGATGATCGGAGAACAGCACGCCGTAAAGGTCGTACGTCTCGCGCTCATACCAGTCGGCGCCGGGATAGACGGCGGTCAGCGACGGCACCAGCGTCTCCTCGTCGGCCTGGACTTTCAGGCGGATGCGGACATTCTGCTTTGGCGACAAAAGGTGGTAGACGACGTCGAAGCGCTTGGCGCGCGACGGATAGTCCGCGCCGGAAATGTCGATGATCGAGATGAACTGGCAGCGCGGATCGTCGCGCAGAAAGGTCGCCACCTCGATCAGATTGCCGGGCTCGACGGAAACCGTCAGCTCGCCATAGGCAAGCACAGCTTCGCCGATGCGGCCGGCCAGCTTCTCGCCGAGATAGGTGGAGAGTTCGTTCAACGCCTGGGTCATCGGCTCACCGTTCGATCGTGCCGGTGCGGCGGATCTTCTTCTGCAGAAGGAGAATGCCGTAGAGCAGCGCTTCCGCGCTCGGCGGGCAGCCGGGCACATAGATGTCGACCGGCACGATGCGGTCGCAGCCGCGCACCACCGAATAGGAATAGTGGTAATAGCCACCGCCATTGGCGCAGGAGCCCATCGAGATGACGTAGCGCGGCTCCGGCATCTGGTCGTAGACCTTGCGCAGCGCCGGCGCCATCTTGTTGGTCAGCGTGCCGGCGACGATCATGATGTCGGACTGGCGCGGAGAGGCGCGCGGCGCGACGCCGAAACGCTCGCTGTCGTAGCGCGGCATTGAGGTGTGGATCATCTCGACCGCGCAGCAGGCAAGGCCGAAGGTCATGAACATCAGCGAGCCGCTGCGCGCCCAGGTGATCAGCGCCTCAGTCGAGGTGACAAGGAAACCCTTGTCGGCCAGCTCATTGTTGATTTCGAGGAAGAAGGGATCGTCCTCCCCCACCGGCCTGCCGGTGTTGGGGTCGATGATGCCCTTGGGCTTCGGCGCGACGAGGGTGCCTGAACTGTCGTTCAATCCCATTCCAGCGCTCCTTTCTTCCACTCGTAGGCAAAGCCGATGGTCAGCACCGCCAGAAAGACCATCATCGACCAGAAGCCGAGCATGCCGAGCTTGGAGAAGGACACCGCCCAGGGGAACAGGAAGGCGACCTCGAGATCGAAGATGATGAACAGGATCGACACCAGGTAGAAGCGGATGTCGAACTTCATGCGGGCGTCGTCGAACGAGTTGAACCCGCATTCATAGGCGGAAAGCTTTTCCGGGTCGGGATTGCGGTAGGCCACCAGGAACGGCGCGATGATCAGTGCGAGACCGACGACCATCGCCACGGCGATGAAGAGGACGATGGGCAGGTACGAACTTAGGAGTGCGGCCATGCGGCGACTTTCCTTTGGCGGGCCAGTTCACTTTGATTACAGCAACGGACTCTAATGCGGAAGCGTGACAGTTTAACCCGCTGAACCGTTTTAGGAGCCCTATGCTGCGACGCGGCGAGGGTTAGCGCAGCGGTTTCGGCGAAGCAAGTCAAACCTTGTTCAAAACGCGGCCCTGGACGCCATATCGGAAGAAAGTGGTCCGATCCGCTCCTGTTTGATTTCCTTCACCTTTTACTCCACTTTTCTCTCCTGACATATCTCCCGCCATTTGCTTGCTAGCATGGCCGGAATCACCGGCTAAAAATCCCGGCAAAGGATCAGAGGCAAAGGTAGCTGATGAAGGAAAAGATCTCGCTTCGCACGGCCAGGCGCATCGCGCTTGGCGCCCAGGGCTTTACGGACCCTCGCCCGGGCGGAGAGCCCAACCGCAGGCACCTCGCTCGCGTGCTCTCGCGAACCGGCTTGTTGCAGATCGATTCCGTCAGCGCGGTGGTCCGCGCCCATTATATGCCGCTTTATTCGCGCCTCGGCCCCTACCCGCTCACGCTGCTCGACAATGCGGCGGTCACTCGCAAGCGAAGCGTCTTCGAATATTGGGCGCATGAGGCATCCTTCCTTCCGGTCGAGACTTACCCGCTGATGCGCTGGCGCATGCAGCGGGCCGAGCAAGGCGAGGAGATGTATCTCGGCCTCGCCAAATGGGGCCGGGAGCGCAAGAAGATGATCGAGGAGATCTACGGGCAAGTCGCCGAACGCGGACCGATCGCCGCTTCCGATATCGAGGGCCACAAGGGCAATGGCGGCTGGTGGGGTTGGAGCGAGGCCAAGCATGCCTTCGAGTGGCTGTTCTGGGCCGGACGCATCACCACCGCCTACCGGCGCGGCTTCGAACGCTATTACGACCTGCCGGAACGCGTGCTGCCGCAGGCCGTCCTCGATCTGCCTGCGCCGTCGGTCGAGGACGCGCATCGCGAATTGCTGCGCATTTCCGCCCGCGCCCATGGCATCGCCACCTATGGCGACCTGCGCGACTATTTCCGGCTGGCGCCAGGCGATACGAAAGACAGGATCGATGAACTGGTCGAATTGGGCGAGCTGCTGCCGGTGAAGGTCGAAGGCTGGGACAAGACCGCCTATCTGCACAAGGACGCCCGTTTCCCGCGCCGGATCGAGGCGCGCGCCCTGCTCGCGCCGTTCGATCCGGTCGTCTTCGAACGCACGCGCACCGAAAAGCTGTTCGACTTCCGCTATCGCATCGAAATCTACACTCCGGCCGAAAAGCGCCAGTATGGCTATTACGTGCTGCCGTTCCTGCTCGGCGACCGGATCGTCGCCCGAGTCGACCTGCGGGCCGACCGGCCGGCCAGTGTGTTGCGCGTCCATGCCGCCTATGCCGAGGCTGGCGCTCCGCCCGAAACGGCTGCGCAGTTGCTGGAAGAGCTGAAGCAGATGCAATCCTGGCTTGGCCTGGAGCACATCGCGGTGACCCCGGCCGGCGACCTCGGGCCGGCGCTAGCCGACATTCCCGTGTCGTAGCCGTGCGTTGACACGCCCCCATAGGTAAGCCTAAATCCGCCGCAGACGGTCTTCTCCCGGCAAGGGGAGGAGCCAAGAGGGAATGCGGTGCGGGGCTCGAAAATCCCAAATCCGCGGCTGTCCCCGCAACTGTAAGCGACGAGCCTCAGCCGAAAACCACTGGGATGTTCCCGGGAAGGCGGCGCCAAGGCAATGAAGCGCGAGCCAGGAGACCTGCCGTCTGGGACTTTAAGTATCCGATCGCCTGGCGGGTTTTCCGGGCAAGGAGCCTGGTTTTGGATCGCAACGGCAGTTTTCCGGCTAATATCGTGGACGTTCCGTCCGAGCCCGGCGACGCACTCGCTGGCGTGACCGTTATCGTCTGCTCGTCCTGCCGCGACGAGACCGGTTCGGACGCGCATCCGCGCGCCGGCGCGCTCCTGGCCGAGGACACGCGCCGCGCCGCGTCGGGCCAGGATATCCGCGTCCGCACCGTCGAATGCCTCGGCAATTGCAAGCGCCGGCTCAGCGCCGCGCTCCTGCGTGACGGCTGCTGGAGCTACGTCTTCGGCGACCTGGAGACGACCAGCGGCCCCGACCTCGTCGCCGGCGCAAAACTGTTCGCCACCGCGACCGATGGCCTGATCCCCTGGCGCGGCCGGCCGGATTCCCTCAAGCGCGGCCTGGTTGCCCGCATCCCTCCCCTCGACCTCCTGAAGGACTGACCATGAACGCCTCCGTTTCCCGTGTCCCCTGCACCGTCGTCACCGGCTTCCTCGGTGCCGGCAAGACGACGCTGATCCGCAACCTCATTGAAAACGCCAAGGGCAAGCGACTGGCGATTATCGTCAACGAGTTCGGCGATGTCGGCATCGATGGCGAGATCCTCAAGGGTTGCGGCATCGAGACCTGCCCGGAGGAAAACATCGTCGAGCTCGCCAATGGCTGCATCTGCTGCACCGTCGCCGACGATTTCGTGCCGGCGCTCGACCAGATCCTGTCGCGGACGCCGAAGGTCGACCACATCCTGATCGAGACCTCCGGCCTCGCTCTGCCGAAGCCGCTTGTGCAGGCCTTCCAATGGCCGAGCGTGAAGAGCCGCGTCACCGTCGACGGCGTCATTGCCGTTGTCGACGGTCCGGCGCTGGCCGATGGCCGCGTCGCGTCCGACATGGATGCCCTGCAGGCGCAGCGCGCCGCCGACGATTCCCTCGACCATGACGACCCGGTCGAGGAGGTGTTCGAGGACCAGATCGCCTGCGCCGACCTTGTCATCCTGTCGAAGAGCGACCTGATGGACGCGGCAGGGTCGGAGCGTGCCAATGCCGTCATCGGCGAGCATGTGGCGCGCGCCGTCAAGGTCGTGCCGACCGCGCAGGGCAAGGTCGACCCGTCGGTGCTGCTCGGTCTCGGGCTTGCCGTCGAGGACGACATCGAGAACCGCAAGACGCACCACGACGACGAGCTCGACCACGAGCACGACGATTTTGACTCCTTCGTCATCGACATCCCGTCCATCGCCAGTCCGGACGATCTTGCCAAGCGCGTTGCCCTTGCCGCCGAGCAGGAAAACGTGCTGCGCGTCAAAGGCTTCGTCGAGGTCGGCGGCAAGCCGATGCGGCTGCTTCTCCAGGCTGTCGGCCCGCGCGTCAACCATTATTACGACCGCGCCTGGACGGCCGAGGACGACCGCCGCTCACGGCTCGTCGTCATCGGCCTCAAGGGGCTGAACCGCCCGGCGATCGAGAGTATCCTCGCCGGCTGAGGCCAGTACGAAAAGCGATGCATATCCTCACCGCGACATCCGCCTCGCTCGACGATCTCGCCGAGCCGGTCGACCTCAGGCAGACGCCTGCGGATGTCGTGGCGCTGTCCTTCACCGACAGCGATCTCGCCGGACTGGCCACCGCCTGGAAGGCGGATGCTGAGCGCTTGCCCTCGATGCGGCTCGCGGCACTTCGCGATCTGCGCCATCCGATGTCGGTCGACCTCTGGATCGACAGCGTAGCCCGCCATGCCAAGGTGGTTCTGGTCCGTATCCTCGGCGGTTACGACTGGTGGCGCTATGGCTGCGACCAATTGGCGACAGCCGCGCGCGAGCGCGGCATCAAGCTGGCGCTGCTGCCCGGCGAAAGCCATGACGAGGATCTGCGGCTGATCGAAGGCTCGACCTTGCCGCGCGTCGAGCTCGACGCCCTGCTCGGCTATTTCCGCGAAGGCGGCCCGGCGAACATGGCGGCGCTGGTGAAGAGACTGGCACGGCTGGCGGGGTCGGAGGCCGAGGTGGCCGAGCCGGTGGGCGTGCCGAAGGCGGGATATTATCAACCGGGACGAGGAGTTGTCGCAAAGCTAGCTCCGTCCAGCGCCGGCAATATCGGCTCCCCCATCATTCCCATCCTCTTCTATCGCTCAATGCTTCTGGCGGCCGACGTTGCGCCAATCGACGCCCTCGTTGAGGCGCTGCGCTCGCAGAGCATGGAGCCCGTGCCGATCTTCGTTTCCAGCCTGAAGGATCCGACGTCGCTTGCCTTCGTCGAAACCGCCCTCGCCTCGCTGAACCCGTCAGCCATCGTCACCGCCACCGCCTTCGCCTCCGGCGCCGAACCGGGCGCGGAAACGCTCTTCGACCGCGCCGGCGTGCCGGTCTTCCAGGTCATCGTCGCCACGACGAGGCGCGAGGTCTGGGAGAAGAACCAGCGCGGTCTGGCGCCGGCCGATCTCGCCATGCACGTCGTGCTGCCCGAGCTCGACGGCCGTATCCTCGCCGGCGCGATCTCCTTCAAGGGCGAAGTCGAGACCGATCCGGCGCTGGCCTTCCGTGCCTTCGCCAACCGCCCGGAAGCTGACCGAGTGGTACAGGTTGCCGCCCGCATCGCCGCCTTCGTCCATCTGCAGCGGACCGAGCGGGCAAAGCGCAAGCTGGCGATCCTGATTCCCGACTATCCAAGTGCACCCGGCCGCACGGGCTACGCTGTCGGCTTGGATGTACCTTCGAGCGTGCTCGCCATGCTGCATGACCTGCAGGAACAGGGCTATGCAGTTGAAGCGATTCCGCAATCGCCGCGTGAGTTGTTGGATGCGCTGGACGCTGCTGAGCACCCGTTGGGCATGGGCGACTACCTGCGTTTGTTGGCGGAGTTGCCCGAAGCCGCCCGCGACGCGGTTGAGGCCGCTTGGGGAAGAGCCAATAACGAAGCTCACGTCAATGCGCCCGAACAACGCTTCCCCTTCCGCGCCGCCACCTTCGGGAACATCACTGTAGCCTTGGCCCCCGATCGCGGCCGTTCCGCCGACCGCCGCGCCGACTACCACGATCCGTCCCTGCCCCCACGCCACAAACTGATCGCCTTCGGACTCTGGCTGCAAAAATCGCCCGGCGTCCACGCCATCGTCCATGTCGGCGCGCACGGCACGCTGGAATGGCTGCCGGGCAAGACGGTTGCCCTCTCGGGCGCCTGCTTCCCCGAGATCGTCACCGGCTCATTGCCGGTCATCTATCCCTTCATTGTCTCCAATCCCGGCGAGGCCGCGCAGGCCAAGCGCCGGATTTCGGCCGTCACGCTTGGCCATCTGCCGCCGCCGCTCACCGGAGCCGGCCTCGACGAGGCGCAGCAGCGTCTGGAGCGGCTGGTCGACGAATACGCCCAGGCCGACGGCCTGGACCGCCGCCGCCGCGACCGCCTGGCCAGGCTTATTGTCGAAACTGCGCAAAAATCCGGTCTGGCGGCCGAGGCCGGCGTTGCCGGCACCGATGCTCCGGACGAAGCACTGCGCCGCATCGATGCCTGGCTGTGCGATCTCAAGGATTTCGCCGTCAAGGACGGGCTGCATATCTATGGCCGCTCGCCCGATGGCGAGGTTGATCCGCTGCGCCAGCAAAGCGCGGAAGCCGAAAAGACGGCCCTGCTCGCCGCGCTCGATGGTCGCCACATCAAGGCAGGCCCGGCTGGCGCGCCGGCGCGTGGCCGCTCCGACGTGCTGCCGACCGGCCGCAACCTGTTCACCTCCGATCCGCGCACCATGCCGACGCCGACCGCCTATGATCTCGGCCAGACAGCGGCCGCAGAAGTCATGCGCAGCTACATGCAGAGCCATGGCGACTGGCCGCGCTCGCTGGTCATCGACCTCTGGGGTTCAGCCTCCTTGCGCACCGGCGGCGAGGAGATCGCCCAGGGCCTGGCGCTGATGGGCTGCCGGCCGCAATGGGATGCCGCCACCGGCCGCGTCACCGGCATCGAGGTGCTGCCGCCGGCGGTGCTCGGCCGCCCGCGGGTCGACGTCACCTGGCGCATCTCCGGCCTGTTCCGCGACATGTTCCCGACCCAGATCGCGCTGATCGACGCCGCAGCCGGCGCCGTCGCCAGCCGCGACGAGGATGATTCCGAAAATCCCCTCGCAGCCGCGACACGAGCCGCGGGCAAGATCGGACCGCGCATCTTCGGCACCTCGCCCGGCACCTACGGTGCCGGCGTCGAGGATTTGCTGTCGCGCGGCGAATGGGGCGTGCGCGAGGAGATCGGCCGCGCCTATCTCGACGCCACCTCGCACGCCTATGGCGGCGCCGAGGGTGAGGCGATCTCGGCGCCCGGAGCCTTCGTGGGCCGTATCGCCGAAGCCGACCTGCTCGTCCACACCGGCGACGACCCGGGCCGCGACATCCTCGAAGGCTCTGCCGATGTCGCCTTTATCGGCGGGTTTTCGGCTGCCCTCGCCGCGCTCGGCCGGAATGCCGACGTCATCGTGCTCGACACAACCGACCCGAAGAAGCCGAAGCCGCGCTCGGTCGCCGAAGCGGTGGCCAGAGTGGTCCGCGCCCGCGCGGTCAACCCGCGCTTCATCGCCGGCCAGATGCGCCATGGTCCGCGCGGCGCCTCCGAATTCGCCGAAACGGTCGACCGTCTCGTCGGTTTCGCCGAGACCACGCACGCGATTTCGGGCGCGCTGATCGAGGCGGTGCACGACGCCTATCTCGGCGATGCGGACGTTCGTGCCTTCCTGCTGCGCGAAAATCCTGCCGCCGCAAAGGTCATTGCCGAGCGCCTCCTTTCGGCGCGACGTCGGGGCCTCTGGCATCCGCTCAGGAATTCCATCGACGACGATCTCGCGGCTTTGATCGCCGAGGCGCAAGGAGTGGCGGCATGAACGTATTCTCGCGCCGCGGCGCTTGCCCTGCTCTCAGTGCTCCGATGCAAACCGGCGACGGGCTTTTGGCGCGGCTCAATCCGGTCACTGGAGGACTCCCTCCCAAGTCGCTGATCGGACTCTGCGAATCCGCCTTGCGCCATGGCAACGGCATCATCGAAGTGACCGCACGCGGCAGCCTGCAAATCCGCGGCCTGACCGCCGAAAGCGCGAAGCTGCTGGCGACGGAAGTGGATGCGCTGGGCATTGCGGCGCGGACTGGCGTGCCGGTCGAGACCGGGCCGCTGGCGGGCATCGACCCGCAGGAGATCGCCGATCCGCGCCTGCTGGCCGAGCGGGTCCGGGCGGCGATTGACGAGGCCGGACTGACGGCAAGGCTGGGACCCAAGGCGTCGGTGATTGTCGACGGCGGCGGACAGCTGACGATGGATGCGGTGGCGGCTGATGTAAGGCTGACTGCCGTGCGTAGCGCTGACGAAGTTCTGTGGAACGTGGCGGTCGCCGGGGACGCGCGCAGTGCAAAGTCTCTCGCGGTGGTCGATGCTGATGCAGCGCGCGACATCACCGTTGCTGCTCTGAGAATGGTCGCCGAAAAAGGCAGAGAGGCGCATACGCGAGATTTGTCCGAGAGACAGTTGGCCTCTCTCTCAGGCTGGCATTCCTTCGCGCCCCCCTCTGTCCTGCAGGACACCTCCCCCACAAGGGGGGAGATCGGCAGCTTGCGCGCCGGCTCCCAACGGTCGGTGTTGGAGAATGGCGAAACCGGCGGCGACAGCCCAATCTCCTCCCAAGTGGGGAAGATGTCCGGCAGGACAGAGGGGGGCGCCGTAGAGCGCTATCGCTCACCGATTGGCCTCCTCAACCTGAACAACGGCCACGCCGTTGGCATCGCCCTGCCCTTCGGCAGCATGCCGGCGCAATCCCTCATTGACCTCGCCTGCCAAGCCACGAAACTTGGCTCGACCGAAATCCGCCTAGCCCCCGGCCGCGCCCTGCTCTTCCTAGGCGTTTCCGCATCCGTCTGCCCCAATCTGCAAAATTCCGCCACAGCCCTCGGCTTCGTCACCTCCCCAGCCGACCCGCGCACCCGCATCGCAGCCTGCCCCGGCATGCCGGCCTGCGCTTCCGGCCGCATCGCCACCCGCACCATCGCCGAGACCATCGCAAAGGAAAGCGCCGGCGTCCTCGACGCCTCGCTCACACTGCACATTTCCGGCTGCGCCAAGGGCTGCGCGCATCCCGGCCCTGCAGCACTCACTTTGTTCGGCGACGAAAACGGAGCCGGACTTGTCGTGGACGGGACGGCAAAGGCCCTTCCTGCCGGATACAGGCCGGGCTATGACGCCGCGCAAGGCATCGGCGGCATCCTTGCCGCGGTGCGCGCGCAAAGACATCAGGGCGAAACCGCTGCCGCCTGCCTGGCAAGGCTTGGCGCAGCCGGCATCGCCGAACTCTATCGACGGAACCAGTGAATGGCCGCCTACGACTATATCCATGACGGCATGGCGATCTACGAGCGCTCCTTCGCCATCATCCGCGCCGAGGCGGATCTTTCGCGCTTCTCCGACGCGGAAGCCGATGTCGCGATCCGCATGATCCATGCCTGCGGCCAGGTCGAAGCCGCAAGCCATTTCATTTTCTCCAGCGATTTCGTTGCCTCCGCGCGCACGGCCCTTGCCGCCGGCGCGCCAATCTTCTGCGATGCCGAAATGGTCGCCCATGGCGTCACCCGCGCTCGGCTGCCGGCCGGCAACGACGTGATCTGCACGCTGCGCGACCCGCGCACCTCGGAGATCGCCAAGGAAATCGGCAACACGCGCTCGGCCGCGGCGATCGACCTCTGGGGCGAGCGCATGGCCGGATCGGTCGTCGCCATCGGCAACGCGCCGACCGCGCTTTTCTATCTGCTCGAAAAACTACGCGATGGCGCGCCGAAGCCGGCGGCAATCATCGGCATGCCGGTCGGCTTCGTGGGTGCCGCCGAATCCAAGGATGCGCTGGCCGAGAATTCCTATGGCGTGCCCTACGCCATCGTGCGCGGCAGGCTGGGCGGCAGCGCCATGACGGCGGCCGCGCTCAATTCATTGGCGAGGCCGGGCCTGTGAACGCGATCGTAAAAGGCCGTCTTGTCGGCGTCGGCACGGGTCCCGGCGATCCTGAACTTCTGACGCTTAAGGCGGCGCGCGCGCTGGCCGAGGCCGACGTCGTCGCCTATTTCGCCAAGCGCGGCAACAACAGCAATGCGCGCGCCATCGTCGAGGCCCGCTTCCGGCCGGACATGATCGAGCTGCCGCTGCTCTATCCGGTGACGACCGAGATCGACAAGGATCACGACGACTACCGCTCTCAGATCGCCGATTTCTACGAACAGTCGGCCGAACAGGTCGCCGAGCATCTTGGCGCCGGCAGGATGGTGGCTGTGCTGTCGGAAGGCGATCCGCTCTTCTACGGTTCCTACATGCACCTGCATGTGCGGCTCGCGCACCGCTTCCCGACCGAGGTCATCCCCGGCATTACCGCCATGTCCGGCTGCTGGTCGGCGACCGGCCTGCCGATCGTCCAGGGCGATGACGTCCTGACCGTGCTGCCCGGCACGATGAGCGAGTTCGAGCTGACGCGACGGCTGGCCGACACCGATGCCGCCGTCATCATGAAGGTCGGCCGCAACCTGCCAAAAATCCGCCGCGCGCTGGAAGCGACAGGCAAGCTGGCCAAAGCCGTCTATATCGAGCGCGGCACCATGCCGGGAAGTGTCTCCATGCGGCTTGCCGAAAAGCCGGACGACAAGGCGCCCTATTTCGCCATCGTGCTGGTCGCCGGCTGGTCCGCCCGACCCGGAGCCCCCGGAGCAAAGCCATGAGCGGCCGCCTCACCGTCATCGGCCTTGGTCCCGGCAACGCCGACCAGGTCACGCCACAGGCAAGCCGCGCCGTGGCCGAGGCTACCTTCTTCTATGGCTACACACCCTATCTCGACCGCCTTGAACTGAGGCCGGACCAGACCCGCATCGCCTCCGACAACCGCGAGGAGCTCGCCCGCTCCAACGAGGCATTGGCCAAGGCTGCCGAAGGCCACAATGTCGCCGTCGTGTCCGGCGGCGACCCCGGCGTCTTTGCGATGGCGGGGGCCATATGCGAGGCGATCGAGGGCGGCCCGGCCGAATGGCGCGCCATCGACCTCGCGGTCGTTCCCGGCGTCACGGCCATGCTCGCGGTCGCCGCCCGCATCGGCGCGCCGCTTGGCCACGACTTCTGCGCCATCTCGCTGTCCGACAATCTGAAGCCGTGGGACCTGATCGAACTGCGCCTGCTGGCGGCTGCCGGCGCCGGCTTCGTCATCGCGCTCTATAATCCAATCAGCAAGGCCCGCCCCTGGCAGCTTGGCCGCGCCTTCGAATGCCTGAAGGCGATCCTGCCCGGCACCACGCCGGTGATCTTCGGCCGCGCCGCCGGCCGGCCCGACGAGCGTATCGATGTCTACCTTCTGGCGGACGCCGATGCGGCAAAGGCCGACATGGCGACCTGCATCATCATCGGCTCACCCGAGACCCGGATCATCAAGCGCAACGAGCGGCCCGCGCTGGTCTACACGCCGCGGTCGGCAACGGGCTCGAACAGATGATCGACCATTGCGGCAAGCGCATCGACGGTTTCAGCCGAAGGCACGTCCGGCAGCGGTGGCCGGCGAACCATGATCACCTCGATGCCGAGTGCCCGCGCTGCGGCGATCTTGCCGTAGGTCGCCTCGCCGCCGCTGTTCTTCGAAACGACGGCATCGATGCCATATTTTTCGAGCAGTGCCCGTTCATCGGCTTCCGGAAACGGTCCACGCGCCAGCAGATAGAGCGCATCGGGCAGGGCCAGCTTCGGCTCGACCGGATCGACGCTGCGAATGAGATAGTGGTGCTGCGGTGCGGCCTCGAAGGCGCCGGCCTCCTGCCGACCAATCGCCAGCAAGACGCGACGCGGCGGCGTGCCAAGCGCTCCTGCAGCTTCCGCGACGCTATCCACCAGCGTCCAGCGATCGCCGGCGACAGGTTCCCAGCCGGGACGACGCAGCGCGAGGATCGGCATGCCAACTTGCTTGGCAGCCGCAGCGGCATTGGCCGAAATGCGCGCAGCGTAAGGGTGCGTGGCGTCGATCAGCAGGCAGATGTGTTCCCCGCGAAGATAGGCCGCCAGCCCTTCGGCGCCGCCAAAGCCGCCGACGCGCACCGGAACGCCTTGCGCGACCGGGCTTTCCGTGCGGCCGGCCAGCGACAGCGTGACCGAGAAATCGTCGCGACGCGCCAGCTTTCCCGCCAGTTGCCGGGCTTCCGTGGTTCCGCCGAGGATCAGGATGCGGTGGGTCATCATGCCTGCTAAGGGTCCGCGCGCTGCCAAGCCAGCCTCAAGATGGCTGACGATCGTCGGCATCGGCGGGGACGGTTTAGCGGGTCTCGGCGACGAGGCCAAGCGGCGGATTGCCGAGGCCAAAGTCGTCTTCGGCGGCAAGCGGCATCTCGCGCTGGTTTCATCCCTGGTAAAGGGCGAGACTCGTCCATGGCCGACGCCGTTCGACACCGAAATGCGCGACGTGCTGGAACTCGCCGGAACAAGCGTCTGCGTGCTTGCGTCCGGCGACCCGTTCTTCCATGGCGTCGGCGTCACGCTGGCGCGCAAGGCAGAGCCGGATGAGATGCTCGTGCTTCCCGCGCCGTCGTCACTTTCGCTTGCGGCCTCCCGCCTGGGCTGGGCGCTGCAGGACGTCGAGGCCATCTCGCTGCACGGCCACGCGATCGACCTGATCAGGCCCCTGCTCCATCCGGGCGCGCGTATCCTTGCGCTGACCTCCGACGGGGACGCGCCTGCCGCCATTGCCGGGCTGCTCGACGAACTCGGCTTCGGCCCTTCGCGCTTGACGGTCCTCGAAGCGCTCGGCGGTCCGGATGAGAAGCGTCGTACCGCGCGCGCCGATGCCTTCGATCTAAAAAAAATCAATCCGCTCAACGTGCTGGCGCTGGAAATTGAATCGACTCCGGATGCGCGCATCCTGCCCTTGACCGTCGGTCTCGCCGACCATCTGTTCGAGCATGACGGCCAGATCACCAAGCGCGAGATCCGCGCCATCACGCTGTCGGCGCTGGCGCCGCGCCGGGGTGAGCTGCTGTGGGATATCGGCGCCGGCTCCGGCTCGATCGGCATCGAATGGATGCTGGCGCACCCGTCCATGCGCGCCATCGCCATCGAGGTCGACTTGGAGCGCGCCGCCCGTATCCGCCGCAACGCCGCGCATTGCGGCGTGCCCGGCCTTGCCGTCATCGAAGGTTCGGCGCCGAAGGCGCTGGCAAAGCTGGAGACGCCCGACGCGATCTTCATCGGCGGCGGCGGCAGCGATGCCGGCGTGCTGGAGAAGGCGATCAAGGTCCTGCGTCCTGGCGGCCGGCTGGTCGCCAATGCGGTGACGCTGGAGATGGAGGCGCTGCTTCTCGACCAGCACAACAGGCGCGGCGGCGATCTCACCCGCATCGCGCTCTCGCGCGCGGCGCCCGTCGGTTCGATGCAGGCCTGGCGTCCGGCCATGCCGGTCATCCAGTGGAGCTGGGTGAAGCCATGATGGTCGCGGGTATCGGCAGCCGGAAGGGCGTGACGGCGCGCGACGTGCGCGCCGCGATCGAGACCGCGCTCGAAGCGCATGGGCTGGCGATGACCGCGCTTTCGGGGCTGGCAACGGGCGAAATCAAGCGCGACGAGGAGGCGATCTTTCTCGCCGGACGCGACCTCGCCCTACCGGTGATCGTCGTCAGCGACGGCGCGCTGCAGGCCGCTGCCTCCGGTACGATCAGCCGATCCGAATTGTCGCAGGCGCATACCGGCACGCCTTCGGTTTCGGAAGCGGCAGCCCTGGCGGTTGCCGGCAAGGGTGCAAGACTGCTCGGGCCACGCATTGTGCTCGGTCCAGTGACCTGCGCCATCGCGCTTGGCGGAGGTGCCGAATGACCGTCCATTTCATCGGCGCCGGCCCGGGCGCGGCCGACCTCATCACCTTGCGCGGCAGCCGGCTGCTCGCCTCTTGCCCGGTCTGCCTCTATGCCGGCTCGATCGTCGCGCCGGAACTGCTCGACCATTGCGCACCGGGAACCAAACTGATCGACACCGCGCCGATGTCGCTCGACGAGATCGAGGCCGAATATGTCGCCGCCCACAAGGCCGGCCAGGACGTCGCGCGCCTGCACTCAGGCGACCTTTCGGTCTGGAGCGCTGTGGCCGAGCAGATCAGGCGACTGGAGAAGCACGACATCCCCTACACGCTGACGCCGGGCGTGCCGTCCTTCGCGGCGGCCGCTGCGGCGCTGCGGCGCGAGCTCACCATTCCAGAACTGGCGCAAAGCCTGGTGCTGACCCGCGTCTCCGGCCGCGCCTCGAAAATGCCGCCAGGCGAGACGCTCGCCGGCTTCGGCCGCACCGGCGCTACGCTTGCCATTCATCTCGCCATCCACGCCATCGACCGCATCGTTGCCGATTTGACGCCGCTCTATGGCGCCGAGTGCCCGGTCGCTGTCGTCTTCCGCGCCTCCTGGCCGGATGAGCGCATCCTGACCGGCACGCTCGGCACCATCGAAGCGCTGCTGGCCGAAAACCCGATGGAGCGGACAGCGATCATCTTCGTCGGCAGCGCATTGGCCGCGCAGGATTTTGGCGAAAGCTCACTCTACGACGCCCACTACCAGCGGCGTTTTCGCGGACGGGACGGATTGTGAACGGCAGCGCCTTGAACAGAAACGGACAAACTACGGTCGAGCAGGCGCTGGCGCGGCTGAACTTCAAGCCGCGCGAGTTGAAACCCGGCCATGTCTGGCTGGCCGGTGCCGGCCCTGGCGATCCCGGCTGCCTGACGCTGGAGGTGCTGGCGGCGCTCGGGCAATGCGATGCGCTGGTCTATGATGCGCTGGTCTCTCCTGAGGTCGTCGCGGTCGCCGAAGGCGCCGAGCTATTCTACGCAGGAAAGCGCGGCGGCCAGCCTTCGATGAAGCAGGACGACATCAACGCGCTGCTGGTGCGGCTTGCCCGCGAGGAACGCCGCGTCGTGCGCCTCAAGGGCGGCGATCCCTATATTTTCGGTCGCGGCGGGGAAGAGGCGCTGGCACTCGCGCGGGAAGGCATTCCATTCCGAGTGCTGTCCGGCCTGACCTCCGGCCTTAGCGCGCTCGCCGCCACCGGCATCCCTGCCACGATGCGCGGCATCAACAAGGCCGTCATCCTCGCCACCGGCCATGCGGCGGGCACCGACGACGACATCGACTGGGCAGCGATTGCCCGCACCGGCCAGCCGGTCGTCGTCTATATGGGCATGGCGAATCTGCCGATCATCGCCTCGGCCCTGCTCGAAGGCGGGCTTGCGCCGTCGACGCCGGCGGCCGTGATCGTCGCGGCGACCACGCCGCAGGAGCGCACCGTCGTCGCCACGCTTGCAACAATCGCCGAGGAAGCCGCGACCGCCGGACTTGCCTCGCCGGCGCTGATCGTCGTCGGCGGCATCGTCGCAATGCGCGCGGCACTGGCGGGCGAGGCATGACGGCGCGGGCGATCATCATCGGCGCGCCGCGCTCAGGCTCGGGCAAGACCAGTGTCACCATTGGCCTGCTGCGCGCGCTGGCCCGGCGCGGGCTCAAGGTGCGCGGCGCAAAGTCCGGGCCGGACTACATCGACCCCGGCTTCCACGCCGCCGCCACCGGGCTCTCCGGCGTGAACCTGGACAGTTGGGCAATGTCGCCTTCCCTGCTCAACGCGCTGGCAAGCCAAGCGGCGGACGATGCCGAGTATGTCATCCTCGAAAGCGCCATGGGCCTGTTCGACGGCATTCCCGCGCCTGAAGGCAGATCAGGTTCGGCCGCCGACCTTGCCCGGCTCTACGGCCTGCCGGTGCTTCTGGTGCTCGACGTCTCAGGGCAATCGACGACGGCCGCCGCCGTCGCCAAGGGTTTTGCCACCTATGATCCGGATGTGCGCATGGCCGGCGTCGTGCTCAACCGCCTTGGCAGCGAGCGTCACCGGCGGCTGTCGGGCGACGCGATCGAGGCGATCGGCTTGCCGGTGGTCGGTGCGATCCTGCGCGATCCAACGCTCAACCTGCCCGAGCGGCATCTCGGCCTGGTACAAGCTGGCGAATATGAGAACCTGATGGCGCATCTCGACCGGCTGGCCGACATGGTCGAGAAGTCAATCGAGATCGACGCCGTTCTGGCGCTTGCAACCCCGCTTGAACCGGCGGCCGGCGACTTCGGCGACGCCCTGCAGCCGCCCGGGCAGCGCATCGCGCTGGCCGAGGATGCCGCCTTCACTTTCCTCTACCCGCATGTCATCGCGCACTGGCGCAGGGCAGGTGCCGAAATCGTTCCCTTCTCGCCGCTTACCGACGAAGCGCCCGCCTCAGACTGCGATGTCTGCTGGCTGCCCGGCGGCTATCCCGAACTGCATGCCGGCAGGCTGGCGGCCGCCGACAACTTCCGCGCGGGAATGGCGCGCTTCGCCGCGACGAAGCCCGTGCACGGCGAGTGCGGCGGCTTCATGGTGCTGGGCGAAATGCTGGAGGACGCCGACGGCCAGAGCCACCGCCTGCTTGGCCTGCTCGGCCATTCGACCAGCTTCGCCAGGCGCAAGATGAATCTCGGCTATCGCGAAGCTCGGCTGCGCACCGCCTGCCCGCTCGGTAGCGAAGGCACGTTGATCCGCGGCCACGAGTTCCACTATGCGCAGACGACGGCCACCGGCAACGACGAGCCCCTGGCTGACCTTGCCGACGGCCAGGGCAATCCGCTCGGCGCCTCGGGCTACCGGCGTGGCCTTGTCAGCGGCACCTTCTTCCACGCCATAGCGAGGAGCGCATGAGCGGCCTCTCCGAGCCTCGCCGGTTGCTGGACGATATCGGCCTCTGCCTCGTCTTTTTCACGCGGCTGAGGCTGCCGTCGGGCGATTTCGGCGGCCGCGGCCTTGCCAATGCGATCTGGGCCGCGCCTTTTGCCGGTCTCGCCGTGGCGGTCATCGGCGCGCTCGCCTATGCCATTGCCAGCGGTTTGGGTCTTGCCGCCGGCCCGGCCGCGGCGCTCGGGCTCGCCGCGACGATGCTCGTCACCGGCTGCCTGCACGAGGACGGTCTCTCCGACATCGCCGACGGGTTCGGTGGCGGCAGAACGCGCGAGAGGAAGCTGGAGATCATGCGCGACAGCCGCATCGGCGCCTATGGCGCGGCAGCGCTTGGCGTCTCGCTGCTCATCCGCTGGAGCGCGCTTTCGGAACTGGCCGGCCCAGGTCACGTCTTCCTGGCGCTTTTGGCCGCCCACGCCGCCTCGCGCGGCCTGTTTGGCGCTTTCATGCATCTTCTGCCGCCTGCTCGCACCGATGGCTTGTCGGCCAACGCCGGCTCCGTGAGCGCCGAAACCGCAGGTGTCGGGGCCGCGCTCGGCGCCGTGGCGCTGCTGACCCTCGGCCTCGGCGGCGCGATTGCCGCAATCATCCTGCTCGGCCTGATGTTCGCAGCGTTCCGCGCGCTTTGCCTCAGCCAGATCGGCGGCCAGACCGGCGACACGATCGGTGCGCTGCAGCAGTTCGGCGAGATCGCGGTCCTGCTCGTCGCTTCCGTTTGCCTTTCCTGATTCTCTTTTGGAGACCTTGCCCCCATGTCCCTGCAATCAACGTCCTTCAAATCGCTCGAAGACCTGCGTTCCGCCTGCCTTGATCTCCCTTCCGGCAGCGATACCGCGGCCAGTGCCGTGGCCAGCCGCCAGGACACGCTGACCAAGCCGCCGGGCAGCCTCGGCCGCCTTGAAACGATCGCCGCCTGGCTGGCCCGCTGGCAGGGCCGCGACATGCCTAAGCTCGACAACGTCAAGGTCTTCGTCTTTGCCGGCAATCACGGCGTCACCGCGCAGGGCGTTTCGGCCTATCCGTCGGAAGTCACCGTGCAGATGGTGGCGAACTTCGCCGGCGGGGGTGCCGCCATCAACCAGCTCGCGCGCATTGCCGGCGCAAAGCTCGACGTCATCCCGCTCGATCTCGACCATCCCACGGGCGACTTCACGCAAGTGCCGGCAATGGACGAGCAGACTTTCCTCGCTGCCGTCTCGGCCGGCTATGATGCCGTGACCGGAGACCTCGATCTTGTCTGCTTTGGCGAGATGGGCATAGGCAACACCACGCCGGCCGCAGCGATCTCGACGGCCCTTTTCGGCGGCGGCGCGGAAAAATGGACCGGGCGCGGCACCGGCGTCGACGATGCCGGGCTGCAGCGCAAGGTCGTGGCCATCGAGGCCGGCCTCAGACGGCATGCCGGATCGCTGTCCGATCCTTTGAAGATCGCCGCGGCCCTTGGCGGACGCGAGCTGGCCGCCATCTTCGGCGCCACGCTCGCCGCGCGCCGCAGCAACGTGCCGGTACTGCTCGACGGCTTCGTCTGCACCGCTGCCGCGGCGCCGCTGGCAAGGCTGCACCCGACCGGGCTGGCGCACACGATCGCCGCTCATGTCTCGGCCGAAGCCAGCCATCGCCGCCTGCTCGAAGCACTCGGCCTGCCGCCGCTGCTCGATCTCGGCATGCGGCTTGGCGAAGGCTCCGGCGCCTGCCTTGCCGTCAACATCGTGCGCTCGGCGCTGGAATGCCACGCAAGGATGGCAAGCTTCGCCGAGGCCGGCGTATCGGAAAAATGACAAGCAGCTAGCTGGTTGAAGAACCAACTTAGAGCAATTCCGGAAAAGTGTGCAGCGGTTTTCCGTCCGGAATTGCGCAAAAACAAATACTTAGAGCGGTTCGGGGATTCCGTGAAACGTCGAACCGGTCTTGCACGCGGGCCGCATCATTTGATCTTGATTGCAATGAGCCTGGGGCGGCGCAGCCGCAAGGAGCGGACGGCGAAGGAGGCCAGCCTCTTGTAAAGTCGTGCCGCCTCGCGCAACACGGCCTCAGGAGCGTCGACACGGTTCGACATCCGGGGCCGCACGATCGTCGATGCAAAACGTGGGGCGGCAGTGAACCGGTCCTGCATGCATAGCGCGGGACCGATTTTGTAGATCTTCAGACTTGGCATTCCATCATTGAACAGATGCAGGTCGAAGTCCTGATCGATTTCGGTGAAGGTTGCATGTAGCTTCGCGGCGCATTCACGCGAGATGACATAGGCCGCCGCTCCGGCGAATCCCGAAATCGCCTGATACAGCTTTCTGCCAAGCGCTTTCTGCCCGGCATCGATACCGACAAACCGCTTTCCCAATTTTTCGAGATGAACGATGTCGGCGTCGGCCGGTATCCACGACACATCGTTCAGAAATGCCGGCAGATCGTCGCTGAGATGCGCGTCGTCCTCAAAAATCGCGGCGAACCTGTCGGGACCGTTGGCGATTTCGTTCCAGATCGCGCGATGACTGAAGAAGCAGGCGATCGTTTCTTTTGAAACATTGAACTGGACAGCTACACTGTCCGCGATCGAAGTGTTGCTCACCGCTTCAAATCGTTCGATGTCGAGACCTAAACGGCTTGCTTGCGCGTCAAACCATTCACGACGGTCAACCGAGACCGCCAGGTTGATGTAGAACGACCGCATTTTCGAATACCCCCAAAGCCCGAAATCGTTCTACCCAACGAAAAGCAACAGCTCAATACGATCCTTGATCCGGATGTTGTTTGGACCTGTCGACGTGTTTGTTGCACACAGAGTTCCTCGCATGGAGGACCCGCCATGGGCACCGATTCTCGAAGAGACCTGGTGGATGCTGAAACGTCGTCCCGCGGCCGCTGCTTTGGCCATTGCCGTGCTTGTCGCTGGTGTGCTTCGCCGCAGCGGAGATCATAGCTACGGTCCGATCGACACAGCGGTATTTGTTCTTTTCCTGATTTTCGCTTGGTGGCTCATCGGCGATTTTTCCGGGGGCAAGGAGCGTGCCCCGACCGACGCCGAAAATGGCGTCGACAACAGCCTCGCCTTCGACCGGCAAGTTCCTGAACCGTGTCTTTCGACGCGGGCGCAGCGTCTAATCCAGGGATATCAAAGAATTAGATGGTGGGTGTGCACAGGATCGAACTGTGGACCCGCTGATTAAGAGTCAGCTGCTCTACCAACTGAGCTACACACCCACACCGCCGGAAACCCAGCGTCGGCGGCGCATATAGCCGCCGGATTCGGCGATGTCCAGCCCTGCTGGATCATTTCCCGACAAATCGCCGAATTGCCGCAGGTGTCAGATCAAAAGCTTGCCTTCCGCGACCTTGATTGCGTGCCCACCGATGCGGGCCGAGGCCAGCTTTCCGCCGTCGACATTGAGCTCCAGCCGGATGCGCGAGGGCCTGCCCATCTCCAGCCCCTGCTCGATCCAAAGCTGCGAGATCCCGTCCGTCGGAGCATCGAAATGCATGATGGCGCCGGCAAAGGCGGCCGCCGCCGACCCAGTCGCCGGGTCTTCGTAGGAGGGATTGCCGGGCACGACCATGCGGACATGGAAGGCGCTGTCGTGATGCACCGTCTCGCGGCAATAGACATAAGGGCTGGCAAAGGCCCATTCGCTCTTGCGCGAAGCGAGTTCCGACCAGGCCTGGTTGTCCAGCCGGATCTTTGCCGCCGCTTCAAGGTCGGCGACCGGAATGGTGACGTAGGGCACGCCAGCCGACCAGAACGAGATGCGGTGATTCTCGAAGCCGATTTCGTGCGGGCCAAGCCCAAGCGCCGCGCCGATCATCTCGGGGTCGGCGACGAGTTCCAGCCGCTCCGGCAGTTTCGCCAGGTCGAATTCGGCAAAGATGGCCCCGTCATG
Source organism: Mesorhizobium sp. M1C.F.Ca.ET.210.01.1.1 (assembly GCF_004791585.1). Lineage (GTDB taxonomy): Bacteria > Pseudomonadota > Alphaproteobacteria > Rhizobiales > Rhizobiaceae > Mesorhizobium. The sequence continues at coordinate 49,518 of NZ_SRUU01000004.1, forward strand.
CTTGCTCACCGCGCAGCGCACCGGGCCGATATTCTCCTCCAGCACGAAGATGCCCGCCGCCTCGCCCGCCTGCTCCGCAAGCGCGATCGCCGAGCCGACGGTCGGATGGCCAGCGAACGGCATCTCATAATCAGGCGTGAAGATGCGGATGCGATTGCGGTGCTTGGAGTTGTCGGGCGGGAACACGAAAACCGTCTCGGACAGGTTGAATTCGCGTGCGATCGCCTGCATGGCGACCGTGTCCAGCCCCTGGCAGTCGAGCACGACGGCGAGCGGATTCCCGGCCAGCCGTTCGTTCGTAAACACATCGTAGAGCAAGTAATTGCTCGCCATGGAGAAAACCTTCCGCCTCGCTCCGAATTTCTGCCTCAATCCCAACATGAGGGAAATTTAATTTGAAATTCGAACCACAAGGCCTGATTTGTGCACGGATAGGGACGTCAATTTCGACTATAGGGGTCCGGCGTGGACCAGGTTGTCAATCCGCCAAAGGCGGAATCCAACACTTCCATCGAGACAGCTCTCGGGCTCGACCGCAAAGGCGTGAGCCGCAAGCGTCGCCGCGGCTGGCTCTACGTTCTGCTGGTGCTGGCGGTCGTGGCGGCCGCGTATGGCGTCTACCGGTGGAACGCCGCCTCGCCGCCCCGAATCGAATACACGACAGCTCCGGCAACAATCGCCGACCTGACTGTCCAGGTGTCGGCAACCGGCACGCTGCAGCCGCTAACGCAGGTCGACATCTCCAGCGAGCTTTCCGGCATCGTTCGCTCCGTCGCGGTCAACGAGAACCAGCAGGTCAAGAAGGGCGACGTGCTGGCGACGCTCGACACCGCCAAGCTCGAGGTCCAGATCGAGCGCGCCACCGCCTCGGCCAAGGCGGCCGCAGCCAGCGTCGAAGACGCCAAGGTCACGCTGCAGGAAAACGAGAATGCGGTGGTCCGCGCGAGCGCGCTGACCAGGCGCGGCATGGCGACGGACCAGTCGCTCGAGGCGGCGACCGCGACGCGCGATCGCTCCAAGGCGGCGCTCGAAAGCGCCGAAGCCAATCTCGCCATCGCTGAGGCCGATCTGAAGGCCCAGCAGACCGACCTTGCCAAGAGCACCATCTATGCCCCGATCGACGGTATCGTGCTCACGCGCTCGGTCGACCCCGGACAGACGGTCGCCTCCTCGCTGCAGGCGCCGGTGCTGTTCGTCCTTGCCGCCGACTTGCGGAACATGGAGCTGCAGGCAGCGGTGGACGAGGCCGATATCGGCCAGGTCAAGCCCGGCCAGCATGCCCGCTTCACCGTCGATGCATTCCCGGACCGCCCTTTCGATGCCGAGATCCGCGACATCTCTTACGCCTCCGTCACCACCGACGGCGTCGTCACCTACAATGCACGGCTGGAAGTCGACAACAGCGAGCTTCTGCTCAGGCCCGGCATGACCGCCACGGTCGCGGTGGTGACCAAGCAGGCCCAGGGCGTGCTCACGGTGCCGGCCACTGCCTTCCGCTACCGTCCGGCGCAACAAGCGGCCCGCGGCTGGAGCCTCAGCGACCTCTTCACCGGCCGCATGGGTCGCCCGAACCGGCAGCGCGAGGCGACAAAGGCGCCGACCGACGGTTCGCGCACGCTCTATGTGCTGGAAAACGGACGGCCGCATCCGGTCAACGTCAGGATCGGCTCGACCGACGGCGAGCAGACCGAGATCACGTCCGGCCTCAAGGAAGGCGCTGAGGTCATCATCGGCTCACAGCAGCGGAGCTGACAATGATGTCCGCTCCCCTGCTCATCACTTTCGACAAGGTCTGGAAGAGCTATGGCGAGGGCGAAGCGCGCGTGCATGCTCTCGCCGGCGTCGATCTCGCAATTCGAAAAGGCGAATTCGTCGCCATCATGGGCCCGTCCGGCTCCGGCAAGTCGACGGCCATGAACATCATCGGCTGCCTCGACACGCCGACGGCCGGAACCTACAGATTCGAGGGCGTCGATGCCGGCCGGCTCGACCGCAACCGCCGCGCTTTGCTGCGCAACCTCTATGTCGGTTTCGTCTTCCAAGGCTACAATCTCCTGCCCCGCACCACGGCGGCGGAGAACGTCGAGCTGCCTCTCATCTATCGCGGCGTTTCCGCCCGCGAGCGCCGAGATCTCGCCATGCAGGCGCTGGCTGAGGTGGGACTTGTCGGGCGCGAGCATCACACGCCTGCCGAGCTGTCGGGCGGTCAGCAGCAGCGCGTTGCCATTGCGCGCGCCATCGTCACCAAACCCACCTTGCTCGTCGCCGACGAGCCCACGGGAAATCTCGACACCGCGCGCACGCACGAGATTATGGAATTGCTGACCAGGCTCAATGCCGAGCTCGGGCTCACCATCGTCATGGTCACGCACGAGGCCGATGTCGCGGCCTATGCCGAGCGCACCGTGCGCTTCCTCGACGGCCACGTCGCCTCGGATACGGCGAAAGCCGAGGCAGCATGATCTGGGAGACCGTCCGCCTTTCGCTGATATCGATCCGCAGGAACGTGCTGCGCTCGTTCCTGACGTTGCTCGGCATCGTCATCGGCGTCGCCGCCGTCATCGCCATGCTCACCATCGGCTCAGGCACCACCGAGAAGGTCAAGGCCGATATCTCCAAGCTCGGCAGCAATCTCTTGGTCGTCCGCTCCGGCCGCCCCGCCGGGCCCGGCGGACCGGGCGGCCTCGACCAGGTCACCCGCCCGCTGGCCGCCAAGGACCTTGCAGCACTTGTCGCCCATCTCAGCGGCGCTCGCGCCATCGCGCCGGCCTCGCAGAAACAGGTGCGCGTCATCTTCGGCACAGAGAGCTTGACATCGGGCGTCACCGGCACCGACAGCGCCTATCTCGACGCGCGCGACTGGAAGCTGGTGTCGGGCCGCCCCTTCAGCGATTCCGAGACGCGCGCCGGCGCCGGCGTATGCCTGATCGGCGAGACGGTGCGCCAGCAGTTCTTCGGTGCCGGCGATCCCGAAGGCGAGACCATCCGCGTCAACCGCACCTCCTGCAGGATCATCGGCCTGTTGGAGGCGAAGGGTTATACCGGCTTCGGCCAGGATCAGGACAATGTCGTGCTGATGCCTTTGGCCGCCTACCAGCGGCGCATCGCCGGCAACCGCGACATCGATTCTATTTACATCGCCGCCGACGACCGGACGCCGACCACCGAACTGCAGCCGCGCGTCGAGGACATCCTGCGCGATACGCGCCGCATCACGCCGGACCGCGATCCCGATTTCTCGATCCGCGACATGACCCAGATCGCCGACGCCATGGCCAGCGCCACCACCACCATGACCGGTATGCTGGGCGCCGTCGCCGGCGTCAGCCTCTTGGTCGGCGGCATAGGCATCATGAACATCATGCTGGTGTCGGTCACCGAGCGCACGCGCGAGATCGGCATCAGGCTGGCGATCGGCGCACATGAGAAGCACATCCTCATCCAGTTCCTGGTCGAGGCGACGGTTTTGTCGCTGCTCGGCGGCATCATCGGCATCCTGATCGGACTGGCGCTCGCCGGCCTTGCCTCGGCGACGCTGACCATTCCGTTCGCGCCAAGCCCGGCAATCATCCTGCTCGCCGTCGGTTTCTCGGCGCTGATCGGCATGGTGTTCGGTTTCTTCCCGGCGTTGCGCGGCGCAAGGCTCGACCCGATCGACGCGCTGAGGCATGAATAGGCGCGGCCGCCGCAGGGATTCGCCCGCCCTCTGTTGTCGCACACCCGGCAATGCGATTGCAGTGGCCTTTGCTATGCGGGGGAGATCCGAATGAGCAGGAAGGCGCGGCTGATCCTGGTGCTGGCGATCTTCGAGGTCGCCTTGGCCGGCCTGTGGTGGTATCTGGCCCGCTACGGCATCCAAAATCCCGATCGCGTCGCTGCGAATTTCCAGGAGGTTGTCGGCCAGACGATGGGAATGGCGATGGGCGCGCTGCTCGGCCTCGGCGTCATGTTGTTTTTCGTCGCCGCCCGCAACGACCGCAAGGCATTGCAGGACAAGGGGCGACGCTGACCATCGTCAAGATCGCGACCTGTCAAAACGGAAGTCGCGCATTCTCTTTGACCTCCTTCATGACGAAGAATGTCCGGGTCTGCCGGACGCCCGGCAGCGCGATCAGCTTCTGCCCGTGGAGCTTGTTGAAATCGGCCATGTCCCGCACCCTTATCTTAAGCAGATAGTCGAAGTCGCCCGCCACCAGATTGCAATCCAGCACCTCCTTGAGCTTGAGCACGGCCTCCTCGAAAGCGGCGAAGCTTTCCGGCGTCGAGCGGTCGAGCACGACGCCGACCATCACCAGCGCGCCAAGCGCTACGGCGGCGGGAGCGATCTCAGCCCTGACCCCGGTGATGTAACCCTCTTCGAACAGGCGTTGCGTGCGCCGGTGGCATGTGGCGGCGCTGACATTCACACGCGCCGCCAGTTCCGCGTTGGTCAGCCGTCCCTCGGACTGAAGGGCCCGGAGGATCTTGATGTCGACGCGGTCGAAAGTTGGGTCGGAAGTTTCTTCCATTTCCATGAGCCTGAATGGACGACCAAGACCAAGCTTAGCGCATTTTTTGATGGAAGTGGAAAAATCCTGGCGATCCTTCGAGAGCACCTTTCGCCCTCGTTCGGCTATCCTTTGTCTATCGAAAACCACCATGGCGGAGGACAGATCGATGTCACTTCTCGACAAGTTTGAACGCTATCCGCTGACCTTCGGCCCGACGCCGATCGAGCATCTGCCGCGCCTGAGCGCGGCGCTGGGCGGGAAGGTGCAAGTCTACGCAAAGCGTGACGATTGCAATTCCGGTCTCGCCATGGGCGGGAACAAGCTGAGAAAGCTCGAATACATCGTGCCAGACGCTCTTCGCACCGGCGCCGACACGCTGGTATCGATCGGCGGCGTCCAGTCGAACCACACCCGCATGGTGGCGGCGACGGCAGCCAAAATCGGCATGAAATGCGTGGTGATCCAGGAGAAATGGGTGCCGCACTATGATGCGGTCTACGACCGGGTCGGAAACATCCTCCTGACGCGCCTGATGGGCGCGGACAGCCGGCTCGTCGACGACGGCTTCGACATCGGCATCCGCAAGAGCTGGCAGGACGCGATCCAGTCGGTGAAGGACGCTGGCGGGAAGCCCTATCCGATTCCCGCCGGGGCCTCGGTGCACAAATTCGGCGGGTTGGGCTATGTCGGCTTTGCCGAGGAGGTGGCTAGGCAGGAGGCCGAGCTCGGCTTCACCTTCGACTACATTGTCGTGTGCGTCGTGACCGGGTCGACGCAGGGCGGCATGATCGTTGGCTTCGCCGCGCAAGACCGCGCCGACCGGGTGATCGGCATCGACGCCTCTGGGACAATCGACCAGACCCGCGCGCAGGTCCGCCGCATCGTCGACGACACCGCCGCGCTCGTCGGGCTGGGCCGCACTATTCGCGACGACGAAATCGTGATCAACCCCGACTACGCCTATCCGGCCTATGGCGTTCCGTCAGAAGCCACGAACGACGCGATCCGGCTGGCGGCCCGCACGGAGGCCATGATCACCGATCCGGTCTACGAGGGAAAATCGATGCAGGGCCTGATCGATCTAACCAGGAAAGGCTTCTTCCCCGAAGGTTCGAGAATTCTCTACGCGCATCTCGGTGGCGCACCGGCCATCAACGGCTACAGCTACTATTACAAGGACGAACGCCCGGCGACCAAGCTCGTGAGTGAGTCCGCCGCCCGGGAACGCGCGCCTGAGGACACGTTGCTTCCAATCTTTCCGTGATCCGGCTTCGTCCAGGCGGCTGCCAAAGTGACGTGTTGCCGGATCGTGAAAGACGGTGCGCCTGCAAGGCGACATCCAGGATCAGAGATCCGTGCCGCTGCGAGCAAAATGCCACTCGATCAGCGGCTTCATATGGCCCATCAGGCCGTCCGGCAGGTCTTCGGCATGGCGGATGACGACCGGCCCCTCGATCTCCGGCTCGGTCTCGGCGGCGACGAAAGCGCTGATGCGCCGCGCCAGATCATCGGCATGTTCGGCCACCCGGTAGCGGCGGAAGATCACCGTGCCGCTGGCCGTCGACAGCGCATGATAGCGCCGTCCCCGCCGGGCCGCTGACAGGTCGATCCCGGTCTCCTCGCCCACCTCGCGGATCATATTGAAATCGACATCGACGAGGCCGTCGCGGAAATCGACCGGCTCGAAGGAGCCGGCGGCGAAATACACACGGCCGGCATTGACCGTATGCGAACCCATGCGGATCGCCACCAGCGCATTGTCGCCGGCGACCAGCACGGCATGCGCATAGGCATGTTCGGCGCCGCTCAGCTCGCGGTTTTTGCGCCAGAGCATGAAGGTCGAATACTTCACCGCGTGGCAGCGGCCGATAAGCCGGCTGTCGCGATAGCTGAGCGCCGAAAGCAGCACCACCGTACCGTCATACAGCGCCGGCTTCGCCTCCATTTCGCGCCGCCAGTTTTCGGCGATCGCTGCCCGATTGTCGCGTTCGAAGGGATGCGGATTTGGGTCGAGCCTTACGTCGACGTCGTCGACCGGCAAGATCACGTTGCGCGGCAGGTCGAAACTCACGGGCTCAGGCCATGTCCAGGGTGATCACCACCGGGCAGTGGTCGGAGGCCTTCGGCCTGTCCCAGCCGGCGCGCGGGAAACGTTCCACCTCCTGCCCGGACGGAAAGATGGTACGCCATGGCTGGCCGTTGCGGATGATCTCCGGCACCGCTGTGGCGTTCTTCGCCGCCAGCGCCTTGGACAGGAGGAGGTAGTCGAGCTGGCACAGATGCCGCTCCTCCGGCCCGCGCGTGTGGTAAAAACTCCAGCGGTCCATCTCCGGCCGCCGCTCGACGACGTTCTCACAGAAGCCGCCCGCTATCAGCACGTTGATCGAGGACTGGGCTTCGTCGACCACCTCGAAACGGTAGCCGTCGAAGCTGTCGCCTTCGATCTTCACGCGTTGCCGGTAGTCGTTCAGGTCGCCGCAGATCGCCCAGCGCTTGTCGGCGGCGTGGTCCTTGCCAAACCGGTCCTCGATGATGCGGCGCACGGCCTGCGCCTCGGCGATGCGCAGCGGCATCGTCGCCTCGCGGCCGTCGAGCCCGTTGCGCGGCGAGCCCATCGACTTGAAATGGACCAGATAAAGCGTCAGCGGCACGCCGCCCACTGTGACGTCTATTTCCAGGCAGTCGCGCCGGAAAATGCGGTCGCTGGCGAGATGCCCGAGTGCCGCAAGCTCCGGCGTGAACAGGCCGAACTGCTCGAAGGTGACATAGGCGTGGCTAGTCATGCGCACGAACTCGATCGGCTGGCCCTGGGCCGTCTCGCTGCGCATCATCACAGCGACGTCAATGCCTCGGGAGTCATTGCCGGCGGTGGTGTATTTCTGGCGGTAGCCCTGCCCGATCATCTTGAAGAGATAGCCGTATTCGAAAGCCTTCAGCGCCTCGATATTGTCGACCTCCTGCATGCAGATGATATCCGCGCGGGTCGCGGCTATAGCGAGCGCCGTCAACTGGCGGGTATCGTCAGACTGGGCGATGGTGCGCGCTTGTTCGAGCAGCCTATACTCGGCCTCGCTCTGGATATCGAACAGCGCCAGCGTCCGGTCTTCGTTGAGCTGGTTGCGATAGCCGGAGAAATCGAACCTGTTCATCAGGTTCTCGACGTTGAAGGTGGCAAGGCGCAGCGACATGGCGAGACCTTTGCCTGCAAGCTAAGGCGAAGACAAGAGCCAGGCGCATGCCCGTCATGGTTGACGGAACCTTTCCGTTCATCCTCCGTTCAGGTGAAAAGTCCCATTAATAGGCCCATTCCCGGGGGTTTTCTGGGCGTGGGGCCTTTGCTCCTTGGAGAGTGAAATGAAACCGCTCTTGTCTTCTCTCGGCTCCGGGCTGGTTGCCCTGAGCCTAATGGCGGGTCTGACGGCGACGTCGATCGCCGGCCCGATCCTGCAACCCGATCTGTCGACCGCGACCAATGCGACTGCGCCGCAAATCATCCCGGTCCGCGACGAATGGGCCGGCGGCAACAACTACTCGCCGCAGATGTATGACTGGCGCTGGCGGCGCGGTGGCGAGTGGCGCGGCCGCGACTACAGGTGGCGCGGCGACAACTTCCGCAGCCGTCATTTCTCCCGCAACTGGGATGGCGGCGATTGGAATGGCGACTGGCGCTGGCGGCATCATCGCCATCATCGGCATTTCAGTGATAGCGACGCGGCCATTCTGGGGCTCGGCCTCGGCCTAGGCCTGGGCAGCCTGGCCTACGGCAATTACTACGATCCCTATTATTATGATCCCTATCCGCGCTACTATCAGCCGCGGCGCCTCTATCGGACCGAGCGGCTGTCCAGGGCCCATGTCCAATGGTGCTATGACCGCTACCGCTCGTATCGGGCCTGGGACAACACGTTCCAGCCTAACTATGGCCCGCGCCGGCAGTGCATTTCGCCCTATATCTGAGCCCCGTCGGCTGGAGAAAAGAAACGGCGCCCTTAGCGGCGCCGTTTTCTTGTCGGCAAAAATCAATTGCCGCAGGCAATAACTCTAAATTCAGCAGGGGCGTCTATCGGTGATGCAGTGCCCCAAATCATGATCGCCATGTCGCGATTCGCCAGGACGTGCCCGCCATGCCTGAGAACGAACCGAGAGGCAAGCACCGGCAACGCGTGCTGAAAGGCGCTGCGATCCTGACCGGCATCAACAATTCCGAGGTCGCGTGCACGGTGCGCAACATGCATCCGGGCGGCGCCGAACTGAAGGTGCCGATCGAGGCGCGCGTGCCCGACGAATTCCTGCTTTACGTTGCGACCGACGGCATCGGCTACAAGGCGATCATCCGCTGGCGCCGCGAGGACCGTATCGGTGTCGAGTTCACCGGCACCGAGCCGAAACCACGCTGGCATTACGGTTGAGCGTGAAAAAGCCGGCGGACCGCTCCGCCGGCTTTGATGTCTCACGCAGGTAGTCTGATGACAATTCGCCCTGCCGAGTCAGTTGGTGCGGGTTTCGAGAACCGGAGCGGAGCGGACTTGAGGTCCGTGAGCACCGGAAGCGCAGAAACCTGCGGCAGAGGGTAGAATTGGCGCAGGCCTCCTAGTTCTTCGCCTTGTCGACCAGCTTGTTCTTGGCGATCCATGGCATCATCGCGCGGAGCTTCGCACCCACTTCCTCGATCTGGTGGCTGTCGTTCATGCGCCGGATGCCCTTGAAGCGCGACAGACCGGCACGGTATTCCTGCATCCATTCCGAGGTGAACTTGCCGGTCTGGATGTCCTTCAGCACGCGCTTCATCTCGGCCTTGGTGTCGGCGGTGATGATGCGCGGACCCGAGACATATTCGCCCCATTCGGCGGTGTTCGAGATCGAGTAGTTCATGTTGGCGATGCCGCCTTCATAGATCAGGTCGACGATCAGCTTCACCTCGTGCAGGCACTCGAAATAGGCCATCTCCGGCGCGTAGCCGGCCTCCACCAGCGTCTCGAAGCCGGCGCGGATCAGCTCGACCAGGCCGCCGCACAGCACAACCTGCTCGCCGAACAGGTCGGTCTCGCATTCCTCGCGGAAGTTGGTCTCGATGATGCCCGAGCGGCCGCCGCCGACGCCGCAGGCATAGGAGAGCGCGAGATCGAGCGCGTTGCCCGAGGCATCCTGGTTGACGGCGACCAGGCACGGCACGCCGCCGCCCTTCTGGTATTCGCCGCGCACCGTGTGGCCGGGGCCCTTCGGCGCGATCATGACGACGTCGACCGAAGCCTTCGGCTCGATCAGGCCGAAATGCACGTTGAGGCCGTGCGCAAACGCGATCGCCGCCCCGTCGCGGATGTTCGGCGCGATTTCCGATCTGTAGATGTCGGCCTGCAGCTCGTCGGGCGTCGCCATCATCATCAGGTCGGCCCATTTGGCGGCATCCGCCACGCTCATCACCTTGAGCCCGTCGGCCTCGACCTTCTTGGCGGTGGCGGAGCCGGCCTTCAGACCGATGGCGATCTCCTTGACACCCGAATCCTTGAGGTTGAGCGCATGCGCCCGGCCCTGGCTGCCATAACCGATGATGGCGACTTTCTTGCCCTTGATCAGATTGAGATCGGCGTCACGATCGTAATAGACACGCATTTTGGTCTTCCTTCCCGTTTTGAAGATCAGAGGCCTTGCGGCCGGTTGTTTGCTCCCTGGGTCGTTGACCCGTAAAGAGCGAGAAACTGCTGCGTCGCGCGGGCGGCGTCGCCGCCGATCGTCGCTTCGGTCAATTGCAGCCGGTCGCCGAGCAGGAGCCGGATCTGCACGTCGCGCCCGACCAATCCGAAAAAAGTCCGGAACGCCGTCTCGGGGTCGTCGAAGTCGAGCAGCCCGGCCTGCCGACCCGCCTCCAGCACCGGCTTCAGCCGCCTCGCCAGCGCGAAACGCCCGTTCTGCAGCACGATGGCGCCGAGATCGTCCTTGCCTGATCCCGCATGGCCGACTGCGACGCGGTTCAGCGCGACCGAGGTGTCGCTGGAGATCACCCTCAGCCAGTCGGACGCGAAGCGCTCGAGACTTGCCGTCAGCGAGGCGAGGTCAAGACCCTTGCGGTCGATGGGAGCCACGCGCACTTTCGAGGCCTGCCACTGCACCGTCGCCGTCAGCAGCCCGTCGCGGTCGCCGAACCATTTGTAGAGCGTTTCCTTGGAACAGCTTGCCCGCCGGGCCACCGCCGTCATGGTGAGGTTGTCGCCCTCCTCGACCAGCAGGCGAAGCGCGGCGTCCAGAACGGCCTGCTGCCGCTCGGTGAGCGCTTCGCTGTTGTCGATGTCGGCGCCTGCCTGCAGCACGTTCTTTCCCGTTCCTCGGCAATCCCAAAGGCGTACCGTACGTTACGGTTCGGCTTATTGCGCATTCCGGTCGCCGGCGCAAGGGGCTGCGGCGAAAAATGATCTGAGGGACGGGAAAAGGCCCGCTAATCGCTGGTCGGCGGATCACGCAGGCGTGCGAGCAGACCGGCCAATGTCTCCAGATCCTTGGCTGAGAGCCTGTCGCCCATCAGGTCGGCGATGGATGCGCCATAGATCGCCCAGATACGGCGGCGCATTTCTCTTCCGCTTGGCGTGATGCGCACTGTCTGGCCGCGGCCGTCGTCCGAGACTGGCAGCTTCTCGACAAGTCCATCCGCCTCGAGCCGGGCCAGCAGCCGCGAGACGTTGTACTGCGCCAGCAGCACGCGATCGATCAGCTCGAAAGGCCGCAATCCGCCCTCGCCCGCTTCGGCAAGCTCGTGCAGCACGTCATACCAGGCGAGCGGCGGCAGACCGGCCGCCTTCAAGCGATCCTCGGTCTTTTCGACCAGCTGGCGCGACACCCGCATCAGGCGGCCCCAGGCTTTGACGGTCTCGGGCGAAGGGGATTTTTTTGTCATCGCGGGGACTCTATTCGATAGATGCAATTGCATCAAGCTTGACGATCGATGCAGATGCATCCATATAGATGCAATTGCATCGATAGGGAGTTCTCCGATGAAGCATGAAATCTGCAAAGTGGCCGACATCCCTGAGACCGGCAGCCTGGTCGCGCCCTTCTTCGGCCGCGAGGTCCATGTCTGGCGCAGCGGCGAGCGCATCCGCGCGGCGGCCAACGCCTGCCTGCATTTCGGCGGGCCGCTCGACTGCAAGGACGGTGCCTTCGTCTGCCAGTGGCACGGCGCCCGCTTCGACATGGACAGCGGCGAGCGCCTCGAAGGCCCGGCGCCGAAGGGCTCGCGCCTGATGTTCCTGTCGACCCGCGTCGAGGACGGCGCGCTGAACTATGTCTGGGGAGAGTGAGATGAACGCCAGGCTCACCCTCGTCAGCCACCACCTGTGCCCTTATGTGCAGCGCGCGGCGATCGCGCTTGCCGAGAAGGGCGTGCCGTTCGAGCGGGTCAACGTCGACCTTGCCAACAAGCCTGATTGGTTCAGGGCTATCTCGCCGCTCGGCAAGGTGCCGTTGCTGCGCGTCCGGCAAGGCGGCCAGGAGGAAGTCATCTTCGAATCCGCCGTCATCCTCGAATTCCTCGAAGAGACCGAAGCCAATCCGTTGCATCCGGCCGACCCGCTCATGCGAGCCAGGCACCGCGCCTGGATCGAATTCGGCTCGGCCATCCTCAACGCCATCGGCCGTTTCTATTCGGCTGCCGATGAGGCTGCTTTCCTCAATGAAAGCAACGCTCTGCCGCAAATGTTTGCACGCGTGGAGACGGAGCTGTCGGCAAGGCAAGTCGGTCCGTGGTTCGCCGGCGATCGCTTCTCGCTTGTCGACGCCGTCTACGGGCCGGTCTTCCGCTACTTCGATACGTTCGACAGGATCGGCGAATTCGGCATTCTCGATGGCAAGCCTCTCATCCACGCCTGGCGCGAGGCCTTGAGCAAGCGGCAATCGGTCAAGGAAGCGGTGGGCGCCGACTATCCGCGGCGGCTGCACGCCTTCCTGCGGGCTAAGGGGTCTTATCTCTCCGAAATCATCCGGCTGCAGGCCATTGGAACCCCACAAGCCCGATCTGCCTGAACGGGCCGATCATCGTGCCAGTGACCATGGCGGCGAGGAATTGAGGTCCGGCGCAACCCTCGCCGCCATCACCACCAGCCGGCAGTGCCTCAGGCTCGGGAAGCGGCGTCGAACGCCCCGCGCGCCTCGCGCACGGCGTCGTGGTTGAGCTCGGCCCATTGGATCAGCATCTGGAGGGGCGCGAACATCGAGCGGCCGAGATCGGTGAGGCTGTATTCGACGCTCGGCGGCTTGGTCGGAAACACTTCGCGATGCACATAGCCGTCGCGCTGCAGATCATAGAGCGTCTGCGTGAGCATCCGCTGCGAGATGTCGGGAACCAGCCGTCGCAATTCACCGAACCGGTAGGGCTTGTCGGCCAGCGCCATGACCAGCAGCGAGCTCCATTTGCCGCTGATGCCCTGAATCACGTCGCGAACCGGGCAATCGGCGAAATTGCCGCCGCCGGTCATGGCCTTGTAGACTTCCAGCTTGGATTTCAGATTGAAGATCTTGCTGTCCATGGCGACGTCCGTTGATTGAAGCGGCGACCGGCCCGGTGGTTCCCTGACTGTGCCTACCTCCCGAAAAACTGCCTTCTTTACGGCCTCGGGTCAATTCCTATTTTAGCGCTGGTCTCTTTTTGAGACCATAAACAAACCCGCCCTCGGCGCAATTTCAGGAAACCTCCCATGACCGATACCCTCCTCGTCACCGGCGCTTCCGGCCACCTCGGCCGCGCCGTCGTCAATCACTTGCTCAATGCGCAGAAGGTCGCGCCGGGCAGCATCATCGCCGCCACGCGCAATCCCGAAAGTCTTGCCGATCTGGCGGCTTTGGGCGTCACCGTTCGTGCGGCCGATTTCGACGACCAGGCCTCGCTGGAAAAGGCCTTCAAGGGTGCCGACCGGGTGTTGATCATCTCGACCGGGGAACTCGACCTGAAAAGCGATCGGCGCCTGCGGCAGCATCAGGCGGCGGTGGCAGCGGCGAAGACGGCCGGCGTCTCGCATCTGCTCTACACCTCGATGCCGAACCCTGAGCCCGGCTCGCCGGTGCTGTTTGCCGGCGACCACTACGGTACCGAACAGGCGATCAAGGCGAGCGGCATTCCCCACACCATCTTCCGCAACGGCTGGTACCAGGAGAACCTGTTCATGGCGCTGCCGCACGCCATTTCGTCGGGCAAGTGGTACACGTCGTCCGCCGACGGGCGCGTCGCCCATGGCGCGCGCGACGACATGGCCGCAGCGATCGCTGCCGGCCTCGCTTCCGGCTCGACAGAGAGCCGCATCTACACGCTGACCGGTCCGCATGCCTACACGACGGGCGAGATCGCCGCCCTGGTGACCGAAGTCACCGGCAAGGCGCTGGAGGTCATCCAGGTGCCGGACGAGGCGCTGACGGAGGGCGTCAAGGCGGCGGGGCTTCCCGAGGACTTTGCCCGCATCGTCGTCTCCTTCGACGCCAACACGCGCTCCGGCCGCATCGCCATGGTGACCGATACGGTCGAGACGCTGTCGGGCCGCAAGCCGCGGACGCTCAAGCAGTTCCTCGAAGCGAATAAAGCCGCTTTGCTCGGCTGAGATCGGCGCGCCCGGCGGCCGTTCCACCGGGCGCGCTATTTCGCCTTTTTGAGCAATCCGAGCCGAACTAGGCTTTCGCCGGTCGCAGCAAGCGCTTCCTCCCGCGATCGCGGTGCCCAGCCGAGCATGCGCATGGCCTTGGCGCCCGTCGCGTTCCTGGCCTTGCCCAGTTCCGTCACGATCTGCGCCGCTTGCGCGTCGAACAAACCGACGATCCGCACCAGCCAGTCCGGCAAAACGCGCGTCGTGATGCGCGACGCCTTGTCGCCCAGCCGGGCTTTCAGCGCCTGCGCGATTCCCAGCATCGTCATGAAATCGCCGCTGACGGCCAGGAACCGCTCACCCTTGGCGGCCGGATTGGTCATGGCGCGCAGATGCAGGTCCGCCACGTCGCGCGCGTCAACCACGCCGAACACCATGCGCGGCAGACCCGGCATCTCGCCGTCCATCAGTCGCCTGATGAAGTCAGTCGAGGTCGAATGGTCCGGTCCCAGGACCGGCCCGAAGATCCCGACCGGATTGACCACCGCCAGCTCCAATGCTCCGCCTTCGCGTCCGACGAAGTCCCAGGCAGCCCGCTCCGCCAGCGTCTTCGACTTAACATAGGCGCTCACCTTGTCCGCCAGATTGCTCCAGTTGTCCTCGGTGAACGGATGGCCTGGAGTTGGCGTCTGACCATAGCCAATGGCGGCAAAGGATGAGGTCAGCACCACCCGTTCGACGCCCGCATCGCGCGCGGCCCGCAGCACGCGCAGCGCCCCTTCGCGCGCCGGAACGATCAGCTCGTCTTCGTGCTTGGGCACGCCGGGCGGGAACGGCGAAGCGACGTGAAGGACGTAGCGGCATCCCGCGACCGCTTGCGGCCAGCCGGCGTCGGCCATGAGATCGGCGTAAGCGAACGAGAGCGCATCGCCCGGCTCGGCGCCGCCGACCTTCAGCATGGCCAGGACATCGGCTTCGCGCCTGGCGGAGCGGACAGTGGTGCGGACCTGATAGCCTGCCTTCAGAAGCGCGAGGATGCAGTGAGCGCCAAGGAAGCCGGACCCGCCGGTGACGAGCACCAATTCGCCGCTCATGCCCGCCTCCCGGTTCCCTCTATATATTGCAGCCGGTCAGATGGCGACCTGCGTACCGATCTCGACGACGCGCCCCGTGGGGATCTGGAAATACTCTGTCGCATCCGCCGCCGTTTTCGCAAGCCCGATGAACAGCCTGTCCTGCCAGATTGGCATGCCCGAATTGGGCGAGGCCTTCAGCGACCGCCGCGACAGGAAGAAGGACGTCGTCATGATGTCGAACTTCCAGCCTTGCTTGCGGCAGATCGCCAGCGCACGCGGAATGTTCGGCTGCTCCATGTAGCCGAAGGTCAGCGTTACCCGCATGAACAGCTCGTTGACCGTCTCCATCTTGACCCGCTCGCTGTCCGGCACCACCGGCTGGGGTGCCGTCACCACGGAAAGGATGACGTTCTTCTCATGCAGCACTTTGTAGTGCTTCAGGCTGTGCATCAGCGCGGTCGGCGCGCTCAGCGGATCGCTGGTCAGGAACACCGCGGTGCCCGACACCAGCTGCGGCTTCTTCTTCAGGAGGTTCGCTGCCAGGAAGTCGAGCGGAATCTCGTTGCGGCGCGTCTTGTCGAAGAGATAACGGCTGCCGCGCACCCAGGTCCACATGCCGAGGATGATGGCAAAGGCGACCGCCAGCGACGCCCAGCCGCCCTCGAACACCTTGACGATGTTGGAGGCGAAGAAGCCGATATCGATTAGCGCGAACAATGCCGTCAGCGCGGCCGCCGGCCAGATGTTCCACTTCCAGATGCGCGTCATGACGACGAACAGCAGGGTCGTCGTCACCAGCATGTTGCCGGTAACCGAGATACCGTAGGCGGAGGCCAGCCTGCTGGATTCGCCGAAGCCGACGACCAGCAGCATCACCACCAGTGCCAGCAGCATGTTGACGCGCGGCATGTAGACCTGTCCGGACTGTTTTTCCGACGTGTGCAGGATTTCGAGGCGCGGCAGCATGTTGAGCTGCACCGCCTGCCGCGTCAGCGAATAAGCGCCGGAAATCACAGCCTGGCTGGCGATGACCGTCGCTGCCGTCGCCAATACCACCATGGGGATCAGCGCCCAGCCCTCGTTCATCTCGAAGAAAGGATGGCCGACCGTGCCACCCTTGGCGAGCACATAGGCGCCCTGCCCGGCATAGTTCAGAAGCAGGCATGGAAACACGATCGCCAGCCACGCCAGCACGATCGGCTTGCGACCGAAATGGCCGAGATCGGCATAAAGCGCCTCGGCGCCGGTGACGGCCAGGAACACCGCGCCGATGGTCACAAAGGAAACGTCCGGCGAGTTGATCAGGAAAGCGACGATATAATGCGGACTGATCGCCCACAGGATTTCGGGGTCGTCGATGATGTGCTTGAGCCCGGAGAGGCCAATGGCGAGGAACCATATGGCGGTCACCGGACCGAATACGAGGCCGACGCCGCCCGTGCCAAAGCGCTGCACGGCAAACACCAGCGCGAGAATGAGCAGCGTCAGCGGCACAACGTAGGGCTGGAAGGTGGGCGTCACCACATTCATGCCCTCGACCGCGGAAAGGACCGAGATGGCGGGCGTGATCACCGCATCGCCGAAGAACAGCGAGGCTCCGACGATGCCGATGCCAAGGATGATCGCCGAGCGCGTCGCGAAACTGCCGCGCGCCAGCGCCATCAGAGACAGCACGCCGCCTTCGCCGCGGTTGTCGGCGCGCAGCACGAACATGATGTATTTTATGGTGACCGTTATCGTGAGCGACCAGATGATCAGCGACAGGACGCCGAGAATATCGGCGCGGTTGGCGACGTCGCCGCCCGACGAGGCATGCAGGGCCTCGCGGAACGCGTAGATCGGGCTGGTCCCGATATCGCCATAGACCACGCCGAGCGCGCCCAGCATCAGCACCTTGGTGCTGTGCTGCTCTATTTCCGGAAGCCCCGTTTGGTCTACGGGTTCTGCCTCAGCACCGTTCGCAAGGGCCATGGACGACACTCCGATAAAATGCGCGGTGCTCTACGCTTGCTGCAGTGCAATATCAAGTGCCCTGGCGTTAGGGCTCCCATGCCGCCGGCGCAGAGCTCCCCTGCACCGATCCATTGAATCTATTGCGGAAGGCATCGCCTGGAAGGGTCAGATCGCGACCTGCGTGCCGATTTCGACCACGCGCCCGGTCGGGATCTGGAAGTACTCCGTCGCATCCGCCGCGGTGCGCGCGAGGCCGATGAACAGCCGGTCCTGCCAGACCGGCATGCCGGAATTGGGCGAGGCTTTCAGCGAACGCCGCGACAGGAAGAAGGATGTCGTCATGATGTCGAACTTCCAGCCTTGTTTGCGGCAGATGGCCAAGGCGCGAGGGATGTTCGGCTGTTCCATGTAGCCGAAGGTCAGCGATACCCGCATGAACAGCTCGTTGACCGTCTCCATCTTGACCCGCTCGCTGTCCGGCACCACCGGCTGCGGCGCCGTCACCACCGACAGGATGACGTTCTT
This sequence comes from Mesorhizobium sp. M1C.F.Ca.ET.210.01.1.1, assembly GCF_004791585.1. Lineage (GTDB taxonomy): Bacteria > Pseudomonadota > Alphaproteobacteria > Rhizobiales > Rhizobiaceae > Mesorhizobium. The sequence goes on from NZ_SRUU01000004.1 coordinate 67,119, forward strand.
CTCATGCAGAACCTTATAGTGCTTGAGACTGTGCATCAGCGCGGTCGGGGCGCTCAGCGGATCGCTGGTCAGGAACACTGCGGTGCCGGACACGAGCTGAGGTTTCTTTTTCAGCAAGTTGCCCGCCAGGAAGTCGAGCGGGATCTCGTTGCGGCGGGTCTTGTCGAACAGATAGCGGCTGCCACGGATCCAGGTCCACATGATGAGCCCCATGATCGAGGCCACCGTGATCGACACCCAGCCGCCTTCGACGATCTTGACCACATTGGCCGAGAAGAAGCCGAGGTCGATCACCCCGAAGAGCAGCGCCAGCGCCGCGGCAACCGCCAGCTGCCATTTCCAGAGCCAGCGCATCACCACGAACAAAAGGACCGTCGTCATCAACATCTCGCCGGTCACCGAGATGCCGTAGGCGGAGGCCAGCGCACTCGAGCTGCCGAAGCCGACGACCAGCAGCATCACGCCGAGCGCGACCAGCAGATTGACCCTGGGCATATAGATCTGGCCGCTTTGCATTTCGGAGGTGTGCTGCACCTCGATGCGGGGCAGAAGGTTGAGCTGCACCGCCTGCCTGGTCAGCGAGAAGGCGCCGGAAATGACCGCCTGGCTGGCGATGACGGTGGCCGCCGTCGCCAGGCCGACCATCGGCATCAGCGCCCATGCCGGCAACATCTGGAAGAACGGGTTCGTCGGCTTGCCGCCATGCGACAGTACAAAGGCGCCCTGCCCGAAATAATTGAGCAGAAGGCATGGGAAAACGATGGAAAACCAGGCCAGAACGATCGGTTTGCGGCCGAAATGGCCAAGATCGACATAGAGCGCCTCGGCACCGGTGACCGCCAAGAACACCGCGCCGACGGTGACGAAGGCGCCTGTCGGCGTGGTAGCCAGGTAATAGACGGCGTAATAGGGATTGATCGCCAGCAGGACGGACCAATCGTCCACGATGTGGTAGAGCCCGGCAGCGCCGATCGCCACGAACCATGTCGCCGTAATGGGTCCAAACACGGCCGCCACCTTCCCCGTACCGAAACGCTGCACGGCGAAAAGCACCGCCAGGATGACAAGCGTGATCGGAACGACATAGGCATCGAGCGCCGGCGTGACGACTTCCAGGCCTTCAACCGCCGAAAGCACCGAGATCGCTGGCGTGATGATCGAATCGCCGAAGAACAGGGCCGCGCCGCAAAGACCGATCACAAGGATGAGGCCGGAGCCCTGCGGATAGGCGCTGCGCGCCAGTGACATCAGCGACAGCGTGCCGCCCTCGCCCTTGTTGTCGGCCCTCAGCACGAAGGCGACATATTTGATCGTGACGATGATGGTGAGCGCCCAGACGATCAGCGACAGCACGCCAAGCACATCGTGGCGGGCAACCGAGCTTGACGAGGCGTGCAGCGCCTCGCGAAAGGCATAGATCGGACTTGTGCCGATATCGCCATAGACGACGCCGAGCGCGCCAAGCATGAGCACCTTGGTGCTGTGCTGCCGTTCGGCTTCGCCATGGCTCGAACGTTCGAGGGATTCTGATTCGCCGGCGTTGGCTAGCACCATGAACCCCACTTTGTTCGATTCGCGACGCCCGATCGCCGCCGCAACGCGAGGGAGCCGCGACAAGCGTTGGAACTACGCAAGGCTTCCTCGCCCTACCATCCACAGGCCTTCAAGAACCGTCCCACCGTGCCGGCCATGCCATACTCCAGCGCATCGGCTGTCAACCCATGTCCGATCGATACTTCGGCTAGTGCCGGGATACGCTTGGCGAGCGCCGGCAGGTTGTTCACGGTCAGATCGTGGCCGGCATTGACCTGAAGCCCGGCCGCGAATGCGGCATCTGCAGTTTTTCCCAGTCTTTCCAATTCCTTCGCCGCTTTGGCGGAATCGGAGTGGAAGCTGCCGTAGGGGCCGGTATAGAGCTCGATGCGATCGGCGCCGGTATCGCGCGCCGCATTCACGCCGGCCGGATCTGCATCGGAAAACAGCGACACGCGAAAGCCGCCCTTCTTCAGCCGTTTGACGATCGGTGTCAGGAACACGGCCTGGGCGGCGAAGTTCCAGCCATGGTCCGATGTTGCTTGCGCCGGGTCGTCGGGCACCAGCGTCACCTGTTCCGGCTGGGTTTTCTCGACAAGCGCCAGGAAATCCTCATTCGGGTAGCCTTCGATGTTGAATTCCGCCTCGGGGAACTCGTCGTCGATCAGCGCCCTGATCTCCGGCAGGTCGGAATGTCTCGTATGCCGCTCATCAGGGCGCGGATGGACCGTCAATCCATGCGCGCCGGCGGCAAGGGCGACGCGACCGAGCCCCGTGACGCTCGGCCATGGCAGGTCGCGGCGGTTGCGCAGCATGGCGATGGCGTTGAGGTTGACCGAAAGCTTTGCAGGCATGATCCAGCGTCCAGTTGAAGCAATCCCAGGAAAGCGCGCAGCGGTTTTCCGTCCGGAATTGCGTAAGAACAAATATCCAGAGCGGCTCGGCGGTTCCGTCAAACGCTGAACAACTCTGCCGTCGGCGGGCATCTATAGCGCCTTTGCAGGGAACAGACAGAGGGTTTCCGGTGTTCCAGAGGACCAAGTGACGGCCAACGCAAGGGTTTGCCAGTGAATTTCCTCGAAGCCGTGCCGGCGATACGCCGCATCGACACCAATCGCGACGCGCTTTTCGCCATTGACGTGGTTGGGGATGTTTCTCCAGCCGACGCCGAAAATCTGTTCGGCTTGCTCCAAGCAGCCTATGCCCTGCACCCGAGGATCGACGTGCTGGTGAGACTGACCGACGAGGAGAGCGTCGATTGGGCCAACATTTCGGAAAATACGATCCGGCAAGGCGTGGCCGGCGCGCTGGAGCATGTGGTCCGCTGCGCGGCTATCGGGGAACCGCGCTGGGCATCTCTTGTCGGGGGTTTCTTTCCGAAGGCTTTGCCGTTCGAATTCCTGCATTTCGGCAGTGGCGACGAAGCCGCAGCCTGGCAATGGCTCGGTGCGAGGCCGGCAAGCGAAACTAGCGCACGATCGTCAGCCGCTCGGCGGCGCGAGTGATGGCGGTATAGAGCCAGCGCTGCCTGGTCTCCTTGAACGCCCAGCTCTCGTCGAACAGTACGACATCGTTCCACTGCGAGCCCTGGGCCTTGTGCACGGTCAGCGCATAGCCATAGTCGAAATCGTCGAAGCGTTTCTTCTGCTGCCAGGGGATCTCGGCGTCAGGATCCTCGAAGGCCGCCTTCAAGAGCTTGATCTTGGCGACGCCGCGGTCGGGATCGTCCTCTTCCGGCGAGACCAGCAGGTTGATGCCGGGCTTCACCGTCTCGCGCGACGAGGTCATCACCTTCCACAGTGAGCCGTTGAGCAGCCCCTTGGCCGGATCGTTGCGCAGGCACACCAGCTTGTCGCCGGCCTGCGGATAGTCGGCATTGAAACCCTTCAGCTCGCGCAGCCGCTGGTTATAGCGGCGCCGCGTGCGGTTGGTGCCGACCAGCACCTGGTCCGCCTTCAGCACGAGCTCCTGGTTGACGCCTTCCCTGCCGATCACCTGCGCCATGCCGTAGTCGCCATGCATGAACTCACGGCCCTCGCGCACGTCGAGCGCCAGCCGGATGATCGGATTGTCGCGCGCCTGGCGATGGATTTCGGTGAGCAGCACGTCCGGCTCGTGCTCGGTGAAGAAGCCGCCGCCCGAGATCGGCGGCAGCTGCGCCGGATCGCCAAGCACCAGGATCGGCGTCCCAAAACTCATCAGGTCGCGGCCGAGCTGCTCGTCGACCATCGAGCATTCGTCGATGACGACCAGCTTGGCGCGCGCGATCGGGCTTTGCCGGTTGAGCGCAAAGGTCGGGGAGATCGAGGTCTTGCCGGTCACCTCGTCCTCGACCGATTCCTCGCCCCTCGGCCGGTAGATCAGCGAGTGGATGGTGCGGGCGTTGATCGCTCCCTTGGAGCGCAGCACCTGGGCCGCCTTGCCGGTGAAGGCGGCGAACTGCACCTGCCCGTCGACATGCTCGGCGAAATAGCGCGCCAGCGTCGTCTTGCCGGTGCCGGCATAGCCGAACAGGCGGAAGACCTGCGGCCGGCCATCCTTCAGCCAGCGGCCGACCGCCTTCAAGGCCTCGTCCTGTTGGGGAGAGAATTCCATCAGCGCGACAGACCGGATTCGCAAGCGAAATACAAGATTGGCCGTCCCATCACCGGCGTCGCCGGTGGCGATCTCAGTTGCTGCAGGCACCACAGGCTTGGCACGCTATCAGGCGTAAACAAGAACATAAAGGGAACAAATCTGTTTGAACCAGGCTATGTGCCAGGTCCTGGATCGTTCTCCAGCAGGATCGGCTTGCCGTGCGGCGTGGCGTGTGCAGCGCGCTCCCAGGCGGACGCGAGCGCGTCGACCTCGCCTTTGCCGGCAACACCCTTTGTCGACAGCAGCTTCTCCAGCGCCGCCAGCCAATGTTCGTAATAGTCATGCCCGTCGCTCGCGGCGCCGGACTGCTTCACCTCGGCGGACAAAGCCTCCGCCCACTCGCTCCACGAGAACAGGCCCTGGTCGTGCAGCGCAACGGTCATGGCGAAGGCTTCCGCCTGCCATGGTTCGGCGAAGACCGGGTCGTCCAAACTTGCCGGGAACTCGCTGTCAGGCCGGCTCAAGATAGCTCTCCCAGGCATCGATCGAGACGCTGAGCGTCGGATCGGCGCCCTCGCCCCAGATCTCCGCTCCGTCGAAAACCACGGTGTAGACCCATTGCGGGTTCTCGCCCTTGCCATGCGCATTGCTGTCGGGAAAGACGAAGCCCTCGCGCACAGCCTCGATCGTGCCGTTCCTGCCGCGCGCGTAGCGCGGCAGGCGTGTGTGGCCGGTGGGATTGAAGTTCTTCGTCCGCACGCGATCTCCCGCCTGGAAACGCGCCGGCGTGGCGACCGGCCGGTTGCACGGGCCGCCCTTGGCGAGCACCGCCGGCACATCCGCGGCCTTCAGCACGCGCTTGGGAGTCGCCGCGGGATCGATCGCCTTGCCGGCCGCGAGGTCGCTCCGCGTGATGAAGCCGTGGCGCTTGAGGAGCACTTCAAGCGCCTTGGTCCAGATTTGATAGTAGTTCGAGGCGTAATAGTCGGCTGGATGCAGCGATTCCCGCGCATGCCGGCTCTCATCGATGTTCCAGGAGCCCATCGCGCCGGCGGTAAGCGTCACGCCAAGCGCGCGCTTCTCCCATTCGGCATGGAAATACGGCTCGTCCTTCTCGGGCGCCACCGGCCCGAAACCCATCTGCCCGCCGAGATCCTGCGGCCCGTTCATCGAGGTTGCCCCTTTATTTCGGCTCTTTGGCCAGCGCGGTGCCGATCATCGCGTCGCGGCTGACCAGCCCGGCAAGCTGTTCTTCGCTCCAGCCTTCGGTGCCCTTCGGCCGCATCGGCACCACCAGATAGCGAAGCTCGGCGGTCGAATCCCACACCCGGATCTTCTTGTCCGAGGACAGTGTCAGCCCGAACTCCTCCAGCACGCCGCGCGGATCGATCACCGCGCGCGACCTGTAAGGCGGCGCCTTGTACCAGACCGGCGGCAGACCGAGCACCGACCACGGATAACAGGAGCAGAGCGTGCAGACGACGAGGTTGTGCGTCTCCTCGGTGTTGAAGACGGCCTGCATGTGCTCGCCCTGGCGACCGGTATAGCCCAGCGAGGCGATCGCCGCCGTCGCGTCGCGCCTCAGCCATTCGGCATAGGAGGAATCGCTCCAGGCCTTGGCCACCACGCTCGCGCCGTTGCGCGGGCCGATCTTCGTCTCGTAGGTATCGACGATGACGTCGATGGCCGCCGGATCGATCAAGCCTTTTTCGGTGAGGATCGTCTCCAGCGCGCGCACGCGGGCGGCGAACGGATCGAGCTCGTTGTCGTGGTCATGATCATGGGACATGGCGCCAGACTAGGATCGCCGGCACATCGCCGCAAGCACGACGCCTTGGGCCAGAAGTGGCGGCTTGGATTTTCGTTTCCGGTCCTCTCCGAAAAGCCTGCAACTTCTCGGGATCATGCCCTATTCCGCGGCCACCTTTTTCGGTTCGGCTTCTTCCTCGAACAGCGAAGGCTGCTCGCTGCTTTCGACCGCGTGCAACACCGGCCGGCTCTTCTTCGAGGAGAAGCTGAGCAGCCAGCCGGAGAAGTTCTCGAAGTAGACGTAGATCACAGGCGTGACGAACAGCGTCAGCGCCTGCGAGGCGAGCAGGCCGCCGACAACGGCGACGCCGAGCGGCTGGCGCAGTTCGGCGCTGGCGCCGGTGCCGAGCGCGATCGGGAACGTGCCCATCAAAGCGGCAAGCGTCGTCATCATGATCGGCCGGAAACGCATCAAGCAGGCCTTGTGGATGGACTCCTTGGCCGACATGCCCTGACGCCTGAGCTCCAGCGCGACATCGACCATCATGATGCCGTTCTTCTTGACGATGCCGATCAGCATCAGGATGCCGATCACCGCGATCACCGAAAGGTCCATGCCGGCGAGACTGAGCGCGACCACCGCCCCAAGCACCGCCGACGGCAGGCCGGTCAGGATGGTCAGCGGATGGATGAAGCTCTCATAGAGAATGCCGAGCACGATATAGATGGTGAGGATCGCGCCGCCGATCAGCAGGCCCTGGTTGGCGAGCGAATCCTGGAAGGTCTTGGCCGTGCCGGCAAAACTGGTCGAGATCGCCTTCGGCATCCCGATCTGCTCTTTCAGCTGGTCGATGCGGGTCACGGTGTCGCCGAGCGAGACGCCCTGCGGCAGGTTGTAGGAGATCGTCACCGCCGGCAGCTGGCCGAGCTGGTTGACGGTCAGCGCGCCGGCCGTGCGATCGACATGGGCGAAGGCGCCGAGCGGCACCAGGCTGCCGCTCGTTGTCCTGACCTGGATGGCCAGCATCCGCTCGGGCGACCACTCGATATTGGGATCAAGCTCGGTGATGACCTGGTAGCTGTCGGCCGAACCGAAGATGGTGGAGACCTGGTCGGTGCCGAACCCGCCATAGAGGGCGGAGCGGAGCGTGTCGGTGTCGATGCCGAGCTGGGCCGCCTTGTCGCGGTCCACCACCAGCGTCGCCTGCAGGGCATTGTTCTGCAGATCGCTGGTGACGTCGGTGAAGGTCGTTTGGTCCGCCGCCATCGCGTCATTCAGCTTCTGCGCCCAGATATCTGTCTGGCCGGTGTCGAGCCCCTGAACCACGAGCTGGTAGGCGCTGGCCGACGACCGCGAGCCGAGCCGCAGGTTCTGCACCGGCTGCATATAGGTCTCGATGCCCGCCACGCCGGACAGCTGCCGTCTTAGATCCGAAAGCACCTTCTCGATATTGGGGCGCTGATCCTTGCCCTTGAGCTGGACGAAGAGTTGCCCCTGGTTGAGGGCGTTGTTGCCGCTGCCCGCCGACCACGCGACATGGTCGACATAAGGCGAGTGCGAGAAGACGCTGGCCACCTGCCCCTGCAGCTTCGCCATGGCGTCGAACGAGATGTCCTGGCGCGCGATGGTGGTCACCGAGATCTGACCGATGTCCTCCTGCGGGAAGAAGCCCTTCGGCGAGGCCTGGATCAGCCACACGGACGCCACTGCCGTTCCAATGAAGACCAGGAACACCAGGAATGTGTGGCGCAGGCAGAAGCTCAGCAGCCAATCGTAGGCACGGGTGACAATGTCATGTCTGCGGCCATCGCCATGCGCCTCCCGGTCGGCCTTGGTTACCGACAGTAGCCGCGAGCACAACATCGGCGTCAGCGTCAGCGACACGAACATGGAGGCCAGGATGGCGACCGTCACCACGACGGCGAATTCGTTGAAGATGCGGCCGATCACGCCGCCCATCAAAAGCACAGGAATGAACACCGCCACCAGCGAGATCGAGATCGATATGATGGTGAAGCCGATCTCCCGCGCACCCCTCAGCGAGGCGTCGAATGCCGACAGCCCATCCTCTTCCATGTGGCGGAAGATGTTTTCCAGCATGACGATGGCGTCGTCGACGACAAGGCCGACCGCGAGCGTGAGGCCCATCAGCGAGATGTTGTCGATGGAGAAGCCGAACAGGAACATCGCGCCAAGGGTGGCGATCAGCGAGATCGGCACCGCCACCGCCGGGATGACCGTGGCCGTTATCCGGCGCAGGAACACGAAGATTACCATCACCACCAGGGCGACGGTCAGCAACAGCGTGAACTGCACGTCGTCGACAGCCTGGCGGATCGAGGTCGAGCGGTCGTTGAGCAGCTTGATGCTGGCCGCCGCCGGCATCTGGTTCTGGAAGGACGGCAGCATCGCCTTGACCTTGTCGACGACGTCGACGGTGTTGGCGTCGGGCTGGCGCTGCACGGCCATGATGATCGCGCGGGTACCATCGTACCAACTTGCGGTCGTCGTGGTCTGCACCGAATCGACCACGCGGGTCACCTCGCCGAGCCGCACCGGGTGGCCGTTCTTGGTGGCGATGATCAGGTTGGAGAACCCGGCCGCGTTGTCGAGTTGGGTGTTGGCGGTGATGGTGAGCTGCTGCTTGTCGTTCTGCAGGACACCGAGCGGCGTGTTGCTGTTGGCCGACGCGATAGCCGCCTGCAACTGGTCGATCGAGATGCCGCGCGCGGCAAGCGCTGTCGGATCGATCTGGATGCGCACCGCATATTTCTGCTGGCCGAAGATCGAGACCTGCGCCACGCCGTCGATGGTCGACAGCGACGGCGAAATGACATTCTCGGCGAAGGCGTCGAGATCGGTGAGCGGAACCGTGTCGCTGACCAGCGACATCAAAAGGATCGGCGCATCGGCGGGATTGACCTTCCGATAGCTCGGCGACGAGGTCATCTCCGACGGCAATTGCCGCTGCGTGCGCGCTATCGCCGCCTGGACGTCGGCGGCCGCGGCGTCGATATCCCGGTCGAGCGCGAACTGGATGGCGATCGAGGTCTGGCCGAGCGAATTGGTGGTCGAGATCGAATCGATGCCGGCGATGGTGGCGAACTGCTTGATAAGCGGCGTCGCCACTGACGTCGCCATCGTTTCCGGGGAAGCGCCGGGCAGGCTGGCAGAGACGTTGACCACCGGAAATTCGGCGCTCGGCAGCGCCGCCACCGGCAGGAACTTGTAGGCAAAGACTCCGCCCAGCACGAGGGCGAACGACATCAGCAATGTGGCGACGGGTCTGCGTATGCAGAATTCGGAGATCATGGGCGCGCCTCGCCCGCCTTGTCGGCACCACTTGGCTTGTCGGCTTCAGCGACCTTGGGGGCGGCCCGATCGGCTCCGTTGGTGGCGGCCTTGCCTTCGTGCACGGCAGCGCCATTCTTCAGCCTGGTCTGGCCTTCGACGACGACCTTTTCACCGCTCTTCAGTCCCTGGCTGACGGCGCTATTTTCGCCTTCCGTCAGCGCCACCTGCACCGGCCGCATCTCCACGGTGTTGTCCGGCTTGACGACATAGACGATCGGACCCTTCTGGCTGGGCTGCACGGCGACCGTCGGAACCGAGGTCATTTGCGGCATCGTGCCGGCGTCGAGCACGACGTTCACATATTGGCCGGGCCACAGCGAAAGATCGGAGTTCGGTATGCTCGCCCGTGTGGCGATGGTGCCGGAGGCGGTGTCGACGCTGGAATCGACAAAGTCGAGCGTGCCCTTGCCGATGGGCGTCGGATCGCCGTCCTTGGTCAGCGTCACGTTGCCTTGCTGTGGGTTCGCCAATGCCTTGTGCAACAAGGCAAGGTTGCTCTCCGGCAGAGTGAAATTCACCTGCAGCGGGTCCATCTGCGTGATGGTGACAAGCGGCGTCGTGCTGCTCGAGTTGCCGTTGCTGGTGGTGACGAGATCACCAACGGAGACGTTGATCGCTCCCAGCCTTCCCGAAATGGGCGCGGTGATGGTCGCGTAGCTCAACTGGACCGTATCGGCGTCGATCGTCGCCTTGTCGGCATCGATGGTGGCGGCCGCGGCCTTTTGCGCCGCCAGCGCTTGATCGAAGGTCTGCTGCGTGCCTGCCTGCTTGGCGACAAGGTCCTTGGCACGCTGCAGATCGGCCTGGGCGCTCACCAGCAGCGCCTGGTCCTTCACGAGCATCGCCTGGTCCTTGGCAAGCTGCGCCTTCAGCGCGCGGTCGTCGAGCGAGATGAGAAGATCGCCGGCTTTGACCATTTGCCCGTCCTTGACCGCAATCGACATGATCTGGCTGGAGACACGGGCATTTATGTTCACCACCGCTGGCGACGATACGAAGCCGATGGCGTAGCGGCGGATCGGAAAATCGGCGATCGTCGCAGTTGCCGAAACGATGGAGGCCGAACGCGCGCCGCCACCTCCGCCTTTCGGATTGTCCGATGCCTTGGCACTCTTGTTTGTGCCGACCGCCGCCTGCTGGCCCGAGATCAGCTGCTGAACCTTGCCCAGCGTCGCAGGCGAGAAGTAGAGGCCGGCGCCTGCGAGGCAGGCCAGCGCAACGACTGCAAGAGCGATTTTTCCGCGCATCGACACCATGCCTCTATCAGACACGCCGAACCCGGTGGTCTCATTCTAGCTCGATTCACGGCGCCTTGCCGCGATTTTCGCCGAATAGATAGGACAAGGCTTTGGCGGAAAAGGGCCAAACCGCGGCATTACGAAGATTTAATGTGCACTGCACAATCGCTGTGCAGCCGGCCATCGTGCCGTGGCGGACCCTTCACCGGCCCGAGAATGTGATCAGCGCAACATCGGCCAGAGCGTGGCCGCCAGCAGGCGCACAAATGCCACCGGCGGGCGTCGGCCGTGCCAGAGACAGGATTGGGCAGTGGCGGTTGCCGCGCTCACATGCCCTGGGGGCCGCGGTTCATCGCTGCCACGCCGGTGCGGCAAATCTCGACCAGGCCGAGCGGCTTCATGATGGCGATGAACTGGTCGAGCTTGGAGCCCTTGCCGGTGATCTCGAAGATGAAATGCTCGGTGTTGGCGTCGATGACCGAGGCGCGGAAGGCGTCTGCCAGCCTGAGCGCTTCGACCCGGCTGTCGCCGGTGCCGGCGACCTTGACCAGCGCCAGCTCGCGCTCCAGCGGCCGCTCCTGGCCAAGCTCGTGCGAGCGCACGGTGAGGTCGACCACGCGGTGCACCGGCACGATGCGCTCGAGCTGGTGCTTGATCTGCTCCAGCACATGCGGGGTGCCGCGCGTCACGATGGTGATGCGCGACAGATGCTTCTCGTGCTCGGTCTCGGAAACGGTCAGGCTTTCGATGTTGTAGCCGCGCCCCGAGAACAGGCCGATGACGCGGGCAAGCACGCCCGGCTCGTTGTCGACCAGCACTGAGAGCGTGTGGTTCTCGGGCTTTTCCGTTTCCTTGGCGATGAAATAGGCGGAGCCGGTCGGCTGGAGCTGTGCGTTCATGACGTGAATCTCGACTTCAAACTCTTGGATCTAATTCTCTGTTTCCACACGGCTTCTTCCGAGAGCCCGCGCTGGCCTGCTACTACACCAGTTCCCTGCCCTTGGCGTCGATGGCGTTGGCCACCACCTCGTCGGTCGCCTCGTCGGGCAGCAGCATCTCGTTATGCGCCTTGCCGGAGGGGATCATCGGGAAGCAGTTGGCTAAAGTCGCCACGCGGCAGTCGAACAGCACCGGCTTCTTCACCGAGATCATCTCCCGGATCGCGTCGTCCAGTTCGTCCGGCTTGTCGCAGCGGATGCCGTGGCCGCCATAGGCTTCCGCCAGCTTGACGAAATCCGGCATCGCCTCGGTGTAGGAATGCGACAGCCGGTTGCCGTGCAGCAGCTGCTGCCATTGGCGCACCATGCCCATATACTGGTTGTTGAGAATGAAGATCTTGATCGGCGCCTCATACTGCACCGCTGAGCTCATCTCCTGCATCGTCATCTGCACCGAAGCGTCGCCGGCGATGTCGATGACCAGCGCGTTGGGGTGCGCGATCTGCACGCCGAGCGCCGCCGGCAGGCCGTAGCCCATAGTGCCCAGCCCGCCGGAGGTCATCCAACGGTTCGGCTTGTCGAAGTGGTAGTGCTGCGCCGCCCACATCTGGTGCTGGCCGACCTCGGTGGTGATGTAGGTGTCCATATCCTTGGTCAGCGCATAGAGCCGCTGGATCGCATATTGCGGCATGATCACGTCGTTGTTCATCTTGTAGGCGAGCGAGTCGCGCGCGCGCCATTTCGCGATCTGCTCCCACCACGGATAGAGCGCCTTCTTGTCGGCCTTGGCGGTCGCCCGCCACAGCCGCACAAGGTCCTCTAGCACCCGGCCGACATCGCCCAGGATCGGCACGTCCGCAGGGACGTTCTTGTTGATCGACGACGGATCGATGTCGATGTGGATCTTCTTCGAGTTCGGCGAAAAGGCGTTCAGCCTGCCGGTGATGCGGTCGTCGAAGCGCGCGCCGATGCAGAGCATCACATCGCAGTCATGCATGGCCATGTTGGCTTCGTAGGTGCCGTGCATGCCGAGCATGCCGATCCAGTTCTTGCCCGAAGCCGGATAGGCGCCGAGCCCCATCAGCGTCGAGGTGATCGGGAAGCCGGTGAGGTCGACCAGCTCGCGCAGCAGATGGCTGGCCTCCGCGCCGGAATTGATCACGCCGCCGCCGCTGTAGATGATCGGCTTCTTTGCGCCGGCCATCAGCTCGACCGCGGCCTTGACCTTCTCCAGATCGCCCTGGACCTTCGGCTGGTAGCTGGTGCGCGGCGCCGTCTGCGGCGGCACGTAGATGCCCTTGGCGAACTGCACGTCCTTCGGAATGTCGACCACGACAGGGCCTGGCCGTCCGGTGGTTGCGACGTGGAAGGCTTCATGAATTGTGGCGGCGAGATCGTTGACGTCCTTCACCAGCCAGTTGTGCTTGGTGCAGGGGCGCGTGATGCCGACCGTGTCGCATTCCTGGAAGGCGTCGGAGCCGATCAGCGAAGTCGGCACCTGACCAGTGAGACAGACCAGCGGGATGGAATCCATCAGCGCGTCCTGCAGCGGCGTCACCGCATTGGTGGCGCCGGGGCCGGAGGTCACCAGGAGCACGCCGGCCTTGCCGGTCGAGCGCGCATAGCCTTCCGCTGCGTGCCCGGCGCCCTGCTCGTGCCTGACCAGGATGTGCTCGACCTCGTCCTGCTGGAAAATCTCGTCATAGATCGGAAGGACCGCGCCGCCCGGATAGCCGAAGACATGCTTGACGCCGTTGTCCTTCAGCGCCTGCACCACCATTTCGGCGCCCGTCATTTCGCGCCGCTCGTTCCGTTCGTTGCTCATCGGTCTGGTCCCGTACTGTTCGCCGTTTGGCGATTGCTGGTCGTTTAGTTGGATTTTGGGCAATAAAAAAGGCCCCCGAGGGAGCCTGTGTGATGCGCATGGGAGGTTTTCGCCCGGCGGTTACACCGCCTTGCCCACGCGCCAGCCTACGAGAATGAGTGCCGTTTTCATGGCCGCGGACAATAAGGGCCAAAGCGCGGGCTCGTCAATGGGGGTAGCGCGCGAATTCGCAGCCAGGGGGATCGGCGCCGCGGCGCGCTACCATAGTACAGTTGAGCGCGTGCCGACTAGGCACCACTATGCGATCGCAAAGGACGTTGCCTGCGAGGAGGACGCATGGCCGGCGAACGAGAGCACATCCGCGAGATCGAGCAGGTTCTGTCAGGCGCGCGCTCGGCCCGCGACGATATCGTGGTGCAGTCCTGGCTGCGCTGCATCGACACGCATCGGCTCGATCCTGCCCGGCCGACCGAGGCCTATATCGTCCCCGACACCCAGTTGCGCGCGCACCGCGAGCAGTCCGAGCGGCTGATTGCGATTGCCCGCAGCGGCCTGGAGACATTGTTCAAGCAGGTGGCCGGGCAGAACTACGTCCTGCTGCTGGCCGATGCCAAGGGCGTCACCGTCGATTTCCTGGGCGATCCGCTGTTCATGGACCAGTTGCGCAAGGCCGGCCTCTATCTCGGCTCCGAATGGTCGGAGAGCCGCACCGGAACCTGCGGCGTCGGTTCCTGCATCGTCACCGGCGAGGCGATGACCATCCATCAGACCGACCATTTCGATACCACTCACACGCCGCTTTCCTGCACCGCCGCGCCGATCTTCGACACCAAGGGCGAACTGACAGCCGTGCTCGACATTTCGCTGCTGCGTTCGCCGCAGCCGAAGGTCAGCCAGAACCTCGCGCTGCACCTTGTAACTGCCTCCGCGCGGCGCATCGAGCTCGCCAATTTGATGGCGCAGATGCACTCGGAATGGGTGCTGCGCTTTTCCCGATCGCCGGAATTCCTCGACGTCGATCCGGAGGCCGCAATTGCGCTCGACGCCTCGGGCCGCATCCTCGGCACGACGCGCGGCGCGGCACTGCTTTTGGCGCAGGCCGGCGGCGTCGACTGGAGGCAATCTCCTTCTCCCATCGGCCAGCCGATCTCGCGCTATCTCGATATGGATATCGACGACCTGCCGAACCTGACGCGCGGGCGACCGACGGAAGAGCGTCTGGTGTTCGGCCGCAACGGCAGCGCCCTTTTCGCGCATGCCATCGAGCCGCAGCCGGCGGGTGGGCGCCGCGCCCCCGTCGAGGCGCTTCCCAAGCCGATCGCCGAGCTTTCGGGCAGCGATCCTGCGATGGCGGCAATGCAGTTGCGCGCCGCCAAGCTGGCGCGCACAACAATTCCGATTCTGATCCATGGCGAGACCGGCTCGGGCAAGGAACATCTCGCCCGCGCCATGCATGATAGCTCCGGGCGCGCCGGTCCGTTCGTGGCCATCAACTGCGCAACCATCCCGGAGCATCTGATCGAGAGTGAGCTTTTCGGACACAAGGCGGGCGCCTTCACCGGGGCCGCCGCCAAGGGGCGCAAGGGACTGATCGAGAGCGCCGATAGCGGCACGCTGTTCCTCGACGAGATCGGCGACATGCCCTATGCGCTGCAATCGCGGCTCTTAAGGGTGATCGCCGAACGCGAATTGGTCCCTGTCGGCGGCACTGAACCTCGATCCGTGGATATCAAGATCATTTCCGCCTCGCACCACGACCTGCGCAAGCTGGTCGCAGAGGGCCGTTTCCGCGAGGACTTGTTCTACCGGTTGAACGCGGCCTCGCTCGCCTTGCCGGCGTTGCGCGAGCGCACCGATTTCGAATGGCTGTTGGACCGGCTGGTGGATGAGCGCGCGCGCCTTGCCGGCCGGCCGGCAAGGCTGTCGCCGGCGGCACGGCTGGCATTGATCCGCCACGACTGGCCCGGCAACATCCGCGAGCTCGTCAACGCCATCGATCTGGCGGTAGCGCTTTGCGACGACGGCACGATCCAGCCCGCCGATCTGCCCGACTTCGCGATACCGGCGCCATCGGCCGCGCCCGCCAGCATCGTTGCGCTGCGGCCCCCCTCGCCTGAGGAAGAGCGGGCAGCGCTGCTCAACGCGCTGGTGGAGGCGGGCTGGAACATTTCCGAAGCCGCGCGCCGGCTCGGCATCGATCGCACCACCGTGCATCGCCGGATGAAGCGCCTGCGACTCGATGCGCCCAACTAGTGTTGCGCCGGCCGTGGCGTGCCTGTGGCGGCGCGCCACACCGCCGCAACAGACGAGACCCCAAGAGATCCCCGTAACGTATTGACAATAATGCAATTTCTCGTTTGGCGCAGAGGTTGGCACGGCGCTTGCCGTTCGTTCCTGGACTCTAGCAATCGGAGGAGAAAATGCTCGAGAGGACACCCACCACCAAGGCGCAGGCGCTGCTCGACAAGTTCGGCAAGGCGCTGGAAGCCGGCGACATCGACGCCGCCGTCAACTGCTTCCAGGCCGACTGCTACTGGCGCGACCTCGTCACCTTCACCTGGAACCTGAAAACGATGGAGGGCCGCGACCAGATCCGTGACATGCTGCAGGCGACGCTGGCCAATACCAAACCGACCGGCTGGACGGTGGCCAAAGGCGAGGAGGCGACAGAGGACGGCGGCATCACCACGGCCTGGATCACGTTCGAGACCGGCGTGGCGCGCGGTTTTGGCCTCGTGCGTTTCAAGGGCGACCTGATCTGGACGCTGCTGACCACCATCGCCGAGTTGAAAGGCCACGAGGAGAAGGCCGGCTTCACCCGCCCGCTCGGCGCCAAGCATGGCCACGGCAAGGGCCGCAAGACATGGCGCGAGGAGCGCGACGACGAGATCGCCGAGCTCGGCCACAGCAAGCAGCCCTATGTCGTCATCATCGGCGGCGGCCAGGGCGGAATTGCCCTTGGCGCAAGGCTGAAGCAGCTCGGCGTGCCGACCATCATCGTCGAGAAGAACGCCCGTCCGGGCGATTCCTGGCGCAAGCGCTACAAGTCGCTCTGCCTGCATGATCCGGTCTGGTACGATCACCTGCCCTATATCGATTTTCCAAAAAACTGGCCGGTCTTCGCGCCGAAGGACAAGATCGGCGACTGGCTGGAAATGTACACCAAAGTGATGGAGCTGAATTACTGGAGTTCCACCACCGCGAAATCCGCCACATACGACGAGAATGCCAAGGAATGGACCGTCGTCGTGGAGCGCGACGGCAAGGAAATCGTGCTGAAGCCGAAGCAGCTTGTGCTGGCGACCGGCATGTCCGGCAAGGCGAACTGGCCGAAATACAAGGGCCAGGACGTCTTCAAGGGCGAGCAGCAGCATTCCTCGACCCATCCCGGCCCGGACAAATACCGCGGCAAGAAGGTTGTCGTCATCGGCTCCAACAACTCGGCCCACGATATCTGCGCAGCATTGTGGGAAGCAGGCGCCGACGTGACCATGGTGCAGCGCTCGTCGACGCATATCGTCAAGTCCGACACGCTGATGGATATCGGCCTCGGCGCCCTCTATTCGGAGCAGGCGGTCGAGAACGGCATGACAACGCGCAAGGCGGACATGATCTTCGCTTCGCTCCCCTACCGCATCCTGCACGAATTCCAGATTCCGCTTTACCAGCAGATGAAGGAGCGCGACGCGAAATTCTACGAGGACCTGGAAAAAGCCGGCTTCATGCTCGACTGGGGCGATGACGGATCTGGTCTGTTCATGAAGTACCTGCGCCGCGGCTCCGGCTATTATATCGATGTCGGCGCCTGCGACCTCGTCATAGACGGCTCGATCAAGCTCAAGAGCGGCCCTGGCGCCGCGGTGCAGGAACTCACCGAAACCGGCGTGAAATTCGTCGACGGCACCGAACTGCCGGCCGACCTGGTGATCTATGCCACCGGCTACGGCTCGATGAACGGATGGGCCGCGGACCTGATCTCGCAGGAGGTGGCGGACAAGGTCGGCAAGGTCTGGGGCCTCGGCTCCAACACGACCAAGGATCCCGGCCCGTGGGAAGGCGAGCAGCGCAACATGTGGAAGCCGACCCATCAGGAAGCGCTGTGGTTCCACGGCGGTAACCTGCACCAGTCGCGCCACTATTCGCAGTATCTGTCGCTGCAGCTGAAGGCCAGGCAGGTCGGCTTGCCGACGCCTGTCTATGGGGTGCAGGAGGTCTACCACAAGGCTTGAGGCCGGACGCTAATCCACAGGATGGAAGCTTGGCCGCGGGCTTCCATCCTCCTTGAGCCTCGAGCAGACCCTTCATGGGCTATCGGTCTTCCCCTATCCGTTTCCAGTAGATGAGCGTGCCGGTCAGCCCACCATGCGGCTTGAGTGCGTAGTCGGGAATCTCGCCGGTCAGCGTGAAGCCGAGTTTCTCGTAGAGGCCGGCCGCGCCCTCTTCGCTTGCGGTGTCCAGAACCAGCAGGGTGCGCCCCTTCTCGACCGCCAGATCCTCGGCGTCTCGCATCAGCCGCGTCGCGATGCCTTTGCCGCGATGGTCGAGGCGGGTCATCAGCTTGGCGATCTCGGCACGGTGCGGCTGGTTGGGCGGGCAATCGAGAAGCAGCGTGACGGTGCCGACAAGCGTCTCGCCATCCCATGCGCCAAGCACCGCCCTTTCGCCGCGCGCGGCGGCGGCCAGCGATTTGCGCCAGAACTCATGGGCCGCATCGGCCGACAGCGGATGCATGAAGCTCACCGATCCGCCGGCGGCGACCGTCTCGATTAGCAGGTCGGTCAGCATCCCGCTGGTTTTCGCGTCATAGTGCAACGTCCTGATTTCAAGGCAGTTCATGTCGGTGCTCCAGGAAACGAGGTGTCGCGGTCATTTGAAATGACGGCTCCGCCTTCGGCGGCGCGCCCGGCGGATTTCCGCGATGCGCTCGGCGTCGTCCTCGCTGAGGTGGCGCCCGCGCTCCAGGATCTCGAGCGTGTACTCCTCATAGGTGAGGCCGAGCCGCTTGGCCCTTTCCAGCCGCATCAGCATGACGCCGTGGCTCGGCGCCTTCCAGGCTTTGTCGTGGGCTTCGCGCCAGGCGAGGAAGATATAGGCGTCGCCCTTGCCCCAGGGCGGCCCTTCGTAGTCATCGAGAGGCGGCCCGCCATTGTGCGAGCGTCTCAGTCGGCGCGCCATGCGATCAGCCCCGGACCAGCGCCACCAGATAGTCGGCGGCTTCCGGTCCCGGGGCGTGGAACGTGCAGTCCGACGGTGCGCCGAGCGCCAGGCAGTCGCCGGGCTCCAGCCTGTGCACGACATCGCCTTCGGTGAAGTCGAGGCGGCCGTCGATAAGCCAGATCTGCTGCTTGATGAAAGCGTAGGACGCTGCCGGAAAGCTCACCTTGGCGCCTGCCGGCAAACTGACCCGGATCAGCTCGAGCGGCATCTGCGAAGCCGGCGACAGGTGCCGTCTGACATAGCCGGTGGCGGGATCCCGCCAGACCGGCTGCTCGTCCTTGCGGGAGACGCCGCCGCCCTGCATTTCGGCGCGGGCAATCAGCGTCGAGAGCGTCATGCCGAAAGCGGACGCAACGCGCACCAGGAGCGCCGCGGTCGGGCTTGTCATGCCGCGCTCCATGGCGCTCAGCATCGCCTTGGACACATCCGACCGCTCGGCCAGCTCGGCTAGCGACCATCCTCGCAAATCCCGCTCGGAGCGTATCCGTCTGCCGATTGTGGATGTGATGTCATTCGATATATCGTCCATTCGTCCAATATATCGAAATTCCAAGGGAACGGAAGAGGCTATTCGATCGAATTTTCGCGACTGCCTTAACAGGCCCTACACCATCAGGCCTCACGCGACCTTAACCCCGATTGGATAGGTTTGACCTCGAGGGGAATGGGACAGGTCACCGATGTTTGTTGAACGCGAAGCCTCCGTTGGGGAACCCACCTCGCAGGAGCGCCGCAACGCCCAACAGAGCGACAAGCGCATTCTGGGCAACGTCGTGCAGTGCGACGGTGCGCGTGCCACAATCAGCGCCTATGCCGAGGACACCGAAGGCACGGTCACCGGTCTGTGGACCGTCGGCAAGATGATTTCCATCAACCTTGGCGCAACGCGCACCGTCGGCCTTGTCTATGCGATCGGCAAGTCTGACCGCGTCTGGAGCAATGAGGGCCAGAACGCAATCGAGGTCAGCATCGAACTGATCGGCGAGGTTCGCGACGGCGCCGAACCCGGCGCCAAGCCGGTCTTCGACCGCGGCATCACCACCTATCCGCATATCGGCGCCATTGCCCACCGCATCCGCAGCCGTGACCTGCAGGCCGTCTACGACCTGGCCGGCCGGCATGCGATCACCATCGGTACGCTGTCCCAGGACGAGGCAATCGATGCCAACATCGCCATAGACGACACGCTGGCGCGCCATTTTGCCATTGTCGGCACGACCGGCGTCGGCAAGTCCACGGCTGTGTCGCTGCTTTTGCGCAAGTCGATCGAGGCGCGACCGGATCTGCGCGTGCTGATCCTCGACCCGCACAACGAGTTTGCCGCCTCACTTCCGGAATATTGCGTGAAGGTCGATTCCAAGACGCTCGACCTGCCGTTCTGGATGTTCAGGCTGGAGGAATTCGCCGAGGTCCTGTTTCGCGGACGCGAGACCGTGCCGGAGGAGGTCGACGTCCTGCGCGACCTCATCCCGGCCGCCAAGAACCTCTACCGCAACCCCAGTTCCGGCAGCTACATCAGGCGCGGCAGCGATGCGCTGACGGCGGACACGCCGGTGCCTTACCGCATCGCCGATCTCCTCAAGCAGATCGACGAGCGGATGGGCCTCCTGGAAAGCAAGAACGACCGGCCGACGCTCAAGTCGCTGAGGACGCGTATCGAGTCGGCCGCGGCCGACCCGCGCTACCGCTTCATGTTCAATTCGCGGCTGATCGAGGACACCATCCACGAGACGATCGGCAACATCTTCCGCGTGCCGAACCACGGGCGTCCGGTGACCTGTTTCGAGATGGCGGGCATGCCCTCCGAGGTGGTCAATTCGGTCTGCTCGGTGCTGGCGCGTCTCGCCTTCGACCTTGCGCTTTGGAGCGAGGGCCGGCTGCGGTTGCTCTTGTTGTGCGAGGAAGCCCACCGCTACATGCCGGCCGATCCGCGCCTCGGCTTCGCGCCGACCAGGCACGCCCTGTCGCGCATTGCCAAGGAAGGCCGCAAATATGGCTGCTACCTCGGCGTCATCACCCAGCGTCCGGGCGAGCTCGATCCGACCATCCTGTCGCAATGCTCGACCTTCTTCGCCATGCGGCTCGCCAACGAGCAGGACCAGGCAATCATCCGCTCAGCGATCGCCGATTCCTCGGCCTCGACGCTGGCTTTCCTGTCCTCAATGGGCCAGCGCGAAGCAATCGCCTTCGGCGAAGGCGTGGCGACGACCATGCGGCTCAAATTCGAGAAACTGTCCCGCGAACTCATCCCTGGAACGGCCAAGCGCGAGCAGACCTTGCCCGCGGAAGCCGGCGATGATGTCGACCTCGCGGGAATTGTCGAACGGCTGCGCAATGTGCCGAAGCCGCAGCAGGCGATGGCCTTTGCCGAGGTGGTGGATTCCGCCCGTCAGGCCGGCGATCCGGACTATCGCAAGCCGCCCGCGCCGCGCGCACAGCCGGACGATGATTTCGACCTGCGCTACGGCCTGAAGCCCTCGACCTTCGGCATGCGCCAGCAGAACGATTGATCGGTCGACGGCGAAGGCACTGGCAAATTCCGAAAGGGACTTCATCAGGCCGGATTGAATGGCGTGGCTTTCGAGAACCGGAGCGGAGCGGACATTCAGTCCGCGAGCACCGGAAGCGCAGAAAGAGGCTTCAGGCGGCCAGCATCACGAATTTGATGACGGAATTTTAGGCGCAGACCCGGTTGCGGCCCTGCTTCTTCGCCTCGTAGAGCTGCCGATCCGCACGGCGGTAGAAGTCCTCCGCGCTCTCCTTGCGGTCCCAGACGGCAAGGCCGACGCTGGTGGTGACCTTCAGCCGCACATTGCCCGAGAGGATGGACAAGTTGGCGATCGCCTTGCGGATGCGCTCAGCGAACCGGGCGAGCAGTTCTGCATCCATGTTGGGCGTGACCACGGCAAATTCCTCGCCGCCGAGCCGCGCTACCACGTCGTGATAGCGCGTCATGCCCCGCACGCATTGCGCGACGGCGCGCAGGACTTCATCGCCGACGTCGTGACCATGCGTGTCGTTGACCTGCTTGAAATGATCGAGGTCGAGGATCATCAGCCCCACCGGCTTGTCGATGCGGCCGAACTCTTCGAGATACTCCCGCAGCGCGTCGTCGAAATAGCGGCGGTTCTGCATGCCGGTCAGGCCATCGGTGAGCGCCGCTTGCTCGAGCGTTTGTGAGCGGGCGCTCAGCGAAACCGTCATGGCGCGCAGCTTGCCCTCTTCCCTCACCTGTCCGCGGATCAGCGGGTAGATGAAGAAGGTCCCGAAGAACAAGGCGGCGGCCAGCAGCGCGCCGGTCACGAACAGCAATTTGTTGAGATAGACGATTCTTTCGAGACGCGACGCGGTGTCGACATCGGTCGCAATGTCCTGCAACTGGCCATAGGCGTGGAAGGTCACCAGGCCGGCGGCCAGGATCACGAAGATGAAGACAAAGAATGCGGATTCCGCCTTGTGAAAACGCATAACTCCCCGCGGGATTGCGACCCATCATCGTTATGGCATGCGCGGCCTTACGGACCGTTAACCCGAGCAACCGTGACGAGAAGCCGCGTTCGCTTCTTTAAGCCGCTGATTGAATTAGCAATCCGTCAATCCAAGAATGGCAGGCCATCGCCTGGGCGGAGCCTTTTCCACTCCGGTCCCAGTTGGTGCCTGAACCAGGTCGCTTGCCGCTTGGCATATTGGCGCGTGGCGATCTTGGCGCGCTCGATCGCTTCGGGGAAGCTGATTTGCCCGGCCAAGGCAGCCTGCAGCTCGCGCACGCCGATCGCTTTCATCGCCGGAAGGTCCGGAGCGAGGCCGAGCGCCATCAACTGTTTGACCTCGTCGAGCGCACCTTTGTCGAGCATCTGGTCGAACCGCGCCTCGATGCGCGCGACGAGCTCGCCGCGATCCGGCTCGATCACCAGGAAGCGTGCGCTGTCGCGGTCGATCAGCGGCTGGCCGCGCGCCGACTGCCAATCGAGGATCGACCGTCCCGACGCGTCGAGCACCTCGAGCGCCCGAACGATGCGCTGGCCGTCGGTTGGCCTGAGCTGCATGGCGACGGCCGAGTCCTCACGCATCAGGATCCGATGCAGCCGTTCCGCGCCTTGTTCCTTGAGCTCGTAACGCCAGCGCTCGCGCACCGATGGCGCGATGTCGGGCATGTCCGAGATGCCTTCGGCCAGGGCGCGGAAATAGAGCCCGGTGCCGCCGACGAAGACGGCCGGCCGCCCCGATAAAACGCCTTCCTCGATCAGCCGGGTGACGTCGCGCAACCAGGCGCCAGTGGAGTAGGCCGTCGAAGGATGCACATGGCCGTAGAGGAAATGCGGCACGCGCGCCATTTCGTCAGCGCTTGGGCGCGCCGTCAGCACGTCGAGCATCGAATAGCCTTGCATGGAATCGGTGTTGACGATGACGCCGCCCAGGCGTTCCGCAAGATCGAGCGCCAGCGCCGACTTGCCGCTGGCGGTCGGCCCGGCTATCAGGATCGCGTTCTTCACGCGGCCCTCGCCCGCCTGTCTGCCGGAATTTTCGATGCCGCTGATCGCCACGCTTGTTTCCCGTCCTGAAGACCGCGCCGTGTCGGCCTCGCTTGCGAATATGGCTTCGCGGGCGGCCGGCGCAAGCGCCCTTCACTGGCTGGCCGAAGATGTCGCCTGCGATCTGGTTTTGCCGGAGACACCCGACGTCGGCGAATTGACCGCCAATCTGCGCGCGGCATTGGCCTCCGAACCGGTCGACATCATCGTCCAGCCGGCCGAAGGCAGGAAGAAGAAGATCCTGCTTGCCGATATGGATTCGACCATGATCGACCAGGAATGCATCGACGAGCTCGCAGACGAAATCGGCGTCAAGGCGCATGTCGCGGCGATCACGGCGCGATCGATGAATGGCGAGATCGCCTTTGAGCCCGCCCTGCGCGAGCGCGTTGCCTTGCTGAAGGGCCTCGACACGGCAGTGGTCGACCGCATCATTGCCAATCGCCTGACGCTGGCCGCCGGCGGCCGCGCGCTGGTGCGGACGATGCGCGCCAATGGCGCCTGGACGGCGCTCGTCTCCGGCGGCTTCGATGTCTTCACCAGCCGCATCGCCGCATTGCTCGGCTTCCAGGAGAACCGCGCCAACCGGCTGATCGAGCAAGGCGGCAGGTTCACCGGCACGGTGGCCGAACCGATTCTCGGCCGTGCCGCCAAGGCCGAGGCGCTGCTCGACATCGCGGCAAGATTTGGCCTGGCGACGGCCGACGCGATTGCCGTCGGCGACGGCGCCAACGACCTCGACATGATCCGCCTGGCCGGCACCGGCGTCGCCCTGCATGCCAAGCCCTCGGTGGCGGCGGAGGCCAAGGTCCGCATCGACCATGGCGATCTGACGGCGCTGCTCTATCTCCAGGGCTATCGCCAGGAGGAGTTTGCCGGATGAAACCGATGCGCACCGAGCGCCTAATCCTGCGCAACTGGGAAGATCGTGATCGCGAGCTCTTCCATCGCATCAATTCTGACGAGCAGGTGATGGAATTCTTTCCGTTCCGCCGCGACCGCGCCGAGACGGATGCCAAAATGGATGAATTTCGCGGCTGGATCGCCGAGGATGGCTTTGGCTTTGCCGCCGCCGAGATCGCCGCGACGGGCGAATGCATCGGCTTTGTCGGCCTCTTGGAGACCGATCACGTGCCGTCCATGCCTTCCGACACGATCGAGATCGGCTGGCGGCTGGCGCCCGAATTCTGGGGCAAGGGCTATGTCACCGAGGCGGCCGATGCCTGGCTCGCCTATGGCTTCGAGACGCTCGACCGCGACGAGATCGTCTCCTTCGCCGTGGCCGACAACCACCGCTCGACCGCCGTCATGAAGCGCCTCGGCATGAGCCCCGACCCTGCGCGCGATTTCGATCATCCCGACATCCCGGACAGTCATCCGGCGCTCAAGCGGCATGTCTTCTACAGGCTGGCGCGCGAGGACTGGCAGGCACGAAAAAGGGCGGCTCGTTAGCCGCCCTTTTTCATTGCAACCCGGTTGCTTGCAAGGGTTCTTAGACTCAGTCCATCCGGATCGTCACGAAGCGAAGCTCGCCGGTCTTCGATGCCAGCATCAGCAGCGCGTTCTTGCGGCCCTGCTCCTTCAGTGCGCCGATCCGGTCCATAACGTCCTTCGGCGTTCCAACCGATTCCTGCGCGATCTCGGTGATCACCTCGCCCGGCTGTATGCCGCGCTCGGCGGCCGCCGAATCCTTGGCGACGTCGGTGATGACCACGCCCGACACATCGGCCGCGATGCCGAACTTCTGCCGGGTCTGGTCGTTGAGCTCGCCGACGGTCATGCCGAGCACGGAGGCCGTGGACACCGGAGCCGCCTTGTCGCCCTTGTCCTGATCGGTATTGCCGTTCTCGCCGCTGGCCAGCTTCTCGCCGTCCTCGAGCCGGCCGAGCGTCACCTTTATGGTCTGCTCGACGCCCTTGCGCACGATGACGACGTCGACCGCCTTGCCGACCGGGCTTTCGGCCACAACGCGCGGCAGGTCGCGCATCTCGTGGATGTCCTTGCCGTCGAACTTGATGATGACATCGCCGGCCTGGACCGAGCCGTTGTCGACCGGTCCGCCCTTGATGACGCCGGCCACTAGGGCACCCTTGGCGGTCGCCATGCCGAGGCTCTCGGCGATGTCGTCGGTCACCGGCTGGATGCGAACGCCAAGCCAGCCGCGCCGCGTCTCGCCATATTGACGGAGTTGGTCGACCACGCCCGCCGCGAGTTGCGAGGGGATGGAGAAGCCGATGCCGATCGAGCCGCCGGACGGCGAGATGATCGCCGTGTTGATGCCGATGACCTCGCCCTCGGCATTGAACAGCGGGCCGCCGGAATTGCCGCGGTTGATGGCGGCGTCCGTCTGGATGAAGTCGTCATAAGGGCCGGAATTGATGTCGCGGTTGCGCGCCGAGACGATGCCGACCGTGACCGTGCCGCCGAGGCCGAACGGGTTGCCGATCGCCATCACCCAGTCGCCGACGCGCATCTTGGTCGAATCGCCGAACTTCACCGCCGTCAGCTTGTGGCCCTTCGGGTCGACCTTCAGCACCGCGACGTCGGTCTTGGTGTCGGTGCCCACAAGCGTCGCCTTCAGCGTCACGCCGTCGGAGAAATTGACCTCGATATCGTCGGCGTCGGCAATCACGTGGTTGTTGGTCACCACGATGCCCTGCTCGGCATCGATGACGAAGCCGGAGCCCAGCGACTGCACCTTCTGCCCGGCGCCCTTGTCGCCGCCGCGGTTCTTGAAGAAGTCGTCGAAGAAGTCCTGGAACGGCGAGCCTTCGGGAAGTTGCGGCATCGGCACCGCGCCCGGCCCTTCCGTGCCTTTCACCGTTTGCGAGGTCGAGATGTTGACCACCGCGCCGAGCAGGCGCTCCGCGAGATCGGCGACGGAAGGCGGCCCGTCGGAGGCGATCGTGGGCGTGACGAAAGATGGGACGGCAATAATGCCGACGACGAATGCGGTGGCGCCGGCGAAAAGCGTACGCCGCGCCGCGCGCAACAGGGTGTCGGATATCATCGTGGCCTCCCGGTGGTTCGGAAAAGGAAAAGCGCATCCGCAAAGGCGCCTGCCCTGTTCATGTTGGCAAGAAATAAGGCACGTTTGCGGCTATAGCTACCGGCTGAAGATAAATCGTCAGTCGCCGCGGTACCAAGGAATTTCATTAGCCGCGGACCAGCCAGACGATGCCAACGCCGATGGCGATTGCAACCAGTCCGCCGATCCGTAGCACATTTTCCGGCATCGACAGCACTTCCGCGGCGAGTTTCCGAGCCAACGCTGGAAACCCGCCATAGACCAGCCCCTCGATGACGAGGACCAGGCCGATTGCCGCCAGGAAATCCTGCACCGCCCGCTACTGGGCGGTGCTGGGTTTTGCCGCAGGCGCGGCAGGTGCCGTCGCAGGCGCCGGTCCGGGGGCGGGCTTGCTGCCCGGATCGCGGAAGTAACGGAAGAACTCCGACTCGGGCGACAGCACCATGGTGGTTCCGGTGTTGTCCAGCGCGGTGCCATAGGCATTCATCGAGCGATAGAAATCGAAGAAGGCCGGGTCCCGCTTGTAGGCGTCGGCGAAGGTGGCGCTGCGCTGCGCCTCGCCCTCGCCGCGCAGGATTTCCGATTCCTTCTGCGCCTCGGCGACGATCTCGACGACCTCGCGGTCGGCCCTGGCTCTGATGCGTTGCGCCGCCTCGTTGCCGCGCGCTCTCAGCCGCTCGGCTTCCGCCAGGCGTTCGGCCTTCATGCGATCGTAGGTCTGCTGCGATACTTCCGCGGTCAGATCCGTCCGGCGGATGCGCACATCCTCGATGTCGAGGCCGAGCGACGTCGCATCCGGACGGAGTTGATCGCGCACCTCGCGCATCATGACGCCACGCTCCTCGGAAAGCGCCGCCTCGAAGTCGCGCAGACCATAGACGCGGCGCAGCGCCGCATCGAGACGCGTCTTCAGCCGGGCTTCGGCGAGTTCCACCTGCCCGGACACGGCCGCACGGAAGGTGCGCGGATCGGAGATGCGGTAGGCGATGAATGCGTCGACCTCGTAGAACTTGCCGCCGGAGACCTGGACGCGGATGTTGTCGAGGTCGAAGCGCATCACTTTCTTCTCGACCGTCTGAACACTGTCTGCATCGAAGAAGGCGAATGGCGCCTTGAAGTAGATGCCCGGCTCGGTCTTGACGTCGATGATCTCGCCGAACCTCAGCACGATCGCCTGCTCGCCCGCCTTGACGACGAACACCGACGAATAGAGCAGGAACAGAAGGACGGCCGCGATGACAGCGATGATGGGAAGACGGTTGGCCATCACTGGTTACCTCCCAGCGCCGGCGCCGGCGGCGCCTTCGGCTGCAGTGCAGGCAACGGCAGGTAGGGAAGCACGCCCTGCCCGTTGCCCTGCTCGACGACGACCTTGCTCGAGTCCTTCAGGATCCTCTCCATCGTTTCCAGATAAAGGCGCTTGCGCGTCACGTCGGGCGCCTTGGCGTATTCGTTGTAGACGGAGATGAAGCGCTGCGCCTCACCTTCGGCTTCCTGCACGACGCGGTTCTTGTAGGCGGCGGCATCCTCGCGGATCTGGGCCGCCTGGCCGCGCGCTTGGCCGAGCTTCTGGTTGGAATACTGGTTGGCCTGCTCGACGAACTTGTCCTCGTCCTGCTCAGCGCGCTGCACCTCGTCGAAGGCGTCGGCAACTTCCCGCGGCGGCGCCGCGTCCTCGATCGAGATCGCATTGACCTGCAAACCGGTCTTGTAGCCGTCGAGGGTGTTCTGGACGATCTCACGCACCGAAGTGGCGATACCCTGGCGATCGTCGCGGAAAATGTCCTGCGCCGGGCGCCGTCCGACGACCTCGCGCATGGCGCTTTCGGCCACTTGCGTCAGCATGCCGTCGGGATCGGACACGTCGAACAGATAGGCCTTAGGGTCGGAGACCTGATAGGCGACCGAGAACTGCACGTTGACGATGTTCTGGTCGCCGGAAAGCATGAGGCCCGAGCTTGTGCCCGATCCGCCGCCGATGCTGACGAGCTGCTCGGATATCTTGGCCGTCTCGACCGTTTCGATCGGCCACCAGTGGAAATGCAGGCCGGGCTGAGAAAGCTCCTCTTTCGGCTTGCCGAAGCGCAGTTCGACAGCCACTTCGTCAGGCTGCACGGTGTAGATCGCCTTGAAGGCCCAAAGCACGACGAGCGCGAGCGCAATCAGCCCGAGGACCGCCGGACTGGCGCCGCCGCCGCCCGGAAGAGCGCGCCGCAACCGGTCCTGGCCGCGGCGAATGATGTCCTCGAGGTCGGGAGGCGAACCCTGTGGGCCACTCGGGCCCCGCGGTCCCTGCCCCCAGGGTCCCTGATTGCCGCCGCCGCCCCATGGGCCGCCGCCGCCGCTCTTGTCGTTCCAGGGCATGAATGTCCTTTCGCTTCGGTTCCCTCAGGCCTTGCGGCGCGATCCTAGCGCATGCCCCCGAAAACCGGTACCGGTTTTCGGAAAGGAATCATGCGCCAAATCAAAGTTTTACAGCGGCCTTTTGCGCATCCGGTTGGACACGCGGCGCTGTACTGTCGTTCTTCTATAGGGACGCCGTGACGTGCTTTCAACGCGGCCAGCCACCTGTGCCGTCCGATTTAGGCGGCCAGCGACCCTTTGTCGTCGTCACTGACCGTCGCGTCGCCGCTCGTAGACCGTGTAGCGCGTCGCGTGGCTGTCCTTTTCGCCCACCGGGAAATCTTCGGATCGGACGATCCGCCAGATCGCCGGATCGATCGGCGGGAAATGGGCATCGCCATCGACCGCCGCCAGCACATGCGTCACATGGAGACGATCGGCGAGCGGCAACGCCTGGGCGTAGATCTCGCCGCCGCCGACCACGCAGATCTCCTCGGCACCCGCCATGCAGCGCCCGCGCACCCTGGCAAGCGCGATCGCTTCGTCGAGCGAATGGGCGACTTCGATGCCGTCGGTCCGCCACCCCTTGTCTCGCGTCACCACGATGTTCAGCCTGCCGGGCAGCGGCCGGCCGATGCCTTCAAAGGTCTTGCGGCCCATGATAATCGGCTTGCCCATCGTGTCGGCCTTGAAGCGCTTCAGATCGCTGGAAAGCCGCCACGGCAGCCCGCCTTCGCGTCCGATCACGCCGTTTTCGGCAATGGCGACGTAGATCGCGATGTCCATCAGCCGCCGTTCCCGCCATTGTCCGACGGCTCGAGCAGCAGGATGTCGATGTCGTGCTCGGGATAAAAATCCTTGGCCGTCATCTCGAACGTCGTCGGGCCGACCTTGCGGACGTTGTCGCCGCAGAAGGAAACCAGATTTTTGGCACTGCCCTTGTCGGTGGTTAGCTTGAAATTGCCGATACTGCCGGACGCCCAGTTGCCGCCCGTGGTCAGGATGTAGGCGATGCGGCTTTCGAAATATTTCGGATAGCCGTCGGGATTTTCCTTCGCTGCCTTGCGCACCGCGTTCTCGAACGTCTTGTCCATGCAATAGCGGGCCTTGTAAGTGTCGTATTGCCCTTGGAACTTGTCCTCGTAATAGAAGCTGACCGAGGACGTGCCGCCGACGCTCGGCTTGTAGCGGTGCGAAACATGGACTTGCTTGTTGGCCGGGAAGGTCGAGCGCCACCAATAGGTCGAGCGCAGCTGCCAGAACGGCGCGTAGGCGGTTTGCATGCCCGAACCGTCATCGGCGGTGTCCTCGATGATGATGCCGCGGTCTTCCCAGTCCGCGGCGACGGCCTTCGGTAGCTTCGCCAGCGCCGCCTTGGCGCCGTCGCCGAATGGATAGAGCGGCACGTTCTGCGCCTTGAGGTCGGCGGTGATGTCGATGCCCAGCGCAAACGCCTTCTGTTCGAGCTGCGGCTTGGCGTCGACGCCGTCGATCGTCACCTCGAAGCCGAGGAAATTGTCGCTCTGCGCTTCCGGGATCGCCGGCATCTCGTTCGGATCGCCCTCGATGTCGGGCATCGGGAACGCAACGATGGCGCTGACATCCTTGTCGGTGTTGTTGCGAAAGACATAGTCGACCGTCACCTTCTCCGGCGAGATGAAAAGGTCCTCGCTTTCCATGGCGACGGCGTCGCTGCGCGACAGGATCAGCCCGCCGGTTCCCAGTTCCGCGACGGAATCGTTGGCGAAGGCAGGTGCTGCCAGGAGTGCCAGCGCTGCAGTCAGGACAGTGCGGAACATGGATCCCCTCTCGACGGCAATACCGGGATCATCCGGATGCGCCTTCCATCTAGAGCAATTCCTGGAGAAGTAGCTAGAGCAGTTCAGCGTTTCTGCCAAAACGACGGACTGCGGCAACCCGGTTCATAGCCTTGCGTTCGCGCATCGCTGCCCGCGCCTGTCTGGACACCGGCCGCCCGATCGGGCAGGAGAACGCTTTATGCGCAAACTTCTCGTCATCGGCATCGGCGCCGGCAATCCCGAACACATGACGGTCCAGGCCATCAATGGCCTGAACCGGGCAGACGTGCTGTTCATTCCCGACAAGGGCGCCGACAAGAGCGACCTCGCCGAGCTTCGCCGGCAGATCTGCGACCGCTTCGTCACCAACCCGAATTCGCGCCGCGTCGAGTTCGACGTGCCGGTTCGCGCCGAGCCGACTTCGTCCTATCGCGTGACGGTCGACGACTGGCATGAAGCGATCGCCGAGATCTATGAGGGGCTGATCCGGGACGAGTTGGACGAAAACGGCTGCGGCGCCTTCCTGATCTGGGGCGACCCTTCGCTCTATGACAGCGCGCTGCGCATCCTGGAGCGCGTGCGCCGCAGAGGCAATATCGGTTTCGAGCTCGAGGTCATTCCGGGTATCACCGCCATCCAGGCGCTTGCCGCGAGCCACGCGACCGCGCTCAACCGCATCGGCGATTCGATTTTGATCACCACCGGTCGGCGGCTGACTGAGGAAGGGCTGCCGGCGAACGCCGGGAGCGCGGTGGTCATGCTCGACGGCAAGTGCGCCTTCAGCACGCTGGCCGACCCGGACGTCTTAATCCAGTGGGGCGCCTATCTAGGCACGCCGAACGAGATCGTCATTTCCGGACGCTTAGGCGATGTCGGCCCTGAGATCGAAAGGGTCCGCGAGGAAGCCCGGCGGAAAAAGGGCTGGATCATGGATACCTATCTGCTGCGCAAGCCCGGCGAACCGGAAGAATAGGCGCCCCAAAAGGCCACGATCAGCCGGCATCGATCTCCGCTTGCAAAGCCTGCATATGCGCGGCGGCTGCCGAGGCGGCTGCGCGCTCTATCGCCCTGAAGCGGCTGACGACGGCGAGGCCGACCGCGGTCAATTGCGCGCCGCCGCCTTTCCGACCGCCGGTCTGCGCTGCTACCAGCGGCTTGCCGAACACCCTGTTCATGTCCTCGACCAGATCCCAGGCATGCTTGTAGGACATCTCCATGCCGCGCGCCGCGGCCGAGATCGAGCCGAATGCGGCGATCTGCTCCAGCAACTCGATCTTGCCGGGCCCAATACGGCCGTCGGGGTCGAGGTTTATCCGCAAGCTCAGAGATGGCATCTCTTGTCCTCCGCGATCATGCCGAGCTTACCCCCTCCGCCGTCATCTCGCTATTCCAAAGCAACATAGCGATTTTGCTCTTTCGTCAACCATCGGCCTCGCCCGGCAGCCCTGCCCCGGTCGTCGCGCTGTCGAAGCTCACCGTCTTGATCACCGCGAAGACCTGGCGGCCGAGCGCAAGGCGCAAGGTATGCTTCGACTGTTCGGTGATGCGCGCTAGAACGATGGCGCCATTGCAATCGATGGCGATTTCCACCGTGGGCCCGATGCCTGGCCTGACGGCGGCGATCGTGCCCGCCAGAATATTGAGCGCGCTGAGGCCCGCCGGCCGCTCGGTCGCGATCATCACATCGCGGGCCCGGATGCGGAGCCGCACGGGCGTTCCCGTCGGGCGTGCAAGGCGCTGTACACGGATCTCGCCGGCCGGCGAGCCAAGCACCGTCATGCCGAAAGCCTCGTCATGGCGCAGCACCCTGGCGTCGAGCACCGCGCCGCCCTCGCCGCGTTCCTCCGCCGGCAAAAGGTCCAGCCGCTGCATGATCGCCTCGGTCGGCCCGCAAGCCGAGACCTTGCCTTGCGAGAGGACCACCACCTCGCTCGCCAGTCGCGCCACCTCGGCGACGGAGTGGCTGACATAGGCGATCGGGATCTTCGTCTCGTCGCGCAGCCGCTCGATATAGGGCAGGATCTCGGCCTTGCGCGCCTCGTCGAGCGAGGCAAGAGGCTCGTCCATCAAAAGCAGCCTGGGACTGGCAAGCAGAGCACGGCCGATCGCCACGCGCTGCTTTTCGCCCCCCGACAGTTTCGCCGGACGCCGGTCGAGCAAATGGCCGATCCCGAGAAGGTCAACCACCGCTTCCATATTGGCGTAGCGCTCGGCAGACGGCGTGAACCAGCGGCCATAGCGCAGGTTGCCGGCGACGCTCATATGCGGGAAGAGACGCGCGTCCTGGAAAACCATGCCGATCCGCCGCCTGTGCATCGGCACGAAGATGCCCGCGGCGGTGTCGACCAGCACGCGGCCGTCGACCGCGATCCGCCCCTTCTGCGGCCGGATCAGCCCGGCAATCAGGTTGATCAGCGTCGACTTACCGGAGCCCGACGGCCCGAACAGCGCCGTCAGCCGGCCGGCGCTTTCGAAATTCGCTTCGACGGCGAAATCGCCGAGGCGATGCATGATGTCGACCGAGAGCGTCATTCGATGTCCATCCGCCGGCCGACCCGCCGCGCAAGGATCTCCGAGGCGACCAGCGCCACCATTGAGATGACGATCGAGATCAGCGTCAGCCTCAGCGCCCCGGCATCGCCGCCCGGCACCTGCGTGAAGGTGTAGATAGCCGAGGGCAGCGTCTGCGTTTCGTTGGGGATGTTGGAGACAAAGGTGATGGTGGCGCCGAACTCGCCCATCGCCTTGGCGAAGGAGAGGATCGCCCCCGCAATCAGCCCCGGCAGGGCCAGCGGCAGCGTGATGGTGGCAAAGACCCAGAGCGGATTGGCGCCGAGGGTGCCGGCGGCCGCCTCCATCTTGCGGTCGACCGCCTCGATCGACAGCCGGATCGCCCGCACCATCAGCGGAAAACCCATGACGCTGCAGGCGAGCGCCGCGCCCGTCCAGCGAAACGAGAAGACGATGCCGAAATGCTCTGCCAGGAAGGCGCCGGCCGGCCCGCGCCGGCCGAAGGTGAGCAGCAGCAGATAGCCGGTCACTACCGGCGGCAGGATCAGCGGCAGATGCACCAGCCCGTTGAGCAGGGTCTTGCCCCAGAAGCGCCCCCGCGCCAGCAAAAGCGCGATCAGTATGCCGGGCGGCAGGCTGGCGAGCATCGCCACGGTGGCCACCTTGATGGACAGCCGGACCGCATTCCATTCGTCGGGAGTGAGGTCCAGCAGCCAGTTCATATGCGGTATGAGGTCTTTCTCAGTTGCTCGGCGCGAGCACCGTAAAACCCTGTTCCTTGAAGAGCGCGGCGGCCTTGGCCGACTCGACGCATTTCAGGAAGGCAGCCGTATCCTTGTCCTTCGAATCCGCGGTCTGGGCAATCGGGTAGATGATCGGCGGGTGTGAATCCTCGGGGAAGGTCCCGACAACCTTCACGCCCTTTTCGGCATGCGCGTCGGTGGCGTAGACGATGCCGAGCGCCGCCTCACCCGTCGACACCAATTTCAGCGCCGCGCGCACGTTCTCGGCCTGCGCGACCTTGCCTTCGACCGATGACCAGACACCGAGCGATTCGAGCGCCGCCTTGCCGTATTTGCCGGCCGGAACGGCCTTGAAATCGCCCATGGCGAGCCTGCTGTCGCCGACAAGCTTGGCGAGGTCGAAGCCCTTTTCCACCTTGGTTTCGACCTCGGATTCCTTCGGCGCGACAAGCACGATCTGGTTGCCGAGCAGCTTCACTTCGGTGTCCGGCTTGGTCAGCTTCTTGTCGGAAAGGTACTTCATCCAGTCGAGGTCGGCCGAGACGAAGATATCGGCCGGCGCGCCGCCTTCGATCTGCTTGGCCAGCGCCGAGCTTGCCGCGTAGGAAATGATCGCCGCTTCGCCGACCTCGGGCTCGCAGGCCTTGTTGACCGCATCGAGGGCGTCCTTGAGGCTCGCCGCAGCGAACACGATCACCTTGTCGTCGGCATGCGCCGCCGTCACTGCCGCCATCAACAGCGCCGCCAGACCGCCGACGGCGATCGCCTTCAAACCAAATCCCGCGCCCGTCATGAACCTCTCCCTGTCTTCACAATCCGTTCGGCCCAATGCCTTTGATCGATATATCCAGATGAACATAACAAGGGAAGGCTTTTTACCCTGCGCACCGTTGTGTGGCCGGGTCTTCCCGGCCTACGATGAAGCTCATTCGATACAGCGAAGGCCAGGGAGCGGCAAATGCAGATCAGCGCCCGCAACATCCTCAAGGGCAAGATCAGCGAAATCGTGAAGGGAGCGACCACCTCGCATGTCACGATCGACATCGGCAGCGGCTTCATCGTCACCGCTTCGATCACCAACGAAGCGGTTGCCGATCTGCAGCTCGAGAAAGGGCAAGCAGGCCTATGCCGCTATCAAGGCTTCCGACGTCATGGTTGGCATCGATTGACGGTACTAGAGCGCCCTGAAGGCGGCCAGATCCGGCCTTATACCGCGATCGGCCCCTTGATGGTTGCGTCGGCGAAATAGTTCTCGAGACGGAAATCCTCGAAGCGGAAGGCAAAGAGATCCTTCACGTCCGGGTTGATCCACATCGTCGGCAGCGGCTTCGGCGTGCGCCGTATCTGCTCGCGCGCCTGCTCGAAATGGTTCGAATAAAGATGCGCGTCGCCGAGCGTGTGGACGAAGTCGCCGGGCTTGAGCCCGGTTACCTGCGCCACCATCATCGTCAGCAGCGCATAAGAAGCAATATTGAACGGCACGCCGAGGAAGATGTCGGCCGAGCGCTGGTAGAGCTGGCAGGACAGCCTCCCCTCCGAGACATAGAACTGGAACAAGCAATGACAGGGGGGCAGCGCCATCGCCTCCACTTCGGCCGGATTCCAGGCCGAAACGATCAACCGGCGCGAGTTGGGATTCTTGCGTATCTCTTTGAGAAGGCCCGCGATCTGGTCGATCTCGCCGCCATGCCCGTCCGGCCATGAACGCCACTGCTTGCCATAGACGGGGCCGAGATCGCCGTTCTCGTCGGCCCATTCGTCCCAGATGGTGACGCCGTTGTCATTGAGATATTTGATGTTGGTATCGCCGGCCAGGAACCACAGAAGCTCGTGGATGATCGACTTCAGATGCAGCTTCTTCGTGGTGGTGACGGGAAAACCGCGCGAAAGGTCGAAGCGCATCTGGTAGCCGAACACCGAGCGCGTGCCGGTGCCGGTGCGGTCGCCGCGGTCGGCGCCGTTCTCCAGAACATGCTTCAACAGGTCGAGATATTGACGCATCGGCTTCGCCTCGATTCGGATGGCATGCAATCATAGCGGACTGGCCATCGGTCGAACACCGCAAACCCGTCACAAAAGTGGATCGTGCGCCAGAAAGGCCACGGGGCCGGCACGATGTTGTGCCGGCTGCCGACGGCCATGCCTTAGAGAGAACCCAGTTTGCCCAGATCCTTGGCGACCAAGTAATAGAAGGTCACGCGGCTCTTGGAGTTGTCGGCGGCCATCGCCTTGCAGACCTTCTCGATCGAGGCGTCGGCCTTCTTGGCGTCGGCGACGCCGAGCTTCTTGCTCGCCCAGTTTTCCCGGACGCGCTCGAGCTCTTTCGGGTCCGTGCAGGACACCAGCGAGGAATCGCGGTTCCTGAGCGCGATGCCAAGATGCTTGACGATCTTCTCGACCGCGTCGGCGCTGGCGCCGGCATCGTATTTCTTCACATCCGCAAGATAGTCGGCCATCAGACTTCCCCTCGTCGGCGCCACGGATCCTGTCGACGAGGCTTGTGGCGCGCCGCGCAACCTGTGCGCTAGGTCAGAGATTCCTCATCGCCGGCGGAGCTTCGATTGAGCAGGCGCGCAAGTCAACCCTCGGCTGTCGAGTTTGGCACCGGGGACAAGTGCCGGCTTGGCCTTTCATTTTCCATGATCGGTCCCTATATTCGCTTCGTCGGCTTGACCGACTATGGCGATAAATAGGCGATGAAATAAGCCGTTCGGACCCGGGGGCGGTACCCGGCGCCTCCACCAAAAACCGCTCTGGATGACGGAGCGGCTTTTGCTGGGGGCGAAATAGGATCGACGAAGGTGTAAAGATCGTACTTTTGCCCGGCATTGTACCACCGTCATCGGGCTAAACTTATAGTTGCCAACGACAACTATGCGGAAGCTCGTCTCGCTGCTTAATGCAGTGCGAACGCTTCAAATCAAGCCCTAGAGGTTCGCACTTCTAGGCGGGGTTCGGAGGTACCTGGCAACAGAAACCTCCACCTTCCCCCCTCTTTGCTTTCATCCGAACTCGACCGAACGGCCAAGGCTCGTCCGGCGCGCATGCGCCATCCTGCCCTCGACGCGGCCGGATTGTCACCGACGTGAAAAAGGCCGGGCAAGCCCGGCCTTTTCCGATCTTTTGTGGGTTCTCTTACTCCGCAGGCGCTTCGACCGCTTCCCGCGCGCGGCCGAGTGTCACCTTGGCCAGCGTGAACGAAATCACCGCGCAAAGCGTGATGCCGGCCACCATCGGCAGCGGCGTGCCGTCGAAGAAGAGACCCGCGACACCCATCGCCAGGGCGCCGATGGCGAAGTGCAGCGTGCCCATCAGCGCCGAGGCCGTGCCGGCGATCTCGCCATGCTCCTCCATCGCCAGCACCGAAGTCGTCGGGATGACGAGGCCGAGGAAGCCGTAGCCGACGAAGAGCAGCGCCGCCATCACGTCGAGGCGGTCGACGCCGGACGCCATGATCGCGAACAGCGCCACCATCACCGTGGCGTAGCCGGTCACCGCCACCCAGACCACACGCTTCAAACCAAAGCGATCCGCCAGCATCCCGGTCAGCTGCGACATGCCGATGAAGGCGACCGCATTGATCGAGAAGAAAACGCTGTAGACCGACGGCGACAGGCCGTAGTGGTCGATCAGGATGAAGGACGAGCTCGACAGATAGACGAAGAAGCTCGCAATGCCGAAGCCGGCAATCGCCACCAGTCCGAGGAAGTTGCGGTCGCCCATCAGATAGCGATAGCCAGCCAATGCCGTGCCGAAAGACGATCCGGCGCGCTCCTCGACCGACCGCGTCTCTTTCAGCGAGGTGGCGAGCAGGATGGTGGCCAAAGCCGCGGCGCCCGTGACTGTCCAGAACACGGCGCGCCAGCCGAAGCTCTCGATGATCTGGCTGCCGGTCAGCGGCGCCAGGATCGGCGAGACCGAGAACACCAGCATCAACAGCGACATCAGCTTGGCAGCCTCGTTGCCGGTATGCAGGTCACGCACGATGGCACGCGGAATGGCCATGCCGGCACTGGCGCCGAGCCCTTGCAGGAAGCGGAAGGCGATCAGCCATTCGATATTGGGCGCCATCGCCGAGCCGACGCCGCCGACCATGAACAGTGCAAG
The DNA here is from genome assembly GCF_004791585.1 of Mesorhizobium sp. M1C.F.Ca.ET.210.01.1.1. Lineage (GTDB taxonomy): Bacteria > Pseudomonadota > Alphaproteobacteria > Rhizobiales > Rhizobiaceae > Mesorhizobium. The sequence continues at coordinate 104,614 of NZ_SRUU01000004.1, forward strand.
GCCGGCATAAAGCGGCAGCTTGCGCCCGACCATGTCCGAGATCGGCCCGACGACGATCTGGCCGAAACCCATCGACAGGAAGAAGATCAGAAGGCTCATCTGCACAGCGGCAGTCCCGGCCTTCAAATCCTCGCCGATCGAGGGCAGCGCGGGGAGATACATATCGATGGCGAAAGGGCCGATTGCGGACAACAAGCCGAGCACGACCGCGATGCGGAGGAATTTGGGACTCATGATAGGGCTTCTTTCGGATCTGGTTGCCGCCGTCGTCCGGCGTCTACCCAAGGACGTTCCATCCCGTGGAAATCCGACATCTGAGAGCGAACTCATCGTCTTTTCAGAGCGAACTTGTTCGTCTCGCTGGACCGGATTTGCCTTTATTGTGTCCACAAATTTAGACAGACTTGTCCAATTCGTCAATCACCGCTATATAGTTTTTAATGAAGCCCGGCGTCTCTCCTGACACGTTCCCGCCACGCAGCCATGAGGCCAAGCGCATATCGGTGGTTGAGGCCGCCGCTTCCGTGTTCTGCAGGGAAGGCTATGCCGGCGCCAATATCGACCTGATCGCGGCCGAGGCCGGCGTTTCACGCCAGACCGTCTACAATCATCATGGCGACAAGGAAAAGCTCTTCGTGGCGGTCGTGCGCGACCTGACGGAGCGGTGCAACGCCGGCATCTTCGCCACCATAGCCACCTTCCCCGACCAGCCCGCCGGCCTTGAGGCCGATCTTGTCGCCTTTGCGGTGCGCATGAACCGCAACTGTACCTGCAACCGCGACGGCCGCTTCCTGCGCAAGCTGATCCAGGCCGAAGGGGAGCGCTATCCGGAGCTTTTTGCCGAGTGGCGCGAACAAGGGCCGGGCCGCACCTGGTCGGCGCTTGCCGCCCGCTTCGCACGGCTTGCCTATGCCGGGCACCTCTCGATCGACGACCCGGATGTGGCGGCGCGCCAGTTCTTCGCTCTCGTCAATGCCGAACTGCAGATAACCTTCATGCTCGGCGGCATGCCGACCGAAGAAGAGGTGCTGCGATCCGCCACCAACGGTGTGAGGACTTTCCTGGCCGCCTTCGGCCGGCGGAAAGCGGCATCCGTCAGGCAGGCCGGCCTCGCCCACGCCTGAGCGATCAAATCACCGCCATCCCTCTTGGCCTCAGCGTTAGGCGCCTATATGCGGTTTACGCCGCGCTCAAGCTTGATTACAGCTATGCGGACGATTCAACGGAACCCGACCGTCACATGGCCGACGACCACATCCGCTACGACATTCTGGCCCAGGAGGCATTGCGCGGCGTCATGCGCAAGGTCCTGGCCGAAGTCGCGCGCACCGGCCTTCCGGGCAACCATCATTTCTTCATCACCTTCCTGACCGGCGCGCCTGGCGTGCGTATTTCCTCGCGGCTGCGCGAGCGTTATCCGGAGCAGATGACCATTGTCATCCAGTTCCAGTATTGGGACCTAAAGGTGACGGATGCAGGTTTCGAGGTAGGCCTTTCCTTCTCCGACGTGCCTGAAAAGCTCGAGATCCCCTTCTCCGCCGTGCGCGGTTTCTATGATCCTTCGGTGAATTTCGAACTCGAATTCGACGTCAAGGCGGAAGGCGCGGGCGACGACGACACCGCGCCGGAGCCTGAACCGATCGCGGTCGTGGCGGAAAAGAAACCGGAATCGAAGAAGAAGGCCGCCGACGCCGACAAGAAGCCGGCTGCCGCCGACACCGGCGGCAAGAGTGCCGACGTGGTTTCGCTCGACGCCTTCCGCAAGAAGTGAACCGGCGAAATGGGCGAGGTCGTCAATCTCCGCCAGGCCCGCAAGCAGAAAGCGCGCATCGAGAAGGAGCGCTTGGCCGGTGAGAACCGGGCATTGCACGGCCGCTCCAAGGCCGAGCGGGAGCGTGACCGGCTAAATTCCGACAGGACCGAGAAATTCATGGACGGCCATCGCCGCGAAAAGCCCGGCGATCCGGACCGGCACTGAGCGTCTCCGATGGCGGCCGTCGAAAAGCGCTCGGTCACGATCCGCGGCCACCGCACCAGTTTCTCCCTGGAGCAACCCTTCTACGATGATTTGCTGGCGATCGCGACGCAGCGCTCGCTGTCGCTCGCGGCCCTCGTCGCCGAGATCGATGAGACAAGGACCCGCGACGCCAACCTCTCCTCGGCGCTGAGACTTTACGTGCTCGCCTGGGCAAAGCGCGGCGGCAAGGCGTCGTGAGCGGCATCAGACGGAGTCGCCGATGCTTTGCTGTGCCCTGCTTTTCGTGCCGAAGCTGAGCAGGGCCGAGCGATCGCGTTCCTCCGCCTGCTTTTTCGACCGCACCCGCATCAGGTCCTTCCAGCCGATGTAGCCGACCAGCCGAGCGTCCTCGCGCGAGACCACCGGCAGATGCGAGACGTTGGCGAGCAGCAGCTTGTCGGACAGCCCTTCCAGATACTCGTCGGGATAGGCGAGCGTGACCTTGCTGCCGGTCAAAAGCTCGCCGAGCGTCGTCTTGCGGTGCTTGCCGGCGCGACGCCAGCGCAGAATCGCCGGCGGATCGATGAGGCCGAGCACATGACCTTGCCCGTCGACCACCGGAAAGCTTGGATGTCGGGTGTCGGGCGCAGTGAGGAATGCCGCCGCGCCATGCAGCGTCATCGCCGCCGGCACGCTCTCGACCTTGGTAGTCATCACCTCGCGCACCCTGGTCAAAGCGAAGGGATCGACGCGGTATTCGCGCACGAGGTGATGTCCGCGCCGCGCCACCTTCTCAGTCAGGATCGAGCGCTTCATCAGCAGCACCGTGACCGCGTGGGCGGTGGCGCAGGCCGCGATCAGCGGCACCAGCATATGGGTGTTGCCGGTGAGTTCGACCGCGAAGAAGGTTGCGGTTAGCGGCGCGCGCATAGTACCGCCCATGGTCGCAGCCATCGCCAGCAGCGGCCAGAAGCCTGGCGTCGCCTCGGGCAGGATGCCGGCCAGTACCGCGCCCATGGCACCCCCCATGATCAAAAGCGGCGCCAGCACGCCACCCGAGGTTCCCGAACCCAGCGCCACAGACCAGATGATGGCCTTCACCACCAGCAGCATCAGCGCGGCGGCAGCGAGCATCCGGCCATCAAGCATGTCGGCGATGTTGTCGTAACCCACGCCGAGCGCCTGCGGCTCGACCAGTCCGCCAAAGCCGACCACAAGGCCACCGATCATCGGCCACCACATCCAGTGTATCGGCAATTTCTGGAAGGCGTCCTCGCAGGCATAGACCAATTGCGTCAGCAGGCCCGAAAGCAGGCCGGCTGCAATGCCGACCAGCACCCAGCCGCCCAATCCCGCGACCGACGCCTCCATGCTGCCTGAAAACGGGAAGATTGGACCCGGCAGGTGCAGCAAGGTCCGTTCGACCTCAGCAACGATGGCCGCGACGGTGACCGGAATGAAGCTGCGCGGCGTCCATTCGAAAAGCAGCAATTCGACGGAAAGCATGATGGCGGCGATCGGCGTGCCGAACACGGTCGTCATACCGGCCGCAGCGCCCGCCACCAGCAATGTCTTGCGCTCATTGTCGCTGACCGGCAGCATCTGCGCGATCAGCGAGCCGATGGCGCCGCCGGTCATGATGATCGGGCCCTCGGCGCCGAACGGTCCGCCCGAGCCGATCGAGATCGCCGACGACAGCGGCTTCAGCACCGCGACCTTGGCGTCGAGCCGCGAGCGTCCAAGCAGGATTGCCTCGATCGCTTCAGGAATGCCGTGGCCGCGGATCTTCTCGCTGCCGAAGCGCGCCATCAAGCCGATGATCAGCGCGCCGAGCACGGGGACAATCACCGCGGCAAGCCCGAGCGGCGTGCCCTCCAGTCTAAGTTCCGCCAGCGTGAACTGGCCGAAATAGGCAATGTTGGTGGCAAGCCGGATGAGCTTCAACAGCGCGATGCCGGCAAACAGCCCAGCGGTCGCGACCACGACCGCAATTGCCGCGATGAGCAGCACCCGCGGATCGGTGGTGAAGTCGCGCAGGTGGCTGTTTCCGGTATGGGCAGATTTCATTGGGGAGCCTGAGCTTTCTGGCGGCGTAATGCTGTCCGTTTGTTGGGCGGCTACATATCGTAACACGATATAATTCTTCAAGGCCGTCTTCGATCGCTGTTCCGCGTCATTTTGGTTGCGGCTGCGCAAGGCCCTCTGTGTGCTTTGAGGAGTTGAGCTTTGGAAGGAAACGGCCATAAGTCGGAAAATGACGCATCCGAAGAAAACATCTCCCGCCATCAGCCAGGCCGACTATCAGCGGCTGTCGGAGTTCCGCTACCTGATCCGCCGCTTCCTCGAATTCAGCCAGTTGCAGGCGAATGAAGCGGGCTTGACCCCGCGCCAGCACCAGGCGCTGCTGGCGATCAAGGGTTACCCAGGTGGCGGGCCGGTGGCGATCGGCGATCTGGCCGAGCGGTTGCGCATCCGCCACCACAGCGCCGTCGAACTGGTGAATCGGCTGAGCGAGGCCGGATTGGTCGCACGGGATCAGGACAAGGCCGACAACCGCCGCGTCCTGCTGCAGTTGACGCCCCTTGCGGACGACCGCCTCGCCGAATTGTCGGCCGCCCATCTCGACGAGCTTTCGCGCATCGAGCCGATGCTGCGCCGCCTGCTTTCGCGACAGGAGCCGGTTTGAGCGCGGACATATAGCGCCGAATTTGAGTCTCAGCCGCCGTCCAGCGATTTCAAGAGATTGTCGATCGTGAATGGATTGGCCTTCGGCTTAGGCGGCTCCGGAGCGGAATTGTCGTTGACGCCGGGAAGCGAGCGGTCGACGTTTGGCGTCTGCTGCGCCTTGCGTTCGGCTTCCAGCTTCACCTGCTCGGCCTTCCTGCGTTGCGCCTCAGCCTGAGCTTTGGCCGCCTTGTCAGCAGCCCGTTGTTCTGCCTCTGCTTTGGCGTCCGCATCTGCCTGGGCCTTCGCTTCCGCCTCCGCTTTGGCGCGTGCATCCGCCTCGGCCTGAGCCTTGGCATCGGCCTCCGCCTTGGCTTTCGCCTCTTCTTCCGCCTTTGCCTGCGCCTCCGCTTCTGCCTTTGCCTGCGCCTCAGCCTCTGCCTTGGCCCTCGCCTCCTCTTCCGCTTTGGCTTCCGCTTCCGCCTTTGCCTGCGCCTCCGCCTCGGCTTTCGCCTGGGCCTCGGCTTCGGCCTTTTGCCGCGCCTCTTCCTCTTGCCGGCGCAATTCCTCGGCCGCCCGGTCGCGCTCGGTTTGCAGCGCCGCGTAGTAGCGCACCTCGCGCCGCAGCCTCTGCTTCTCGAGCAACGCCGCCTGCATCGCCTCGACTCGCTGCTGCTCTTTCTCCAGCGCGCGCTGGGTCAGGAACTGCGCCAGCGGCGCGCTGTCGAACTCGAGCGCCGTCGCTCCGAGCGGACCGGCGAGGCTGAAATTCACGGTCGGTTCGGAACCGACCAGCGCCTCGTCGCCGGGGCGATAGGTGATCGCTCCCTTGGCGGTCAGGGTGCTCGCGTCGAGGTCGGCGGCAACGTCCGCCGACAGTGTCGCCGCCGGACTGTCGAGGCTGATCGGCGGCGCTCGCAGCGTGCCGTTGGCAACGGTGAAGGCGATGTCGGCGTCGCCGGCCGAAAAACTGCCCTCGCCTGCGATCTCAGGCGCGAAGCCGGCGGTCCTGGCGGCATCGATGTCGCGCCCGATCGCGTCTGCCTTGGCGATGATCGCGGCAAAGGCATCGGGATTGATGCCGGCGATGGTCAATCCCTTCAGCGCTGCCGTGCCGGAACCCGACAACGCGGCAATCATCGCATCGACCGACTTGCCGCTAGTCGACAGCGCCGCCGAAATATCGCCGCTGCCGCTGACGCCGGAACCAGGCAGCACCGCGGAAAGATCAGTCCCGGCCAGTTTCAGCTGACCCGAAAACAGGCCGGTGCCTTCCGTATTCTTGAGCTCGAACAGGCCGGTGAGCGCGCCGCCATAGAGCTTGGCCTTGAGGCCCGAGACGTGGATGCCTTCCCGGTCGAGCTTCAGCGACAGCGTTGCATCATGCGCGGTGGCGAACGGTCCAGCGGCGAGCGCCGCCGCGTCGAGATCGATATCGGCGCTGAACGGCAGGGTCGACTTCTGGCTGAACGGCTCCGTCGGCCAGCCGCCCCCTTTCGCGGCAAGGAAGGACTGGTCGCCGAACAGCGACACCGCCAGCGGATCGAGATCGAGCTCGTCGAGCGCCAGCGCGCCGGCAAGATGCGGCAGCCCATCCTTGCTATCGACATTGACGTCGCCCGACACTGCCGCCTTGTCGATGGCGCCGCTGAGCCCGCTCAGCACCAGGAGTCCGTTGCCGAAATCGGCATCGGCGGCCAGCGATGTCGACGTGCCGGTGCCCATGCCCGGCAGCCCAACTCCGGTCGTCATCAGCCAAGGCTCGATATCGGCAGCGTCGAGGTTGACCTTGCCTTTGGCGATGGCGCCTTGCTGGGTCTCGGCGACGGTCCCGAGAAAGCTCGCCCTGAAATCGTCGGCCGTAAGATTGAAGCTTGTCGCCAGGCCGCCGCCGAGCGAGCCTTTCGCCGAAACATCCGTGCTCGCCTGTCCGAGCATGCCGAGGGGCAGCGCCGGCAGGCCGTAGAGCGCAAGCAGCGTGGCGGCGTTCTGGTTCCTGGCGTTGAAGGTGAGCGACACCGGCGCATCGAGGAGCCGGTCCGCGGCGCCCTTGCCCGAGAGCGAGGCCGAAAAGGCGGAGCCGCCGGCCTTGCCTTGCGCTGAGAGGGCGAGCCCCGTGGTGCCGTCGCCATTGTCGGCCGCACTTGTCACCAGATCGATGCGGGCGTCCTGGAACAGTTCCGGATAAGCGGCCGCACGGGTGGCCAGGCCCTTCAGAACCGGATTGTCCGGGTAATGTTGCGCCGCGACGTCGATGAGCGGCTTGAGATCCACGGCCACGACCGATGCGTCGAGCTTGCCGGTCGGACTTTCCGGAAAGTCCTTGATGCGCCCTGTGGCGCTGATCGATGCGCCGGCAAGCCCGCCGACCGAGAGCCGGTCGATTTCGAGCAGGCCCTCACGCAGTCTCAACGCCGTATCCACCGTGTCGGCGGTCAGCCCGCCGGCGCTGACCGGACCCGCCTTGATCTGGAAATCGAGGTCGCGGTCGGAGAAGCGGTTGGCGCCCTTGTCGCTGACGAAGATCGAGGCGAAGGCCGTCAGGCCGTCGACGTCGAGCTCGCCGCCTTCGAGCCGCATCAGCACCGAGGGCCTGGCGCCGTCGGGCTGGCTGGAATCGATGCTGCCGGAAAACTTCGCCTTGCCGAGGATGAGCTCGAGATCGCTGAAGGACTGGCGATCCTCGCTGAGATCGACCTTGGCTTTGAAACCCGCCGCCGGCAGTCGGCGGATCGCGTCGTCGACATCCTTCGACAGCCAGGCGGCGAAACCGGAAGGCTGTCCGACGGCAAGCAGCAGGGAGCCGGTAAAGCCGAAATGGTCCTCGACGCTCAGCATGCCGTCGGCTTCGAGTGTTGCGCGGCCCGGCAGCGTCGCGGCGAGCGACTTCACCGACCAGCCGCCCTCGACCGGCTCCGCCGAGAGCCGCACGTCGCGCACCGTCGTGTCGCCCGCCACTACTGCCGGCAGCCTGACCTCGACCGTGCCCGGTATCGTCGGCTTCGGCATGTGCAGCAGCGTCTGCTCGAACGCCGCGATACGCTGATCGAGCGTCAGCCCGGCGCCCGCGGATGCACCCACCGCTTCGTCGAACTGCACCTGCGCCCCGTTCGCCTCTATCGAGAAGTGCGGCTTGAGGCCGAGATCGACCGCGGCCTTGCCGTCGGCGGTATAGGGATTGTCGAGCGGCCCGGTCTCGAAACGGAATTCGTCGACGCCGAGCTTCTGGTGGTCGAGCGCGAATTTGCCGTTGAGCCGGAAGCCGGGATCGGGCTTGCCGGTACTGACCTTCACAGGCTCGCCGTCAGTTCCGCGCAATTCGGCCGAGTTCCTGTCGGCGCCGGAAATCTTGAACTGACCGGAATAGACCGCCGCGCCCTTGACGATGCCGGCATTGCCATCTGTCTCGATGATGAGCGGATAGGCATCCGGATCGGCTTTCAGCCTGAGCCGCATCCGGCCATCTGCTTCCACCTTGCCGGTGGAGGCCGAGACGTCGGCGCGCAGTCCGTCGAAGCGCAGCGAGCCGTCCATCCGCCACGGGCCGGCAAGCGACTTGGCGGAAACGGTCGAGTTGATTTCGGAAATCAGGTGGTTGCGCCCGCCGGCGGCATGGCGCAGCTCGATCTGCCCCTCGGTCACCGTCAGCTTCTCGATCGCGATCTGGTTGGGATCGAATGGCGCTGACGGCCGGATCGCCCAGTCGACCGTGCCGTCGCCGGCGACGTCGATGGTCGCCTTCGGATGCACCAGCCGCATGTCGAAGATCAGCAGCTCGCCGCGCAGGAACGGCGCCAGCTCCGCATCCATGGAGAAGGTCTCCATCGTCATTGCCGGCTGGCCGGCAGGGCCGCCCGCGACCTCGACATTGGAGAATGTCACCGATGGGAACGGCAGGAGCCGCGCGGTCGCGTCGCCCTTCACCGTCACTTTGCGGCCGAGGATCGTGCTCGCCTCGCGCTCGAAATCGGCGCGATAGCCGGTCCAGTCGATGAAATACGGCACCACCAGCGCCGCGCACAGCACCAGCACGAACAGGCCACCGAAGATCACGAACAGGCGAGCAAGCATCTTCTACAGAGCGTAGGATTAAAGTCAGCCGCACTCTACCCGCATCCGCGTGTCGATAAAGAGGCAATTCGCCGGTGCGGCATCCGATCAGGGGCGGCGTACGCGGTTGCGCCGCCGCTCGCGGTCGCGATATCTTTCGCCGCACGCCCAGCCTCAGCGACCAAGCCGGCCGCGATCGTCCGAACCAAATCGCAAAACATGGAGCATTCCCGATGTCAGGCAAGAACTGGGACAGGGTGCCGATCGACGCGCAGAGTGTCGATGCTCCACTGTCGCTCGCCGCGGTCTTCCTCGTCGTCACGGTCGGCAGCGATCGGGCGGCCCTCTCCAAGGTGGCTTCGGTGCTCGGTGAACTTGACGATCTCGTCAAGAATGTCGGCTTCCGCGACCTGTCCGGCCGATTGTCGTGCATCGCCGGCATCGGCGCCGACCTCTGGGCGCGTCTCTCCCCGGACCGGCGGCCGCGCGAACTGAAGCCCTTTGCCCCGGTCAAGGGACCGGTCCATTCGGCGCCCTCGACGCCGGGCGACCTCCTCTTCCACATCCGTGCTGAACGCTCCGACATGTGCTTTGAATTCGAGCGCATCCTGCTGGACAGCCTCGGCGGCAGCGTCACGGCCGTCGACGAGGTCACCGGCTTTCGCTATTTCGACGCGCGCGACCTGCTCGGCTTTGTCGACGGCACCGCCAATCCGACCGGCCTCGATCTGCCCACTTCGGCCCTTGTCGGCGACGAGGATGCCGACTTTGCCGGCGGCAGCTATGTCGTCGTCCAGAAATATCTGCACGATCTCGGTGCATGGGCGGAAAAGCCCACGCATCTCCAGGAAGAGATCATCGGCCGCACCAAGATCGACAACATCGAGATCGATGACGACGACAAGCCGCGCAAATCGCACAAGTCGCTGGCCACCATCAAGGACGACGCCGGCAACGAATATGACATCCTGCGCGACAACATGCCCTTCGGCCGACCGGGGCAGAAGGAATTCGGAACCTATTTTATCGGCTACACCCGCTATCTGTGGGTGATCGAAAAGATGCTGCAGCGCATGTATGTCGGCGAGCCGCCGGGCGCCTACGACCGGCTGCTCGACTTCTCGACACCGCACACCGGCACGACCTTCTTCGCGCCCACCCGACCTATGCTGCAGAAACTCGCCGAGAGCGCGCAGGGGTAGTGCGCGGCAACATTATCTTCCAGCCGCCGGCAAAATCTTGCCCGGATTCATGATGTTCAGCGGGTCGAGCGCCTGCTTGATCGTGCGCATGACATCGACACCGTGGCCGAGCTCATGGCGCAGGAAGCCGACCTTGCCCTGGCCGATGCCGTGCTCGCCGGTGCAGGTGCCCTCCATGGCGATCGCGCGCATGTTGAGCCTGGCGACAAACTTTTCCGCCAGCGCGATTTCGTCAGGGTTATCGACATCCATCAACACCAGCACGTGGAAATTGCCGTCGCCGGCATGGCCGACAATCGGCGCGATCAGGCCCATCTCGGCGATGTCGGCCTCGGTCTCGGTGACGCATTCGGCGAGCCGCGAGATCGGCACGCAGACATCGGTGGACAAGCCCTTGGCGCCAGGACGCAGCGTCAGCGACGACCAGTAGGCATCGTGCCGCGCCTTCCAGAGCTTCGTCCGCTCCTCAGCGACGCTGGTCCACAGAAACGGTCCGCCGCCATTTTCCTCGGCGATCATGCCGAAAGTCTCGGCCTGTTCGGCAACGCCCGCGTCGCTGCCGTGGAACTCGACGAACAGGCACGGGCTCTCGGGATAGTCGAGCTTCGAATAGTTCTTCATCGCCCGCATCTGCAGCGCGTTGACCAGTTCGATGCGCGCCACCGGAATGCCCATCTGGATGGTCGCGATCACGGTGTTGCAGGCTGCCTCAAGAGTCGGGAAGGGGCAGACGCCGCCGGAGATCGCCTGCGGAATACCCTGCAGGCGGAGCGTCAGCGCGGTGATGATGCCGAGCGTGCCTTCCGATCCGACCAGAAGCCGCGTCAGGTCGTAGCCGGCCGAGCTCTTCTTCGCCCGCTTGCCGGTCGTCACCGCCTCGCCGTCGGCCATCACGGCCGTCAGCGACAGCACATTCTCGCGCATCGTGCCGTAGCGCACGGCGTTGGTGCCGGAGGCGCGCGTTGCCGCCATGCCGCCGAGCGAAGCATTGGCACCCGGATCGATCGGGAAGAACAGGCCGGTGTCGCGCAAATGCCGGTTGAGGTCCTCGCGCGTCACGCCGGGCTCGACCGTGCAGTCGAGATCCTGGGGATTGACCGCAAGGATGCGGTTCATCCGCGAGGTGTCGATGGAGATGCCGCCGCCCGGCGCATTGGTGTGGCCCTCGAGCGAGGAGCCGACACCGAAGGCGATGACTGGCACGCGGTGCGCGGCGCAGGCGCGCACGATCTCCTGCACTTCGGCTGTGCTCTCCACGAAGGCGACGCCGTCCGGCGCCTGGGTCGGAATATAGGTGGTGGTATGCGCGTGCTGGCCGCGGATCGCTTCGCCGGTCTGGAAGCGCTCGCCGAAGCGCTGCTTGAGGACGCCGAGCACCGCGGCGATGCCCTCCTCGTTGCGTTCGACGAGGTTGAGGTCGCTCAAAGCCATGAATTCCTCCGCGAATGGACCAGCGGCCGCTCTTGCCATGCAGCTATGGATGATGCCTAAAGCAATTCCAGGAGAAGTGTGAAGCGGTTTTCCGTCCGGAATTGCGCCGGAACAAAGAGAACCTCACCAGCCACGCCCTGTCCAGCGACGATCAAGGAAAACCAGATGACGATGCCCGCGCCGATCATTTCCAAGCCGATGGCGATCGAGAAGGACTGGATCGACTATAACGGCCATCTCAACATGGCCTACTACAACGTGCTGTTCGACCGCTGCTCCGACGAAGCCTTCGAGTTGATGGGCATGGGGCCGAACTACGCCAAGGAACGCCGCCTCACCATCTACACGGCGGAAGTCCATGTCTGCTACGTGCAGGAACTGCACCTCGACCACAAGGTGAACGTCTCCTTCCAGCTCATCGACCATGACGAGAAGCGGTTGAGGGTCTATCAGGAAATCCGCCATGTCGACGGCTGGCTGGCCGCCACATCCGAATCGCTCTCGCTGCATGTCGATATGGCCGGGCCGAAGGTCGCCCCCTTCCCCGCCGATGTGATGGCGCAGGTTGAAGCCATGCGCGCCGCCCACGCCGCGCTGCCGATGCCGGAGCGCGCCGGCCGTTCGATCGGCATCAAACGCCCACGTTAACCTTACCAAGGTTTTAACGTGAACAAGTCACTTGAGCCTGTTGAACGACTCAGTGGCGCGTTCGAAAACCGCCGCACCGGGTTTACGCGCGGGCGGCAGGCGGAATGCGGTGCGAGGACAGTGCATGAAAAGCGACATCAAGGTCGAAGTGGAGCGGTTGGCGGCCGATCCACGCATCACCGACTATGATTTCTGGCGATCGCTGAAGAACGTCAACAACGAGATTTTTCACATCGCCAACAACAACGAGCCTATCCCCTTCGACATGATTCGCTGGCGCGCCATTCTCAAGCAGGCGCGCATGAGGCGCGGTCATACTGAGCCCTCAGCGCTCCCTTAAACCGCGAAGCGGCGAGCGCGGCGCGACCGGCGACGACTGAATGATGGCGGTGTTGGTCATCGCGTAGGGAATGATCCGGTCGATCACCCGCTCCAGTTCCGCGACCGAGCCGACATGCGCCAGCGCGATGAAGCAGTCCTCGCCGGTCACCCGGTCGCATTGCGCGATTTCCGGCAGCTCGCGGATGATATCGGCCACGACGGCAAGTTGTCCGGGCACCGGCCGGATCCTCAACCACGCCGACAGCTTCATGCCTAGCGCCGACGGATTGATCCTCACCGTATAGGCCTCGATCACCCCGTTCTCCTGCAGCTTGCGGACGCGCTCGGCCACGCTTGGCGCCGAGAGCCCGACGGCACGCGCCAGCTCAGCCGTGCTGGTGCGCGCATCCTTTTCCAGCAGCCGCAGGATTTTCAGGTCCGCCGCATTCAGACTGGAATTTTCATTTCGAAGGCGTTTCAAGTGAATTCTCTTTCTTCAGAAAGCTAATAACCGTCAAAGCTGTTCATCGCTCATATAAATAACGAGCTTCGCCTGCGATAGTGATCCCATGAATTCGGAAGCGCAAGTTCGCACCACAAACCGGACCGCTGGCGACACCGACGCAGCGCGCCCTGCCCTCGCCGGACTGGCCAATGCGTTGCCGCCGCATGTCTGGTTCTGCGTCAGCGCCATTTTCCACTATCTTGGGCCGGCCTTCGCCGTGCTGCTGTTCGCTCAGGTCGGCGTGCTCGGCATGGCCTGGCTGCGCATCGCCACCGCTGCGCTCATCTTCGCGCCGCTCACCCGGCCATGGCTTGTCTTCGCCCGGGCCGACCGCTCGGCCCGCCTGCTTCTCTTAGCCTTCGGCGCCTGCCTGGCGGTGATGAACTGCGCCTTCTATCTGGCTCTCGACCGGCTGCCGATCTCGCTGGTCGCCGCGATCGAATTCGTCGGCACGATCGGCGTCGCGCTCGTCGGGCTCAGAAGCCGGCGCAATCTCGCGGCGCTCGCCATCGCCGTCGCCGGCACCTTGCTGCTCATCGATGTCAAATGGTCGAGCGACCCGATCGGCCTGTTCTGGGCCTTTCTCAACGGCGCGCTATTCGTCGGCTACATCGTGCTCGGCCACCGCGTCGCCCGGACCGGCATCGGCATCGCCGGCCTCGGCACGGCCATGGCGATAGCCTTCCTGATCGTGTTGCCCATCGGCTTCAGCGAGGCGCTGCCGGCCTTCTCGGCCCCGCAACTGCTGCTCGCCGGCATCGGCGTCGGGATCTGCTCGTCGGTCATTCCCTACATCTGCGACCAGCTCGCCATGGCGCGGCTGCCGCGCGCGAGCTTCGCCTTGATGCTCTCGCTCCTGCCGCTCACCGCAACGCTGATCGGCGTCATCGTGCTGCGGCAGGTTCCAAGCCTCACCGATTGCCTCGGCATTGCGCTGGTGATCGTCGGTGTCGCCTTGCACAAGCCGGCGCAGGAGTGATCCACCGAGGGCGCCGTTGATGTGTGTCAGACTTAGGTCAGGCCAGCTTCTCTTTCAGAAACGCGACCGTCCTCCCCCAAGCGAGATCGGCCGCCTTCTTGTCGTAGCGCGCGGCCGAGGTGTCGTTGTTGAAGGCGTGGTTGACGCCCTCATAGACATAGACGGTGTACTCGACATGCGCGGCGTCGAGCGCCTTCTTGTAGGCATCGATACCGGCGTCGATGCGTTCGTCCAGCCCGGCATAGTGCAACAGTAGCGCCGCCTTGATCTTCGGCACGTCCTCGGCTCTCGGCTGCATACCGTAGTAGGCGACGCCAGCGCTGAGGTCCGGCGCATTGACGGCGAGCGTGTTCACCGTGCCGCCGCCCCAGCAGAAGCCGACCGCGCCGACCTTGCCGTTGCCGTCCTTGTAGCCCTTGAGATAGGCGACCGTCGCGACGCCGTCGGCCGCGACTTGGGCAGCATCGAGCTTAGTGAACATGTCGCGCGCCTTGTCCTCGTCAGCCGGCGTGCCGCCGAGCGGCGACAGGAAATCGGGCGCAAGGGTGATAAAACCTTCCAGCGCCACGCGCCGCGCGACATCGCGGATATGCGGATTGAGTCCCCGGTTCTCGTGGATGACGATGACAGTCCCCTGCTTTCCGGATTGACCTGCCGGTTTGACCAGATAGGCCTTCATCTCGCCGCCGCGGCCGGGATACGTGATGTTCTCACCCTTCACCCTTGGATCGTCCTCGGCGACGATCGCCGCCTTCGCCGACTTCGCCGCCAGCATCGGCGCGATCGAGGCGGCTGCGGCCCCCGATCCCGCAAGTCTTGTCAGTTGCTCCATGAAGCGGCGCCGATCGAGCGTCAGATGCGTGTACTCGTCATAGGCATCGATCATCGCCTGGGTGATGACGGGCTTGGCTGAAGGTTTGGGCATGGCTCTCCTCGAGGCTGTTTGACGCGCAAGATAGGGTTGGAACTCGCGCGGTCCAGTCATCCGCCGGCGAAGGCGCTGGCCCAGAAATACGATGTGATGGCCGCCGGACCCGATCTCACCAATCAGGTGCTCGGGCAGGTGCCCGGACTGAGAAGCCATCTCGGCCTCTGAACGGACGAGAGCGGCTATTTCGGCAGCGTATAGGCCATCACATAGTCGCCAGGCTTGGTGCCGACCGAGCCGTGGCCTCCGGCGACGATGACCACGAACTGACGGCCGTCGGCGACCGTGTAGGTCATCGGCGTCGACTGCCCGCCGGCCGGCAGCCTCGCCTGCCAGAGCTGCCTGCCGGTGGTGAGGTCGTAGGCGCGCAGATAGTCGTCGACCGCGGCTCCCAGGAAGGCAACCCCGCCGGCGGTGATCATCGGCCCACCGATGCCCGGCACGCCGACCTTGAACGGTAGCGGCAGCGGCGTCATGTCGTAGACGGTGCCGTTGCGATGCTTGTAGGCGATCTGGCCGGTCCTGAGGTCGACGCCGGCGACATAGCCCCAGGGCGGCGCCTGGCAAGGAATGCCGAGCGGCGACAGGAACGGCCCCATCACCACCGCGTAAGGCGCACCCTCGTTGCGATTGAGCCCCTGCTCGCTGCCCTTGGTGTTGTCGCCCGGCGGCGGCACATCCGCGCGGGGTATCAGCCGCGACGTGAACGCCAGATAGGTCGGCATGCCGAACATCACTTGCCGCACCGGATCGACGGCGACGCCGCCCCAGTTGAAGACGCCGAAATTGCCGGGATAGATCAGCGAGCCCTGCAGCGAGGGTGGCGTGTAGCGCCCCTCATAGCGCAATTTCCGAAGCTCGATTCGGCACGCCAGCTGGTCGAACATGGTGATGCCCCACATGTCGGCGCCGGTCAGCGGCTTGGGATTGAACGATAGAGCCGAAGACGGCTGCGTCGGCGATGCATGGTCGCCCTCGATCGCGCCGCCCGGTGCCGGCACTTCCTTCACCGGGATGATCGGCTCGCCCGTGCGCCGGTCGAGCACGTAGAGGTCGCCCTGCTTGGTCGGCCCGACCAGCGCCGGCACGACAGCGCCGCCGGCCGAGGTGATGTCGACGAGCGTCGGCTGCGCCGGCACGTCCATGTCCCACAGATCGTGATGCACGGTCTGGCGCACCCAGCGCAACTGCCCGGTGTTGAGGTCGAGCGCGGTGATCGAGGAGGAGAACTTCTCGACATTGGCGCTGCGGCCCATGCCGAGCTGGTCCGGCGTCTGGTTGCCGAGCGGCACATAGAGCAGGCCGAGCTTCTCGTCCGCGCTCGCCGTCGACCACATGTTGGGCGAGTTATGCGTGTAGGTCTGGCCGGCCGGCAGCGGGGTCGTCTGGTCCGGATTGCCGGAATCCCAGTTCCACAGCAGCGCGCCGGTGCCGGCATCATAGGCGCGGATAACGCCCGACGGCTCCTCGGTCGAATAATTGTCGTTTACCGCGCCGCCGACAATGATCTTGCCGGCGACGATCAGCGGCGCCGAGGTCGAGTAATAATAGCCCGACTTCGGATACGGCATGTTGGCCATCAGGTTCAGCGTGCCGCCCTCGGCGAAGGACGGACACACCTGCCCGTTCGCCGCGTCGAGCGCGATGAGACGTGCGTCAGACGTCGGCAGGTAGACACGCGCGGCGCAAGGCTGGCCGGCCGCGATCTTGGCATCGGCGTAATAGGACACGCCGCGGCAGGTCTGATGCTGGCGGTTGGGATCGAGCTTGATCTTCGGATCGTAGCGCCATTTCTCCTTGCCGCTTGCGGCATCGATGGCGATGGCGAAATTGTGCGGCGTGCAGACGTAGAGCGCGTCGCCCACTTTCAGCGGCGTCACCTGATAGGTCGTCTCGCCGATGTCGTCGGGACCCTTCACATCGCCGGTGCGATAGGTCCAGGCCGGCTGCAGCTTTGCGACATTGTCCGGCGTGATCTGGCCGAGCGGCGAATAGCGCTGGCCAAACGGCGTCCGCCCGTAGAAATGCCATTCGCCGGCCGGGATGTCGCCGCCGAGATTGGCAGTCGGCGTTACCTTGTCCGTGCCGAGGCCGCCGCCGATGTCTTTGGGGTCGGCGGTCATCGAATAGCCTGCCACCGCCAGCGAGGCGAGCACTGCCAGGATCAGCGGCGCGCGTCCATCCGGACCGGTGAACCCCCGTCTTGCCCGCGGTGTCAACAGCCACAGCGCGATCAGCACGATGACGCCGCCGCGCGGACCGAGCTGCCACCAGTCGAAGCCGATCTCCCAGACAGCCCAGCACAGTGTTGCGATGACGAAAGCAGCGTAGAGCCAGAGCGATGTCGACTTGCGCCTGAAGAGCAGCCAGGCGTTGACCAAGAGGACCAGGCCGGCGATGGCGTAGTACCAGCTGCCGCCCAGCACAGCGAGCCAGATGCCGCCGCCGCCAAGCACCAGGCCGATGAGGAAAAGGACGAGGGAGGTGATCGTGACAGCCAAGATGATACTCCTTCGACTGTTGCGCGCCTGCGACGGCTCTCCAGGCAACGGCTTGCCGTCCCTGCCCTTGCCCGCAGCTTTCCCTCACCGGCCGCGCCTGTCAAGCGAACCGGGGCGGTGCAAAAATGGAACAAAACGTAGACACTTCTGGCCTTTCGCTACCGAATCACTACATTCGGGGCGATGTCCGGCTTTTCCGAAGACATGCCCTTCTTTGACGAACCGAATGCGCGGCCCGCGGCCCCGTCCGGCATTGCCGCGCGCGCCATGGCGGCTCGTAGCGCCCAAAACAGCGCGCCCGACTATCTGAAAGGCCTTAATCCCGAGCAGCGGCTGGCGGTGGAAACCACCGAGGGACCGGTTCTGGTGCTGGCCGGCGCCGGCACCGGCAAGACGCGCGTCCTGACCACCCGCATAGCCCACATTCTGGCCACCGGCAGGGCCTTCCCGTCGCAGATTCTGGCCGTCACCTTCACCAACAAGGCCGCGCGCGAGATGAAGCAGCGCATCGGCATCCTGATCGGCGAAGGCAATGTCGAGGGCATGCCCTGGCTCGGCACTTTCCACTCGATCGGCGTCAAGCTCTTGCGCCGTCACGCCGAGTTGGCCGGGCTGAAATCCGATTTCACCATCCTCGACACCGACGACGTGGTGCGGCTGATCAAGCAGATCATCCAGGCCGAAGGGCTCGACGATAAGCGCTGGCCTGCCAAGCAGTTCGCGCAGATGATCGACAACTGGAAGAACAAGGGCCTTGGGCCTGACGAGATCCCGGAAGGCGATGCCCGCAGCTTCGGCAACGGCAAGGGCCGCCAGCTCTACAAGGCCTATCAGGAACGGCTGCAGGCGCTGAATTCCTGCGACTTCGGCGATCTGCTCTATCACCCGATCCGCATCTTCCGCGCCTATCCGGACGTGCTGAAGGAGTATCACCGCAAGTTCAAATACATCCTCGTCGACGAGTACCAGGACACCAACACCGCGCAATATATGTGGCTGCGGCTGCTGGCGCAAAGACCTACCTCCCCCTCGATGGGGGAGGTCGCGCCGCGGAGCGGCGCGGGTGGGGGTGGCGGCGCCGGCGCCGGTCACCCCTCCCCGTCGCTTCGCGACGATCCTCCCCATCGAGGGGAGGGTAAGGCGCGGTCGGCCGAAACCCGTGCGACCGTAAATATCTGCTGCGTCGGCGACGACGACCAGTCGATCTACGGCTGGCGCGGCGCCGAGGTCGACAACATCCTGCGCTTCGACAAGGATTTCCCTGGCGCCACCATCATCCGGCTGGAACGCAACTACCGCTCGACCGCGCACATCCTCGGTGCGGCCTCGCATCTCATCGCCTTTAACGAAGGCCGCTTCGGCAAGACGCTGTTCACCGACCGCGACGACCCCGAGGACGACAAGGTGCATGTCCATGCCGCCTGGGACTCGGAGGAAGAAGCACGAGCCATCGGCGAGGCCATCGAGGCCTACCAGCGGCAGAAACACGATCTCAACGACATGGCGATTCTCGTTCGCGCGTCCTTCCAGATGCGCGCCTTCGAAGACCGCTTCATCACGCTCGGCTTGAACTACCGCGTCATCGGCGGCCCGCGCTTTTACGAGCGGCTGGAAATCCGCGACGCGCTTGCCTTCTTCCGCGTCGTCGCCAACAACGGCGACGACCTCGCCTTCGAGCGCATCGTCAACGTGCCGAAGCGAGGCTTGGGCGAAGCCACCATCCGCCAGATCCACGACACGGCGCGTGCCATGCGCATTCCGATGCTGGAGGCCGCCGCGACGCTGGCCGAAAGCGACGAGTTGAAGCCCAAGCCGCGCGCAGCCTTGCGCGAGGTCGCTGCCAATTTCGAGCGCTGGCGCAACGCGCTGGAGACCACGCCGCACACCGAGCTCGCCGAGACCATCCTCGAGGAGAGCGGCTACACCGACATGTGGAAGAACGACCGTTCGGCCGAAGCGCCCGGACGGCTGGAAAACCTCAAGGAACTGATCCGCTCCATGGAGGAGTACGAGTCGCTGCGCGCCTTCCTCGAGCATGTCGCGCTGGTCATGGAGGCCGAGCAGGGCGAGTCGCTCGACGCGGTCTCGATCATGACGCTGCACTCGGCCAAGGGCCTCGAATTCGAGACCGTCTTCCTGCCCGGCTGGGAAGAAGGACTCTTTCCGCACCAGCGCGCGCTGGACGAGGGCGGCCGCTCCGGCCTGGAGGAAGAGCGCCGCCTTGCCTATGTCGGGCTGACGCGGGCGAAGAAGAACCTACACATCTGGTTCGTTTCCAACCGCCTGATCCACGGGCTGTGGCAGTCGACGATCCCGTCCCGTTTCCTCGACGAATTGCCGGAGACGCATGTCGATGTCGCCGATGGCGGCAATTCCTATGGCGGGTACGGCAATCCTTACGGCGGCGGCTCATTCGCCACGGGACGCGGCGGCGGCCGGCAGAACCCCTATGGCGCCTCGCGCTTCGACAATATCGGCGCCGAGAAATCGGGCAGCTTCTCCAACACCTATGCGACGCCCGGCTGGCAGCGCGCGCAGGCGAACCGCACCGAGGCGACGGACCGCAACTGGGGCACGCGCTCAGGCCATCAGGTCGAGCGCATCGGCTACGGCGAAACCGACTCTGGCTACGGCGCCGGCCGCACCAGCGTGAAGGGCCGCACCATCGAGGGCGAACTGGTCGCCAAATCCGTCGCCGACACGCCGTCCGCCTTCAAGCTGGGCGACCGCGTCTTCCACCAGAAATTCGGCAACGGCAACATCGCCGCCATCGACGGCAACAAGCTCACCATCGACTTCGACAAGGCCGGCCAGAAGCGAGTGCTGGACGGCTTCGTCACCAGCGTTTGAGCTGCCCTGATACCGAAGCGCCCAACTTCAACCGCTGACGCTCACCGATAGCGTGCCTGGTTCCACTTGTGGCCGAGCAGCGACAGGATGATGATCAGCCCGTTGAAGAACTGCACGTAGAAGCCGCTCAGGCCCGCCGCCACCACGCCGGTCTGGATGAACGAGACCGTAACCGCGCCAATTGCGCCGCCGACCACCGTGCCGATGCCGCCCCAGGTCGGCGTGCCGCCGACGAACACCGACGCCAGCACCGGCAGCAGATAGCCGTCGCCCGCCGTCGGCCACCACGTGAAGTTGATCATCACCGAGAAGGTGCCGGCGATCGCGGCGCCGATGCCGACGAAGACGAACACTTTCACCCGCACAAGCTTGACGTCGATGCCCATCTGCCTGGCGCTGTCGGGATTGTCGCCGACCACCTTCACCTGCGCACCGAAGCGGTGACGGTTGTAGAGCAGCGCCGAGAAGACAACGAAAGCAATCGCCCAGAAGATCTGCACCGGAATGCCCCAGATCTGGCTGGAGAAGATCGCGTAGGCCGAGCTGTCGGCAAGGTTGGTCAGTGCCGTCGACTTGCCTTCGTTGATGATCTGGATCAGGCCGCGCAGCAGGAAATTCATGCCGAGCGTGGCGATCAGCGACGACAGCCCGCCATAGACGACCAGCGATCCGACCAGGAAGCCGAGCAGCGTCCCGGTGACGAGCGCCGCGACAATGCCAAGGAACGGATCATAGCCGGCCTGCACCACCAGCGCGAACACCCAGGAGGCGAAGCCCATCGTCGCCGGGAAGGACAGGTCGATCTCGCCGCAGGTGACGACGAAGACCAGCGGCACCACCACGAACAGCGCGACGGGGAGCGTCGTTAGCACGGAGCTGTAGAGATACCAGGTGGTGAAGACGGTCGGGTTGGCGATCAAGAACACCGCCATCATGACGATGAACACCGCGAGCGTGCCAAGTGAGGCGCGATTGTCGAGGACGAAGCCGCGCAGCCAGTTGTCGGACGGATGGCTCCACTCCTTGCCGGCTTGGCCGCTTGCCCTTCCCAGAGGAGTTTGCAGATCGGGTTCCATGGCCTTGCTCGTCACGCTCTCTGCTCCGCTTCCCCGTGCAGACCGGGCAATCCGCCCGGATGTGCTACGTCTTCCATGAAGTTGATGAGATCTTCGGCCGATTTGACCTCGCTGCGGTCGGCCGTCAGCGCCACCTTGCCGCGGTCGAGCACGACGAAACGGTCGGCGATGTCGAAGACATGGTGGATGTTGTGGCCGATGAACAGGATCGAGCGGCCGCTCGCCCGCACCTGGCGCACGAAGTGGAAGACCTTGGCGGTTTCCGTCAGCGACAGCGCGGTCGTCGGCTCGTCGAGGATGATCAGCTCAGCCTGCTTGTAGATCGCGCGCGCGATCGCCACGCCCTGGCGCTCGCCGCCCGAAAGCTGGCCGACGATCGATTGCGGCGTGAAAACTTTCGAGGTGAAGCCGATCTCGCGCATCAGCCGGCTCGCCTCCTCGATTTCCTTGTTGACCTTGAGCCAGCCGAGAAAGCCGGTGAGCTCGCGGCCCATGAAGATGTTGCGCACGATGGTCTGCTGCACGGCCAGTGCCCGGTCCTGGAACACCGTCTCGATGCCGGCGTCGCGTGAGCGCGCAGCACTCCATCCGGTGACCGGCTTGCCGCGCACAAGGATCTCGCCGCTGGTCGGCTTGACCACGCCGGACAGGATCTTGATCAGCGTCGACTTGCCGGCGCCGTTGTCGCCGATCAGGCCGACGACCTCGCCCCGGTCGACGCTGAGATCGACGCCGCCCAGCGCATAAACCTGGCCATAGGATTTCTTGATGTCGCGCAGTTCGATAATGCGTTCGGCCATGGCAATCCTCGTTTGATGTCGGCTGCCGGCTCTTCGCCGGCGGTCCCGCCGGCCGGGTCAGGCCCGGCCAGCGGCTTGGGAGGTCAGCGCAATGCCTGCTTGGCCAGTTCCGACACTACCTGGTAGTTGTCCGGTGTGACGAAGCCGGCGCCGGTGTCGACATTCATGGGTGCAAGGCCGAGGACCACTTGCTGGCAAAGGCTCAAGATCGGCAAGTAGCCTTGCAGGAACGGCTGCTGGTCAGCCGTCAGCTGCACCCAGCCACCCTTGAAGCCTTCGACGATCTGCGGGCTGGTGTCGAAGCCGAAGTTGAAAATGTCGCCCGGCTTGCGGCCTGCAGCCTGCATGTAGGTGGCGACATTGCCGAGCATCTGTCCGCCGGGATAGCCGACCGCCTTGACGTCGGGGTGGTTGAGGAGCGCTGCCGTGATCACCGGAATGGCGAGGTTGGGATCGGACGCCCATTCGCCGCTCGGCGGCGAGGAAAGCTGGATGACCTCGACGCCGGCCTCCTTAAGGGCCGCGACCGTGCCGCGCTCACGCGCGCCGCGGTTCTCGTTCTCGAACGGGCCGATCATGATCGCCTTGTCGCCGGCCTTGAGCTTGCCGAGCTTGAATGCCTCGGCGCCAAGCGCGCGGCCCTGCTGCTCCTGCTGCGCTCCGACATAACCGCCGCCAAACGCCGCCACCACCTTCGGCACCGGCACGTTCTGGTACATCATCTGGATGCCGTCCTTGTGCGCCTGCTCGGCCAGCGGCATGATCGCCGCGTCGCCCGGATGACCCATCATGGCGATGCCCTGCGGCTTGACCGCGACCGCCTCGCGCAATTGCTGCACCATCTTCTCGACATCCCATTGGGAGAAGATGTAGTCGACCTTCGGGCCGAGATCGGCCGCCGCCTGCTTGGCGCCATTGTAGACGATTGTGCCGAAGGCGTCGCCCTCGGCGCCGCCGACGAAGAAGCGGATGTGGACGTCCTTGCACCATTGGGCGTCGAGCGCCCAGGCTGGCAAGGCAGAGATTGTGGCGCAGAGCGCCGTGGCGGCGGCCACGACGGTCGAGCGCAGAACAGTCCTTCTGGTCGTGATGCTCATGCACGTTCCTCCCTCTTTGATCCCTCACGATGAGGGTTTTTGACCATGGCTCGGCGTGACGCCGCAGTACTGGCCGGCTCCTCCCGCCGGCCGGTCCTCACATCGGATTTGGCAGATAGGTTGCGCCTCCCCTGCACTGCTTGAGATAGTCGAGCGCCCGCACCTGGCCGGTGATCTCGAGGTCGCCGCGATAGACCGGATCGTGCCAGCCTTCGATGTCGATGGCGCCCTTGTAGCCGGCCAGCCGCAACTCGCTGATCACGCGCATCCAGTCGCTGTCGCCGAAACCGGGCGTGCGCATCTGCACGAAAGGCAGGCGGCCGAACACGCCGTGCTCGCGGATCACGTCCCAGCGCACCGTCGCGTCCTTGCCGTGGACGTGAAAAATGCGCGGCGCCCATTTGCGGATCTGCGGAACCGGGTCGATCAGGTAGACGAGCTGGTGGCAGGGCTCCCATTCGAGGCCGAGATTGTCGTTCGGCAACTCGTTGAACATCAGCTCCCAGGCGTCGGGATTGTGGGCGATGTTCCAGTCGCCGCTCGCCCAGTTGCCGTCCATGGCGCAATTCTCGAAAGCGATGCGCACGCCCTTGTCGGCCGCGCGCCTGGCCAGCGCCCCCCAGACCTCGCGGAAGCGCGGCAGGCTTTCGGTCAGCGGCTTGCCGCGGATGCGCCCGGTGAAGCCGCTGACGATCGAAGCGCCGAACAGATGCGCATTGTCGATCACCGTTTCCCAGGCCTTGAGCACGCCGCGGTCGGTATCGCCGCTTTCCAGCGGATTGCCGAACACGCCGATCGAGGACACTGTGACGTCGGCATCGCCGATCGCCTCGCTTATTTGGCCAGCGAGCCGCGGCAAATCCTTGCCGCCCAGCGTCTGCCAGAAGAACGGCTGGATGCTCTCGAAACCGAGCGGCAGGATCTGCCTGACATAGGCCGCCGGGTCGTCGAGGTTGGCCCGCACCATGGTGCCGATCCGGATGTCGAGAAGCGGGTTCGGCATCATTACGCATCCTTGGCGATTGCGACCCTGCGTCCGGTTTCGGCGCTTTCGATCGCGCCGAAGACCATGGCCAGGCTCTTGATGTTGTCGGTGCCGCGCGTCTCCGGTTCGGTGCCGGTCTCGATCGCGCGCATGAAATCCTTGATGATGCCGAGATGGCCGCCCACCTGATCGGCGGGATCGAGCGACGGAACCTCGATCGGCTGGGTCTTGTCGATGATACCGTCGCGGCCGGACCCAACCACCTGAGCCTTCAGCCCGTCATGGCCGTCCCACAGCAGGCTGCCGCGCTCGGCGACGATGCGCCAGCTGCCTTCCCAGCTGGTGCGGAAGCCGTCGGCGCACCAGGACCCGGCATAGGTGAAGACCTTGCCGCCGCCGAAATCGAAGACGGCGCTCGCCGACGACCCTTGCCGGTACCAGGAATTGGCCGGCTCCCATTCCTGGCAGTAGACGCTGGCCGGCTCGCCGCCAGCCATGTAGCGGGCGGCGTCGAAGGTGTGGATCGCCATGTCGAGCAGCAGCACGTGGGCCATCTCCTCGCGAAAACCGCCGAAATGCGGCGCGACGAAGAAGTCGGCATGGATGCTGGTCGGCGCGCCGATGGCGCCGGAGTCGAGAAAGCGCCTGATGCGCCTGACATTGGCGACATAGCGACGGTTCTGGACGACGGCATGGACTCGTCCTGCCTGGCGCGCCGCTTCGATGATGGCGCGCGCATTGTCCGGACTGTCGGCCAGCGGTTTTTCGGTCAGCAGATGGCAATGATGGGCGAAGGCGGAAAAGGCCACGTCGCGCCGGGCAGCAGGAACGACGACGTCGAATACGGCGTCGGGCCTGGTCTGGTCGAGGATGGCGTCGAGGCTGGTGCCGATGACGGCATTGGTTAGGTTATATTCGCGCGCCCTCGCCTGCGCCCGCTCGGCGTCGAGGTCGACAAGGCCGACAATAGCGAGCCCGTCGATCTGCCTTGCGGCATCGAGCCACTGCCTGCTCATGGCTCCGCACCCGACCAGGACGACCTTCATCATCCAGCGCTCCTCCTCTGCTCGACCCCTCCAGGCCGAGTGTCACGGCATCCACGGCATCACCGTAAACGTTTTTCCGTAAACGTTTACGAGAACACACCCGATAGCGTAGAATGTCAACTGGCTGTCCGAGAAAATCGTCCGAAGCCTTGGCCTGAAGGGCGGCCGGTGCTAGCGAAGACAGGGGAGAGTGGCTTTTGGCGTCCAGCATTCACGACCTTGCGCGTCATCTGAACATTTCGATCGGCACGGTGTCCCGCGCGCTGAACGGCCGCGCCGATGTCAATGCGGAGACGCGCCAGCGCGTGCTCGAGGCGGCCAGGAAGCTGAACTATTCGCCCAACCAGTCGGGCCGCAGCCTGCGCCAGGGCGCCACCCGTTCAATCGCCTTCATGCTGCAGCCGCATCCGGGCGACCAGCAATATGGCGAACCGTTCTTCATTCCCTTTCTGATCGGTCTGCAGGCGCGGCTCGCCGAGCATGACCTAGATCTGATGGTCGTCATGGGTGAGCCCGGCCAATATCAGCAGGAGAGGCTGCGCCGCGTGGTTGAGACACGCCGGGCCGACGCGGTCGTGTTGGCCAATACACGGCGGGAAGACGATCGGATCGACTATCTCAGCAAGGCCGGCTTTCCCTTCGCCACGCTTGGCCGAAGTCAATCCGGCGGCGACACCTATCCTTCGCTCGATATCGATTTCGAGAGGGCGGGTGATGAAGCCGTCGACCGGCTGGTCGCGCGCGGCCACCGCCGCATTGCCGCCATCCGCCCTTCGCTTGATCTCAACTTCGGCTACCTGTTCCTCGACGGCTACCGCAAGGCGCTGAAGAGGCACGGCATCGAAGTCGACCCCGGCCTGATCGCCGACGGCTTCATCAACGAGGCCGGCGGCTACCAGGTGACGCCGCGCGTGATGCTCTCCAAGGACCGGCCGACAGCCATCATCTTCAACAATGACGCTATGGCGCTCGGCGGCTGCAAGGCACTGGCTGAGATGGGCATCAGGCCCGGCCACGACATCGCGGTGATCGTCATCGTCGACACGCCGCTTTGCCGCTACTTCTCGCCGGCGCTGACCGCCTTCCGTCCGTCGCTGGAGCCCATGGGCCGGCGGCTGGCCGAAATGTTGCTGGCCTCGCTCCCGGCCCATGCCGGCCCCGAGGGAACGCGGATCATGCGCGAAATCTGGCCGCTGGAGCTGATCGCGCGGGAGAGCGATTGAGGGTGGTGGAAGCGGGAGCCGCCGTAGATTTGCTGTTCAGGCCACGTTGGCTGCGTCCCAGTGGACTTCAATCCGCCTTCTTCTCGCCTGCCTCGCCGCGTTTGACGATGTCGCCTGACGTGAACAGGATCTCCTTCAGCTCCGCGCGCCAGTCCTCCTTCTGACGCAGCAGGAATTCGAGATTCATGCCGAAATGCTTGAACTCCTCGCCTTGCGCATTCTTCATGATGGCGCGGGCCTGAATGTCCTTTTCCACCGACATGCGCTGTTCGTACCAGCTGATCGCCTCCGCCTCCTCGATCAGCGAGGTGATCATGCGGGCAAAGGTCCGCACCTTTTGCGACAGCTCCTCAGGCGGCTCATGGTACTGGTCGAAACCCATTTCTTGTCCCCTTCCTGTTCCCTGACCTGGCCGGTCAATGAGACGCGGCATCAGGGCTCCGCTCCAACGGATTAAGATGGACATGGTTCCGGCCGCAGGACGGACGCCGACCCTGTCACGCAAGTATCACGTTCGCGTCCTAGACCGTTGGGCGGAAGGTGCTGGCGACGTCCGCTCCGCTTTGTCACAAGGGGATTTCCATGAAACATCGGAACAGAACTGTCTCGCTCGGCGTTGCGCTCGCTCTGTTGACCGCGATGACTCCGGCGCTGGCCGACGGCGTTGCCTATGTCAACAAGGGGCTTGTCGGCGTCGGGCGCATTCCGGCCAGCCAGAAGGACAAGTTCGGCGAGACCTTCGGCTCAGGTTCCGGCATGGCGATCGACACCAAGTCCTGGACGCATGACGGCGCCGGCTACAAGGGGTCGCTTTGGCTGCTGCCGGATCGCGGCTACAACGTCGCCGGCACCACCGACTACCGGCCGCGTCTCAACACCATTTCGATCGAACTGACTCCGACCGCTCCCGGCGCCGCCCCTGCTGCGGGCCAGGAACAATCGGGCGTCAAGGCGACGCTCGCCGACACTATGCTGCTCACCGACGACAAGGGCACCGACGCCACCGGCCTCGATCCGCTGAACGGCGTGCGCCCCGCCGCCGGCGACATGCCGATGCTGCCGCGGGCCGACAACGGCAAGCTGTCGCTTGACGACGAAGCGATCGTGCGGCTGCCCGACGGCACCATGTTCATCTCCGACGAATACGGCCCGAACATCTACCGCTTCTCGGCCGACGGCCGTCTGATGTCGGCCATCCAGCCGCCGGCGGCGCTGGTGCCGGTGCGCCACGGCAAGCCGAACTTCGCTTCCGACAATCCCGGCCCCGGCGCGGCCGAGCCCGATCCGAAGGATCCCGAGACCGGCCGCCAGAACAACCAGGGCCTCGAAGGCATGTCGATGACGCCGGACGGCAAGTTCCTGATCGCCGTGCTGCAGTCGGCGCCGCGCCAGGATGGCGGCGATTCAGGCTCGACGCGCCAGAACACCCGCGCGCTGGTCTATGACGCTTCCGATTTCGCCCACCTCAAGCTGGCGCACGAATATGTCGTGCCGCTGCCGGTCTTCAAGGATGCCAAGGGCAAGACCAAGGTGGCCGCGCAGAGCGAGATCGTGGCGCTGTCCGACAAGAGCTTCCTGATGCTCGTCCGCGACTCAGGCAACGGCCAGGGCGTCAAGGGCGAGGAGTCGCTCTATCGCAAGATCGAGATCGTCGATCTCTCCGCCGCGACCGATATCGCCAACGGCCCGTTCGACACCGCCGACAAGCCGGTGGCGCCGAAAGGCGTGCTCGACCCGTCTGTGACGTCGGCCAGGCTGACCTCGTTCATCGACATCAACGACAAGGGCGAGCTCGGCCGCTTCGGCCTGCACAATGGCGCGCCGAACGACAGGAACAACCTCTCGGAGAAGTGGGAAGCGATGTCGCTGGTCAGCGTGCTCGATCCGAAACTGCCCGACGACTATTTCCTGTTCGTCGCCAACGACAACGATTTTCTCGCCCAGGACGGCTTCCAGGTCGGCGCGCCCTACAAGGCCGAGGACGGCGCCGATGTCGACACCACCTTCCTCGTCTATCAGGTCACCCTCCCAGGTCTCGCCGGAAACAGCCTCGTTCAGAACTAGCTAGCGCTGCCGGCGCTGTCGCGGGCACCGATCTTGGTGGATGCATATGAAACAGGCCCGCGATGACACGCGGGCCTGCGATACACTCGTGGCGGTCAGCGCGATCGAGCGCGACGTCCACCTGTATTGCCGGCCTTGATATGATCGACCAGGGCCCGCAGTTTCGGAGCCATATTTCTTCTGTTTGGGAAATATAGAAAAAAGCCCGGAAATGACGGCAGATATTGCTCGAGCAAGGAGACGAGCGCGCCGCTCTCGATATAGGGGCGAAAAGTCTCCTCCGCGGCGAAGGTGATACCAGCCCCGGCCAGAGCACTGCGCAGCATGAGCCGCAGGTCATTGGTGGTGATCTGCGGCTCAACCGCGACGTTGAAGGAGGTGCCGTTTTCTTCGAACTCCCATCGGTAAGGCGCGATTTCCGGCGAACGGCGCCAACCAATGCAGCGGTGGCGGACCAGATCGCGGGGGTGTTCCGGCATACCGTTCACCGCGAGATATTCAGGAGAAGCGACGACAGCCTCTCTCACTTGTCCACCGACGGGCACCGCGATCATGTCCTGCTCTATCACCTCGCCCAACCGAACCCCGGCATCGAACCCGGCGGCAACGATGTCGAACTCTTCATCCGTTACGGTGACATCGACAATCACGCGCGGATGCGCTTCCGCGAAGGCCGCCAACAAAGGACCGGACAGAAACGGCTCCGCAATCGAGGTGACCGCGATCCTCAGTCTCCCCCACGGGGATTGGTCGCCATCGACACTTTCAAGCGCCTGCACGATATCGGACATCGGCTGACAGAGCGTATCATAGAGCCGCTGTCCCGCCTCGGTCAGGCGCACGGCTCTGGTGGTTCGCGTGACCAGAGTGGCACCGATACCATCTTCAAGCCGTCGTATTCCCTGGCTGACGGCAGAGCGGGTGACACCTAGACGATCAGCGGCGGCGCGAAAGTTGTCCTCCTCAGCTACGGCGAGAAAGACGGGGAGAAGATTGTAGTCAATGTGCATTGTCAAATCTTGCTAACCACCCGGTCGAGCATTCGACAGATACACGCAACATCGATTTTCGTCCAACCTTTTGGTGCCTTTTCGACAACCAGAAGGAATATCGACATGAAATCACTACTTCTTGCAGCCTGCCTGTTGGCTTTGGCTGAACCGGTCGCGGCTCAACCCTGTCCGATGGACGGAGCCAATGCTCCACTTGCCCTTCACAAATCATGGATCATGGAGGGGTGGGAACGCCATGAGGGAGATCCGACATTCGTCTTCGCCGAGAAGATGAGCCGCTACTATGATGTGAACACGCCCCGAGGCGTTTTCTACGACAATTTCGCACCTGGCACGACGCAGCTTTTCGACAACGCCGCTGTCTACGGTGCGAACTGGGAAGATCTGCAAAATGGCGCACGCTCCGTTTTCCACGCGCTCACCGGCGGCGACGATCAGATTGCCGGAGATAATGTCGCCTCGACGACGATCGGTTTTGTCGGGCGGATCAGCCGCCTCAACGGAAAGGTCATCGCATTCGACGGACGCTCGCAGCTCGGCTGGGCCTGCGTCGACGGCGCGTGGAAGATCCGTCAGGAGCTGAACTACGCGCGGGTGGTCAAGCCGGAGGATATTGCGCACTACTATCGGCAGAAGGCGGAAGGCAAATGAGCACTACCCATCCTTACGTCGGCGTGTGGGTTACGGCGGACGGCCATATCCTGCATGAACTCCTGTCGACCGGGCGCTATGTCGAGGCGCGCGGCAATCGTGAGCGGGCCTACGAGGGGCGCTACGAAATAAACGCGAGCCATATCGACTATTGGGACGACACCGGCTTCACCGCAGATGGCGAGTTCATTGACGGTATCCTGCATCACGCCGGCATGATCCTCTATCGACAATAGACGCTGGAGATATGCCTGCCAGGCGTGAATTTTCACGCCTGGCCCTTCCAATATGCTCACGCTGCGGGCGGTACCGCAGGCACAGATCTGGCTGGAGATGGGTGCACGCGCATCAGGCCTGCGATAGCATCGCGGGTCTGATTCATTTTCGGTGCCCGCCATGGATGACGACAAGCCCGCTCGCCGGCGAACCCGCGACCTGACCAGCGGCCCGATCCCGCGCACGCTGCTGTTGTTCGCCTTGCCGGTGCTGGGCTCCAATGTGCTGCAGTCGCTCAACGGCTCGATCAACGCCGTCTGGGTGGGCCGCTTCCTCGGCGAAGCGGCGCTGACGGCGACCTCCAACGCCAATCTGGTGCTGTTCCTGATCCTCGGCACGGTGTTCGGCATCGGCATGGCAGCAACCATCCTCGTCGCGCAGTCCGTCGGCGCCCGCGATCTGGCAGAGGCCAGGCGCATCGTCGGCACAAGCGCCACCTTCTTCTTCCTGGTTTCGATAATGTTCGCGGTCTGCGGCTGGGCCTGGGTCGACGCCATCCTTACCGGCCTTGGCACGCCGGCGGATGCCCTGCCGCTGGCGCACGCCTATCTGCGCATCATCTTTGTCGCCGTGCCGATGATGAACCTTCTGTCCTTCGTGATGACGGTGCTGCGCGGCGCCGGCGATTCGCGCACCCCGTTTGTCTTCATGGCGCTGGCGGTCGTGCTCGACGTCGTCTTGAACCCGCTGCTGATCCGCGGCATCGGCCCTTTCCCCGAGCTTGGCATTGCCGGTTCGGCCACTGCCACCTTGATGGGCCAGACCGTGAGCGTGATCGCCATCCTGATCGTTCTTTATGCCCGCAAGCACCCGTTGCGTCTGGCGGGCGCCGACCTCGCCCTGCTCAGGCCCGACCCGGTGCTCTTGCGCATCGTCGTCTCCAAGGGCATCCCGATGGGCCTGCAGATGATCGTCATCTCGACCGCGGCGTTGACCGTGATGGGGATCGTCAACTCCTACGGTTCGCAGGTCGCGGCCGCCTACGGCATCGCGGCGCAGCTCTGGACCTACATCCAGATGCCGGCGCTCGCCATCGGCGGCGCGGTCTCCTCGATGGCGGCGCAGAATGTCGGCGCTGGACGCTGGGACCGGATCGGCAAGGTGGCAGCCTCGGGCGTCGGCTTCAATCTCGTGCTCACCGGCGCGCTGGTGGCGCTGATCTTCCTCTTCGACCGCCCGGTGCTCGGCCTTTTCCTGAGCACCGACAGCACGGCGATCGACATTGCGGCCCATATCAACAAGGTGGCGTCCTGGTCCTTCATCCTGTTCGGCGTCACCATCGTGCTGTTCGCCACGGTCCGCGCCACCGGCGCCGTGATGCCGCCGCTGATCATCCTGATCATCTCGGTGCTGATCGTGCGTACCGGCTTTGCTTATTCCATGCGCAGCGTCATCGGCCAGGAGGCGCTGTGGTGGAGTTTCCCGGCGGGCTCGATCGCCTCGCTGGTGCTGGCCGTCGCCTATTATCGCTTCGGCCGCTGGCGGACCATGCATATGATCGAGGCGCGGCCGGCCGCCGGCGAGCCGCCTGACACCGGCCTCGGCGTGCCGCGCCAGCGCGCGCAGCTCCTGCAGAGGACGCCGAACGGCTGAAGTTCAGCGCGCATAGCGCGCGCCGAACCCCAGCGCTACCAGCGAAAACACCGTGATCATGCCGGCGAAGGCCAGGCTCGCCACGGTGGCGCTCGTCCAGCTCGACAGCACGCCGATGCCGATGACAGGCAGCGCGTTGCCGCAGAAGCAGCAGATGAAGAAGGCCGAAACCACTTCGGCGCGGCGGTCGGCCGGCGCGATCTGGTTCACCACTTGCAGGCCGCCGCGATAGCCGAGGGCAGCCGCCACGCCGCATAGGGCGGTGCCACCGATCATGATGGCCGTCGAAGCGAAGACTTGCGCCGCAACGATCAAGGCAACCGTCGGGATCATCAGCAGCAGCGCGGCTAGCATGGTGTGGCGGCTGGACAGGCGCGCGGTCGCAAGAATCGTTGCGGCGGCGACGATCGACAGTTCGAAGAACAATCCGCCGGCCTCCGCGTGGTTGGTCACGTGCAGTTGCTGCGCCAGGATGCTGGGCGCCAGCGCGGCGTAGAAGCCGACCAGCGCCATGGCGCCGAAGCCGGTCACCGCCGGCGCCACGAACCGCGCCCGGATAGGTGCCGGAACCGAAAGTCGCGGCCGCATCGGGACGTCGGAAAGCCGCCCTGGCCTGGAGACCGTCTCGCGCGTTCGCCATATCAGCAGCGTGACCAGCGCCAGCAGCACAAGATAGACGGCGAATGCCAGCCTGAGCGGCCAAGGCGCATATTCGGCGAGCAGCCCCGACACGAGCGCGCCGACGCCCAGACCAACGAAGTTGGTGCTGGTGGCAATGATGGCGGCGCGCGACTTGTCCTCCCCTTCGATCAGTTCGGCGAGCCAGGCGGTGCCGGTTCCCGCGCCGACGCCGATGCCAAGCCCGCTGAGGATGCGAGCGATATCGAGCCAGGCCAGGTCTTCGGCCAACAGGAAGAACAACGCGCTGACCACCGCGACGCCCATTGCCGTCATGGCCGCCGGACGGCGGCCGACAACATCCGATAGCCGGCCGAAAAACAGCAGCGCCGCAAGATTTCCGACCACATAGACCGCATAGACGAGCGTCAGCGTGATCTGCGAGAAGCCGAAGGCCTGCTTGTAGATCACATAGAGCGGCGTTAGCGCCGTGCTGCCGGCAAAGAGCGCGGCGATCATCGCCGCGACGGCGGCCCTTGCGGCGCCGCCGCCTAGCTCATTGTCACGCGTCATGGTCTGAGCGTAGCTGGTCATGGCTAACTCCGGCTGGTTGCAAGCCCAACGCCCCTGCTGGCCAACGTCTATGTAATGGCGCTGTTCCGCCCACCGATCGCACTCCTGACAATCCTGTCAGTATGGCCTTGTGCATTGTCCTCCCGTAACGTCTGCCGACCGGCGACGGAGGAATCATGGGCAAGGGACGGGTCGAAGCATTCACCGATGGCGTGGTCGCCATCATCATCACCATCATGGTGCTGGAACTAAAAGTGCCGCACGGCGAGGACTTGGCGGCGCTGGTGCCGCTCTGGCCGATCTTCTTCAGCTATGTCCTGTCCTTCATCAATGTCGGCATCTACTGGAACAATCTGCACAACATGTTCCACACCGTGCAGCGCGTCGATGGCCGGGTCTTGTGGGCCAACCTCAACCTGCTGTTCTGGCTGTCGCTGATGCCCGTGACCACGGCCTTCATGGGCGAGAACCATTTCGCCCCGGTGCCGGTCGCCGTGTACGGCGTCGACCTGGTGCTTTGCGCGGTCGCCTACACCATTCTGGTCGCCAAGCTGGGCCATCTGCACGGCGCCGACACGACCTTTGCCAGGGCTGTGGGGCATGACAAAAAGGGCAAGATCTCACTGGCGCTCTACATTGCCGCCGTTCTGCTAACCTTGCTCAACCAGTGGATCAGCGTCGCGATCTACGTCCTGGTGGCGGTCGTCTGGTTCGTGCCGGACAAGCGTTTCGAGAGGCTGATCGAAAAAAACTAGCCGCGCATCGCCTTCAGCTTCTCGGCAACCGAGGCAGCGAGATCGGCATAGCGCTCCTCCAGCCGCTCGGCTGCCTTGATGACGGGAAAATCGTGGCCGAACTTTTCCAGCGCCAGGCGCAGCTTCTCGGCGAAGTCAGCCTGTTGCTCCAGCGCCGCGAACAGCGTCTTGACCTGCGCCTCGTTGATATCGGGGTTGGCGAGCATCTTCGGCACCTCGCGGCCCATCTGGTCGCCGGTGGCGGTTTGCTCTTTCAGGATGCCGATCCAGTCGGTCAATGTTGAGCTCCTTTCCCGGCAGCATGCGCGGGGGGTGCCGCCGCGGTCAACCCGTTGCCGCCATCGCGGTCAACCTGTTGCCGCTATCGCGGTCAAACCTGTTGCCGCTATCGCGGTCAACCATTGCGGCGATCGAGGCTTGTCTCGGCTCCCGCCGGCGTTAAGTTCGGCTCGACCAAAAAAAGGACATGGACAATGACCAGCGACGCCGAAATCCAGACCGCCCTGCCCGCCTTCGCCTCCGGCAATGTCGCCGTCATCACCGGCGGGGCAAGCGGCATCGGCCTCGCCGCCGCGAAGCGGTTCGCGGCCATGGGCATGAAGACGGTGATTGCCGATATCGGCGGCGTACGCCTCGACCAGGCCCGACAGGCGATCGCCGCCATTGCCGGGGGCGACGCCGTCTTGCCAGTTCCGACAGACGTCTCCAGGGCCGAGGAGGTCGACCGGCTGGCGGAACTCACATACGGCGCATTCGGCGCGGTCTCGGTCGTGATGAACAATGCCGGCGTCGGCAACAACCCGGGCAAGCCGTGGGAAAACCGTGACGCCTGGAAGCGGCTTCTGGACATCAACTTCTGGGGCGTCGTGCATGGCGTCGAGGCTTTCGCGCCGCGCATGCTGGCCGCAGGCAAGCCCGGCCTGATCATCAATACCGGCTCCAAGCAAGGCATCACCACGCCGCCCGGCAACCTCGCCTACAACGTCTCCAAGGCAGGCGTGAAGACCTTCACCGAGGGGCTGGCGCATGCGCT
Organism: Mesorhizobium sp. M1C.F.Ca.ET.210.01.1.1; assembly: GCF_004791585.1. GTDB lineage: Bacteria > Pseudomonadota > Alphaproteobacteria > Rhizobiales > Rhizobiaceae > Mesorhizobium. The sequence continues at coordinate 139,453 of NZ_SRUU01000004.1, forward strand.
CCGCAACGAGCCTGGAGCGAAGGTTTCCGCTCACCTGCTGATCCCAGGCTTCACCTTTACCGGGCTGACCGAGGGCGCGACGGAAAAGCCTGCCGGCGCCTGGACGGGCGAGCAGGTGATCGATTTCATGCTGGCATCTCTGAAGCAGAACGACTTTTATATCCTTTGCCCGGACAACGAGGTTGCTCGGCCCATGGATGAAAAGCGCATGGCCTGGGCGATCGGCGACATCATCGAAAACCGCCCCGCCCTGTCGCGCTGGCATCCGGAGCATAAGGACGCGTTCGCGGCCTTCATGAACCGCTGACGGGCCGTTCAGGCTGCTTCTTCTTGGAACCGTTCTTCCCCGCTGCGGCCTTCTTGACGGCTGCCTGGGCGACCTCCCGGTCATGCCGCTTTGCGGCCTTTTCGCATTTGTCGCGAATCTCCTCGACCTCGGATTCGGTCAGATGCTCAATGCCGATGAAGGTGTTGTGGGCCCGGCTCACCCGGATCAATTCGTCGAGTTTGGTCTGGATCGCCGCGCTGTCACGATTTTGCGTGTTCTGGATGAGGAACACCATCAGGAAGGTGACGATGGTTGTGCCGGTGTTGATGACCAGTTGCCAGGTGTCCGAGAAGCCGAAGATTGGGCCACTCAACGCCCAGGCGACGATGATCAACACGCAGATGGCGAAGGTCGGCGGCATGCCGGCAAGATGTGCCACCCAATTTGCGATCCTGGTGAAAAGTCTCTCGATCATCTATCCCTCGACGAGCCGCCATCGCGCGGCATTTCGGAAGAGAAACAAGGCGCCGGCACCTCCGGTTCCCGACGTTCGAATTTTCCGGCGCACATGTCTGCCGCTGCGCCACCCCCGCAGGGCGGAAGGGGTACCGAACTCGCAAAATGTCAGGAAGTTTCGTTTTCCCAACGATCGAGGAAGGCCTCGATCGCCAATGACTGCATATCGGGAACGGCCTTTGCCAGTTTCTCCGGCGCCCAGTCCCACCAGGCAAGCCTCTCGATGCGCGCCGCTGTGTCGGCGGCGAACCGCCGGCGCAGAGGTTTGGCCGGAGCGCCGGCGACGATTGCGTAAGGCGGCACGTCGTGGGTCACCACTGCATTCGCGCCGATCACGGCGCCATTGCCGATTGTCATCCCTGGCATGACGACGGCGCCATGGCCGATCCAGACATCATGCCCGACGCTGACCGGCTTTGCCTGCCGCCGCTCGCGAAAGGCCGCGTCGACGCCGAGCCAGCGGAAATATTCGTTCGGCCGGTAGCTGACCTTGTGCTGGGTCAACCGCTCGATCGGATGCTCGAGCGCGTTGATGCGGCTGTTGGCGGCGATCGAGCAGAACTTGCCGATCGTCGTGTAGATCGCTTCCGAATGCCGCTCGAAATAGGAGAAGTCGCCGACCGTGACCTCACGCAGGATCACCCGCTCGCCGATCGAGGCATAGCGACCGAGCTTGCACCCCTTCAGCTCCGCGGTCGGATGAATGCGCGGCTCGGGATCTTTGAGCACGAGGTGTTCGGGACGGTCCATGGCGCGGCTTTACGCCCGGACGATTGGTCCCGCAAGCCGGGACCAATCGTCCGCCCGGCTGGGCTGGACGTCTATTGCGGCTTGCCCTTGGTCCACACAACGTTCTGGCCGTAGAGCGGCACCGTGGTGACCGACATCTTCGCCGAGCCGTTCTGCACCTGGCGCGAATGCGACAGATAGATCAGCGTCTCGTTTTTCTTGTCGTAGATGCGGTTCACCACCTGCTTCTTCCAGATCAGGCTGAGGCCTTGCTTGAACACCTCCTCGCCGCCTTCACCCATATCGATGTCGCCGATGGTGATCGGCCCGGTCTGGCGGCAGGAGATCGAGGAATCCGACGGATCCTCGAACCAATTGCCCTTGTGCAGCCGGTCGATGATGCTGCGGTCGAAATAGGCGACATGGCAGGTGACGCCGTCGACTTTCGGATCCTTGATGGCGTCGATCATGATGTCGTTGCCGACCCAGTCGACGCCGACCTTGCCGACTTCGTCCGCCACCGCGGCGCCGGCGCCAAAGGCAAGGCATGCGGCGAATAAGCCGATCAGTTTTCGCAAGGGAGCCTCCTCGGTTCGCGTTCTGCCGATGTCAGGTGGGATAAGACCATGGCATTTGCAAGCCGTTCGACGACGGAGGCGATGCCAGGCACGGGTGCAGCGTTCGGAGGCGGCAGGCCGCCACGGTTGCGGCAACGCGACATCTTTGCGCCCGCGACGCCAAACCGTTAAGACTGTCGCCAAAACCTGGCTTGTGTCCAATGCGGCGCGCCATGGCAGTCACGACGGATCGATTCTGATGATGCGCTCAATTCTGGTCGGCATTCTCGTCCTGATGGCGGCGGGCATCGGCTGGCTCACCTTCGACTGGTACCGGAGCCACTACAGCGGCGAGCCATATGGCGGCTCCTTCGCGCTGATCGACCAGAAAAGAGCGCCGATCACCGAAGCCGCGTTCAGGGGACATCCGAGCGTCGTCTTCTTCGGCTTTACCCATTGCCCGGAAGTGTGCCCGACAACGCTGTTTGAGCTCGCCGGCTGGCTGAAGACGATGGGCGACAGCGGCAAGAACCTCAGCGCCTACTTCGTCACAGTGGACCCGGAACGCGACACGCCAGAGATCATGAATTCCTATGTCAGCAATTTCTCCGACCGCATCACCGGCATCACCGGCGATCCGGACAAGGTCCATGCCATGGCCAAGGCCTTCGGCATCTACTGGAAAAAGGTGGACACCGGCGACGGCGACTACACCATGGACCACACGGCCTCCGTGCTGCTCCTCAACTCGAAGGGCGAGTTCGCCGGCACCATTGCCTACGGCGAAAGCGCCGACGCCGCCATTGCCAAGCTGAAGCGATTGGCTGCAGGCGACCAAACCTGATGGGACAGACCAGGCTTCATTTTACAGCCGGCAAGATCGAAGCCGACCGCATCTTCGCCGCGCTCGATCAGGCCTTCGAGGATGACGGCCTGCCCATCGCCGTGCTGGAGATCGACGAGGAAAAAGACATCCACGAAGTGTCGCTCTATGCCGATGGCGACATCGATCCTATTGAAGCGCGGGTGAAGGATGTCCTTGCCGGTCTCGGTCTGCCGAAATCTCTTGGGCGCGAAACGCTGCCCGATATCGACTGGGTGGCGCGCTCGCTCGAAGGACTGAAGCCGGTCCGCGCCGGGCGTTTCTTCGTCCATGGCGCGCATGATCGTGACAAGCGCCATAGCAGCGATCTCGCCATCGAGATCGAGGCTGGCCTTGCCTTCGGCACGGGCCATCACGGCACCACCGCCGGCTGCCTAGAAATGCTGGACCAGGTGGTGCGACGCGAGCGTCCACGCAACGCGCTCGATCTCGGCACGGGAAGCGCGGTGCTGGCGATCGCACTGGCCAAGCTCTCGCATATTCCAGTGCTGGCAACCGACATCGACCCGGTCGCTGTCCGCGTCGCCGCCGCCAATGCGAGGCTTAACCACGTGAAGGCGCTGGTCGAGACGGTGACGGCGCCGGGCTTCCATCACCCGATCTTCGGCAGGCGCGCGCCATTCGACCTGATCGTCGCCAACATCCTGGCGCGGCCGCTGATGCGGCTGGCGCCGGAGATGGCCAGGCACATCAGGCTCGGCGGCTCGCTGGTGCTCTCAGGCATCCTCGACCGGCAGCGCGATGCCGTGATCTCAGCCTATGTCGGCCAGAGCTTCCGCCACGTCCGTACCTTGCATCGCGAGGGCTGGGTGACGATTCACCTGAAGCGCTAAGACCCAGCATCATCCAACTGTCTGGCCCTGCCGAAATCGATTCCGGTTTGCAAAGCCATGCGCTACGGTCGCGGCAAGCCATACGAGGGAGATGCCAAAATGTTCCAGACCTTTGATTCTGCCGGCGATCCCGCAGTCGGCAAGCCGCGCGTGGCGATGCTGCGCCAATGGCTGGCTGAGAACGGCCTGGACGGCTTCATGGTACCGCGCGCCGACGAGCATCAGGGCGAATATGTCGCCGACCGTTCGGCGCGGCTGAAATGGCTGACCGGCTTCAGCGGCTCGGCCGGCGTCGCCATCATCCAGCGCGACCGCGCCTTCATCTTCGTCGACGGCCGCTACACACTGCAGGTGCGCAGCGAAGTCGACCTTTCGATCTTCACCGTCGAAAGCCTCATCGACAATCCGCCGGCCTCCTGGATCAAGGACAATCTCGGCAAGGGCGCAAGACTCAGCTTCGATCCGTGGCTGCACACGATCGGCGAGGTCAAGGCGCTGAAGGCCTCGGCTGAGCAATCCGGCGCGACGCTGGTGCCGCTCGACAAGAACCCGATCGATATCATCTGGAAGGACCAGCCCGAGCCGCCGCGCGCACCGGTGGAGCTCCACCCGATCGCCTTTGCCGGCGAGCTCGCCAAGGACAAGCTGGCGCGGCTGGCGGGCGCCATCGAAAAGGAGGGCGCGACCCATGCGGCGCTCACCGACCCCTCTTCAATAGCCTGGGCGTTCAACATCCGTGGTGGCGACGTGGCGCACACGCCGCTGGCGCTGGGCTTCGCCATCCTTGCCGCCGACGGCAAGCACCAGCTCTTCATGGACCCGCGCAAATTCTCGCGCCAGGTCGCGGCCTATCTCACCCAGCTTGCCGACCTGCACGATCCGGGCGAGTTCGACGCAGCCATCGCTGGGCTTGCCGACGATGGCGCGAAAATCGCGCTCGATCCCGTGCTGGCGGCGGAAAAGCTCAAGATGCTGGTCGAGGACAATGGCGGCAAGGTCGTTTCGGCCGCCGACCCCGCCCGCATCCCGCGCGCCACCAAGAACCAGGCCGAGATCGCCGGCAGCCGCGCCGCGCACCGCCGCGACGGCGCGGCGATCGCCAAGCTGCTCTGCTGGCTCGACCGGCAGGAGCCGGGAAAGCTCGACGAAATCGACGTCGTCACCAGGCTCGAGGAGGTGCGCCGTCAGACCGGCGAGGAAACGCAGATGCCGTTGCGCGACGTCTCCTTCGACACCATTTCCGGCGCCGGCCCGAACGGCGCCATCATGCACTACCGCGTGTCGCGCGCCACCAGCCGCAAGCTTCAGAACGGCGAGCTGTTCCTGCTCGATTCCGGCGGACAGTACCAGGACGGCACCACCGACATCACCCGCACCGTTCCGATCGGCCAGCCGACCGAGGAGATGCGCGAGCGCTTCACGCTGGTGCTGAAAGGCATGATCGGCATCTCGATGCTGCGCTTTCCGGCAGGCACCCGCGGCTCGGAGATCGATGCGGTCGCCCGCATAGCGCTGTGGAAGCATGGCTGCGACTTTGCCCATGGCACCGGCCATGGCGTCGGCTCCTATCTCGCGGTCCACGAAGGCCCGCAGCGCATCGCCCGCACCGGCACCGAGAAGCTGCTTGCCGGCATGATGCTGTCCAACGAGCCCGGCTACTACAAGGAAGGCGCCTACGGCATCCGCATCGAGAACCTGATCCTGGTGACGCCCGCCGAGCCGATCGAGGGCGGCGATATCGCCACGCATGGCTTTGAGACGTTGACGCTGGCGCCAATCGACAAGCGCCTCATCCGCACCGACCTTCTGACGCGCGACGAGCTGCACTGGCTCGACCAGTATCACGCGCGGGTCTTGGCGGAGATCGGTCCGATGGTGGACGGCGAAACGCTGGCCTGGCTGGAGAAGGCGACAGCGCCGCTGCCGCACGACGCGAAAATCTGATTGCTACCCGACGAACTGCCTGGCCAGAATCAAGACTGCAGCGCCGGCCAGGAACATCGCCATCAGGCCGCCGCGCAGCGAGACTATCGCCGTGACGATCAGCGCCGCCCATTCGGCGGGGCCGGCGCCAAGCACAGCCGGCGCCACCAGCGTCGTCAGCACCGCCGCCGGCACCGCGTTCAAGCCGGCCTCGACACGCGGATGGACGTTGTCGAAGCGCGAGATGACCAGGTGCCCGCCGACGCGGGTGAGATAGGTGGCGATCGCACCTGCGATGATGATCCAGAAGGTGGTGCTCATGGCCGTTCCCCCACGCCGCTGTGGTGCGGCGGCAGTATGACGGCGAGCAGCACACCGGCAACGGCGCCGATGGAGACGTGCCAGGGCGAGCCCACCGTCTTGTAGGCGACGATGGAGGCGACAGCGCTTGCCGCGACGATCGGCAGCCAGAGCGGCCGCTTGCGGAAGCCCATGACAAGACCGAGGAAATAGATCGGCAGCAGGAAGTCGATGCCCAGCGCGTGCGTGTCGGGGATGAGCTTGCCGAACACCGCGCCAAGCGCGCTTTCGATCACCCAGAACACGTAGACCGGCAGGCCGAGCCCGAGATACCAGGCAAAGCCCACCGTCTCCCCGGACACCGCCTTGGCCTCCGAAACGGCATATTGCGGATCGGTCATGATGAAGAAGCCGAGCGCCTGCTGCACAACCGGCCAATGCGCGATTCGCCGCCCGAGGCCGGCGGAATAGAGCACATGGCGGAAATTCACGGCGAAGATCGACAGCACGATCAGCCACGGTGCGACATGCTGGCCGAACAGTTCGATGCCGACCATCTGGCTGGCGCCGCCGAAAATCAGCGCGCTCATCAAAAAGGCTTCGAGGACTGAAAACCCGTTGTCGACGGCTAAAGCGCCAAACAACACGGCGAACGGCGCCGAAGCGACGACCACCGGCATCGACAGCCGCACGCCGTCCCAGAAATCGCTTCTCGCGCGGCCTTCGCAGATTGCTTCCGCTGACATTCAACTGCTCCCTTTTGCATGTCGCCCAGAAGTGCGCAGCGGGTCCGGGATAACGGCATGCATCAAAACAAGAACTTGAAGCGCGTCGCTTGAAACGGGTTCAGGCGACGCGCTTTCAGGCGGCTTGATGTAGGGAGCGTCGCCTTCCTTGTCACACCAATTCGCTTGACCCGACGATCAGCGGAACTGATCGCCGGCCTGTCGGATGGCTCACACAGCCTTGCCTTGGAGCGCCCTGCCCCAGTCGAGCAACGGCTTGGCGCGCAAGGTGAAATCGACAAGGTCGTCGACCAGCGCCGGCGAATAAATCGTGGCCGGATCGATGTCGTGCCGGACCACGAAATGGCGGTTGCGGACAGCCTGGGCGAGATCTGCTTCGGTGACCTCCTCGAAGCCCCGCGGCGCACGCTTCAGGCAGTCTTCCTGATCGAGCGCCAGACCGCCCTTCTTCAGCGCCGTTGCCATGGCGCGGAACGCCGCCGGCTTCGTCACGATCGCCTTGCGCATCGCCTGCAACAGTTCCGGGCCCGGTTGCCACCAAGCAACACCCGCGAAGCAGCGCTCGAGACCGATATGCACGTAGAAGACACCCTGCTCCATCTTGGTGCCGTCCGGCGACAGGATGGCCGACAGATGCCGGTTGTAGGGCCTCTTGTCCTTGGAGAAGCGTACATCGCGATTGATGCGGAACAGCGACCTCTTGCGGTCGCCGCGCAGGCCGAGTTTTGCCTTCTCAAACCGCTCGCTGAGCGTCTCGACCAGATCGCAGAACGGCTCGTGCAGCTCGCTTTGATAAAGGTCGCGGTTCTCCTGGAACCACTCGCGGCTCTGGTGGAAGTCGAGCGCCTTCAGGAACGGGATGGCCTTCTGCCCGAAGCCTTTGAACGCACCGGCCATCAGTCGCCCCTACCGATCCGCTGCAGCCACGTGTCCTCATCGATCACTTCGATGCCGAGATCGGTCGCGGTCTTCAGCTTGGAGCCGGCGCCCGGTCCCGCCACCACCAGATCGGTCTTCGCCGAAACCGAACTCGCGACCTTCGCGCCCAGCCGTTCCGCCATCGCCTTGGCCTCGGAGCGCGTCATCTTTTCCAGCGTGCCTGTGAATACCACCGTCTTGCCGGAGACCTCGCTGCCGGCCGAAATCTCGACGACATATGGTTTCGGATGGACTTGGGCGAGCAGCGCATCGAGCACATCGTCGTTGCGCTCGTTGCCGAAGAAATCGCGCAGCGCGTTGATCACCGTGTCGCCGATGCCGTTGATCGACGGGAAGACGGTGTGCGGGTCTTCCGCCTTCGCCGTTTCCTTGCCGATGCGGATCAGTTCCTCGATGGTCGAGAATTGGCGGGCAAGCACCGCAGCCGTCGTCTCGCCGATATGGCGGATGCCGAGCGCGAAGATGAAGCGGTCGAGCTCCGGCTCGCGGCGCGCATCGATGGCCGCGAACAACTTGTCGAGGCCTTCATAGTTGCGTTCCTCGACGCTGCGCACATTCTTGCGCGCCTTGCCCGATGCCTCTTCGCGCAGCCTTGCCTGCTCCTCACGCCGCTCGGCCAAGGCCTTGGTGACGGCCGGCCGCCGGTCCTTGAGCGTGAAGATATCGGCAGCCGTCTTCACCAGTCCGGCATTGAAAAAGAGGTCGATGTTTTCCGCGCCCAGGCCTTCGATATCCAGCGCGCCACGCGACACGAAGTGGCGCAGCCCCTCCACCGCCTGCGCGGCGCAGATCAGCTCGCCGGTGCAGCGACGCCGTGAATCCTCCTTGCCGGTCTTCTCGTTGATCTCACGCGTCGCCGGCGAGCCGCAGACCGGGCAGGTGTGCGGGAATTCGTAAGGCACGGCATTGGCGGGACGCTTGTCGATGACGACGCTGACGATCTGCGGGATGACGTCCCCCGCCCGCTGGATGACGACCGTGTCGCCGATGCGGACGTCGATGCCGTCGCGGATCGGCTGGCCGTTGCTGTCGAAACCCTTGATATAGTCTTCATTGTGCAGCGTGACGTTCTCGACCACCACGCCGCCGACCGTCACCGGCGCCAGCCGCGCCACCGGCGCCAACGTGCCTGTGCGGCCGACCTGGATATCGATCCTCTCGACCGTCGTCATCGCCTGCTCGGCCGGGAATTTATGAGCCACCGCCCAGCGCGGCTCGCCGGTGACGAAACCCCAGCGGCGCTGCAGTTCGAGCTGATCGACTTTGTAGACGACGCCGTCGATGTCGTAGCCGAGCGACGAGCGCAACTCCTCGATATGATGATACTGCGCGATGAGTTCCTCGATCGACTTCGCCCGCACCATCAGCGGACTGACCTTGAAGCCCCACTCGCTGAATTTCTGCACCGAATCATATTGGGTCGGCGCCGGATCGGCGGTCGTGTAGCCCCAGGCATAGGCAAAGAATTTGAGGTTGCGGCTGGCCGTGACCGACGGATCCTTCTGGCGCAGCGATCCGGCCGCCGTGTTGCGCGGATTGACGTAGTCCTGGCCGCCGACCGCAGCTGAGCGCTCCTTCAGCGCCTCGAATTCGGCATAGGTCATGTAGACCTCGCCGCGGACTTCGATGACCTCCGGCCAGCCCGAGCCCTTCAGCGTCTTCGGAATGTCGGCGATCGTCTTCAGATTGGCGGTGATGTCCTCGCCGACAGCGCCGTCGCCACGCGTCGCGCCTTGCATGAACACGCCGTTCTCATAGCGCAGCGAGGCCGACAGGCCGTCGATCTTCGGCTCGGCGGTGAAGGCGATGTCGAGATCCTTGTCGCGATCGAAGAAGCGCCGGCCGCGTTCGATGAAATCGGCGACGTCCTGATCGGTATAGGCCTTGGCGAGACTGAGCATCGGCACAGCGTGGCGCACCTTGGCAAAGCCTTCCGCAGGCGGCGCGCCGACCCGGCGCGACGGCGAATCCTCGCGCACGAGATCGGGAAAGCGTTCTTCTATGGCGAGGTTGCGCCGCGCCAGCGCGTCATACTCGGCGTCAGAGATCGTCGGCGCGTCCTCTGTGTGATAGCGCCGGTCGTGCTCGGCGATCTCCGTTGCCAGTCGCCTCAGTTCATCCGCGGCTTCGCTTTCGCTCAGAGATTCGACTGGTTTTTCCGACATGAAGCGCGGTCCTCGGCCAATGCATGTCGCCCAAAAATGTCGTGCGGTTTGGGACAACGAGATGCATAGAGACAATAACCCAAGCGCGGCGCGCCTGGCGGCGGGCCACTATAAATCAGGATTCGGCATGGGGGAGTCGGCTCGCACAAAAATCATTCCTGAACAGCAGGATGCAGCCATCTGCTGACTCATGCTCCAAGCGGAAAGATCAGGCACTAAGCGGCGGCCGTATTCTCGCGCAGCAGCCGATCGGCCGCGGCGCGCGCCTCGTCGGTGATGGTGGCGCCGGCCAGCATGCGCGCGATCTCCTCCTGGCGCGCCGCGCGATCCATTTCGGCAATGCCGGTGGCGACCCGGTCCTTGCCGCCGGACTTGGAGATCAGGAAATGCGTGGCGGCGCGTGCCGCCACTTGCGGCGCATGAGTGACCGAAAGCACCTGCACCCGCTTCGAGAGCCGCGCCAGCCGCTGGCCGATGGCGTCGGCCACCGCGCCGCCGACGCCGGTGTCGATCTCATCGAAGACAAGAGTCGGGGCCGAACCGCGGTCGGCCAGCGCCACCTTAAGCGCCAGAAGGAAGCGCGACAGCTCGCCGCCCGAGGCGACCTTCATCATCGGCCCAGGCCTGGTGCCCGGATTGGTGCGCACCCAGAATTCGACCTGGTCGATGCCTTCTTCCATGCGGCTTTCGGCATCGCTCACCATCTCGACGATGAATTCCGCCCGTTCCAGCTTGAGCGCCGGCAATTCGGCCATCACCGCCTTGGTCAGCCCGGCTGCAGCCGCGTGACGCAGCGATGAGAGCTGCGCCGCGGAAATGTCGTAAGCCTCGCGCGCGGCGGCCGCCTGTTTCTGCAGCCCGTGCAGCCGCTCCTCGCCGGCGTCGAGGTCGGCCAGGTCGGCCGCCATCGTGTCGCGCAGCTGCGCCAGGTCATCGACCGCGACATTGTGCTTGCGCGAGGCCGCGCGCAGCGCAAACAGCCGCTCCTCGGCCTTTTCGAGGCGTTGCGGATCGTACTCGGTGGCGCGAAGCGCCAATTCCACACCGGACTGCGCCGCGTCGAGCGATATCATCGCCTCGTCCAGCGATTTCACCACGTCGTCGAGCAGTCCCGGAACCTCGCCCGACTTGCGCTGCAGCCGCCGCAGCAGGCTGGCAAGTTGCGGCAGAGGCGAAGACGGCCCCGAAAGCACATCCTGCGCATCGTGAATCTCGGACGCGATCTTTTCGGCGCGCATCATCCGGGCGCGCAGTTCTGCCAGTTCGGTCTCCTCGCCCGGCTGCGGGTCGAGCTTCGCCAGCTCGGCGACCGAGGCCCTGAGATAATCGGCCTCGCGCGCCGCCGCCTCGACCTTGGCGCGGTGCCGGGAAAGCTCCTGCTCGCAATTCCGCCAGTAGCGCCAGGCCTCGCCTGTGCCGCGCACGGCGCCCAGATGACCGCCGAAACTGTCCAGCAACTCGCGATGCGCGCCAGGGTCGACGAGCGCGCGCTCGTCGTGCTGGCCGTGAATCTCGACCAGCGCCCGGCCGACATCGCGCATCAGGGTGACGCTGGATGGCTGGTCGTTGACGAAGACGCGCGTGCGGCCGTCGGCGGTCTGCACGCGGCGCAGGATGATGTCGCCATCGTCCTCGATGTCGTTGTCGGCAAGCAGCGCGCGCGCCGGATGGTTGCGCGGCACGTCGAACACGGCGATGACCTGGCCCTGCGCCGCGCCATGGCGGACAAGCGAAGCGTCGCCGCGCGCGCCGAGCGCCAGCGACAACGCGTCGAGCAGGATGGATTTGCCGGCGCCGGTCTCGCCGGTCAGCACCGAAAGTCCGGGCAGGAAATCGATGTCCAGCTTCTCGATCAGGACGATATCGCGGATCGACAGTCTGGACAGCATCAGGAGTGTCAGGCGCCGGTGATCAGCTTCCCGGCCTTGGATATCCACGATCCGGCATTTTCACGCGGCTGAAGCCCGTTGCTCTGCAGGAGCTTGTAGGAGTCCTTGTACCACTGGCTGTCCGGATAGTTGTTGCCGAGCACCGCCGCGGCCGTCTGCGCCTCCGAGGTAAGGCCCATCGCATAATAGGCTTCGGTCAGGCGCGCGAGCGCTTCCTCGACATGGCGCGTGTTGGAGTAGGTCTCGACCACAGTGCGGAAGCGCTTGACGGCGGCGATATACTCGCGGCGTTCGAGATAGTAGCGGCCGATCTGCATCTCCTTGCCGGCGAGCTGGTCGGTGGCGAAGCGGATCTTGTCCTTGGCGTCGTCGACATATTCGGAGGTCGGCCAGCGCGTCACCAGGTCCTGCATGGTCTGCACGGTCTGGCGCGCTTCCTTCTGGTCCTGGGTCACATCCTTGATCTGCCGGTAGTAACTCAAGCCGATGATGTACTGTGCATAGGCCGCATCGTCGGTCGACGGGTAGAGCGTCAGGTAGCGCTTGGCGGAACCGATCGCCTCGTCATAATGCCCGGCGCGATAGTCGGCGAAGGCGCCCATCACCATCGATTTGCGGGCGAATTCCGAATAGGGGTGCTGGCGGTCGACGGCGTCGAACTTCTTGCTCGCCTCGTCGAGGCGGCCGGCATTAAGGTTGGCGAGGCCCTGATTGTAGAGAACGTCGGCGGGTTCGGTCTGGTCGACATAGGTCGCCAGGTTGACGTCCTTCTCGGACGACATGCAGGCCGACAATACCAGCGACGGGGCAATCAACGAAAACGCCAGGAAAACAGCCCGATGCGGCGCCTTCGATTGACCAACTCGCGAAAAAAACATGTTTGAATTCCGCCCTTTCGGCGTCGTTTCGGTCCGGGCCGCAGCCATAAACCATTATCCCCTTGCCCGGCAACGCTATGTCCGGCCAATCGCACATTTTTGTGGCGGTTTGGCGCTGTGCTCACACCCGCATAAATTCAGGGCCTTGTGATGCACTTGTGCAACACAAGCTTCCCTACAAAACCAGAAGATCGTTAAGAATCAGATCACCCAAGGGGCGTAGACCGGTCCGCTGACCGCGATCATCTCGGCAACGCGGCCGCGTTCGCGGCGCCGCGTCTCGACGATCTCGAAGGCCGTACGGTCGGACAGCAACCGGCGCAGCGCCGCCGCATTCATCCGGTGACCGCCGCGATAGGAGCGGAAGCAGCCGATGAAGCGCGCGCCGGCGAGCGCCAGGTCGCCCATCGCGTCGAGCGTCTTGTGGCGGGCGAATTCGTTGGGATAGCGCAAGCCGCCGACATTGATGACGCGGTTGTCGTCGCCGATGACCAGCGAGTTCTCCAGCGACGAGCCGAGCGCGTAGCCGGCGGCCCACAGCCGCTCGACGTCCTTCATGAAGCCGAAGGTGCGGGCCCGCGCGATATCGCGGCGGAAGATGTCGGGGTTGATGTCGGAGGCAAAGAGCTGGCGGCCGATGGCCGGGCTCTCGAAATCGATCTCGATCTCGAAGCGCGTGCCGTCATAGGGGCGGAACTCCGCCCAGGATGCGCCGGCTTCGATACGAACCGGCTTGACCACGCGAATATAGCGGCGCTTGACCGCAAGAGACTCGATGCCGGCCTGGTCGAAGGCCTCGACGAAGGCGGCCGCGCTGCCGTCGAGAATGGGGACCTCCGAGCCATCGATCTCGATGACGAGATTGTCGACGCCAAGCCCGAACACCGTCGCCATCAGGTGCTCGACGGTTCCGATGTGCTCGCCGGCCGGATCGCCGAGCATGGTGCAAAGGTCGGTGGCGCCGACCTCGGAGACCAGCGCGCGAAACTCGCGGCCCTCGCCGCCATTCGAAAGATGGAACACGATGCCGGTGTCGGCGTCGGCGGGCAGGAAATGAACGGTGACAGGCTTGCCGCTATGGACGCCTGTGCCGGTCAACGTCACGCGCGTTTTTACTGTCGTCTGATAGTCGTGCAAGACAAACCCCATAAGCCCTAGCTGCCGGCGTCCGCTTTGTCGGCCTCTGAGCATCTCCAACCAGATGGATCATCCGGCGTCCGCGCAATGCGGCAAAATGAACAGGGCATGCGGCTCTGATATGATCGGCAGGCTGGGCCAACTCCCCGAATCCCGGCGTACCGACTTTAGTCCTGCGCGAAGATAATGGCCCGTCCGGGAGACTCCAAATCACGGTTTCTTACCCTGTGTAACCGCGAAACCGAGCAAGGAAGCGCTTATAACGTACTGTTTTAAAACAGCTTTTAAAGGAAACAGGCAGACGATCTCTCGCCTGCCTGTTAACAACCGTTATATATCGTTAACGATCAGCGGCCCGCTCATTCGATCAGTTGGCCTGGCGGCGCAGGAACGCCGGAATCTCCAACTGGTCGTCTTCCTGCACAGTGCGGCTCTGCGGCGTCAGGCGCCCCTGGTCGTCGAGCTGGCCGCGGCGCGGCGCGTAGAGCTGCGGATCCTGGCTGGCGAGGCGGCGCATTTCCGGTGCCGCCTGGCGCAGTTTCGGCTCGCGCGGCTGCGCCGGCTGAAGCCGGGCCGGCTCTTCCTCGCGGCGGGTGAGGCCGTTCGTCAGCCGCTTGATCAGCCCCATCGGACCGCTGTTCTCATGGTCCGCGGGGCGGGTCTTGGCTTCCACCTCCGCCCGCACGACCGGCGGAAAGTCCTCTACGCGCGGCATGCGCTGCGGCGCCGCGGCAACCGGCTGCGGCATCTCGCGCTGCGGCGCGGGCTGAGCGACCTGCTGCACCACCGGCTGAGGCTGCGGCTGTGCCGGCGGAGCCTGGAAGATCTTGCTCTGCGGGCGGAAGTCGTCGACCGGCGCTTGACGCGGCTGCGCCATCGCGGCGGCGTTCGCCTCGGCAAGCTGGATCGCCTCGGCGACCGGATCGACCGCGCGCGGCTCGTAAGCCTGCTGCTGAACCGGTGCAGGACGGCTTTCCTGAGCAGGCGCCGCCGGACGAGCAACCGGCTTCTGCGGCGCGCGGATCGAGATCGGCGCCGCGGCGATTTCGGCCGCCGACTTGTCGATGCCGGTGGCGACCACCGAGACGCGGATCACGCCTTCCAGTTCCTCGTCGAAGGTGGCGCCGAGGATGATGTTGGCGTCCTGGTCGACCTCCTCGCGGATGCGGGTCGCGGCTTCGTCGACCTCGAACAGGGTGAGGTCGCGGCCGCCGGTGATCGAGATCAGCAGGCCCTTGGCGCCCTTCATCGAGGTCTCGTCGAGCAGCGGGTTGGCGATCGCGGCTTCCGCGGCGGCCATCGCACGGCCTTCGCCCGAAGCCTCGCCGGTGCCCATCATCGCCTTGCCCATCTCGCGCATCACCGAACGGACGTCGGCGAAGTCTAGGTTGATCAGGCCTTCCTTGACCATCAGGTCGGTGATGCAGGCAACGCCCGAGTAGAGCACCTGGTCGGCCATGGCGAAGGCATCGGCGAAGGTGGTCTTGTCATTGGCCAGCCGGAACAGGTTCTGGTTGGGAATGACGATCAGGGTGTCGACGCATTTCTGCAGTTCCTCGATGCCCATGTCGGCAGTCTTCATGCGCCGCTGGCCCTCGAAATGGAACGGCTTGGTGACGACGCCGACGGTGAGGATGCCCTTCTCGCGCGCCGCACGGGCAACGACCGGAGCTGCACCGGTGCCGGTGCCGCCGCCCATGCCGGCGGTGACGAAGCACATATGCGTGTTGGAGAGATGATCGATGATCTCGTCGATGCATTCTTCCGCCGCGGCGCGCCCGACTTCCGGCTGCGAGCCGGCGCCGAGCCCCTCGGTCACGTGCGCGCCGAGCTGGATCAGCCGTTCCGACTTCGACATGGTCAGCGCCTGCGCGTCGGTGTTGGCCACCACGAATTCGACACCGCGCAAGCCGGCGGTGATCATGTTGTTGACCGCGTTGCCGCCGCCGCCGCCGACACCGAACACGGTGATGCGTGGCTTCAGCTCGGTGATGTCCGGCTTTTGCAGATTGATGGTCATTGTCTCCGTCCTTTTGCCTTTCCCGCCGCTTCGCCGCTGCGGCCGCCTATGGGGCTGTCCCCGTCAAATTAAAAACTGTCTCTCAACCACTGACTCATGCGATGCAGTTTTCCGCCCGTTCCGGTCATTCTGAAACCGGAAAGTCCTTTCGCCGAATGGCTCTCGAAGCTCGCCATCTGCGGGTAGATCAGAAGCCCGACCGGGGTCGAGAACGCCGGCCCCTTGGCCGCTTCCGGCAGGCCCGCCACGCCGAGCGGCCGGCCGATGCGCACATTGCGTCCGAGAATGCGGCGCGCCGCCTCCGGCAGGCCGGCCAGCTGGCTGGCGCCGCCGGTCAGAACGACGCGCTTGCCGACGGCATTGCCGTAACCCGACTTGTTCAGCCGGTCGCGCAACAGTTCCAACGTCTCGTCGATGCGCGCGCGGATGATGCGCGTCATCACCGAGCGCGGAATCTGCAGCGGCAGCTCGCCCTCCTCGCCGATCGGCTGGATCGAGACCAGGTCGCGGTCGTCGGCGCTGCCCGGCAGCGCCGAGCCATGCATCACCTTCAGCCGCTCGGCGGCGTCCAGCGAGGTCGACAGGCCCTTGGCCATGTCGAGCGTCACATGGTTGCCGCCGATGGCGATGGCGTCGCCATGCACGAACTTGCCTTCCGAGAACACCGAAATCGTGGTCGTGCCGCCGCCCATGTCGATGCAGGCGGCACCCATTTCGAGCTCGTCGTCGACCAGAGCCGCGAGGCCGCTGGCATAGGGCGTCGCCACCATGCGCTCGACCGACAGGTGCGAACGGTTGATACAGAGCTCCAGATTGCGCATTGGCGCGGCGTCGCCGGTCAGCACATGCATGTCGACGCCGAGCGCGTCGCCGACCATGCCGCGCGGGTCGCGCACGCCGCGTTCGGCATCGAGCGAGAAGCCGACGGGAAGCGAGTGGACCACCTCGCGCTCGGCCCGCAGCGCCTGCTTGGCGCCGGCGGCGAGCACGCGCTTGATGTCGGCTTCCTCGACCTGGTGGCCACCGAGATTGATGGTTGCCGAGAAGGCTTCGCTCTTGAGGCGGCCGGCCGTCATGTTGACGATGAGGGAATCGACGGTCAGCCCCGCCATGCGCTCGGCCGCGTCGACGGCGAGACGGACGGCGTGCTCGGCGCGGTCGAGATCGACCACGACGCCCGACTTCACGCCCTGCGATTTCTGATGGCCGATGCCGATCACCTGGATGCGATGCGAGCGCCCGCGCAGCAGCTTGCCGTCCTCGCGCGGCTTCAGCTTGGCCACCACGCAGCAAACCTTGCTCGACCCGACATCGAGCACCGTGAGCGTGCCCGACCGGCGCGAAGATGCATCACCGCTGCCGCCAAGCCAGCTCATATCTTCGTCTCCGACTTGCGCTTCGTCAGGCTCTTCGGCTTTTCGCTGAACGCGGCTTCGCGCTGCATCGCGGCTTCCGGCGAGAGCTCCACCACCAGTCGATCGGGCAGCCGCATGTCGACGGCGGCGATATCGCGCGTCAAAAGTCCGTTGTCGCGGTCGAGCTTGACAAGCTCGGCGATCGCCTGATCCTCGTCATCTTCCGGCAGCTTGATCGTGATGCCGTTTTCGAGCTTCAGATCCCAGCGCCGCTCGCCGACACGGATATAGCCTTTGATCCGCGCAGCCAGCTCCGGATAGCGCTTGATCCTCTCCAGGAAGTTCGGCGCCTTGGCCGGCGCGCCCGTGCCGATGATCAGCGGCAGCAAAGCCTGCTTGCCGCCCGAGAAAGGCGCGATCACTTCGCCCGACCGCTCGATCACCGAAAGCGAATTGCCCTGCTGCCAGAGCGCAAAAGGCTCGCGCTCCTCGACGTGCACTTCCAGCGTATGCGGGTAGATCTTGCGCACCGCCGCCACCTCGACCCAGGGCAGCGTCGCGATGCGCTCGCGCGCGGCCTCGGCGTCGAAGCCAATCAGCGATGTCCAGCCGTCGAGGCCAAGCCGGTCCAGTATGTCGATCTCGGACGTCTGGCGATTGCCGACGACCTTGATCTGGTCGACGGCAAAACCGGTGCGGGCCGTCACGCCCTGCACGATGCTGTCGGCATAGCCGCCAAGAAAGGCGCCGTAGGCTCCAGACGAAGCAAGCAAGGCAGCCGAGAGGATCGCGGCGGAAAAACGCGGCGGCTCGTACTCGCCGCCGCAGAGACGGGCAAGCAGCCGCACCGGCCGGCGAAGCTGGCGCGGCAAGACGAAATGGTCGAACGACAGCGGCACACCGAACAGCGCAGGTCCGACCCCGCCGCCTTTGCCCTGTCCCCACCTCAACGCAGACACGAAGCGTCCTCCACCATCCAACTCAACAAATCGCCGAACGAGTGTCCCGCTTGCGCGGCGATTTCAGGCACCAGAGACGTCGGCGTCATGCCCGGCTGGGTGTTGATCTCAAGCCAGACAACCTCGCCGTTTTCGGAGTGACGGTCGTCGTAACGGAAGTCCGACCGGGAGACGCCCCGGCAACCGATAGCAAGATGAGCCTTGAGGGCCAGTGTCTGTATTTTTTGGTAAATATTCGGTGAAATTTTTGCAGGGGTTTCGTGTTTTGACCCGCCAGGCACGTACTTTGAATCGTAGTCGTAGAAGGAATGGCCGGTCGGGATGATCTCGCAGACCCCGAGCGCCACGTCGCCCATCACCGCGCAGGTCAATTCGCGCCCATGGATGTAACGCTCGACCATGACGATCTCGCCGTACTTCCACTCGGACGACCCGATCACCTGAGGCGGATGCGATTGCCCCTCATGCACGATGACGACGCCGAAGCTCGAACCTTCGTTGACCGGCTTCACCACATAGGGCGGCTTCATCGGATGCTTGCTCTGGATGGCGAAGCGGTTGACCACCGTCGATTCCGCGACCGGAATGCCGGACGCCTTGGCGACCTTCTTGGCCTGCTCCTTGTTCATGGCCAGCGCCGAAGCGAGCACACCCGAATGGGTGTAGGGAATTGCGAGATATTCGAGAATTCCTTGGATGGTGCCGTCCTCGCCAAACGGGCCGTGCAACGCGTTGAAGGCGACATCGGGCTTGAGCTCGGCAAGCACAGACCCGACATCGCGCGAAACATCGACGCGGGTGACCTGATAACCTTCGTTCTCGAGCGCATCCGCACACGCCTTCCCCGAGGACAGAGACACGGGCCGCTCCGAGGAAAATCCCCCCAGGAGAACGGCCACATGCTTTTTCTTCATCCCGTCATCCCCTCTCACGCCGGGCCTGCAACCGATACTTCCGCACGCAACATTCCCGCATAGTGAGTCCGAGTCTTCCGGCAGGTTGCCCCCCAGACGGAAAACGCGACCAACGCGTCAAACGACTCAAATCAGGAAACGCTTTAGGGCAGAGAATCAGAGAGTTGATTCCCTGGCAAGTACCTATGATTCCGAGAGATTCACTTTCCGCGAAAACGGGCGAGAAAAGCGTGTTGTTGAGTCTTTACGGCAACGGTCGGCTGCCGTGCCAGCCACGAAGTTAAAGCACTACTTGAACTTTCTACCACGGCCCAGCGTGTTGCGATTCAGGTCAGGCCGAGTCGAGAATGGTAGCTTCCGAGAACCGGAGCGAAGCGTACTTTAAGTACGTGAGCACCGGAAGCGCAGGAAGCCGCCATTCGCAGGCCGGCCTCACCTGAATCGCAACGCGCCTTAGAGAAGCTGCCCCAGGAACTCCTGCACCGCATGGCCGGGGCGAAAATTGCCCAGCCGCTTGATCTCCCAGTGCAGCCGGATGCCCGAATTCTCCAGCACCCGCGCCCGCACCGTCTCACCGAGATATTCGAGGTCGTAGCCGGTCGCGGTGCCGGTGTTGATCATGAAGTTGCAGTGCATCGGCGACATCTGCGCGCCGCCGATCATCAGGCCGCGGCAGCCGGCCTTGTCGATCTCCTTCCAGGCCGACGTGCCTTCGGGATTCTTGAAGGTCGAGCCGCCGGTCTTCTCGCGGATCGGCTGCACCGTCTCGCGATGGTTCTGCACGGCGTCCATCGCCGCCTTGATCGCCGCCTTGTCTTCCGGGACACCCTCGAAGATGGCGGAGGTGAAGATCAATCCGGCAGGCGCCGACGAATGGCGATAGGCATAGCCCATGTCGGCATTGCTGAGCGTATGGACATTGCCCGCGCGGTCGAGTGCCCGCACCTCGAGCACGCGCTCGCGCGTCTCGACGCCGTTGGCACCCGCATTCATCCTCAGCGCCCCGCCGACGGCGCCAGGAATCCCATGGTAGAAATGGAACCCGCCGATGCCGGCTTCATAGGCCACGGCCGCCAGGCGCTTGTCCGGCGTCGCTGCGCCCGCCTTGATGGTGGTCGGGCCGGTGGCTTCGGCCTCGCCAAAGCCTTTGGCGGAGAGCCTGACCACAAAACCCGGGATGCCGCCGTCACGCACCAGAAGGTTCGAGCCGACGCCGACGACCGTGATCGGGATTTCCTCCGGTACGGCGCGCAGGAAGGCCGCGAGATCCTCCTCGTCGGCCGGCTGGAACAGCGCTTCCGCCAAGCCGCCGGCGCGGAACCAGGTGATCTTGTCCATCTCGGCGTTGGGCGTGACGCGGCCGCGCAGGCCGGCAAGCTTGTTGCCGAGTTTGTCGATCAGATCCTGGCCACGCATCATGAGGGCGTTCCCCCAAGTTCCTTTGGCAGCGCATAGGCCCATTGCGTGATGTTGCCGGCGCCGAGGAAGACGACGAAGTCGCCTGGCTTGGCAAGCTCGCGAATGGCCGGCGCAACGGCCGCCGCGCCATCGATATAGCGCGCGTCGCGATGACCGCCGGCGCGGATGCGCGACACCAGCGCATCCGAGGTCACGCCTTCGATCGGCTCCTCGCCGGCCGGATAGACCGGCGCCACCATCACCGTATCGGCATCATTGAAGCAGACGGAGAACTCTTCGAAAAGATCGTGCAGCCGGGTAAAGCGGTGCGGCTGGGCTATGGCGATGACGCGGCCCTTGGTGGCCGTGCGCGCGGCCTTGAGCACCGCCGCTATCTCGACCGGGTGGTGGCCGTAGTCGTCGAAGATGTCGACCCCGTCCCAGGAGCCGGTATGGGTGAAGCGGCGCTTGACGCCGGCAAAGGACGACAGGCCCTTCTTGATCGCCTCGGCCGACAGGCCAAGTTCATGCGCGACCGCGATCGCGGCCGTCGCGTTGGAGACATTGTGCCGTCCCGGCATCGGCAGCCGCAAATCCTTGATCGTCGTTGTGCCCCGTCCCTTGCGGTCGCGGATCACCACGTCGAACTCCGACACGGCCCCTGCCATGCGATGATTGGTGAAGCGCACGTCGGCCTGCGCGTTCTCGCCGTAGGTGATGACACGCCGGTCCTCGATGCGGCCGACCAACGCCTGCACCTCCGGATGGTCGGTGCACATCACGCCGAAGCCGTAGAAAGGCACGTTCTCGACGAACTGGCGGAAGGCCTCGCGCACCTTGTCGAAACTGCCATAGTGATCGAGGTGCTCGGGATCGATGTTGGTGACGACGGCGATATCGGCCGGCAGCTTGAGGAAGGTGCCGTCGCTCTCGTCGGCCTCGACCACCATCCACTCGCCGTCGCCCATGCGGGCATTGGTGCCATAGGCGTTGATGATGCCGCCATTGATCACGGTCGGGTCGAGCCCGCCGGCTTCGAGCAAGGTCGCCACCATCGAGGTGGTCGTCGTCTTGCCATGCGTGCCGCCGATGGCGACCGCCTGGCGGAAGCGCATCAGCTCGGCGAGCATTTCGGCACGGCGGACAACGGGGAGCAACCTCTCCCGAGCGGCCTTGAGCTCCGGGTTGGACTTCTTGATCGCCGTCGACACCACCACGACTTCGGCCTCGCCGAGGTTCTCGGCCCGGTGGCCGACGAAGCACTCGATGCCTTTGTCGCGCAGCCGCTGCACATTGGCGCCGTCTGCCTGGTCCGAGCCCTGCACCTTGTAGCCGAGATTGTGCAGCACTTCGGCGATGCCGCTCATGCCGATGCCGCCGATACCGATGAAATGCACGAGGCCGATCGTCTGCGGCATCTTCATGCGCGCGTCCTCCTGTAGTCCGAAACCGTTTTGCCGGACGCAATAGCCTCTGTCAGATCGGCGAGCAACCGCGCCGCGTCCGGTTTTCCGGCAGAACGGGCGGCTGCGGCCATCGCGACCAGCCGGCCGGGATCCTCGATCAGCCCGCCGACCAGCGCGGCGATCCGCTCGGCCGAGAGCGTCGATTGCGGATGAACCTCGGCCCCGCCCGCCGCCGCGAGCGCCGCGGCATTCGCCGCCTGGTCGTGATCGAGAGCATGCGGATATGGCACCAGCAGCGCGGGGCGGCCGATGACGGCGATCTCCGATACGGTCGAGGCGCCGGAGCGCGACATCACCAGATGCGCCGCCGCCATGCGCGCCGCCATGTCGGTGAAAAAGGGCGAAACCTGCGCGTCGACGCCAAGATTGGCGTAGGCGGCCTTAACCCGCGCCACGTCTTCCGCGCGTGCCTGCTGGGTGATCACCAGTCGTTTGCGCTGCGCTTCGGGCAGAAGCGCGATCGCCGCCGGCACGGCATCGGAGAAGAACTGGGCGCCCTGGCTGCCGCCGAACACCAGGAAGCGGAACGGCTCGCCGTCATTGGACGCCGCGTACGGCGCCTTCGCCGCCTCGAGTACCTGCGGCCTGACCGGGTTGCCTGTGGTCACCGTCTTGGCGCCGGCAGCCCTTGCCCCTTCCGGCAGGAACCCGCCCGCGATCGCATCGACGCGGCTGGCCAGCGCCTTGTTCGCCCGGCCCATGACCGCGTTCTGCTCATGGATCAGCGTCGGCACCTTGCGCCGGGTCGCCGCATAGAGCGGCGGCAGCGTCGGGTAGCCGCCGAAACCGACGGCGGCCTCCGGCCTGATCCTGGCTATCACCCGCCCTGCCTGCCGCACGCCCTGCCAGATCGTCCAGAAGGCCGAGAGCATGGCGATTGGATTCTTCGAGCCCAGTGTGGCCGAAGCAATCGAGTGGATTTCGGCGGCGGGAAAATGGCCGGAATAGCGCTCGGCGCGACGGTCGGTGGCAAGGTGCACCTGCCAGCCGCGCTCGATCAGCTCATGCGCAAGCGCCTCGGCCGGGAACAGATGTCCGCCCGTTCCGCCAGCCGCCAGCAGGATGACACCTCTCGACATCCCGCCTCATTCCGCCGCGATAGTGCGCTGCGAGAAGGAATAGCCAATCTGCTTGCGCTTTTCGGGATGCCTGCGCGTCAGCGCCAGCACCATGCCCATCGAAACGGCAATCGCGATCTGTGAGGAGCCGCCATAGGAGATGAAGGGCAGCGTCATGCCCTTGGCGGGCATCAGCTGCAGGTTGACGGACATGTTGATGACCGACTGCAAGCCGAACACGGTGACGAGCCCGCCGACGGCGTAGCGGGTGAAGTCGTCGTGCTCCTTGAGCGCGATGCTCAATCCTCGCAGCACGATGAAGGCGAAGATCGACATGATGAAGAAGCACATGATCAGGCCGAACTCCTCGCCCGCGACCGAAAACACGAAGTCGGCGTGGCTGTCGGGGATGACCCGCTTCACCGTCCCCTCGCCCGGGCCGACGCCGAACCAGCCGCCATTGATCAGCGCTTCGCGCCCCATATCGACCTGGAAGGTGTCGCCCTCGCCGGTGAGGAACTTGTCGATACGGGCGGCGACGTGTGGAAACACCGTGTAGGCAGCGAACACGCCGCCAACGCCGGCAGCGCCCAGCGCGACGATCCAGAACCAGGGCAGGCCGGCCATGAAGAACATCACGCCCCAGGTGCCCAGCACCAGCATGGTCTGGCCGAGGTCGGGTTGCGCCACCAGGAGCGAGATCACCAGGGCCAGCAGCAGCATGGCGAAGAGATTGCCGGGAATGTCGGGCTGGCGCTTGTGCTCGGCAAAAAGCCAGGCACAGATGATGACGAAGGCCGGCTTCAGGAATTCGGACGGCTGGATCGAAAGGCCGGCGAGCGATACCCAGCGCCGCGCGCCCTTCACCTCAACGCCGATGTAGAGCACCGCCACCATCAGCACCAGCATGATGCATAGCATCACCAGCGACATGCGCCTTATCTGCCGCGCCTCGAGGAAGGAGACGGCCAGCATCACGATAAGAGCAGGGATGGTGAAGATGATCTGCCTTGTGGCGAAGTGGAAGCTGTCGAGGCCGATGCGCTCGGCCACCGCGGGGCTTGCGGCGAAGGACAGAATGATGCCCAGCCCCATCAGCGACAGGAATGCCGCCAGGAACCAGCGATCGATCGTCCACCACCATGTTGCGACTGGACTTTTGTCGAGACGGCTTTGCATCAACGTGGCCCTCCGATGGATTTCACCCCATCAATAGCAGTCGCAGCTTGCCTGAAGGCTTCGCCGCGTACCTCGAAATTCTTGAACTGGTCGAAACTGGCGCAGGCTGGCGAAAGCAGCACCACCGCCTCGCCGCCGGTATCGTTCGCGGCGTCGCGGGCGGCATGTTCGACCGCCGCCTCCAGCGTTCCGGATATCTCGTATGGCACCGCCTCGCCGAGCGTGGCGGAAAAGGCGGGCGCCGCCTCGCCGATCAGATAGGCCTTGGCGATGCGGGGGAAGAAGCCGCGCAACGGCTCGATGCCGCCTTCCTTGGGCAGGCCGCCGGCGATCCAGTAGATGCGGTTGAAGCTCGACAGCGCGGGAGCCGCCGCATCGGCATTGGTTGCCTTGGAATCGTTGACGAACAGCACGTGGTCCTTGCGGCCGACCTGCTCCATGCGGTGCGCCAGCCCCGGAAAGCTTTCGAGCCCTGCCTGGATCTCGCCGAGCTCCAGCCCGATCTTCAGGCAAGCGGCGACGGCGGCCAGTGCGTTCTGCGCGTTGTGCTGTCCGCGCAGCGAGCCGATGCCTTCGAGGAAAGCAATGCGGCTGTAGCGGCCATGCACGGCCTCCATCAGATTGGTGCCGTCGGCGAAATAGCCGTCTGTCAGCGGCAGGCGCTTGGAGATGCGTATGACCTGCCGGCCTGCCCGCTCCAGCCGGTCGGCGATCTGGGCACACCAGGAATCGTCGACGCCGATGATCGCGGTGTCGCTGCCGGCGACCAGCCTTTCCTTGATCGAGGCGTAATGCGCCATCGTGCCGTGGCGGTCGAGATGGTCGGGCGTCAGGTTGAGCAGGATGCCGGCGGTCGGGTTGATCGAGGGCGCGAGATCGATCTGATAGGACGAGCACTCGACCACATAGTGCCGCGAAGGCTCGGGCGGATCGAGCGTCATGATGGCCCGGCCGATATTGCCGCCCATCTCGGTGTCGCGTCCGGCTGACTTCAGGATATGCGCCGTCAGCGCCGTCGTTGTCGATTTGCCATTGGTGCCGGTGATCGCGATGAAGGGTGCTGCCGGCGCGCTCAAGATCCGCTCGCGGCAGAACAGCTCGACGTCGCCGATCACCTCGACGCCAGCGCTGCGCGCCAGCTCAACCGTCCAATGCGGCTTCGGATGCGTCAGCGGCACGCCCGGCGACAGGACGAAGGCCGCGAAGCGCGACCAGTCGGCGGCGCGCAGGTCACCGGTCGCAATTCCGGCCGCTGCAGCCTTGGCGACGCTGTCCGGATTGTCGTCCCAGGCGAGGATATCGGCGCCGCCGGCGATCAGCGCGTGCGCGGTAGCAATCCCCGAACCGCCGAGCCCGAAGAGCGAAACGCGTTTGCCTGCGAAGGAAGCAGCGGGGATCAAGCGGTTTCCTATCTGAGCTTGAGGGTGGAGAGGCCGACCAGCGCCAGGATTACGGCGATGATCCAGAAGCGGATCACCACCTGGCTCTCGGTCCAGCCGAGCTTTTCGAAATGATGGTGGATCGGCGCCATCAGGAAGACGCGCTTGCCGGTCATCTTGAAGTAGCCGACCTGGATGATGACCGACAGGATCTCCACCACGAACAGGCCGCCGACGATGACCAGCACGATCTCGTGCTTGGTGGCGACAGCAATGGTGCCGATCAGACCGCCCATCGCCAGCGATCCGGTGTCGCCCATGAAGATCGCGGCCGGCGGCGCGTTGAACCAGAGGAAGCCGAGGCCGGCGCCGATCACCGCGCCGAGCACAACCGCCAGCTCGCCTGTGCCGGGCACGAAATGGATCTGCAGATATTCGGCGAAGACCGCGTTGCCGGAGAGATAGGCGATGACGCCGAAGGACGCCGCCGCGATCATGATCGGCACGATCGCCAAGCCGTCGAGGCCGTCGGTGAGATTCACGGCATTGCCCGCGCCGACGATGACGAAACAGGAGAATGGCACGAAGAACCAGCCGAGATTGATGAGGAATTCCTTGGCGAAGGGGAAGGTCAGTGACGACGAGAACGGCGCCTGGCCGTTGTGCATGATCACCCAGGCCGCGATGCCGGCGACGACGAATTCGATCGCCAGCCGCGCCTTGCCGGAGAAGCCCAGATGCGACTGTTTCGTCACCTTGAGATAGTCGTCGTAGAAACCGATCGAGCCGAAGCCGAGCGTCACCAGCATCACAACCCAGACATAGATGCTGGAGAGGTTCGCCCATAAAAGCGAGGAGCCGATGATGCCGCAAAGGATCATCAGCCCGCCCATCGTCGGCGTGCCCGCCTTCTTGAAATGCGTCTGCGGTCCATCGGCGCGGATCGGCTGGCCCTTGCCCTGACGAAGGCGCAGCGAATTGATGATGGTCGGCCCGAATATGAAGACGATCAGCGCCGAAGTGATCAGCGCGCCGCCAGTGCGAAAGGTGATGTAGCGGAAGACATTGAAAGCCGAGATCTTGTCCGCGAAATCAACGAGTAAAGTGAGCATGCGCTTCCGTCCCCCGGAGCCCGACCTCAGGTCGGTTCAATGGTTGTGGCTTCCGCCGGAAATTTGCCGAGCAATGCCTCGACCAGTTTTGAAAATCCGATGCCTTTCGACGACTTGACCATGACCACGTCGCCGGGCCTGATTGCCGACATCACGACCGGCTTCAGTTCTTCCGCCCCTGACCGGTATTCGGTTTCGACATCGGGAGGCAAAACGTCGGCTAGCGCCCGCATCTCCGGGCCGCCGAGAAAGACGTTGCGCGTCCCGGTGCCGACGATGAGCTCGGCAAGGGCCGCATGGAGTTTTGCCGAGTGGCTGCCAAGTTCCAGCATGTCGCCAAGCACAGCGATGCGCCTGCCCTCGCCCGATACAGGCGTGGCGTTGAGCAGCGCCATGGCTGCCGCCATCGATGCCGGGTTGGCATTGTAGCTCTCGTCGATCAGCGTGATCGAGCCGTTGGGATGGTGCAATATGTGGCGCCTGCCGCGCCCGCGCTCGGCCGACAGGTCTGCAAGCGCCGCCGCGACCTTGTCGAGATCGGCGCCGACCAGTTGCGCGGCGCCCAGTACGGCCAGCACATTCTGCACGATGTGGCGGCCTGGCGCCCCGACACGGGCCGTCAGGTCCTTCTTGCCGATCTTGACGGCGATGTCGGTATGGTCGGCGTAAAGCTCGCCGCCGGCAAGGCGGAAGGCCGAGCGGGCGTTTTCGCCGAAGCCGAAGACATGCTCGACGCCGGCCTCTCTGGCCATTTTCCCAAGCAGCTTCCAGCGCGGATCGTCGCGGTTGAGCAGCGCGGCGCCGCCAGGCTCGACCCCTTCGAAAATCTCGGCCTTGGCCATGGCGATCTCGTCGAGATTCTTGAAGAAGCCGAGATGGGCGGCGGCGATCAGCGTGACGATGGCGACATGCGGCCTGACCATCTTGACCAGCGGCCTGATCTCGCCCGGGTGGTTCATGCCGATCTCGAAGACCGCGTAGTCGCAGTCTTGCGGCATGCGCGCGAGCGTCAGCGGCACGCCCCAATGGTTGTTGAATGACTGCGCAGAGGCATGCACCTTGCCGACCGCCGACAGCACATGGCGGAGCGCTTCCTTGGTGGTCGTCTTGCCGGCGGATCCGGTCACCGCGATGACCTTGGCCCGGGAGCGGGCGCGCGCCGCGACACCGAGCTTCTCAAGTGCCGCAAGCACATCCTGCACCACGATCATCGGCGCCGTTAGGCGGCCCAGAGACGGCAGCTTGCCTTCAGCGACGACCAGCACGGCGGCGCCCGCTTTCACCGCCGCGGTCGCGAAGTCGTGGCCGTCCATCGTCTCGCCCTTGATGGCGAAGAAGGCGTTGCCCGGCTCGAGGCTGCGGCTGTCGATGGAAATGCCGGTGATGCCCTCTGGCAGCGAGCCGATCGGCCTGCCGCCCATGGCCTCGACAAGTGCTTCCGACGTCCAGAGCAGGCTCATGCGGCGCGCTCCTGAAGCGCCTCGCGCACTTCCTCATGGTCGGAGAAGTGGAAGGTTTCGGTGCCGATGGTCTGGCCTTCCTCATGCCCCTTCCCGGCGACGATCAGCGTATCGCCGGCATGCAGCATCGCCACCGCCTCGTGGATGGCCTTGCGGCGGTCGCCGATCTCGATGGCGCCGGGCGCCGCGGCAAGGATTGCCGCCCGGATGGTTTCGGGGATTTCCGAGCGCGGATTGTCGTCGGTGACGATGACGACATCGGCAAGCCGGGTCGCGATCTCGCCCATGATCGGCCGCTTGCCGCGATCGCGGTCGCCGCCGCAGCCGAACACCACGACGACACGGCCGGTGGTGAAGGGGCGCACCGAGGCCAGGACATTTTCCAGTGCATCGGGTTTGTGCGCGTAGTCGACATAGACCGGAGCGCCGGCCGCCGTCGTGCCGACGAGGTCGAGCCGGCCCGGCGCGCCTTTCAATTTCTCCAATGCGGCCAAGGCCTTGCCGACGGATGTTCCAGTCGAGATGGCAAGGCCGGCGGAAACCAGCGCATTGGCGATCTGGAAATCGCCGGCCAGCGGCAGGTCGATTTCGTGCAGCACGCCGGCGGCCTCCACCTCGGCACGCTGGCGCCGCCGCTCATGCTCGACGCGCTTCAGCGTGAGGAATTCGCCGTGGCGGCCGACCGTGAGCACGTTGAGACCCGCCGTCCTTGCCGCTTTGATCGTCGCCTCCGACCATGGGTCGTCGGCGAAGATCACAGCCGGCGCGCCCTTCGGCAGCAGCGTGTCGAACAGGCGCAGCTTGGCGCGGTGATAGTCCTCGACGGTCGGATGATAATCCATGTGATCGCGGCCGAGATTGGTGAAGCCGCCGGCAGCGAGCTTCACGCCGTCGAGGCGGCGCTGGTCGAGGCCGTGGCTGGAGGCTTCCATCGAGGCGTGGGTGACGCCTGCCTCTGCCAGTTCTTTCAGCAGTTGGTGCAGCGCCACCGGATCCGGCGTTGTCAATGAGCCATATTCGTTGCGGCCGGGCGCCACCACGCCCGTCGTGCCGATCGAGGCTGCCGAAAAACCGGCCTGCTCCCAGATCTGACGGGTGAAGGCGGCGACCGACGTCTTGCCGCTGGTGCCGGTGACGGCGACCATTGTCTGAGGCTGGCTGCCGAAGAAGCGCGCCGCGCTCAGCGCCAGCACAAGGCGGGGATCTTCCACGGCAAGAACCGGAATCGACAGTCCGGAAATGGCGTTCCCCTTGGCGGCGACAATTACAGCCGCGCCCCGGCTCGCAGCGTCGGCCGCGTAGGCCGAGCCATCGGCCTTGCTGCCGGCGAGCGCGAAGAAGACGACGCCCGGCCTTACCTGGCGGGAATCGGAGGAGAGACCGGTCACTTCCAAATCGGGGGAAGGTGCTCCCTCGACAGGCAGGATACCGGCTAGATCTTTCAGATGCATTGAGTCCCGTTCACCGCAACAAAATAGCGCGCAGTTGCCGGCGCGCCCCAAGAATCACTGATAGGAAACCAGCGTTGCACCATTTTCATGGCTGAAATCTGGCTTCACGCCAAGCATGGCCGCCGAACGCCTAATGATGTTGCCGGCTATAACGCCCGCATTCGCGGCCGCGACGTCTGGCATGCCAGGCTTTTCCGGATGCGGGGCGTCGGCAATCGTGAACACGAGATATTGCGGATCGTCCATCGGAAAGGCGGCCACAAAGGTATTGAAATTCAAGTCCTTCGAGTAACGGCCATTGATGACCTTCTCGGCTGTTCCGGTCTTGCCGCCAACGCGGTAGCCGGGGACTCTGGCGTTCCTGGCAGAGCCCTTCTCGGCGTTGAGCGTATAGAGGTAGCGCATGCCTTCGACCGTCTTTTCGCCGACCACTTTCTTGGCCACCGCCATTGCCTGGTCCATGGTACGCGGCAGGAAGGTCGGCTGGATCAGATAGCCGCCATTCATCAGGGCCGCGCAACCGACGGCCGCTTGCAGCGGCGTCGTCGACACACCATGGCCGAAGGCGATGGTGAACGAATTGACCTGTTTCCAGACCTTCGGTTCAGTCGGGCGGGCGACTTCGGGCAGCTCGGTCTGCATCTTGTCCAAAATTCCAAGGCGATGCAGGAATTCGCGGTGCCCCTCGATGCCGACCAGCTCGGCCTCCCTGGCCGACCCGATGTTGGACGAATAGAGGAACACCTCCGGCAACGACAGCACACGGTTCTTGCCGTGGAAATCGTGGATGGCCTGATGGCCGACCCGGATTGGGTGCGAAGCGTCGAAGCGGCTCTCCATCGTCGCTTTGCCGGAATCGAGCGCCATGGCCGAGGTGAAGCTCTTGAAGGTCGAACCCATCTCATAAAGGCCCGCCGACATACGGTTCAGCCGGTCCTTTTCCTGTGCATTGTAAGGGTTGTTCGGATCGAAATCCGGCACCGAGGCCATGGCCACCACTTCGCCCGTCTTGACGTTGAGCACAACGGCGCCAGCGCCAATGGCGCGATAGCGTTCCAGGGCGGCGGCGACCTCGTCGCGCACGACATGCTGGACGCGAAGGTCGATCGACAACTTCACCGGCTTCAGGTCCCTGGCCACCGCCAGCCCCGACGCCTGCAGGTCGGTCAGACCCTGGTCGTCGATGTATTTCTCCATGCCGGAGATGCCTTGGTTGTCGATGTTGGTCAGCCCGACAATGTAGGACGATGTCTCGCCGCTCGGATAGAAGCGCCGCTTTTCGGTGCGGAAGCCGAGGCCTGGGATGCCCAGCGCCATGATGTCGGCCTGCTGCTTCGGCGTCAGCTGGCGCTGCAGCCAGACAAAGCCGGCGCCGCTCTTGAGCTTGCGATAGGTCTGCTCGTAGTCGATCTCGGGAAGCACGGTCGACAATCTCTCGATCGCCTCGTCGGCGTCGACGATACGGCGCGGCTCGGCAAACAGCGAGGCCGTCTTGATGTCGGTCGCCAGCACCTCGCCGTTGCGATCGACGATATCCGGCCGCGACGCGGTGACCCGGCTCTCCGGACCACCCGACATGTCCGGGTTCTGCAGGCCGAGATAGACGAGCCTGCCGGCAATGGTCGAATAGATGGTGAAGAACACAGCCATCGTCATGACGATGCGGGTCTTGGCCTTGCCGCCGGTCGCCTTGCGGGCGGCATCGACGACGATCGAGCCGTCCTCGGCCATCTTCTTCCGACGCTTCAGCAGGTTACCGATCTTGGGAAGCCTGCCGATCATTGCACGGTGCTCCCGGTGACCACCGGATCCTTGCCGCCCGAGGGCTCTTTGCCGGCATTGTCGGCCATGCCGCCAAGCCGCTGCGACGACAGGTCCTCGATGTTGACCGGCTTCATCGGCACGTCGTCGAGGCCGCCGATCTGACGGGCGTTGACCGGCTCTAGCCCGAGCTGCGACTTGTAGATCTCGGCAAGTTTCTGCAGCCGCGCCGGCTGGGTGAGCAGGCTCCAGTCGGCCTTCAGCAGATCGATCGTGTCTTCCTCGTAGCGGATCTGCGCCTGCAGCTTCTGCACCGCCGCCAGTTGGTCCTCGGCTTCGCGCTTGGTCTTGTAGGTCAACGCCGCCGCCGAGACCATGACGGCGATCAGGACTATGTCGCTGGTACGAAACACGTGCTTACCTCTCCCCCGGCCGCTCGACGGCGGGAAGCTTTGGAAGGCCGAAAATCGAAAAGTCGCCGGCGCGCGCCGGCACGTCGGTCCGGATCGCTGCGCGCAGCCTGGCCGAGCGCGCTCGCGGATTGGCCGCGATCTCGGCCTCTCCCGCCGTCACCCCGCCGCCGGACTTGCGGAAGGTCGCCAGCCGCGCCGGTGCATCAGGCATGTGGCGGGAGCCTGACGCGGCATCGGCGCGATCGGCGACGAAGCGCTTGACGATGCGGTCCTCCAGCGAATGAAAGGTGACCACGGCAAGCCTGCCGCCCGGCTTGAGCACACGCTCGGCGGCGAACAGCGCGCCAGCCAGTTCACCGAGCTCGTCGTTGACGAAGATGCGCAACGCCTGGAAGACGCGGGTGGCAGGATGGATCTTGTCCTTCGGCGCGCGGCCGATATGGGTGGCGATGGCGTCGGCCAGATCGAGCGTGCGCTCGAAAGGCCGCTTCCCGCGCCGGGCCTCGATCATGCGGGCGATGCGGCCGGCATGCCGCTCCTCGCCGAGGAAGCCGAAGATGCGGGCAAGGTCGCCCGCCTTGAAGGTGTTGACGACATCGGCGGCGCTCAGGCCAGCCTGCGCCATGCGCATGTCGAGCGGCCCGTCGGCGCGAAAGGAAAAGCCGCGCTCGGCCTGGTCGAGCTGCATGGAGGAAACGCCGATGTCGAGCACGACGCCGTCGGCGCTGCCGACATGTTCATCCAGCGTCGAGAACGGCGCCTGAACGAGCTTCAGCCTGCCGCCGGCCTGCCGTTCCAGAGCCCTGCCCGCGGCGATCGCATCCGGATCGCGATCGATGGCCACGACCGAGGCACCTCGCTCGAGGATGGCGCCGGCATAGCCGCCGGCGCCGAACGTGCCGTCGACGATCGTCTCGCCCGCCTTGGGCTCAAGCGCCTCCAGCACTTCGGCAAGGAGGACCGGAATGTGACGGACCAGTCCGCCAACGGCGTGAGGTTCATCGCCGTGGCCAGCCATCATTCCGGTCGCTCCCCAGGCTTCGTCCCCTGCCGAAGCTGCAAAAGCCTGGCCCGCGCCTGCGCCCCATAGGCTGCAAGCCGGTCCGGCTCCCAGATCTGAAAGAAATTGCCGCGCCCGACAAAGGCCACCTCCGTGGAAATGCCGGTATGCTCGCGGATGAAATCGGTCATCGTGATGCGGCCGTCCTGGTCGAGCTTCAGGAACGTGCCGTCGCCATGGCAGAAGAACGACATATCGTCCGCCGTCTGCAGGAAGGGATCCTCGAGCGCGATCCGCTGCTCGTAGCGGTCGAGCAGGTCGAGCCCGCCGACGTCCATCGCCGGAAGATCCAGGCAGCGTAGCGCATAGAGTTCCGCATAGCCACGTTTCTGCACGACCGCTCGGAAATGCGCGGGAACGGACACCCGCCCCTTCGCATCGATCCTGTTCACTGCGCTTGACA
The DNA here is from genome assembly GCF_004791585.1 of Mesorhizobium sp. M1C.F.Ca.ET.210.01.1.1. Taxonomy (GTDB): domain Bacteria; phylum Pseudomonadota; class Alphaproteobacteria; order Rhizobiales; family Rhizobiaceae; genus Mesorhizobium. The sequence goes on from NZ_SRUU01000004.1 coordinate 172,604, forward strand.
GAAATCGGTCCACTACACGTTACAGCCGCTGTCGCGGCCGCACCCCTTCCCATGTTCTTCTCCGCGCCGCCGCCGCGCATCGCCTCGCGACAAATCGCTTCATTCACCAGGACGAAAACCGGCAAACGCGCAGCCGCCGCGGCTGCCCGATTGGCGTACGCTTCACCCTGACGCGGAACGAAGGCTTGATGATGCGAATGGGATATCATGGGGCACTATGGGCGTCAACGGGAACAGGCATCACAAACGCGCCCATCACAACCAGAAAGAGCAGGCTGACGGCGCGTCTCGTCTTTATCCTCTATTAAGCCTAACGAAGCGTTTAGAGCGGCGGTCTGGCCCAAATAGACGCGACTTGCTGGGAACGCCCAGCGCGCCTAGCGTCGAACCTCTGTTCAACGAAGGAATTGGCCATGCCCGAAACCGCGAAGTCGCGCGCCGCGACACTTGCCCATCTGCGCAGCGGTGATTTCGCCAAGGGCGACCCGATCCCCTTGCCTCTTACCATGGCCTCGATCTTTCATTCGCCGGGCGATGCGGCTGGCTTCGATCAATATGGCCGCTTCAGCAATCCGACCTGGCACGCCGTCGAGCACGTGCTTGGCCATCTGGAGGATGCGCAATGCGTTGCCTTTCCGTCGGGAATGGCCGCGATTGCGGCGGCATTTTTCGCGCTCGTCAAATCGGGAGACCGCATTCTCCTGCCCTCGGACGGCTACCACACGACACGCGCGCTGGCGGAGCGTTTCCTGAAACCGCTCGGCGTCACCTACGACGTGAGGGCCACATCGAACATGCTCGATGGCGGCTTCGCCGGTTACCGACTGGTCTTCGCGGAAACTCCCTCCAATCCGCGGCTGGATATCTGTGACATCGCCGCCGTCGCCGAAGCTGTTCATCAGCAGGGCGGGATCCTAATCATCGACAACACGACGATGACGCCCTTTGGCCAGCGCCCGCTTGATCTCGGCGCCGATGTCGTGGTGTCGGCCGACACCAAGGCGATCAACGGCCACTCGGATGTGCTGTTCGGCCACGTCGCAAGCCGCAATCCGGATATTGCCGCGAGGGTCAGGGACTGGCGCGAGACGGCCGGCGGCATTCCCGGACCTTTCGAGGCCTGGCTCGTGCATCGTGGCCTCGAGACGCTCGAGGTACGTTTCGATCGCATGTGCTCGTCGGCCGAAACGATCGCCCGCCGTCTCAAGGGGCACCGCGCCGTGAGCGGCTTGCGCTTTCCGGGCCTTGAGGGCGACGCTTCGCACAATCTGGCGCGCGCCCAGATGGAGCGCTTCGGCTTTTTGATCTCCTTCGAGCTGGCTTCGGAAGAGAAGGCCGAGGCTTTCATCGACAATTGCGCGCTGATGGAATCGGCGACTTCCTTTGGCGGCGTGCACACCTCGGCCGAACGGCGTTCGAAACGTGGCGACGCCGTGTCGCCCGGCTTCGTGCGTCTGTCCATCGGCTGCGAACCGGTGGAGGAGCTCTGGCGGGCGATCGAGGCGTCTTTGGATCGTCTCGGCGCATAGCGCACCGCCAAGACCATCGTAGGAAAATGCCAGCTGGCCTGTAAGCCGGGTTCTGTATGGCCCCCGCGCCCTGCGGCGCGGGAACGTGGCGGCCATTCATCTTGGGCGCATGTCGCCACGCGCCTCACGCAACCTACCCGGGCGGTGGGCCGGAAACAGCCCTCGAGGGTTTCCCCTCGCACCGCCCCTATTCGGTCTTGCTCCCGGTGGGGTTTGCCGTGCCGCTCCTGTTGCCAGTCGCGCGGTGGGCTCTTACCCCACCCTTTCACCCTTGCCGCGGCATGCGCCGCGGCGGTTTGCTTTCTGTGGCACTTTCCCTGGGGTCGCCCCCGCCGGCCGTTAGCCGGCACCGTGTCTCCATGGAGCCCGGACTTTCCTCACCCGCAGCCTTTCGGCTGTTGCGGGCGCGGCCGCCCGGCCAGCTGGCAAGCGCGTATAAAGGGGTTCGCGTTTGAAAACGCAAACAAAAAAGGCAATTCTCCTGCTTTACGCGGGCGAGCCGAGCGCCGCCATCTGCACTTTCACCTTGCTGCAATAGGCGGCCGAAACCGGATTCATCCGCCTGGCGCCATGGCCGGCATTGTATTTGAGGATCGTGCCGCAGGTCGTGCCGCCGCCGAGGCCTTGCGCCATGGCGAGGTACTTCATGCCGTATTTGATGTTGGTGTCGGGATCGAACAATCCCTTGGCCGAACCGGTATAGCCCATCATCCGCGCCGTCGCCGGCTTGATCTGCATCAGGCCGATCTCGCCGGCGCCGCCGACCATGTTCGGCCGATAATTGCTTTCGATCTTGATGACCGCCTTGGCGAGCGACACCGGCACGCCATAGCTTGCCGCATAGCGGGCGATGATCGCCGAATATTGACCGTCGCCGGCCGCCGGGGACGACATTGTGGGCATCTCGGGGTGGATAGACGCTGTCGTCGTCAGGTCGATGGTCCGCTTGCCGCGCTTCGCGCGGCGTTTGACCGTTGATTTTGCCGGCTTCAATGCCGCGGTTTTCTGCACTTTTGCCGCAGCGGCTTTCTTGGTTTTCGCGACTTTGAGGTCCGAGGCCGCCTTCGGCGTCACGGGGGTCGCTGCGAGCCCATTGTCTGCCGACCGCAGGCTCAGCGGCGCACTGTTCGCCGGGCTGAAGGCAAAAGTCATCACTCCGGCAGCAACGGCTGCCGCTACAACGGTCATTTTTTGCATGTAATCCTATTCTGTTTGAACCGCGCGAAGAACTTCGCACGGGGTGACTAACTCAACATCGGGACATCGTGGGAGGCTAGACGTCCGACAACTTGCGGGAGATGCGTTTGAAGAGCGATTTAGCGCCAATGAAGGCGAGGCAATTCACTTTGTATGACAAATTGTAATTTGGCGGCTTGGCCGGATTATTTGGTTGAGGCTGCCTTTGCGGAAGCCAGCAGCCTTTGCAGCGTGCGGGTCGTCGAGCCATCCGCCACGCCGTCGACCAGCCGCCGCCGGAAATGCCGCTGAAACGCCGCCACCACGATTTCTGTTTGGCGATCGAAGACGCCCGATATCTCGACGGCGTAGCCGTAGAGCGCCAGCATCGATTGCAGCGCCTCCACGTCGGCACCAGTGTCGCCCGCCTTCAACGCCGTGCCCTGCCTGATCGGGGCGGCTGGAACGAGGTGGCCGACGCCCCCCGCAAACAGAGCCTTCCAGGGAAATTTCTCACCCGGGTCGACCTTGCGTCCCGGCGCCACGTCAGAATGCGCAAGCACCCTTTGCGGTGGGATGGAATGCCGGCCGATGATCCCGGCGCACAACCCGATCACCGCATCGATCTGCCGCTTCGGGAAGACTTTGTAGCCGAGCAAATGTCCGGGATTGACGATCTCGATGCCGACCGAGCAGGAGTTGATGTCGGTACGCCCGAACCATGAACTCTTTCCGGCATGCCAGGCGCGATCGCTCTCGCGCACCATCTGCACGATGCGGCCGCCCTCATGGACAAGATAATGCGAGGACACCTCGCTTGCCGGATCGCACAGCCACGCCTCGGCGCCGGCGCCCGTCGCCATGCCGGTATAGTGCAACACGATCATGTCAGGCCCGGGCGTCCCGCGTCGCGGACCGAAATTCGGCGACACCCTGACCTCGGCACCAGGCTGGTCGGGCAAAAAACCGCTCATACGTGCCTGAGGCCCCGTTCGATCATCTCATAGGCGGCATTGATCGCGGCGACCCTCGTCGTGGCGATCTTGATGAATTCCTGCGGCAGGCCGCGGGCGATCAGCCTGTCAGGGTGATTGTCCGAGATCAGCTTGCGGTAGCGCTTCCTGACCTCCTCGAACGGCTTGCCCCGCTCGATGCCGAGAACGACGTAGGGATCTGCGGCACCAAGATTGACGTGCCGAGACAGGATCGCCTGGTAGTGCACCTCGTCGATCCGGAAAATCTCGGCGATGCGATGCAGGAATTGCCCTTCCCGCTCATGGATCAGGCCGTCTGCCTTGGCGATGTGGAACAAACCGTCGAGTATGTCTTCCAGCATCATGCAATTCGCATGGCCGGAACCGCAAAGCTGCGCCATGCGCTGGGCATAGATCTCGAACCCGGCAACGTCGCGCTTGGCGAGGTCGTAGAGGCGCGCCACATTGCGCGTTTCACTCGGCGGCACCTCGAAGATTTCCTGGAAGGCGCGCACTTCGTCCTGGGTGACGATGCCATCGGCCTTGGCCATCTTGGCCGAAAGCGCGATCATCGCCACCGAGAAGGCAACGCGGCGGCGCAAATCCGCGTCGCCGGAAAACACTGTGCGCACGGCCTCGACGACATCGGCGACGCCCGAGGACGCCGACGACGAAACACGAGCGATGAAGTCGCCAAGGCGGTCCCAAATCGACATGCCGGCTTCTTAGTGCGAACCGGCGGTTGCTATCAAGCCGAGACGATGCCGCAGGTCCAACGGCTGTGGACGGCAATCCCACCAAAAAGGAAGGCCGGCACAAGGCCGGCCTTCCCGATTTCATTGGATTGATTTCTACTGCGCGGGCGCAGCAGGAGGTGTTGCCGGAGCCGGTTCAGCAGGCTTCGAAGCGTCTGGCGTAGCAGGCTTCATCGGCTGCTCGTTGGCCGGCGGATTGGTGCTCTGGGTGGTCGTGTTGTCCGTGCCGGTGCCGCTGTCGCTGCAAGCCGCAACCCCCAGCAGGGCGAGCGCCGAAACAGACGCCAGAATGATCTTCTTCATGGTATCTCTCCTTCAGCAAACGTTCACGTTTCGGTGAACGGTCGTAGGAGAAATGCATTGAGCGGCTCGCGAGTTTCGTAACGTTGCGTTTCCGCATGTAACATCGCGATAACTGCTAACGCCCCGGTATTGCAGGCAATTTGGTTGATGTGGCGCCCACTACAGGCTGACGGCGCCGCGGGCAGCCTGATCGTACTGGCCAGATATCGCGCGCATCAGCGCCGCAAGCCTGCTGAGCGCCTCTTCATCGAGGCCGAGCGTCTTGATGCTCGAGATCAGCAGCCCTTCGCGCAATTCCCGGTAGCGTTCGCACGCGCGCGCTCCAGCCTCGGTGACACATACGGTCTTTTCCTTGCCGCGCTTGCCGGTTCGGACAAGGCCCATCCCGGCGAGTTTCCTGACCGAATAGGTCGCAAGGTGGGTGTCCTCGATGTTGAACATGGTGCAGAGATCGGCCTGCGTTTTCTCGCGCCCTCGATGGTTGGTGGCATGCAGCAAAAGGACGTCGAGATGAGTGAGGCTGGGGTAGCCGGCGGCCGCCATGCACCTCACCGTCCAGCGCTGAAAGGCGTTGCCGGTGACCGTCAGCGCGAACTCCAGTTCCGACATGGACGGCATGGCCCCAACCGATAGATGCGATGCCGAGACGATCGGCCCCCATTCTTCGCGCTGCATGCGATGCCTTTCTGACGATTTATCGATAATATATTGACGTATTGCCATCGATAAGGCAATGAAAACCTGCATCAGCATGACCGCAGGGGAACACCGTGACCGCGAGATGGGATTTCTGGATCGACCGGGGCGGCACCTTCACCGACATCATCGGTCGCGATCCGCAGGGCCGGCTGCACCCGCGCAAGCTCTTGTCCGAGAACCCTGAAGCCTATGCCGATGCTGCCATCCAGGGCATCCGCGACCTGCTCGGGCTAAAGACCGGCGCCGCCATTCCCGCTGACCGCATCGGCGACATAAAGATGGGCACCACCGTCGCCACCAATGCCCTGCTCGAGCGCAAGGGCGACCGGGTGCTCCTGCTCATCACCAAGGGTTTTCGTGACGCGCTGCGCATCGCCTATCAGGCGCGTCCGGACATTTTTGCCAAGGAGATCATCCTGCCCGAGCAGGTCTACGAGCGGGTGATCGAGATCAACGAGCGCGTCCGCGCCGACGGTCGCGTCGAGCGGCTGCTCGACATCGCCGCCTGCCGCCCGGCGATCGAGCAGGCCAAGGCCGACGGCATCGACGCGGTCGCCATCGTCTTCATGCATGCCTGGAAATATCCGGACCATGAGAAAGCGGTGGCCAAGGTCTGTCGCAAGATCGGCTTCAGCCAGATCTCGGTCAGCCACGCGGTGTCGCCGCTCATCAAGCTGGTCGGCCGTGGCGACACCACGGTGGTCGACGCCTATCTGTCGCCCATCCTGTCGCGCTATGTGCAAAGGGTGGCGGGAGAATTGGGCGCTGGTCCCCGCCTGATGTTCATGATGTCGTCGGGCGGGCTGACCGCAGCCGACATGTTCCAGGGCAAGGACGCGCTGCTGTCCGGTCCCGCCGGCGGCGTCGTCGGCATGGTCGAGACGGCGAAGCTCGCGGGCTTCGACAAGGTCATCGGCTTCGACATGGGCGGCACCTCGACCGATGTCGCCCATTATGACGGCGACTATGAGCGCGCCTTCGACACCGAGGTCGCCGGCGTGCGCATCCGCGCGCCGATGATGCGCATCCACACGGTCGCCGCCGGTGGCGGCTCGATCCTGCACTACGAGGCCGGCCGTTTCCGCGTCGGCCCGGACTCCGCCGGCGCCAATCCCGGCCCGGCCGCTTACCGGCGCGGCGGGCCGCTCGCCGTCACCGACGCCAATGTCATGCTCGGCAAGCTGCAGCCCGACTTCTTCCCGGCTATCTTCGGCCCCGGCCAGGACCAGCCCCTCGATGCCGGCAGCGTGCGCGAAAAATTCGCAGCTTTGGCCACCGAGATCGGCGATGGACGCTCGCCGGAAGCGGTGGCAGAGGGTTTCGTCACCATCGCCGTCGAGAACATGGCGAACGCCATCAAGAAGATTTCCGTGCAGCGCGGCTACGACGTCACCGAGTATCTCTTGAACTGCTTCGGCGGCGCCGGCGGCCAGCATGCCTGCCTCGTCGCCGATGCGCTCGGCATGGAGGCTGTGCTCATCCATCCCTTCTCCGGCCTGCTTTCGGCTTACGGCATCGGGCTGTCATCGGTCTTCGCCTCGCGCCAGCAGGCGCTGCTCGAACCCCTTGCCGAACAGTCGCGCTCATCTATGGAGGAACTGATTTCCGCGCTGCGCCAAGGCGTCGTCGCCGAGCTTGCGGCACAAGGCATTGCCGAGTCCGCCGTTGCCTTCAGGCCGGTCCTGCAGATCCGCTATGACGGCACCGACACGGCGCTGCCGGTCAATTTCGAGCATGGCTCGATCTTCCGCGCCAGAGGCGATTTCGAGGCCGCCCACAAGGCGCAGTTCGGCTTCGTCTATGAAAACAAGCCAATGATCGTGGAGGCGGTTGGAGTCGAAGGCAGCGATGTCGGGACCGCTGCGCGCGACGAAACGGAATCAAGCCTCGAAGACAAGGCGGCAAGCCCTTGGCAGACCAGGCAATTCTTCGCCGACGGCGCCTGGCGTGATGCCGGCATCTTCCTGCGAGAGGATCTGAAGCCCGGGCACAAGGTGACAGGCCCCGCGCTCGTCATCGAGCCGAACCAGACCATCGTCGTCGAACCGGGCTGGCAGGCCGGGATCACCGCCAGGAACCACGTGCTCCTCAGACGCATCGAAAGGAAGCACCGGCAGGCCGCGCTCGGTACCGAGGCCGATCCGGTGATGCTGGAGGTCTTCAACAACCTCTTCATGTCGATCGCCGAGCAGATGGGCGTAACGCTGCAGAACACCGCCTATTCCGTCAACATCAAGGAACGGCTGGACTTCTCCTGCGCGGTGTTCGACCGCCATGGCGCTTTGGTCGCCAATGCGCCGCACATGCCGGTGCATCTGGGTTCCATGGACCGTTCGGTCGAAACCGTTATTCGCCTCAATTCGGGCGATATCCATCCGGGCGACGTCTTCGCCCTCAACGCGCCCTATAATGGCGGCACGCATTTGCCTGACATCACCGTGGTCACGCCGGTGTTCGACGACGCGCGCAAGGAAATCCTGTTCTGGGCGGCCTCGCGCGGCCACCATGCCGATGTCGGCGGAACGGCGCCCGGCTCGATGACGCCTTTGGCCACCAGCGTCGACGAGGAAGGCGTGCTGTTCGACAATTTCCGCGTCGTCGATCGCGGCCGCTTCCGCGAGGAGGAGCTCGAGGCGCTCCTCACCGATCATCCCTACCCTGCCCGCAATCCCGCGCAGAACATCGCCGACCTCAAGGCGCAGATCGCCGCCAACGAAAAGGGCGTGGCTGAGTTGCGCAAGATGGTCGCGCATTTCGGCCTGGACGTCGTCGCGGCCTATATGGGCCATGTCCAGGACAATGCAGCCGAGAGTGTGCGCCGCGTGCTGGAACGGCTGCCCGACGGTTCAGAATACGAGTACCCCACCGACACCGGCCAGGCGATCAAGGTGAAGATCACCGTCGACCGGAATAAGCGCGAGGCGACGGTCGATTTCACCGGCACCTCGCCGGTCATGAAGAACAATTTCAATGCGCCGGAGCCGGTGGCGCGAGCCGCCGTGCTCTATGCCTTCCGTGTCATGGTCGAGGACATGATCCCGATGAATGCCGGGTGTCTGCGGCCGATCAACATCGTCATCCCCGTCGGCTGCATGCTGAAGCCGGCCTATCCGGCCGCGGTCGTCGCCGGTAATGTCGAGACCTCGCAGCACGTCACCAACGCGCTGTTCGGCGCCATGGGCGCGATGGCCAACGCGCAGGGCACGATGAACAACCTCACCTTCGGCAACCGGCAATATCAGTATTACGAGACGATCTGCTCCGGATCGCCGGCCGGCCGGATGAACTCGGGGCGCGGCTTTGCCGGCACATCCGGCGTCCACACGCACATGACCAATTCGCGGCTTACCGATCCTGAAGTGCTGGAATTGCGCTTCCCGGTCGTGCTCGAGGATTTCCACATCCGCGAGGGCTCCGGCGGCAAGGGCAAATGGAACGCCGGCGACGGCACCGAGCGCACCATCCGCTTCCTGGAAAGGATGGAATGCGCCATCCTCTCCTCGCATCGCAACCGCCCGCCCCAGGGCCTGAACGGCGGCGGCGACGGCGAGGCCGGCTCGACCAAGGTCAGGCGCAACGATGGGTCGATCGACGTGCTGAAGGCCTGCGACCAGACCACGCTCGATGCTGGCGAGGCCGTCATCGTCACAACGCCGACGCCCGGCGGGTTTGGCAAGGCGTGACCATCGGCGTCAACAGGCTGTCACCTGCCTGTCATGACGCTGCGCTACCCGCTTGCGCCAACGCAAACGGGGAATCACCTTGCCATGTCGGATGTTTCGGGAGAACTCGTTTATCGCCGCGGCAAGGAAGTTGGAAAGGCGGTCTATCAGAACCGCGCATTGTCGAAGGACGGCATATCCGAGCGGCTCTTCGCCTTCTTGTTCTCCGGCCTCGTCTATCCGCAGATCTGGGAAGACCCGGATGTCGACATGGAGGCCATGCAGCTCGGCGCCGGCCATCGAGTCGTCACGATCGCGTCAGGCGGCTGCAACATTCTGGCGTACCTGACGCGCTCGCCAGCCAGGATCGATGCCGTCGACCTCAATGCCGCGCACATCGCGCTGAACCGCATGAAGCTGGAAGCGGTGCGCCGTCTGCCGTCGCAAGGCGACCTGTTCCGCTTTTTCGGCGCTGCCGACACCAGTCACAATTCGCAAGCCTACGACCGTTTCATCGCGCCGCATCTCGATCCGGTCAGCCGCCACTACTGGGAGCGCAGGAACTGGCGCGGCCAGCGCCGCATCTCGGTCTTCGACCGCAACTTCTACCAGACCGGCCTGCTTGGCCTGTTCATCGCCATGGGCCATCGCGTCGGCAAGTTGTTCGGCGTCGACCCGGCCGGCATCATGAAGGCCAGGAACATCGGCGAGCAGCGCCGCTTCTTCAACGAAGAACTGGCGCCGGTCTTCGACAAGAAGCTCCTGCGCTGGGCGACATCGCGCAAGGCCTCGCTGTTCGGCCTCGGCATCCCGCCGGCGCAGTATGATTCGCTGATCACCTCTGGCGACGGCACGATGGCCAGCGTCCTGAAGGCACGGCTGGAAAAGCTCGCCTGCGACTTCCCGCTGAAGAACAACTACTTCGCCTGGCAGGCTTTTGCCCGCCGCTACCCGGAGCCGGGCGAGGCAGCGCTGCCTGCCTACCTCGAGCAGGGGAACTACAAGACGATCCGCGCCAACATCGATCGCGTCGCCATCCATCACACCAACCTGATCAAGTTCCTGGCCGGCAAGGATGCGGGCTCGGTCGACCGCTTAGTCCTGCTCGACGCGCAGGACTGGATGACCGACGACCTGCTCAACGCGCTTTGGACCGAGATCACCCGCGCGGCCTCCGTTGGCGCGCGCGTGATCTTTCGCACGGCGGCCGAGCCCAGCCTGCTGCCGGGCCGCGTCTCCAACTCCCTGCTCGACCAGTGGCACTACGACAACGAAGCCTCGCGCGAATTCTCGGCCAAGGACCGCTCGGCCATCTATGGCGGCTTCCACCTCTATGTGAAGCGCGCCGCATGAGCACGACGGATCTGCCGGCCAGCCATGCCGAGTTGATGGACGGCGTCTATCGCTGGCAGCGCCATATCTACGACCTCACCCGCAAATACTACCTGCTCGGTCGCGACCGGCTGATCGCAGGGCTCGACGTGCCGCAAGGCGGCACCGTGCTCGAGCTCGGCTGCGGCACCGGCCGCAACATCGTGCTTGCCGCGCGCCGCCACCCGAACGCCCGCTTGTTCGGCCTCGATATCTCCGCCGAGATGCTCGAAACGGCGAACGCCGCTATCGCCCGCGATGGGCTTGCGGCTCGTGTCAGCCTCGCACGCGGCGACGCCACGGATTTCGATGCCAAGGAGCTTTTCGGTGTCGAACGCTTCGACCGCGTCTTCGTCTCCTATTCGCTGTCGATGATCCCCGGCTGGGAAAAGACGGTTTCGGCCGCGTTAGCTTCGCTTGCTCCTGGCGGCTCGCTGCACGTCGTCGATTTCGGCCAGCAGGAACGCCTGCCGCGCTGGTTCCGGGCGCTGCTGCGCGGCTGGCTGCGGAAATTCCATGTCGAGCCGCGCCAATCGCTGCGTGACATCCTTGAATCGGAATCCGAGCGGACCGGCGCAACGTTCCATTTCAGAACGCTTTATCGCGGCTACGCCTGGCTTGGAGTGATCGGTACCCGCAAATAGCTAGTGGAGGGCCTTGACCAGCGCCGCCACCATCGTCTTCGGCTGGTAGCCGAGTTTGGCCGGCGTCAGCCCGAGCCGTACCACGACCAGTTGCTCGGACGGGATGATGGTGACGGTCTGGCCGTCATGACCTTCCATCAAGTAGGTGTCCTGGGGCAGGCCCGCGGCGGCGCCCGCGCCGGGATTTTCCTCGTCGCCCGGCCCTTCGATCCAGACCTGGCCCTTGCCGTAGACTTTCGAGGCCGGCGCCGGCTCGCGCATCCAGTCGACGAAGCCGGCGGGCAGGATCTGCGCACCGTTCCAGACGCCGCCCTGCAGCAGGAACTGGCCGAAGCGCGCCCAGTCATGCGCAGTAGCATAGAGATAGGACGAGCCGACATAGGTTCCGTGCTCGTCGGTTTCGAGCACTGCACTGCGCATGCCGAGCGGCTCGAACAGCCTGCTCCGCGGCCATGCCAGCGCCTTCGCCTTGTCGCCGATCGCATCCTGCCACAGCCGTGACAGCATCACCGCCGTGCCGCTCGAATAGGAAAACACCTTGCCGACCTCGCCGGTCAGCGGCTTGGCCTCGCCGAAGCCCGCCATGTCCGGCTCGAGATAGAGCATGCGCGTCACGTCGGCGACGTCGCCATAATCCTCGTTGAACTCCAGCCCGCTCGACATCGCCATCATGTCGGCAAGGCTGATGGCTGCCCGCCGGTCGGCCCTCCATGGCGCGAACAGGCCCTTGTTGTCGAGCGCCATCTTGCCGTCCTTGACCAGCGTGCCGACGATCGCGGCATTCACCGTCTTGGTCATCGACCAGCCGAGTAGCGGCGTCTTGGCCGAAAAGCCATCGCCATAGCGTTCCGCGACGATGCGGCCGTTCTTCACCACAATGATCGCGCGCATGCCGGTCCCGGCCATGGCGGGATCGTCGACGATCTTCGAAACCTCCGGTTTCTGCGAGGCGTCCACCCGTTCGCCCTCGGGCCAGAGCGCGTCCGGCTGCGCCGCCGCAGCTGGCGGCGCCACGCGGAGCACGGTCTGCCGCGCCTTGCCGGTGTCGCCATCCGGAACCGATGCGCAGCCGACCCCGTCGCGCTCGACGGCGGTGCTTTTGCCCAGAACCCAAAACAGGCCCGCCGAAACAAGCCCCCTTTCCTTGTCGACGGACACCTTCATCAGCTTGAGCAGCGGATGGCCCGGCGCCTGGACGTCGACGGCCAGCACCTCATTCGGGTCGCGGCCGGCGATGAAGACGTTCGAGCAGACGATCTTGGCCGAATAGCCTGAGCCTACCCGGATCAACTCGGGCGGCGCAAAGTAGAGCCAAGCAAAGAGCGCGGCCACCGCCAGCACCACGAGGCCCAGCAGCCATTTGATGAACTTCACGACTGCCCGCATCTTTTCCCCGCCTTTTGAACTTTCGGCTCGCTTTATGTCATCGATTTGCCGCCATTGCTTCCGCAAAATCATGTTCCATGTCGAGCGCCGTCAATGGATTATCAACCATGTTCGGCGATCACGGAGGGAAGTCGCCCAAAAGTGCCGAGCTGCTTTGGGATAACGACATGCACGAAGAACGGGCGGCCCTGTGGGGCGGCTGTCCGGAGGGGGCCCGCGTAAGCGACCACCATCAGTGAAGGACCCATCAGCGGCCGGCTGATCCCGGCTCGGGGGATATTATGCGCCGTATTGCGGCCATCCTGATGCTTACGCTGTTGGGCGCCTGCTCGACCGTCGACGATCTTTCGCCGCTGGTGCCGTCATCGCAGACGGTTGCCGTGCGCGCTCCCCGTTTCGAGGATTCCAAGCCGCATGAATGGGACAGCGGCGCGCCCTGGAATTATGCCATCCACGGCACAGACGTCTCCAAATACCAGACCTCGGTCGATTGGCCGGCGGCCAAGGCCAGCGGTATCTCCTTCGCCTTCATCAAGGCGACCGAGGGCGGCGACCGGTTCGACGACTACTTCAACGAGCATTGGGCGCGCACCAGGGCCGTCGGAATCCCGCGGGCGGCCTATCATTTCTTCTATTTCTGCACCCCGGCCGCCACCCAGGCGCGCTGGTTCATCGCCAATGTCCCGAGAGATCCTTCGGCGATGCCGCCGGTGCTCGACATGGAATGGAACCCGAAATCGCCAACCTGCAGGCTGCGCCCCGACCCCGCGACGGTGCGCGCGGAGATGACCACCTTCCTCGAGATCGTCGAGCGCCATTACGGCAAGAAGCCGATCATCTACACTTCGCTCGACTTCTTCGACGACAACGGCCTGGCGACGTTCCGCGGCTATCCTTACTGGCTGCGCTCGGTCGCCGGGCATCCGCGTCAGAAGTATGGCAGCCATCCTTTCACCTTCTGGCAGTACACCGGCACCGGTATCGTGCCCGGCATGACCGGCAAGTCCGACATCAACGTTTTCAACGGCTCGGAAGCCGCCTGGAACAAGTGGCTGCGGCAGAACACCCGTTGACATAAGCCCTTTCGCCTGCTTTTCGACACGGCGGGCGGCGATAGTTGCAACCGCTGGTGATGCGGAGCGGCGCACCCCACAGGGGTGCTGGGCGGCGCTCCTGAATTTTGAAATCTACGCATGATCTCGTCCACATCCGGCCGGGTTCCACGGATTGTGCGGCGGTCTCGAAAGGGAAGCGATGCGATTGCGTGTTGAAATCTTGGCGCTGGTTTTCGGCGCTCTGACCTGGCCTACGTGGGCACAGGAATGCGGCGGCGATTTCGAAGCCTGGAAACAGGGCATGGCGGTGGAAGCCAAGGCGGCCGGCGTCGGTGAAGTCGGCCTGGACGCGCTGGAAGCCGCCACCATCGACGAGAAGGTGCTGGCGCGCGATCGCGCTCAAGGGGTGTTCGCCCAGACCTTCACCCAATTCTCGACCCGTATGATCTCGACCTATCGCCTGAAGCAGGGCGCGGCCAATCTCAAGAAATATGCCGACGTCTTCGCGCGCGCCGACATGGAGTTCGGCGTGCAGCCGGCCGTCATCACCGCATTTTGGGGGCTGGAGACCGATTTCGGCGCCGTGCAGGGCGATTTCCATACACTCAATGCGCTGGTCACACTCTCGCATGACTGCCGCCGTCCTCAGCTCTTCCGGCCGCAGCTGGTGCCGCTGCTGACCTTGATCGACCGCGGCGTGCTGCCGGCCGACGTCAAGGGTGCCTGGGCCGGCGAGATCGGCCAGACGCAGATCCTGCCGACCGACTACCTCGCCCGCGGCGTCGACGGCGACGGCGACGGCAAGGTCGATCTCCGCAACAGTGCGCCGGACGTGATCATGACCACGGCCGACAAGATCCTGTCGCGCGGCTGGAAGCGCGACCAGCCCTGGGTCGAGGAAGTGCGCGTTCCTGACGACATGCCTTGGGACCAGACCGGCCGAACCAACAAGCTGCCGATCTCGCAATGGGCTCAGTGGGGGGTGACCAATCCGGACGGCACGCCGCTTGTCGACAACGGCCTGAAGGCCGGCCTGGCGCTTCCGATGGGCCGCAAGGGTCCTGCTTTCCTGACCTACGACAATTTCGACGTCTATCTGGAATGGAACCAGTCCTTCACCTACGCGCTGACCGCTGCGGTGCTTGCGACGCGGCTTGCGGGCGCGCCGCAATTCGACCCGCGCACGCCGGAACCAGGTCTCAGCGGCGACCAGATGAAGGCGCTGCAGACCAAGCTCGAAGCCAAGGGCTACGACGTCGGCACGGTCGACGGCATTCTGGGGACCAACACCCGCGAAGCGATCCGCAAGGAACAGATGCGGCTTGGGCTGCCTGTGGATGGCTGGCCGACGCCGGAGTTGCTGGCGAAATTGTAGGAGCGAATAGCGAATAGAGAGTAGCGAATAGGGTTCGCCGCAGCGCTTCCTTCAGTCACCTGCCATTCGCTACTCCCTATTCGCTAGTCCGCCATCGTCTCCAGGCTCGCAAGGCCTTGCGGAGCGTCGCCTCGGCTACCGAATATTCTGGGTGCCGTAATAGAAATTTTTCATATGGCAGGTCAGCGCTTTCACGCCCGGCTTGAAATATTTCTTTACTCCCGCCTTGAAATCCGCTTCGCCAGTTGTCGACCAGGCATAGTTGTAATGGACTTGGTACGGAACTAATTCGTAGGTGAACTTCATCGAGGGCTGCCCATCGACAATACCGCACTTCACATCAGTAACGAGCCCATTGTGCCCGAAAGACCTCACGCTCTTGGAAAAAGACTCAATTCTATCCAGCCTGATCCAATCCGTCTTGTTTGCGCTTGCTGGGGTTGCAAACAAAATGAGAGAAACCAGAGCAGTTGACGCAATGCAGCAAATCTTCAAAGTGATATTCTTTTTCATGCTACCCCCATCAAAGAGATGACAACAAAGCATAAACAAGCTATGAATTCAACCTGGATTAGCGCGCAGTTGATCTTGTAGTAGGATTAGCTCGCCCTAATCCGCCATTGTCTCCAGGCTGGCAAACCCTTCCGGCGCATCGCCTTCGTCGAACGGCGTCTTCACCTCGACGAATGTATCGGGAAAGAAGCCGTTGAAGCGCGTCCTCAGCGACAGCGAGTAGGCGCCGATGTGGCCGATCTCGATCCAGTCGCCGGTGTCGACCGTCTCCGGCAGCCAGAATGGCCTGGACAATATGTCGACGGAATCGCAGGTCGCCCCACAGACCTTGAACGGCACGATGTTCTTCTCGGCGCCGTTGCGCGTGCGGATCGCCGGATCGGGAATGAAACGCGCCGGCAGTGTGATCTTGCCGGTCCATGAATCGGAGAGCGAGGCCCAGATGCCGTCATTGATGTAGAGCCGCTTGCCCTTGCGGAGCAGCACGCGCACGATCAGCGACAGGCAGCGCGCCACGATCACACGGCCGGGTTCCGCCACCAGCGGCATCTGATCGAATTGGTATTCCTTGAGGTCGCCGGCCAGCCTCGACATGAGCTGGCCGAGCGATGGCATCTCGAGGTGCTTGCGATTGGGATCGTGACCGTACTCGGCAGGAAAGCCGCCGCCGACATCGAGCCCGGCAATGTCGAATGTCAGCCGGTTACGCACCCAGTCGGCCGAGGCCAGCGCCCGCTCATAGGTGTCGGGGTCTTCGATCTGACTGCCGACATGGAAGCACAGGCCAACCTTGTAGCCGGTGCGGTTGAGCCGCTCAGCGAGCTCGACCGCGTTGGCGGGTCCGGCGCCGAACTTCTTCGACAGCTCATAGGCGGCGAGCCCCTTGGTCTGGATGCGCACGAACACCGTCACCGCGCCCGGGTCGATATCGAGCGCCCGCACGACGCGCGTCAGCTTGGTGATCTCGTCCTCGTGGTCGAGCGAAATAACGCGGATGCCGTATTTCTCCAGCGCCAGCTTGATGTCCGACTGCGCCTTGACCGGGTGCATGTAGAGCATCTCGGCATCCGGCGAGACGGCGCGCACAGCGGCAAACTCGCCGGGCGAGGCCACGTCGAACGCGCTGACGCCAGCCTCCACCAGCGTCCTCAGCACGATCTGCTCGCCATTGGTCTTGACCGCATAGGCGGTCTTGCCGGGGAACATGCCCATGAACTGCAAGGCATCGGCCTTCAGCACCTGCGGGCGGAAGCAGTAGACCGGATCGTCCGGGCGAAGCGCCAGTGCCGCCTCGCGGGCATTTTCGAATCGCTGCATGGACGAATCCTTGATCTGGCCGCGCACAATTAATCCTAGCTAGCCACCAAAGAAAACAGTTCTGTGTCTCGCCCTTCGAGGCGGGTGCGCTGCATTCTTTTTCGAACGTTAAACCACCAGTCAGGTTTCGGGTGGCCCTTGCCGCCAGACCCGATATCGGGTGGAGCTGTTCGGCGGGCCGAGATTTGCGCCCGGCCTGGGAGGGTTGACGACATGACGATTGCAGCTGCCGCCGCGCCGACGCGCGGACCGATGACGCTCAAGGACTGGGCGCAGCTCCTGTTGCTCGGCGCGATCTGGGGCGGCTCGTTCTTCTTCGCCCGCATTGCCGTGTCGGAAATCCACCCGCTGGCGCTGGTGCTGTTTCGCGTCGTCATCGCCGCGGCCGCGCTTCAGCTCTATCTGGCGATGCGCGGTCCGTCCTTCCGCCTCGCTTTGCCCTATGCCGGCCTCTTCCTCCTGCTGGCGCTCACCAACAACGTCGTCCCCTTCTCGCTGATCTTCGCCGGCCAGACCGAGCTCGGCGCCGGCGTTGCCTCGGTGCTCAACGCCACGACCCCGTTCTGGACGCTGATCCTCGCCAATGCGCTCACCACGGACGAAAAACTCTCATGGAACAAGCTGGCCGGCATTGCGCTCGGCGTTGCCGGGACTGCTGTCATGATCGGCCCTGGCCTTGTTGCCGGCCTCGGCGGCCCGGTCTGGGCCAAGTTCGCGCTGATCGGCGCCTCGCTCTCCTACGCGCTCGCACTGATGATCGCGCGACGCTTCAAAGGCGTGCCCTCCCCGGTCATCGCCACCGGGCAACTGACCGCATCCACCATCATCATGATCCCGGTCGTGCTGATTGCCTATGGCCCGGCCGGACTGTTTTCGGCCTCGCCGCCGGCCTGGGCCGCGGTGCTTGCGCTGGCGCTTCTCTCCACCGCTTTCGCCTACATCCTCTATTTCAACCTCGTCGCGTCGGCCGGCGCCACCAATGCTTCGCTTGTAACACTGATCGTTCCCGTGAGCGCCGTCCTGCTCGGATTCCTCTTCCTCGGTGAGAGGCTGGCGCTGTTCGAAATCGGCGGGATGGCGCTGATCGGATTTGGCCTGATCACCATCGACGGGCGCTTGTTCGGCCGATGGTAGCGGTGTCATGTCACACCGCCGCCACAATTTATTCACAACTGCCAATCTGCCTTTTGCCGAAGAGTTTCAATGGCTAACGGCAAATCGGAAGTCGCAAATTCCACAATCATGTCGCATTGCAGCACGTTTTCCGCTTGCCTGTGACCCAAATGACTCTAGATTCCGGCCATAGCTCTTAAGAGGAGGCTATGACATGGGACTGACGAGGCCGATCAACGCTTTGATGATTTGTGCCGCATTCGCATTCATCGGTGCCCTTATCATAGGCGTTCTTCCCTGACCCGCCGAAGCCGGGAAGACCAGCACCGAGAGTAGTCCAAACAGTTCGAAAAGGCCGGGTTCCACCCGGCCTTTTCCATTTCAGTCTGTGTCCGCCGAACACTTTTGGGCGACATGCATTAGGCCGCGGCCGAGCCGGCCACCTCCGCCTCATGCGAGCGGATGCCGATCATGTGGCAGACTGCAAAGACCAGATCGGCGCGGTTCATCGTGTAGAAGTGGAAATCGCCGACGCCACGCTCGACGAGATCGAGCACCTGTTCCGCCGCCACGGCGGATGCCACCAGCGCATGCGTCTGCGGGTCGTTCTCCAGCCCCTCGAAACGTTCGGCCAGCCAGGCAGGCACCAGCGCGCCGCAGCGCGACGAGAAATTGGCGACCTGG
This sequence comes from Mesorhizobium sp. M1C.F.Ca.ET.210.01.1.1, assembly GCF_004791585.1. GTDB lineage: Bacteria > Pseudomonadota > Alphaproteobacteria > Rhizobiales > Rhizobiaceae > Mesorhizobium. The sequence continues at coordinate 191,160 of NZ_SRUU01000004.1, forward strand.
GTGAAATTGTGCACCGGCAGGATGCCCGGCACGATCGGAATGTAGATGCCGGCGCGGCGCGCCCGCTCGACGTAGCGCTCGTAAAGATCGTTGTCGAAGAAGAACTGGGTGATCGCCCGCGTCGCGCCATTGTCGACCTTGCGCTTCAGCATGTCGATGTCAGTGGCGAAGTCCGGACTTTCCGGATGCTTTTCCGGGTAGGCCGAAACCGAGATGTCGAAATCGCCGGCGCTCTTCAGCGCCCCGACCAGTTCGGCGCCGTTGGCATAGCCGTCGGGATGCGGTCGGTAGGCGGTGCCCACGCCTGCGGCCGGATCGCCGCGCAAGGCGACGAAACGGGTGACGCCGAAGTCGGCGAATTCCCGGATGACAGCATCGACCTGGTGGCGGGCCGCGTCGACGCAGGTCATATGCGCCGCCGGCGTCAGCGTCGTTTCGTTGAGGATGCGCTTCACCGTGCGCGCGGTGCGTTCGCGGGTCGAACCGCCGGCGCCGTAGGTCACCGACACGAACTGCGGCTTGAGCGGCTCAAGCCTCGTGACTGTGTCCCACAGCCTTGCTTCCATGTCGTCCGTCTTCGGCGGAAAGAACTCGAACGAAACCCGGACCTTGTCGCCGATGTCGGGACGGCGGGAAAAGCGGAACTGGTTCATCAGGCTGTTTCCCCCATTGGAAATGTTTTGGCTGGCAGCGCATCGTTGGACGGATCGGCGATCAGCAGGCGGCGGTCACGGCCAAGCCAGAGCTTGACGGTGAGCCTGGCCTCGGCCTGCCCGCGCGGCTCGAATTCCTGGCTGTCCTCGAGGTCGAGCCCGGCCTCCTCGAACCAGTCGGCGATCTGTCGGTCGGAGAAGCCGAGCCGCATATGCGCATGCTGATCGCGCAGGAATTCCAGATTGTGAGGCGCGAAATCGACGATGACCAGCCGGCCGGACGGCCGCAGCAGCCTCGCCGCCTCGCCAATGGCGCGGGCGGGATCGTCGAGATAGTGCAGCACCTGATGGATGGTGACGAGATCGAAGGCGTTGCGCTCGACCGGCGGCGAAAAGATGTCGCCCTGGCGCACCTGCGCATTGGCGACCCCCGCCCTGTCGAGATTGGCGCGCGCCACGGTCAGCATCTCGCGCGACATGTCGATGCCGACGCCGCGCCGGTAGAGCGGCGCGAAGATTTCCAGCAACCTGCCGGTGCCGGTGCCGAGGTCGAGCATCGACTGGAAGGGCCGTTTGCCGACGAGCTTCAGCAGCGCCGCTTCCACCGCGCGGTCCGGCACATGCAGCGAGCGGATGCGATCCCAGCTCGCGGCGTTTTCCGAGAAATACTCGGCGGCGCGGTCCTGCCGCTTGCGCTTGACCGCGGCCAGCCGCTCGAGATCGCGCACCACCTGCGGATCGGCCTCGCGCACGCCCGAAACCAGGCGCTGGACGAAATCGCGCGAAGCGTCCGTATCCGACAGCCTGAAGAACGCCCACGATCCTTCCTGATAGCGGCCAATCAGCCCGGCATCGAGCAGCAGCTTCAGATGCCGCGAGACGCGCGGCTGCGACTGGCCGAGGATTTCGGTGAGGTCCGAGACCGTGAGATCCCCGCGCGACAGCAGCACCAGGATACGCAAGCGGCTGGATTCGGCCGCCGCCTTCAATGTATCTACCATCGTATCGAGTGTGACATGCATGAGCGGGTTCTCGCCGAAAGATATAAAGATATGTTTATGTCGAATCTGAAAGCCTGGCAAGCACTATGTCGCTTCCGGACAAGAAAATGGCGCAGCCGTGATCCGCGCGGCGCTAACGGTTGAACGGACGGAAGCGATGTTCGAGACACGCGAGGGTGAGAAACTCCTGAAGACCGACCCAGCGGACATGCCGGCGGACGGCCACATCGTCTTCATCGGCCACATCGTCTCGCCCTGGACGAGCCGCGAGGAATGTCCCAAGAACATGCGCGCCGCCCGCGAGACCGGACGGACGGCGACCATCCTGATCAACGAAACCTACCGCCAGGGGCTGCAGAACCTCGACCGCGCCAGCCACATCGTCATCCTGTCCTGGCTCGATCACGCGCCGCGGAATCTGATTGTACAGAAACCGCGCCATGCCTCAGAATCGAAAGGCGTTTTCTCGCTGCGCTCGCCTGCCCGGCCGAACCCTGTCGGCCTCCATGTCGCGAGGCTCGTCATGCTCGATATCGAGGCCGGCCGGATCGAGATCGATGCCATCGACGTGCTGGACGGCACGCCGATCATCGACATCAAGCCCTACTACGCTTCGATCGATGCCTTCCCGGAAGCGGCCGTTGCCGGGCGCGACGAGAAATGAGCGCGCCCACCGGCCGCCGCCGTGCCATCGCCAAGGCGCTGACCGCGCTCCTGCCGCTCGCCCCCTATGCCGACATGGAAAGGATCCGCGCCGATGCCGGCGCCGCGCATATGAAGACCTTGCCGCCAACGATCGCGGTGTGGCTGGCAACCATCGCCCACGTCCGCCACAGCCATACCGACTACGAGAAACTGCTCGCCGAAGGCTATGACCGGGACTCGGCGCGTTTCTTCGTCATCGAGCAGACCAATGGGGTGCTTACCCGCTGGCGAGCGACGCGTTTGTTGGAGGAAGGCGACGAGGACGAGTAGGCGTTCCCCCGGTCGCCGGTCGTGGCATCGGCCAAATAATTCCGGCGCCGCATCTGGAAAAACGCCGACGGCACCGTACATGCCGTAAGCGGAGCTTCCTCCGTTTATCCCGAGAAAATTCACGCCCTGTGGGCAAGGATCGTAGATCATGACAAACAAGGTTTGGTTCATCACCGGATCGTCGAAGGGTTTTGGCCGCGTCTGGACCGAGGCGGCACTCGCTCGCGGCGATCATGTCGCCGCCACCGCGCGCGACGCGAACACTCTCACCGATCTCGTGGGCAAATATGGCGACAAGGTCGCCGCTATCGAGCTCGACGTCACCGACAAGAAAGCCGTGGAGGCCGCTATCGCCGAGGCGCACAAACGCTTCGGCCGGCTCGATGTCGTCATCAACAATGCCGGCTACGGCCATTTCGGCGCGATCGAGGAAATCAGCGAGCAGGAGGCCCGCGACCAGATCGAGACCAATGTGTTCGGTGCGCTTTGGGTCACCCAGGCCGCATTGCCGATCATGCGGGCACAGCGCTCCGGCCACATCATCCAGATCTCGTCGATCGGCGGCGTCAACGCCTTCGCATCGCTTGGCCTCTACCATGCCTCCAAATGGGCGCTGGAAGCCTTCAGCCAGTCGCTCAGCCTGGAGGTCGCCGAGTTCGGTATCCATGTCACGCTGGTCGAACCGGGCGGCTTCTCCACCGACTGGGCCGGCCCGTCGGCCAAGACCTCGAAAGCGATCGAGGCTTATGCGCCTGCCCGCGCCGCGATGGCCGAGCGCCGCGGCCGCGCCGTCGCCGGCGATCCCGAAGCAACTGGACCGGCGATGCTGGCCATTGTCGATGCTGCCGAGCCGCCGCTCAGGGTCTTCTTCGGCGATGGCGGCCTGCCGATGATCCGCCAGGAATACGCCAACCGCATCGCCACGTGGGAGAAGTGGGACGATATATCGGTCATGGCCCAGGGCGCGAACAAGAACCGCAAGGCTGCTTGAGTGCGTCAAGGCCGCGCCGCTAAAGCGGCGCGGTCCCGATCAGCCCGGGTAGATCCACTGCTCGGGCACCCGCACCGAGATCTCTTCGCCCGCCCTGACAATGCCCGGCTTCTCGACCCAAGCGACCAGGCCGCGCAGCCGTTTCGCCGCCTTCGGGAACAGCAGCGCCCCCGCCTCATGATCGGCCATGCCGGCATTCTCGGCCACCGACCGGCCGGCGACACGGCAAGGCCCGTTCTGCGCATCGACCTTTATCGTCACCCCATCCTTGAAGAACAACAGCGAGCCTGCCGGCAGCATGGAAAGGCGCGGCACGCCTTCGATCAGCAGGTTGGCGCCGATCCACTCCGGCTTGATCTCCTTGAGGCCCATGCGCTCGGCGACGATGGCGAGTTCGTCCGCCGCCACCAGCGACAATTGCCGCTCGTTGCGCATCTCGGTGCCGCGCGGATACCAGGGCTCGCGCCCGCCGGAACGCCGCGTCGCACCGGCATGGAAATCGCCCTCGATGCCGTCGAAGCCGAGCTGCAATTCCTCCACCGGTCTTGTCTCGAAATGATCGAAAGGCGCCCTGTAGAGCGCTGCCGCTTTGGCGGCGAGTTTGCGGCCCGGCACGATATCGATGGACTGCCCGGTCGCTGGGAAGAGCTCTGAGCTGGTTTTGGTGTCTTGCATGTCGCGGCTCTAGCGATCCCCTGCCTTACGGTCCAGTCGAAAGCGGCGATGGTCCGATCAACCAGCTACGCGGACGATCACGATCTTCTTACCGGAAACGCCATTCGATTTCGCCATGCGCCGCATTGCCGCCCCGGGTCATCGACCGGATAGTGGCTCCCGGCAAGAGGTATCCAAATGCAACCCGGTCCCGCAATCGCCGCGCTCTGGCTGATCTGGGTCGTGTCCTGGCTCGTAGCCGCGCTGTGGGCCGACCCGGTACAGAAGCGCGCCGGCTTTCTGGCCGAGGCCCGCTATCGCATCTTGTGGGCCATCGGCACGATCCTGCTGTTTGTCCCGGCGCATGGTTATGTCGGCCGGCTTCGGCTCTGGATGCCCAACCTGGCCGAAGCCTGGATCTGCGTCACCCTGATCGCGATCGGTCTCGTCTTCTCCTGGTGGGCGCGGCTGCATCTACGCCGGCTCTGGTCCGGCACCATCACCGCCAAGGCCGGTCACCGTGTCGTCGACACCGGCCCCTATGGCCTGGTGCGGCATCCGATCTATACCGGCCTGCTGCTTTCGATCCTCGCCACAATGGCGGCCAAAGGCACGGTCTGGGGCATTGCCGGCGCCGCTTTCCTGCTTGTCGGCATCATCGTCAAAGCCAGGCTGGAAGAGAGCTTCCTGCGCGGCGAACTCGGTCCTGCCTATGACGACTATGCCAGGCGCGTGCCGATGCTGGTGCCCTTCGCGCCGGTCTGAACCGGCTACAGCATTCTGAGCAACGCGCCGCCGATCGAATACCCGGCGCCGAAGGCGCAGAGCAGGCCGAAATCGCCGGCCTTCATGTCGGCATGGTTTTCCGACAGCGCCACGATCGCGCCGGCGCCCGCCGTATTGCCGAGCCGTTCCAGCACCATCGGCGCGCGGTCGTGGTCGACATCATGGCCGAAAGCGAGCTTGAGGATCATCGCGTTCATGCGCGCATTGGCCTGATGCAGCCAGAAGCGACGGATGCCCTGTGGCGTCAGCCCATGCTCGGCCAGGAATTCGACGATGAATTTGTGCCCGGCGACGGTGACTTCCTTGAACACCTTGTTGCCGACCTGCTTGATGAGGTTGCCCTCCAGATTGATCATGTAGGGATCGTCCTGGGCAGTACGGGTGTGATAGCCGAGATTGGTGCGGATGTTGTTCGACAATTGCGTCCAGGTGCGCGTGTCGAGCACCTCGAAGCGTCCCGGCCGCTTCTCGCCCTGGTTCAACCCCTCGACGATCATCGCGACCGAAGCGTCGCCGAAGATGAAATGCGTCTGCCGGTCGCGAAAATTGAGATGGCCGGTGATGATTTCGGGCGTCGAAACCAGGATGCGCCTATGCGCCCCCGCCCTGACCAGATTGACCGCGATATGCAGCGCGGCCGCGGCGGAAGAGCAGCCCAGCCCCATGTCGAAGCCCGCACCCTTGGTGCCAAGCGCCTCCTGCATCTCGATGGCGATCGCCGGATAAGGCCGCTGATGGTGCGAGGCCGAGCAAATTACCAGGTCGATATCCGACGCTGCCACGCCGGCATGGGCCATCGCCTTTCTGGCTGAAGCGATGCCAAACTCCGCCTCTAGCGACAGCGCATCGTCCGCCCGTTCCGGGATGCGGGGCGCCATGCGGGTCGGGTCGAGGATGCCTTCGCGCTCGATCACATGGCGGGTCTGCACGCCCGACGCATGGACAATGAAGTCGCTGTCCGACTTCTGCAGCAGCGTGTCACCCGTCTCGGCGCGGCGCGCATTCTCGGAATCGACCCAGCTGTTGAAGCTCTCGACCAGCTCCTCGTTGGTGATGACGGGTTCAGGAATTTCGGCGCCGATGCCGCTGATGATGACGCGATGCATGTCCAATCCGTCCCAGGCACGGGCGTTGCGGGCTCTGATGTGGGCGCGGACACGGCCCGGCGCAACCCTTGTCGCATTCGGCAGGTTTATGCCAGCTTAAACCGCCGCTGGCCCCAGTTATCGCGACGAATTGAGCGGCAGCCGGTCAAGCCCGCTTGGCGATTATGAAGATCCGCGGAAAATGCAGCAGCACCTTGCCGTTTGCCGTCTTCGGATAGGCCTTTGCGATCTTCGCGGTATAGCTGTCGAGGAATGCCTTCTTCTCATCCGCGTCGAGCGGATCGAGAAACGGCTTCAGCCCTGTCGCCTTCACCCATTCGACGATCGCTTCGGCGTCGGCCAGCGGATGGTTGTAGATCGTGTGCCAGATATCCACGCGGTCGGCGAGCGGCGACAAAAGATCATAGTAGAAGGAAACCGGCGGCAGCGGCGCGCGGGCGGCGCCCTCGAGCTTGGCCGAAAACGGCATCTCGGCCGCCGCCTCGCGCATCAGCCGGTGCGAGGGTTCGCCGAGATTGTCGGGCATCTGGATGGCCAAGGCGCCGCCCGGCGCGAGCAACCCCATCAGCCGCTGGAACACCGCCGGATGCTCCGGCAGCCACTGAAAGACGGCGTTGGCGAAGATGACGTCGACCGGATGCTCGGGCTGCCAGGCGGAAGCGTCCGCGAGCGTGAAATTGACGTTGGGCAGCCGCGCCCTCGCCTTCTCGATCATGTCCGGCGAAGTGTCGAAGCCGCTGACCTCGGCATCCGGCCAACGTTCGACCAGAAGCTCGGTCGAATTGCCCGGACCACAGCCGATATCGACAACGCGGCGTGGGAAATCGACTGGGACCTGTGCCGCCAGGTCCCGCGCGGGGCGCGTGCGCTCGTCCTCGAACTTCAGATATTGGGCGGCGGACCAGTCAGCCATTTCAGAACCTCGCGTGTTCGCCGCCCCGGGTTAATCCCTTACCGCGTCAGCCGCTTGTGCGTCATGCGGTGCGGGGTCGCCGCTTCGGCGCCCAGGCGGCGAAGCTTGTCCTTCTCATATTCCTCAAAGTTGCCCTCGAACCATTCGACATGCGCGTCGCCCTCGAAGGCAAGCATATGGGTCGCCATTCGGTCGAGGAACATGCGGTCGTGGCTTATGATGACCGCGCAGCCGGCATAGGCTTCGAGCGCATCTTCCAGCGCGCTCAGCGTTTCGGTATCGAGGTCGTTGGTCGGTTCGTCGAGCAGCAGCACGTTGCCGCCCCCTTTGAGCATCTTGGCCAGATGGACGCGGTTGCGCTGGCCGCCCGAAAGGTTGCCGACCTTCTGCTGCTGGTCGCCGCCGCGGAAGTTGAACGACGAGCAGTAAGCGCGGCTGTTGACCTCGTGCTTGCCGAGCTTGATGACCTCGGCGCCGCCGGAGATCTCTTCCCACACCGTCTTGTTCGCATCGAGCGCGTCGCGGCTCTGGTCGACATAGCCGAGCCTCACGGTCTCGCCCTTGCGGATCGAGCCGGCATCCGGCGTTTCCTGACCGGTGATCATTTTGAACAGCGTCGTCTTGCCGGCGCCGTTCGGGCCGATGACACCGACGATGCCGCCCGGGGGCAGCTTGAACGACAGGTCCTCGATCAGCAGCTCGTCGCCAAAGCCCTTGTTGAGGCCCTCGACCTCGATGACGACGTTGCCGAGGCGCTCGCTCGACGGGATGACGATCTGCGTGTCGGTCGGCTTGCGGTTCTGCGACTGCTCGACCAGTTCCTCATAGGCCTTGATACGCGCCTTGGACTTGGTCTGGCGCGCCTTCGGCGAGGACTGGATCCATTCGCGTTCGCGCCAAATCGCCTTCTGGCGGGCGTCGTCCTCGCGGCCTTCCTGGATCAGGCGCTTGGCCTTGGCGTCGAGATATTTGGTGTAGTTGCCCTCGTAGGGGATGCCGCGGCCGCGGTCGAGCTCGAGGATCCAGCCGGTGACGTTGTCGAGGAAGTAGCGGTCGTGGGTGATGATCAGCACCGAGCCCGGATAGTCGCGCAGATGCTTTTCCAGCCATTGCGTGGTCTCAGCGTCGAGATGGTTGGTCGGCTCGTCGAGCAGCAAGAGATCGGGCTGCTCCAGCAGCAGCCGGCAGAGCGCCACGCGGCGGCGCTCGCCGCCCGACAGGTTGGTCACCTCGGAATCGGCCGGAGGGCACTGCAGCGCGTCCATCGCCATCTCGACCTGCTGTTCGAGATCCCAAAGATTGAGGCGATCCATCTCGTCCTGGAGCTTGGCGGACTCGTCCGCCGTCTCGTCGGAATAGTTCATCATCAGCTCGTTGTAGCGCTCGATGATGGCGGTCTTCCTGGCGACGCCCTCCATGACGTTTTCGCGCACGGTCTTGCTGTTGTCGAGCTGCGGCTCCTGCGCGAGATAGCCAACGGTCGCGCCCTCGGCCAGCCACGCCTCGCCCTGATACTCCTTGTCGAGCCCGGCCATGATGCGCAGGATCGTCGACTTGCCCGAGCCGTTGGGGCCGAGAATGCCGATCTTGGCGTCCGGGTAGAAGGACAGGTGGATGTTATCGAGCACCTTCTTGGTGCCGTAGGCCTTCGACAGGCCGGACATGTGATAGATGAACTGGCGTGCCACGCGCGCTTTCCCTGGAAACTGAGGTGTCAGGTTGGATGGGGGTTGCGCGCTATGTAGGCGATGAAGCGCCGAACGGCAATCGCTTTCGGCATGCCGCAATTTGTCCCGGAGCTTGCGCCGGGCTGAAGCATCGGTCTCAGGTATCGATCTTTTCCTCGTCCCGTTCCGGCCGAACGAAAGCTGCGGTTAACCATTCGGCGTCAAAACGAAGGCAGGTTGAGCAAATCGCATGAGGGCGCGATTTCGGGAAAGATCGGATCGACGTGGTGCTGAACGCTGTCCTGCTCCTTGCCGAAGCGGTTCTCTATTTCGGCGCCATGGTCACGCTCTTCCGCTTCCGGCGCCGGATCGGGCTCGGCGTGTTCGTCTGCGCTCTCGGCGTCATGCACTTCCTTGAAACCTATCTCGCCAGCGTCTTCTACGTCGCGCTGCCCTTCGGCATGGTCTCGCCGGGCTCGGCCGTGATGTTTTCCGGAAAGCTGGCGATGCTGCTCCTGCTCTACATCAAGGAGGATGCGGCGACCGTCCGTCAGCCGATCTACGGCCTGCTGCTCGGCAATGGCTTGCTGATCGCACTTGTGCTGGTCCTGCGGCTGCACGCGATTTCACCGCTTGCCGACGGCCGGGTCCCCGACATCGGCTTCATCGACGAGATGGGCTGGCTGATGGTGTGGGGCACCTCGCTGCTCTTCGTCGATGCCATCCTGATGATCCTGCTCTACGAGAAACTCGGCGCCTATCTGCGCCACCTGCCTTTCACCCGTATTCTTGCCTCCGTCGCCTGCGTGCTGACATTCGACCAGGCTGGCTTCTTCACCGCTCTGCATTTCGTCGCCGGCGCGCCGATCGAGGTCTTCTTCGGCGGCTGGTTTGCCAAGATGGCCGCGGCGCTCGCCTACAGCGGCATGCTTGTCGCCTATCTAAGGTGGGTCGAGGATCACGATGTCGGGCTGCCGCGCGGCCTCTCGGACATATTCGACACCCTCACCTATCGCGAACGTTACGAGGCGCTGGTCAAGCATGTCGGCCGCGACGGGCTGACCGGCCTGCTGCACCGCGGCAGTTTCGATACCGAGGGCGAGGCGGCTGTCGCGGCGGGTATCAGGACCGCTAAGCCGCTCAGCCTGCTCATCGTCGATGTCGACCATTTCAAGTCGATAAACGACCGGTTCGGCCATGCCGAGGGCGACAAGGTGCTGAAATCGGTTGCCGCAGCGCTGATCGAGACGGCCGGCAGCGAAAACCAGGTGTTCAGGATCGGCGGCGAGGAGTTCGCGATCCTGTGCCCACAGCCGCACGCGCTGGCAAGGCTGCTCGGCGAAGGCATCAGGAACGCGGTCAAGACTTCCGCCCACACCAGGCGCTTCAACATCACGGTGAGCGCCGGCGTCTCCACGGTCGGCGAGACGACACGCTGCCTGGCCGACATCTTCGCACTTGCCGACCAGCGCCTCTACAAGGCCAAGTCGAGCGGCCGCGATCGCGTGGTCGGCGAGCCCGGCACTGATGTCATCCGCGAGGCAACCCCGAAGACCGCCTGATCGACAGCAAACCCGGCTGCCGGCCTGCCCTCACTGGAATCCGATCGCATCGACCGTGCCCTTCGGACAGCCGGCCTTGCCAGTCGGCGCTGAGGCCATGAGCAGGTCGGCGAGCTTGCTGTCGGGACCGATCGGACCGGAGAGGCCGAGCGTCAATTCGCCGATCAGCCGCCTGCCGCCCGACGGATCGACCAGGCAAGAGACGCGCACGCGGTCGCCGGCGCCGGCGCCGAAGGCCTTGTCGAAGGCGTCGCGGATCTGTTGCGACGTCAGCTGCTTGCCGATGTTCTTGGTGAAGAGATCGCGCACCTGCGAGGCGTTCACCTCGCGCATCAGATTGAGCGCGTCGGAGAAATACTTCTGCTGGTCCTTGCCGTAGCAGGTGCCGTGCTTGATCCATTCGTGCCGCTCGAGCTTGGAAGCCGTGCCCGGCATCACCTGGTCAAGCTCGGCGCGCGTGCTGGCGTCGAGGTTGACGGGCGGCAGATCCCCCCAATGCGCCGGATTGTCGTTGGCCTTGTCGCTTGCCGGGACCTGGCAATAGAAATTGCCGTTCGGCTGCGGCCACAGCCCATGCAGAGTGAAGTGCGAAGCGTCGAACTCATTGGGATTCTGCGCCTTGCATTCGGGCTTGCTGGCCTTGGTCTCGCAGAAGGCCGGCTGCCAGCTCAGCGCGAAGACATATTCAGGCTTGCCGGGAGCAGGCTGCGACGGCTTGGTCTGGCCGGCGGGCGCCGGCGTGGTCGCCGCACTGCCGCCCGTAACATGGCCGCAACTGATCTTCACCCAGCGCCGCTCCGGATCGGCGCCCGGAACCTGGATGAGGTAGTGCGTGGGCTCGTCCTTGTTGCCGGCCAAAAGCTGATAGCTCTGTCCTGCCTCGGTGGACACGTTGCCGGGGTTCTTGCTGCTCTTGATCGCTTGCGTCGCCGGACAGGCACTATCGGCAACGAAGCTTCCGCTCATCTTCACGTCGGCATGCGCCGCGCCAGTCAGCGCCGAGATGGCCAGCGCCAATAAGAAAGCAAAACCTGTCCGCATGATCATGCCCTGGCTGAAAGATGCTGCAGCACACACTGCCGTTTTATCCATGTCAGAATTGCGATGACGCGCGCCGCGTGACAAGAGCGATCAGCAGCCATCAACGCAAAACTCTTCGCGCCGCATTGACGCAAAACCGTCGCCAGCGCAAACAATCCCGACAAGCGCGAAAGCGCCTGGGAGGGGAAGCATGTCATTCAACGAACAGCGCGTCGCGAGGTCGCCGACCGGAGCCGAACTCAATCTCTATGTAAAACACGCCGACGAGCGTCCGCGCGCCGTCGTCCAGATCAACCACGGCCTGGCCGAGCATTCGGCGCGCTATGCCCGCTTCGCGGATTTCCTTGCGGACCGCGGCTTCCACGTCTACGCCCATGACCATCGCGGCCATGGCGCGACAAAGGCGCCCGACGCGCCGCTTGGCAGGTTCGCCAATATCGATGGCATCGCCAAGGTGATCGCCGATGTCGATGCCGTCCACGACCTGATCGCCGCCGAGCATCCGGGACTGCCGGTCATCGTTTTCGGCCACTCGCTCGGCGCGTCGATCGCGCTGAATTTTGTCCTGCGCCATTCCGGGCGCGTCCATGCTGCCGCCATCTGGAACGGTAATTTTGCGCAAGGGTTGCTCGGCCAGCTGGCGCTGGGCATCCTCGGCTGGGAGCGCATGCGGCTGGGCTCCGACGTGCCGTCGCGCCTGCTGCCGAGGCTGACCTTCCAGGCCTGGGGCAAGGCCGTGCCCAACCATCGGACCTTGTTCGACTGGCTGTCGCGCGACCCGGCCGAGGTCGACAAATACATCGCCGACCCGCTCTGCGGGTGGGATGCCTCCATCTCGATGTGGCGCGATGTGGTCCAGATGGCGCTCCACGCCGGCAAGGATGCCAGCTTTGCCGGCGTGCGCCAGGACCTCCCCGTCAACCTGGTCGGCGGCGAGAAGGATCCGGCCTCGGACTATGGCAAGGCGGTCAGCCACCTCGCCCGGCGCATGGACAGGATGGGCTTTTCGAATCTGGTTTCAAAGGTTTACGCCGACACCCGCCACGAAAGCCTGAACGAGGTCAACCGGGACATCGTGATGAACGATTTTGCTGCCTGGGCCAACAGCGTGCTCAAATCCTGACCTGGCGTGGCCCACTGCAAGGGCCGTGACAGGGGCGGCTGCTATTGATAGAGGCTGCGCTTTCGACCCCATCACGGTGATCCATGGCCGAACCCCCGCTGAAAGGCATCCGCGTTATCGAACTCGCCCGCATCCTGGCAGGCCCCTGGGCCGGGCAGTTGCTCGCCGATCTCGGCGCCGATGTCATCAAGGTCGAGAGCCCGGACGGCGGCGACGACACCCGCAAATGGGGCCCGCCCTTCGTCATGAGCCATGAGGGCGAGAACCTGTCGGCCGCCTACTATCATTCCTGCAATCGCGGCAAGCGCTCGATCGCCATCGATTTCTCCAAGCCCGAGGGCGCCGACACGCTCCGTCGTCTCGTCGCCACCGCGGACGTGCTGATCGAGAACTTCAAGCTCGGCGGCCTGAAGAAATACGGGCTCGACTATGAGAGCCTGAGGAAGATCAATCCGCGCCTCGTCTATTGCTCGATCACCGGGTTTGGCCAGGATGGCCCCTACGCGCCGCGCGCGGGCTACGATTTCATCATCCAGGCTATGGCGGGCATGATGTCGATCACTGGCGAGGCCGGCCGCGAGCCGCAGAAGGCGGGCGTCGCCATCTCCGACCTGTTCACCGGTCTCTATTCGGTAATCGCCATCCAGGCGGCGCTTCGCCATGCGGAAAAGACCGGCGAAGGCCAGCACATCGACATGGCGCTTTTCGACAGCCAGATCTCGGCGCTCGGCAACCAGAACCTCAACTATCTGGTCTCCGGCAAGTCGCCGGTGCAGATGGGCAATGCGCATATGAACATCGCGCCTTACGAGGTGCTGCCGGTGAAGGACGGCCACATCATCCTGGCCGTCGGCAATGACGGCCAATTCGGCAAGTTCTGCGCCGTGGTCGGTCTGACCGATCTGCCCGCCAACCCGGATTTCGCCACCAACCCGGCACGTGTCGCCAACCGCGCGAAATTGCGCGAGTTGATCATCGAGAAACTGAAAATCTGGGATCGCGACCCGCTGCTGGCGAAGCTCGAAGCGGCCAGCGTGCCGGCGAGCCCGATCAACACGATCGGCCAGATGTTCGCCGACCCGCAGACGATCGCGCGCGGCATGCGGCTCGACCTCGACGACGGTCACGGCAACCTTCTGCCTTCGGTTCGCGCGCCGATGGTGATGTCAGGCACGCCGCTCGTCTACGAGCGCCCCTCGCCGCGTCTCGGCGAGCACACCGAGGAAATCCTTGCCGAACTGGAGAGATCAGCAAAATGAAGACCGGCGGACAACTGATCGTCGAGGCGCTGGAAGCGAACGGCACCGACCGCATCTTCTGCGTACCTGGCGAATCCTATCTCGCGGTGCTCGACGCGCTGCATGATTCATCGATCCGCACCATCGTCTGCCGCCAGGAAGGCGGTGCCGCGATGATGGCTGACTGCCAGGGGCGCCTGACCGGCAAGCCCGGCATCTGCTTCGTCACCCGCGGTCCCGGCGCCACCAACGCCTCGGCCGGCGTCCACATCGCCATGCAGGATTCGGTGCCGCTGATCCTGTTCATCGGCCAGGTCGCTAGCCACGCCAAGGAGCGCGAAGCTTTCCAGGAGGTGGACTACGAGCGCTTCTTCGGAGACATCGCCAAATGGGTGGTCGAGATCGACGATGCCTCGCGCATTCCGGAATTCGTCACCCGGGCATTCGCCGTGGCGACATCGGGCCGCCCTGGCCCTGTCGTCGTCTCGCTGCCGGAAGACATGCTGACAAGCGAAGTCGAGGCGCCGCAAGCCCTTCCGCACACGCCGGTCGAGACGCGCCCTGGCGAAGCCGAGCTCGACGCGCTGGAAATGCTGCTTAGCAGTGCCGAGCGCCCGTTCGTCATCCTTGGCGGCACGCGCTGGGACGAGGAAGCGGTGGCGCGGATGCGCACGATCGCCGAGACATGGTCGCTTCCTGTTGGCTGCTCCTTCCGCCGCCAGATGCTGTTCGACCATCTTCATCAGAACTACGCCGGCGATGTCGGCATCGGCATCAACCCGAAGCTGGCGGCGCAGATCAAAGCTGCCGACGTCGTGCTGCTTGTCGGCGGCCGCATGGGCGAGATGCCGTCCTCCGACTACACGCTGCTGAAGAGCCCCTACCCCGACCAGGCGCTTGTGCATGTTCATGCCGATGCCGGCGAGCTCGGCCGCGTCTATCGGCCGACGCTGGCGATCAACGCTTCGCCTTCAGCCTTCGTCGCGGCCTTCGCCAAGCGCAAGCCTGCCGGCACGCCCGCCTGGGCAGCGGAGACGGCGAAGGCACATGCCGCCTACCTCGAATGGTCGACACCGCCTGAGACCGGCCCCGGCGCCGTCCAGATGGGGCCGATCATGAACTATTTGGAAAAGACGCTGCCGGAGGATGCCATCCTTACCAACGGCGCCGGCAATTACGCCACCTGGGTGCATCGCTTCCACCGCTCCCGCCGCTTCGGCACGCAGGCAGCGCCCACCTCGGGCTCGATGGGCTACGGCACCCCGGCGGCGGTCGCCGCCAAGGCGCTGTACCCGGATCGCACCGTGGTTGCCTTTGCCGGCGACGGCTGCTTCCTGATGAACGGGCAGGAATTCGCGACCGCCGTGCAATACGGCCTGCCGATCATCGTCGTCGTGGTCAACAACGGCATCTACGGCACGATCCGCATGCATCAGGAGCGCGAATATCCAAACCGCGTCGTCGCCACCGACCTCAAGAACCCGGACTTTGCTGCGCTTGCCCGTTCCTATGGAGGCCATGGCGAGACGGTGGAGAAGACCGAGGACTTCGCGCCGGCCTTCGAGCGCGCGCGCGCCAGCGGCAAGCCGGCGATCGTCGAGATCAGGCTCGATCCCGAAGCGATCACGCCGACCCGCACGCTGACCCAGATCCGCGACAAGAACTGACCGACACGCGAATGGGGCGGTACACCGCCCCCTTCGTCGCGATTGCGCTACATCGCCTTCTCGATCTGCCCCCGGATCTCGCCATCCTTGTTGGCTGCGGTGTGGACGTTGACGTAGTACTTGCCGGCCTCAAGGTCGGCCGCCTGCGCGTCAGTCAGCGTCGCCGATCCTTTGATCGGGCTCTTGAGCTTCTTGAACGGGATGACCGGTGGCGCGCTTTGACCCGCGGCGGCCGGACCATGAATGTGAGCGGCTACCGCCGGCCCGCTGAGGCCGGAATATTTCACATTCCAGCTGAGCTTCTTCGTGGCGGTGTCGAAGGTGAATGTGGCAGTCCCCTTGCCCTTGGTGGTGACAGGCGGGCTCTGCTGGGTGCCGTCGAGCGTCGCCTTGTATTTTACGGTATCGGCCATGACCGGCGATGCTAACAGCAGGGCCGTTGAGACGGCGAACGCCGAAAGCAGTGGCAAGGATTGGATGCGCATGAAGAACCTCCGTTGAGTACAGCTCCGCCGCGACTCCCCGGCGCGCGGATGCACCACTGCAACGGCTGAGCGGCACAATGTATCCCGACACACGCATATTTTACCGACACCAAACAAAAGGGTGGTCGCCCGCCCTTTCTGGATTCCACGAAGACAATGATCAGACGGCCGCCAGCGCCTGCGCCAGATCGGCGATCAGATCATCCGGGTGCTCGACACCGATAGACAGTCTGACCGTGGTCTCAAGCACGCCGATGCGCTGGCGCACGTCGTAGGGAATGCCGGAATGGGTCATGGCCGCCGGATGGCTGGCCAGCGATTCCGTTCCGCCGAGGCTTACCGCCAGCTTGAAGATCTGCAGGCTGTTGAGAAAGGTGAAGGCCGCCTTCTGCCCGCCGCGAATGTCGAAGGAGAACGTCGAGCCGGCGCCGCTGCATTGCGCCCGGTAAGTGCGACCCGCAGGGGTGTCCTCGCCCACGAACGGCAGATAGTGCACCTTCTCGACCTTGGGATGGTCGCGCAGGAATTCAGCGACGAGGCGGGCGTTGTCGTTCGCCCGCTCCATGCGGATCGACAGCGTCTCAAGCGAGCGGCCGAGCATCCAGCAGGAATGCGGGTCGAGTTGGGTGCCGATCGCGCCGCGCAGCGCCTTGATCGGCTTGGTCACCGCCTTGCCGCCCATGGCGGCACCCGCGATCAGGTCGGAATGGCCGCCGACATATTTGGTCAGCGAATAGACCGAAACATCGGCGCCGTGTTCGATGGGCCTCTGGAATACCGGGCCGAGCAAGGTGTTGTCGCAGACGATGATCGGCGTCGTTCCTTGCCGGACGCCGATCTCGTCGGCGATCCTCCGCATCAGCGCAATGTCGACAAGACTGTTGGTCGGATTTGACGGTGTCTCGATCAGGATGACCGACACGCGGCCCTTGCCGGCGGCGGCGTCCGCGGCCGCGCGCACCGCCGCCTCGTCGACGCCGTCCGCGAAGCCGACAGCCTCGATGCCGAAGCCGGCGAGCGTGCGTGTCAGAAGCGTCTCGGTGCCGCCATAGAGCGGCTGCGAATGCAGGATGACGTCGCCCGGGCGGGCATATGCGAAAAGTGTCGTCGCGATCGCCGACATGCCGGACGAGAACAGGATGCAGGCGTCCGTCCCCTCATAGATCGCAAGCCGGTCCTCGACGATCTCGCTGTTGGGGTGGTTGAAGCGCGAATAGACCAGACCGGAAGCCGTGCCGCTCGGAGGCTCCTTGCGGCCGGAGGTATAGTCGAAGAAGTCGCGTCCCTCTTCCGCCGATTTGAACACGAAGGTCGAGGTGAGGAACACCGGCGGCTTGACGGCGCCCTCCGAAAGCTGCGGATCGAAGCCGTAGCTCAGCATCAGCGTCTCCGGGTGGAGCTTGTGGTTGCCGATATGGGTTTTCGAAGGGCGCGGCGCGGTCATGGGCTTTTCCTGCTTTTTCGAGGAGTATCGCTCCGCAATTTATGCGATCCCATTCATGCAGTCCTTGCTATTTTCGGGCTCCCATGGCTGCGTTCTCGCAATGAATTGCCTGGAGAGACCGAAAGTGCAGCAGAAGATAGCCGACGATTTCGACCGCAAGATCCTGCGTGAACTGCAGGCCGACGCCCGCATCACCAACAATGAGCTTGCCGAGCGGATCGGTCTGTCGCCGTCACCCTGCCTGAGGCGCGTGCGCCGGCTGGAGGAAGCCGGTGTTATCAGGGGCTACACCGCGCTGGTCGATCCGGCCGCTTTCGGATGGGGCATGGTTGCCATCGCCACCATCCGGCTCAGCCGTCAAAACGAAGACGAGATCGTCATGTTCGAGGAAGCGATCCGCGGCTGGGAAGAAGTCCTGGAATGCCACCTCGTCACCGGCTCGCGCGACTATGTGCTGAAGGTGGTGGCAGGAAGCCTCGAACAGTACGAGCGCTTCATCAAGGAAAAGATCGCTCGGCTGAAATGCGTCGCCTCGATCGAGACCAGCTTCGTCATGAACACCATAAAGGAACGGCGCCTCTAAGGCGCCGTTCTCAAGATCAGAATAGTGCGTGATAGCCTACTTGATCGCCTTGTCGGTGATCGCCGTGGTGTAGGCGCCGGTGGGCTCCTTGGCGATGATCTTCTGGTCGAGCAGCGCCTTGGCGGTGCGCTCGTAGGTGGCCGGATCGAGCTTGCCGTCGGCATTGTCGATCAGCTTGGCGACTTCGCCCATCATGCGCTTCTGGTGGTTCTCGTCCTGGCCGCCATTGTCCATGACGATGCCGGCCGCCTCATCCGAATTGTCGACGGCGTATTTCCAGCCCTTCATCGAGGCGCGCACGAAGCGCACCATCTTGTCGGCGAAGGCAGGATCCTTGAGCTTGTCCTCCAGCGCATAGAGTCCGTCCTCGAGCAGATCGTTGCCCATGGCCGAATAGTTGAACACGGTGAGCTGCTCCGGCTTGTAGCCGGCGTCGATCAGCTGCCAGTACTCGTTGTAGGTCATGACCGAGATGCAGTCCGCCTGCTTCTGGATCAGCGGCTGCACGTCGAAGCTCTGCTTGAGCACGGTGACGCCGTCAGGCCCGCCCTCGGTCTTGAGGCCGAGCTTGTTCATCCAGGCGTAGAACGGATATTCGTTGCCGAAGAACCAGACGCCAAGCGTGTGGCCCTTGAAATCTGCTTCGGTCTTGATCGGGCCGTCCTTCGGGCAGACCAACTCCATGCCGGCCTTCTTGAAAGGCTGGGCGATGTTGACCAGCGGCACGCCCTTCTCGCGCGCGGCGAGCGCGCCGCCCATCCAGTCGACGATGACATCGGCGCCGCCGCCGGCGATCACCTGCTCGGGCGCGATGTCGGGACCGCCCGGCTTGATGTCGACATCGAGGCCTTCGGCGTCATAAAAGCCCTTGGCCTTGGCGACGTAGTAGCCGGCGAACTGGGCCTGCGTGACCCATTTCAGCTGCAGCGTCACCTTGTCGGCCGCCATCGCCTGGAAAGCGGCCAGCGACATCGCCCCGGCCAAAGCAGAAATTACCAGTCTTTTCATGTTTTTACCCTCTGAAGTTAGCACCCTTAGACCCACCGCCCCTATCCACCACGGACAGAGGGATGCCAAAACGTGACGGCTCTCTCGACAAGAGCGACCACGCCATAAAAGACCGAACCCGCCAGTGCTGCAACTGCGATTTCGGCCCAAACCATGTCGATGTTCATCCGCCCGACTTCCGTCGAAATGCGGAATCCCATTCCCACCACAGGCGTGCCGAAGAACTCCGCGACGATGGCGCCAATCAACGCCAGCGTCGAGTTGATCTTCAGCGCGTTGAAGATGAATGGCATTGCCGCCGGCAGCCTGAGCTTCAGAAGCGTCGGCCAGTAACCCGACGCATAAGTGCGCATCAGGTCGCGCTCCATATGGCCGGAGGCGGCGAGCCCGGCGACCGTGTTCACCAGCATCGGGAAGAAGGTCATGATGATGACGACCGCCGCCTTGGACGGCCAGTCGAAGCCGAACCACATGACCATAATGGGTGCCACGCCGATGATCGGCAGCGCCGACACCATGTTGCCGATCGGCAGCAGCCCGCGCCGCAGGAACGGCACGCGGTCGGCGAGGATGGCGACGATGAAGCCCGCAAGATTGCCAACGACATAGCCGACCAGCACCGCCTTGAAGATCGTCTGCCGCACATCCGACCCCAGGATCGGCAGCGAATTGGCAATGCGCGCGCCGATGGCGCTTGGCGGCGGCAAAAGGATGAACGGAATTCCGGCGCCCCGCGTCACCGCTTCCCAGATGATCAGAATCCAGGCGCCGAAGATCGCCGGGATGACCAGGCGTAGCGCGTTCCTTGCGACGCTTTGGCTCGGACGCAATGCGGAGAGCAAGGCAACGCATCGCCAGGCAAGCAGCCAGGCAGCGGCAAGCAGCAAGAAATATGGCGCCAGCGCCGTGCCTTCAAAACCGGCTATGCCCTTGATGAGAAGCCAGGCGGCGGCATGAGCACCGACGAACAGCATGATGGCTTCAACAATCGAGGTGAGCTTCGCCATCGAGACCAGCGCTGCAATTAGCAGCAACCCGATGATCAGGCCTTTCGCGCCCATGTAAGGATAGGCAATGGTCGCCGTGGGCTGCGCCAAGGCCGCCGCTTCCGGTTTCGACATCGCGCCAAGCGCGAAAGCGATAAGGCAGAGCAGAAGGGCAAGCACTGCCTGCAAGGATGGCTTCAACCAGGTCATGCCGGCCTCCCGCCCATGGCGCGGTCGACCAGGCGGCCGGCAACGCCGACCACCATGACCAGAAGTGCGGCAACCACCGAGCCCGCGACCAGCGCCGACCAGATGTCGATCGTCTGGCTGTAATAGGCGCCGGACAAGAGCTTGGCGCCGATGCCGGCGACCGCGCCGGTCGGCAACTCGCCGACGATGGCGCCGACCAGGCTCGCCGCCACCGCCACCTTCATCGAGGTGAACAGGAACGGCACCGATGCCGGGACCCTCAGCTTCCAGAAGGTCTGCGATCGGCTGGCATTATAGGTGTGCATCAGGTCGAGATGCATGATCTCGGGCGAACGCAGCCCCTTCACCATGCCGACGGCAACCGGGAAGAAGGAGAGATAGGTCGAGATCAGCGCCTTCGGGATAAGGCCGGTGACGCCGATCGCCGCCAGCACCACGATGATCATCGGCGCCACCGCCAGGATCGGAATGGTCTGCGAGGCGATGATCCACGGCATCAGGCTGCGGTCGAGCGTCGTCACATGCACGATGCCGACGGCGATGACGATGCCGAGCGCGGTGCCGAAGGCAAAGCCGAGCAGCGTCGAGGACAGCGTCACCCAGGCATTGTAGACGAGGCTGCGGTTCGAGGTGATCGACCGCAGGAAGGTGTTCTCGAAGAAGTTCACCGCCACCTGGTGCGGCGCCGGCAGCGTCGGCTTCGGCTGCGACAGCGTCTTGCCGATGAATTCGACGGTGCCGGGTGTTTCGTTGGCCCTCTGGTCGAGGTCGCGCTGGAACGGCGCGTTGAGGATGACGGCGAAAACGTACCATATCACCACCACGCCAGCGAGGATGGTGGTCACCGGGATGATCTTGGAACGGAATGAGTCCATTCCTCAGTCCTCGTAGGAATGGCCGGCCCGCAGGCCATCGCGCACGCGCGCAGCGATCGCCAGGAATTCCGGCGTCTCGCGGATGTCGAGCGGCCGCTTCCTGGGCAGCGTCGATTCGATGATGTCGGTGACGCGGCCCGGCCGCGGCGACATGACGACGATGCGCGTCGACAGGTAGACCGCCTCGGGGATCGAATGGGTGACGAAGCAGATCGTCTTGTTGGTCCGGTCCCAGAGATCGAGGAGCTGTTCGTTCAAATGGTCGCGCACGATCTCGTCGAGCGCGCCGAACGGCTCGTCCATCAAGAGCAAATCGGCGTCGAAAGCGAGCGCACGTGCGATCGAGGCGCGCTGCTGCATGCCGCCGGAAAGCTGCCAGGGATATTTCTTCTCGAAACCGGAGAGGTTGACGAGTTCCAGCGTGCGCTTGATGCGTTCCGCCTGCTCGGCCTGGCTGAGACCGATGATCTCCAGCGGCAGCGCCACATTGCGCTCGATCGTGCGCCACGGGAACAGGGCGGCCGCCTGGAAGACGTAACCATAGGCGCGTTTCTCGCGCGCCTGCTCCGGCGAAATCCCATTGACCAGGATCGTTCCTGATGTTGGCTTTTCGAGATCGGCGATGACGCGCAGCAGGGTCGTCTTGCCGCAGCCGGACGGGCCGATGAAGGAGACGAACTCGCCCTTGCCGATGGTCAGGTCGACATTGGACAGTGCCTGCACCGGACCGTCATTGGTCTGGAAGGTGAGGCCAAGTTTGCTTGCCGATACGACGGCTGGCGACTGTCCGCTCATTGGCAGAAACCTGCCTGTCGCAGCCGCTGCCGCGCAGCATGAAATCCCGTTGCTTTTGCGGTGATGTTGCTTTCCACTCGTCCTGTCCCACTCGATCGACGCCCGGAGCCTTGCCGATGTCGCCTAAACCCACCTGTCATCTTATCCGCCCTGAAAGCACTTATGAAGGCAAGCAGGGGCTGAGCTATTTCGCCGGCATTGCCGCCGAAACCGTCGGCTCCTCCGGCATCTGCATGCATCTCCTCACCATGCCGCCCGGCGCCCGCGCCAAGGCGCATATGCACGAGAACCATGAGACCGCGATCTACGTGCTCTCCGGCGAGGTCCACACCTGGTATGGCGATCGGCTCGAGCACCACATCGTCGTCAAGGCGGGCGATCTCTTCTACATCCCGGCGGGCGTGCCGCACCTGCCCGCCAATCTGAGCGGCGCTCCCTCTTCGGCGGTCATTGCCCGCACCGATCCCAACGAGCAGGAAAGCGTTGTCCTGCTGCCGGAACTGGATGCCTTGGTTGCCTGAGGTCGACGGGACTGCCGTCATTTGCACCGGGAGACTTCTCCCATTGCATTGCCGTCCTGGTCGGTCACCACCAGCTTCTTCGCATTCTTTTTGCTGCGCTTGATGATGAACTTTGTCGGCGACTGCCCCTCTTCGCCTTCCGCCTCACATTTTGCTGTCACCACAAGCGAACCATCGGCCTGCGCCTGCTTATCGCTGAAGGTGCAGGCGCTGGCCGCGGTGATCAGCTCCTTGTCGGTCAGAAGCAGCATCTGATCGGCGGCGACTTCCTGGCCATTCCTGTTGATACAGCCATACTTGTCGCCGTAAGGCTTGCTGAGGTCGATGCCGGCAGCAAAGGCCGAGCCTGCGGTCAGCAGCGAGGCAGCCACGATTGCAAGATAGGGAGCCCGCACGCTCAAACTCCCGTCGCCGGAATGCCGGAGCGCTCCACCTTGCGTGGTGCGCTGATCTCCTTCCAGGTCGACAGTGCCCGGTTGACCGCGGCGTTCGGCTCGCGAGCGACGAACTCGCCGTGCCCGATCTTGGCCTTGATGTCGGACTCTTCGATCGATAGCTCGCCGCGCGAGAAGACGAAGCGCGGCAGACCGGTCACCTCGAAACCTTCGAAGACATTGTAGTCGATCACCGACTGCTGCTTCTTGGCCGAGATCGTCTTCTTGCGCTTTGGGTCCCAGACGACAATGTCGGCATCCGCGCCTTCGACGATCGCGCCCTTCTTCGGATACATGTTGAGGATCTTGGCGATGTTGGTCGAGGTCACGGCGACGAACTCGTTCATCGTGAGACGTCCGGTGTTGACACCTGTGGTCCACAGCACAGGCAGCCGGTCCTCGAGCCCGCCGGTGCCGTTCGGAATCTTGGTGAAGTCGCCGATGCCGTTGCGCTTCTGCTTGGTGGTGAAGGAGCAGTGATCGGTCGCTACCACCTGGAGCGATCCGGCCTGCAGGCCGGCCCACAGCGAATCCTGATGCCATTTGCTGCGGAAGGGCGGGCTCATCACGCGGCGCGCCGCATGGTCCCAGTCCTTGTTGAAATATTCGGTCTCGTCGAGCGTCAGATGCTGGATCAACGGCTCGCCGAAAACCCGCATGCCCTTCTGCCGCGCGCGGCGAATGGCCTCGTGGCTCTGCTCGCAGGAGACATGCACGACATAAAGCGGCACGCCAGCCATGTCGGCGATCATGATGGCGCGATTGGTCGCTTCGCCTTCCACCTCCGGCGGGCGCGAATAGGCGTGGCCTTCCGGCCCGTTGTTGCCGGCGGCAAGCAGCTTCTGCGAAAGGGCCGCGACCACGTCGCCATTCTCGGCGTGAACCAAGGGCAGCGCGCCGAGATCGGCGCAGCGCTGGAACGAGGCGTACATCTCGTCGTCGTCGACCATCAATGCGCCCTTATAAGCCATGAAGTGCTTGAACGAGGTGATGCCCCTGTCGACGACGGTCGCCATCTCGTCGAACACCTGCTTGCCCCACCAGGTGATCGCCATGTGGAAGGAATAGTCGCAGGCAGCCTTCGAGGTCTTGTTGTCCCACATCTGCAGTGCTTCCAGCAGCGACTGCTGCGGCGCCGGCAGGCAGAAGTCGACCACCATGGTCGTGCCGCCGGAGAGTGCTGCCCGCGTGCCGGATTCGAAGTCGTCGGCCGAATAGGTGCCCATAAAAGGCATTTCGAGATGGGTGTGCGGATCGATGCCGCCCGGCATGACGTAGCAACCGGTGGCGTCGAACTCATGATCGCCGTGCAGGTCCGAGCCGATGGCGATGATCTTGCCATGGCTGAACACCACGTCGGCCTTCCATGTCCGGTCGGCGGTGACGATGGTGCCGTTCTTGATGACTTTGGTCATTCTCTGGTTCCCCTGATTTTTCGCGCTTCTTTGCGAGCGGTGTAGCGAGGTGACGGATCTAATCGGTCATTCGACGATTCCCGCCGTTTCGACCACCGCATGGAAAAGCACGTCGGCGCCGGCCGCCGCCCATTCCTTGGAGATGTCCTCGGCCTCGTTGTGGCTGAGACCGCCGACGCAGGGGCACATGACCATGGTCGCCGGCGCGACCTTGGCCGCCCAGCAGGCGTCGTGGCCGGCGCCCGAAATGATGTTCATGTGGCTGTAGCCGAGCTTCTCGGCAGCCGTGCGCACGCGTCCGACCAGTGTCGGATCGAAGGTCACCGGGTCGAAATGGCCGACCGCCTCGACCGAGCATTTCACGCCGAGCGGCTCGCAGATCTTCGGCGCTTCCTTCTCGATGCGGGCGCGCATGCCGTCGAGCTTGGCCTGGTCGGGCGAGCGGATGTCGACGGTGAAGATCACCGTGCCCGGCAAGACGTTGCGCGAATTGGGCGAGAACTTCACCTGGCCGACGCCGCCGACGGCGCCGGGCTGGTTTTCCATGGCGACCGTCTGCACCATCTCCAGGATGCGCGCCATGGCAAGGCCGGCATTGACGCGCATGTTCATCGGCGTCGAGCCGGTATGCGCCTCCCTGCCGGTCAACGTGAATTCCAGCCACCACAGGCCCTGGCAGTGGGTGACCACGCCGATCTGCTTGTTCTCGGCTTCGAGGATCGGCCCCTGCTCGATATGGTACTCGAAATAGGCGTGCATCTTGCGCGCGCCGACCGTCTCGTCGCCGACCCAGCCGATCCGCTTCAGCTCGTCGCCGAAACTCAGGCCGTCGAGGTCCTTGCGGGCATAGGCATAGTCCTGTGTATGGACGCCGGCGAAGACGCCGGAGGCGAGCATGGCCGGCGCGAAGCGCGCGCCTTCCTCGTTCGTCCAGTTGGTGACGACGATCGGATGCTTGGTCTTGATGCCGAGATCGTTGAGCGAGCGCACGACCTCCAGGCCCGAGAGCACGCCGAGGACGCCGTCATATTTGCCGCCGGTCGGCTGGGTATCGAGGTGGGAGCCGACATAGACCGGCAGCGCGTCCGGCTCGGTGCCTGCGCGCGTCATGAACATGGTGCCCATCTGGTCCACGCCCATGGTGAGCCCGGCCTCGTCGCACCAGGACTTGAACAGCTCGCGGCCCTGCTTGTCGGAATCGGTGAGCGTCTGGCGATTGTTGCCGCCGGCAATGCCGGGGCCGATCTTCGCCATCTCCATGATGGAATCCCACAAACGGTCTGAATTTACTCGCAGATTCTCGCCGGGGGCAGCCATTCAAAGTCCTCTCATTTCATGTCTCCGATCGGGCGGCGGTTCCCGACGCCGCCCGATCGGTCGATGCAGTTTAGTCTATCGAGCGTAGAACGTCCCTGACATGGTCGATCAGTTCGTTGATCTGGCCCTTGGTGATGATCAGCGGCGGCGACAGCGCGATGATGTCGCCGGTGGTGCGGATCAGCGCGCCGCGCTCGAATGCCTTGACGAAGGCCGAGAAGGCCCGCTTGGTCGGGCTGCCGGGGATCGGCGCCAGTTCGATCGCGCCGATCAGGCCGATATTGCGGATGTCGATGACATGCGGCTCGCCCTTCAGCGAGTGCAGCGCGTCTTCCCAATAAGGCGCAAGCTCCTCGCCGCGGGTGAGCAGGCCCTCGTCCTTGTAGGTATCGAGCGTGCCCAACGCGGCTGCGCAGGCGATCGGATTGCCCGAATAGGTATAGCCGTGGAAGAACTCGATCATGTGCTCCGGGCCGGTCATGAAGGCGTCGTGAATCTCCTTCTTGACGAACACTGCGCCCATCGGGATGACGCCGTTGGAAACGCCCTTGGCCGTGGTCATGATGTCCGGCGTAACGCCGAAATAGTCGGCCGCGAACGGCGCGCCGAGACGGCCGAAGCCGGTGATGACCTCGTCGAAAATCAACAGGATGCCGTGCTTGGTGCAGATCTCGCGCAGCCTCTCGAGATAGCCCTTTGGCGGCAGGATCACACCGGTCGAGCCCGCCACCGGCTCGACGATGACGGCCGCGATGGTCGAAGCGTCATGCAGGGTTACCAGGCGTTCCAACTCGTTCGCCAGCTCCGCGCCATGCTCCGGCACGCCCTTCGAGAAGGCGTTCTTCTCCGGCAGGTGCGTGTGCGGCAGATGGTCGACGCCGCCGAGCAACGTGCCGAACATCTTGCGGTTGGCGACGATGCCGCCGACCGAGATGCCGCCGAAATTGACGCCGTGATAGCCGCGCTCGCGGCCGATCAGCCGGGTGCGCGAGCCCTCGCCGCGAACGCGGTGATAGGCGATCGCCATCTTCAGCGCGGTTTCGACCGATTCCGAGCCGGAATTGGTGAAGAAGACATGGTCCATGCCCTTCGGCGCGATGTCGACCAGGCGGTTCGCCAGCTCGAACACGATCGGGTGGCCCATCTGGAAGGCCGGCGCATAGTCGAGCTCGGCGGCCTGGCTCTGGATCGCCTCGGTGATCTTCGGCCGGCAGTGGCCGGCGTTCACGCACCACAAGCCGGCGGTGCCGTCGAGCACCTTGCGGCCGTCGCTGGTCGTGTAATGCATGTCTTTGGCGGACACGAACATGCGCGGCGCCTGCTTGAACTGCCGGTTTGCCGTGAACGGCATCCAGAATGCGCTGAGATCGTTCGGCGTGACTTTCAGCCGGTTGGACATGACCAAGACTTCCCCTTGTAACCTGTTTCGGTGAGGCCAACGCTTGGTCTTCGCTGCGTTTTCGTGCTACGCAAATTTTTGACCGATTGGACAAACGTTAGCACCGCCATGTTGGCGGTCAAGGGATTACTAACGGAAATGCGGCATCGGAAGCGCGCTCCACAGGCCAAGGAAAAACTGGTCCAGAGAATTGGTCCAGGTCGCGCGTGCTGCGAAGGTTTGCGGGGGTGACGGCCACGATGGAAGGTTCAGCTCCCCGCCGCACCCGCATCCAGCAGGAAAAGCGCGAGCTCATCCTGGAAGCCGCGCTCGAAGTCTTCTCAACCAACGGTTTCCGCGGCTCGACCATCGACCAGATTGCCGAAGCAGCCGGCATGTCGAAGCCGAACCTTCTCTATTATTTCCGCCGCAAGGAAGACATTCACGAGACGTTGATGCAGCGCCTGCTCGACACCTGGCTAGCGCCGCTCCGGGAACTGGACGACATCGGCGATCCATTGACCGAGCTCAGGAGCTACATCCGCCGCAAGCTCGAAATGGCGCGCGACTTTCCGCGCGAGAGCCGGCTCTTCGCCAACGAGATTTTGCAGGGCGCGCCGCGCATCATGCCGATGCTGGAGGGCGAGCTGAAGACATTGGTCGACGAGAAGGCCGCCATCATCAAGGGCTGGATGCGCGCCGGCAAGCTCGCCCGCACCGATCCCTGGCACCTTATCTTCGCGATCTGGGCGACGACCCAGCATTATGCCGATTTCGACGTGCAGGTGCGCGCCGTGCTCGGCGCAGACCGCGGCGGCGACGGCCGCTTTGAGGACGCTGCGCGGTTCCTGGAGCAACTGTTCCTCGATGGGCTGAAGCCGAAAGGCTAGTGTCTCGTCCGAGGATAACTGAGGGGGCCTCAGGCGCTGCGCCGCTCGGCCGGCTGGGCGTCGAGCAGCTTCTTGAGCTTGGCGATCGAGTTCTGCTCGGCAAGCGGCGTGTAGACGATCAGCCGCATGTCCGAGCCGTCGTCGATCGACAGGCTCATATGCTCGAAGGCCATCGCGCCCACCCTCGGGTGCCGAAGGTGTTTGACCCCCGTCAGTTTTCGCGCCACGTCCCGCCGCGGCCACCAGTCGCGGAATTCCGGGCTTGAGCGCATCATCAGCGCGATCAGCCGCTCGAAATCCGGGTCGCCGACATATTTCGCGCTCTCAGCGCGAAACGACGCGAGCACCACACGCGCGCGCTCATCCCAGTCGACCAGCAGCCGGCGGTGGTGCGGGCTGGTGAACACCAGGTGGACGATGTTGCGAGCGTCGCCCTCCAGCAGGCTATAGTCGCCGAACACCGCCACCGCGGCATCATTCCAGGCGAGCACGTCCCAGCGCCGGCCGACGACATAGGCCGGCTGCAGGACAAGGCTTTGCAGCATGTGCAGCAGCGTCCCGTCGACCTTTTCGGGCGCCAGCATGCGCCGCTCGGGCTGCTGGCGGCCGGCGAGGATGAACAGGTGCCGCTTTTCGACGGTGTCGAGGCGCAACGCATCGCAGAGCGCTGTCAACACCTCCACCGAGGGCCGCACGTCCCTGCCCTGCTCCAACCAGGTGTACCAGGTGGTGCCGACGCCGGCGATCATCGCCACTTCCTCGCGCCTCAGCCCTGGCGTGCGCCGCCTCGCGCCGGTCGCAATGCCTATGGCCGCGGGCGACAGCCTTTCGCGGCGCGAGCGCAGGAAGGCGCCAAGCTCGCGGCGACGGCTGTCCTCGGGGGAACGGGTCACGGCATCCATGAGACTATTATAGCAGTACCGATACCAGGATAAAGTTTGAACTGTTTGCGAGGCGCGCCGCGCACCATCTTGCGTTCAGAGCAGCACCAGGAGGCTCTGGACATGGAATTGAAAGACAAGATGGTTCTCGTCACCGGCTCGACCGACGGTGTCGGCCGCGTGGTCGCCGAAAGGCTCGGCGCCGCCGGCGCCAGCGTGCTGGTGCATGGCCGCGATGAAGGCCGGGGCAAGGATGTGGTGGCCGCCATCGGGGCAAAGGGCGGAAAGGCCGAATTTCTCGT
Organism: Mesorhizobium sp. M1C.F.Ca.ET.210.01.1.1; assembly: GCF_004791585.1. Classification (GTDB taxonomy): domain Bacteria; phylum Pseudomonadota; class Alphaproteobacteria; order Rhizobiales; family Rhizobiaceae; genus Mesorhizobium. The sequence continues at coordinate 220,061 of NZ_SRUU01000004.1, forward strand.
CGCGGACCTCGCATCGCTTGCGGAAGTGCGCCGCCTCGCCGAAGCCGTGCGAGCAAAGACCGACCGGCTCGACATTCTGATCAACAATGCCGGCGTCGGCACCGGCGGCCAGGTTGCCAAGAGGCAGGTAAGCGCCGACGGCTATGAGCTCCGCTTCGCTGTCAACTATCTCGCCGGCTTCCTGCTGACGTCGGAGCTGCTGCCTCTGCTGAAGGCAAGCGCGCCGGCGCGCATCGTCAACGTCGCTTCGGCGGGCCAGCAGGCGATCGATTTCGATGATGTCATGCTGACCCACGGTTATTCCGGTGTGCGCGCCTACTGCCAGAGCAAGCTGGCGCAGATCCTGTTCACCATCGACCTGGCCGAACAGCTCAAGGGCACCGGCGTCACCGTCAATGCCCTGCACCCGGCAAGCTACATGGACACGACAATGGTCCGGCAGGCCGGCGTCACACCGTGGAGCTCGGTGGAGACGGGCGCCGAGGCGATCCTCAACCTCGCCGCATCGCCGGCGCTCGAAGGGCGCAGCGGCCTCTATTTCGACGGCCAGCGGGAATCGCGGGCCGATGCGCAAGCCTATGACGAAAAAGCCCGCCGCCGGTTGCGCGCCCTCAGCCTCGAACTGATCGGACAATCGTCCAAGACATCCAGGGAACAGCATTCATGACTATCGAACACTGCGTGATCGTCGGCGGCTCGTCCGGCATTGGCCTTGCTACAGCCAAACGGCTGGTCAGCCCCACCATGAAAGTGACGATCACCGGCCGCAACGAGGAGAAGCTGAAGAACGCTTGGAAGAGCCTTGGCGGTACCGTCGGCAAGGCCGTGTTCGACGCGACCAGGCCGGATGAGGTGCGGCAGTTCTTCGACGGCCTTGAGCCGTTCGATCATCTCGTTCTCGCCGCAAGCGGCGGCAAGGGTCTTGGACCGTTCGCGACGCTCGACCTCGCCGACATTGGCAGCGGCGTCGACGAGAAGATCAGGCCGCAACTGTCCTGCCTCCAGGCGGCCTTGCCGACCTTGAATAGAAGCGGATCGGTCACCTTCATTTCAGCCGTCTCGGCGCAGCTCGCGGCGCCCGGCGTTGCCGGCATCGGCGCCATCAACGGCATGCTTTTGACCGTTGCGCCGATTCTGGCCGTCGAGCTGAAGCCGTTGCGCGTAAACGTCGTGGCGCCCGGCGTCATCGATACGCCCTGGTGGGATTTTCTACCCGAGGACCAGCGGCAGGCGGTCTTTGCCGAATATGCCGGCAAGACGCCGGTCGGCCGCATCGGCCGCGCCGAGGACGTCGCCGACGCGATTGCCTTCCTGGTCTCCAACGGCTTCATGACCGGCCAGGTGCTGACCTGCGACGGCGGTCTGCGCTTTGCCGCGTGAGCGGATGCCGTGGCGGCCGCCTTGCAGCGGCCGCTACACTCCTTGCGCAACCAGCGCCAGGAACCCGCCGGCCACGGCAACATTGCCGACGACGCCGTTGATGCAAGAGGCACGGTCTGGACCCTGATGGTCCCAGAAATTATGGAACATCGGCGTCGCGACGATCAGGAAGACGATCAGGGCAGCTGCCGCCAAAGCGGTCCAAAGGCCGGCGATCACCAGCGCGCCGGCGACGACCTGCAGCACGATGCCCAGCCATAGAGCGAGCGCGGCCTGCGGCACACCGCGCGCGGCCATCAACGAGGCGACCAACTTTCTGTTCTGGATGTTGCGTAGGCCGGCAAAAACGAAAGCGCCGCCCAGCAGCAGGCGCGCCACGACCAGAATCTCGTTCTGAAAATTCTCAAACATGTCATTGATCCCAAAAACGAAAAAAGCGTGGGCCTGTCACGAGCCCACGCTATCGATGGATAAACTCAGGCGGCCTTGGCGGCCGGCATCGGATGGATGGCGTGGAACGGAATGCACAGCCGGTTCCAGGTGTTGATCATGCCGAGCGCGACCGAAAGCTTGACCAGTTCCTCTTCCGAGAAATGCTCAAGCGTGCGGGCGTAGAGTTCGTCCGATACGCCGTTATCGGCGATCAGCGTCACGGCTTCGGTCCAGGCGAAGGCGGCGCGCTCGCGCTCCGAAAACAGCGGCGATTCCTTCCAGGCGGCGACGAGATAGAGCCGCGTCTCGGTCTCGCCGTCGCGCCTCGCCTCGCGGCTGTGCATTTCGACGCAATATGAGCAGCCATTGATCTGCGAAGCCCTGAGCTTGATCAGATGCAGCAGGCTCACTTCAAGCCCGCATTCGTCGACCGCCTTGTTGAGTGCCGACACCGCCTTCATGATCTGGGGCGCCTTGGCAAAGAACTGCAATCTCTGTTTCATCGTCTTTCCTTCCGGGTTTTGGGTGGGTCTAGATCTGCTTGGATGAAGTGGATTTCTGCGGCCGCTGGTGACGCTCGACGAAAGCGCAGCTAGCTGCAAACGAGCGGGGATCGCCTTCCGCGACATAGTCCGCCACGATGTCGGACAGCTTCACTTCGGCAAGTGCTGCCCGATAGGCGCGCTCGGCCTTCAGCATCGCGGCGTTGATGCCGCAAGGCTTGACATAGGCCGACGCATCGATCTTGACCGGGCCGCGCTGGCGGATTTCCCCGCAGCGGAATGCCGGCTCTCGCCCTTCGACGGCCAGCACGATATCGAGCAGCGTGATTTGTTCCGCCGCCCGTGCCAGCCGATAGCCGCCCGCCGGCCCCGGCACCGATTCCAGGATGCGCGCCACGGTGAGTTGGTTGAGATGTTTCAGCAGATAGCTCGGCGACAGCCCGAAGTATTCCGCGAGCGCCGCACCCGGCATGGTGCTGTTGCCGTCCACGCTGGCAAGCGTGGCCGCGCAGTGGATGGCCGCCTCAACGCCCTCGCCCAGCTTCATCGTGCCGATCTCCTATTCGTGGATATCTTTTATCATGGATAATTTTTATCCGCAATGGAGAAATGAAAATTGCCCCGCTAATTCACAAAAAGGCAAAGTGAGAGAACGGCGCCTATCAGGACTGGGTTCCTCGCACCCCGCGAAGCGGGGGAGAGGTGGCTCGGCGAAGCCGGGACGGAGAGGGGACACCCTCTGCGAAGTCAAACCGGTCAAGGACGAGGCGCAAGAAAGATAACGGGCAATCGGGGCCTCGGCGGTGTCCAGCCGTCCCGAAGGCCCCTCTCCGTCCCGGCTTCGCCGGGTCACCTCTCCCCACTTCGTGGGGCGAGGAACCCAAGCTTATTCCGCCGCCGCCTTGGACATCGGATTGTTCGGGTGCGTCGTCCAGTTGGCGTAGATCGGCGACACCGGCTTGCCGGTGCGCTGATCCATCGAGCCCGCCGCCAGCGGCTCCATCGTGATGCAGCCTTCGACGGGGCAGACGTTGACGCAAAGGTTGCAGCCGACACATTCGGCCTCGATCACCTCGAAATGCCTAACACCGTCGACCATGCTGGTGATCGCCTGGTGCGAGGTGTCCTCGCAGGCGATGTGGCAGCGGCCGCACTTGATGCAGGCATCCTGGTCGATGTGCGCCTTGGCGACATAGTTGAGGTTGAGGTACTGCCAGTCGGTGACGTTGGGCGTAGCGCGGCCGATGATGTCGGAGAGCGAGGCATGGCCCTTGTCGTCCAACCAGTTCTCGAGCCCCGCGATCATCTCCTGAACGATCTTGAAGCCATAGGTCATCGCCGCCGTGCAGACCTGCACATTGCCGGCGCCAAGCGCCATGAATTCGGCGGCATCCCGCCAGGTGGTGATTCCGCCGATGCCGGAGATCGGCAGGCCGTGCGTTTCCGGATCGCGCGCGATCTCGGCCACCATGTTCATGGCGATCGGCTTCACCGCCGGTCCACAATAGCCGCCATGCGAACCCTTGCCGTCGATGGTCGGCTGCGGCGCGAAGCTGTCGAGGTCGACGCCGGTGATCGAATTGATGGTATTGATCAGCGACACCGCGTCGGTGCCGCCGGCCTTGGCCGCCCGCGCCGGCTTGCGGATGTCGGTGATGTTGGGCGTCAGCTTGGTGATGACCGGCATGCGCGTGTACTGCTTGCACCAGCGCACCACCATTTCGATATATTCCGGCACCTGGCCGACAGCCGAGCCCATGCCGCGCTCGCTCATGCCGTGCGGGCAGCCGAAATTGAGCTCGATGCCGTCGGCGCCGGTCTCCTCGACCAGCGGCAGGATCGCCTTCCAGCTTTCCTCCTCGCAAGGCACCATGATCGAGGCGACCAGCGCCCGATCCGGCCAGTTCATCTTGACCTGCTTCATCTCGCGCAAATTGGTTTGCAGGTCGCGGTCGGTGATCAGTTCGATGTTGTTCAGGCCGAGCAGCCGGCGGTCGGCGCCCCAGATCGCGCCGTAGCGCGGGCCATTGACGTTGACGACCGGAGGCCCTTCTTCGCCCAGCGTCTTCCAGACCACGCCGCCCCAGCCGGCCTTGAAGGCGCGCTCGACATTATAGGCTTTGTCGGTCGGCGGCGCCGAGGCCAGCCAGAACGGATTGGGCGACTTGATGCCGACGAAAGTGTTGCGGATGTCTGCCATGCTCATGCCCTCCCGTTAGAGGTCAGTGCCCGGTGGATGCTCTCGGCGGCGTCGCGCCCTTGAGCCACTGCCGAGACGGTCAGGTCGTCGCCGCCGAAGATGCAGTCGCCGCCGGCCCAGACTTTTGCCAGCGAGGTGCGGCCTTCGGCATCGACCTTGATGCGGCCGCCTTCGAGCTCGATCTGTTCGGCGCTGCCATTGAGATGGGCCGGCACGAAGCTCTGGCCGATCGCCTTGAACACCTGGTCGGCGTTGAGCCTCAGCATTTCGCCGGTGCCCGCGAGCTTGTCGCCGCTGATCGCCGTGTACTCGAGTTCGATGGCCGACACCTTGCCGTTCTCGGCAATGACGCGCTTCGGCTGCAGCCAGTGGCGGATGGTGACGCCATTGGCGGCGGCCAGATCCTGCTCGAAGCCGGAGGCGTTCATGTGCTCCTGCCCGCGCCGGTAGCAGACGGTCACTTCCTCAGCGCCGAGCAGCTTCGACTGCACCGCGGCATCGATCGCCGTCATGCCTCCGCCGATGACGACGACGCGACGGCCGACCGGCAGGCTGGAAAGGTCGCTCGCCTGCCTGAGCTCGGCGATGAACTCGACGGCGTTGGCGACGCCGTCGGCATCCTCGCCTTCGGCGCGCAGCGCATTGACGCCGCCAAGCCCGAGGCCAAGGAACACCGCATCGTAGTTGCGCATCAGGTCGGCAAGCTGGAAGTCGCGGCCGAGCGCCTTGCCGTTCTGGATGTCGATGCCCCCTATCGAAGTCACATAGTCGACCTCGGCCTGGGCGAAATCGTCGACGCTCTTATAGGCGGCGATGCCGTATTCGTTGAGGCCGCCCGCCTTCGGCCGCGCCTCGAGGATCGTGACGTCATGGCCGTGGCGGGCAAGACGATGCGCCGCCGCGAGACCCGCGGGCCCGGCGCCGACCACCGCGACCGTCTTTCCGGTCGGTTCGGCGCGCTTGTAGAACTGCTTGTTCTCATCCATCGCCACGTCGGTGGCGTAACGCTGCAGCCGGCCGATCTGCACCGGCTTGCCTTCCGCCACTTCGCGCACGCAGACCTCTTCGCAAAGCGTCTCGGTCGGGCAGACGCGGGCGCACATGCCGCCGAGGATGTTCTGGTCGAAGATCGTCTTGGCCGAGCCCAGCGGATTGCCGGTGGCGATCTGGCGGATGAACATCGGGATGTCGATCGACGTCGGACACGCATTCATGCACGGCGCGTCGTAGCAGAAATAGCAGCGATCGGCCTCGACCAGCGCCTCGTGATGATCGAACGGCGGATGCAGATCGGAAAAATTGTCGGCATACTGCTCGGCCGACAGTCGGCCGCCGGCAATGCCTTCCTTGAAATGACCAGTCGCCATTCCAGTTCCCCTTGTTGTTGTTTTGGGGAAGGCTAGCACGTTTTATTTTTTTATCAATTGGTCAATTTTCGGCCAAACCACTGGAACGACTTGATAAAACATGATTATTGTACTCATGTTATAGCGGCAACTGCGACGGCCGACGGCTCGCTGCTGGTGATCCTTTGGCCATGGATCGACCTGATCTCGTCGGCGACGAGTTCCTGCAATCGCCACAGATTGCGGTCATGGATGCCGAAGGTCTCGAGATGGCTGACGGTGTTGTAGAGATATTCGGCGCCGGAACCGACATGGCCGCACGCGCGCGCCAGAACCCAAGCCACCCTCTCGAGCGGCTGCCCGAGCGACGTGCCCCTACCGGTCACGCCCACCCAGAAGCCCAGCGCCCGCAGCCGCCCTCCCGCAGTCCGCACCGGAACCCATCTGACCGAGGCGACGGCCTCGTGATCGTCGATCTCGCGTCGCAACAGCCTTTCGATCCGGGCAGCCTTCTCGCCGTCCGGCAAGCGGTAGATGACGCCGTCGCAGCGCCCGCCGCGTTCGAGCGCCATCATCAGCCCCGGCTGCGTGGCGCTGCCTCTCCAGCGAACCAGGTCGAGGCAGAACGACCGGTGCCAGCCGTGCGCCGACGCACGTCGCTGCTCGACCGACTCGAAGGCCTGCTTCCAGATCAACGAGCCATAGGCGAACACCCAGAGCGGCCCCTCGTCGGCTTCACTGGCGAGACGCGCGGCGAGCGCGCTGAAATCGTCGTCGCAAAGCTGCGTCCACTCCCCGCTCGGACCGGGATCGATCTCCTCGCGATGGCAGAGCGCGACAAGCTCAGGCGTGAGCGACATTCGACGCATGGAAAGCAAGCCCCTCTTTGAAGGCAGCAAAGTCGAAAACCGCGCGACACGCAAGATCGCGGGCCAGCCGCCTTGCCGTCCTCGATTTCTGGCCCAGATGTCGGATTTCTATCGCCGAGACCGTCCTGGGACGGATCGAACCGCGATCGCTGCCTGAACCGGTGAGGAGACCGACCATGCCAAATTCCCCCCAACCCTTCTTCTGGTACGAACTGATGACCACCGACCTCGACGCCGCCGAGGCCTTTTACACCGCCGTCGTCGGCTGGCGGGCCGAGCCCTTCGACAAGGCGCCGGGCATGCCCCGCTACATCGTGATGAACTCTAGCGTGCGCGGCGTCGGCGGGTTGATGACCATACCGGAAGACGCGGCCAAGATGGGCATGCCGCCGGCCTGGCTCGGCTATATCTACACCAAGGACGTGGATGCCTCGACGAAGGCGTTGCAGGAGGCGGGCGGCGCTATCCACCGCGCGCCGGACGATATCCCGGGTGTCGGCCGCTTCGCCGTCGTCGCCGATCCGCAGGGCGCAATCTTCATGTTCCTGCAGCCCAACCAGCCCGAGCAGCCGCCGGTGCCGGCCGCCACGCCCGGCCATATCGGCTGGCACGAGCTCTACACTTCGGACTGGAAGGCGGCTTTCGACTTCTACTCAGGCCAATTCGGCTGGGAGAGCGCCGGCCAGTTCGACATGGGCGAGATGGGCATCTACCAGACCTTCGGCGCCGGCCCGGAATCGGGCGGTGGCATGATGAACAAGCCGCCGCAGATTCCGGTCCCGGTCTGGCTGTTCTACTTCAATGTCGATGCCATCGACGCCGCAACCAAGCGCGTCACCGACAATGGCGGCAAGGTCCTGATGGGGCCGATGGAAGTGCCCAGCGCGCAATGGGTGGTCCAATGCCAGGACCCGCAAGGCGCGCATTTCGCGCTGCTGGCCCCCGCGCGGTAGGAACCCCTTATGGGGAGATGTCCGGCAGGACGGGAGGGGGCGCTGTCCCGCCGGCGTCGCCCTCTTAGGCGTCACTCCGGCGTCAGCACCGCCACTTTGAGGTCGGCCTTCTTGGCGCCGCTGAATTGCACGGTGGCCGGACCGGCGGACAGCTTGAAGCGCACGCTCTTGCGGATTCCAGGACAGGTCTTCACGCCGCTGAAGCCGGTCGACTTAACGGCATGGCCATCCTGCACGACGTCGATCCAGGCCTCGTCGGAAAGACTGAACTGGAGCTCGCCTTCAGGTGGCACGGTCACGCTTGCCGTCGCGCCGAACGTGCCGGCTGCCGGCGCATGTTGCGGCGGCACTTCAAAGCTGATCGTGTCTACCGCCACGAGTGCGAAATCCATCGCTTGCCCGACCGTCAGATCAGCGCCGGACTGCGCGGGGGGCGCTGCCGGAAACAGGGCCTGCTCGCGTGTGACCGGCCATTTGAAGGCATCGCAACCGGCGTTGCCGGCCATCGCGATGCTCGTGCCTGCAAGGATTGCGAATAGGCTGATGACGACTTTTTTCATGGCAAGGTGAACTCACATGGTTTGGTGTATCCACCACATAGATACAACCATAGCGATATGAATGCAACCATAGGGGGAATAAATATGGAAGGTGAACGGAGACCATTCCATCACCGATTGTTGATGGCTGGCCAAGGGAAGTGAGTGGTCCATTCCCGGGCGATAATCTATGGCCGGGTCCGGAGGGTTAAAATGGAGTTTTAGATGAAGCTTTCGGAAAGCCTTGCCCAATACCGGCCGCAGGCGCTGGGCGTGCTCCGCATCATGACCGCTTTGCAATTCGTCGAGCACGGCACCCAGAAACTGTTCAACTTCCCGGCCGGCGCCCATGCCGGCCCGCTGACCGGACTTGCGCTGACTTCCAGCATCCTCGAGTTTGCCGGCGGCGCCCTGCTGGCTCTGGGGCTTTTCACGCGGCCGCTGGCGTTCCTGCTCTGCGGCGAGATGGCGATCGCCTATTTCATGGCGCACATGCCGCGCGACTTCTTCCCCGTCAACAATGGCGGCGACGCGGCGATCTCGTTCTGCTTCATCTTCCTCTATCTGTTCTTTGCCGGCCCAGGCGCTTTCGCGCTGGACAACCGTCGCAGCACTTGACCTGCCGAGACATGCGCGCCTTTTTCAGGCGCGCATCCGCTCGAAATTGGCGTCGAACAGCGGCGCCGCCTGAATGCGCGCGGCATGGCGCTTGCCAAGGATCTCGATCTCGAAGCCGTCCGGCTTGTCGGCAATCTCCTTCGGCACATAACCCATGGCGACCGACTTCTTCGAATGATGGGCATAGCCGCCGGAGGTCACCCAGCCGCGCACGGCGCCGTCATGCCAGATCGCCTCGTCGCCGATGACGTCAGCATCGTCCGCCTCGACAATGAAGGCGCGCAGCCTGAGCCTGCCGCCCTGTTCGCGCTCGGCAAGCGCCGCTTCCTTGCCGATGAAGCCGGCCTCCTTGCCATAGGCGACGAAACGGTCGAGCCCAGCTTCGACCGGTCCGTAGATCGGCCGGTATTCGCGCGCCCATGAGCCGTAGTTCTTTTCGAGCCGCAGCGCGTTGAGCGCGCGCGAGCCGAACAGGCCGATGCCGAGCTCCTCACCCGCCTTGGTCAGCGCCTGGTACGCGGCGCGCTGATATTCCGGCGCCACCCAGATCTCGTAGCCGAGGTCGCCGGTATAGCTGACGCGGCCGACAAGGCACGGCGCCATGCCGATATCCATTTTTGCAGAGGCCATGAACGGAAACGCAGCGTTGGATACATCGGCGCGGGTGACCTTGGCCAGCACCTCCCGCGCCTTCGGCCCGGCGATGGCGAGACCCGTGAGTTTCTGCTCCAGCGCCTCGATGCGCACCGAGCCGTCCTTCGGCAGATGCGCCTCGAACCAGCGCATGTGGTACTGCTCGGCAACGCCGGAGCCGGCGATGAACCATTCGCCATCTCCGATATTGGCAAGCGTGAAATCGCCGATCAGCTTGCCGTCTTCCTTCAGCATCGGCGCAAGCGCCATACGGCCGGGCTTGGGCAGTTTGCAGGCCAACATGCGGTCAAGCCAGGCGGCCGCCCCCTCGCCCGTGACCTTGTACTTGGCGAAGCTCGAAATCTCCGCTAGGCCGACGCCGTTGCGAACCGCCGCCACTTCCTTGGCGACATGGTCGAAGTCGCTCGAGCGCCGCCATGAGAACTCGTCCTTGACGCCTTCAGGCGCGTACCACAACGGCACCTCCAGCCCATAGGCGACGCCCCATTGCGCGCCCTTGGCCGACAAAGTGTCGTAGACCGGCGTCGTCTTGAGGGGCCGTCCGGCAGGCAGTTCCTCGTTGGGGAAGCGGATCGAGAAGCGCCGCGAGTAATTCTCGCGCACCTTGGCGTTGGTGTAGGCCATCGTTGCCCAGTCGCCGTAGCGCGCCACGTCCATCGCCCAGATGTCGGCGCCGGGGTCGCCCTCGATCATCCAGTTGGAGAGCGCGAGACCAACGCCGCCACCCTGGCTGAAGCCGGCCATGACGCCGCAGGCGACCCAGAAGCCCGGCAGGCCGCGCACTGGGCCGACCAGCGGATTGCCGTCCGGCGCGAAGGTGAAGGGGCCGTTGATGATCTGCTTGATGCCGGTCTTCTCGAAGGCCGGGAAATGGCGGAAGCCGACCTCCAGCGACGGCGCGATACGATCGATGTCCGGCTCGAGCAGCTCATGGCCGAAATTCCAGGGTGTGGAGAATTCCGACCAGACCTTGTTGGCCTTCTCATAGGTTCCCATCAGCATGCCGCCGCGCTCCTGGCGGAGATACAGCTCGCCGTCGAAGTCGACTGCATGAATGATCTCGGTACCGGTCTTCCTGTTCCAGTCGGCGACCTCCGGCATGTCCTCGGTGATCAGGTACATGTGCTCCATCGCCAGCACCGGCAATTCGAGCCCGACCATGCGGCCGACCTCGCGTGCCCAGAGCCCGCCGGCGTTGACGACGTGCTCGGCCACCACCTCGCCCTTGTTGGTGATGACGCGCCACAGGCCGTCGGGCCGGCGCACGATGTCCTCGACCTTGGTGAAGCGCTCGACCTCGGCGCCCAGCTTCCGCGCGGCCTTGGCATAGGCATGCGTTACGCCCGACGGGTCGAGATGGCCGTCCTCCTTGTTGCGCACCGCGCCGACGAATTGCTTCGGGTCGATGAGCGGCATCAGCTCGGCCGCTTCCTTCGCCGAGATCACCTCGAGGTCGATGCCGAGATAGCGGCCCTTCGAAACCACGCCGCGCAGCCAGTCGAGCCGCGCCTCGGTCGCCGCCAGCAGCACGCCGCCGGTGAGGTGCACGCCGGTCGCCTGGCCGGAAAGCTCCTCGATCTCCTTGTAGAGCGAGATCGTGTATTTCTGCAGCTTGGCGACGTTGGGGTCGCCATTGATCGTGTGCATGCCGCCGGCCGCATGCCAGGTCGAACCCGAGGTGAGCTCGTCGCGCTCCAGCAGCACGACGTCGGTCCAGCCGTGACGGGCGAGATGGAACAGCACCGAGCATCCGACGACACCGCCGCCGATGACCACGACCTTTGCATGCGACTTCATGAGTTCTTCTCGTTATTTCAGTGAGTTGAGAGAATGAAATGAATCAGATCAGGAAGCTGTTCCTTCACGGCTCGCCCGCTCCGATCGCTTCCTTGCGGCGGGCGACATAGGCTTCGAGCGCCTCGCGCACGCCAGGGTCCATGGCCGGCTGGACATATTCCTCCAGCGCCTTCTTCCACAGCCGCGTCGCGCGCGCCGTGGTGTCGAGCGCGCCGGCCTCCTGCCAGGCTTCGTAGTTCTGCCAGTTGGAGAGCATGGGCTGGTAGAAGGCGGTGGCATAGCGCTCCAGTGTATGCGGCTCGCCGAAGAAATGGCCGCCGGTCGGCACCGCGCCCAGCGCCTCGACCGCAAGCTCTGCCTCGTCGACCACGATCGGCCGGAGGAATTCCATCATGTGCTGGATCAACTCGACATCGATGATCAACTTCTCGAACGAAGCCGTCAGCCCGCCCTCCTGCCAGCCGGCCGCATGATAGACGAGATTGCCGTGGCCGAGCACGGCGCCCCACAGCGCCATCAGCGTCTCGTAAGCACCTTGCGCGTCGGCGGCATTGGAGGCCGAGCCCGGCGTAGTGCGGTACGGCAGATTATAGTGCCGCGCCAATTGCCCGGAGGCGATGTTGGCCTTGGTGTTTTCCGGCGTGCCGAAGGCCGGCGCGCCCGACTTCATGTCGACATTGGAGGTGAACGCGCCATACATCACCGGCGCACCGGAACGCACGAGTTGCGTCAGCACTATTCCGAACAGCGCCTCGGCATTTTGCTGCGCCAGCGCGCCGGCCAGCGTCACCGGGCTCATCGCGCCCATCAGCGTGAACGGCGTCACGGCGACCGACTGGCCGTATTCGGCCATCGTCATCAGCCCTTCGGCCATCATCTCGTCGAAGCGGCGCGGCGAGTTGACGGAAATGATGGTGGTGAGGCCCGGGTCCTCGCTCAACCGGTCGAGCGTCAGTCCGCGCGAGATCGCCATCATCTCGACGCCGTCGAGCGCCCTGCCCCGTCCAATCGCCGAGACATGAAAACATTTGTCGGTCAGCGTCAGGTTGGCGAAATAGGTGTCGAGATGGCGCGAGTTCGCCGGCAGCTCGATCGGCGCGCAGACCTGGTTGCCCAGCATGTGGATGCAGTTGAAATGCTGCGCCAGCCGCACGAGGTCCGAATAGTCGGCGAGGTTGCCGGCGCGACGGCCGCGCTCCATGTCGTGCACATTGGGAGGCCCGGCGACCAGCGTGAAGTTGATCGTGTTGCCGCCGAGATGGATGGCGTGGGCCGTGTTGCGTGGGGTAAGCGTGTAGCTGGCACGCGTCGTCCTCAGCGCCTCCTCGACCATGCCGCGGTCGACACGCACATTCATCGAGCCATGGTCGACCTTGGCGCCGGCGCGCTCAAACAGGGCGAGCGCCCGCGGGCTCATCACCTCGATGCCGAAATTTTCCAGGATATGCATCGACGCCTGGTGGATGGCCTCGATCTGGTCGGCCGAAAGCAACGCCATCGGCGGGTACGGATTGACCACGCGCCGCGGCGGCAGTTGGGGGATGGCGGCAGGCCCCCGGTTGCTGGTCCGCTCGGTGCCGCGCTTTCGTCTTGGTTCGCTCATGCGGCGCATCAGAACGCCGGCGCAAGACGGCGGCTGTCAGGATTTCGTCATTTGCCGGCGCGATTTTAGCCAAGGCGGCATTTTTCAAAATCAACCAGAAGGAAAGCGACGCAAATAGTCGAAATTTCAATAGTCGACTTTTTGCACGCGCTGGCTCCGGCGTTAAGGAAGCTCGCAAGACTCCTTTTATGATTTCGGCCTATTCGTCTCCCAATGCGTAGGTCGAGTTTTAGTAAAATTGTCGCTGTCTCTGTGCTGCTGGCGCTTTCGGCCTGCGCGACGGCGCCCAGCCATATCAACAATGTCTGCGCCGTCTTCGACCAGAATGACGGCTGGTTCGACAACTGGCAGTCGGCCGCCGAGCGGACCGAGCAGAAATACGGCATTCCGGTTCCAGTGCTGATGGCGACGGTGCGCAAGGAATCCGGCTTCAAGAGCAATGCCCGGCCGCCGCGCACCAAGCTCCTCGGCTTCATTCCCTGGAAGCATGTCTCAAGCGCTGCGGGCTATTCGCAGGCGCTCGACGGCACCTGGTCGCAATATCAGATGGAGACCGGGAACTGGGGCGCGCGCCGCAGCCGTTTCGCCGACGCTGTCGATTTCGTCGGCTGGTATCATTCCAAGACCGCCGATACGTTCGGCGTCGCCCGCAACGACACCTACAACCTCTATCTGGCCTACTACCTCGGCTGGTCGGCCTATGGCCGCGGCAATCGCGGTGACGCCGGTGTGCAGAACTACGCGCGCGCCACCGATAAGATGGCCCGCGATTACGCCGCGCAGCTGCGGCAGTGCGGAAGCTGATGGTTCGGAAGCGACGCTATGCTGGCGCCTAGGTCTGTTGAGATTCAGGTCAGGCCGAGTCGAAAATGGTGGCTTCCGAGAACCGGAGCGGAGCGTACTTGAGGTACGTGAGCACCGGAAGCGCAGGAAGTCGCCATTTGCAGGCCGGCCTCGCCTGAATATCGACGGACCTAGTTCGGCTTCGGCTTCTTGCCGCTCGGACGCTTCGGCGGTGTTCCGGCAAAGCCCGGACCAGGCACGTGCGGCGCATCGTCCGGCACGCCCTCGTGCGCCGCATGCTCCTTGTCGAACTTGATGACCGGCTCCATCTTGGCCAGCACGTCGTCGGCCAGCCAGCACAGGCTCATGTGGCCGTCGCCGAGATTCTTCACCGGCGGTACCTTCGTCTCGCACAGATTGTCCGGCACCAGCTTCTTGTAGCCGCAACGCGTCTGGAATGGGCAGCCGGTCGGCGGGTTCATCGCCGACGGGATGTCGCCCTCGAGCACGATGTGCTTCTTCACCACGCTGGTGTCGGCGATCGGGATCGCCGACAAGAGCGCCTCGGTGTAGGGATGGTAAGGCGGCGAGAATATCTGGTCCGTCGTGCCTTGCTCGACGATATAGCCCAAATACATGACGACGACGCGGTCGGCTATGTAGCGCACCACCGACAGATCGTGGCTGATGAACAGCATCGTCGTCTTGTTCTTGCGCTGGATGTCCATCAACAGCTCGGTCACCGCCGCCTGCACCGAGACGTCGAGCGCCGAGACCGGCTCGTCGGCCACCACCACCTTGGCGTCGCCCGCGAAGGCGCGCGCCACGCCGATGCGTTGCTTCTGGCCGCCCGAAAGCTGGCGCGGCTTGCGCGTCTCGAAGGCCCGCGGCAGCTTCACCAGGTCGAGCAGTTCCAGCATGCGCTTGCGCCGCTCGGCCACCGTCTTGCCGACATTGAACTTCTCCAGCGTGCGGATGATCTGCGAGCCGACCGTGTGGCTGGGGTTCAGCGTGTCGAACGGGTTCTGGAACACCATCTGGATCGAAGACACGGTCTCGACGTTGCGGTTCTCGATACCGGTCGACTGGATCTCCTTGTTGCCGAGCGTCACCGTGCCCGCGCTTGCGGTTTCCAGCCCCAGAAGCACCTTGGCGAGCGTCGACTTCCCGCAGCCGGACTCGCCGACTATCGCGACAGTCTCCGACTCGCGCGCCGTGAACGAGATCGTCTCGTTGGCTTTGACGACGCGGCCTTCGCTGGACCCGAACACCTCGCTGCCGCCGACCTTGTAGTATTTCTTGAGGTCGTCGATCTTGAGCACCGGCGCGCCGGGCTCGACCTTTTCGTTGACCTTCTTGGCGCCCGGCGGCAGCGCCTCCCAGTCGATCTCGTTGAAGCGCACGCAGCGCGAGAAATGGCCCTCGTGCCCCTCTACGGGAACCATGGGGATTTCGGCGGCGTTGCAGACGCCCTCGACGAAATGGTGGCAGCGCGGACCGAAATTGCATCCCTTCGGCCGCTCATGCGGCAGCGGCAACTGTCCGGGAATGGAGATCAGCGGCCGCGAGTTCTTGTCGGCGCCGGGCAGCGGGATCGAGCGGAACAGGCCCTGCGTATAGGGGTGGCGCATCCGGTCGAACACGTCCTCGATCTTGCCGGTCTCCACCGCCTCGCCGGAATACATCACCGTGATCCGGTCGCAGGTCTCGAGGATGAGACCGAGATTATGCGACACGAAGATCATCGAGGTGCCGAACTTTTCGCCCAGCCCCTTCACCAGTTCGACGATGCCGGCCTCGACGGTGACGTCGAGCGCTGTCGTCGGCTCGTCGAGCAGGAGCAGCGCCGGCTTCGATAAAAGCGCCATGGCAATGACGATGCGCTGCTGCTGGCCGCCGGAAAGCTGGTGCGGATAGGAGCGCATCATGCGCTCCGGATCAGGCAGCTTCACCGCCCGCACCATTTCGAGCGCTCTGTTGTAGGCCTCCTCTTTCGACACCTTGTCATGGATCAGCGGCACTTCCATCAACTGCTGGCCGACCTTCATTGCCGGATTGAGGCTCGCCATCGGCTCTTGGTAGATCATGGCGATCTTGTTGCCGCGGATGGCGCGAAGCTCCTCCTCGGACATCTCACCCATGTCCCTGCCCTGGAACTTGATGCGGCCGCCGACGATCTTCCCGATGTTGGAGAGGTCGCGCATGATGCCGAGCGACACGGTCGACTTGCCGCAGCCGGATTCGCCGACGATGCCCATCGCCTCGCCGGGCATGACCGTGCAGGAAAAGTCCATCACCGCCGGGATCTCGCCCTTGCGGGTGAAGAAGGAGATCGAGAGGTTCTCGATCTCGATGATCGGCCCATTGGTCGGCTTGGCTGGATCTCGAACTGCCTCGTTCATGGGTCGCTCCAATCCTTGTTTTTCAAGTAGGTCCGAAGACCCTTCCATCAATCCTTCATCGACTGTTCGCGCAGCGAGTCCGCCAGAAGGTTCAGCCCCAGCACGAACGACATCAGCGCGATCGTCGGCGGCAGCGCCGGATGGATGAAGGAGCGCAGCAGGCGGCTCGCATCCTTGATCGCGGTGCCCCAGTCGGGACTTTCGGGCGCCAGGCCCAGGCCGAAATAACCGAGCGTGCCGAGCAGGATCGTCGTGTAGCCGATGCGCAGACACGCATCGACGATCAGCGGTCCGCGCGCATTGGGCAGGATCTCCCACAGCATGATGTACCAGGGCGATTCACCGCGCGTCTGCGCCGCCGCCACATAGTCGCGCGTCTTGATGTCCATGGTCAGCCCGCGCACGATGCGGAACACCCCGGGACTGGAAGCGAACACCACCGCCACGAAAATGTTGAGCTGGTTCGGATCGATGTGGACGATCTTCAGCGGGTCGGCGTCGAACACGAGTCCCGCATAGATCCAGCCGCCGATGACCAGCGTCAGGCCGAGGAGGATATAGAGGCGGTCCGGCCGGTTCTTGAAACGGGTCCAGAACAGCACGCTGAAGAAGATGATCGGGAACAGGAAGAACAACCCTGCCATGGCATAGGGGATCGGCGTGTCCATGATCCCAGGCGTCACCAGCAGGTAGAACAGGAGGATGACCGGGAAAGCCAGCACCAGATTGGCCAGGAACGACAGCAGCGTGTCGATCTTGCCGCCATAGTAGCCCGCCGGCAGGCCCAGCGTGATGCCGACCATCAGCGCGAAACCGGTCGCCGCCGGCGCGATGATGAGCACGATCTGGCTGCCATAGACCATGCGCGAGAACACGTCGCGCGCCAGCTTGTCGCCACCGAAATAGTAGATGAGCTTCGAAGTCGGCTCGATGGCGCCGGGCAGTGCGTCCTTCATGATCGACACCTGCGCCAGCGGATCGAAAGGCGAGATCGTCGAAGCGAAGATTGCCGTGAACAGCCAGAACAGGCAGATGCCGACGCCGGCAATGCCGACGCCGCTGTCGAACAACTGGCCGTAGAGACCGAGCTTCTTCTTGAAAGCGAAGCTTACCCCTATCATCAGCACAAGCGCGATCCACACCGGCCAGAAACGCCCAAGCACGCCGATAATGACATCGAAGCCGCTGATATATTCGATCTGCATCCGCCTTGCCCCCTATTGAACCCTGATACGCGGATTGAGGAACGCGTAGCCGACGTCGGAGATGAGCTGCGTGATCAGTACGATGAACACCGAAACCAGCGAGCAGCCAAGCAAAAGGTCGATGTCGTTGTTGCCAGCGGCTTCGACCAGCGTGTAGCCGAACCCCTGGTAGCGGAACATCACCTCGACGATGACGACGCCGGTCAGCAGCCACGGGAACTGCAGCATGATGACCGTGAACGGCGCGATCAGCGCATTGCGCAGCGCATGCTTGACGACGACGCTGCCGAAGGAGAGGCCCTTCAGGCGCGCGGTGCGGATATATTGCTGCGTCATCACCTCGACCATCGAGGCGCGTGTCATGCGCGCGATGTAGCCGATGCCGTAGATGGCCAGCGTCATCACCGGCAGCGTGAAATTGTAGAAGGTAAGGCCCTGGCTCGCGGAGGCCGCCGAGCCGTTCAGCCAGCCGAGCCACGAGGCGAAGATGACGGTGAAGATGACGCCCGACACGTATTCGGGCGTCGCTGTCGAAGCGATGGAGGCGACCGACAGCGTGCGGTCGGTGCGCGAGCCCTCGCGCATGCCGGCGAGGATGCCGATGAGCAGCGAGATAGGCACCATCACCGCCAGCACCCAGAACATCAAAAGCCCCGTGGCACCAAGCGCCGGGAAGAGCTTGGCCGCGACCGTCGTCTTGAACTTGGTCGAGCAGCCAAAATCACCCTGAAGGACACCTGAGAATTTCGGCTCGACCGGGTCGTTGCAAAAAGAGAAGCGCTGCGCCGGCTTGCCCGTCGCCGGGTCGATGATCGGCTGCTTGGGCAGGACACCCAGCCACTGCCCGTAGCGAACGAAGAAATTCTGCCGGTAGCCATGGTTGACCAGCCAGTCCTCTAGCTGCTCGGCCGACGTATGCATTTCCGTCTGGCTGATGGCCAGCTTCTTCAGGTTCGGGTTGAGATTGATCAGAAAGAAGACGACCAACGTCAGGCACAGCATCGTCAATGCCATCGTGCCAAGACGCCTGAGGATGAAAGAAAGCATGGCGGCCCCTGCCGATCTGGTTGGGGTTGGAGCCTGTCTGGAAACCAATCTGGACGCCAGCGACCAGGTTGCCTGTCAAACGGACCCTCGAATGCGATCAACCCTGTTTTTTTCGTTGCATGCCGTTGCCGGAATGCCCACGCCCTTTGCGGCGTCGGCTTCCGGTTCCGGCATTGTGCGGGGATTGAGGGGAAGGGGCAAGGCCCTTCCCCGACGGTTCGATCACGCCTGTTCGAGCCAGACCTTGCCGTAATCGCGCTCGAAAGTAGGGTGCATTTTGTAGTTCTGCACCGCCTTGACCGAGTGGCTGTAGAGCTTGCGCCAGTAAGGCTGGATGATGACGCCGGAATCCTGCAGGATCTGCTCGATGTCCTTCATCATGTCCTTGCGCTTGGTGGCGTCGGCGACGGCCAGCGCGGCGTTGAGCTTGGCGTCCCAATCGGGGTTCGACCACGCCGTCTCGTTCCAGGCCTCGCCGGAGCGGTAGCCGATCGCGAGCACCTGGACGCCGAGCGGACGCATGTTCCAGTTGGTCATGGACAGAGGATATTTGGTCCAGTCGTTCCAGAAGGTCGAGCCCGGCAGCACCGTGCGCTTCACCTTGATGCCGGCGTCGCGCATCTGCGCGGCGATCGCATCGCCGGTGTTCTTGTGCCAATCCTCGTCGACCGTGATCAGCTCATGCTCGAAGTCGGCCTGGCCGGCTTCCGCCAGCAGGGCCTTTGCCTTGGCGGGATCGCGCTTGATCTTCGGCAGTTCGAAATATTCCGGATGGATCTGACACACGTGATGGTTCTCGGCCACCGTGCCGGCATTGCCGTAGCCCAGTTGCAGGACGACATTGTTGTCGACCGCGAGCTGCAGCGCGTTGCGGACCTTCTGGTTGTCATACGGCTTGTTATTGACATTGGTGCGGCACACGATCGTCGAGGCCGTTACCACTTCCGACTTCACCAGGTCCATGCCGTCGAGGATCGACACATAGTCGGCCGACGTTTCGAAGTTGGTGTGGACTTCGCCAGCCTCGAAGGCGCTGACCATGGCGCCCGGATCGGTGCCGTAGTCGATGAACTCGATGCCGTCGAGGAACACCTCGCCGTCCCACCATTTGTTGTCTTCGCGGCGCTTGTAGACCACCTTCTGGCCGACATCGTAGGAGACGAGCTCGAACGGACCGGTGCCGATCGGGCAGGCTTTGAAATCGCCGCCCTTCTCGTCGAAGGTCTTGTGGACGATCAGGCCTGGGTAGTCGCACATGTTCGGGATCAGCGCGATGTCGGGCTTGCCGAGCTTGAGCTTGATGGTCATGTCGTCGACCTTGGTGACGGCGCTCTCGTCCAGCTTGTCGTCTTTGACCAAGGTGCCAAGACGGCCGGGCATCGAATTGCCTTCCGCCTTCTTGTCGGCCCAGCGCTTGAGGTTGAAGATGACGTCATCGGCGCTAAAGGCATCGCCGTTAGACCAGGTTACGCCCTTGCGCACATGCAGGGTGTATTCGGTGGCGTCATCGTTCACGTCCCAGCTTTCCAGCAGATAAGGGCGGAACGTGTATTCGGTTGTGTACTTGACCAGAGGCTCGAGCGCCTGGCGCTCGGCATTGGCGATTTCCGACCAGTCGGCCTTGCGCGGATCCTTCGGGTCCTTGATCCACTGCGCGACTTTCAGCGTGCCGCCCTTCTTGCCCTGCACGTCCTCGGCTCTCGCCGGGGTCGGATCAGCGAGGCCGAGCAGGCCATAGGCCATCGCCGTGGACGCGCCGAAGACGCTGGCCAAAGCCAGGAATTCGCGACGGTCGACCTTTCCTGCCTTGGCTTCTTCGGCCAGGGCCAGGATATGATCCGGGACGCGGTCGCTGTTACTCTTATAGATTGCCATGACTATCTCCCATTGTTGGCTTTCCGCCTTTTAACATTCCGCATCCAGACCATCATGTCAAAGAGGGTTTGGGGCGAGAACATGTTAGGGAATGTGCAACTTTGAAACGAGCCCGGTTCGCGTGATAGCGACAGTCTTGACGCAAATTTGCTATTGCGCCGCACATTTCCCGAAAAAATCGATAGGGCAATTAAATCAAGCCATTTTAGGTGGATACAGGCCCTCGCCGGCGCGACAAAAGGCCTTTGGCCCTGCCGAAGACGTACGACATGTCCTCAATATTCGCGCTCGTAGAAGACGCCGCCTTTGGCTTCGCCTGCGTCGTTGGCCTCGCCGCGCAGCTTGACGCCGCGCCCGACATTGAGGTCGATCGTCGCCTTGCCCGAACCCGGTTTGTCGCCCTTCTGGATCGTCACATAGGTGCGGTCGTTGAGGTACTTGCCGGCCGAGACGGCGGTGCCGCCCTTCTCGTCGGTCGTCACGTCAAGATCGTCGACGCCGATGGCGCTGCGCAGGTTGTCGAGCAATGAGGTCGAGCCGCCGACGCCCGCCAGTTGCGCGGCCGCGTCGGCGAGCTGGGCGATTTGCAGCGGCGACAGGTTCGACATCGAGCGGCCGAAGATCAGTTGCGCCAGCACCTCGTCCTCAGGCAAGGCCGGCACCGAGGAGAAGGTGAATTTCGGGTTGGTCGCCTCGCCCGAGACGACAATGGTGACGGTGGCGCTGCTGGTCGTCGTTGTCGCCGTCATGTTGAGGTAGGGCACCAGCGAACCCTGGAACCCGACCGTGCCCTCGGTGAAGGTCAGCCGCTTGGCGAGGATCGTCAGTCGCCCGCGCTGCAAGGTGAAGTTGCCCACCGCTTGCGGCGACGAAGCAGGGCCGCTCAGCTTGAGCGAGCCGCCCAGCTCGGCGTCGAGCCCCCTGCCCTGGATGAAAATCTGGTTCGGCGCGTTGACCGTCACGTCGAGCACAAGACCGCTGCCGCCCTTGCCGCCGCCGGACGTTGGCGGGTTCAACGCCCTGTCCTGCGCGCGCACCGCGCGCGGCGCGTTCTTGTGCTTCACATCCAACGCCGAGAGGGAGCCTGGCAGCTTTTCCGGAACGGTGATGACCGTCTTCGCCAGGTTGATGGTACCGGCGATCACCGGCGCCGAGACGAGCGGCCCCTTGATGGTCAGGTCGCCGCCAAGGTTGGCGGTCACCACCCTGCCATCGGTATAGCGGCCATCAGTCAGCTTGATCGACAGATCCGCCGGGAAACCCTGCGCTGGGTTGATGCCGACCGTGCCGCTGGCCGAAAGGCTGCCGCGTGTCGACAATGTACCGGTCAGGCGATTGACCCTGGCGACGCCGCCGCCGATCGAAACGTCGGCCGCTATGTCGTTGACGGCAAGCCCGGAACGCGCGTCGATGAGGCGTGCGCCCGATGTGCTGACCGTGCCGCCGATCACCGGCGAGGACGCCGGGCCGCGCACCTGCACGTTCACATTCGCCGTGCCGGTAAGTCCCAGGCCCTGCGCAGCGAGCTTGGACGCAAGGAAGGAAAACGGCACCTTCCCGTTGAAGTCGAGCACCAGGGCCGGTGTGCCCGCCGTCGTCACCGAGCCGCCGCCCTTGAGGCCAAGGCCGGCGCCGTCGCTGATATTGGCGTCGAAGGCGAGCTTGTTGCCGGCAAAGGTCCCCGACGACGATATGTTCATGCCGCCGAGGCCGGCGCCGCGCGTCTGCGCAGTCTGCACGCCGGAAGCGTCGACGTTGAAGGCGACCGACGGGGTCGCCGGCGCGCCGGTAACCTTGACCGTGCCCGAGATCGAGCCGGCCGCGTCGAGGCCGCGCGAGAAACTGTTGGCGAGCGAGATCGGAACCCGGGCCAGACTGGCGTTGATGTCCAGCGCCTGCGCGACCTTGCCCGTCACCGTCGCCGTGCCGCCGCCGAGGTTGAGCACGAGCCGGTCGAGCGTCGTCGCGCCGTTGGCGATGGTCACGGTCGAGGCCTGCGCAATCGCGGCCTTGATGCCCTGGACCGTCGCCTGGCCCGAAGCCAGTTCGACGGTCGTCGTGCCGCTCGCCACCTTAACCCGGCCGGCTGCCCTGGCCGGGATGTTCTTGACGGTGGCGCCACCGGAAAAGCCGGTCCAGTCGCCATCGCGCTTGAGGTCGACATCGACGCCGGTGACGACGGTGCCGCCGGAGGTGACGTTGTCCGCGCGAACCTTGCCGGAAATCACGGGCGCAGCCAGGTAGTTGGCGATCTGCGCGTCGATGGTGACGTTCTTGGCGGAAAGGTCGCCGCGCCTGATCGCAGCCGTGATCGCTTTCACGGCGACGTTCGGCCCATTGGCCGCCTTGGAGAATGCGATCGTGCCGCGCACGTCGCCTTCGGCCTTTTCCAGCGCAAGTGCGGCCAGCGGCCCGATGTCGGGTAGATCGAGCGACACTGTGCCCACCGGCACGAAGGCCTCGTCGAGCGCAAGGTCGCCGGAAATCCTGTTCGATCCCAGTGACAGCAAAAGCCCGTTGATCGCGCTCTTGCCGTTGGTGGTGGCAAGCACGGCGCTGCCCTGCAGCGTCTGCCCGGCGACATTGCCGGTCAGTTGCACGTTGGCCGCCGGATTGGCGGCATCCGCCTTGCCTGTCGCGGTCAGCTTCAGTCCGGTGATCTCGCGCGACGCGACCGAAAGCCGGTCGCTGTTCACCGTCAGGGACAGGTCGGGCCCCATGATCGGACCTTGCGCGTTCAGGGCGAAAGCGATGGCGCCCTTGGCGTCTTTCGACAGCAGCGAAACGTCGCTCAACGCACCCCTGATGTCGGCGGCAAGCTTGCTGTCGGCAAGGCTCGCCTGCCCGTCGGCGCTCAGCGCGCCCGAGTTGAGCTTCAAGCCGTCGACATTGACGTTGCCACTGGCGTCACGCTTCAGCGCGCCGCTCAACTGCGCGCTCTCGCCAAGCATGCCGCGCACCGCCGCCGGCAAGGCGGAAGAGGCAACATTGGCTTTCATATTGAGGTCGATGGCGCCGTCGCGCAGCGATATCCGGCCGGCGACCTGGCTGTTGAGTGCATCGCTCTTGAACGAGCCGCTGCTGACGGCAACGGCATCCGCCGTCAAACGGCCGTTAACCGCGGCCGTGACCTTGCCGGCAATCAGCGGCGCGATCATGGGATTGTCGAGTCCGATCCTGTCCACCGACACAGTGCCGGACACCGGGCCCGCACGCCCCTTGAGATCGAACGCATCGGAATGCAGCGCCACGGCAAGACCGTCCACCTTCGCCTGGCTGGCGGCAACGGAAGGTAGGATCGCGGAAACATCAAGGCGGGCTTGCGTGCTTTCGCCCGCCATCTTTGCCGACAAGGACTGGACCTCGATCTTGACCGGGCTCTCGGCGCTGCCGATCGTCAAGGGCAGGCTGGGTCCGGATGATGTGAGATCGAGGGAAAAGTCGCTGACGCCGTTCGGATTTATGGTGCCGGCTGCGTTGCCGGAAATCTTGTCGCCCGAAAGCGTTGCGTGGTCGAGGGCCACGCCGCCTGCGAGCGTATAGCTGCCGGCGGCATCGAGATTGAGCGGCCCAAGCCCCGCCTGGCGGGTCTGGCTGGTCCCGGCGCCCGTGAGCTGCGCATTGAACTGGACATCAGGGTTGGACGACGCGCCCGTGACGTGCGCCGTGCCGTTCAGCGTTCCGGCTGCATCGAGGCCGGGTACGAAGTCGTTGGCAAGTGCCGCCGGCAGGCCGGCAAGGTTGGCGGTCAGGTTGAGTGTCTGGCCGGCGCTGCCGGAAACCGTCGCCGAGCCGCTGCCGAGGTTGAGCGCCAGCTTTTCGATGCTGGTGACGCCGTCGGCGATCGCGAAGCTGGAAGGCTCGGCGACCGCTGCCTTGATGCCGCGCACGGTCGCTTCGCCGGAAGCGATCTCGACGCTGGTCTTGCCGTCGGCAATCTTCACCCGCCCGCTGGCGGTGGCCGGAATGCCCGACACCGTCGCCCCGCCGGCAAAATTGGTCCAGTCGCCGTCGCGTTTCAGATCGATGCCGATGCCGCTGACCACCGTGCTGCCGGAGGTCACGCTGTCGGCCTTGATCGTGCCCGAGATCGCCGGCCCCTTGAGGTAGTTGGCGATCAGCGCGTTGACGGTGATGGTCTTTGCCGCCAGTTCGCCGCGCGCGATCGAAGTGCTCGCCGCATTGATGGTGACGTTCGGAGCCGCGCCATCCTTGGCGAAGGCGATGGTGCCATTGATGTCGCCGGTCGCCGTCTGGTTGCCAAGCGCCGCCAGCGGCGCGATGTCCGGCACGGCCAGCGTCAGCGTGCCGAGCGGCAGGAACTGATCGTCGAGCGCGAGATCGCCCGAAACCTTGTTGTCGCCGAGCGACAGGCTGAGCCCCTTGATCGAGCGCTTGCCGTCGGCGGTCACCAGCGAGGCTCTGATATCGAGTGGTTGCTCCTCGGCGCTGCCGGTGAGAGAAATGTCGACGGACGGGTTGGCGATATCAGCCTTGCCCTTGGCCGAAAGCTTGATGTCCTTCACCGTGCGGCCGGCCGCCGTCAGGCTCGCGCTATCGGCCGAAACCGAAAAATCCGGCGCCAAGCGCGGGCCGCTGGCGGTCAGCGCGAAATTGATCCCGCCGGCGAGCGGCGTGCCGGCAAGCGACGACAGCGGCGAGACGTCGCCCAGCGTGCCCTTGAGGTTGGCGTCGATGTCCGAGCCTTGCATGCTGCCGGTGCCGCTGGCGCTGAGCGAGCCGGAGGTGAGTTCCAGCGAATTGGCTGCAAAGGCACCTTGAGGATCGCGGGTCGCGGTGGCTGAGAATTTCACCCGCTCGCCAAGCAGCGAGCCGATCTGCGGCGGCAAGGCCTTGGACTCGGCATCGGCATTCATCTTCAGCGTCATCGACAGGTCGGCGAGCGAGACACCCGCCGTCAGCGATGCATTGAGCGCGTCGCTGCGCAGCGTGCCCTGGTCGATGGTCACATTCTCGCGGCTGATCGTGCCTGCGAGATCGGCCGCCAGTTTGCCCGTCACCAGCGGCGCCAGCGTCGCCACGTCGGTCTTCAGGCCGGCGGCGGCGAGTTTCACGTTGACCGGACCGCTTCGGTTTTCAACGTCGAAGCCGTCGGAATGGATTTCCCCTGTCACATTGTTGAGCTGAGTGCCACCGACGGCAATCGAGGCCAGCGAGGTGCCAATGTCGACCATTGGTGCCTTGCCGTCGCCAAAGGCGCGCGCGGTCGCCTTCTGGACCGCGACCAGGATCGGCACCGCGCTGTTGCCGACATCGACGGTCACCGGCTTGTCCTTGGCCGAAAGCTCGACGGCAAGGTCGCTGGCGCCCTTCGGGTCGACATTGCCGCTGGCCGTGCCATGCACGGCATCGCTCTCTATATTGGCGCGCGCGATATCGATCCCGCCAGCGGTCGTCGCCGTCCCGGCGATGTCGAAGCTCGTCTTGCCGGCAAACAGCGACTTGAACTTCTCCGGCAGGAAGCGCTCGAATTCGCCGTCACCCTTGGCTTCTATATAGTGGCCCTTGTCGCTCAGCTGATGGCGGCCGGTGAGCTGGGTGACGATCTGGCGGTCGACGACGAAGGTACCGATGCCGCTCCAATTGGCGAGCGGCCCGGTTCCCGAGACGACGATATCGATGGGCGGCGCATCGGGCAGCTTGAGCAGATTGGCGATGATGCCGCCTGCCGGCTCCGAAGCCTTGAGATCGAGGTCGAGCTTGTTGTCGGCGGGTGCGAAATGGATCTTGGCATCGACATTGCCCTGCTTGCCGTCGTGACGGGTCACGTTGAGCACCGTTTGCACCGCCAGCGGCGACGGATCGGCCTTGAGCGAACCCTTGGCGGCAAGTTCGGCGATGCCGCTGCCGGCCAGCTCCTGCCCCAGCGCGATCTCGGGCAGGTCTATCTGCTTCACGTCTATCGAGACCGGCAGGCTGGTCGAGCCGCCTTGCGATGGGGTTTGGCTGGCGTGCGGCAACCGTGCCAGTTCGATGCGCTCGGCGGCGATGCGATCTGCGTTGAAATTGCGCGACAGAAGCGCGGCCGGCGACCAGTCGAGCGCCACCTTGCGCGCCACCAGCCAGGGCCCGGCACGGTCTTCCAGCACGACATGGTCGAGCCTGAGCTGGCCGGACCAGATGCCTTCGATTCCGCTGACGGTGACCTTGCGGTCGTCCGTCGTGGCCATCTTCGAGATCAGGCCGGCGAGATTTTGCCGGCCGCCTTCGGTCCCGGTCAGCACGACCAGCGCGCCGATCGCCACCACCAGCAGCAGGAGCAGCGCGTAAAGGCAGATGCGAAGGATACGCCAGAAGATCTTCATCGTCAGAACGCCTGACCGATGCCGGCATAGATGCCGAAATGCGGATCGCTCGGATCGCGGTTGAGCGGCACGGCGGCATCGATGCGCAGCGGCCCGAATGGCGTAAGATAGCGCAAGCCGACGCCTGCGCCGACCTTGACGTCCGAGAAATCCGGGAAGGACTTGGTGGAGACCGTGCCGGCATCGACGAAAGGCACGATGCCGATCGTGTCGGTGATGGCGATGCGCATCTCGACCGAGGTCTCGAAGAAGGACAGGCCGCCGATCGGCTGGCCATCGATGTCCTTCGGTCCGATACCCTGATAGGCATAGCCGCGCACCGAGCCGCCGCCGCCGGAATAGAAGCGCCGGTCGGCCGGAACGTTCTGCAGGCCGGTGCCGACGATCGAGCCGAGCACGGCGCGTTCGGCCAGCACGAACTTGCTCGCCGTGTCGAGCGACTGGTAGGCGGAGCCTTCACCCTTGAGCTTGAGGAAGGTCGCGCCGTTCAGGATGTCGTAGCTCGGCTCGGCATAGGCTAGCGCCCGGAAACCGCTGGTCGGGTTGAGCTTGTTGTCGCGGCTGTCATAGACATATTGCAGCGGAACGCTGGCGATCAGGTAGGTGTGCTTGCCGAAGGTATCGGTGATCCGCGAATAGTCGAGCGCGAACTCCGCAGAGACCCTCTGCCTCTTGTCGAGGTCGTAGGAGACGCCGATGTTGCCCTTGACCGAGAAATGATCATAGGCATCAGGATGTTCGAACACCGTCTTGATGCCGGTGAAGAACTTCGATGTCGGCCCGAGCACGCCCGGCTTCTCGAACATGATGCCGGCATTATAGTTGAGCGCCGAAATGCTGTTGCTGCCGATGCCGCTGATGGAGCCGTCGATGCGCAGTTTCTCGGCCTGGCCGAACAGGTTGCGGTGGCCCCAGTAGCCTTCCAATCCCAGCCCTTCCGTGTTCGAAAACGTGCCGCCGATGCCGAAAAAGCGTGGCTTGCGCTCGCTGACCTGGACGTCGATCGGGATGTTGCCTTGGGCGTCGAGGCTGTCGCCCTCCTTGATGGTCACGCTGTTGAAGACTTCCAGCCCGAGCAGCCGATCGCGGGCATCGTCGATCTCTTGCGGGGAATATTGCTGCCCCCGCTTGAGCCCGGTCATGTATTCGGTGAAGTCGCGATCGACCTTCTCGGTGCCCTCGACGGTCGTATCGCCGTAGCCGGCGACCGGGCCGGCCGCCACCGTCAGCGTGACGTCGAGCGTCGAGGTGGCGTGGTCGGCGACGATCTCGCGATCCGTCACCTTGGCGAGCGGCCTGCCCTCCTCCTTCAGTGCCCGCACGATCGAGGCTTCGGCCTTGAGCACGGCGCCGGACCCGGCATCGCCGCCGGCAATCAGGCCGAAATCGGCGCTCGCCAGGCCCGCAGCATCGCCCTTCAGCCTGATGTCGCCAAGTGTGAATTTTGGCCCCGCGGCAACGCTGACGACCACCGGGACCGGTTGCGGGCCCTTGAATTCGGAGTCCGGCGGCAGTTCGTCTATCGACTTGCCCTGGATGGTGATGGTGACGACGCCTTCGTAGCGGGCGTCGGCATAAAGGGCGGCGACGAGCTGTTCGCGGTCGCTGCGCGCCTTGGCCATCAGGCCGAGCGACCCCGAGACCGGATGCTCCTCGTCGCTCTTGAGCGCCGAGGCATTTTCCAGCTTCTTGACCAGATCCTTGTCGGCGTCAGGCGCATCGATGGTTACCGAATAGCGCAGCGGGTCGACGATGTCGGCGTCCTCGTCGCTCGACGAACCCCAGAGCTTGATGCCGAAAATCTCGAAGGCGGCCGCCGGGCGCGCTTCGCCGGCCAGCACGGCCGCGCAGACAAGCGCGAAAAGCAGAGCGCGCGGAAGCCCGCGCGCTGGCGCGATCGCTCCTGACATCTGCGTTTCATACGCCGGCATTAACACAACCTAGTCGACAAAACTAAAATTGGAATGAAGTTCTGAAACGCTCGTAAAGGGGCCACAATCCAATTGTCTGAAATAGACCGGGCTTGGAATTCACACCTTTTGCACCTTCGCAAGAATGTGTGATCCATCTCATAGAGGTTCTGTCGAAATACCGGCCTCTGGCCGGCATGGAAACCGTTGGCAGGTTGAAAACCTGCCGCGTTCCGGCGTTGACAAGCCCACTTGATGCTTGATCATGCCCGAACGCTGGCAATGTCTGGGAGGGTGATATGGCAATGCGCGCGGCTCGTGGTCTCTCTTTCCTTCTCCTTCTCTTTTTCGCCCCTATCTTCCTCGGATCGAACGGCGCGGCACTTGCGGCCGAAGCCCGGCGAATCGTAACGACGGACAATTCCGACTATTTCGGTTTCGACCTCAGATCGGACCAGAATGTCAGCCTCGATCAATGCAAGACCACGTGTCTCGGCGATCCTGCATGCCGCGCCTTCACCTACAACACCAAGGCCAAATGGTGCTTTCTCAAATCCGACTATAATCAGCTGAAACCCTTCAGCGGTGCCATAGCCGGCAAAGTCGCCAATGTCGATGGCGACCCCGATATCGGCGCCCCGCCGGAGCTTGCCTTCTTTCCCGGCTGGATGGCCGACCAGGCCCAGCAGTTCCGCAACAAGCTGACCGATCCGGCCTATGACAAGCCGACCGAAGGCTTGGCGGCACTTGAGGCAGCTGCCGAAGAGGCGGCGCTCACTGGCGACCATCGCCTGGCCATGCAGAAATACCAGGCGGCGCTGTCCGTCCTGCCGGACGACGGCGCGCTCTGGCTGGCGCTGGCGCGCGAGACGCTCGCCGTGCCGCCGGCTTCCAACACCTCCGAGTCCTCGACCTTGCCGGCAAACGTCACCTCGGCCGCCTTCAACGCCCATAGGCTGGTGCGCACCGCAAGGACCCGCGCCGAGGCGCTCGCGCTGCTTGCCGCCGGCCTCGACAAGCGCGACCTCTTCCGGCCGGCCATCCAGGCCTATGAGGCGAGCCTTGCGCTGGTGAGCTCGCCCGCGGTGCAGGCCGACTATGCCGACCTCAAGGCACGTAAGGGTTTCCGCGTCATCGACCATTCCGTCGACGCCGATTCCAGCACGCCGCGCATCTGCGCGCAGTTGTCCGAGGAACTGGTCAAGACCGGCGTCGATTATTCGCAGTTCGTCACCGTTGACAACGCCGCGCCCAAGGCCGTCGAAGCCAAGGACAAGCAGATCTGCGTCGAGGGGCTGGAGCACGGCCAGCACTATGACGTGACCTTCCGCGCCGGCCTGCCGGCGGCGATCGGCGAGACGATCGCCGCACCGGTCGTGCTGTCGATCTACGTCCAGGACCGCGCCCCGTCCGCCCGCTTTACCGGCGACAGCTTCGTGCTGCCTTCCGGCGCCCGCCGCGGCATCCCGGTCGTCACCGTCAACATGAACGCCGCCAAGATGAAGCTCTATCGCATCGGCGATCGTTCGCTGGCGCAGCTTCTGTCCGGTTATCAGTTCCTGCATCAGCTCGACGGCTATGACATTTCCACCATTTCGGACCAGATGGGGGAGCCCGTCTGGGAAGGCACGCTCGACATCGCCAACGACCTCAACAAGGAGGTCACCACCTCCTTCCCGGTCGACGAGGCGATCCCGCAGCGCAAGCCCGGCGTCTATGTGCTGACCGCGCAGCCGGTCGACGACAAGAGCGACGACTATGGTTCGCGCGCCACGCAGTGGTTCGTCGTTTCCGACATCGGCCTCTCCACCTACACCGGCCAGGACGGTCTCAATGTCTTTGCCCGCTCGCTCGGCTCCGCCAAGCCGATCGCCGGCGCCGAACTGACGCTGCTTGCCAAGAACAATGAAATCCTTGGCACGGCCACATCCGACGCCGAAGGCCACGCGGTCTTCAACCCGGGCCTCACCCGCGGCGAAGGCGGCATGGTGCCGGCCGTGCTGATGGCCAAGCAGGGCGACAACGACTTCGTCTTCCTAGACATGGGCCGCGCCGGTTTCGATCTGTCGGACCGCGGTGTTGCCGGGCGTGCCGCGCCCGGCGCGCTCGATGTCTATGCCTGGACCGAGCGCGGCATCTACCGCGCCGGCGAGGATGTCCATGTCGCCGCCCTTGCCCGCGACGGCGCCGCCAAGGCGGTCGAGAACCTGCCGCTGACCTTCATCTTCACCCGTCCCGATGGCGTCGAGAGCCGCCGCGTCGTCAGCGACGGCATCTCCGCCGGTGGCCATGCGGTCGACCTGCCGCTCGAGCCCAACGCCATGCGCGGCACCTGGACAGTGTCGATCTACACCGATCCGAAGCAGTCGCCGGTGGCGAGCCAGATGTTCCTGGTCGAAGACTTCGTGCCGGATCGCATCGAGTTCGATCTGACGGCCGACAAGAAGGAGATCGCCCAGGGCGAAACCGCCAATGCCAGCGTCGACGGACGCTTCCTCTACGGCGCGCCGGCCGCCGGCCTTGCGCTCGAAGGCGAGATGACGCTGTCGACCACAAGCAGTTGGGACCGGTTCAAAGATTTTACCTTCGGCCTCGCCGACGAGCAGTCGGCCGAGCCTTCGGTGACGCCCTTGGCCAACCTTCCCGTTGTCGGCGATGACGGCAAGGCGACCTTCCCGGTCTCGATCGACCAGTTGCCGTCGACCACCAAGCTGGTCAATGCCAAGGTCACCGTCCGCATGCGGGAAGCCGGCGGCCGCGCCGTCGAGCGCTCGCTGGACATCGCAGTCCATCCTGAGAAGGAGATGATCGGCATCCGTCCGGATTTCGAAGGCGACGAGGTGCCGCAAGGCGGAACGGCGAAGTTCAGCATCATCGCCGTCGATCCGAACGGCAAGCGCGAGGCGCTGAAAGGCGCTCAGTGGTCGCTGGTCAAGGTCGAGCGCAATTACCAATGGTACCGCTCGAACAATTACTGGAACTATGAAGCGGTGAACCTCACTAAGGCCGTCGCCAACGGCCAGGTCGACCTGAATGCCGACGGCGAGGCGACCGTGTCGCTGCCCGTCGACTGGGGCCGCTACCGGCTCGAGGTCGAGACGGCCGACCCGGACGGTCCGGCGACCAGCTACGAGTTCGATGCCGGCTGGTATGTCGCCTCGACCACCACCGAAACGCCCGACGGCCTGGAGATCGCCCTCGACAAGGACACTTACGCCGCCGGCGAAGTCGCCAAACTGAAGGTCTCGCCGCATTTTGCCGGCGAACTGCTCGTCACCATCGGCGCCGAGAAGCTGTTGAAGACCGTCACCGCTTCGGTGCCGGCCGGCGGCGGCACCGTCGACATCCCGGTCGGCGATGACTGGGGCGCCGGCGCCTATGTCACGGCGACATTGTTCAGGCCGGGCGATGCCGAGCAATCGCGCATGCCCGCCCGCGCCATCGGCGTCGAATGGCTGACCGTCGATCCGGGCTCGAAGAAGCTCGCCGTCACGCTGACGCCACCCGAAAAGACGGCGCCGCGCCAGCAACTGTCGATCCCGGTCGCCGTCAACGGCGCCCAACCCGGCAGCAACGCCTATGTGATGGTCGCGGCTGTCGATGTCGGCATCCTCAATCTCACCAACTACAAGACGCCCGATCCGGAGGACTGGTTCTTCGGCCAGCGCATGCTGGGCCTCGAGATCCGCGACCTCTATGGCCGGTTGATCGACGGCTCGCTCGGCACCACCGGCAAGCTCAGGACCGGCGGCGACGGCGCCAACATGCAGTCGCAAGGCAGCCCGCCGACCGAAAAGCTGGTCGCCTTCTTCTCCGGCCCGGTTGAGCTTGACGCCAACGGCAAGGCGCGGGTCGACTTCGATATCCCGCAGTTCAACGGCACCGTGCGCGTCATGGCTGTCGCCTGGACCAAGGAGGCCGTCGGCCATGCCGAGACCGATGTCATCGTGCGCGATCCGGTGGTGATCACTGCCGGTTTGCCTCGCTTCCTGGCGCCCGGCGATGCCGGCACGATGCGCCTCGACATCGCCGACACCGACGGTCCCGCCGGCGATTACAAGCTCTCGGTCACCACGACCGGGGATCTCTCGACCGGCGACAAGCCCCTGCCCGAGAAGCTGACGCTCGCCCAGGGCAAGCGGCAATCGCTCTCCTTCCCTCTGATTGCGCGGACGGCGGGCGATGCGTCGGTCACCGTCAAGCTCGCGCATGACGGCGGCACCGAGGTCGAGCAGACGCTCTACCTGCCGGTTCGACCGGCGCAGCTCCCGGTCACCAACCGGATGGTGGTCGACCTGAAGCCCAAGGGCGGCGCACTGCGCGTCGACAAGGAACTGCTCGCCGCAAGCGTGCTCGACGGCGCTTCGGTCAGCGTCGGCATCTCGCAGGCGGCAGCCTTCGACGTTCCCTCGCTGCTGATGACGCTCGACCACTATCCCTATGGCTGCGCCGAGCAGACCACCAGCCGCGCCATGCCGCTGCTCTATGTCAACGACATGGCGACCAGCATCGGCATGGAAAGCGATCCCGAACTGCACGGCCGCATTCAGGACGCCGTCTACAAGGTGCTGAGCTACCAGGCCTCCAGCGGCAGCTTCGGCCTCTGGGGTCCAGGCTCCGGCGATCTCTGGCTCGACGCCTATGTCAGCGAGTTCCTGACCCGGGCACGCGAGCAGAAATACGACGTGCCGCCGCAGGCGATGAACCAGGCGCTGAACAACCTGCAGAACTCGCTGGGTTATGACCAGGACGTCCAGGACCGCGGCAGCGAGATCGCCTACGCGCTCTATGTGCTCGCCCGCAACAAGAAGGCCTCGATCGGCGACCTGCGCTACTACGCCGACACCCAGCTCGAAGCCTTCTCCAGCCCGATGGCCGTCGCACAACTCGCGGCGAGCCTCGCGCTCTATGGCGATACGCAGCGCTCGGAAGCCACCTTCCAGACGGCGCTGCGGCTCGCCCAGGCGAGCACGGAATACGACTATTATCGCTCCGACTACGGCTCGCCGCTGCGTGACGGCGCGGCGATGCTGGCGCTGGCGGCCGAATCGAAGCCGGTGCCGAGCATCGTGCCGCAGCTGATCAGGCTGGTTGCGAGGGAGCGGGCCGACGCCCGTTGGACGAGCACGCAGGACGAATCCTGGATGCTTCTGGCCGCGCGGGCGCTGAGGGAAGGCAATGATTCCATCACGCTTTCCGTCAACGGCGCGCCGCATTCGGGCGGCTATTCCGACCGGATCGCCGGCAGCGAGCTTGCCGACAGTCCTCTTACTATCGCCAACACCGGCACGACGCCGTTGCAGGCGGTGGTCACCGCTATGGCGGCGCCCGTCGAGCCGCTGCCGGCCGGAGGTGACGGCTTCACCATCGATCGCACCTACTACAAGCTCGACGGCACCGAGGCCAACATCACGGAAGCCAAGCAGAACGAGCGCTATGTGGTCGTGCTCAAGGTCTATGAGCAGAACAGCTGGCCGTCGCGCGTGCTGGTCACCGACCTGCTGCCGGCCGGCTTCGAGATCGACAACCCGAGCCTTGTCTCGAGCGCGCAGTTGTCGAACTTCTCCTGGCTGGCGCAGACCGACGCCGCGCATCTGGAGTTCCGCGACGACCGCTTCGTCGCCGCCTTCAACCCGAACGAAGGCGACGGCGACCGTAACATCACGTTGGCCTATGTCGTGCGCGCCGTGACGCCGGGCACCTATGCCCATCCGGCGGCGACGGTGGAGGACATGTACCGGCCGCAATACTCGGCCCGCACCGCCTCCGGCATGATGGAGGTCAAGGCGGAGTAACGCGCCGATTGTGCGAAAATGAACATGGCGACTGCACTGCCCCTCATCGGCCTGCCAGCACCTTCTCCCCGTATCGAACGGGAAGAAGGGAGAAACTCCGACGCTGACGGCCCCCTTCTCCCCGTTCTTCACGGGGAGAGAGAAAGGGTGAGGGGCAGCGCCATGCTCTCCAAGAAACTCATCCGACGAACCGCCATCTCAGGCATCTCGCTTGCGTGTCTTGCGGCCATCTCCGTCGCCGCCCTCTGGGAACTCGACCGCGCCTTCCCGCCGCCGTTGCCGGCCACGCTAACCGTCTCGACAGAGGTGCAGGACCGCGACGGCCAGTTGCTTCGCGCCTTCGCCACGCCGGATGGCTACTGGCGGCTCGAAACCCGGCTCGACCAGGTCGACAGAGCGTTCGTCGACATGCTGGTCGCCTATGAAGACAAGCGCTTCTGGGGCCATGATGGCGTCGATGTCCTGGCACTTTGCCGCGCCGCCGGCCAGTTCGCCACCAGCGGCCATATCGTATCCGGCGGCTCGACGCTCTCGATGCAGCTTGCCCGGCTGATCGAGCCGCGCGACAGCCGCAGCCTCGGCTCCAAGCTCAAGCAGATCCTGCGCGCCATCCAGATCGAGCGGCGGCTGTCCAAGCAGGAAATCCTCGAACGCTACCTGACGCTGGCGCCCTATGGCGGCAATCTCGAAGGCGTGCGCGCCGCCTCGCTCGCCTATTTCGGCAAGGAGCCGAAGCGGCTGACCGTGTCGGAAGCAGCCCTGCTCGTCGCGCTGCCGCAACTGCCGGAAAAGCGCCGGCCCGACCGCAACCTCGACATCGCCCACGCCGCGCGCGACCGTGTGCTCAACCGCATGGTGTCGGCCGGTCTGCTCGGCGAACGCGAGGCCGCCCGCGCCGCCCTCGACGACGTCTCCGGCCTGCGCCGTAAGCTGCCGGCGCTGGCCGCGCACGCCTCCTACGCCATGCTGCCCAAGGCCGAGCCCGACAAGCCGCTGCAGCTCACCATCCGCAGAAGCGTGCAGCAAGGGCTGGAGCAGGTGGCGAGGGATGCCGCCAGGAAGCTCGGCCCGAAGCTCTCCATTGCCATGGTGATGGCCGATGCACGCACCGGCGACATCCTCGGCGAGGTCGGCTCGGCCGATTTCTTCGATGCCAGCCGCTCCGGCTGGATCGACATGACCAAGGTCGTCCGCTCCCCGGGCTCGACGCTGAAGCCTTTCATCTACGGGCTCGCCTTCGAGCAGGGGCTGGTGGCGCAGGAGACCATCATCGAGGACAGTCCGGCCGATTTCGGCGGCTACCGGCCGAAGAATTTTGACATGGGCTATCAGGGCGACGTCAGCATCCGCCAGGCGCTGCAATTGTCGCTCAACGTGCCGGCGATCCGGGTGCTCGACGCGGTTGGGCCCGCGCGGCTCACCGCGCGTTTCCGACAGGCCGGCGTCAACCCGATCCTGCCGGTCAACGAAGCGCCCGGCCTGGCGATCGGGCTTGGCGGCGTCGGCGTCACCTTGCGCGACCTGGTGCAGCTCTATACGGGGCTCGCCAATGGCGGCAAGATGCACACGCTGCATGACGGCACCGAGCCAGCCAATGCCGAACGCGCCACCGCCACCATCCTCGACGACCAGGCGGCCTGGCAGATCAACGACATATTGTCCGGCCTGAAACCGCCGGAAGGCGCCATGCAGCGCGGCATCGCCTACAAGACCGGCACGTCCTATGGCTATCGCGATGCCTGGTCGGTCGGCTTCGATGGCCGCTACGTGCTGGGCGTCTGGGTCGGCCGCGCCGATGCCAGCCCGATCCCCGGCCTCTCAGGCTATGTCTCGGCGGCGCCAATCCTGTTCGAAGGCTTTGTCCGTTCCGGCCTCGCCAGCGTTCCGCTGCCGGGCCGGCCGCCGGGCGTCTTCAATCCCAAGCGCGAGGAACTGCCGGTAACGCTTGCCCGCTTCGGCGCCGGATCGGACGGGCTGGTACAGGCAACGCCGACCGAGCCGGCGCCGACCATCGTCTTCCCGCCGGACGGCGCCCGCGTCGACCTCGGCACCAATTCCGCGGACGCCACGCCGCTGGTGCTGAAGCTGCAGGGCGGCCGCGCGCCGTTCCGCTGGCTGGCCAACGGCAAGCCGCTTGCCGGCATCGACCGCCGGCGCACCGCCACCTGGCAGCCCGACGGCACCGGCTATTCGACACTGACCGTGATCGACGCAGCCGGACGGGCGGCCAGCGTGAAGGTTTTCGTTGAATAGAGTGCGGCAAGAGATTCAGCGGATTGCGTTTCTTCGCCTGAGGTCCGGCGCGAGGCTTGCAACGCTGGCTGTTCTGACCGCAATTTCCTTCCCGGCCTTCGCCGATCCCCTCCCCGCCGGCTTCACCCGGCTTGCCGACGTCGATCCGACAATCCGCCAGGACATCCGCTACGCCGGTCGCGAGAACTTCCTGCACCGCAAGGTCGAAGGCTACGACGCGCCGATCTGCATCCTGACCGAGCAGGCGGCGAAGGCGCTGTCCAGCGTCCAGAAAGCGATCGCCGCCAGGAGCCTGACGCTGGTCGTCTTCGACTGCTACCGCCCGGCGCGCGCTGTTGCCGATATGGGGCAATGGACGCGGCAAGGCGGCCCACCCGACCCGCAATGGTATCCGAAGATCGAGCGCGGTGATCTTGTCGCCAAGGGTTATGTCGGCGAGTTGTCCAGCCATTCGCGCGGCTCGACCGTCGACCTGGCGATCGCTGAGACGCACAATGCAAGCGCGGCACATCCCGCTTGCGGGGCACCCGACGCGGTCACGCTGGACTTCGGCACCGGCTTCGACTGTTTCGATCCGATGAGCGAGACGGCCCGTCGGCCTCTTCCCGCCGAAGCAGCGGCCAGCCGCAAGACGCTGCTGGCGGCCATGCGCGCCGCCGGCTTCCGCAACTATGCGCGCGAATGGTGGCATTTCACGCTGGCGGAAGAGCCCTTTCCGAAACAGCGT
This sequence comes from Mesorhizobium sp. M1C.F.Ca.ET.210.01.1.1, assembly GCF_004791585.1. GTDB lineage: Bacteria > Pseudomonadota > Alphaproteobacteria > Rhizobiales > Rhizobiaceae > Mesorhizobium. Next base: position 257,278 of record NZ_SRUU01000004.1, read on the forward strand.
TTCGATTTCCCGGTCACCGCGAACTAGCCAGGCCGCAGGGACTTGCCTGGAGGCGGACCGCTTCTAATTAGGTCGGCTGACGAGGAGTCCGACGGTGGCAGTTTGAGGAAGTTATTTCCTCCACCGGCCGCCGTTCAGCGAAAAATTGCTGCGAGGAGGTGAAAAAGGCAACATTCAATGCATCTAATTTCTATAAAATCGCTAGAGTTCGTGCAGTTCAACGGAGGCGGAAATGACCAATCCTCATTTCAGGAAACTGCTCGGCGCGCTGGTCGCCACATCTGTCCAGTTCGGCACGCTCGGTTTCGCGTTTGCCGACACGACCATTCTGAACGTGTCCTACGACCCGACACGTGAACTCTACAAGGCCTATGACGAGGCCTTCGCCGCGCACTGGAAGGCCGAAACCGGCGAAACGGTCACCATCCAGCAGTCGCACGGCGGGTCCGGCGCGCAGGCCCGGGCGGTGATCGACGGTCTCGACGCCGATGTCGTGACGCTGGCACTCGAAGGCGACATCAACGCCATCGCCTCGAAGACCAAGAAGATCAACCCTAATTGGCGCACGAAATTCGAGAACAACTCAGCGCCCTACACCTCGACCATCATTTTTCTCGTCCGCAAGGGCAATCCCAAGGGCATCCATGACTGGAACGATCTGGTGAAGGACGGCGTCCAGGTGATCACGCCGAACCCCAAGACTTCCGGCGGCGCGCGCTGGAACTATCTCGCTGCCTGGGCGTATGCCAGCGCCCATGACGGCAACGACGAAGCCAAGACCAAGGAATTCGTTGGCAAGCTATATGCCAATGCCCCGGTGCTCGACACAGGCGCACGCGGTTCGACCGTGACCTTTGCACAGAAAGGCCTGGGCGACGTCTTGATCGCTTGGGAAAACGACGCCTATCTGGCGCTTGACGAATTCGGCGCCGACAATTTCGACATCGTCTATCCGCCGACCTCGATCTTGGCCGAGCCACCTGTCGCCGTGGTCGATGCCAATGTCGACGCCAAAGGCACACGCAAGGTGGCTGAAGCCTATCTTTCCTACCTCTATTCCAAGGAGGGCCAGACCATCATTGCCAAGAACCATTATCGGCCTTCCAAACCCGAACTGGTGCCGCCGGAGGATCTCGCCAAGCTGCCGCCGATCAAGCTGATCACCATCGACGATCCGCTTTTTGGCGGCTGGAAGAAGGCACAGCCTTACCATTTCGGCGACGGTGGTATATTCGACCAGATCTACAAGCCGGTCCAGTGAGGGCCGGGTATCCCAACACTGCCTAGTGCAATCTGGTTGAGCAAGAAGGGACGATCCAGAACAGCATGACCACAGCACCCGCTCAGGCAGGGTGGCGGTTCAGACAGCCGAGTGTCATTCCGGGCTTCGGGTTGACGCTCGGCTTCTCGCTTGCCTACCTCACGCTCATCATCCTTATCCCGCTTTCAGGGCTGGTGTGGCGCTCGGCAGCGCTCGGCTGGACCGATTTCTGGGCGATCGCCATGGATCGCCGCACCCTGAACGCACTCGAAATCAGCTTCGGCGCTGCCTTGATCGCCGCTGCCGTCAACGTCGTGTTCGGTACGCTCGTTGCCTGGGTGCTGGTGCGTTATCGTTTTCCGGGCCGCCGCATCGTAGATGCCATGGTTGACCTGCCCTTTGCCTTGCCGACGGCCGTGGCCGGCATCTCCCTTACCACGCTCTATGCGCCGAATGGCTGGATCGGCCATCTTCTGGCGCCGCTCGGCGTCAAGGTCGCCTACACGCCGCTCGGCATCGTCGTGGCCCTGGTCTTCATCGGCCTGCCTTTCGTCGTGCGCACCGTGCAGCCGATCATGGAAGAGTTGGACAAGGAGGTGGAGGAAGCCGCCGCCACGCTCGGCGCCAGCCGCTTCCAGATCATCACCCGCGTGCTCTTCCCGGGCCTGGCGCCGGCAATCATCACCGGTTTCTCGCTCGCTTTCGCGCGCGGCGTCGGCGAATACGGCTCGGTCATCTTCATCGCCGGCAACCTGCCCTTCAAGTCGGAGATCGCGCCGCTTCTGATCGTGATCCGGTTGGAGGAGTACAATTATCCGGCAGCGACCGCGATCGCCGCGATCATGCTGGCGCTGTCCTTCCTGATGCTTTTGGTCGTCAATCTCGCCCAGACATGGAGCCGCAAGCGCTATGGCTGATCCCGAGATCAAATCCTACGAGCCGCATCACGAGAGCCTGTCGGCGGCAGTAACCGAAAGTCGGCAAGTCAAGGCGGTGCTGATGGCGATCGCCTTCGCTTTCCTCGCGGTCTTCCTGCTTTTGCCGCTGATCGTCGTCTTCCACGAGGCGCTTGCCAAGGGCATAGGCGCCTATACTGAAGCGCTTTCCAATCCCGACACGCGCTCGGCCATTCGGCTGACGCTGCTGGTGGCGGTGATCTCGGTGCCGCTCAACGTCATTTTCGGCATCTCGGCCGCCTGGGCGATCGCCAAGTTCGAGTTCAAGGGCAAGGCGTTTCTGACCACGCTCATAGACCTGCCTTTCTCGGTCTCGCCGGTCATTTCGGGTCTAGTCTACGTGCTGCTCTTCGGCGCGCAGGGGCTGCTCGGCGAATGGCTGAAGGCGCACGGCATCCAGATTTTGTTCGCTGTGCCGGGCATTGTGCTCGCCACCGTTTTCGTCACCTTCCCTTTCGTTGCCCGCGAGCTGATCCCGCTGATGCAGGAACAGGGCAACGGCGACGAGGAAGCAGCCCTTTCGCTCGGCGCCAATGGCTGGCAGACCTTCTGGCATGTGACGCTGCCCAACGTAAAATGGGGCCTGCTCTACGGCGTGCTGCTGTGCAACGCCCGCGCCATGGGTGAGTTCGGCGCGGTGTCGGTGGTTTCGGGCCACATTCGCGGCCTCACCAACACCATGCCGCTGCATGTCGAAATCCTCTACAATGAGTACAACGCCGTCGGCGCCTTCGCCGTGGCTTCGCTGCTTGCCAGCCTGGCGCTGGTGACGCTGGTCTTGAAAACACTTCTCGAGATGCGCTACGGCGCCGAGATCGCTGCGACGCGCGGACATTAGATGCATGTCGCCCAAAAGTGTGTAGCGGTTTTGGGACAACGACAGCATCGACTAACTGAGGGATCTCTATGGAAGTTCGCGTTGTCAACGTGCGCAAGGAGTTTGAGCGGTTTCCTGCGCTCCATGACGTGTCGCTCGACATCAGGTCGGGCGAGCTTATCGCGCTGCTCGGACCGTCCGGCTCCGGCAAGACGACGCTTCTGCGTCTGATCGCCGGCCTGGAGCGGCCGACCAAGGGCGCCATCTTCTTCGGCGACGAGGACGCCTCCCAGAAGTCGATCCAAGAGCGCAATGTCGGCTTCGTCTTCCAGCACTACGCGCTGTTCCGCCACATGACTGTCGCCGACAATATCGGCTTCGGCCTGAAGGTCCGGCATGGCGCGGCGCGCCCGTCGGCGTCGGAGATCCGCCGCCGCGCTTCCGAACTGCTCGACCTCGTCCAGCTCTCGGGGCTGGAGAAGCGCTATCCGGCGCAGCTCTCCGGCGGCCAGCGCCAGCGCGTGGCGCTCGCACGCGCCATGGCAATCGAACCCAAGGTGTTGCTGCTCGACGAGCCGTTCGGCGCCCTCGACGCGCAGGTACGTCGCGAGTTGCGGCGCTGGCTGCGCGAGATCCACGACGCCACCGGCCATACCACGGTCTTCGTCACTCACGACCAGGAGGAAGCGCTTGAACTCGCCGACCGTGTCGTCGTCATGAGCCAGGGCCGCATCGAGCAGGTCGGCTCGGCCGACGAGATCTACGACATGCCGAACTCACCCTTCGTCTACAGCTTCATCGGTGAATCGAGCTCGCTGCCGGTCAAGGTCGACAACGGCGAGATCTGGCTCGCCGACCGACCTATCGGTTTGCCGGCGTCCAACGCTGCCTCCGGCGAGGCACTGCTCTATTTCCGCCCGCACGATGTCGAGCTGCTTGACGGCTGCAGCGGCTGCATCGCCGGCACGGTCGCCGCCAGCCGGCGCGTCGCCGGCACAAGGCGGGTCGAGCTCGAGATCGGCGGCGAGCGCCAGCGCGTCGAGATCGAGCTGCCGGTCGACCATCCCGCGGCGCAGAAGAGCCGCGTGGCCTTCAGGCCGCGGCGCTGGAAACTTTTCCCGGCTTCCTGATACATCTTTCTGCTTGCCGCTTTCCTGTGGCGCCCGCCGGGCGCGCGATGAATCTGCCTGGAAGAAAATCCTGCCAAACAGCTGTTTGGGCGGCGCTTTTTCCTGGCGCCTGCCATCCACTCGGAGCACGTGCCTCGTCGGACCAGACTTTCCTTTTTATAGTCGCATCATAGTTTTTGACTATTCCGAAGGAGACTCGTTTCCATGAAGCGCTTGCTGCTTGGCATCGCCACTTTCGCCGGCCTCGTCCTCGCCTCCCCCCAAGCCTGGTCGGCCGACAGGCTCTTGAATGCCTCCTACGACGTTGGCCGCGAATTGTTCGCCGACATCAACAAGGCCTTCATCGCCAAGCATCCCGGCGTGACGATCGATCAGTCCCACGCCGGCGCCTCGGCGCAGGCGCGCGCCGTCGCCGATGGTCTGGGTGCCGATGTCGTCACTTTCAACCAGGTCACCGACGTCGATTTCCTGGTCAAGAAAGGCCTGGTCTCCGCCGACTGGCAGAAGGATTTCCCCGACAACGCCTCGCCCTTCTATTCGCTGCCGTCCTTCCTGGTGCGCGCCGGCAATCCCAAGCACATCAAGGACTGGAGCGATCTCGTGCGCGACGACGTGCAGGTGATCTTCCCCAACCCTAGGACATCGGGCAACGCGCGGTACACCTACCTGGCGGCGACCGCCTATGCGAAGGAAGCCTTCAAGGGCGACGACGCCAAGGTGAAGGAGTTCATCGCCAAGCTGTTCAATAACGTGCCGATCTTCGACACCGGCGGCCGCGCTGCCACCACCACCTTCGTGCAACACGAGATCGGCGACGTGCTGATCACTTTCGAATCGGAAACGCGCGGCATCCGCAAGGAATATGGCGACGACAAATTCGAGCAGGTCACGCCTTCGGTCAGCCTGCTTGCCGAATTCCCGGTGGCGATTGTCGACAAGGTCGCAGACGAGCACGGCAGCCGCGATCTCGCCAAGACCTATCTCGACTTCCTCTATTCGCCCGAGGGCCAGGACATTGCCGCCCGCGACGGCCTGCGGGCCCGCGACGCTGCGGTCGCCGCCAAATACAAGGCGGATTTTCCCGACGTCCGCCTGTTGAAGGTGGACGAGGTCTTCGGCGGCTGGGAGAAGGTGCAGAAGGAGCATTTCGCGGCGGGCGGCCTGCTCGACCAGGCCTACGGTAGCCGCTAGCCTTTCAATCGGAAGGAGCAAGAGAGCCGGCCTTTGCCGGCTTTCTTCACATCTGGGGTCGGTATCGCCTTGCCGGCGACGACATCGCGGCCAATGTGAAAAACGTTACGAAGAATCAACGCGTTTGTGCCTAAACCTGTGTCGACGAATTGTTGTGCCAATCGCGCCGCGCGGCCAAACTGTCATGATTTGCACACAAACAACCGCCAGATGCAGGGCGACTGGGGTTTGATGAACTGAATCGGGCATGCTGACCAAAAAAGGCAAATACGGCCTCAAGGCCCTCGTGCATCTTTCCACCCTGCCGGTTGGCCAGCTTGCATTCGTCAACGACATAGCGGTCGCCAACAACATCCCGAAGAAGTTCCTGGATGCCATCCTGGGCGAGTTGCGCAATGCCGGTTTCGTGCAGAGCCGCAAGGGCAAGGAAGGCGGCTACCGCCTCGCAAGGCCGGCTTCCGAGATCAAGATCGGCCATGTCGTGCGCGTGCTCGACGGACCGCTGGCGCCGATCCCTTGCGCCAGCCGCACGCAATATCAGCGCTGCGAGGATTGCGACGAGGCGACATGCCAGGTCCGCCACATGATGCTGGAAGTGCGCCAGGCGATCGCCGAGGTGCTCGACAATCGCAGCCTCGCCGCCATGCGCGATGCTGACAACGACGATTTCCCGGCCGAACTGACGTCGCAGATCTGATGCATGTCGCCCAAAGCTGCTCTGCGGTTTTGGCAGAACGACATCCATCAAAACAAAGATTTAGGCGCGTCGCCTGATTCCGTTTCGATGCGACGCGCTTTAGCCGCCAAGCCACAGCGCCATGCCGTTGGTTGTCTGTCCGCGTCAGACGCAGTAAAGCGGCTGAGGGATGGAACAAGGTTTGGGGGTATCTGACGCATGAGGCTACCTGGGCTTGGCAAATCGCGCAGGGCCAAACGGCAACCCTCATCCGCCAGCATCTATCATACTGAGATCATCGCCGACGTGGCGGTGCCGGAGCGGGGCGAAAGCGTGCGCTTCTTCAGCCGCAAGCTCGTGCGCCCCGGCAAATTGCGCCGCGTCTCCAACAAGGATCTGCGCGAAACCCTGCTCTCCCTGTTCTATCTCGGCGTGGCGACGGTCCTGCCGGTCGCCTGGTGGGCACCGATGTGCAATTGGGCCTCATCGCTTCGGCGCAAGCGCCATTTTCGCAAGGAATTCTCGCGCTACGACGTCGCGATCAAAGCAGTGCTAGGCGATGACGCCGACACGCAAAGCCTTTTCAGGGGCCATCTCGCCGGCGCGCATCGCCGCCGCCTGATGCTTGCCGCCCATCTCGCTCCGCGACGCTGGGCGCCGGCAATCCGGCTGGAGGGCGCCGACGGCTTGCGCGAGGCCCTGCGGCGCGGCCGCGGCGCCATCGTCTGGTGCGATCAGTTCATCGCCCAGACCATCATGGGCAAGCGCGCCCTTTTCGAAGCCGGCATTGAGGCGCATCAGGTAAGCGTCAACTTCCACGGCTTTTCGGAAAGCAAATTCGGCCTGCTCGTGATCAACAGGCCGCTGGTCGCGGTCGAGAACCGCTTCCTGAAGAGCCGCATCGTCTTCGAGCGCGCCGACGCCTACCAGGTCACCGCGCGCATCCAGAAGACGCTGAAGGAGAACGGCGTCGTGCTGATGACCAACACCATCCATGCGGGCTTCACCTTTACCGAAACCGCAATGGGCGAGCGGGGCTGGACCCACCTCGCCTCGGCGCCGGCAAATTTCGCGGCGCGCGCAGGCGCTGCGCTGTTTGCCATGTCGACCCTGGAGACCATGCCCTTCCGCGAGTACCGCGCGATCGTCAGCCCTGAACTGAAGCCCAACGCTGCCCAGCCCGCGTCATTGCCGGCAAAGGACGTCGCGGCAAAGAACCTCGTGCTGCAGGCGGGCTACATCCTGCTCAAGCGCGACCGTCTGCTGGAAGCTGTCAAACTATACCCCGAGCAGATGATGGCCTGGTCCGGCGCCCAGCGGCTCACCGGGCAGCACGATCAAGCTGCGATCGGCGGCGACGCCGCCTAGAGCGGTTCAGTGTTTAGCCGAGTACGTCCTTCACGATCCTGGCAACGGTCCGCGTCGCATCTGCCGTCACCGCCCTCTCGTCCGCGCCCGGCTCTTCTAGAGTCGCGAACTGGCTGTCGACCAAGCTTGCTGGCATGAAATGGCCCTTGCGGCCCGCGACCCGCCGCCAGGCGGTCTCACGATCGATCTTGAGATAGAGGAAGACGATGCCGGGGCAAAAGCTGCGCAGCCGGTCGCGGTAGCTGCGCTTCAGCGCCGAGCAGGCTGCCACGGCCTTCTGTCCGTCGGCTACGGAAGTCGAAATGCGCTCGCCGATAGCATCGAGCCAGCCCTCGCGCAACGCATCCGTCAGCGGCTCGCCGCGCGCCATGCGCGCCACATTTTCCGGCGGGTGCAGGCGGTCGCCTTCAATAAAGATCGCCTTCAGAATTTTGGCCAGCGCCTCGCCGACGACGGTCTTGCCGCAGCCGGCCACCCCCATGACCACAATCGCCGGCGCTGACCGGATGTGGTTTGCTCGTGCCTCTGCCGGCTGTGGCGTCACCTTTTTGTCCATGGTCTGCAGTTTGCCAGCGCACGGGGCAGAACAAAAGCATCGCCGTTGGGTGCTCCACAATGAAGGGGTAGTTTAACGGCCTCACCTAACCAGCCAATGATCGGTCAGACCGCCTTCGCTTGATCGGCCGTGCGCGCTTGCTCCCGCGTGCCGGAGACGATGATCTCCAGAACCTCATGCTCGTCGGTGTTCTTGATATGGCGGTCGCCGACATTCTCGCCGCGCTTGAGCACCATGACACGGTCGCCCACGGCGAAAATGTCGACCAGCCGATGCGAGATGATGATCTGGGCAACGCCCTGCCTTTTCAGTTCCAGCATGGTCTCGAGGAGCCGCTCGGTCGCCATCACCGAGAGATTGGCGGTCGGTTCGTCGAGGATCACGACGCGTGGCTCGAAGGAGATTGCGCGGGCAATTGCAACGGATTGCTGGCGGCCGCCCGACAGGCTTTCGACCTTCTGGAAAACGGAGTTCACATCGACCTTGAGCCGTTTCAGCACGCTGTCGGCTTCCGCGTACATTTTCCGGCGATTGACAAACGGGCCTTTGCGCGGCCAGCGGCCGAGGAAGATGTTCTGGCCGACATCCATGTTCCCGCAAAGGGCGAAATCCTGGTAGATCATCTCGATACCGGCATCGCGGCTCTCATGCGGACTCTTGAAGTGCACCGGTTGGCCGGCGACGAAGATTTCGCCGGCATCGCGCTGATAAGCGCCAGTCAGGATCTTCATCAGTGTGGACTTCCCAGCCGAGTTGTCGCCGACCAGGCCGAGAATCTCGCCCGGATAGAGCGCCAAATCGACCTTGCGAAGCGCTTGTACGGCTCCGAAGGCCTTTTCGATGCCGCGCATTTCCACGATCGGTTGAGGCAAAGCAGCGTCAGGCATCGGCGATTTCCGAGGTTCGTGCGCGTCGCGCGAGGCGGGCTCGCAGGCGACCGAAGAGGTTGGCCTGGCGCACCCAGATGTCGATCAGCACTGCCGCGATGAGGATGACGCCAATGAAGACGTTGATCCAATGCTGCGGCATGCTGAAGCCCTGGACATTGAGCTGCAGGAGCGCCCGGACAAGGGTGATCACGGCGGCACCAGCCAGGGAACCCAGCATGGTACCGTAGCCGCCGAAGATCGACCCGCCGCCGATGATCACGGAGGCGATGGCGTCGAGCTCGCGGAACTGGCCCGCAACGGGGTTGAAACTTCGGAAATAGGCGACATTGATGATTCCGGCCATCGTCGCGCAGAACGCCGCCAGCATGAGCGAGATGAAACGCGCCCGGTTGGTGTTGATGCCGGCATAGGCGGCGGCGCGGATGTTGCCGCCAGTCGCATAGACCTTCTGTCCAAACGGCGTGTGGGCGAGCACGATGCCGGCAATCAGGGCGACAAAGACCATCCACACCGTCTGCACGCTGACTACTTCGGCGAGGCTTCTGAGGATGCCGTCCGGAAGCACGATGTTGAAGTGAAGGAGGATGTCGTTCACCTTCCGGCCGAGCAGATTGTAGCCTTCCGGCCAGCCGGTAAGCTGCTGGCCGGCCACGAACCATGCCGCGAGGCCGCGGGCGATGTAGAACATGCCAAGCGTGGCGATGAAGGCCGGGAGCTTCAAGCCGACGGCGACGACGGCGTTGACGAGACCGGCGAGCATTCCCGCAAGCAGGCCCATCGCGACAGCGGTGACGGGGTCGGCGCCCAGGACCTTCAGGAAATAGGCCGCCGCGCTGCCGGCGAGCGCCAGGACGGCTCCGACGGAGAGGTCGATATCGCCGGCCGCGATGACGTAAGTCAGTCCGACCGTGATCAGCGCCAGCTCGGTATAGTTGAGCAGGATCGCGAAAGTGTTGGACAGGTTCCACCAGTAATCCGGCCTGAGGAAGAGACCGGTGAGCCATAGCACCACTGTTAAAATGACGGCGAGGGCATCGCGCCGGGCGAGGAACTTGCCGAACCCGGTCGCCGACAGCGCTATGTCGGTCGCCATTGCGCCCTTGGTCGCCACGCCTTCGAGCGCGACGCCGCCGATCTCGAAGGCCGGCGGCGGTGGCCTGCCGCGCAGCCATGCCCAGAAGCGAGCCGCAACCTGGCGGCGGATGAGGTAGGGCTCGATCAGCACGGCGATGACAAGCAGCAGCCCGAGGAAAACCGGTACCGCACCCACCGGCAGGGAGTAGACGGCGTTGACCGTCACTTCCTCCTCGCCAATCTTGATGGTGCGCGTGATCGGCAAACCCTCGCGCAGCACCTTGTCGAGCAGAACGACCAGCATGGCGCCGAGGCAGGACCCGGCGACGCGGCCGCGACCGCCGAGAATGGAAGCGCCGCCGATGATCACCGCGGCGATGACGGTCAGTTCGCCGCTGACGCCGTAAAGCGGGGTCACGCCCTTGTCCTGAGCGGCCGACAGGAGGCCGGCAACGGTGGCGCAGAGCGACGAGAGCAGATAGGCGCGGATGCGCACCCAGCTCGTCGGTATGCCGGCATAGACCGCTGCCTGCTCGTTGCCGCCCGTCGCAAAGGTCTCGTAGCCCCAGCGAGTGTTGGCGAGCACGTAGGCGCCGATCACCGCAATGACCGCGGAGATCGCTATCTGATTGTTGAAGCCAAAGACGTTCGTTTCGCCGAGATGGAAGAACAGCGGGGCCGCCTTCGCTTTACCCGGATAGTAGATCGCCTGACCCTGCGTGAGGGCTAGGACGAAGCCGCGGCCGATTAAAAGCGTGGTTAGGGTGGCGATGAACGCCGGCACTTTTAGAATGGTAACGAGCACGCCGTTGACGAGGCCGATCACCGTGCCAAGAAGGACGCAGACGACCACTGACGTGACGATGTCGAGATCGGCGAAGCTTGGCGCGAACAGCCTGGCAAAAACGACGGCCACAAGGCCGTAGATGGAGCCGACTGAAAGGTCGAGGTCCTTGTTGACGATGACGAAGGTCATCCCGACGGCGATGATGGCGACCCGCGAGGTATCGCGAAGCAGCGCATGGAACGCCTCCGGCGAGCCGAAGAACGTCGGATTGACGGCGGCGCCGCCGAGATAGATCAGCGCCAGCAGGGCAAGCAATCCCATTTCCCAGCCACCGACGAGCTGGGGTGGAAGGCGACGAGCGAGAGCTTCAGCGGGCATTTTTTGATGAAGGGTTCCGTAGGCCAAACTGCGCGGGAGATATCGGTCCTCCCACACCAGGTTCAGGATCGCTTCCTAAAGCGCGTCGCGCCTGAAGGGATCACGCGACGCGCTTTAGGTTCTGTTTCATGCATGTCGTTATCCCAAAACCGCTGCGCACTGTTGGGCGACATGCATTGGTTCAGTTCTCGAAGCGCTTGCCGATCTTTGCAACAGTCTCCTGCGTCACGAGCTGAGCGCGCGTGTCGAGATTGGCGGCTGAGATGCCGCGGTCGATCTGGAGATAGAGCTGCATGACCGGATAGAAGCCCTGCAGGAAGGGCTGCTGTCCGAGCGCGCCAGTCAGGTCGCCGCTCTTCAACGCATCCTGCTGGGCCGGACCAAGGTCGAAGCCATAGGCACAGATTTTTCCGGTCTTTCCGGTCTGGGCAACGGCCTTAACCAACGCCGGCGTGAAAACGTTGTTGCCCGCGAAGGCGCCGACGACGTCACCCCGCGATTCGAAAAGGGTCACGATGCCGTTGACCGGGTCGTTCGGATTGGTGTCGATACCGGTGTTCTCGGGACCTGCGTCGACCTTGAAGGCTTCGAGCTTGCCGGCGGCCTTCAGGCCTTTGACGACCGCGTTGAACGCCGAGGTGACGCGATTGTTTACCTCGATGTTGCCCATTGCGGTCGAGGACGGGAAGACGATCGAGCCCTTCTCGATGCCCTTGTCGGCCAGGCACTTGACGAGCGCCTCGCCGGCGATTGCCGCTGCGGAGGCGTCCTGGCCGGTGTGGCTGATGCCGCTGCGGTCAAGGATCGTGCCGTCGAAGGAATTGGTCGTTGCGACCGGTATGCCCTTGGCCTCGGCGGCCTTGACGATGTCGTTGTAGGCGCCGACCTGGGGCGTTGTCATGATCAGCCCGTCGATAGTCGGATCCTGCACGATCTGATTCAGGATTTCGATCTCGCGGGCCGGGTCGTCGGTCGGAGATTCCGAGCCGAGCAGCAGTATCTTGGCGCCGATCAGATTACCGGCGGCCGTCGCGCCGACATAGACCGGATCAAAGAAGCCGTTGCCGGCCGTATGTGTCACGATGGCGAAGGTGAGATGACCGTCGGCCGAATGGAAATCCTTGGTTGTGGGGGCTTCCTTTGCGGCTTCCTCGAAGCTGTAGCCGCCGACTGCTTTCTGGACGCCGCCGGACTGAGCGAAGGCGGAGGGCACGCCGAGCAGCAACGCTCCGGCGCATGCCGCGAGCGGGAAAGTACGTCTCATGATTATCCTCCCTTGCATTCAACGGGCGGAAGCCGTTCGAGCGCATTTATTCAGGAGATATTCCGACTGCTTCCTCCCACTTCGCAATTTTCTGCCCAATGCGTTTGCAAGTAAATAGCCCGCTGCATCCACTGTTCGAGGGGGATGTCATGTGACGACGCCGGGTGAGTTCGTCAGCCGCATGGCAGGCTCGCCACTCCTCCACGATCAGCGACTTGCCGGAGCGCGGCCATAGAGCAGAAGCATGACGACGATCACGACGCCGTAGATGATCTGCCGCCCCGCTTCCGGCATCTGCATGACCGACAGGATCGATTGCAGCAGCGTGATCAGGATCACGCCGGCGACGGTTCCGAGATAGGAGCCGCGTCCCCCGAGGATCGAAGTGCCGCCAAGCACCACCGCAGCGATCGACGGTAGCAGATAGGCGTCGCCCATCGACTGCGCGGCCTTCGATGCATAGCCGGCGAGCAGGACACCGCCAAAGGCCGAGAGTCCGCCCGACACGGCAAAGGCAATCATAACCACACGCCGCGTGTCGATGCCCGAAAGATAGGCGGCGCGCTCGCGGTTGCCGATGCCATAGACGGCGCGGCCGAAGCTGGTGCGTGTCAGCACGAAAACCATTGCGGCCCCTATCAGCGCCCAGATGATCACGGCATTCGGCACACCGGGGATGGTGAAGCCGGTCGCGAGGTAGCGCATCGCCGCCGTCGCCGCGTCCTGCGGCGAGAACCCGCCCGTATAGACCACCATCAGCCCTTGCGCGACGGCATTGGTGGCAAGCGTGATGATCATCGAAGGGATGCGCAGGTAAGCGACGCCGATGCCGTTTACGATGCCGATCGCGACGCCGCACAGGATGCCGAACGGGATGGCGAGCGCGACGCCGACCGGACCGTAGGCCGCGGCTGCGCAGGCCATCATGGCACCCGTCGCCACAGACCACGGCACGGACAGGTCGATCTGCCCGAGCAGGATCACCAGCATCATGCCCGTCGCGATCACGCCGAGGAAGGAGGCGACCTTCAGCTGCTGCAGGAGATATTCCGGCGACAGGAAGCTGCGCGAATAGAGGCTGCCCACCAAAAGCAGGACCACGATGCAGGCAAAGGCGGTGACCACCGCCGGGTCGGCGCGGCGGATGAATTTCGGCATGCGGCCGGCGATGCCGCCAAGCGTCGTTTCGCTCACAGGAACCACTCCAGCCGGTTGCGCACCCTGAACAGCGCGAAGGCGCCGAGGCTGACCGCGATCAACAGGATAACGCCCTGGAACAAAGGCTGCCAGAGCGGATCGAAATCGAAGACGAACAGCAGGTCGCCGATGGTGCGGAAGGCAAGCGCGCCGAAGATGGCGCCGATGGCGCTGCCCTTGCCGCCGAACAGCGAAACACCGCCGAGCACGACTGCGGCGATCGAGAACAATGTGTAGGCGTTGCCGCTCGCATAGGCCGCTTCGCCGGTATAGGTGAAGAAGGTGAGGAACAGGCCACCGATCGCGGCAAGCAGCCCGGCGAGCGTGTAGGCGAGGAACTTGCCCCTGCGGATCGGCACGCCCGACATATAGGCCGCGGTCTCCGAGGAGCCCGCGGCGTAAGCAGCGCGGCCGAGTTCGGAGCGGCTGAACGGCACCCAGACAATGAGTACGACGACAAACAGCGCCATCAGGCTCGCCGGCACAAAGCCGAAGAAGCGCCCGGTCAGGAAATCGGCAAGGTCTTCATTGACCGAACCGCCGGGAACCGGCCGCAGCAGCAGCGCAAGGCCGAAATAGACAGCACCTGTGGCAATTGTCGCAACGATCGGCTGCAAACGGCCATAGATGACGATCGCGCCGTTGACCGCCCCGCAGATGACCCCGGTGCCCAGCACGGCCACCACGCCGAATGCGGTTTCGAGCCCGGTGCCGATCACCAGCCAGGAAGCCATGCAGTTGGTCAGCGTGAAGATCATGCCGACCGACAGATCAATGCCGGCGGTGATCACCACCAGCGTTTGCGCCATGGCGACAAAGGCGAGCAGAACACCCTTGTTCGCTGCCGTCTGCACGACATTGGCGGTGAAGCCGGCCGGATGGTTCGCGCTGTAGATGGCGAACATGACGATGAAGATGCCGAACGCGAGCAATGTTCCGCGCTGCTCGGCCAGCCAGTAGCGCCATTCCTTCACGCGCTCTCTCCCTGTCCCGCGCGGGCGTCGTCGCCGTGGATGTTCAGCGCGCTGGCAATCAGCGCGCGCTCGGTGATCTCGGCGCCGATCAGTTCGCGTTTGACCGCGCCGTCATAGAGCACCAGCACGCGGTCGCAACAGCCGATCAGTTCGTCGTAGTCGGTCGAATAGAACAGGATAGCGGCGCCCGCGTCGGCCAGCTTGCGCATCAGCTGGTAGAGCTCCTGCTTGGTGCCGACATCGATGCCGCGGGTCGGATCGTTGAGCAGGATGATGCGCGGCTGACGCATCAGCCATTTGGCGATCACCACCTTCTGCTGGTTGCCGCCAGACAGCGCGCCCACCGGAATATCGAGGCCCGCCGTCTTGATGGCCAGCAGCCCGACCATGTCGTCGATCAGCCGCTGCTCGGCGCCACGATCGATGACGCCCGCCTTCGACAGCCTGTCGAGCGCCGCGAAGGACAGGTTCTCGCGCACCGTCATCGGCAGCATCAGCCCTTCCGTCTTGCGGTCTTCCGGAATCAGCGCCATGCCGACGCGGTCGTCGCTAGCAGTGGAAGGGCTGGCGATCGAAACCGGCTTGCCGTCGACCAGGATCTGCCCGGAAAGGCCGCGCAGCACGCCAAAGAAGGCGAGCAGCAGTTCGCGCTGGCCCTGGCCGTCAAGGCCGCCCAGTCCAACCACCTCGCCCGCCGCCACCGACAGCGAGATTTTGTCCAGCCTGTCGCTCCAGGAGAGATCGCGGGCCTCCAGCACCGGCGTACCGGCCTGGGGCCTGGCCGGCTTCGGCGGAAAGATGTGGCTGTATTCGCGGCCGATCATCAGTTCGACGACTTCATTGTCGGTTTTCGAGCCCGCTGCGTAGCTGGCGACATTGCGGCCGTTGCGGAACACCGTGCACTGGTCGGCAAGCTCGGCGATCTCGTTCATGCGGTGCGAGATGTAGAGCAGCGCCAGCCCCTGCTCGCGCAGGCGCTTGAGCACGCCGAATATCTTGGCGACATCCGCGGCCGTCAGCGCCGAGGTCGCCTCGTCGAGGATCAGGATGCGAGGCTTCCTGGCCAGCGCCTTGGCGATCTCGACCATCTGCCGGCGCGACAGCGGCAGATCCTTGACCAGCGCCAGCGGATGGATGTCGGAGGCGCCGGCGCGCGCCAGCGCCTCCTCCGCGATACGGCGCTGCGCCTTGCGGTCGATCATGCCGAAGCGCTTCGGAGGATCGGAAATGACGATGTTGTCGGCAACGCTGAGTTCCGGGATGAGCGACAGCTCCTGGAAGATGCAGACGATGCCGGCGTGGTTCGCGGCCGCCGGCGATGCGAAGGTCACGTCGCGGCCCTCAAGCGTCATGTTGCCTTCGTCAGGCGCCACGACGCCCGCCATCACCTTGATCAGTGTCGATTTGCCGGCGCCGTTTTCGCCGAGGATGGCATGGATGCTGCCGGCCGTCACCGTGAGATCGGCCTTTTCCAGGGCGCGAACGCCGCCATAGCGTTTGGATATGCCTTCCATGCGGAAGAGCGGAGCCGCGCCGTCCATCAGCCCTCCCCAGGCCAGTTCGCGATTGGCATCAAGCGGCCGGCGCCGCGGCTTCCGCGGCGCCGGCCGGTCAGGCTACTTGTTTTCCTTGGTCTGGCCCATGATCTCCTGCGCGGTGAAATTGATGCCGCAGGTTGGGAAGGAATTGCCGACGAAGAAATTGTCGGACTGGTCGGGGAAGAAGTCCTGGCCCGCCTTGAAGTTCGGATCCTCGACGATTGCAAGCGGCAGCTTGACCGACTGCGGCACGACATTGCCTTCGAGGGCTGCGATCGCCGTCTTGATGGCGACCGCAACCTGCGCCGGGCCGGTGCCGGCCGAAGAGCATTTCAGCCCATCGCCAGCGTGCGCCGCGCAGAATTTGCGGAAGCCGTTTTCCGTCTCGCCGCCGAACGGCACGAACGGATGCTTGGCATCGATCATCGCCTGCACGATGCCGGTGTCGCCGCCCTGCCCGGTAATGCCATCGAACGGCCCGCTGGTGGCGATTGCGTCGGCGGTGGCCTTTTGCGCCACGCCGTCGTCCCACTTGCCGACGACCTCGGTGACATCCCACTTCTTGCCGGACCCGTCGAGCACCTCGTGGATGCCGTTGTGGCGGTCGGTATCGACGGAGGTACCGGCGACGCCGCGCACCTCGAGCACCTTGCCGCCATTCGGCACATGCGAGACCAGCCACTTGCCCCACAATTCGCCGAGGCCCTTCTGGTCGACATTGACGTTGATGGCGTCCTTGGTGTCGAGGATGTTGTCGAAGGCGACCAGAACGACGCCGGCTTCCTTGGCGCGCTTGATGACCGGCCCGAACGCGGTCGGGTTCTGAGCGTTGACGACGATCGCGTCAAAGCCGGAATCGATGAAGTTGTTGATCGCCGAGATCTGCGCCGGCACGTCTTCGCCGGTCGATACGACCTTGAATTCCTTAAGCTTCTTGGCGACGTCCGGCTGCGCGGCATAGGCCTTGGCGGTCTGGATCATCTGGATGCGCCAAGTATTGGCGATATAGCCGTTGGCGAGCGCGATGCGATATGGCCCGTCCTTCTTCGGAAATTTGAAGAACTGTGTGTCGGCCGCCCATGGCGCGAAGCAGTCAGGTTCGGCCGACGGGCCCTTGACGATCTCCGGATCGGCAATCGCCGACGAACTCAACATGACAAATGCAGTGGCGGCAATGACGCCGCCAACGAGTGACTTGATCATCGGTATTCCTCCCAATTGCAGTTCTGCTTGTTGATGAAGTCCAGGCATTGTCGGCTGGCACCCTCCGCCATCCCGATGCGCCTTCCGAGGTGACTTGCTCCGTCCCTCTTACGCTCCCCCTCTTGCCCCTCCAGGCGGGTCACAAAACTATCATATTATACATAATAAACAAGCGTGAGGTGTTGCTTATGTATAATAAACAGCCTTGTCATTACGCCTGGATAACTCAGCAAAAGATGTGGTAGCGCTACCACAAATGGCTGTAAACCGGCATTCGCACAGTCGCCTCTGCGTGTTTCAACGCGCGGTGCTCTCGCGGCGTATGAGCTCGAAACCGAGGTCGACAACCCGCTGCTGCGGCCGCTGTCCCGCGATCGCCGCGAGCGCCATGGCCACCGCCTGGCGTCCGATTTCGTAGCGATGCGTGCGAACGCTGGTGACCGACGGGAATGCCGCCTGCATCATATCGAGGTCGTTGAAGCCGACGATGCCGATGGTCTCCGGCACGGCGATCGCCGCGCGGTGGCATTCGAACAGAACGCCAAGCGCGATATCGTCATTGTTGCAGAAGACGCCGTCGAGCGACGGCATTTTGGCCAGCGCGTCGCGCAAAAGCTCGCGGCCGAGCGTCACGCTCGACAGCAGCGGCGTGGTGGTGATCAGCCGGGGATCGAACAGCCCGGCCGCCTGCATGGCTGCGCGATAGCCGGCAAGGCGCCGCTGCGAGCGCGGATCCATGCGCGCGCCGATGAAGCCGATCCGCCGGTAGCCCGTTTCGATCAGGTGCTCGGTAGCCGTACGGCCGCCGTCGAAATGCGAGAAGCCGACCAGCATGTCGACCGGATCGGGTCCGGTTTCCATCACTTGCACCACCGGGCAGCCGGTCGTCTCGAGCAGCTTTCGCGACAGCGGCGTCTGGTCGATCCCGGCCACGATCAGCGCCGCCGGCCGCTGCAGGGCAAACACCTGTAGCAGCCGCTCTTCCTCCAGGCCCGAGTAATGCGTGTTGCCGAGCTGAATGCGGAACGGGCTGTCCGACAAGCTGTCGTAGATGCCGCGCACCACTTCGGCAAAGACGTTGTTGGTCAGCGACGGCACCAGCACGCCGAAGACCTCGGCGCGCGCCGAGGCCAGGGCCCGCGCGTTGGGATCAGGCACATAGCCGAGCTCGTCTACGGCAGCCTGGATCTGCCGGCGCAGATCTTCCGAAACCCGCCCCGGCTCGCGCAGAGCGCGGGACACGGTGATGGCGCCGACACCGGCCTTGCGCGCGACGTCGGCAATGGTCGGGCGGCCGCCGCCGCGGCGCGATCGCGGCCTCGTCACAGCTTTGCCCCTGCTATCATCGCGCCACCCGGCCCGTTTTGCTACGATCTGGGGTCGCTCACGTCCCCGCCATTGTCAAGCAGCCCGCGGCAGCGGCGCTGAGGCGCATCAAGCCACTGCCGCAGCGCTACGGCTGGCTCTCCACACAAGCAGCAAGATCGCCGCGAGATTCACCAGATTCCAGGCGATGCCGTTAAGGAACGCGACGACGTAGGAACCGGTGAGATCGTACATCCAGCCGGACATCCAGCCGCCGACGGCCATGCCGAAGATGGTCGCCATCAAGACGATGCCGACCCGCTGGCCGGCCTCCTTGGCGGGCATGTAGTCACGCACGATGATCGCATAGCAGGGCACGATGCCGCCCTGCGAGAGGCCGAACACCAGCGAGACCACATAGAGCGAGGCGAGCCCGTCGAACGGGATGTAGAAGAACAGCGACAGGCATTGCAGCACCGAGCCGGCGAGCAGGGTTTTCACCGCCCCGTTGCGGTCGGCGAGGAAACCCGAACCGATGCGGCTGACCACGCCCGCCGCCAGCATGATCGACAGCATGTCGGCGCCGCGCGCGACGCCATAGCCGAGATCCATGCAATAGGCGACGATATGCACCTGCGGCATCGACATCGCCATGCAGCAGCCGAAGCCGGCGACGACCAGCAACATCTGCAGCGCCGCCGGCGACAGCGAGATCGGCTGAACCGGACGGCTGGCGGATGAGCCGGCGGCGGTCTCGCGCGGAGCGCCCCGCCGCAGCATCAGCACCAGCGGCACCATGGTCGCAAGGCAGAACACGCCGATCGCCGCATAGGCGAAACGCCAGCCTTCACCGCGCATAATGTAGGGGATCACGATCGGCCAGACCGCGCCGGCCAGATAGCTGCCGGACGCGGCAGCCGTCACGGCGACTCCGCGGCGACGGTTGAACCAATGCGAGATATCCGCGATCAGCGGCCCGAAAATCGCCGAGGTGCCGAGGCCGATCAACAGCCCCTGGGCAAGGGTGAAGCCGAGGATCGAGTTGCTGAGCGAAGCGAGAAGAAAGCCGGCGGCAAGCGCCACCGCGGAGGCCAGCGCCGGTATCCAGTAACCCAAGCGATCGATGGCGCGCCCGACCAGCACGTTGCCCGCGGCAAAGCCGACCATGGTGGCGGTATAGGGCATCGACGCGGCGGCGCGGTCGACACCGAACTCGGCCTGCACGGCGGGCAGAACCACGACCACCGCCCACATCCCGACACCGCCGATCGTCGCCAGCAGCAAGGAAATGCCAAGCCGCATCCATGCGTAGCCGCTGTCTATGCCGGCGCCAGCCGCCGCGTTTCCAGGGACTGTCGTCACGGCGTTTCCTGTCGACGTTTCTTCGGGATCGGACGATTTTGGCCCACTATTCGGCGCATTTCCCGCGCCGAGCAGCGCCACAACGGACAAATCCGTGGCTCCAGCGGCCGGGAACCGGCCTTGCCGCCCGGAGTTGTGAGCCAAGGAAGGAGTTTCGCCATGACCGCCAGCAAGAAATGGTCGGCCGAGGTCACAGAGCACAGCGACGCACTGGATCTCGAGGCGCACATCTTCGAATCCGACGATGCCAGGAAGATCGCCGCCTCGCTCAAGCGCTCGGCCGAGCACAGCCACCGCCGCAAGGCGGAACCGTTCCGGTCCGCCATGTCGATGCTGAATTTCTACATCAACCGCGCCGGCAGCAACCTGCCGGAATCGCGCAAGCGAGTGCTGGAGAAGGCAAAGGACGAGCTGCGCGTCGCCTTCGGCCGCGAAAAGGAAGATTGACTACCGGGAGCGGATGACATCGTCGGTATTGGCAAGCAGCTTGCGTACCGCATTGCGCGCCGCATCCGGTCGCTGCAGCCGGATATTCCTCTCGATCGCCTCATGCAGCTTCTGGACGTGCTGCAGATCGTCGAGTTCGCGAGTCGTGTAGGTGAAGAGATGATCGAAGGCGGATTCGATCAGAACGCCGAGCGGCACCAGCAGGTCGTTGCCGGAGGCCCTGAGGATGGCGAGGTGGAAGCGCGTGTCGGCGCGGGTGCGCTCCTGCAGGCTGGTCGCTTCGCCCATTTCGCGGCAGGCCTGGCTGATCTCGGCCATCTGCTCGTCGGTGCGCCGCATTGCGGCGAACGCCGTGGCCTCCGGCTCGATGATGTGGCGGAACTCCTGCACCGTCCTCAGGAAGACCTCGCGATCCGGCGACGTCGCGTACCAGGAGAGCACGTCGCGGTCGAGCAGATTCCAGCGCTCCTTCGGCTCGACCCAGCTGCCGATCTTGGGCCGCGACGCCAGAAGGCTCTTGGCCATCAGCATCTTGATCGCCTCGCGCACCGCCGAGCGGCTGACGTCGAAGGTTTCCGACCATTTCGCTTCGTTGGGTAGGATGGTCCCAGGCGGATAGTCGCCGCGCACGATCCTAAGCCCGATTTCGCTGGCCAGAGACGTATGCACGCTGGCGCCCGGGATGCGCGGCGCATTGGACCGGCGAACGCCCGCCGGACGCTCGGTGGATCCCGCTTTCATCGGCCTTTTTTCGTTGTTCGGCTTCGCGTCCCGCATATGTCCAGAAAGTCCGGTTTTCAGAAGCTGTCAAGCACGGCAAGCCAGCTTTGCCGCAACGCGCGAGGATGTGCACAGCTCAACCAGCGTTTGTCTGCCCCCTCACGCGGTCTTGACGTATTTGCGCCAGCTGTGCTCGGGCCGGAAGCCCAGCACGTCGCGCGCCTTGCGGTTCGACAGCAGCGTCTCGTATTCACCCAGCTCGGCCTTGACCGGCACGCCCGGATAGAAACGCTTCAGGAGCTCGGCCGTCGGCAGGTCGGACGAGGTGTCATCATTGGCGGCGTTGAACACCTGATAGCCCAGCCCGTCCTTCTCGATCGCGCGCAGGGTGATCTGGCCGAGGTCGCGGGCGTCGATGTAGCTCCAGGCGATGCGCTTGCGGAAACCCGGATCGGCGAACCATTTCGGGAACAGCGAATATTCATGCGGCTCGATGACGTTGCCGATGCGAAGCGCATAAATGTCGAAACCGCTGCGCAGCGCGAAGGCCCGCGCCGTCTTCTCGTTGACGATCTTCGACAGCGCATAAGAATCCATCGGGTCGACGTCGTAATCCTCGTCGAGCGGAAAATGCGTGGGATTGCGCGGCTCGTTGGCGAAGACCAGGCCGTAGGTCGTCTCGCTGGAAGCGATGATCACCTTGCGGATGCCGAGCTTCACCGCCGCCTCGATGACATTGTAGGTGCCCATCGCATTGATGCGGAACACCTCGTTGTCGGGCGTGATCATGATGCGCGGGATAGCGGCAAAATGCACGACGGCGTCGACCGGCTGCGCCCGCAACGACGGGTCGAACTCGTGCAGCCCCGCATAGCTCGACAGCGCGTTGAACACCTGGCCGCTGTCGGTGATGTCGGTGATCAAAGTTCGCACCTTCGGGTTGTCGAGCGGCTTGGTGTCGATGTTGAGCACCTGGCAGCCATGCTCGACCAGATACTGGACGACGTGACGGCCGGCCTTGCCACTACCGCCGGTGAACATGATCCGCTTCGTCATTTTGCTCTCCACATTGCTTGGAAATTATGTGTATTGTCAGACAATATGGTGTTGCGCAATCGCCTGCCAACCGCGATCTGCGAAAACCTCTCCAGCAATCGCCCGCCGGGCCGGTCGCGCCGGCCCATCATCAGGAAAAGACAGGGACGAAACGACATGACCACCACCGCTGCCCACGAAAACATCGGTTTCATCGGTCTCGGCCTGATGGGGCACGGCATCGCCAAGAACATCGTCGACAAGGGCTATCCGCTCACCTTCCTCGGCCGCAAGAACCGCAAGCCGGCGGACGACCTGCTCGGCCGCGGCGCCAAGGAGGCATCGACATCTCGCGAGGTGGCAGCCGCCTCCGACATCGTCTTCATCTGCGTCACCGGCTCGCGGGAGGTGGAGGCGATCATTCGCGGCCCCGGTGGACTGAAGGAAGGTCTCAAGAAGGGTTCCGTGGTCGTCGATTGCTCCACGTCCGACCCGACATCCACCGTGGCCTTGGCCGCCGAACTCAAGGCTCTTGGCGTCGACTATGTCGACGCTCCGCTCAGCCGCACCCCGAAGGAGGCCTGGGAAGGCACGCTCGACGCCATGGTCGGCGCGCCGGACCCGGTTTTCGTCCGGTTGAAGCCGGTGATCGAAACCTGGGCCGGCCGCATCGTCCATATCGGCGACACCGGCGACGGCCACCGCATGAAGCTGCTCAACAACTTCATTTCGCTGGGCTATGCCGCGATCTACTCCGAAGCCCTCGCGCTCGCGCAGAAGGTCGGTATCTCGCCGCCGCGCTTCGACAGCGTGATCCGCAACGGCCGCATGGATTGCGGCTTCTATCAAACCTTCATGCGCTGGACTTTGGATGGCGACCGCGACGCGCACAAGTTCTCGATCGCCAACGCTTTCAAGGATTTGACCTATCTGGAATCGATGGCCGGCGCGGCCGGCATTGCCAACCCGCTGGGCAATGCCACCAAGAACTCGTTCGCGACCGCCTTCGCCGCGGGGCCGGCCGACCAGTATGTGCCGATGCTGGCCACGCATATCGGCAAGCTCAACGGCGTCGACCTGATGCCGTCGAAGGATGGCGTGAAGCAGAAGATCTGACGGCCACCGGCGCGAACTCCCTCTCAGCGCCGCGACAGCTCGATCACCTCGTCGGTATTGGCGAGCAGCTTGTGCACCGCGTTCCTGGCGGCGGCCGGGCGCTGCAGGCGGATGTTTCGCTCGATCGCCTCGTGCAGGGACTGGGCCCGCCGCTGGTCGCTGTGCTCGCGCGTGACGAAGACGAAGAGATGGTCGAGCGCCGATTCGATCAGCACGCCGAGCGGCACCAGGAGCTCGTTGCCGGAAGCGCGCAGGATGGCGAGATGGAACCGGGTGTCGGCGCGCGTGCGCTCTTGGAAATGCACTGCCTCTCCCATCTCGCGGCAGGCCCGGCTGATCTCGACCATCTGCTCGTCGGAACGCCGCGTCGCCGCGAAGGCGGCCGCTTCCGGTTCGATGATGTGGCGGAACTCCTGCACCGTCTTCAGGAACACCTCACGGTCAGGCGAGGTCGCGTACCAGGCGAGCACGTCCCGGTCGAGCAGGTTCCAGCGCTCCCTTGGCTCGACCCAGCTGCCGATCTTGGGGCGGGACGCGAGCAGGCTCTTGGCCATCAGCATCTTGATGGCTTCGCGCACCGCCGAGCGGCTGACATTGAAGGTTTCCGACCATTTGGCTTCGTTGGGCAGGACGGTTCCCGGCGGATAGTCGCCGCGCACGATCCTGAGGCCGATCTCGCCGGCCAGCGAAGCATGCACGCTGAGGCCCGCGATCCGCGTCGCCTCTGGCCTGCGGATCGTGGCCGGCTGCGCTGGCTTGGCTGAGCGCTTCCCTGATTTTTCCCGTGGCATCCGCGTTCCGGTGCCTCCTGCTGCAGGCTCCAAGACGCCCGCAAAACTCTGCCGGACAGAGAATTTTTGGCGCGCAAAAAACATTGGCCTGCCGCCTCGGCAAGGCCGCGTCCATATCCGGGCGAAAGGTGGAGGGGCGCCCTTCGAAGGGCGCCCCGGGATCGAAGCCTACTTCTGGATGCAGGTGTCGACCGTGTCCTTGGTGCATTCGTCGAGGCCGGTGAAGACCGGATCGTCGACCTTCTTGCCTTCGATCAGGTCGATCATCACCGAAGGTGCCTTGTAGCCCATTTCGAACGGCCGCTGACCGACCAGCGCGGTCACCAGGCCGTCCCTGGCGATCGCCACCTCGTCGCCGATCGTGTCGGCGGCGCCGATGACGAATTCATTCTTGGCGATCTTGTCGGCCATCGGCTTGAACAGGTCGCGATAGGGCTGCGGAGCGCCGAAGAGTGGCCAGCCACCCATGATGCCGAAGGCGTCGAGCTTCGGATTGGCGGCGAGGATGTCCGTCATCGCCTGCACGCCCTTGGCGCCGTCGTCGTTGGTGAACACCGGGCAGCCGGCCACCTCGGTCCAGCCGCCTTCGCCGGCAAGCGCCGACAGGCCATCCTTGCCCGACAACGCATCGCGCATGCCCTGCGCGCGGCGCAGGATGTTGTCGGCGGCCGGATTGCCTTCGATGGTGCAGATCGTGCCACCATTCGGCTTGGCCTTCTTGATGTATTCGCCGATGCGCTTGCCCATCAGATAGTTGTCGGTGCCGAGATAGGTCTTGCGAAGCGCAGCATCTTCCTTCGCAAGGTCGGCGTCGACGGTCATGATCGGGATCGACGGATTGGCGCTCTTGATTGTCTGGGCAATCAGCGGCGCGTTGGACGGCGAGATCGCCATCGCCACCGTGTCCGGCTTGCTCAGCATATCCTGCACGATCTGGGCTTCGCCGGCCTCGTCCGAGGTCGATGCCGGACCGGTGTAGAAGCATTCATATTCCGAGCTGGCGTTTTCCTTGTTCCACTTCTCGCAGCCCTGGTGGATGGCTTCGAAGAACGGGTTGTCGAGACCCTTTACGACAATGACGAGCTGTTTCTTGGCCAAAGCCGGCCCGGCGCCCAACGCCATGGCGGCGACGGCGGCGAGCAAAAGTGATTTCCTCATATCAGTCCTCCCTTGAAACAGACGGACACCACGTGCCCGCCACACCAATCGGCCCGGATGCAAGCAACACGGGAATCGCCTCAAACGTCCGTGTTCTAAAGCCGGGCCGATAAGCATTTGCCGATCCGTTCCAGGTCCGATGAACACTGGCGTTGCCGGATCAAATCTCCTGCCCACCGCATCAGCCGAACGGCGATTTGCGCGGGCAGGTTCTTCCTCCGACGCTAGCTAATATCGGCTCGCCGCTGTCGTCAATTCCTATTTGTCCTACAAAACGGATTTTTTGTCGAGTTTCGAAATTAATCGCCCAGCAGTTGATTGACGCCCACGCGGGCTTTCGCCTAAATGCATCGATTGCACCCGCTCGGGAGAAGTTGGAGGTGCGAGGCCCATGCGGCGCCGGCATCGACGGCGAAGTGGTCGCAGGGCGAAGAATGGGGAGGCTTAAGGCTGGTGTCGGTTCTCGAACTCGCCAACATTTCGAAGCATTTCGGCGCCATCCATGCGGTGAACGACGTTTCGTTCACGCTGGAGGCCGGACAGGTCGTCGGCCTGATGGGCGACAACGGAGCCGGCAAATCGACGCTGGTCAAGATGATCGCCGGGAACTTCCGTCCCAGCCATGGCACTATGCACATGGACGGAAAGGAGCTCATCCTGCACAAGCCGGCGGAAGCCCGCCAGCACGGCATCGAGATTGTCCACCAAGACCTCGCGCTCTGCAACAATCTGACGGCCGCCGCCAATGTCTATCTCGGCCGCGAGCTGCGCCGCGGCGTCGGTCCGTTCCGCATCCTCGACTATGCCGCCATGTACAAGCGCGCCGGCCAGCTCTTTGCGGAACTGAAGTCCGAGACCCGCCCGCGTGACCTCGTCAAGCAGATGTCGGGCGGCCAGCGCCAGGCGGTGGCGATCGCCCGCACCATGCTGTCGCAGGCCAAGATCGTGCTGATGGACGAGCCAACGGCGGCGATCTCGGTCAGGCAGGTCGCCGAAGTGCTCAACCTGATCCGCCATTTGCGCGACCAGGGCATCGCGGTGGTGCTGATCAGCCACCGCATGCCGGACGTCTTCGACGTCGCCGACCGCGTCATCGTCATGCGGCGCGGCAGGAAGGTCGCCGACAAGAAGATCGCCGCGAGTTCGCCAGAGGAAGTCACAGGGCTTATCACTGGCGCCATCGAACAGGTGGCATGATAACGCCGAAACCGACGACGCAAGCGCGTCTCACCGCCGGCAGGAAAGGTCGATAATGGCAGTTACCCTTGACCAGACGATCGCCCAGAAGCAGCACAGCTTCGTGTCGCGCGTGCTGTCCAGCCAAACCTTCTGGGTGGTGATCGCGGTCATCCTCGCCTGTCTGTTCCTGTCCGTCGCCACGGATGCCTTCGCCACGCAGAAGAACCTCTACAACATCACCCGCAACATCACCTTTGTCGCCATCGTGGCGCTCGGCATGACCTTCGTCATCATCACCGGCGGCATCGACCTTTCGGTCGGCTCGGTGCTCTGCCTGTGCTCGATGGTCCTCGCCGTCACCATGCATGCCGGCTATTCGATCGAGGTCGGCATCCTGGCCACGATCATCACCGCGCTCGCCATCGGCGCTTTTAACGGTGTGCTTATCGCCTATCTCGATTTTCCGCCTTTCGTGGTCACGCTCGGCATGCTCTCGGTCGCCCGCAGCCTCGCCATGGTCGCCTCCAACAACACCGTCGTCTTCCAGTTCGGGCCCGACCACGACAAGTTGCTGGCGCTGGGCGGCGGCGCCTGGGTGTTCGGCATCGCCAATCCGGTGCTCTACATGATCCTTCTGGCGCTGATCACCGGCTTCATCCTGCGTTGGACCAAGTTCGGCAGGCACATCTTCGCCATTGGCGGCAACGAGCATGCGGCGACGCTGACCGGCGTTCCGGTGCGCCAGATCAAGGTCGCGGTCTACATGATCTCGGCGCTGTCGGCGGGTCTCGCCGGCATCATCCAGACCGGTTGGCTGGGCGCCGTCACCACCAATATCGGCACCGGCATGGAATTGCAGGTGATCGCCGCCACCGTCATCGGCGGCGCCAATCTCGCCGGCGGCGTCGGCACCGCCTTCGGCGCCATCGTCGGCGCTGCCCTCATCGAGGTGATCCGCAACAGTCTCGGCCTGCTCGGCATCAACGCCTTCTGGCAGGGCACCTTCATCGGCGGCGCCATCCTGCTGGCCGTGCTGTTCGACCGCATCCGCAACTTCCGGCGCAGCGACTGACGTCCCTATCGTTCAGTCTGAAAATCGGCCCGGGCTGGCGATGCGAAGCGGCCGTCGTCCCCCCATGCCTTGACGCAAGCCGGACGTCGGTCGCACAATCCCCGAGCAGGCGAAGGGAGGCCAGTCGCCTGCGGGAGGAACTATACCCATGACGGACGCGATCAGGCTCTATTGGGGCCGGTTCGGACATGTCTCTGTGCTGAATGTCGCCAACGACTTCGTCACCCATGCCCATGGCGAGGCGCATCTCATCATCTGGCTGGAAGGCACGGCCGGCGAAATGACCATCGGCCGCGAAACGGTGCGGCTGGGACCGGACACCGCCGCCGGCATCAATTCCTTTCAACCGCACAGCCACGCGCTTTCCCACGACGGCAGGCCCGGCCTTTTCCTCGCCTTCTACATCGATCCGGACTGGGCGCGCCGACGCCGCGACCTGCCGGCTTCGGCGCCGCTGTTCGCGCAAGCCGCAATCACGCTGGAGCCGTGGCTGCACCAGGCGGCGGCGAACCTGCTCGATCATCTGACCGACAATGAGAGCATCGACGACGTCGCCAATTACGAGATCGAGCGCTTCATCGACAGCATGCTCGACGCGGCCGATGCCTCGGCGCCGCAGATAGCGCGCACCCGCATCAACACGATGCTGGACTTCCGTGTCCGCAAGGCGATCCAGCTGATGAAGGCCAATGTCTGCGAGCGCATCTCTTTCGACGACGTGGCCCGTTCCGTCGGCCTGTCGAGGCCGCATTTCTTCGCCTTGTTCAAGGAACAGACCAACCTGACGCCGAACGTCTACTGGAACACGCTGCGCATGGAGGAAGCCGTGCGCCAGCTGCAATGGTCGCAAGAGCCGCTGATCTCTGTCGCCTGCAGTCTCGGCTTCACCACCCAGGGCAATTTCTCGCGCTTCTTCCGCGACCATGTCGGCGTGCCGCCGACGCTCTACCGCGAAGCGGCGCGCGCGATGTCCTGAGCTAACTGGCCGAAAAATCGCCTATTTTCAGACTGCCTGAGCGGCCTTTGGCCGCTCTTTTTCAGACTGATTGATAGGCGCGCAAGACGCTTTGATAAGCGCAACCCGGCCCGCCGCCCTAGCCTCCTTCCCATCTTTGCGAGGGAACGAGTTCATGGCGAAAGTCACCATTTCCAGCGTCATCGACGCGCCGGTCGAACAGGTCTGGTCGCGCATCCGCGACTTCAACGGACTGCCGAACTGGCATCCGCGCATGGTTGAAAGCCACATCGAGGACGGCAAGGACGCCACCACGATCGGCTGCGTGCGCAACTTCACGCTGGTCAGCGGCGCGCGGCTGCGTGAAAAGCTGCTCGACTTCTCCGACAAGAATTTCCTGGTCAGCTACGCGATCCTCGAGACCCCGCAGCCGATCACCAACCACAAGGCGACGCTGCAGTTGCGGCGCATCACCGACGGCAACCGCACTTATGCCGAATGGAGCGCGAGCTTCGACGCCGCACCCGAGGAAGCCGACAAGCTGGCCGAGGGCATGGGCGCCAACGTCTTCCAGGGCGGCTTCAATGCCCTGAAGAGCCATTTCGCGGGCCAGGGCTAAGGGAGCGTGCCATGTCGCTTGCGCTCCAGACCTTCTCGACGGTGAAGGACGCCAATGCGGCCTTGCAGGCGTCCGGCACCCGGTACCTTGGCGGCGGCACGCTGGTCGTTCGCGCCGCCAATGAAGGCGACGTCTCGGTCTCCAGCCTCGTGCGCGTCACCGAGCCTTCGCTGTCGGCGGTCAGCGTTTCCGGCGGCAAGGCCCGGCTTGGCGCTTCCGTCACGATGGCTGCGATTACGCGCCATCCCGAGCTTGCCGCTCTGGCGCCTGCCGCCCGCGCCGTCGGCGGTCCGGCGATCCGCAACATGGCGACCGTCGGCGGCAATCTGTTTGCCCCTGCCCCCTACGGCGATTTCGCGGTGGCGCTGCTGGCATTGAACGCCACCGTGGCCGTCGAGGACGGCGAAATGCCGGTCGAGACTTTCCTGGCTGGCCGTGACACCAGCCGCGCCGTCGTCACCGCCGTCAGCCTTTCGTTGCCCGAGGCAGAAAGCTTCCGCTTCCTCAAAGTGTCGCGGGTCAAACCGAAAGGGGTCTCGGTGCTGAGCATCGCGGCGCTCTTGCAGCGCACGGCCGACGGCACCGTGACCTCCGCGCGCATCGCGCATGGCTGCATGGCCGATCGGTCGATGCGGGCCAAGGCCGCGGAGAAGGCGCTGCTCGGCTGCAAGCTCACGCCCGAGGAGATCGCGCCGGCACTGGCCGTGGCAGGCGAGGACATCACGCCGATCACCGACCCGATCGCCAGCGCCTGGTATCGCGCGGAAGTGCTGCCGGTCCATCTCGGGCGACTGCTGCTGAGCTAACGCTTGTCGCCCCAAAGTGCGCAGCGGTATTGGGACAACGGCAAGCACGAAATTAAGTCCGTGGGGGACGCGCGTCTGTCCGATTCATCCGGGCAGGAGCGCAGGGAGGAAAAGATGGCAAAGGTACCTGTCCAATTCACGCTCAACGGCTCCGAAAAGGCCGAATTCATCGAGAGCGGCACAACGCTGCTCCACGCGCTGCGCGACAAGATCGGCGACACCTCGCCAAAAGGCGGCTGCCACCAGGGCACTTGCGGCGCCTGCTCGGTCATCATCGACGGCGAGTTGAGGCTGTCCTGCCTGACATTGGCCGAGACCTGCGACGGCGCCGACATCAGGACCACCGCCGGCCTTGCCGAAGGCGGCGTGCTGCATCCGCTGCAGCGGGCCTTTCTCGATGCCTTCGCCACGCAATGCGGCTTCTGTACGCCGGGCATGATCATGGCCGCCAAGGCGCTGCTCGACCGCACACCGAACCCAAGCCGCGAGGAGGTGGTCGAGGCGCTGTCCGGCAATATCTGCCGCTGCACCGGCTACGAGCCGATCATCCAGGCGGTGCTCACCGCCGCGCGCGCCGACTCGCAGAATGCCGCCTGAGGAACAGCCATGGAACTGCGCAAGGATTATTTCGCCGATGTCCGCAAGGACGGCCTGCACGAGATCGGCCAGCCGCGGCCGCGGCTCGATTCCCCCGGACATGTCACCGGCAAGACCGCCTATTTCGCCGACCGCATTCTTCCCGGCATGTTGCATCTGAAGATGGTGCGCAGCCCGCACCATCATGCCCGCATCCGCTCCATCGATACATCCGAGGCGGAGAAGCATCCGGGCGTCGTCAAGGTGCTGACGGCCAAGGACGTGCCGCACAACGTCTACACCATCCTGATCCTGATCCAGATCGGCCCCGAGGACGAGACCGTGCTCGCCGACGGCAAGGTGCGCTGGAAGGGCGAGGCGGTGGCGGCGGTGCTGGCCGAGACCGAGCGCGCGGCGCAGGAAGCCGCCGCGAAGGTCAAGGTCGACTACGAGGTGCTGCCGGCCGTCTTCGACATGGAAGAAGCGCTGAAGCCCGGCGCGCCCCTCGTCAACGAATATCACGGTCAGAACTACTATCTCTATGACAGCGGCGAATGCCGCAAGGTGCGCTTCGGCGATGTCGACGCCGGTTTTGCCGAGGCCGACCATATCCTCGAGCAAACCTACCAGTCCTCGCCGATCGAGCATGCGCCGACCGAGACGACCGGCTGCGTGGTGGCGCCCGAGGGCAACGACCGCTTCACCTGCTACACCAACACGCAGGCGATGTTCTTCACTCTCGACAACGCCTCGATCATTCTGCAGATGCCGGGCTCGAAGCTGCACTTCGTCGGCGGCACGGTCGGCGGCGGTTTCGGCGGCAAGGTCGACGTCATCGTCGAGCCGATCGCCATCCTCGCCGCCAAGCTAACCGGCCGCCCGGTCTCCTTCATCTACAGCCGTGAGGAGGAGATGCAGATTTCGTCACCCCGTGCGGCCGAGAAGGTCGTCATCAAGGACGGCGTCATGAAGGATGGCCGCATCGTTGCGCGAAAAGTGACCGGCTACACCGACGCCGGCGCCTATTCGCGCCATTCGCCCTACGGCGCGCAGAAGGGTGCTGCGCACTATCCCGGGCCCTACACGATCCCGAATGTCTGGATCGACACCTACTGCGTCTACACCAACCGCACCCCCTCCTCCGCCATGCGCGGCTTCGGCGTGACCATCGGCGACTTCGCGCTTGAGGTGCAGATGGACAAGCTGGCGCGGCTGATCGGCATGGACCCGCTCGAATTCCGCTTCATCAACGCCTATCGCGACGGCGATATGAAGGCGCATCGCCAGCCAACCGAGGGTGCGGCGCTGATCGAGTGCATGCAGGAAGCCTCGCGCGCCGCCAACTGGCCGGTGGCGGACAAATACATGGCCATGTCCTCCTACAGGAAGGGAGCCTGAGATGGCGATACGGCGCGGACGCGGCGTCGCCGCGATCAACTATCCGACCGGCATGAATCTCGGCGGCGACCCGACCCAGGCGCTGGTTCATTCGACGCCGACCGGCAACTTCATGGTGACGCTCTCCAGCGTCGATCTCGGCCAGGGCATGAAGCAGATCATGGCGCAGATCTGCGCCGAGACGATCGGCGTGCCGACCGACCGCGTCATCATCGACACCGCCGACACCGACACCGGCCCGCACTGCATGGGCACTTTCGCCTCGCGCGGCACGCACCGGGCCGGCAACGCCGTCATCCAGGCGGCCAAGGAAGCCCGCCAGGTGATGCTGGAAGTGGCGGCCGAAGAGCTGGAAGTTAACGCCTCGGACCTTGAGACCGACGGCCAGGGCAACATATTGGTCAAGGGCGCGCCGCAGAAATCGATCTCGATCTTCGACGTCGCCCTGTCGGCGCATTTCAAGCGCGGCCGCTCGATCTCCGGTCGCGGCATGTTCTTGATCCCGCGCTCCTATCCCGAAAAGGAAACCGGCGCGATGAAGCCCTCGACCTGCTATGCCCATGCCTGCACGGTGGCCGAGGTGGAGGTCGACGACGAAACCGGCGAAGTGACGGTGCTTAGCGTCAAGAACGTCTTCGAGATCGGCCGCGCGCTCAACCCGAAAATGGTCGAGCAGCAGCTCGTCGGCGGCTCCTGGATGGGCATCAGCCATGCGCTCTATGAGACGACGGAGCCCTATTATCCGAACCGAGATCATGGCGGCACCGACTTCAACCAATATCTGATGCCGGGTCCGGGCGATCTCGCCGAGACCGAGATCATCGTGCTGGAGCGGCCGTCGGCCGACGGCCCCTTCGGCGCCAAAGGCCCGGGCGAGATGTGCGCCAACCCGCAGATCCCGGCCGTCGCCAATGCCGTCTTCGACGCGGTCGGCGTGCGTATCGACACGTTGCCGATCACGCCCGAACGCATCCTGCGCGCGCTGAAGGCGCAAGCCGCGGGCTGAGTGCAAGATGACCGGCGCCAACGCAGAGCAGATCGCGGCTTCGCCGGAAGCGGTGGCCGCGCGCCTCGCCGCTTCGCGTTACCTGGCGGACGACAGCCTTGCGACCGCGATCTTCCTGGCAATCCGCTTGGGCAAGCCGCTGCTGCTCGAAGGCGCGCCCGGCGTCGGCAAGACCGAGGCGGCGAAGGCGGTGGGCGAACTGCTCGGCCGCGAGTTGGTGCGGCTGCAATGCTACGAAGGCATCGACGCCGCGCACGCGCTCTATGAGTGGAACTACCAGCGGCAGCTTCTCGCCATCCGCCACGCCGGCGAGCACGAGATCGACATCTATGACGATCGTTTCCTGATCGCGCGACCGCTGCTGCAGGTGCTGCGCGCGCCGGAGCAGCGCGTGCTTCTGGTCGACGAGATCGACCGGTCCGACCATGAGTTCGACGCACTGCTGCTCGAATTCCTCTCCGACTTCCAGATCAGCATCCCGGAACGCGGCACCATCCGCGCCGCAACGCAGCCGATCGTCATCCTGACCTCCAACCGCACGCGCGAACTCGCAGAGGCACTGCGCCGGCGCTGCGTCTACCACTGGATCGGCTATCCCGATGCCGCGCGCGAGGCCGAGATCATCATGCTGCGGGCTGGCGATGTTGCCGAGGCGACGGCGCGCGCGGTGGCGAGCGCCGTGCAGCAGATCCGCGCCCGCCCACTGGCCAAGCCGCCAGGCATTGCCGAAGCCGTCGAATGGGCAAACGCCGCAACCGTCCTGGAAAAGGGCGGCAGCCCGTGGCCGCAAGCCTTCCGCCGCGCCATCGGGGTGCTGATCAAGGACGAGGAGGATTTGTCCACAATTGCACCGGAGATCGGACAGATAGTCGAGGAGGCGATGGGGTGAGCCGCGACCTTGATAACACCTTCTCCCCGTTCACGGGGAGAAGGTGCCCCGAAGGGGCGGATGAGGGGCAGCGCCACACTGGGCAAAAGGTGGCGCCGCCCTGCCTGCCGGCATCCTCTCCCCGTAAACGGCATCGCATATGGCGGCGCCAGCCCCCCACTCCGGCCGCTGCGCGGCCACCTCTCCCCCAAGTTCATGGGGGAGAGGAACCCAAGCTTTTCAAGGCCGCGACCTTCGCGGTTGGCGTTTCCTCTCCCCCACGAATGTGGGGGAGAGGTGGCTCGGCGAAGCCGAGACGGAATGGGGGAGCGCCATATGCGATTGCCCTGCCGTAAACGGGGAGAGGAAAGCTTGCCTCGCGCCGCAGCGCCGTTCTTCGGCTTCGCCCGGTTGCTGCGCCGTCACGCCTTCCCCATCGCGCCGGAACAGGTGACCAGCTTCATGCAGGCGGTAGCCCTGCTCGGGCCGCGCTCGATGAACGACATTCGCGAGGCGGCGCTTGCGACGCTGGCGCCCTCGCCCGATCGCCGCGGTGAATTCGAGGCGCATTTCCGTGCCCATTTCTACGGCGACGCCAAGCCATCGATCGAAGGCGAAGAGGAGGACGAAACCCGCGTCAAGGACGATCGTGGCACGCACGAGGAGGAAAATCAGATCGTTCGCCAGGAGAAAGGTGGCGAGCTGTCCTCGGCGCTCGAGCAACTGAGCCGCCGCGATTTCCAGCGCGACACCGATGGCCTCGCCTCGTTCCGCCGCAGGCTTGCTTCTGCACTGCCAGCCCGCCGCTCCTTCCGCACCATGCGCGCCCACTCGCGCGGCACGCTCGACCTGCGCCGCTCGCTCAGCGAAATCGTCAGCGCCGACGGCGACATCCCCGCGCCGCTGCTGCGCCGTCGCCAGACCGTGCCGCGCAAGCTGCTTTTGCTGATCGATGTCTCCGGCTCGATGAAGCTGCACACCGCAGATTACCTGAGGCTGGCGCACGCGGCGGTGCAGGGCGCAGGCCGAGCCGAAGTCTTCACCTTCGGCACGCGGCTCACCCGCATTACCTCGGCTTTGCGCATCCGCGATCGCGATCAGGCGCTGGCTCGTGCGGCAGTGCTGGTCGACGACTGGGATGGCGGCACCCGCATGGGGCCGACATTGCTCGCTCTTCTTTCCGTGCCGCGCTTTTCCGCCTTCGCGCGCGGCGCGGCGGTGGTGATCCTGTCGGACGCGCTGGAGCGCGGCGACCATTCCGACCTCGAAACCGCGATGCGCCGGCTCAGCGCCCGCGCCTTCCGGCTGTCGCTGGCGACGCCGCTCGCCGGCGACCCGCGCTTCCGACCGGAAACGGCTGCGCTTCGCGCTATCCTGCCGGCGCTCGACGATCTGGTCGATGGCTCGTCGTCAACGAGCCTCTCCGACTTCATCCTGTCGCTCGCCCGCCCCGCTCCAGCGGCCGAGACCATCTGGAAAAGGGTATCGTGATGCAGAAGGCGATCGACGCGCACTTCCACATCTGGCGCCAACGGGACCAGCCCTGGCTGGTCGGGCCGATGGTGCCGCGCATCTTCGGCCCTTACGAGCCGATCCGGCGCGACTATCCAATCGGGGAATTCCTCGAAGACCAGAAGGGCTCCGGCGTCGAGAAGGCCATCTATGTCCAGACCAACTGGGCCAAGGAGGATTTTGAGAAGGAGGTCGCCTTCCTGCAGAAGACCGCGGAGGAGACCGGCTGGCCGCATGCGATCGTCGGCTATGCCGACATGAGCGTCGACGACGTCCGGCCGCAGATCGACCGGCTGATGAAATACAGGCTGCTGCGCGGCGTGCGCATGCAGCTCCACTGGCACGAGACGCCGGCCTTCCGCTTCGCCGCATCAGCCGATCAGGTGATCGACCCCAAGGTGCGCGCCAACGTGGCGCGGCTGAAGGATTACGGCCTCTCCTTCGACCTGCAGCTTTTTCCGGCGCAGATGAAGGACGGGCTGACTTTGGTAGGAGAAAATCCCGAGACCAATTTCATCCTCACCCATGCCGGCATGCTGACCGGCATGGAGCCCGAAATCACCGAAGCCTGGAAGGCAGGCCTTCGCACGCTGTCGGCGGCGCCCAATTTCTACGCCAAACTCTCCGGGCTCGGCACTTTCGTCCATCGCAATGACCCCGAGTTGACTGCCTACATCGTCGACAACGCGATCGATATCCTCGGCAGTGCCCGGCTGATGTTCGGCTCGAATTTCCCGATCGAGAAGCTGTGGACCAGCCATGCCGAACTGATCAAGGCGCATCGGGCGGCTGTGGCCAGGCATGGCTCGAAGGCTGAGGCGGATATTTTCTGGAATACCGCCGAGGAGGTTTACCGGCCAGTGTAGAGGGTGGTCCCTTCTCCACTTGCGGGAGAAGGTGGATCGGCGCGCAGCGCCGAGACGGATGAGCGACTATCTGAGGTGTCAAGTTGCATTTGCGAACTCGCTGCGCGCGTCGCGTGCTTTTGCATTGAGAATGACGAGCAGCTTGCGGGCGAGCGCGATACGGATGACCATTTTCTCCTTGC
>NZ_SRUU01000050.1 GCF_004791585.1 Mesorhizobium sp. M1C.F.Ca.ET.210.01.1.1
ATCTTGGCCGACACGCCGTAGACACGCGCCGCATGGGCTTTGGAGAAAGCGCCTTCTATCACCGACAGCGCCATCTCCTCTCGACGCAGCGGTGTGAGACGGGCATTCTTATGGATGTTCATTCGGACCCTCCGGTGAGTGCTGAAGCTTGGTAACTCCAGT
This sequence comes from Mesorhizobium sp. M1C.F.Ca.ET.210.01.1.1, assembly GCF_004791585.1. Lineage (GTDB taxonomy): Bacteria > Pseudomonadota > Alphaproteobacteria > Rhizobiales > Rhizobiaceae > Mesorhizobium. Next base: position 163 of record NZ_SRUU01000050.1, read on the forward strand.
CTCCCCGGTCCGGTCCGAATGGACAACCTCCCGAAAGCTCACAGCTAGTCGTGCGGTTATATAGTTTCCGAGGATGGCCCGCTTGCATACCTGCCTGCCGGTAATCTCTAACCCTTGACTTAGGGCGATGGCTATCGGTTATGCGGCTTGAAAGCGAAGAGGTGGACCCTTCGTCGAGCGCCGGTACGATATGGAGTGCTGCTCCGGGCTAATACCCATCCAGACAGAGCGGAACCTTCTATCACGTCAGACGCTCGGACAGTTGCCAAACCCCGATTTCCTGGGAACTGAATTGTGCTCGCCACCGGGTCCATTTTGCCGGCGCGTCTGTGGTGCAGGCCCCGATCAGCCTGACCAATGGCACAGGAACGCTTCTATGACCGAGCACTGCGAATTTGTCAGCTGGCGAACAATTCCTTGTAGCCGCTCGTCACCATCCAGTTCGCACGGTCGAGATGACTACGAAGCGCCTTCCTGGCGCGCTCCGGTTCAAGTGCCGGATCAATGCCGAGGATCAGTTGGGCCATTTCCTCTTCGGGCGCCTCATCGGCTGAGGCGTCCAGGAGCCTCATATAGATGGTAAAGTGCGCCCTGTCGTAGGCGGTAAGACGGTCAGACCAAGGGACTTCGTCGAGCAGTGTTGAGCTTTGAGTCCTATCTGTTCCCGTTGATTGATTCATGTCTGCCGCGAACCTCGCATGTTGATCGCTGGATCCAAGGCAGAATATCCCAAAATGGGATAATCCGAAACGGGGATTAGTCGCTGAGCCGGTCTCTACCTGCCGGTTCACCTAAATGCCCAAATCTCTTCGATCTCCCCGCCACCAGCGGTTTCTGGCCCAGTTGATCTCACTGCGCAATGTCAAAGGGCTGACGCAGGCGCAGGTGGCTGAGAAGCTTGGTCGTCCGCAATCTTTCGTGGCGAAATATGAGGGTGGCGAACGGCGTCTCGATGTCATTGAGTTTCTCGACGTAACTGCGGCCCTCGATGCTGATCCGTGTGAGATTCTGTTGAGCCTGCGCACGTAGTGGGCGCCCGCGCCCATCACCGCGCGTGCCGTGTGCCGGTGGGTCGAGCCCCGCTTTTCTTGGCTCTGGCGTCTCGACCATTCCGCTGCGCCTCCTAGCGCGTCGTTAGACTCTCGCAATTCGCTCTGTTTTGTGCCTTTCTCAGCAGGTGGCGCCGCATCCTTCTAGGCCCGCCGCGGCGTCCCGCAACCCTTAGCCAGCTGTGAGCTTTCAGTAGGTTGTCCATCCGGCCCTTCGGATGCGGTGCGGCTCAGACGGCGGACCCGTTCCTGTCATGATTCGCCGCCGCACCCATTCCTGGGAAGCAGCCATTGGCGAGCGGAGGACAAAATGATGAGACAGCGAAGCGCTGGGCCATCCGCGCTGTGGTGATACGTCGATGCATGGCGGTTGCGCGACTTCGTTGCTTGAAGCGAAGCGACCGCACCGCCCATTTCGTCAACTGGCGAACAAATCCTTGTAGCCGCTCGTCACCACCCAGTTTGCACGGTCGAGATGACTGCGAAGAACGTTGCGTGCGCGCTCAGGTTCGCGTGCCGGATCAATGCCGAGGATCACTTTGGCCATTTCCTCTTCAGTGGCGTTGTCGGCCGAGGCGTCCAGGAGCCTCATATAGGTTGTAAAGTGGTCCTTGTCGTAGGCTGTAATGCGGTCCGACCAGGGGACCTCGTCGGCGAACGGCGTGTTCGATCTGGGCTGCAACATCGCTAATTCTATCTCCGGCCAATGGACCCGCGAAGCCCTGTGCCTGCTAAATGTGGATTACATATTATAGTTGATAAACTCAAGCCGCCTGATCCGCTGGCTTGCGTGCATGGATATGCGCAAGTTGGTCGGACGGAATGTGCAGAGGATCAGGCAAAGGAAGCGCCTGACGCAGGAGCAGCTTGCGGAGATTTCCGGGTTCAGTCAGCAGTACATCAGCGGCTTGGAGAAAGGCCGAAGAAATCCGACAATTATCACGATCTATGAACTGGCATTGGCCCTCGGCGTCAGCCACATGGATCTGGTTCGGCCCGACAAACAGGCATGATACACCCGCCCTCCAAGTAGCTGGCCGCCTGATGGCGCGCGCCGGGTGCTCGTGAACCCAGGCTTTTCTTAGGGTCCCCCGGCAGCCCCTGCCATTTGGCTCGCCCTGGCCCGGCGCACCCTATTGGACAGTCGGCCGCTGCGGTTTTTGTCAGCCTTTCCTGGGGCGGTCGGCATTGCCTTTTAGGCCCGCCGCGGCCTCCCGCAACCTTCGCTCTCGCTTCAGGTCCTTCTCTTGGTTACGATCCTTCGGATGCGGTTCGCCTCTTTCAGCGGGCCTAATCGCTTTCTGCCGCCCACCCCACGGGGACAGCCACGCGAGACTAGTATGGAGCGTTGCGGTTAGCGCACGAACAGCAAAGGAACTGAAAAAACAGGCAACTGTCGAAGCATGGCTGAACCAGCCATCGTGTCGGCATCTTGGAGCCGCGTGTTCGCCTTGAGGCCCTGCCGGTAGGATCCCTGCAGTTGAAGTCATTGTCGGCATTCTGACAACAATGGACATGAACCGCCGAACTATCAAGGCGACCAGGTTGTTGTCTAGCAATGGTTTTCCGAATCGGCACGGCACTTGCGTTACCAAAAACAAGTACGCCGCGGCACGGATCGCCCAAGAGGCTGAACGACCTGATCTGTTTGACCCTCGCAGCAGGGGTGGATGGCTAACACAAAGGAAACTTTGAAGGTGGACGTTTTCGAAAGTTCTCCAATACCTGTCAGGAAAACACGGACGCCATCTTTCTCGGTGGATCTAGCCTTGCTGGGAGTCGCATTCGTTTGGGGGGCGAGCTATCCGGTCGGGAAAGGCGCACTGTTCTACGCGCCGGTTTCGATACTTGTTCTTTATCGCTTCCTGATTACTACGATCATTACGGCAGTGGCTGCAAGACATGAGATCGCATTGGTCTCCTGGGGCGATTTCATCCGCGGCTTCGCATTGGGAACAATACTTTTTTGCATCTTTATTGCTGAAACTTACGGCGTTGCATCGACAAGCGCAATGAACACGGCCTTGATCATATCGCTTTGTGTGATTTTCACGCCGAGCATCGACTATGGGCTATCACGGCGACTTCCACCTACGGGCATTTTGGCAAGTGCTGCCATAGCGTGCATCGGTGTCGGCATTCTCACTGGCGGGATCAGCAGGTTCAGCCCGGGTGACGCGCTTGTCTTGGGGGCCGCGATTCTGCGAGCGGTTATGGTCGTTTCCACCAAACGCCTTCTGGCCGGCCGGCAGATTTCATCTGCAGCCCTGACGGCCATCCAAGGATCGACGGTGGCAACACTTACTTTCGTTTTGGCCGTCGCTCAGTTCGGAATTTCAGGCCTTGTTGTGAGGGCCACCCTTCAGTTTTGGGGCGCTGTTGCCTTCCTTGCACTCTTCTGCACCCTCGCTGCATTCTACATTCAAAATGCCGCAGTGAGAAAATCCACACCGACACGGGTTGGCTTCTTGATGGGAACAGAACCTTTTTTTGGTTTCGTTCTAGCGCACCTTCTTCTGAATGAGCCTTTGACAGTACCGAGCTTGATAGGCGCAGGCCTCGTCCTCGCTGCGACGTTTGCTGGCATCTGGTTTGAGAGCAGGACATCCAAATGAACCCCATCTTGGCTTCCACCAAACCCGCCATCGGCGGCATTTCGAGTTTTGAAGATCTGGAGGCTTTTCCGGACCGAACCGCACCAGTTGCAACCATGTTCAGCGGCGGTCTCGACAGCACCTATCTTCTCTACAAGCTGCAAAGCCTTGGCTTTGCGAACATTGAAGCTGTCGCAGCGGATGTCGGAACGCGCATCGATCAGCCTTTGTTGGAACGGACGGCAGCCATGTTCGGCGCGCGCTTTGTCTGCCTCGAAGGGCGGGATGCCTTTGTCGAACAAGGCGTGAAATCAGCCATTCGAGCCCACGCCAAGTACCTTGGCATCTATCCGTTGAGCAGTTCGTTGAGCCGTCCCATAATCGCATCTTTGGTTGTTAATCATGCTAGGTCAATCAACTCACGGCTGGTTCTTCATACAGCAAACCTTTCTCAAAACAGTCTTCCGCGCCTTAACAATAGCATTAAGCGCTCAGGATTTTCCGGCAACTTCGGCAGTCCGTATGAATGCTCTGTGATATCCCGACAACAGAAGACCTCCGACCTGTCCAAGTGTGGAGCGACTTTTGTGGCGGACCGCACGTGGAGCGCGGACGAAAACCTCTGGTGTCGGGAATTCGAGTCGGGGCCTTTGGAAGATCCCGAGAACTTTTCCATCCCCGAGGAGGCATTTGCTTGGACGCGCCACATTCCCGCAGAGCAGCCGGTAGAGATCAAACTCGGGTTTGCAGACGGAAGTCTCGTGTCAATTGATGACCGTGATGTTGCATTGGTCGACGCAATCCCGTTCCTGAATAACACGGTCGGCAAATTCGGGCACGGCCGCTTTGTCGGGCTTGAACACATCACAACCGGCCAAAAGGTTCTCGAAGTCCGCGAGGCCCCTGCCGCGGCCATTATCTTCGACGCGCTGCGTCACCTCGAAACCGCTTCTCTTGACGTGGCATCAATCGTTTTGAAGCAAGGGCTTGAGCAAGCCTGGTCCCAAGAGGCGGTTTCAGGTGCATGGGGCAGTACTATTCACCAGATGTGCGAACGGGCCATTGCATCCGCCCTCGAGGGCGTTAGCGGGAGCGTCAGCTACATAGTCGATCACACACGCTTTTTACCTCGGTCGATCCGAGCCAGGACGCCGAGATACATTAGGGACCGCGACCTTTGGGAATACCAAGCCGCAACCCACATAGCGTTGTCCAAAGCGTTCCGTCCTCGCCAAGTCACCAAAAGGGAGACACCCGTGGAAAACAACGCACCCCAGGCGCCGGCCAACCTCAGTCAACAATGCACTGACGGTCTGGTGACAAATGGATGGTGGTTTTCAAAAGGCGAGCGCGCCGAAGCCTGCTTTGGCATCGAAATTGATGCAGCCTGGAAGAACTTTGCTGACCATTGGAATCGACTTCTTCTCGATGAATACATGCGTGACGGCGGAACATATCGTTACCGGCGCTATAGCGCTTTTGAATATGACGCGACTGACGGAATCTTTAGGCTCCTACCCCACGCCCCCTACGAACAATCAAAAAGTGTCAATCATCTGAATGGCGGCTTCAAGCGCCACTTCGAGCCCCTTGAAAACTCCTTTATAGACCATCCCGTCTTAGAAAAGATTCTGACAGGTTTCTGCAGAATTCTATGTGAAGCCGCCCGACATGATCGTTGGAATATCAAGATCCATCCCTACCGGATTGTCGCGCGCGATGGTGTAAATGGCAAACCGGCACCCGAGGGCCTTCACCAGGACGGGGTGGACTTCATTGCTTGCTATATGATTGGGCGGGTCAACGTCACCGGCGGCATGAGCATGATCACCGACGCCTCAAAGGAGTTCCTCGGCGAGGTCGAAATGAACTCCCCGAATGATTTTGTGATCTGCAACGACCGCGAAACCTTTCACGATGTATCGTCGATTGTGGCCGAAAACCTGAAAATGCCGTACGCTTATCGCGACGTCCTTGTGATCGCCTTCGAGAAATTATAACGCCCAGCGCGCCGAGAGCATTTTCAACAAGGTTCAATACTGCTTGGTATCCTCTCGGGTGTTCCTGGTGCGGGAACAATGCAGGATTAATTTCTTGCATCTAAACACCTAGATAGCAGTTTCGCCTCTCTGGTATGATGGTTTTTGGCCTCGCGGATCTCGCGTAATACGAATGACCGTGGACACCCCCGATCTTCGCAAGAAAGTGAGAAATTATCCTCATGCTGTCCGACGAGGTGGTCTGCGGCTTCGGAGGCACCGGGAACTGGTTTGGTAGCCAGACATTTGGGATGGAACCGGACATGCTCTCGATCGCCGGGGGGCTTTCATCCGGTCACCTGCCCATTGGCGGCGTCATTATCTCGACAAGATTTATCAATGCGCCGCTGACGAGGCCCACAAGGTCGGCGTGTTCGGTCACGGTTTCACCTACTCCGGTCATCCGGTGATAGCGGCCGTCGCCGCCGAGGCGATCAGGATCTACAGCGAGATCGATTTCGTGACCCAGGCGCGTCGTCTCGGCGATCACTTGCATGGAGCCCTCGCGGACGCGCTCGGCGACCATCCGCTTGTCGGTGAAGCCCGCGGCCGCGGCTTCATCGCGGGGGTTCAGATCGTCGAGGATCGTGCGCCCGTCGCGTCTTCGCGCCCGAGCTGAGGATCGGCGATGTCGAGCGGCGGTGCCGCGAGCACGGCGTCATGATCCGCAATATGGGAGACGTGCTTGGAATCTGTCCGCCCTATATAATCACCGAAAGCGAGATCGACCCCTTGGTTGACGGCATTCGTTCTGCACTCGACGGCGCCGCTGCTGCGAATTCCCGGGTCGGTCGGGTGGCATGAGTTCCAGCATTAAGACCGACTGCTTCACTTCAGTGGATATTATCGAGCAAACGCTCACCCGAGGGGTGCACTTCATCCGTGTCCGGTACAAAACGTCACCCATGTCTCAGGTCGGGCACGCCGCTCGCCAACGACACCGAGTTCGGCCTCGCGGCCTACTTCTACACCGGCGATCTCGGTCGCGCCTTCCGCGTGATGGAAGGACTGAAGTACCGGCGTCAATGAAGGCCTGATCACCACGCCGGAGGTGCCGTTCCGCGGCGTCAAGGAATCGGGCCTCGGCAAGGAAGGCGGCCTCCAGGGCATCGTGGATTATCTCGACACCAAACATGTCTGCATCGGCGGTCTCGGCGTCTAGTGGTTCCCGCCTGACATAGGAGTCCAATCAGAGATTCCCTTTCTGGCCTGCGCGTGCGAGTCTGGCGCATGCGCACAGGAAGATCGTTCACCGTTTCGTCGGCCGATCGCGTCCGTCTGACGGCGCTGATCAGGGATCGCAACGCCCCGCAAAAGCATGTCTGGCGCGCCGAGATAGTGCTTTTGCCCGCCGACGGCGTCGGCACCGGCGAGGTCATGCGCCGCATCGGCAAGTCGAAGACCGACGTCTGGCGCTGGCAGGAGCGCTTTGCCGCGGAAGGCTGTGACGGGCTGCTGCGCGACAAGACGCGACAGTGGCGCATTCCGCCGCTCGGTCCCGATGTCGGCGAGCGCGTCGTGGCACTGACGCTTGCCGATCCGCCGGGCGAGAGGACCCACTGGACCGCCGACATGATGGCGCAAGCCGCCGCAATCAGCGCCAGCGCCGTCAGGCGCATCTGGAAGGCGCATGGTCTCGCACCCCACCGCTGGCGCCAGGTTCAAGCTCTCCAATGATCCGAAGTTCGTCGACAAGTTGCGCGCCGTCGTCGGCCTCTATCTCGATGCGCCGGCCCATGCCATCGTTCTGTCGGTCGATGAAAAGAGCCAGATCCGGCGCTCGACCGCACCCACCCGGCCTGCCGATGAAGAAGGGGCGGCTCGGTACGATGAGGCACGACTACAAGCGCAACGGCACCACCACCCTGTTCGCCGCCCTCAACGTCCACTATTGTCCCGTTGACGAGAATATCATCTTAGTTGCTTGTAAAAATTTGTTCTCCACTTCCGTCTCCATCGTATCTCAGTCAACGCGATGGAGCAGGAAATGACTACAAACATTGTGAAACTGGAAGAAGGCAGGGCAATCGGCTCTAATCGTGACGTGCCGCTGTCAGATCATGAGGCGGAAGCCCTAGGGCATCTTGCGGTGGCGCTGAGTGGCATTTCGACGACCATTCGGTCCGCCGCCTACAAACACGCGCTAAACTCTAGTCACGCGATGAAGCCCCTAAAGGAGACGGAGGACGCGCTTACCGACTACGACGCCTTGGCGAGGGCGGCGGGCCGAAAGCAGCCGAAAGCGGCGGAGGAGGACGACAGGAAGGGGGACGCCCTAGCGAGAGAGGCCGCCGCACAGGTCAGCAGGGTCGATCAGACCCGATCTTCCCGCTGGAGCAGACCGCGAAGGGTACCGGTGGCATCAACGGACTACGTTCGGCAGGTGGTCATGGCAGATAGTCAGCTTGGAGCAGTGTCGGCACTGGTAAACGCGCGGCGAGTGGCTCCAGAACGCTTCCATGCTTCTGTTCCCAGTGTAGATAATAATCCGGATGCTCCGCTTCTGACCTCTTTTTCGGACTATCTGAGCAGGGTGTGCGGACTGGAGTCAAAGTCCCGCGAAGGCGTTCTCCTGGGCAGCCGCCGCTTTCTGGATTGGTTCCATCACCACCATTCCCGGCCAAGCCCTCGGCGCGTTGACGGCTGAGCATGTCCTTGCCGCTGTCGAACATCGGCTGTCACTATCGGCGACCTCCGGTACCCGCACCGGCAGCAACTTCTCACATCGTATTGGGCTGGCCACCACGACCAGAATCTCGCGCGCGTCGTCCCCAGGACGCCCCACTGGCGTTTGGCTCATCTAACCCTCGAACTCGGCTACGGCCCGTCGACGGTCTTCTTCACATGGGTCGGATTCGACGAAATGGACGAGGTCACAGGCGACGGCCATGCTGAACTGCTCGACGACGGCTCCATCGACATCACCTTCTATCACAACGGCGACGAGGCAATCCTCAAGGCCAAACGGGACACTTCTTCAACGGCCTGCTAGGAGATCCGTGTTCGCCTTGCGCTGACAAAGAAGCTCACACATGACGTCCGGGAGACGATGCTGGCAAATGGTCTGGCTGAAGCATTCCACCCACAATACCAAAGCCCGTCCCGATCCAAAGCGCTTCTAAGCACTCCACCTCAGGCGCAAGGCCGGTTGGCCAGTGCATCTTCTTGGTCCGCCGGAAGAGAACCCCGCCCGACAATAGCTTCATGAGGTCTTGCGCTGCAGTGTCGACCGTAAAAAAGGGCGCGCGAGGCGCCCTTCATTTAAACCGGCAGTCGGGAAGCAGACTTCACTCTGATATTCAAAAGCGGTAGGTGACACCTGCGCCTATCAGCCAGGGATCGAGCTCCGCCTTCCCCGTCAGCTTCGCGCCGGTCACCGTGACGTCGAAGTCCGGCTTCAGGAAAAGCTTCTTCACGTCGAAGTTGAGGCCCCAGTGCTGGTCCACCATGTAGTCGAATCCGACCTGCAGCGCCGTGCCGAACGTGTTCTTCACCTTGAGAGCATCAGCGCTGCCAGTGTCCTGGTTGTAGAAGATCGTGTAGTTCACGCCGGCGCCGACATAAGGCTTGAACGCGCCGAGATCGGTAAAATGGTACTGCAACGTGAGTGTCGGCGGCAGCAGCCAAACTTTGCCGATGTTGCCCAACCCTCCGATCGTCCCTTGGCCCGCGATGTTGGCATAAGTGGTACCGAGTATGAGTTCGGCGGCGATGTTGTCGGTGAAGAAATACGAGATATCGAGTTCCGGCGTCACCGTGTCCGAATACGAAAGACCGGAGCCGGGAAGCGTATCAACGTAGCCCAGATCTTTCGTAACGACGCCCAACGCCCGCAGGCGGACCTGCCAAGGGATTGGCGCTTCGGTGACCGAGGCTCCCGTCTCCGCCAGGACGGTCTCTGCTTGCGCAGGCTCCGCGGCGACGGCCTGCTGTCCCACCATGATCAGGGCCACCGCCGCTGCTGTTGCCCGCGCTACGCCCATTCGCGTTCTCGCCATGAGATTCACTCCTTGATGTTCAGAAAGGATGCACTGCACTATTTCGTCTCCTGCTCGAATGAATTGTTGATGGACCTCAAATGCCCCTCTTGCGTTGCAACGCGTTCCGCCGTCTCCGGAGGGTGATCGTTGAAGCCGATTGCGCTGCGGAGAAAATTGGTGCCTAGACTGATGAATGCGGCTTGCTCCCGATTGTCCTCGCCGCAGCCGTGCCCGCCTGCGCTGGCCTCGTAGAAGTAAGCGGGATAGCCAAGAGCCTGCAGTTTTGCGGCCATCTTGCGCGCATGGCCCGGATGGACGCGGTCGTCGCGTTTCGTGGTGGCGATCAGGATAGGCGGATAGGGCTGTCCCGGCGCTGCGGCGTGATAGGCGGAGATTTCCTTCAGGAAAGCCCAATCGTGAACCTTGTCCGGATCGCCATATTCGTCGATCCAGCTCGCGCCCGCCAAGAGCTTGGTGTAGCGACGCATGTCGATAAGCGGTGCTGTGCAGAACAGAGCCCCGAAATGCTCAGGATAGCGGGTCAGCATGTTTGCGATCAGCAGGCCGCCATTTGAGCCACCCTCGGCGGCAATCCGCCTCGGCAGGGTGATGCCCCTTCGCACGAGGTCGGAGGCAACGGCGGCGAAATCGTCGTGGGCGAGACGCTTGCCCTCCCTGCGCCCGGCTTCGTGCCAGCGGGTGCCGAACTCGCCGCCGCCGCGGATGTTCGCCTCGACACACGTGCCGCCGCGCTCGAGCCACAGCTTGCCCAGCGGGGAGTTGTAGTAGGGCAGGAATGATACGCCGAACCCGCCATAAGCGGAAAGGTGAATCGGAGCATCTCCGTTCCCGTTCGCCGGACCAACCTGCGTATAGGGGATCAGCTCATGATCGATAGAGACTGCCTCGTGGCGCGTGACCACCAGTCCGGATGCATCGAAATTCTCCGGGCTGCGCTTCAGGATTGCTGAAGCGCTGAGAGACGGCGCGGCATTCAGATCGAACAGCAAGAGCTGCGGCGGCGTGATCGGATCCTGAGCACAGATCAGGACCTCTCCATTGGTCTCGTGAACTGCCGCATCGAATGACCAGACGTCGACAGTACCTTCGGCGGGCAGGGTGTTCAGGACTCGGCGCGTCCATTCCTGGTGGCCGGGAGTGAACATCTCGAAACGCGGTGCGAGATTGACGAGGTAAGAGATAATGAGCTTCCCGTCATTCCAGAAGAATGACTGCATGGAGCGCCTTTCCCCTGGTTGAAACAGGGTCTCAAAAAGGCGTCCGCCGGCGAGGAAAGTGGAAAGCGAGATGACGATCAGCGCGTCGGCGGGATGGGTGGTGCCTCCCACCGTCCAGGGCTTGCGCGGCCTTACCGCCAGCCAGTCGCCGAAGACCCGCCACGACGCGTCGCGAGGAAGATCGATCTGCCTCCTCGGCCCGCTCCTATCGCCGATCCAGCTGATCTTCTCGAAGAAGGCCGGCTGCTCGATGAACCAAAGGCGCTCGCTGCGGCCGGTGCGGTCCGAATGACCAGACACTTGGAAGCTTTCGAACCCGGCCTCGAAGATTGCCGGCGTGGTGAGGGGATCCGCGTCACGCTTCCACAGTCGAACTGTGCGCGCATAGCCGGAGCGGGTGGCCATGCCATTACCAAGCGCACTGGAAAGCAGAAGCGTGTCAGGGTCCAGCCAATTAACGTAGCCTTTGGCCTCGGGGAGGTTGAAGCCGTCGGCGACAAAGCTCAGAGAAATCAGGTCGAATTCGCGATGCACGACCGCGTCGCTGCCGCCGCGCGACAGGCGCAGAACGGCTCTTTCCCGTCTCTCCGGCTCGATGGACGCGCCGTCCCAGATCCAGTCCTCTCCGTCGCTAGCCGCGAGAGCATCCAGATCGAGCAGTAGCTCCCATTGGGGATCCGCCTTCATGTAGGCGGCAAGGGTGGTCCGGCGCCACAGTCCGCGTGGATTACCGTCATCTCGCCAGTAATTGTAGAGGTACTGACTACGGCGCGCGATCAGGGGAAGATTGTCGCGATTGTCGAAAATGGCTGTCAGAGCCGCGCGGTCGCGCTCGAACTGCGTTCCACCGAAGTGCTTCAGAGTCCTTGCCGATTGGCCGGCGGCCCAGGCAAGTGCCCGCTCGCCCTCTACATCTTCAAGCCAGACATAGGGATCGTCGTCGGGAGCATCAAGCGTTGGACGGACATCAAATGCGTTCATGTCCGGACAGCCTTCAGAAAGAAGGGATAGAGGCTTCCGTCGGCTCGGGAACGCTCAGTGTCGGTAGCGGCGCCCACATGTTCGAAAAGCGTGATCATTGATGAGTTCTTCCAGTCGGTGCGGCATCGCAGTGCTTTTGCGCATAGGGCCGCAACCTTCGTGCCAACTGGGAAAATCGTTTCGGAACAATGCGATCGCTCTGGAAGCGTTGTGTCACATGTCCGACATCGTCGAGAATCCGACAACGAGTGCTCCTCCTAATCACCGGATCAACCTCCGGCGCCAGTCGTGGACACTGTGCAGAACTCGAGAAGTGAAGCTCATTGGAGTGAACCTGGTTGACGCCCAACATCTTCGCTCTGGAGCGCTTCACGCACACGGATTCATGGCAGACACCATGATGCGATCGATGCTGTTAGAGACCAAGCTGGCTGCGCCTGTGAGTTTCAGCCGCCAGCTGGAAGCAGCGGAGTTCTGAGGAGAAGGGTGGGGGGCCCAAGCCCTGCCGCAATCTTGGCCTGCACCGTCCCCTTGATTGTTGTGGGTCAACGTCTGCCTGCCCGCTGAATTTGGCACGCCTTACACCTACGTCACGACCAAGACCTTCCTGTTGCACTTCGGCCTCGACACACTGCGGGATTTGCCCGATTTCGAGGCGATTGAGGTTGCCGCGCTGCTCAGCAAGGAGAAGCTGCTGGCGGGCGATACTCCCATCGGGCTGGTGAGTGGTGGAGGAGGTGAGGAGCGACACTCCAAGGCCAGGACGGGCTAGCGCAGCAGATACATGGAAGTAATCGCTTGATATGAGCGGTTGAGAGTCGAATCAGGGAACTATGCGATCACTATCGATAAGAGGTGGCAATATCGATCGTGATTGTATCGGGCCACTCTACGGCGAAGGAGGCGGCAACTTGTGTCTCCGACCCGAAACGATTACCTTGCGGCCATTATGAGCAAGCATTTGGCATCCGTCTTGACGACGTGAACGCGCCCTGCAGCGTACAGCTGGACGACGCGGCGCTGGCCGATTGCTTTGCGGATCTCGATTTGGCCAAGCAGCATCCCGCTCATGTCAGCGCCTTTCTCGGCGAGGTCCCTCTCGCCCAGCAAGTCGAGTTCGCAACCGCGCACCACATTCGCGGTCGACGAGATGAAGGCTTTTGCCGCCAAGTTCTCTGCCTGGTCCGGCGAAAGCTATCCGCTCGCCGCATAATGGCTGGACATGATAGCCGACGCCCGTCCCGAATGGCGGCGGCTTTTTCGTATTATATCGACCTGATCGACAAGATGCGGCGGAACAGGGGTCCACGTGCGATGCGGCCAAAGCGGATCCAGCTCTCGAGCGCGACTACGGGGTAGGTGTGGTCGCTGGAGCCGCGGCCGACCTCGACCTCGCGCCAGCCGGTCTTGCCGCGCAGGGTGACCAGCAGCCCTTGCCGTCAAAAATCTCGATCCAGCTGGCGCCATCGCTGTTGTCGTCGCGCATGACGTCGAGACCGACGATCTCGGAGCGCCGCAGGCCGCCGCCACAGCCCAGGAGCAAAATAGCGCGGTCGCGCAGGCCCTGAGGTCGTGGCCGAGCGTGGCGATCATCGCCAGCAGATCGTCGCCAGGACCGCCTCTTTCTGCCGCGGTGGCTTTGCGTGCTTGCGGCGAATGCCGGCAAGAACCTTATAGATATGCCGCTCCGCGCGGTCCAACGGCCGGCCGCGCTGGGTAAAGTTCCAGGCGAGGCCGGAAAGCCGCCGCTCGATGGTCGCAAACTAAAGGGCAGGGGCGCCACGCTTCGGATCGCCGGCGGCGGTGCCCGAGGCACAGGCGCTGATATTGAGCCTGATCACCTTCGAGCCCGGAGGCAGGGGATCGAAGCCAGCGCGCCGGCACCAGGAGGAAAAATGCCGCCAATCCTTGGGGTAGGCGTCGCGCGTGTTCTCCGAGGTGGCGTTGTAGCCCCTCGCGGTCTCGACCAGTTCCTGGACATGCGCCGGGACTCTTTGAGCCGGGTCTCCATCTCCTTGTAGAGCTTGTCAAGCTCGCCATCGACTGGCTTCAGGTCGTCGATTGAACATTGCGTCATCATAGGCTTTGTGCCTTGTTGTAGCAGGCATCGTCCGTTCGCGCGGCGGACACAGACATCACCGTCGCTGAGCCGAGAACGACGGTAAAAGAAAATGCACTCACTGACTTCATAACCAATCTCTTTTGCGGGTGATTTAGAAACGGACGCCGAGCTTGGCGCTGAACCCGTGTGTCTGGGCATCCGAGGCGATCTGTCCCTGATAGGCGATGCCGAACGTCGCGTTCTCGGTGATGTTTACGTCAAGCCCAGCTTCGAGCAGAGCTGCGTTCTTTGCGATCGGCACGCCCTTGATGGCGAAGGAGGAACCGCCAGCAAAGGCAAGAGCGGTATCCGGCCTGACGTCGCCGAAGGCGTGGCGCCAGCCAAGACCGCCGCGCGCGGTAGCAGTCACGGTGCCGAGGGTCAGTACCGTCGACGCACGCAGACCTAGCGTGGTAAACGCCGTGTCGCTCGAGCGATCCCCGCTCGACAAGGCGGCTGCGCCGCCATTCTCGGTGAAGCCATCGGCGTCAAAATTCACATAAGCGAGATTAGCGTAGGGCTCGAAGGAAGCCGAAGCCGTATTGATACGGTAGCCGAGCTCGCCAAAGGCCTGGAACGTGCCGGCGTCGTAATCGGCCGAAAGGCTGTCGGCGAAGCCTGGAAAGACCACGGACCTGCCGGTCTCGATGCTGTGCCAGGTATAGGCAAGGCCGGAACGAAAACCGAGATTGCCGTTCTGCGTGCCGGCAAAAAGACCGAGATGGTAATTCTCGCTCGAGCCCGACGACGCGCGATCGTCCGCCTCCAAGGAGGTATGGCTGTAGCCGCTGATGAGGCCGAGCCGCCAGCTTTCGCCGACAGCCGCGTCACCGCCAGCCAGAAAGCCGCCTGTCGAGTGATCGAGACCGGCGGCATTGCCGTCGCTGTCGAGATGACCCCAGGCGCCGAAGCCACGGCCCCATACGGCGAAATTCTCACTCGTTGCCGGGGCCAGTTCCAGACCACCCAGCCCATAAGTCATCACCGGAACGCTGGAGGCACCGACGCCGTCGAACGCCGCACGGATCCGTTCGCTCGCGGCATCGCGTACAGAATGACTGTCCTCGATGAGGCCGCTATGAATGGAAGCATGAACCTCGCCTGATAGCATATCGAAAGCGTTGCGGGCTTCCGGCGCCGTCAGGAACAGGATGTTGTCCTGGATCGGATTACCGCTTCCAAGCGCCTGAGCCGCTGCGGCGACCGAGCGTTGATTGAAGGTGCTGGCTACATCGGCAAACGCCGTCGATGTGCGGCTGATATCGAGATAGACATTGTTGGCATCGTAGACGAGCTGGAAATCGACGAAGGGCGTCGCGTCTGTCGCCAGAGCCCCCGTCAGCCCGCCATAGGTGCCGCTTACGCCGCCTGCTGCGGAGAGCAGAGTATATCGGGCATCGACCGATAGCGTTCCCTGCCGCAGCAGCTCGATCTGCGCGCCGCTGTCGATCGCCGCTGCTCCGCCAACATCGATGAGATCGGACGACCTTGCGAGGTCGACCTGATAGATCGATCCGGACTGCTGCGCGAAATCGCCCGTGACAGTCAGTGTGGTGACGATCCTGCTCGGATCGGTCGCACTGCCAGGAGCGACCGTGCCGCCCTCGGAAATGGTGACCGCACCGTAGGTGCCGCCGCCTGCGACGACACCGCCGCTGTTTGCGATAGCCGTGCCCCCGATCTGCCCGTCATTCCCGAGAAAGCCGGACGTGGTCGCATCATGGGAAAGCACACCTGTATCGGCAAGCAGCAATCCCGCGCCGGAACCGACCGTCGTCATGCCGGAAAAATTGTTCTTTCCGCTCAGCGTTTGCACGCCACCGGCAACGAATAGTTTGCCGCCCATATTATTGTTATCAACGTCGAGGTCGTTGATGCTGCCGGCGAACGTGTCGTTCGAATCCGTTAGCACCAGGGTACGCTTGCCCAGTTCGACCGTTCCGCTGCCACTCAGGCTACGAATACGGGCATCGTTGTAGGCGTCGGAGATTCCCCAATAGTCGCTGCCATTTCCATGTTCGGAGATATCGAACGTGCCGTCTGCAACGACTTTCGCTGACCGTTGGATGTTGCCGAGCCCCGCAAGCGAGAGATAGGCATCCTGAGCAATATTCGTCTCGCCGGTGTAGGTGTTGACATTCGTCATCCGGACCACCGTCTTTGTATCAAGCGTCAGCGATCCGGAGCCGGAGACGACACCCGCTATGCCGAACCCGCCCTCATTCCCCATGCTCGTCGTGATCCTGCTCAGACCGGTCCCTTCGGGTGCGGATGAATCGGTAGAGAAGTTGCTGGCAGTGACGAAATGTGACGTATAAGCGGTATACTTCTTCTCCAGATCGAAAATGACCGATCTGTTTTTGAAGAAGTCAAGACCGGCAACAAAACTGGTCTGGTCATTGGGTTGTTCCGTCGTGCCGCTGGTGTAGGTGAAGTCGATATTGTCCAGCCTTACCGGATCGCCATCCGTTCCTGCGATTGTAACGCTCGGGATGTTGCCCGATGCGCTTACGATCTCGCGTTGCTCATTTCTCCGAACATTTTTAAGTTTGACGCCCGCATCCTGAAATTGCTTCAGCATCGCATCACTGATCTCCAGACTGCCACCGCCCGGTGTGCCGGTGTCGAGCAATACCGCGGTCTTGTTGGGGTCGGTGATTGGTGGGGCTCCATCCTTAACCGTGTACTGCAGATTGTAGCTGCCTTCGTATTCGGTCGAGGCATTGGCGCCAGAGCCAGGAAAATTCTGATAAGAATCCTGATCTTTTTCCTCGGGTTCTCCCCATGGCATGGCATTAGTATATTGGGCCCGGAGGCTTGGATTGAGGTTGACAATCGTGCAGGGGGAACAGCCAGGCGTTTGGTCGCTCTCGGAATCCGGATTCACATTGGCGGAGACCACGTAGCCAGACCTGGTGACACTGCCCATCATGCCCCAGACACTTGTCTTGCCAAGAAAATCGCCGGCCCCGAATGTACCTGCGAAATCGCCGCCTTCGTCTGCCATCTTGCCAGCGGTCATTTTCGCCCGCTGCTCCTTATCGGCGTGATAAGGTTCTTGGAGATCCTGACCATACATATCTTTAAGTCCATCCGTCACGGATCCCGGCGTGCACTTAAGATTGTTGTCCTTGCAATACGCATGGGTATAGACAAAATCGAGAATGCGAGCAGCCCGGTATTTCTTATCGCTTACAGACGGCCCGTCGATTGTTATCTTTTGATCTGGATCGACATATGTAAATTTATCAATTTCCACGTTCTGAAGCTTATTACCATACGTTCCGTCCCCGTACGTATATACGTAAGGCGTGTCGGCAATCGGGCGGACCCCGGTCACCTCTGACCCGATCTGCGTGTTGAGCTGGTCCGAGCCCGTGTCGAATACGTATCGCTGCGCGTTGCCATTGTTGATCTTGGCCCAGATGCCCAGGCGGTCATGGCCTTCCCCGACATACTCCAGCGGGATCGAAATCGGGTCGTCGGCCAACGCTTCTCCAGTTGGAAATGCTACCAGACCCACCCCGAGAGACACAGCCGGCAGGAATACCGTCGTCATCGCGGTGGTTGCCGCCAGAAAGTTCTTTGTCCTGAAACAAGCCTGCATACCTGGTCCTCGAAAAAGTCTCGCAAACTGATTGTTCATTGGAACGGCCTCCTGAATTGTTTAACGAGACCCTTTATGGCGGCCCTGGCTGACAACAGCCTGAAAGCTGCAAGCGGCCTGCGAGAATGGGGCGATCCTGAATGACGACAGGTGCTGTCAACAATGGATGAGTGCTCGGCCTGAAAGCTGAGCACGCTTTATGCTCAGGCTGCTGACAAGGCCAAAGCAGCGTAAGTGCGGAGTGAAATCCAAGGTCCACATGGGTCGTCGCGCTTCCCGTGCGCCTGGGAAGGCGCCGGCCCGGCCAAGCTTTCCCAGATCGTCCGGATGGCGCACAAGATACCGGTTCAGGTCGATCGAGATGGAGGCCGAGGCGTATGCCAAGGCGGTCGACTGCCTGACGAAAGATCAGAATGCGTCGCTGGCGCTCTACGATTTCCGCCGGCAGCGAGCTCAGCTCCTGCCGGGCATCCGTGTTTACTGGCGACGAGACACAAGATGTGCCCAAATTGCCACCAGACCGTCACCTGCGATGAGTTTCGGCAACTGATTTTGTCCTTTCAATCGTCGCCACTTCCTGGCCGCGGCCAACATGGGCCACTCGAAGGCAGCAGACTGGCGGCTATATGGACGGGCTGTGAGCCCGCACCGGAGACATTGGCGAAATCTACGATCTCTATAGCAACGTCAAGGAGAAGCGCGAGGTGTTGCAGATGTGGTCAAATCACATCGAATGGCTGATCAAGCAGGCTGCGGATGACGCTCTGGCGGCGTAGCTGCTGGCATGGGCGGAAGATGCGGCGCAACAATCGTCAGAGCCTCATCGAATTGGAGATCATGCTTGACCAGCAAATGCGCGGCCAATGCTTCGATGGCTGACCAGTGATCGAGTACTAGCCGGGCCGTGCGATCTTCGATCCGCCTCCAACGGGGGCGGCGCGGCATCAGGAACCGCAACTCACCATAGATTCGCTTGGCATCCGCGTAGTCGCTGCTCCCCTCATTCCCATCGGACGCATTCATCGCCATATCGCGCGGGTCCAGATAGCCTTCGAATGCGGATTCTGCAAAAGGACCTGCCAGACACGCAACTATCTCTTGGATCGCTTCATCGCGTTGGAAATGTCGATCCATATCGTTCTCGAAAATCGGCTTTAGCTCCGAGGTGAATCCTTGCGCTGAATAGAAAACCGTGCCTTCGACAAAACCACCGCACTCTCCGTCACCGGCGTCGGGGTAAATACTAACACTTGAGAAAGCAGGGAGTTCACGGTCGTCGTCGAACATCTGACGGTGCAAAACGATGGCGGCCACCGCGTGCCCGGCTTCGTGATGCGCCACAGACGGGAGAAGATATTGGGAGGCTACATTCATGCGGTGCGGCTCTCAGATCTAGTTTCCATCCAAGCCCTGATATCGGATTCAAGCCATGCGACTCGGCCGGGGGAGATGCGACGCCGCTTAGGGAACAGGCCTGCCTTCAGAGTCGCGCGGTCGCGCTCGAACTGCGTTCCACTGAAGTGCTTCAGGGTCTTTGCCGACTGGCCGGCGGCCCAGGCAAGTGCCCGCTCGCCTTCCACATCTTCAAGCCAAAGATAGAGATCGTCGTCGGGAGCATCCAGCGTTGGACGGACATCAAATGCGTTCATGTCCGGACAGCCTTCAGAAAGAAGGGATAGAGGCTTCCGTTTGATCGGGAACGCTTAGTGTTGGTAGCGGCGCCCACATGTTCGAAAAGCGTGATCATTGATGAGTTCTTCCAGTCGGTGCGGCATCGCAGTGCTTTTGCGCATAGGACCGCAATTGTCGTGCCAACTGGGAAAATCGTTTCGGAACAACGTGATCGCTCTGGCAGCGTTGTGTCAGATGTCCGACATCGTCGAGAATCCGACAACGAGTGCTCCTCCTAATCACCGGATCAACCTCCGGCGCCAGTCGGTGACACCGCATTCCTCTGTCTTTCCAGGAGACGGCGTGGACATCAATGCCGTTCCTCACCGAACCCGCCTCCTAGCCCTTCGCCCATACGTCACGGCCGCCCCCCGGTTTGGCTTCAACCTGAAGGATTACGGCGTCCTCTTCGCAGAGAAGATCGGGTTGTTCGTGGCGCGCGCAGCGGAGCCCAAGGAGCTTTTCTGGGTTGCGGATACTGGCATGTCGATATTACGACCGTGTGTCCTTCGACAAGCTTGGTGGCTTCTTCAACCAGAATCTCGCCGCGGAGATCGAATCGTTATCTGCGCCGCAAAGTGCGGCCGGTGAGCGGCGTGGCCCTGCGTTCCAGTTGGCCACGGTCCTCGCTGGGACGAGCAAGTAAATGGCTTGCGCAGCAACGGTGCGATCACACCTGGAGCACGGCGTCATCAGGAAAGCGCCATCCTTGTGCGCCCACGACACCCTGGTCGCCATCGGCCGCATCGCGGGGGGGCACTGTGGGCGATAACCATTCATTGATCTGGGCGATTGAGGGTTCTGCCGGGGCGCTATTGCTGCTCGGTAGGGCTGCGGGCTGGCGAGTCTACCAAGGCGAGCAACGACAGGCGAGACGGCAGACATTACGTGACGGAACTTGATATTGCAGTGCAGCAAGCGTAGAGCACCGCGCGCTTATCGGAGTGTCGTCCATGGCCCTTACCAATGCTGGTAACGAGGCAGAACCTGTCGAACAATCGAGCCATTCTGAGGTCGAGCAGCACAGCACCAAGGCGCTGATGTCGGGCGCACTAGGTGTCGTTTATGGCGATATAGGCACCAGCCCGATCTATGCATTTCGCGAGGCGTTGCATGCATCAGCGGGTGGCAACGTCGCCAGCCGTGGCGACATCCTCGGCGTACTCTCGCTGATCATCTGGTCCCTGACGATCACCGTGACGATCAAATACATCATGTTCGTGCTCCGCGCCGACAATCGAGGCGAGGGCGGAGTGCTGTCGCTTATGGCGCTGGCGCGCAACAGTTTCCCGACCTGCTCTGCGGTGATCCTCGGCATCGGCATCGGCATCGGCATCGTCGGCGCGGCGCTTTTTTTTGGCGACGCCGTCATTACGCCGGCAATCTCGGTACTGTCGGCGGTCGAAGGTATGAATGTCGTCACGCCGACGTTCCAGCCCTATGTGGTGCCGCTGACACTGGCCATCCTGGCGATCGTGTTTGCGGTACAGCGGTTTGGCACCGGCGGCGTAGGATTGGTGTTCGGACCCGTTACCGCGCTGTGGTTCCTGGCCATCGGCCTTTCCGGGCTCAACCACATCATGGACGACCCGGAAATCCTGCTGGCAATCAGCCCGCATTACATCGTGTCGTTCCTGGTCAACTCGCCTGACGTCGCCTTCGTTACGGTTGGTGCAGTCTTCCTCGCCGTCACCGGAGCCGAGGCGCTCTACGCCGACCTCGGCCATTTCGGCCGCAAGCCGATCGTGCTCGCCTGGCTGGCGATCGTGTTCCCTTGTCTGTTGCTCAATTATGTCGGGCAAGGCGCCTTCGTGCTGGCAAATGGCGGCGTTGTCGGTCATCCGTTCTTCGAGATGAACCAGGGCTGGACGCTTATTCCGATGGTCGTGCTTGCCACGGCGGCGACCGTGATCGCCTGCCAGGCGGTGATCTCCGGCGCCTTTTCGCTGACCAGGCAAGCGGTACAGCTCAACATGCTGCCGCGTTTCGTCATCCAGCACACGTCGGAAAAACAGTCGGGCCAGATCTATCTGCCGCGCATCAACCTGATGCTGGCGCTGGTGGTGATGCTGCTGGTGGTCGGCTTCGGCGAATCCAGCCGGCTGGCCTCGGCCTACGGTATTTCGGTGACCGGCAATATGCTGGTGACGAACATACTGCTTTTTGTTGTGATGACGCGCATCTGGAAATGGCCGCTCGGCGTCGCGATAGCCTTAATGGCGGTGTTCGTCTTCATCGATACCGGCTTCTTTGCAGCTAACATCGTCAAGGTATTCGAAGGCGGCTGGGCCTCGCTTGCCATTGCCGCAGTGATCGTGATGACCATGTGGACTTGGATAAGAGGCAGCAGGTATCTATTTGACAAGACGCGCAGGAACCAGATTCCGCTCGATTTCCTTGCGGGCAATCTGTTGAAGAAGAAACCGCAGCTGGTGTCCGGTACGGCCGTGTTCCTGACCAGCGATCCCGCCAGTGCGCCGACCGCGTTGATGCACAGCCTGAAGCACTACAAGGCGCTGCACGAACAGAACGTCATCCTCTCTGTGGTGACGGCGCAGCAGCCCGTGGTGCCCGACAGCGAGCGGATCAAGATGGAAACGATCAATGAGCTGTTCATGCGGGTGACACTGACCTTCGGCTACATGGAACAGCCTAACATCCCGCGTGCGCTGGCGATCTGCCGCAAGCAGGGTTGGAAGTTCGACATCATGACGACGTCCTTCTTCCTGTCGCGTCGCTCGCTCAAGGCGTCACCCAACTCCGGCATGCCGGTGTGGCAGGACAAGCTGTTCATCGGCTTGGCGCGCACGGCCGCCGACGCGACGGAGTATTTCCAGATCCCGACCGGACGTGTGGTCGAGATCGGAACGCAAGTGGCCGTTTAGGTATGCCCGGTTAAGCAGAATCAATTGGCATTTCGCGAGCCGGTGAATGCCTGACCGGGCGGAGGCCACGATGCTTGCGCCAAACTGGGGTCCGGTTCCAGGCCTGAAGCTTCCGGCCCCGAAAGCCGTCCTTTACGCCTGCGATCATTTCCGTTCCGCATTGTCTTGCCGACCCACCAGTCGAGATGCGCTGAAACGACCTCGCCGGGCAGCAACTTATCATTTGAACCTAATCGATGTGCCGCAAGTCCGACCTTCATTCTTCAGTTCACAGGCTAGCGTTGCCAAAATCGGCGTGCCGCCTAACCGGCGCCGCACCGTGACCTGTCAGGATGCTATGCAGGCGCGAGGCAGAAGCTGGCTCGAGGCCGCCGGCCTGGTGCTGGTCCGGCAGCGGCCGGGCTCGGCCAAAGGCTTCATGTTCCTCTGGAGGATGAGACGGGTGCGGCAAACGTCGTCGTCTGGGTCAAGATCTCTCGAGAAATTCCGGCGCGTGCTTCTTGCTTCGGCCATGCTCGGCGTCCGCGGACGCATCCGACGGAAGAGGAGGTGGTGCACCTCGTCGCCCACGAGCTGACCGATCTGTCGGCCGGGCTGGCCAGCGTGGGAAACCGCAAGACGCCGTTTCCGTTGCCGCACGGCCGAGGGACGAGGCTCATCACGGCGGATCGGGCATCGATCCGCGCGGCATGCCGAAGGGGCGCGACATCGTCGATGCAGTATGACCATATCGACCCTATCAAGTTCAAGACGCGTAACTTCCGGTAGCGCTTCCGGAGGCCACTTCAGCAGCATGTTGTGCACACTTTTGTCGGACCCTGTTAACTGCCGATTGGCAGCAGGTCACCCCGTGCCGGATCCCAAATGTCGTCGCTCTCAAGCGCAACGACTGCCCGCACCCTTTTTAAGTCAGCGAGCACCTCCACCGCCGGACGCCGCCCCGTTTCCTGAGCCGCGGCGTAACGGGTGTATTTGTGACTGTCCGGCTCAAACCACTTCAACGATTCCAAAGTAGCCATGGCATCGCCCTTGCGGCTGCGCGTGATGCGAATGATCGTGATCCCATCCTAAGCGCTCGCGTCGAATGGAGACACGCTGCCAACGCTTCATCTGCTCTACCCCATCTTTGTTCCAAGGCGGTCGGATCATCTCAATGAGCCCTGCCTCGGGGTGGCCAAAGCATGCATATTTATCGTTCGGCCCCGCATCGAATTATCATCTGCGATGTGGGACTCGATCTTGGGTTGGCGACGGCTTCGCTCCGGGAGTAGACGTCGGACCACTGATAAGTGCCGGACCTTCTCCACAATTTCTCGGCGGACTCATCGTGAACGCTCGATTGGACGTAAATGCGGTTCGCGGAAACGCAGGTCTGGCCGGCATTGCGGAACTTCGCCTGGACCGCACCGTCAACAGCACCGTCAATGTCGGCATCATCGAAGATGATGAAAGGTGCATTGCCGCCGGTTTCAAGGCTGACCTTCTTGATCTGGTCAGAGCACTGACGCATCAGCAGCCGTCCGACCTCGTTCGAACCGGTAAAGCTGATCTTTGGAATTGGTGCAGAGTTCACGGCCCACGCGATCACCTTCGGACGCATAGATCAGGTTGACCACGCCATCGGGAAAGCCGGCCTGATGGCGAGAGCAAACATTGCACCTAGCCACGCCACGATAAGATCGAGCGCGGCTTCGTTGCGTGCGGGTCTGTGGTCAGTGGAGGGCGGAGGAAAAGCGCTCGGCGTGCTCGCCCTCGCGATACCACTGGTTCGCGCCGGCAAGCGCCAGTTTCTGAGGCAAATCGCCGAACAGCTGGTAGAGCCTTACTCTCAGGGCTTGGCATCTATGTCGCCTACGACCGCCACATGCAGCCCGTCGCGTGCGAAAGCGGCTTTGTGGAAGGCGCTTAGATCGGAGGGCGTTACGCTAGTCAGCCTCCCTTGGGCGGTCTCGAATACGGATGCGTGCGTAGATTCCGCGCCGCCAGGCCAGCTCGGCGATCGCATGAGGTTCGCGCTCATTGGCAATGATTTCGGAGAGAAGCTGGGCGCGTATGCGGTCGAAAAGTGCTGGTGTAGCCGGATGCGGGTCCCGCCGCCGAGAATGTCGGCCAGCAGTCGAGCGCCGCGGCCCCGCACCAGGGACCGCCCATGAATGACTCATGCGAGGCGTCTCAAGGCTGTCCGCGATCCAGCGCCAGATCTCCGCCTCGCCCGAGACGCGCAGAGCTGGCCGGTTGTGCAGGAGCCGTCGGCAATATCCGCCTTCCTCGTTCGGATGGGTAACGCTTGCGATACGGAGTCTTGACTTTGGCAGTCGCTCTGTGACATTACCTATATAAAGTTCGAAAGAAGGCGATATGGATCATGCATAGGTCACAGAGACCCGAATGAAGGCAACGTATAAACGCACCTATTCGCGCTACGCGATGGAAGCGCTTGGCCTTTTCGGTAAGACCATCCGGCTTGGCCGGATGCAGCACCGGTTAACCGCACAGGAGTTAGCCGAGAGAATCGGTGTTTCACGCAGCACCCTGCAGCGCATCGAGAAGGGCGATCCCAAAGTCGAAATCGGACTGATGTTCGAAGCTGCTGCCATTGTCGGTGTGAAGCTGTTCGATGCCGACGGCAATGGCATCACAGCCCTCACAGGCCGCATGGACGATCGCATCGCGCTGCTGCCGAAGCACGTCTACAAGGCCGGCAAGCAGATCGTCGATGAGTTCTAAGGTCCCCAAGTACGACGAAGCCTATGTCTGGGTCTGGCTGCCGGGCGAGACCGCGCCGGTTGTCGCCGGGCGGCTATATGCCCATGACGGACTCGTCAGCTTCAACTATGGCAGGAGCTTTCGTGAACTGGGAAGCGCGATCCCGCTTTATCTCCCGGAACTGCCCCTGAAGGCAGGCGAATTGCCTTTGCTTCCTGGCCTAACCATGCCGGGATGCATCCGCGATGCTGCCCCTGATGCCTGGGGACGACGGGTTATCCTAAACCGCAAATTCGGTGTGAAGGGCGATGAAATCGCGCGGCTCGATATTTCAGAACTGACGTTCTTGCTGGAATCAGGCTCGGACCGCATCGGCGCGCTCGATTTTCAGTTTTCGCCAATGCATTACGAGCCGCGCGCACTGGCCAATGCCACTCTCGAAGAGCTTGTCCAATCGGCGGAGCGGGTAGAGAAAGGTATTCCGCTCACCCCCGAATTAGATCAGGCGCTGCATCACGGCAGCTCGATCGGCGGCGCAAGGCCAAAGGCGCTGATCGAGGGTGACGCCGTCAAGCATGTCGCGAAATTTTCCTCGTCTGCCGACCTTTACAGCGTCGTCAAAGGAGAATTCATAGCCATGCGGCTTGCCGCCTTGTGCGGCATCAGAGCGGCATCCGTCTCGCTCGTTCGCGCCGCAGGCAACGACGTGTTGCTCGTCGAGCGATTCGACCGGATCAAGGTCACGGGCGGCTGGCAACGCAAATCCATGGTCTCAGCGCTGACGATGCTCGCGCTCGATGAGATGATGGCGCGTTACGCCAGCTACCAGGATTTGGCGGAGATCATTCGCCACCGATTCACCGCGCCGTCGGAAACTCTGCGCGAGTTGTTCAGCCGCATTGTCTTCAACATACTTTGCGGCAACACCGACGATCATGCCCGCAACCATGCGGCATTCTGGGACGGCGCTAAGCTCACCCTCACGCCTGCGTACGATATTTGTCCGCAGGCCCGCAGTGGCCAGGAGGCCAGCCAGGCCATGCTCATCAGCGGCAATAACCGCATGAGCCGGATAGCGTCCTGCCTTGAAGCGGCGCATCACTTCCTGCTCAGCGCGCCGGAAGCTCTTGCGATTGTTGAAGGCCAGCTCCGATGCATTGCGGAGAATTGGCCGCGTGTCAGCGAGGAAGCTACGCTATCCGGCACAGATCGCAATCTGTTCTGGGGCCGACAGTTCCTCAATCCCTACGCTTTTACGGCGCTGGAAGGAAGCGCCGACGTTCTCCGCGCTCTGGCTGACGAACTACGCAACAGTGTTCACGCCTGATCCGGCGCTGGATTTCGGACAAGCTCGGCAAGCGCAAGACGCCCACAATATCGACAACCCTTGCCGTGCCAGGACGAAGATTGAACAAACGGCTCTTCAACAGTGACAACGTGCACTGCGGAGAGATGTGGAGCTGACACCGCAAAAGCCCAAGACGCGCGACTTCCCGCGATACAACTCCACATAACTGAGCGTCTACAAGCGGTGCAGCCAGCCAAACATCCAGCCATCAAAGCGATGATCGTCTGATCTTTTGCCGATGACATCACGTCGGGGAAGCCTTGTTCGAGCGCTTGCCGCTTCATATCGATACCGGCCTGGGCGTAGCGCATCGTTAGTTCAGCCCGAGTGGCCTGGCCATCGACTGATGGTGGCGATGTCAACACCCGCCTTGACGAGGTGGATGGCCGTCGTGTCCCGCAAAGGGCGATGATGGATGCTTTTTTCCGCCATGGTGGTTCCTTCGCCCGCAGCCATGTGTGCGCAGCAAGTATGGAACACCGAACCGGGTGAGCAGTGTGGGGCGGTCGTTGCTTTGCTCGGCGGGACAGGGCGATACCAGACGAAGGTCACAATCGAAGATTCAGGATCCCTGAACTCGTGCATCCGTATTGAACATCAGCGAAAACAGAGCGTAATCCCGCTGTCCAGAAGGCGTGCGGCGGACGATACGCGCCAGGACGCTCTTGATTTCCGGGCTCATCGAGATATTCGACAGGTGCCACCCACGCGCCCTCTTGAAGGGAAGTGTCACCACCAGTTGCAGCGTATCCTAATATTCGGGGTGCTCCGAAATCAGGAACCGCGCAAAGGCATCCATCGCCGCCAGCCTTGCATTGCGGGTCGCAACTGCCACGCTCGACCTCAAGTGATGTGAGAAAGCTGCCCATCCTGTCGGTATTGATGTCGGAGACCGCTTCTTTCAAGAATATCTTCCCGCTCTCCCGCGGCATGAGCCCGTGGCATGCTTCGGCCCAATGCTGTGGATTGATGTTTCTTCATGCCACAACCTCGCTGACGAGACCGCCGAAAGCCCCTTCAAAGCGGTCGGTGGCGATCTCTCGGATCGTGCCCACTGGAGTGGTGTAGCTGACGGCATTGGTCGCCGTGCTCTCCGGCATGGGCCGGAATTGATCAGCGCGCCACTGCCGGCAGGCTGATGAGCGGATCATCGCTCATTTGGCTGATGGT
>NZ_SRUU01000051.1 GCF_004791585.1 Mesorhizobium sp. M1C.F.Ca.ET.210.01.1.1
GTTCAGGTTGATGGTTTTACCGGTGGGAAGGGACCGGGCCATGCCACGGCCTGTCCGAAAGGACGACCAGGATCCACTCGGTCTCCTTCCCACTTCAACCATACACCGGAACCAACACACAGGATCCTAGGTCTGCGCTCCGCTTCGCGTCGCTCCGCCCTAGGATGACGACCGAGGGGGCAGCCGCCCTTTCTCCGCCGCCACGCCCTATTCCAAATCAAACTTGGCGATGACCGGCACATGGTCCGACGGCTTCTCCCAGCCCCGCGCGGCCTTCAGGATCTCGTAGCCCTTGAAACTCGGCACCAGATTGGCCGACGACCAGACATGGTCGAGCCGGCGACCTCGACCGGAAGCCTCCCAATCCTTCGCGCGGTAGCTCCACCAGGTGTAGAGTTTTTGCTCGGCCGGCACGTTGAGGCGCATCAGGTCGACCCAGCCGCCCTGCTGCCGCATCGCCTCGAAGTTTTCGGTCTCGACCGGCGTGTGGCTGACGACGTTGAGGAGCTGCTTGTGCGACCAGACGTCATGCTCCTGTGGCGCGATGTTGAGGTCGCCGACCAGGATCGATGCGGACAGATCGTCCTGGCTCGCCGGTACGCCGTTCATCTCGGCCACGAAGTCTAGCTTGTGGCGGAATTTGCGGTTGATCTCCGGATCCGGCTCGTCGCCGCCCGCCGGCACATAGAAATTGTGCAGCAGGACCGACCTGCCTCCGGCCTGGATCCTGACCGACAGGTGCCGGCTGTCGTCGATCTCGCAGAAACGCCGCTTCTCGACCAGCTCGATCGGACGGCGGGCCACGGTGGCGACGCCGTGATAGCCCTTCTGGCCGTGGAAATGGATGTGCTCGTAGCCCGCCTTGCGGAAGGCCTTTTCAGGAAAGAGCTCGTCCGGAACCTTGGTTTCCTGCAGGCAGAGCACGTCCGGCGCGTGCTCCTTCAAGAGCCGCTCGACGATCGGCATGCGCAGGCGCACGGAGTTGATGTTCCAGGTGGCGATGGTGAAGGGCATTCAGGCGGGTCCGAAAGAAGGTCGCCGATCTACTGCCAGCCATGCGCCGCAAAAACAAGCCGGCCCGCTTTGCAGGCCGGCCTGGCCCGAATCTATCTTGTCTTGGTATTCAGCTCGCGGTTCGCCGTGTAGTCGATGGCGAAGGTATCCGGCGGGAAGCTGCCGCCTTCCTTGACGTTGAAGATCATCACCGTCGTGTCCTTGCCCTGAGCGTCCGTGATCGTCCACTGGCGCAGCTCGTAGCTCTTCGGGTCGAACATCATGGTGATCATCGCATTGCCGAACACCGACTTGTCGGACAGCTTGATGGTGGTGAGGTCGTCCTCTTCCTTGACGGCCTTCACCCGCCCGCCCGAGAGGTCGATCCGGTCGTCGAGCAGCAATTTCAGCGGCGTCTTCGACAGCGGATAGAGGTCGGAGGTGTTCAGCTTCTTGTTGAGGATCACGACCGACTTGCCGTCGGAGATCACCCGGAAGTTCGAGGATCCGTCATAGTTGAAGCGGATCTTGCCGGGGCGCTCGAGGAAGAACTTGCCGCCGGTCTGTTCGCCCTTCGGGCCGAATTGCACGAACTCGCCGCTCATCGATTTGACCGAGGAGAAGTGGTCGGCGATCTTTTGAGCCGCCGGCGGAACCGCGGCCTGCGCCTGCGCCAGAAGCTGGAAGCCCGGCACGACATTGATGGCGGCCGCGCCCGCGAGCACAAGGCCAAGGCCGAGCACCTGCCGGCGGTTCGGAGCGAAATCTGTCTGGGTCTTCATGCCGGTCACTTCCTGTGATTCGTGTCGTCGCAGTCTCTGGACCCCCAGTTGGGCCTAAGTTTGGCGGGTCACACGGCGCTGCGTCGCATGAACGCGCCAGAAGGTTCAAGGTTGCCGGCGGGCCCTCCGGGCCGCCGCCGGGCTAGAATTTGTCGTCCTCGGTCGGCACCAGGATCTCGCGCTTGCCGGCATGGTTGGCCGGGCCGACAATGCCTTCCTTCTCCATCTTCTCGATGATCGATGCGGCGCGGTTGTAGCCGATGCCGAGCCGGCGCTGGATATAGCTGGTCGAGGCCTTGCCGTCGCGCAGCACCACCGCCACCGCCTGGTCGTAGGGATCGTCGGAATCCTCGAAATTGCCGCCGCCACCGCCGCCGGAGCTCCTGCCCGAGGCGCCGTCCTCATCGTCTTCCTCGTCGTCCTCGGTGATGGCGTCGAGATATTCGGGCACACCCTGCAGCTTCAGATGCCCGACGATCCGCTCGACCTCGTCGTCCGAGACGAACGGGCCGTGGACGCGCTGGATGCGGCCGCCGCCGGCCATGTAGAGCATATCGCCCATGCCGAGCAGCTGCTCGGCGCCCTGTTCGCCGAGGATGGTGCGGCTGTCGATCTTCGACGTCACCTGGAAGGAGATGCGGGTCGGGAAGTTGGCCTTGATCGTGCCGGTGATGACGTCGACGGACGGACGCTGGGTCGCCATGATGACATGGATGCCGGCGGCGCGCGCCATCTGCGCCAGGCGCTGCACCGCGCCCTCGATGTCCTTGCCGGCGACCATCATCAGGTCGGCCATCTCGTCGATGATGACCACGATATAGGGCATCGGCTCGAGATCGAGATCCTCGGTCTCGTAGATCGCCTCGCCGGTCTGGCGGTCGAATCCGGTCTGCACCGTGCGCGAGATCTTTTCGCCCTTTTTCTCGGCGAGCTGCACGCGTGCGTTAAAACCGTCGATGTTGCGCACGCCGACCTTGGACATCTTGCGGTAGCGGTCTTCCATCTCGCGCACGGTCCACTTCAGCGCCACCACCGCCTTCTTCGGGTCGGTGACGACCGGTGTCAGCAGATGCGGGATGCCGTCATAGACCGAGAGTTCGAGCATCTTCGGATCGATCATGATCAGCCGGCATTCCTGCGGCGTCAGCCGGTAGAGCAGCGAGAGAATCATGGTGTTGATGGCGACCGACTTGCCCGAGCCGGTGGTGCCGGCGACCAGCACGTGCGGCATCTTGGCGATATCGACGATGACCGCCTCGCCATTGATGGTCTTGCCGAGCGCCAGCGCCAGCTTGGCCTTGGTCGTCTCGAAGTCGCGGCTTGCCATGATTTCCCGCAGATAGACCGTCTCGCGCTTGGCGTTCGGCAGCTCGATGCCGATGGCATTGCGGCCGGGGACGACGGCGACGCGGCAGGCGATCGCGCTCATCGAGCGGGCGATATCGTCGGAAAGGCCGATGACGCGCGAGGATTTGATGCCGGGAGCGGGCTCGAGCTCATAGAGCGTGACGACAGGACCCGGGCGGACATGGATGATCTCGCCCTTGACGCCGAAATCCTCGAGCACGCCTTCGAGCAGCCTTGCGTTCTGCTCCAGCGCATCCTTCGACAGGCTCGGGTCCTTCGCCACGTTCTTCGGCTCGGACAGGAAATGCAGCGACGGCATCTCGAACGCGCCGGAGCCGATCAGCGAAGTCTGCGCCTCGCGCTGGACGCGCGCGCCTTGCACCGGGCGCGGCGCCGGGGCCTCGACACGGGTCGCCGCGTCCGAGCGGAAGTTGCGCACATTGGCGCGGCGCTGGACAGGCCTCTCGTCATCGAAATCGTCGAGCTCGGCCTCTTCCTCTTCGTCGAAGACATCGTCGTCGACGGGATCAACCGAAGCGCTGCGGTCGTTGACCATCGCGGCGAAGAATTCCGGCTCGACGCGGGCGCGGCCGCCGAGGCTCATCCGGGCCTCGGCGAACTCGGCCGACTCGACCCGTTCGGCGGCGCGCCGCCAGGCGCTTGCCCGCGGTTCCATCTGCGGCTCGAACTCGTCGCGTTCCTGCCTGCGGCGCGCGGCGCGGCGGTGCATCCATGCGCGGAACGACAGCCACCAATGGGTGATGGCGCCGAGCGCCAGAATGCCTTCGTCGCCCTCGTCCTCATCCTCGTCGAAGAGCAGACCGTCCTGCTCGCGCGGGTCGGGCTCGGCGGCGCGCTCCATGACGGCAAAGCCGTTCTTGCGCGCAATCAGCGCCGAGCCGTATGCGAACAGCCAAAGCGCCGGCGCTGCAAGCACGACGGCGATGATGCTGGCGAAAAGGCCCTTCGGGTAGCCGCCGACGGCGATGCCCGGGATTTTCAGCACCATGTCGCCGAAGACTCCGCCAAGGCCCGTCGGCAGCGGCCAGGTGTTGGGCGGGGTGACACAGCCGGCGATCGCCGCCGCCAGCAGCGCGAAGCCGAACCAGGCCAGGCCGCGCTTCGGCAGCCTGTCTACGCCACGCGCGGAGAAGAGAAGAAAACCCCAGACCACCGCCGGCACCAGGCCAGCGACCGCGGCTAAGCCGAAGAACTGCATGGCGAGGTCGGAAAACACCGCGCCTGTGTAGCCCATGGCGTTGGTGACGATGTTGTTCGTCGCATGCGAGAAGCTTGGATCGGCGACGTTCCAGGTGGCGAGGCTGGCGACGCCGAAAGCGGTGAACACGAACAGGCCGGCGCCGACCAGCCGCCCGACCTGCCGCCGCGCGAACGCCTGGATGCCGTGCCCCGTATCGGTCAGCGCGAGCGGTGCTGAAGCGCCTGAACGCATGCCTCTTCCCCGTAAGTCGTTGCCTGGCCGGGCGCTTGGCGCACTCCGGCAGATTCGAACGACAGACTATCGGCGGGAAGGTTAAGGCCGCATTAACCATGGCCTTTTACCGACATGCCCCTCGGAAAGGAGATGGCGGGCCGTCAAGTCCGCCATCTTGGCAACGACGAACGATCAGGCCGTCAGGACCCGATCTGCCGCAAATCACTTATGACCGGCATACATCATCAGGTTGGCGCAGAATTCGGCGTGGGGCTTGCTCATCGCCGCGTCCTGGCACTCCTTCATCATCATGTCCTGCTTGTCCTTGGCCGTCGCAGCCCAGGCGGCCTTGAAGTCGGCTTCGGACTTCATGGTCTTCATGCCGGCATCGGTGAAGAACGGCGCCATATTGTCCGGCTCGTCGAGGGCGCCAGCAAGGACAACCCCGCTGACCATCGACAGAGCCATTGCTCCCAGGAAGATATTCTTGAAGTTCATCGGTTGGTTCCTTCCCTTTTGTTGGCGAGCGCCAGGGTGGCGTCGCTATCCCAGTACGAAACCACCGGAGCCAACGTTTCGTGCTGGCGCGATCAAGTGAATGTGATCGGAAGTTCGCCTGACGACCCGCCAGACAAAAAGGAGGCCCGGAAGATTTTCCGGGCCTCAAGGCGTGAGCCCCTTTCGAGAGCATCACGACGGGATCTTGGGAGTCGTTTCAGAAAACCACTGCGCGGCTTTCGTTGATATCTTCGTTGATATCTGGGCCGGCGGGAGGAGGATCCGCCGGCCCGGGCGAGGCTTGCCTTACGGCACCACTTCGCCGTGCTGGGTGACGTCGAGACCTTCGACCTCTTCCTGGGTGCTCGGACGCAGGCCGACCAGCGCCTTGACGATGAAGAGGATCACGAAGGTGGCGATCGCCGTCCACAGGATGGTGAAGACGATGCCGTAGATCTGCGTGCCGACCGAAGCGCCCTTGCCGAGTGCATTGATCGCCGGATCAGCGAGCGCGCCGGTGAGGAGCGCGCCGACCACGCCGCCGACGCCATGGACGCCGAAGGCATCGAGCGAGTCGTCATAGCCGAACGCATGCTTGAGCTTGACCGCCGACAGGTAGCAGACGACGCCGGCGATGATGCCGACGATGAAGGCGCCGGTCGGGTTGACGAAGCCGGAGGCCGGCGTCACCGCGACCAGGCCGGCGACGGCGCCCGAGATGATGCCGAGCACCGAGGGCTTCTTGGCGACGATCCATTCTGCGAACATCCAGGCCAGCGCCGCTGCGGCGGTGGCGACCTGCGTGTTCATCATCGCCGCGCCCGCCAGGCCGTCGGCGGCGAGTTCCGAACCCGCGTTGAAGCCGAACCAGCCGACCCACAGCAGCGAGGCGCCGATCACCGAATAGACCAGGTTGTGCGGCGCCATGTTGGTGGTGCCATAGCCCTCGCGCTTGCCGAGAACGAGCGCGCAGACCAGG
This sequence comes from Mesorhizobium sp. M1C.F.Ca.ET.210.01.1.1, assembly GCF_004791585.1. Taxonomy (GTDB): domain Bacteria; phylum Pseudomonadota; class Alphaproteobacteria; order Rhizobiales; family Rhizobiaceae; genus Mesorhizobium. The sequence goes on from NZ_SRUU01000051.1 coordinate 6,035, forward strand.
CCCGCGACACCGGCATTGATGTGGACGACCGTGCCGCCGGCGAAGTCGAGAACGCCGGCCGAGCCGAGGAAGCCGCCGCCCCACACCCAGTGCGCGATCGGGGAGTAGACGAAGACCAGCCACAGGCCCATGAAGAGGAGCAGCGCCGAGAACTTCATGCGCTCGGCGAAGGCGCCGGCGATCAGCGCCGGCGTGATGATGGCAAACGTCATCTGGAACATCGAGAAGACGAATTCAGGAATGTTCGCCACACCCGGCAGCCACAGCGTCGAGGTGGTGATGCCATGGTGGAAGAGCCTCGAGAAGCCGCCGATATAGGCATTCATTCCGGGGGAGTCATTGGTGGTGAAGGCCAGCGAATAGCCGATGATGAACCACAGCACCGTCACCAGGCAGGTGATCGCGAAGCTCTGCATGATGGTGGCGAGCACGTTCTTCTTGCGCACCATGCCGCCGTAGAACAGCGCCAGGCCCGGAATGGTCATCATCAGCACCAGCGCCGTCGACGTCAGCATCCAGGCGGTGTTGCCGGTATCGAGCACCGGGGTCGGCGCGGCGGGTGCGGCCGGCGCCGCCGCGGGAGCGGCTTCCTGCGCGAAGGCGGCGGCAGTGCTGAGCGCTACGAGAGCGAGCGAAGCGGCCGCGCGTCCCGTCGTCTTCAAGGTGGAAGGAATATTCATTGAACTCTCCGTTGGAATAGCTGGTCGCCGCTTTACAGCGCGTCGGTGTCTGTTTCGCCGGTACGGATGCGCACCGCCTGGTCGATGCCGAAGACGAAGATCTTGCCGTCGCCGATCTGGCCGGTCTTGGCGGCCGCGGTGATGGCCTCGACGGCCTTGTCGACCATGTCGGCGCCGACGGCGACCTCGATCTTGATCTTGGGCAGGAAGCTGACCGCGTATTCCGCGCCGCGGTAGATTTCCGTGTGTCCTTTCTGACGCCCGTAGCCTTTGACTTCGGTGACGGTCAGGCCCTGGATGCCGACGGCGGTGAGCGCTTCGCGCACCTCGTCGAGCTTGAACGGCTTGATGATTGCCATCACGATTTTCATAAGGTTTCACCCTTTGCTGTTGCGGTCCCCCGCGTTTGCACCACTTCGCCGATCCCCATGAGAGCCGGAGAGTGCCGGACAGGATTCAAGCTCCGTGCCAATTGCCGAAGCAGGCCGTTAACCTGTTGTAAACAAAGGGGATGGGCGGCCCTTGCACAGAAATCGTGCGCAGAGGCGTCAAGGTACCTGATTAAGAAATAGGCAAAATTTCAAAAATGCCCGTTTTATAGGCTTTAGCAGAGGCCGGCTCACCGTTTCAGCCGGATGAGGCCTTCCTGGGCAACCGAGGCGATCAGCGTTCCGTCACGCGCGAACAGCGACCCGCGGGTGAAGCCGCGCGAGCCTTGCGTCGAGGGACTGTCCTGCGTGTAGAGGATCCAGTCGTCCAGCGAATGGCTGCGGTGGAACCACATCGCGTGGTCGAGGCTCGCCGCCTGGATGTCGCGGTCGAAGATGGCGCGGCCATGCGCGAAGGTCGAGGTGTCGAGCAGCGTCATGTCGGAAAGATAGGCAAGCACCGCCGCCTGCGTCGCGCGGTCGTCGGGCACCGGGCCGGTGGTGCGGATCCAGATATTCTGCTCCGGCTCCAGCTTCTCGCGGCTGGTGTAGTGTTTCAGCATCACCGGCTTCATCTCGATCGGACGGTCGCGCTCCCAGTAGCGCTTGATGCCTTCCGGCACCGCCTCGCCGAACTTGCCGAGCAGCTCGCGCTGCGACAAAAGCGTATCGGGTGCCGGCACGTCGCGCGGCATCGGCAGCTGATGCTCCAGGCCGACCTCATCCTGCTGGAACGAAGCCTCCAGCGAGAAGATCGCCTGCCCATGCTGGATCGCCACCACCCGGCGCGTGGTGAATGAGCCGCCGTCGCGGATGCGGTCGACCTCGTAGACGATCGGCACCTTGGTGTCGCCGGGCCGCATGAAATAGCCGTGCAGCGAATGCACATGCCGCCCGGGCTCGACCGTGCGCTGGGCGGCGACGAGTGCCTGGGCGATGGTCTGGCCGCCGAACACGCGCTGCCAGTCGAGCTTGGGGCTGCGACCACGATACAGATTGTGTTCGAGCTGCTCGAGGTCGAGAATGTCGAGGAGCTCGTCCATGGCCGCCGTCATGTTCCACGTCCTTCAAAGATGTGCCATTGGCGGTTTCGGACAGGACGGCCAAGCAGTCAAGCTGCCACGGCCGGCACCGGGGCCGGAAGCCGCGAAAGGATGATGCCATGGTCGACCGCAAACCGGATGGAGCAGGAGCAGATGGAGCAGGCGAAGCCCAGCTCGACGTGCTCGTCGCCGGCGCCGGCTATGTCGGCCTGGCCGTGGCCGTGTCGTTGAAGCAGGCGCGTCCCAGCCTGGGCGTTGCGCTGGTCGACGCGGCCCCCGCCGGCGTCTGGCGCAAGGACGGCCGCGCCTCGGCGATCGCCGCCGCGGCCTGCCGCATGCTGGAGCAGCTCGGCGTCTGGCAGGAGATCGCGCCGGAAGCGCAGGCCATCACCGAGATGATCATCACCGACTCGCGCGCCGCCGATCCGGTGCGCCCGGTGTTTTTGACCTTCGACGGCGAGGTGGCGCCTGGCGAGCCCTTCGCCCACATGGTCGCCAACCGGGATCTGAACGGGGCGCTGCGGCGGCGTGCCGAGGAGCTCGGCATCGACATCATCGAAGGCGTGGCCGTCAGCGCCTTCGACGCGAACGGCGCCGGCATCACCGTGCATCTGGCCGATGGCGCGACGCTCAAGGCGCGGCTCCTGATTGCCGCCGACGGCGTCCATTCGAAGCTGCGCGACATGGCCGGCATCAAGACGGTGAGATGGGAATACGGCCAGTCCGGCATCGTCTGCACGGTAGCCCACGAGCGCCCGCACAACGGCCGCGCCGAGGAGCACTTTTTGCCGGCGGGCCCCTTCGCCACATTGCCGCTGAAACCGGACAAGGACGGGACCAACCGCTCGTCCATCGTCTGGGTCGAGCGCACAGAGGATGCGCAGAAGCTGGTCGAGGGTGACGAGTTCGTCTTAGAGCACGAGCTGGAGCAGCGTTTTGGGCTCAAGCTCGGCGAGATCCGCGTCGCCGACAAGCCGCGCGCCTGGCCGCTTGGCCTCACCCTTGCGCGCGCGTTCGTGGCGCCCCGCATCGCGCTCGCCGGCGACGCCGCCCACGGCATCCACCCGATCGCCGGCCAGGGCCTCAATCTCGGCTTCAAGGATGTCGCGGCCCTCGCCGAGGTGGTGGTCGAGGCCGACCGTCTCGGCCAGGACATCGGCGCCCTCGACGTGCTCGAGCGCTACCAGCAGTGGCGCCGCTTCGACACGCTGCAGATGGGCGTCACCACCGACGTGCTGAACCGGCTGTTCTCCAACGACATCGGCCCGCTGCGCCAAGTCCGCGACATCGGGCTCGGCCTCGTCGAGCGCATGCCGCGGCTGAAGGAATTCTTCATCCGCCAGGCCTCGGGCCTGTCCGGCGACACGCCGCGGCTATTGAAGGGCGAGGCGATCTGAGGCGCCTCGCAGTTGGCCGAAGCCTCCGCGACGTCGTCATCCACGGGCGGAGCGACGCGAAGCGGAGCGCAGACCCGAGGATCCATTCCGTGACCTTCGCCGAAGAGCGCTGCGGGGCAGAATTCTGCACCGTCGCAACGCTTCGAAGTCACGGCATGGATTCTATGGTCTGCGCCGCGTCGCTTCGCTCCTTGCTCCGCCATAGAATGACGAGGCGAGGGGCGTTTCGGCCAATCACGAAGGCAGGCGATCCGGTCGCTACAGCTTCAGCTTAATTCACCTCAAACCCAAGCTTCTGCCGCAGCCTCAGCATGCGCTGGTCCGCTATCTTCAGGCTCTGCTCGCCGCCCTTGGCAACACGATTGAGCATCCTGAGCAGGTCGTCCCGCTCATGCGGATCGAGGCGCTCGCGCAGGAATGGCGCCAGCTTGTCGATGACGATCGTGGTGTCGTCGATCTGCGCGGCGGCCCATTTGGCATAGACGACCGCCTCGTCGGTCTTCTTCTGACTGCTCGCGATCTGCGAAATCACCTCGCGGATGACGGCTTCGCGCTGGGGCAGGACCGGACCCTGTTCGGCAACGATCGCTGTGATCAGCGTCGCAGCGGCTACCACCGGATCGTCGATCGCCGTCAGGGGCGACAGCGCCGCCTGCTTGCGCAGCTTCTTGCGGCGGATGTTGCCCTGCACGCGTCCGACGACGTCGGCGACCTCGCGCGCGGCCTCGTTCATGGCCTTCATCCGGTACCACCAGAAGCCCGCGGCGCCCAGCACGCCAAGAATAGCCAGCAGAAAAGGCATGTCGAAATCCCCCGGAAATTCCCGCGACAATAAGAGAACTGCGCCGTTGCTTCAACACGCAAGAATTGCGGCCGGTGAAGAGGTCAGAGGTGTTCCCTGCAGGCATCTGCGCACCGAGATCGAATGTCCTGGCTTTAGGTCGCCACCCACAAGGCATCAAATGCTGCAGCCTCTTTGCGATGATGGAGCTGTCTGGTTGGGATCTATGACCCCGGTATGTCGTAGATCGCCCTGACCTCGACGGTGCCGAACTCGGCCAGCGGAATGCCCTCGGCGATCTCCAGCGCCTCGTCGAGATCCGCCGCTTCGATCATGACGAAGCCGAGCAACTGCTCCTTGGTTTCGGCGAAGGGCCCGTCGGTGACCAGCCGTTTGCCCTTGCGCCGCCTGAGCGACTTCGACATCTTCACCGGCTGCAGCGCCTGGGCGATGATCAGCTTTCCTTGACCTTCCAGCTTCCTGTCATAGGCCAGCGAATCGGCATCGAGCTTCGCCGATTGCTGCGGGGTGAGCGCGAAGAGGTCTTTTTCCTGGCCATAGACCAGCAGCACATATTTCATTTTTCGTTCCCTTCCTGTGATGAACCATATGAAGCGACGGCGACGCTGTCAGCCTTGCTTCCGACGGCCGCCGCGTGGTCGAGCAGGCACGCGGCAATCCCGATGACGCCCGCCGCCACAAGCAGCCGGCCGAAGCCCGATGATGGCGGGTTTAGCCAGAAATCTTCCGGCCGCTGGACCTTTCGGCCCGGACGCTTCCAAAGCGCGAAAAACAGGTTGTCCATTCTGATCCTCCATCGGCCGTGCATCGGTGGCCGCCCGCAGGACGCTCGGGCCGACAGGAAGTCGACATTTTTGCACGCGCATTTTTTTCAGGCCGGCCTCACTTGAATCTCAACACGCCTTAGGATGGCCTTCCGTCGCGCCCGCGCTATAGTTCACGGGGAACGCCGGCGGCCGCCGGCGTAGACCCCGACAAGCCAGGAGGATTTCATGGACCGCACCGCAAACGCCGTCTGGAAAGGCAATCTGAAGGAAGGCAAGGGCACGCTGGACACCCAGAGCGGGGCGCTCAAGGGCACGCCCTACTCCTTCAAGGCGCGCTTCGAGGACGAGAGCGGCAAATCCGGCACCAACCCGGAAGAGCTGATCGCCGCCGCCCATGCCGGCTGCTACGCCATGCAGCTGTCGCATTTCCTCGCCGAGAACGGCACGCCGGCCGCCGAGCTCGACGCCAGGGCGGTGGTGACGCTGGTGCCCGGCACCGGCATCACCGGGAGCGCCATCACCCTGGTCGGCAAGGTGCCGGGCATCGACGCGGCGAAATTCAAGGAACTCGCCGAAAAAGCCAAGGCCGAATGCCCGGTCTCGAAGGCGCTCGGCGCCATCAAGGTCTCGCTCGACGCGAAGCTGGGGTGACTGGGCTTTCAACGTCGCGATTGGCGAAACCCGGCGTGACGTCTGATCCCCCTCGCGGGAGATGTCCGGCATGACAGAGGGGGCGCCTCGCGCCAACTCTGTCCGGTGAGCTACCCGCCCAGCGCCTCGAGCTTCGCGCGCAACGCCGCGACCTCTTCCTCCAGCGCCTTCACCCGCGCTTCGAGATCGGCATCCGGTGACGAGGCGGGCGGCTGCCACAGCGCCGCTATCGCCGACGCCTCCACCGGCCCGCTCAACAGATGCACATAGCGCTCCTCGCGCTGGCCGGGAGCGCGGTCGAGCAGCTGGATGAGCGGCGGGCGGCGGCCGATCATCAGGTCGATGTTGTCGCGCAGCTCCTCGATCGAGGCAAAGCGCGCCATGCGTTCGGCGCGGGCCAGAAGTTCATGCGCCGTCTGCGCGCCGCGTAAAAGCAGCAGGCCGACGATCGCGATCTGCGGCGTGGTGAGCGAAAAACGCTGCGCCATCAGATGCTCGTAGCGCTCGACGCGCGAGGCGAACGCCTGGCGCACCAGGCCCTTCTGCTCGAGCTGGCTCAGCGCCCGCCGGACCTCCGTCAGTTCCAGCGCCATCACCGGCTCGCGCGCCGTCTTCTGGTTGGCGGCCTGGTGCGCGCCGTTGAGCGTCAGCGGATAGACATCCGGCGTCAGCTCCTTCTTCTCGATCAGGCAGCCGAGCACGCGGGCTTCGGTGGGGGAGAGGACGGGGAGGTCGGTCATTGGGCCGAAACCTTAAACCCTTCTCTCCACCATCATCTTCTTGATCTCCGCGATCGCCTTGGCCGGGTTGAGTCCCTTGGGGCAGGTCTGCGCGCAGTTCATGATGGTGTGGCAGCGGTAGAGCCGGAACGGATCCTCGAGATTGTCGAGCCGTTCGCCGGTCGCCTCGTCGCGGGAATCGATCAGCCAGCGATAGGCCTGCAGCAGCGTCGCCGGGCCGAGATAGCGCTCGCCGTTCCACCAGTAGCTCGGGCACGACGTCGAGCAGCAGGCGCACAGGATGCACTCGTAGAGCCCGTCGAGCTTCTCTCGATCCTCATGGCTCTGCAGCCACTCCTTGGCGGGCTCGGGCGAGACCGTCTTCAGCCAGGGTTCGATCGAGGCATGCTGGGCATAGAAATTGGTGAGGTCGGGCACCAGGTCCTTGATGACGGGCGTGTGCGGCAGCGGGTAGATCTTGACCGCGCCGGAAATGTCGTCGCAGCCCTTGGTGCAGGCCAGCGTGTTCGAGCCGTCGATGTTCATGGCGCAGGAGCCGCAGATGCCTTCGCGGCAGGAGCGGCGCAGCGTAAGCGTCGGGTCGATCTTGTTCTTGATCCAGAGCAGGGCGTCGAGAACCATCGGCCCGCAGTCGTCCATGTCGACGAAATAGGTGTCCATGCGCGGGTTTTCGCCATCGTCCGGCGACCAGCGGTAGATCCGGTATTCGCGCAGGTTGGTGGCGCCCTCCGGCTTCGGCCAGGTCTTGCCCTGCTGAACTTTCGAATTCTTGGGAAGCGTGAGTTCGACCATTACCTGCGGTCCTTTCGGATGACGAGCTTCAGCCCGGACCAGATTTCGTTGACGGCGGCGACCTTGACGTCGACGAGGTTCAGCTTGAGCGCTTGCGCGCGGATCACGTCCTCGGTGACGTCGGTGGCCACCTTCGATGCCTTCTTCGGCCAGGAGACCCAGACCATGCCGTCGCGCTTGATCGCCGTCTCGATGCCTGCAAGGCCGTCCTCGATCTCGGCGCGCTGCCGGGTGAAGGCGTGCACGGCATCGTATCGCTGGCAGGCGCCTGCGATCTTCGACCAATCGGCGAGCCGGTCGACATGGGCAAAGTCTACCGCCTCGGCCAATGCGTCCAGTTCCGCCGGCAGCGCGATGAAGGCGGCGACCGTCCCGTCCCTCAGGCCGAGCTTGGCCGGAAGGGGCGTGCCGGAATATCCCGCGGCCGCCTGCGCCATCATCAGTACACCCGCGCCTTCGGCGCGATCTTGGCCGGATCGATGCCGCCGTCCTTTTGCGCCAGGAGCAGTTCGGTGTGCACCGGTCGGTAGGTCAGCGTCACCTTGCCGTCCTCGCTGACGCGAGCCAAGGTGTGCTTGCGCCAGTTGGCGTCGTCACGCGCGGTGAAGTCCTCGCGCGCATGCGCCCCGCGGCTCTCCTTGCGCGCCGCCGCGCCTTGCACGGTGGTGATGGCGTTGGCCATCAGGTTTTCCAGTTCCAGTGTTTCGACGAGATCCGAATTCCAGATCATCGAGCGGTCGAACACCTTGATGTCCTTCAGTTCGCCCCAGATCTCGGAAACGCGCTTGCAGCCATTGTCCAGCGACTCCTGCGTGCGGAACACCGCCGCGTCTTCCTGCATCGCCTTCTGCATCTTCTCGCGCAGGACCGCGGTCGGCGTCGAGCCGTTGGCGTGGCGCAGCCGGTCGAAGCGGTCCATGATCTTCTCGACCGACGCTTCGTTGGGCGAAGGAATCGGCGAATTGCGGTCGATCACCTGGCCGGCCCTGATCGCTGCGGCGCGGCCGAAGACGACCAGGTCGATCAGCGAATTCGAGCCCAGCCGGTTGGCGCCGTGCACCGAAGCGCAGGCCGCCTCGCCCACCGCCATCAGCCCCGGCGACACCCTGTCCGGGCTACTCGACGTCGGGTTGAGCACCTCGCCCCAGTAATTGGTCGGCACGCCGCCCATGTTGTAGTGGACCGTCGGCAGCACCGGGATCGGTTCCTTGGTCAGGTCGACGCCGGCGAAGATCTTTGCCGACTCCGAAATGCCTGGCAGCCTTTCATGCAGGACGGCCGGGTCGAGATGGTCGAGATGCAGGAAGATGTGGTCCTTCTTCGGGCCGACGCCGCGGCCCTCGCGGATCTCCATCGTCATGCAGCGCGAGACCACGTCGCGCGAGGCGAGGTCCTTGGCCGACGGCGCATAGCGCTCCATGAAGCGCTCGCCCTCGGAATTGACCAGATAGCCGCCCTCGCCGCGCGCGCCTTCGGTGATCAGGCAGCCGGCGCCATAGATGCCGGTCGGATGGAACTGCACGAATTCCATGTCCTGCAGCGGCAGCCCGGCACGTGCCGCCATGCCGCCGCCGTCGCCGGTGCAGGTATGCGCCGAGGTGGCCGAGAAATAGGCGCGGCCATAGCCGCCTGTCGCCAGCACCACCATCTTCGCGGAGAAGCGGTGGATGGTGCCGTCGTCGAGGTTCCATGCGACGACGCCGGTGCAGGTGCCGTCCGGCTCCATGATCAGGTCGAGCGCGAAATACTCGATGAAGAACTGCGCGTTGTTCTTCAGCGACTGGCCGTAGAGCGTATGCAGCATGGCATGGCCGGTGCGGTCGGCGGCGGCGCAGGTGCGCTGCACTGGCGGCCCTTCGCCGAAATTCATCATCATGCCGCCGAAGGGCCGCTGGTAGATCTTGCCCTCTTCGGTGCGCGAGAACGGCACGCCGTAGTGCTCGAGTTCGTAGACCGCCGCGGGCGCCTCCCGAACCATGTATTCCTGCGCGTCGATGTCGCCCAGCCAGTCCGATCCCTTGACGGTGTCGAAGAGATGCCACTGCCAGTTGTCGGGACCCATGTTGGCGAGCGAGGCGGCGATGCCGCCCTGGGCCGCCACCGTATGCGAGCGGGTCGGGAACACTTTGGTGATGCAGGCGGTGCGCAGCCCCTGCTCGGCCATGCCGAGCGTGGCGCGCAGGCCGGCGCCGCCGGCGCCGACGATAACCACGTCGAATTTGTGGTCGACAAAAGTGTAGGCGGAAGCCGTGTTGGCGGTTTTCGAGTCCTTGGCCAAGACGTCAGCCTCCGAATGCCAGTTTGAGCAGGGCGAAGAGCGAGGCGACGCCCACTGCGATTGAGAAGAACGTGTTGAGCGCGATCAGCGCGAGCTTCATGCCCTCGCCATGCACATAGTCCTCGATGATCACCTGCATGCCGAGCCGCATGTGGTACAGCCCGGAAATGAGCACCAGCGACAGCACCAGCGCCACGAAGGGATTGGCGAGCGAAGCGCGCACGTCGGCATAGTCGTGGCCGTTGACCGCGATCAGGAAGCCGACGAAGAACAGGATCAGCGGGATGTTGGCAATCGCGGTCAGCCGCTGGCGCCAGAAATGGCCGGTGCCCTCGCGGGCCGAGCCCAGCCCGCGGACCTTGCCCAGCGGCGTGCGCATGTCGGTGTTGTTCGCGCTCATCAGAAAGCTCCCCGCGCCATGTAGCCGGCGATCCAGATCAGCAGCGTCAGCACGATCGAGCCGGCGAGCGTTGCCCATGCGATCTTCGAAGCGGTGTGTTTTTCGAGCCCGGTTCCGGTATCCCAGACAAGGTGGCGCACCCCGCCCAGCATGTGGTGCATCAGCGCCCAGGTGTAGCCGAACAGGACCAGGCGGCCGAGCCAGGAGCCGAAGGCCCAGTTGACGAGATCGAACGCGGCCTGCGAGGTCGAAGCCGCGATCAGCCACGCCGCCACCAGCAGCGTTCCGAAATAGAGCGCGCCGCCGGTGATGCGATGGATGATCGACATGGTCATCGTGATCGGCGGCCGGTAGATCGACAGATGCGGCGAAAGCGGCCGTTCGTGTCTGGCAACTGCGCGGGTGGCTGGTGATTTGCTCATGGCTCCCCCAGTTTGGCGTTCCGGAGCCGCGAAGGATGCGGCGCTTGCCGCCTCGATAAATGGCTTCGGATAGGCGGTTTCTAATGCGCTTTTTGCACCGCGTCAAAGCCGGAAAATCGTTTTGGAAACGTCATTTAGTCTGACAAAAACGGGAAAATCCGCTTCAATCGATTAGCGCTTGTTTCGAAGCCGGCGCAGCGTTCGCTGCAGTGCGATATGGCGATGAGGATTGCCCTCGCTACCTCCTGCACGTCTGCGGCGTCGACCCTCTCTTCATCACCAGCGCCTCGGGTCCGTCGATCACGATTGCGTCATGCGTCGCCGCTTCCTGGTAGCGGCTGCTCTGGTTGGCCGGCGAAGCCGCAAACTCCTCGGCCACGCCGTCCGGTCCAACGACACGCAGCGACCGGCCAAGATTCTGGATGGTGATCACGCCGCCATTGCCGCATCTGTAGCTGGCCGTGCCCACAGCGGATCGTGGCGCGGTCAAGTCGGTGATGATCTTGGTCGCGGGTGCCGGGGAGGCTCCAGGCGTCTTGGGTGTTGCAGGCATTGAAGGCGCGATGGATGCAGCGGGCTGCTGGGCCGGACCAGGCGACACCGCTGGCGATGCCGCGCTCGCCGCCTTGGGCGCGCCGTCCTGCGGCACGCAGGCCGCGGCCGCGAGAAGCAGCGGAATAACGAACGACATCCGAAACGTCCGGCCAATCGCCATGTGCGGCCCCTTTCGTGCGCGGCACGCTAGCCACGCGGCGCGCCAAGATCAAGTTCACCCTGAGTCAAGCCGGGCCGGGCTGGACGACGCGATCCGTCGATCCAAGCCGCCGAAATTAACCATGTTCATTAAGATCCCGCAGCGGAGGTCAACGCACCTCTTAACAAAGGTTAAGAAAGAGTTAATTTCTGATTCGACGTTGTGCAGCGCGATCCGACGAGGTCGCAGCGCTTAAGGGAGAGCGACATGCGTTCGAAATCAGTGCAGGCAAGCTTCGCGGCCGTCACGCTGGCGGCGCTCGCCACCGCGATTGCCGTGCCGGCCGAGGCTGGTTTGCGCCATCACGACCGCGTCTATGCCGATTCCTTCGGCAATCTCGTCATCGACAGCGCCGCCGGCTACAAGCGCATCATCGTCGGCGAAGGCAGGCACGCCAAGGAGCTCTCCGACTTTACCCGTGCCGGCCAGCCCGATGTCATCTATGACTCCGACGATGCCGGCGCGCCGGGCTGTTACCAGCCGCCGGTCTTCGTGAAGGGACGCTCCTACATGTACGGTCTTTCCGACGGCGAGATGCCCAACCTCAGCCCTTGCCGTTGAACAGCATCGGACCCTGCCGCAAACCTCGCCCGGTCGAGACCCTGACGCAATCGCGACCGGCATTCTTGGCTGCATAGAGCGCGTCGTCGGCGCGACGAAGAAGATCTGAAAAACTCTCATCCGCGGCAAGCTCGGCGACACCGAAGCTCGCGCTGCAGCGATGATCGACGGGCAGGCCGTCGATCGGCAGAGCGCTGAAGGCGCTGCGCGCGCCTTCGGCGAACAGCCGCGCGGCGGCGAGATTGGTTCCCGGCAGGATGATGGCGAATTCCTCGCCGCCGATGCGGCCGGCGACATGGTGCTCGGCCGCCGCCTCGCGCAGGAAGCCCGCGAAGGTCTCGATGACGCGATCGCCACAGGCATGGCCGTAGCTGTCATTGACGCTCTTGAAGTAGTCGAGGTCGGCAATGAGCAGCGCCACCGGAACACCCTGGCGCACGGCGTCGCGCATCGCAAAGGCGGCATGGCGTTCGAAGCCGCGGCGGTTGAAGAGCCGCGACAGCGTATCGGTCTCCGATTTCGACGTCGCCTCGGCCAGCACGTCGCGCACCAGTATGGCGAGCGCGAGCAACGCCACCGCCAGGCCGAACACGGTGCCGAGCGACTGCGACACCAGCGCGTAGATCGTCTGCACATAGGATTGCGGATTGGCGCCCCAGCCGCCCAGCGCGCCGGCGATGAGGGGTTTCGAAGCGAATTGCGCCGCGCTTGCCGCGAGCACCAGCATCAATATGTGATCGAGCCGCCCGAGCCTCTGCCTGGAAGACAGCACGATGCCGAGAGCGGTGAACTGCATGGCGGCGTAGGGAAGCTGATAGGCCATCATGCGTGTGAGCGACTGGCGCGGCAGGTCCTGCACCAGATAGACGGCGACCGACGCGACAGCCAGGAACAACAGCATCGGCACCCAAGGTGGTGCAACGCCGTATTTGCGGGCAAGGCCGCCGTTGAAGGCAATGGTTGCGCCGAGGAAGACGGCGAAGGCCACGACAACCGGCAGCCGGGCATCGGTAAAGGCGGGAATGCTGAATTCCATGGCGAAATAGGCCATGCCGAGCCCATAGGCGAAAGCCATCCAGCGCGCCGACACGCGCCCGACGTCATGGATGGCGATCGTCATGAAGGCCGCCGCCAGAAGCCCGGCGACGAACAGATTGATCACCAGTATGAAATCAGCGCTGCCCATGTTCCCTGAGTCCCCGGGACAGAAAACCACCGACGGGCGAAAAACATGTTAACGCCGGCCATGGTGGCTGCATATCTTCGAGATTTGGCGAAGCGTCTCTGGCGGTCGCGATAGCTTGGGTCATCTCGAACGGCATGACGTCTCCGATGGCTGAGGTCCGTCCGTCTCAGCCGACGCCGACCGCTTCGGGCACGAAGGCGGTTTCGGGGCGCTCGTAGGAGAGACGGACGCTGTCGCGGCCGTTCCTCTTGGCCTTGTAGAGCGCCTCGTCGGCGCGCCGCATCAGCGGCGCCAGCCCCTCGTTGCCGGTGCGGGCGGCGACGCCGAAGCTCGCGGTCACCCTGACGCCAGGCGGAAGCCCGTCGACCGCGCCGGCGGAATAGTATGTGCGTATCGCTTCGGCAAACAGGCGTGCCGAGGCGAGATCGCTGAGCGGCAGAAGCACGGCGAACTCCTCGCCGCCGATGCGGCCGGCCGCGCCCCGCGCGCCCGTGGCAAAGCGCAGCTTGGCGGCGAAATCGGCAATCACCCGGTCGCCCGCCTCATGTCCGTGCTGGTCGTTGAGCGCCTTGAAGTGATCGAGGTCGGCAAGCACCAACGCGACCGGGAATGCCGCCTTGGCGCACTGGCCGAGCAGAAGCGCCGCCCGCTCCTCGAAGCCGCGGCGATTGAGAAGGCCGGACAGCGGATCGGTGTGGGTCTCGGCCTTCAGCGCCTTCAGCACGTCGAGCGCCGCCGCCGTGAACAGAGAGAGCGCGATGAGCAGCGACAAAAGCGCATGCGAGAGCAGCGCCGTCGTCCAGTAGGACGAGCCGTAGAAGCCGTCATAGTTTGGGAAGGGTCCATGCGCGATGACGACGATCAGGGTACGGGCGGTGAAGTTCAGCCCGGAAAGCAGCGCCAGAATGAACAGGATTTTTTCCGTCGGCCCGTTGTTGCGTACGGTCCTGAGTTCGGCGGCGACGAGCAGGCTAAGGCCCCCGAAGCCGAAATTCATGGCCAGCACGCGCCAGGTCAGATCCGGCTGGACGAACATGAACCACGCGAAGGCGGCGAGCCCGCCGCCGGTCATGATGCCGATGCCGATATAGGGCACGCGCCGGCCATAGCGCGCGACGATCGCGCTGGAAAGGCAGCAGGCGGCTATGGTGAAGCATATGTTGGAGATCACCTTGGTCGCCACGAGGCCGACCGGAAGCGTGAAATATTGCAGCAGGAAGCCCTGCGCCGACAGGCAGTAGCTCGCCGCCAGCACCGCCAGATAGGGACGGTGCCGCTGATGAAACCACAGCACGAGGAACGCGGCGCCAAGCGCCAGCGCTATCGTCGGATTGAGCAGCGCTATGAGCAGACCGGTGTCCAACGGACCGTGACTTTCCCCACTTGACCCAGGGGGAGATGCTAGTCCGGAAGCGCAAACAAGCAGTTAAGCAGAAGCTGGCGCAGGCGGAATCCTGCTTCGGCCGGCCGCGAAAACCCCGAACCACGACGCGGTCCGGGGTTCCGGTGTCAGGATTGCGGCGGGTCCTATTTGCCGTCGCGCCTACTTCCAGTCGCGGCTACTTCCAGTCGCGGATGTCGACGAAGTGGCCGGCGATCGCCGCCGCCGCCGCCATGGCCGGCGACACCAGATGGGTGCGGCCCTTGAAACCCTGCCGGCCCTCGAAATTGCGGTTCGAGGTCGAGGCGCAGCGCTCATGCGGCTTCAGCCGGTCGTCGTTCATGGCAAGGCACATCGAGCAGCCCGGCTCGCGCCAGTCGAAGCCGGCGTCGACGAAGATCTTGTCGAGACCCTCGGCCTCGGCCTGTTCCTTCACCAGGCCGGAGCCCGGGACGATCATGGCATTGACGCGCGGATTGACCTTCTTGCCCTCGACCACCTTGGCGGCGGCGCGCAGGTCCTCGATGCGGCCATTGGTGCAGGAGCCGATAAAGACGCGATCGAGCGCGATGTCAGTGATCTTGGTTCCCGGCGTCAGCCCCATATAGTCGAGCGCGCGCAGCTTCGATGAGCGCTTGTTCTCGTCGGCGATCTCGGCCGGATTGGGCACGAAGCCCTGCACCGAGACGACGTCCTCGGGCGACGAGCCCCAGGAGACGATCGGCGGGAGTTTCTGCGCGTCGAGCACGACCACCTTGTCGAAATGCGCACCTTCGTCGGAGTGCAGCGTCTTCCAATAGGCAAGTGCGGCATCCCAGGCCGCGCCCTTCGGCGCGCGCGGCTTGTCCTTGACATAGGCGAAGGTGGTCTCGTCCGGCGCGATCAGGCCGGCCCGCGCGCCGCCCTCGATCGACATGTTGCAGATCGTCATGCGGCCTTCCATCGACAGCGAGCGGATCGCTTCGCCGGCATATTCGATGACATAGCCGGTGCCGCCGGCAGTGCCGATCTCGCCGATGATGGCGAGGATGATGTCCTTGGCCGTGACGCCTTGCGGAAGCTGGCCGTCGACGCGCACCAGCATGTTCTTGGCCTTGCGCTGGATCAGCGTCTGGGTGGCGAGCACATGCTCGACTTCCGACGTGCCGATGCCATGCGCCAATGCTCCAAAAGCACCGTGCGTCGAGGTATGGCTGTCGCCGCAGACGATGGTCATGCCGGGCAGCGTGAAGCCCTGCTCCGGCCCGATGATGTGGACGATGCCCTGGCGGACATCGTTCTCGGAATAATATTCGATGCCGAAATCCTTGGCGTTCCTGGCCAGCGCCTCGACCTGGATGCGGCTTTCCTCGTTCTTGATGCCGAACTTGCGCTCGGGCGAGGTCGGCACGTTGTGGTCGACAACGGCCAGCGTCTTTTCCGGATGGCGAACCTTGCGGTTGCTCATGCGCAGGCCTTCGAAGGCCTGCGGACTGGTGACTTCGTGAACCAGATGGCGGTCGATATAGAGCAGGCAGGTGCCGTCGTCCTGGCGGTCGACGACATGGTCGTCGAAGATCTTGTCGTAGAGGGTGCGCGGTGCGCTCATGTGCGTAAATCCGTCGATATGAAAATGAGAAGAAGCCAGCGCCGAACGATACAAATCCGGCAGGGGCGACGAGGTGACGTCGGCTTAGCTAAGTCGGCTGGTGAGCGCGCCGCAGACGCGCGCGGCAAATCGCGACGGCAGGCGCTTCCTGTCCTGCAGCACGAAACCCTTATACGCCGGATCGCCGAAAAGCTCTTCCATGGCCGGGTAGATAGCAATGTTTCGGCTTTTCGGCAATTAGCAGCGCCCTCCTTCTCCCCTTGTGGGGGAAGGGAGAGCCGGCGCTCACATCACCTCGAACACAAACGTCTTCACCAAGGCTTCCGGATCGCCGATTGCGTAGCAGCGGAACCACGGGCTTTGCTCGACCGCGCGCCATTTCCTCGCCTTCTCCAATTCGTCGAACACCGCCTGAAAGCCGCCGCTCTCAAACACCCGGTCGCGCACGGTGAAGATGGCGTGGCCGCCGGCTTTCGTGATGCGCACCAGTTCGTGCAGGCCGGAGGCCGGCGCGTGGCCGATGGTGAAGACGCCGGTCGAGAAGACGGCGCGGAAATGCCGGTCCTGCCAAGGCAGCGGACCGCCGAGCATCGCCTTTTTCAGCTCGCTGTAGGCTGGCTTGCCATTCGCCTGGCGGCTGCCGGCGATCTTCAGCATGTCGTCGGAGAGGTCGAGGCCGGCGATGTCGCCATAGCCCAAAGCCTTCAGCGAGGGCCCGGAAAGCCCGGTGCCGCAGCCGGCGTCGAGCAACGGGCCTTCGCCCGCCGGTACATGGCGCGTCACCCAGGCGGTGATGAGGAACGGCAAGAGATAGCCGAGCGAAGCGGTCTCGCTGTCATAGTTCGCCGCCCATTCGGCATAGGCCTTGGCGAGCGCCTCCGGCGTCTCTGCCGTGTAGACGGAATCCAGCGCCGCATTGGCCTTGTCGAAATTCATGGGTCGGCTCCTCCGCGCCGAATGCATGTCGTCCGAAAGTAGCGCGATCTGTGCCCGGCGGCTATTCCTCGTGCTGGCGGCGCAGCCGCTGTTCCAGCGCCCTGAGCGCCAGCGACAGCCCGACGGTCAGGATGAGATAGATATAGGCGACGATCGAATAGGTCTCGAAGAAGCGAAAGGAGCCGGCAGCATAGATTTTGCCCATCTGCGTGATGTCGGCGACGCCCAGCACCGAGACCAGCGAGGAATCCTTGACCATGGCGACGAAGTCGTTGCCGAGCGGTGGCAGGATGGTGCGGATGGCCTGCGGGAAGACGATCAGCCGGAAGCGCTGCACGCGCGTCAGACCAAGCGCCTTCGCCGCTTCGATCTGGCCCTTCTCGACCGATTGGATGCCGGCGCGGAACACTTCCGAGATGAAGGCCGAATAGCCGATGGTGAGCGCCATGATGGCGCGCCACAGAAGCGAAACGTCGCGCACCAGCAATTCGCCAAGCAGCCCGGCGTTCTGCAGCGGCGCCGTCAGCGCGTTCCACCCCGCGACGAATGCCGGTGCCCCGGCGAACGCGATCCAGAACAAAAGCACCAGGATCGGCACGCCGCGGATGATCTCGACATAGAAGCGCGCGATCTGGCGCAGCCATTGCGAGCCGGACAGCGCCATCAGCGCGATGCCGAGCCCGAGCGCCGAGGCCAGCGCAAAGGCAACCATCGTGACAAAGACGGTGATGCCGATGCCCTTGGCGACGGTGGCAAAGACCTGTGCGTAGAGGTCGCTTGCGGCGATGGCGAGTGCGGCGGCGAGCGCAAGGACAAGGGCGGCGGCCAGCCACCAGGGGAATTCGGATTTGGCGGTGGATGGTGCGCTGGCCATCAGGCGATGCCGGCGGAACGAAAGTCCCGAGAGGGCAGCGCCAAGGCACCCCCCTCTGGCCTGCCGGCCATCTCCCCCTCAAGGGGGGAGATTGGCAGCTTCCTCGTCACCGCCAGTTCTGCGTCGATGGAGATTGGCGAAAGCCGGCGCGACATCCGATCTCCCCCCTTGAGGGGGAGATGCCCGGCAGGGCAGAGGGGGGTGGCTTGGCGCAAAGTCAGCGCGAGTTCCTGCAAGCTCACTGCCCGTAACAAGATAAGCCTACTGCCCCATCTTGTAGTCGAGGAACCACTTCTTGTTCAGCGCATCCAGCGTGCCGTCGGCCTTGAGCGCGGCGATCGCGGCGTTGACCGGCTTCACCAGGTCGGAACCCTTCGGGAAGATGAAGCCGAAATCCTCAGTGCCGAGCGGGCCGCCGACCAGCTTGAGCTTGCCCTCGGAGGCGTCGACATAGCCCTTGCCGGCAGTGCCGTCGGTGAGCACCACGTCGACATCGCCGGACTTCAGCGCCTGCACGGTCGCGCCGAAGGTTTCGAACAGCTTGATCCGCGGATTCTGCTCATTGCCGTCGAGCACGCTGTATACGGCGGTGTAAAACGGCGTCGTGCCGGGTTGGGCCCCGATCAACCCGTCCTTGAAGGCGCCGAAGGTCTTGGCATCGGTGAAGCGGCTTTCGTCGCCGCGCACCAGCATGAACTGCTCCGAACGCATATAGGGGTCGGAGAAGTCGACCTTCTCCTTGCGATCGTCCTTGATGGTGATACCGGTCATGCCGATGTTGTACTGGTTGTCGGAAACCGCCTGGATCATCGCATCCCAGGAGGTGTTCTGGTACTCGACCTTGAAGTTCAGCCGCTTGGCGATCTCGTCCATCGCGTCATACTCCCAGCCGATCTGCTTGCCGGTCTTCTTGTCGATGAACTGCAGCGGCGGATAGGCGTTCTCCGTCACCACCACAACCTTTTTGCCGCCGAGATCGGGCAACGTGTCGGCGAGCACCGCGACGGGCGCGAGAAGACAGGCCAGCATGGCGGCCAGCAGCAGTTTCGACTTGGTCATGACAAACTCCCAGAACCTGAAATGGCCGCTATGCGGCGCACGCATGAAAAACCGGCGCCGACTTTAGCTTTCCGCAGGCGCCTTGCAAGCCGATCCGCTGCATGGATAAGCGCTAAAGCGGATTCCCATGCTCTGATCGGCACGGTTTCCGAACGCAGCCGGGGGAGCGGCTATTCCGAAGGGTCCGCAACCGCTTCGCGCAAACCGGCGACCAGTCGCGTCAGCGTGCCATGCAGGGCTTTGAGCTCGGCCCGTTCCAGCGGCATGCTGCAGTCGAGCGCCGCTCTCACATCCTTCATGTTCGCGCGCAGCGCCTGGCCCTTTGCCGTCGGCTCGACCAGCACCCGGCGCTCGTCGGCGGCATCGCGCCGGCGGGTGACCAATCCGCCCGCTTCCATCCGCTTGATCAGCGGCGTCAGCGTCGCCGAATCCAGCCCCAGCGCCTCGCCAAGCTCGCCGACGGTCATGGGCGAGCGCTGCCACAGCGCCAGCATCGCCAGATATTGCGGGTAGGTCAGGCCGAGCGGGTCGAGCAGCGGCCGGTAAAGCCTGGTCATCAGCCCGCTTGCCGAATAGAGCGCGAAGCAGAGCTGCTGGTCGAGGCGCGGAATGGCGATCATCCCGGCGCTATCCGCCGGGACGTCGCTCGCTCGAATTTCGGTTTCAGTCGTCATGCCGCCTTTGCCGCAACCGCCACCGTGGAAAGCACCACATCGATATTGCCCCGGATGGCGTTGGAATAGGGGCAGATCTTGTGCGCCTCGGATACTGATCAAGGCCTTTCGTTTCGGCCGCCAGCGCAACGCCCAGCCTGAAGCCGCCCTGGTCGTTGGGGTAGAGGCTGACGGTGGCTGTCACCGCCGCGTCCTGAAGCGGCAGCTTCTGCTTGCGCGCCACGAAGCGGATGGCGCTTTCGAAGCAGGCGCCATAGCCGGCGGCGAAAAGCTGTTCGGGATTGGTGGCCCCACCCTGCCCGCCGAGCTCTTTCGGCATCGCCAGATCGACCTTGAGCAGGCCGTCGCTGGTCTCGGCATGCCCCGCACGGCCGCCAACGACGCGAGCCTGGGTGGTGTAGAGTGCTGACATTGCTGGTCTCCATTTATCTTGTGCACGATTATTTAGTGTGCAAGATAAATAGTTGTCAACCCTTCTTCGTCATCCACGTGCGGAGCAAGGAGCGTAGCGACGCAGCGCAGACCCGAGGATCCTGTGTGTTGGTTCGGGTGTATGGTTGAAGTGGGAAGGAGGCCGAGAGGATCCTGGTCGTCCTTTCGAGGACAGGCCGCGGCATGGCTCGGTCCCTTCCCACCAATGAACCATCAACCTGA
>NZ_SRUU01000052.1 GCF_004791585.1 Mesorhizobium sp. M1C.F.Ca.ET.210.01.1.1
AGATCCCAGGCTCATCCACGGTTGTAACCGAAGGGGTTTCGGGCGACTTCGCCAAGCCTCGAATCGGATGGCCGTCCGGTTCGAGGCTCAGTCGCTCTTCTCGCACAAATCTCTGTTCGTGCAGATACAAGGGGTGTTCCAGGAAACGCCAACGCCTCACTCCGCTGGAACACCCCTCATCCGGCCGCTTCGCGGCCACCTTCTCCCACAAGGGGAGAAGGGGAGACCGCACCCTTCCACGGATCCGCCACCCGCGGCCAGATCGGCCGCTTCAGCTTCTTGTAGTCGGTTACCGCCGGATTGCTCGGATAGGAGCTCGGCGCCGCGACATAGATGATCTCGGCGGCGATCGGCGCGAAGCCGGCGTAGAAATGGTTGGTCGACTTGATCAGCAGGATGTCTTTCGACAGCGGATCGATGCCGACGTTGGAAAAGATGTCCGGCTCGAAGGTCTGGGTGCGGTTGGTATTGAGGATGACGTCGACCTCGGTGCCCTCGATGCGAACCACCGCGGCTGGTCCCAGCGTCACTCGGCTCGGCCCAAAACTTTGCCAGCCCTCGCTCACCGCCTTCAGCACCGTGACGCGCGCATCGATCGGCTCGCCGGCCTGCGGTCCCGCCTTGCCGCCGAAGCGCAGGTCGATGACGGCGCCCTCGCCGGCAGCCTGACAAAACGTGACCGCGATCGGATCCCAGATGGTCGCGACGCCGACACTCTTGACGCCGCGCCTGAGCAGCTCGCGCAGCATGATCGTGCCGTCGCCCGGCACGCCGCCGCCCGGATTGTCCCAGACGTCGGCGATGACCACGGGCTTGTCCTTGCGCCCGGCGCGCACGGCCAGCGCCTGCTCGATGCCGGCGGCGGCGGAGAGCATCGTCATCGCCGTCTTCTCGCGCAAGGCATAGAGCTCGCGTCCGAGCTTTTCCGCCAGCGCGTCGCCCTTTTCCTTGTCGTTATCGGTGACTACCAGGATGCGCGTGCCCATTTCCGGCACGTCGGCGGCCATGAAGCCGTGGATGACCGAGACCGACAGCACGCCGTCCTTGCCGTGCAGCGCCTTGATCTTGTCGACGAAGGAGCGCATCGGCTCGCGGCTGGTCGGCAGCACCTGGATCATGCGGCAGTCGAAGGTCGAGATGATAGGCTTGATCTCGCCGCGCGCCGCGGCGAGGCCGAGCTCGACCACATGCTCGCCGCGCTCGTAGAAGTCGGTGTGCGGAAATTCGAGGAAATAGGCCATGATGTCGGAGGCCGCGACGCGCTTCGGCGTCAGATGGCTGTGCGGGTCGAATTCCGAGGCGATCACCACCTTCGGCCCGACTATGCCGCGCACGCGCTCCAGCAGGTCGCCCTCGCAGTCGTCATAGCCTTGCGCCACCATGGCGCCATGCAGGCCGAGGATCACTGCATCGACCGGCAACGCCGCCTTGAGCTGATCGAGGATCTCGTCGCGCAGCGCCTCATAAGTCTGCCGTTGCACCAGCCCTCCGGGCTCAGCCCAGGTGGCGGTGCCTTCGATGACGGTGAGCCCTTCGCTCGCCGCGCGCCGGCGCAGCGCCACGGTCGGCGAGGAGCATAGCGTCGGCGTCTCCGGATGCTTGCCCGGCCCGGCATAGAAGGCCATCTCGAACGAGGCCCGGTCGGTTGGCACCGGCGAGAAGGTGTTGGTTTCCGTCGCCAGCGAGGCGGTGAAGACGCGCATGAAAACTCCGCGGGATATCGGCTATTTTACGGCCCCGAGCGCAAGGCCCCTGACGAGATAGCGCTGCAGCCAGATGAATAGGATCGCCACCGGCAGCGTCGCAAGCAGCGTGGCTGCCATCACATGGTGCCATTCGATCGTGTAGCGGCCGGCGACCAGCGAGAAGACCTGGATCGGCAGCGTGTAGCTTTCCTGGCTGCGCAGCATGGTGAGCGCGACGACGAACTCGTTCCAGGCATTGATGAAGGTGAAGATCGCCGTCACCGCGATCGCCGGCAGGCAAAGCGGCAGGAACACTTTTCGCAGCGTCAGCCAGCGGCCGGCGCCTTCCATCCAGGCCGCCTCCTCGAGGTCGCGCGGAATGGTGTCGAAATAGCTCTGCAGCATCCAAACCGTGAAAGCGACGTTGAAGGCCATGTAGATGAAGCCGAGCGCGGTGGTGCTCTCGACCAGCCCCCACGCTGCCATCAGCCGGAACAGGCCGAGCACCAGCACGATCGGCGAGATCATCTGCGAGATCAAAAGGAACTGGCGGAACGCTCCATAGCCGGCAAAGCGGAAGCGTGACATGGCATAGGCGGCCGGCACCGAGATCAGGATGGCGCCGATGGTCGCCAGCGCCGAGACATAGAGCGAGTTGAGCAGCGCCTGCCCGAAGCCGGTCGCCACCCACATGTCGGCAAAATTCGACCAGCGGAATTCGCTCGGCCACCAGCTTGGTGACAGCACCTCCGGCCGCGGCTTGACGGCGGTGAGGAACATCACCGCGAACGGGAAGATCGTCACCACGATCAGCGGCAACAGCAGCAGCCAGGCGATGATGGTGCGTCTCAGCTTGCCGTTCGTCATGCGCGTTGCTCCCGCATGGCGAGCCGCACATAGATCATCGTGAAGACGAGCAGGATGGCGAACATCACCAGCGATACCGCCGAAGCCTCGCCCAGTTTGCCGATGCGGAAGGCGAGCTTGTAGAGATGGGTGACCAGTATGTCGGTGGAGTTCGCCGGCCCGCCCTGCGTCATCACCCAGATGATCGGGAATGAGTTGAACACGTAGATGGTGTTGAGCACGATCGCGATGTTGATGAACGGCTTCAGCAACGGAAAGGTGATCTCGCGGAACTGCTGGAACAGCGTTGCGCCTTCCAGCGCCGCAGCCTCGTAGAGATCGTCCGGGATCGAGGACAGGCCGCCGAGGAAGATCGTCGTGGTGAACGGCACCGTCACCAGGATGCCGATCAGCACCTGCATCGGGAAAGCGGTTTCGGCGCTCGCTAGCCACTGGATGTTCTGGCTGATCAGGCCGAGCTTCATCAGCGCCGAATTCAGCATGCCGCTCTCGCCGTTGAGCGCCCAGCGCCAGACCACCGCCGTCATCGTCAGCGACACCGCCCAGGGCAGCATGATGATGACGCGGGCAAGACCGCGTCCGTAGAAATCCATGTTGAGGATCATCGCCACCGGGATCGACAAGAGCAGTGCCCCGCCGACCACCAGCACTGTCCACAGCCCGGTGCGCCAGAGCGCGGCCATGAAATCGGGATCGGCAAAGAGCGCCGAGAAATTGGTCAGGCCGCTGAAATCGCGCAACTGGCCGAAGCGGCTGACGTCATGCGTCGAGATCTGCACCAGGTCCCAGACCGGCCAGAAGATCACCACCGCCGCGAGCAGCAGGCTGGGCAGCGTCAGCAGATAGGGCAGGAGACGGCTTTGCATCGGCTGACTTGTACCGTGCTGGAGGTAGACATCAGTGGCTGTGGCATTGGTGCCCAAGACACGTCCTTTGAATTCCTCGCCGATGTCTGCGCCGCCCCTCACCTGCCTGCCGGCATCCTCGGAAACCGCCACGCATTTCTGAAGGAAAAAGGTGTGGCGCGCCCCGACGGGGTGGGGCGCGCCACGGGCGCAGGGAGGCACGCCCTATTTCTTCAGCACGCCATTGGCCTTGTCCGCCGCCTCCTTCAGGGCGGCTTCCGGCTCGGCGCTGCCGAGATAGATCTTCTGCATGGCGTCCGAGGTGATCTGGGCAATCTCTTCCCAGCCCGGGATGACCGGCGCGAAGCGGGCGTCGGGCAGAAGTGCCGTGAAGGCGGCGAGATCGGCGTTGTTGACGTAGTAGTCCATCTTCGCCTCTTCCTTGTTCACCGGCAGGAAGCCTTCCCCTTGAGTGAACTTGGCGCGCTGCTCCTTGGTGAACAGGAAGTCGAGCAGCTTCCAGGCCTCGTCCTTGTTCTTGGAGTTCTTGAACATGATGATGGAATCGGTGACGCCGTAGGTGCCGCGGGCGCCGGTCGGGCCGGCCGGGATCGCGGCGACGCCGTATTTCAGGTTCGGCGCCTCTTCCTTGATCTGGTTGGATAGGAACGGCGCGGTGATCATCATGCCGACCTTGCCCTGCTTGAACAGGTTCTGCACGTCCTCGCGGTTGTTGGACGTGACGCCAGGCTCGGTCAGGCCCTCGTCGATCATCGACTTGTAGAGCTTAGCGGCCTCGAGAGCGCCAGGCGTGCCGAGGCCCGACGTGCCGTCCTTGTTGAGGATCTCGGTGCCCTGCGACCACATCGCATAGTAGTAGTAGACGTCGGTCTCGATCTCCTTGCCCTGCAGTCCGAAACCGAAGGCGCCGACCGCCTTGATCTTGCGCGCATCCTCCTGCAGTTCGGTCCAGGTGGCCGGCGGCTTGGCGATGCCGGCCTTCTCGAACAGCTCCTTGTTGTAATACATGGCGCGCGCCGAAGCCGCGATCGGCAGGCCGTAGGTGTGGCCGCCCATGATCGAGGGCGACAGGAAGGTGTCGATGAAGCGATCCTTGAACTCCGGCTTGATGTAGCTGTCGAGCGGCTCGGCGACATCCTGCTGCACGAAGTCGATCAGCCAGCGCGTGCCGATGATCGAGAGGTCGGCATTGGTGCCGGCGGTGATGTCGGTGGTGAGCTTCTGCAACAGGACGTCCCACGGCACCACTTCATATTTGATGGTGATGCCCGGATTCGCCGCCTCGAACTCCTTCTTCACCGCTTCGAAATAGGGGCCGGTCTTGGCGCTGTACTCGGCGACGGTGACGCGTACCTCGCCGGCATCGGCCGGCACGGCGAGCGCCAGCATGCTCATTCCGGCCAACAAACCGACACTCCATTTCGCAAGGCTCATCTGATCTCTCCCATTGATGCGCATTGGCACCTGGCCCTTTTTTGGGCGCAGGATTTATGTGACTTTCCTACATTATCGATCATTTTGCGCTACGCAAGCAGTTTATCATGTTGCTTAATTACATTTCGTTGGGTAGCTTCTTCTGACAGCCCGGCGACGAGGAGGGAGCGCGCATCGTGGTTTCGAAGGTCGATTTCGAGGGCAAGACAATTGTCGTCACCGGCGCCGGCGGCGGCCTCGGCTCGGCGATCGTGGCGCTTATGGACGAGCGCGGCGCCCGCATCGTCGGCTGCGACCAGTCGGCCGAGGCGCTGGAGAGCCCGCACATCGCCTCGCGCCATGTCTTCAACCTGCTCGACCGCGCCTCGATCGAGGCGGCGATCCCTGCTTTGCTCGACAAGGACGGCGTCCCCGACATCCTGATCAACAACGCCGGCTGGACGCGCGCCGAGACGCTGAAAGCATTGACGCCGGACGTGATCGCACAGGAGCTCGACCTCAACCTGACCGGGGTGATGACTTTTGCCGATCCGCTGATCAAGGCGATGGCCGCGCGCGGCGCGGGCAGCGTCGTCTTCATCTCCTCGGTCAACGCCATCGCCCATTTCGGCAACCCGGCTTACGCCGCCGCCAAGGCCGGCATCAACGCCTATGCCAAGGCGATCGCCGTCGAGCTCGGCCGCAGCGGCGTGCGCGCCAATGTCGTCTGCCCAGGCTCGATCCGCACCGCCGCATGGGACCATCGCCTGGCCAAGGACCCCGAAATCCTCGGCCGGCTGAAGCGGCTCTATCCGCTCGGCCGCATCGTCGATGCCTCGGAAGTGGCCGAGGCCGTCGCTTTCCTTGCCTCTGACCGCGCATCCGGCATAACTGGCGCGGTGGTGCCGGTGGACGCCGGACTGACAGCCGGCTATCTGCCTTTCATCGACGACATATTGGGAGCGTGACCATGACCGACGTCCAGTTTCGCAACCTGTCGAAATCCTTCGGCCACCACAAGATCCTCGAGGACATCAACCTCGACATCAAAAGCGGCGAGTTCGTCGTGCTGGTCGGCCCTTCCGGCTGCGGCAAGTCGACCCTGCTGCGCATGTTGGCCGGGCTGGAGACGATCACCTCCGGCGACCTCGTCATCGGCGGCACGCGCGCCAACGACCTGCCGCCGCAGAAGCGCAACATCGCCATGGTCTTCCAGTCCTATGCGCTGTTCCCGCATCTGAAGGCCGCCGACAATATCGGCTTCGGCCCGAAGATCCGGGGTGAAACCCGCGCCGCGATCGAGGACAAGGTGAAGAAGGCGTCCGGCGTGCTCAACCTCTTCTCCTATCTCGACCGCTATCCGAGGCAGTTGTCGGGCGGCCAGCGCCAGCGCGTCGCCATGGGCCGCGCCATCGTGCGCGAGCCGTCGGTGTTCCTGTTCGACGAGCCGCTTTCCAACCTCGATGCGCAGTTGCGCGTGCAGATGCGCACCGAGATCAAGGCGCTGCACCAGCGGCTGAGGTCGACCATCGTCTATGTCACTCACGACCAGATCGAGGCCATGACCATGGCCGACCGCATCGTGGTGATGGATCACGGCCGCATCCAGCAGGTCGGGCAGCCGCTGGAGCTTTACGACAGGCCGGCCAACAAGTTCGTCGCCGGCTTCATCGGCTCGCCCTCGATGAGCTTTGTCTCCGGCGCGCTGAGATCGACCGACGGCAAGTCATGGTTCGAGACCAAGGCCGGCCGGCTGGCGCTCGCCGGCAAGGCTGCCTCCGGCGGCGACACGGTCGAGGCCGGCATCCGCCCCGAGCATTTCCTCATCGGCGCCGCCGACGACGCCATAGCCATCGATGTCGATGTCGTCGAGCCGACCGGCTCTGAAACGCACGTCTATGGTTCGGTCGGCGGCGACACGGTGCGCGCCGTGTTCCGCGACCGGCTGCAGGTGAAGCCGGGCGACCGGCTGCCGGTGAGCGTCGACCCGCGCAACATCCATCTCTTCGACAAGGCGACCGGCCTCCCCTTATGAAGACGCCGGCCGACATCATCACCCGCCTGCAATTGATGTCGCAGGACGGCACCAAGTCGGACCGCCGGCTGGCGGGGCTTGTGTTGTCCGATCTCGACTTCGCCTCCAAGGCGGCGATCTCCGAGATTGCCGCGCGCGTCGGCGTCAGCGAGCCGACGGTGACGCGTTTCTGCCGCAACCTCGGCTGCGAGGGCCTGCGCGACTTCAAGTTCTATCTGGCGCAGGCGATCGCCATAGGCGGCCAGTATCTGTCGCCGGAGCCGCTCAGCCGCGACGCGCGCGAGCAGCGCATCGCGTCGGCCATCACCGAAGCGGCGATCGCCGCCATCCAGCGCGCCAGCGAGAACCTCGACATGACGACGCTGATGGCCGTGGCCGCCCGCATCGCCGGCTCCGGCAATGTGCTGTGCATCGGCTCCGGCGGCATTTCCTCGATGATGGCGACCGAGATGCAGAACCGGCTGTTCCGTCTCGGACTTTCGGCGCTGGCGCAGGTCGACGGCCAGCTGCAGCGCATGTATGCCGCCGTCGCAACCCCGGAGACTATGCTGGTCGCCTTCTCCGTCTCGGGCTATGCCCGCTCGGTCATCGAGGCCGTCGAGGTCGCCCAGCAATATGGCGCCGCCACCGTCGCCATCACCGCGCCCGACTCCGCGCTCGCCAAGGTCGCCGACACGGTCATCCTTCTGCAGTCTTTCGAGGACGGCAACATCTACAAGCCGACCTCGTCGCGTTACGCGCTGCTCGCCATCGTCGACATGATCGCCACCACGGTGGCGGAATCGCGCGGGCCGAAAGTGCTGGAGAACCTGCGCCGCATCAAGCAAAGCGTGAACACGCTGAAGGTCGACGATCCAAAGCTGCCGTTGGGGGATTGAAGCGCCAATCGGCTTGCGCCATCACGCAGCCTACGGCTTCGCGCCTACATCTCAAATTCTTGGATTACGCTGAAAGCGCCTCGACGCGCTTCGCCAACTCGGCCGCATCGCCCAAGATCCGCACCGTCTTCAGCCGCGACGTCCCCCCGGCAACCACCGAAACCGCCGACCCCGGCACGCCCAGCGCCTTGGCCACCAGCCGCTCCAGCGCCGTATTGGCGGCGCCTTTCTCCGGCACGGCGCGCACGCGGGCCTTGAGATGGCTGCGCCCGTCATCGGCCGTCTCGACGCCGTCGATCCGGTCCAGCGCCGCCTTCGGCGTTAGCCGCACCAAGAGGTCGACGCCGTCGTCGCGCGGGCGAAACGGCGCGCTCATCGACCGGACCGCCTCAGGCGACCAGTGACAGCACGGTCGTGAGCAGGAACTGCCGGATGAAGAAAATGATCAGAAGCAGGATGATCGGCGAGATGTCGATGCCGCCGAGATCGGGCATGAAGCGGCGGATAGGCCTGAGCGCCGGCTCGGTCAGCCGGTAGAGCATATTGCCGATGGTGCCGACGAACTGGTTGCGCGAGTTGACGACGTTGAAGGCATAAAGCCAGGAAAAGATCGCCGAGGCGATGATGACCCACCAATAGAGGTCGAGCGCCATGACGATGGTTTGAATGAGGGCGATCATGCCGGTCTCCAAATTGTCGCCGACATGTAGCCATTGCTTGGCAAACCGGCAAGGCCCGCCGGCCACGGCGCATCGACGCCGGCCAGCCGTTTCGCCTTGACATCAAACCGCCGCGACCGATACAAGCCGATCCGCTGGAACGGGGCTGTAGCTCAGCTGGGAGAGCGCATCGTTCGCAATGATGAGGTCAGGGGTTCGATCCCCCTCAGCTCCACCAGCCGAATCTTGTGAGCCGCCGGCTTGCCAGCGGTGCTCGCTACCGCAAACAAGAAAAGTCGGCCTTCGCCCTCTTAGGGCGGCTCAGCTTTTGATGATCGCCGACCTGCTCCAGCACTGATTCTCAGTCGAACTCCTCATCGGCAAAGCATTCCTGAATTGTGACCTCGCCAAACCGAATGGCCGGGGGGCTGCGCCCCTGAAGTCCGAACGGAACGGTCATGAATTTTCGCTGAATGGAGCCTTCAGCCTCCGTTCCGGACCATCCTCCTACAAAGGGGCCGTTCAACCCGCGGTCCCCGCCGCATCGAAGGAGAAAGCCCGTGACCCGCACGTCAATCATCGCCGCAGCCCTTGCCGCCGTCGTCGGCTTCACCGCCATCGCGCCCGCCATGGCCAACGACGTCAACATCGAACAATATGGCTGGCGCAATTCCGCCGGCGGCGCCCAGCACGGCTACCGCAACCGCATACACGTCTATCAGGATGGCCGCTTCAACACCGCGATCGGCCAGCAATATGGGCATCGCAACCGTTCCGTGATCGGGCAGCAGGGCGTCGACAACCACGGCGCGACCTACCAGTACGGCAGCCGGAATGCTGCGGGCATTGCCCAGTTCGGCTCGAACCACACCGCGATCCTGACACAGGACGGCAACGGCAACATCGCCGCCGGCGTCCAGGTCGGCCACGGGTGCAATGCCGACGTCAGCCAGGGTGGCAGCGGCAATGTCGCCGCCTTCGTCCAGGACTGCCCCTGAACCATGGACGGCCGGCAGCGATGTTGCCGGCCGCCATCCTGAAATGGCGAGGAGATCATCCATGACTATACTGGACAAGCGAACAGCGGTGGCATCGGCCGCGCTCCTGGCTGTGATCGCGACCGGCGCGACGGCCGGAAAGGATGGCTCGAATTCCGGGCCGCTGCGATGCGAGATACGAGATACGGTTCAGGGTGACGCCATCCTGCTCGAGCCCGTGGTTTATGCCGACAGGAGCATCAGCGGCACTTACACGGTCAGCGTCTCCGGCGGCGGCACGGCCGGCTCCGCCAGCATCCGGCAGGGCGGCGCTTTCGAAGCCGGTCCGGGCATTCCCGCACCGCTTGGCACGATGAGCGTCGGGGCGAATGGCGCTGCCTACGACGTCAAGCTGAAAGTGACCGCAGGCGGCACGAGCGTCAGTTGCGTCAAGCAGGTGTCCGGCGCGACCTGAACGCCGGCAGTCCCAGCCGATCGAAAGGAAGGGCTCCGGGCAACCGGAGCCCTTCGCCATTTCCACACGCCCTGGGGTCATTCCTGGAAGGCTGAGTCGCCCCCGGTCTTGAACCGCTCCTGAACGAACCCTTCCGTCACGGTTCAGCTTGGCTATGCGACTGTTCCTCATCAACGGTCGAACCGCAGGAGTTGTAGCATGAACCGCCAGATCGCAAAGCTCGTCCAAGCCACCGTGCTCGCCGCAGCCGTCGGCTTGCCCCTTGTAGCCGCTCCGGCAAAAGCGGGCGGGTCGGTCGGATTCTACTACTCGCCTCGGACGGCCCACGATGCGCGGGCACTGGATCTCGGCCTGCGCGCCTATTCGCTCTACAACGGGCTGCGCAGCGGCGCCCATATCAGGCAACTAGGGCGGAACAACCGTGCCGGCATAGGCCAGGACGGGGCCGGCAATCTCGGCATAATCCGACAGGAGGGCAGCGGACACTCCGCCACCTTGCGGCAGGACGGCACCGACAATTCCTACGGCATTTTCCAGTTCGGCCGGAACACCGACGCCAGCGTCGCGCAGACCGGCGACGGGCAAAGCGGAGCAGCCCTGCTGTTCGGCTGGTAGGCGCGAAGGCACCTGGTTGCGGATGCGTGGACGGCTGTCCGGCCACGCATCCGTCGTTACAGCTCATGCGGCCAGCAAGGGCAGCTTTCGGCCTCAATCGTCCCAATCATCCCAATTGTCTTCATCCTGCCGCGGATAGCTGGGGACGACGCGGATGATTGGCCGCGGGCGCTGGTAGCGCCAGTAATACTCATCCTGCGGCTCGTAGGTGTGGTAGATCGGCCGGTAGTGCCGCTCGCGCTCCCAGTGCTTGTGCTTCTTGTGCGACCGCACGCAGTAGCCGTCTTCGGTCAGGTACGCGCATGTCACGTGCGCCTGCTGCACAAGGCTCCCTCCGGCCGGATTACCGATCATCGGCGCCGCCTGAACCGCAGGCGCCAGCGCCAGCATGGTGCCGGCAAGGGTAAGGACAGACAATTTCATCAACCTCTCCATCGTCTCGAGTCGGGGCCGAAAGACCTTCGGATTCGGGACGATTTGCGGCAGCCGGCGATCACTTTTGTTTCCGGCCGCACATATGAGCGTTAGATCATGTTCGCACTGGCACCCCCTCAAAGTCGCCCGACAACAGGCATGGGCTGGTCCTACGGATTCCATCGGCTTTTCGCTGGGGCCGTCACGACCGAGGTCGCTCGCACACGGATGTTTCCAGGTCACGAACTGGAAACGGGAAGCCACCTCGCCCGCCATCTCCACGAAACAGACGAGGTGCATTTGTCGGGCGTCCCGCTGCCGACATATCCGCCATCAACGGAGGAAGTGCCAATGTCAGTGGTCGCAATCCTGCTCCATCTCAGCCGCGCCATTATCCATGCGCACAACAATGCCAAAGTCAGGAACCTGATGGACGGCTCGGCTCCCAATGTCAGGAATGACACGCGCCGGCAAATCCCGCGTGGCGCCACCGAAAACGAACCGTCAAGACGGCCTAGTCGTTACGGTGGGCGCTGACGTTCTGGCAGCCGCTAACGCGCTCGCTCACACCACCCGAAAATAGCTTGTCATGCCTGTCTTCTGGTGCTCGATGATGTGGCAGTGCAGCAGCCAGTCGCCGGAGTTGTCGGCGACGAAGCCGAGCTGAACCTTCTCGTCGGGCTGGATGAGATAGGTGTCGGAGACGAGCGGCTGCACCTGGCGCGTCGAGGACGACAGCACCTTGAAGCTCATGCCGTGCAGGTGGATCGGGTGTGAATGCGGCGTGAGGTTTTCCATGTCGATGACGTAGCTCTTGCCGAGCTTCAGCTCGGCCAGCGGCGCGGTCGGGTCGGGCGTGTCGCCCGGCCACGGCACCTTGTTGATGGCCCAGAAACTGTAGCCGAGCGAGCCGCAGATGCTGTCGGCCGAAACGTTTTCCGCCGTGGCGCTGAGCGCCAGCGGAATGCGCCTGGCGCTGGCAAGGTCCACCTCCGCCACCGGATTCGACTCCAGCGGCGGCAGATCGCGCAGGTCGCGCTTGAGCGATTTGCCGACCGCGCGCAGCGTCGCCAGGATCTTTGGCTTGGTGCCCCTGACGTCCCGCAGGCTGACGATCGCGCCCTCGTCATCGGGCATGCGGATGGCAAGCTCCAGCCGCTGGCCGGGCCCGAGCTGCAAGGCATCGGGCGCGAAGCGTTGCGGCACCGGATTGCCGTCGAGCGCGATGACCGCCGCCTCGGCGCCGTCGACGCGGAAGGCGTAGATGCGGGTGACGTCGGTGATGGCCGCCCTGAGCCGCACCAGACCGCCGGCCGGCGCGTCATATTGCGGCTGCTCGAGCCAGTTGGCGGTGCGCACCGTGCCATAGGTGCCGGCTCTCGCCGCGTCGCGCGGCCGGAACGGCGCGATGAACTGGCCGTCGTCGCCGAGCCGCCAGTCGCGCAGATTGACCACCACTTGCGCATCGAAAACCGGATCGCTGGGGTTCTCGACCACGATCACGCCGGTCAGCCCGTGGCCCGTCTGCTCAAGCGTGTTGCAGTGCGGATGGTACCAGAAGGTGCCGGCGTCAGGCGGCGAAAAGGCGTAGTCGAAATGGTCGCCCTGATAGACATAAGGCTGGATCATGAACGGCACGCCGTCCATCTTGTTCGGCACGCGGATGCCGTGCCAGTGGATCGTCGTCGGATCGCCGATGCCGTTGACCAGCCGCGCGGCAAACGGCGCACCCTTCCTCATCCTGAGCACCGGCGGCGGACCTGCCTCGCCATAGGTGAGCACGTTTCTGGTTGGGCCGGCCTCCATCAGCTTCGCCTCGATGCTGGCGGTCTTCAGGATAACCGGATCCGATGTGGCCGCCGCGAGGCCCGCCAACCTGCCGATGGTGGTCGAGGCGCCGGCTCCGGCGAGACCGGCGACAGCGGCGGTTTTAAGAAGAGTGCGGCGCGTGAACATGGTCATATGCTTCTTCGGCGGGGCACAATCCCGCCGCATCCGGGAAAAAAGCTGAACGCTCCGCCGCCTATCACCATCCGTCCCTTTGGCCTAGTCCCGAAGGCTGAAGACGAATGGCGCGGTACGGGTGACGCGCGCGCCGAGCTCCGCCGGCGGCGCCGGCACCGAAGCGCCCTGCAGCGTGGCAAGCGCTGCGCGATCGAGGTCCGCGTCGCCGGAGGATCGCGCCAACCGGGCGGAGATCACCCTGCCCAAGGCGTCAACCGTAAAGGTGACGTTGGGGCTGCCTTCGGCTTTTCTCGAACGTGCCGCGCTTGGATAGCGGGTATGCCGCCTGATCCACGCCTGCAGGCTGGAATTCCATCGCGACGGGCTGACCCTGGACCGCGACGCCGCGTTGGAGGATTGCGGCGCGGCGACCTTCGCGCCTTCCTTGGCGTCGATGCTGGCGGTTGTCACGATTTTCGCCGGCGCCGGCTTTTCCTTCCTCGGCCGCGGCTTCGGCTTCTCGACCGGCTGCTTTTGCGCTTTCTTCTTCGCCTCGACCGGCTTGTCCGCCTTGATTTCCTTATCGACCGGCTTCGGCTGGGGCAGCGGAATGACGACATCGGGAGCCACGGCCTCGACGGGATCGGGCACGACCTCTTCCAGCGGCGGCCGCTCGCTCAGCGCCGCTACGGTCTGCTCCGCCGCCGGGGCTTCCTTTTCGGCTTCGACCGGTTGCTCCGTGATGGGCTCCGCTTCCTCCACCGCTGGCTTGAGTGCCGGGTCGGTCATCGGTTTCACATCGACAGGCTTTTCCGTCTCCTCAGCGGCATCGGGCGGATCCGGCGTCACCGAATCCAGCATGGCCGCCTCTTCAGGTGCCGGGGTCGAGAGCGGCGCCATTTCGATCGCCAGCGCCGGCGGCGAGCCACCGTCCGGCATCTCGGCAAAGCTCAGCTTCTGCACGGCATAGGCAACCGCCACATGGGCGGCCAGAATGATCGCGGCGGCACTCGTCCACAGACCGGCCTCGCGCACACCGAAGCGCGGCTGAGGAATCCGGGAAAGGGCGGCGACTGTCATGGCGCCGTGTTTCCGGTTGCTGCGGACGCCGGATTCCCGCTGCCAGCCCGAACCGCGCTGCTAACGCCCGAGGCCGTCTCCAGGCCGACCAGCGCCACCTTCAGATAGCCGGCGGCGCGCAGCAGGTTCATCACCTCCATCAGCTCGCCATAGCCGACATTTCTGTCGGCGCGCACGAAGATGCGTGTCTGCTTATCGCCCTTGGTCCTTGTGTCGAGCACCGCGGCGAAGGCCGGACGCGGCACGCTGTCACTGCCGATCGCCAGCGTGAGATCGCGCTTCAGCGTGAGGAATAGCGGCGTCTCGGGCCGCGGCGCCGGCGTGGCCGTCGAGCCCGGCAGGTCGACATTGACGTCGACCGTTGCCAAGGGTGCCGCGACCATGAAGATGATCAGAAGCACCAGGATGACGTCGATGAACGGGGTGACGTTAATCTCGTGGCTTTCCTCGAGATCCTCGCCCGCCGCCTCGCGAATCCGCGCCGCCATAACCGCTCACTCCGCCGCTATCGCGCTTGCCGGGGGCACCGTGCGGAAATCGAGATCGCGGCTGACCAGCCGCTCGACGCCGGCAGAGGCGTCGGCCAGGATCTGCCTGTAGCCGGCTATCGAGCGCGCGAAGACGTTGTAGACGACGACCGCTGGGATGGCCGCTACCAGGCCCATCGCGGTGGCAAGCAGCGCCTCGGCGATGCCGGGCGCGACCACCGCCAGATTGGTTGTCTGCGCCTGCGAGATGCCGATGAAGGCGTTCATGATGCCCCAGACGGTCCCGAACAAGCCGACGAAGGGCGCCGTCGAGCCGATGGTGGCGAGCAGGCCGGTGCCGCTCGACATGCGCCGTGACGCCGCCGCCTCGATGCGCGAAAGCCGCGAGGTGACGCGCTCCTTCAGGCCGTCGCCCGAGACATGGTCGAGCGCGCCGGCCGAAAGTGCGCGCTCCTCCTCCGCCGCCCGCACCAGCAGCGCGCCCGGGCCGCCGCTGTGGCCAAGCGCGCGGCCGGCCTGCATCAATGTCGCGGCGTCGGCGATCGCGTCCACGGCGCGGCGGGCTCTCAGCTTGCCGCCGAGGATCTCCAGCGATTTGGCGAGCCAGATCGTCCAGGTGACAAGCGAGGCGAAGGCGAGTCCGACCATCACCGCCTTCACCACGATGTCGGCGTTCATGAACATGCCCCAGGGTGACAGGTCATGTGGCAGAGTCAGCGCAATGGCGGAAGGCTCCTCGCCCCCGGCGGTGTTAGGAGCCGGCTGAACGCGCGGTTCGGTCGGCGCGGCAGGGCTTGGCGCCCAGGTCGCGGGGGCCTGCGCCGCAGCGGCCGGGGCATGTGGTGCCGGCGCGGCTGCCGGCGGTGCCTTGGGTAGTTCGAGGGGCACCTGCGTGGCAGGCGCCGGCGTTGCCGACTGCTCCTGCGCCAGCGCAATGCCAGCTGAAGGAATGGGGCTCGCCGAAAGAATGGCGGACACGGCGACCGCCGCGAGCAAACTGTTCCGGGTCAAGGCTCCTCCTCGCTTCATCATTGCAGGTAGCCGATGGGGCTGGCCGGTGACGGGACGCTCGAGCACGCCCATCTCGACACCGAAAAAGTACCTGAGAACCTCGCCCCGCTTGATCTCGTTCGGAGTGCCGCGCCGCAGCAGCCGGCCTTGCTTCAGCGGCCCGAGCATCGTGCGCTCGCCGGCAAAGCGCACCGCGTCGACATGAAAGGCTGTCTGGGTAGCTGCTGTGGCCAACATGTGTCTCCAAGCGGTCGCCGCCTCGGCCTGTCGCGAGGCGGCCAACGCTGGTTGACTAGAAAACATGACCTTACTAGTCAACTATAAAGGTGAATTGATTGATCAACAAATCGCAATGCCGCGGGGCGTCGGGCGCTCCGGGGTCTGGACTGCGATGCCATCGCTGAGCCACGATGCCGGTCGGCAAATCGGGACCGGCGAGCGATGATCAAGGCGACACCCTTCGACTTCCCCTATGACGGCCGGCTGGTGCCGCAAAACACCGCGTTGCTCGTCATCGACCTGCAGGAGGATTTCCTGTCGCCGACGGGATATTTCGCCAGGAAGGGCTATGACCCCGCGCCGCTGAGGGCGATCCTGCCCGCGGTGAACCGGCTGATTGCGGCCGCCCGTGCCGCTGGTCTCACCATCGTCCACACCAGGCAAGGCTACCGCGCCGACATGGCCGACATGGCGCCTTACGAGAAATGGCGCCGCAAGCGGGCGGGGCTGGATGGCACCGACATCCTGCTGCGCTCCAGCCCCGGCTTCCAGATCGTCGCCGACATTGAGGTGGCGCCGCAGGACATCGTCGTCGACAAGACCTGCAACGGCGCCTTCACCTATACCGATCTGGAGTTGGTGCTCAGGGCGAGGGGCATTACCCATCTCCTCTTCACCGGCTGCACCACCGATGTCTGCGTGCACACCACCTTGCGCGAGGCCTGCGACCGCAATTTCCAGTGCCTGACGATCGCGGACGCCTGCGCCAGCGGCGACCGAAAGGCGCACGAGGCCGCGCTCCACATGGTGACCGTCGAGGACGGCGTCTTCGGCGCGCTGGCGGACTCCGAGGCCGTCGTCACCGCGCTGTCGAGGCTCGCGAGCGGGGTGAGCTGAAGAATTTTTCGCCACGCGCCGTTCCGTTCCCGGCATCGCGTTCGTCTTGACGGCTGTGACGATCGCGGAAGCCACGACGGCCTCCGCCGGGACAAACGGAGCCAAGCCATGTCGACCGCAGTGACCTTGATCAACGTCTTCACCGCCAAGCCCGGCAAGCAGCAGGACCTTGCAAAGGTGCTTGCCGAAGGGACGCGGAACTTCTTCAGCAGGGAGCCGGGCTCGCTCTCGTCATCCGTGGTTGTCGGCGGCGACGGCAGCAAGGTGGTCAACATCTCGCAATGGCGCTCGGCCGAAGACATAGCCGCCTTCCGGAACGATCCGCGCTTCGCCGAGTATATGAAAACGATTCTCGAGCTGGGAGCCGGCGAGAGCGTGACGGGCCAAACCACCTACTCCCGCGCTGGTGGGATCGAGAGCCAGGAGGCGAAGTGACCGGTTCGCAGGATCATCCTGTTGCAACGACCGAAGCCAAGCTTCGCGCCTTCGAGCGCGAGGCCGCAGGCCTGAGAGCCAGGCTGCACCGCTACGCTTCGCGCATGGTGGGATCGGTCATCGATGGCGAGGACATCGTCCAAGAGGCCTTGGCCAAAGGTTTCGTGGCGATCAGGAATGGCGACATGCCCGACAAGACCGAACCCTGGCTGTTCCGTATCACGCATAATTCAGCGCTCGATTTCCTGCGCAAGCGGAGCCGCTCCAGGGCACATGAGAGCGACGTCGAGCTCGATAGCATCGCCGTCGTAGACCCCGGCCTCGATGCGCGGATCGCCGCCGAGGCGAGCCTGGCCGAGCTGATGCAGTTGCCGCCGGCGCAGCGATGCACGGTCGTGCTGAAGGATGTGCTCGGCCACAGCCTGGAGGAAATCGGCGAGATACTCGAAACCACCGAGACGGCGATCAAGGGCGCGCTGCAGCGGGGCCGCGAGAACCTGCGCAAGCTGGCGGCAGCACCTCGGGCGGCGGCGGCCCGGCCGACGCTGAACCAGCAGGACATGCGGCGCCTCGGCGACTATGTCGCGGCCTTCAATGCCCGGGATTTCGACGCCCTGCGCGGCCTTCTTGCCGACGACGTGAAGCTGGAGCTGGTCAATCGGCTTCGCGCCGAGGGCAAGGAATATGTCGGCAACTATTTTGGCCGCTATGCCGACGAGACGCATTGGCATTTCATGACCGCTATCGTCGAAGGCCGTCCCGCCATCCTGGTCACCAGTCCGAACCGCCCGGACGGGCCGCCGCGCTACTTCATCCTCATCGATTGGGAGAACGGCCGGATCGCCGGCATCCGCGATTTCCTGTTCGCGGACTATGTGATGGACGGCGTCGAATATGTCCCGCAGCCGTCGGCCGTCGATCCTCAATGAGACCGGCGGCCGCAACGGCCGGTCTCGCCTCGATTTGCAATCTCAGCGCAGGTGCGCCTCGGTGAACGGGCGCGCCGCGAAAGTCCCTGGCTGCGGCGCGTCGGCCGCGCGCCGCGCCAGCGAATTCGCGATCAGCGTGACCGTCTCGCGGCCGTTCCGGGCGATCTCGCCGGGACGGTCGATGCCGCCGATCATGAATTCCTCGACGCCGAGCGCGGCATAGGGCAACAAGGAGAGCGCAAGCCGCGCCGGCGGCCCGGCGACCTCGACGGCCTTGTGATCGGAGGCACCGGACCAGCCCTCCGGGCGAATGCGGATGGGAAGCGCGAAGCGCAGCTTGCCGGCGCGACCATGTTCGGCGGCGGCGCCGCGCACGCGCTGCATCAGTTGTGCGACTTCGTCCGGCGAGCCGGCAGTCAGTTCGAAGACATCGGCGTGCCGCCCAGCGACCTTCAGCGCCGTCCCGGACTGTCCGCCGAGACGGATGGTCAGATCGGCACCATGCGGGCCCTTGCGCGGCACATAGCCGCCACGCACGCTGTAGAAGGCGCCTTCGTGATCGAAGGGCCTGTCGTTCGACCAAAGGCGCTTCAGCAGCACCAGATATTCGTCGATGCGCTGCCACACCACGCTGTGGCCGACGGGCCGCGCCTCGGCGTCGCTGTCTTCCAGCGGCTCGCCCAGCATCCTGAGCGACAGGCGGCCGCCGCTCCTGGCGTCGAGCGCCGCAAGCTGCCTTGCCGCCACCGTCGGCTCGATCACGCCGGCCCAGTGCGTCAGCACCACTTCCAGTGACGCCGTGCGGTCGAGCGTCTGGGCGGCGATGTCCATGTTGGTGAGCAGGCCGGCCGGGTCGTCGACCACCAGCTTGCGGAAACCGGCATCCTCGATCAGCGACAGCTTGGTCGCGGTCTCGGCGAAATCGTAGAAGAAGCCGCCATTGGCAGGTTTGCCGGGAACATGCGTGAACTCGATCGGCATTGCCATCTCCTCCATCACGTTGGGTTGCCCCGCTCTTCGAAAACCCGCGAACAAGGCGCGCGACAGCGCCCTGGCGCGCGGCCAGTCATCTGCTCCGGCTACTCAACTCAGATTTTCAGACAGCGGGGCTCAGGCCCCGATGCGGTCTCCCGATATGCGGTCAGGGAATGAGACCCAGCACCACGGCGCCGGTGAACACGAATGCCAGCGCGAAGACGAGATAGGCGAAAGTGCCGCCGTAGGCGGGCCTCCAGCTCTGGTCGGCGGTCAGCCTCTGGCCCTTGCGCTGCGCGTTCTGGATGTAGGACATGGTCGAGCCTCCGTCTCGGCCGTTAATCTATAAAGTTAGTAGACTTTGTCGATTGCTATTTTCGCGGCGTTTTTGGAACGGCATTCTCAGAATCTGGAGGTCAATGGTTTTTCTTACCCTCCCAAGGGAAGGAAGTCGGGTGGTCAAAGTATACAGATCAGGGCTGAGCTGCGATCACCAGTCGAAGCGGGCTTTCGAAACCAAAAGCCCTTCGTTCGACAGAGCTTGGCCATCCAGAGCCTCAGGGATAGCATCGGCTCCGAGCGAACGAAGACTCTCGGAAAGTGACGGAGAAAGACATGGGTGGAAGGCTGGCGGGCAAGGTCGCCATCATCTCGGGCGGCGCGACGGGCATGGGCGGGGCGGCTTCCGAGCTGTTTGCCGCCGAAGGCGCCAAGGTGGCGATCATCGACCGCAATGGCGAAGCGGCCGGCAAGACCGCAGCGGCGATCCGCGCGCGCGGCCATATTGCTGAGCATTTCGTGGCCGATGTTTCCGACGAGGCGCAGGTCGAAGCGGCGGCGAAGGCGGCGGCGGAAAAGTTCGGACCGGTCACCGTGCTGTTCAACCACGCCGGCACCATCGTCATCAAACCCTTCCTGGAGACGAGCTTGCAGGAATGGGACTGGCTGCATGCCGTCAATGTGCGCTCGATGTTCCTGATGACGCGCGCGGTGCTGCCCGGCATGATCGCCGCCGGCGGCGGCTCGATCGTCTGCACCTCGTCGATCTCGGCGGTGGCGGCAACGCCGAACGAAGTGCTCTACGACACCACCAAAGGCGCCTGCCACATGTTCGCACGCGCCATCGCGGTCGAATTCCGCGACCGCAACATCCGCTGCAACGCCGTCTGCCCAGGCTTCATCCGCACTCCGCACGGCCTGCGCGAGGTCGCCGACCTCGGCAAGCTCGGCGTCGACGTCTCGGATGCTGCCATGGCCGCGCAGCAGGGCCGCATCGGCGAGCCGGAGGAAGTGGCGAAGGCCGCGCTGTTCCTGGCCAGCGACGAATCGAGCTTCGTCAACGGCGCGCATCTCTTCGTGGATAATGCCTTTACGGCGATTTGAGGCTTGGCGCCCTTCCTCTCCCCCGTCGATCGGGGGAGAGGTGTCGAGCGAAGCTCGACGGAGTGGGGGTCGATCCTCGGCGCGGTGCAGCAAGATTCCTGCGCGTTGGTCCCCATTCAATATCCGTTGGCGACAGTTGCGAGGTGGTTCCCCCACTCCGTCGCTGCTTCGCAGCGCCACCTCTCCCCCCTCCGGAGGGAGAGGAAAGGGCGCCAAGGTCGGCGAGCTCACACCTTTCCTCTCCCCCGTCGATCGGGGGAGAGGTGTCGAGCGAAGCTCGACGGAGTGGGGGTCGACCTTCAGCGCGGTGCAGGGAGTTTCCTGCGCCTTGGTCCCCATTCAATATCCGTTGGCGACGGTTGCGAGGTGGTTCCCCCACTCCGTCGCTGCTTCGCAGCGCCACCTCTCCCCCCTCCGGAGGGAGAGGAAAAGCGCCAAGTACTCTAACGCTCTTCCCTTCGAAACGGCTTCAGCAGCGCCGATGGTGCGACCGCGTTGCGCGACATGAAGGCCATGGCGACGATGGTGAAGATGAAGGGCAGCATCAGGAACGCTTCGTAAGGAATGTGCCCGAGCCCGCTCGCCTGCATCCTGAGCTGTAGCGCATCGACAAAGGCAAAGAGCAGCGCCGCTCCCGCCGACCGCCACGGATCCCAGCGGCCGAACACGACGAGCGCGATCGCCACCCAGCCGCGCCCGGACACCACGCCGAAGGTGAAGGCGTTGAACTGCGCCATGGTGAGGAAGGCGCCGGCAAGGCCCATCAGCGCGCCGCCGAGGATCACCGCCTGGAAACGTGTGGCAATGACGCTGACGCCGGCCGAATCGGCGGCACGCGGGTTCTCGCCGACCATGCGCACCGAAAGCCCCCATGGCGTGCGGTAGAGAACGAAGGCAGCAAGCGGTATGGCGATGATGGCGAGATAGACCAGGGTGAACTGGTTGAACACCGCCGGACCGAGGATCGGGATATCCGAAAACAGCGGGATCGGCGCGGGCTTGAAGCCGTCGATGCTCGGCGGCACGGACTGCTGGCCGAAGATCAGCCTGTAGAGGAAATAGGCAAGGCCGGATGAGAACAAAGTCACGCCGATGCCGCAGACATGCTGGCTCAGACCCAGCGCCACCGTGAACAGCGCATGCAGGGCACCCATCAGCGCGCCGACAAGCACGGCCACCAGCACGCCCAGCCACAGGCTGCCGCTGAGGCTGGCGGCGGTAAAGCCGGCCATCGCCGACAACAGCATGATGCCTTCGATGCCGAGATTGAGCACACCGGCGCGCTCGGAAAACATTTCGCCCAGCGTGGCGAAGGCTAAAGGCGTGGCGATGCGGATGATGGCCGCGAGGAAGCCGACCTGGAAGATCTGCTCGAACACCGCGCTCATGTCGTCGCTCCCACGCGGCGGACGCGATAGGCGGTGAAGAGCAGCGCCACCAGCATGGCAAGCAGCGCCGTGCCCTGGATGACGTCGCTGAGGAAAGCCGGCACGCCGGTCGCGCGCGACATCGCCTCGGCCCCGGTCATGACGGCGGCGAGGAAGATCGCCGCCGGCACCACGCCGAGCGGGTTGAGCCGGGCGAGCATTGCGACGACGATGCCGGAATAGCCATAGCCCGGCGAGATGTCGCTCATCACCTGGAAGTGCACGCCGCCCACCTCGCCGACGCCGGCGAGCCCGGCCAGCGCGCCGGAGAGCAGCGCGGTGGAGATGAGCACGCGCTGCACGTTGATGCCGCCATAGCGCGCGGCTTCGGCATTCTCCCCGGTGACGCGGATGCGGAATCCGAGCGTGGTGCGCGCGATCAGGAACCAGCAAAGAGGTGCTACGATCAGCGCCACGATGACGCCGAGATGCAGCCTTGTGCCTTCGATCAGCACCGGGAAATTGGCCGAATCCTCGATCGGCGGCGAGATCGGATAGCCGCTGAAACTGTCCTTCCACGGCCCCTCGATCAGCGCCATCAGCGCATAATAGATGACCGAGTTGAGCAGCAGCGAGCTGACCACGTCGTCGACCTTGAATTTGACGCGCAGCATCACCGGCACCAGCGCCACGATGGCGCCGGCCGCCGCACCCGCCAGCGCCATCAGGAGCATCGCGAGGGTGCCCGGCATCGGGATCGCGCCGACGGCACAGCTCGCCACCGCGCCGGCCAGCAATTGGCCCTCGGCGCCGATGTTCCAGAATTTCGCCCGGAAGGCGATCGCTACGGCGAGGCCGGTGAAGATCATCGGCGCGGCGCGCACCAGCGTCTCGGTGATGGCGTAGCTGTCGCCGAGCGAGGCCGACAGCATCACGCCATAGGCCTCGATCACGCCGGCGCCGGCCATCGCGATCAGGCCGCTGCACAGCACCAGCGTCACGGCGATCGCGATGAGCGGCAGCGCGAGATTGAACCAGGCGGGCGTCGACGTGCGGGCTTCCAGGCGAAACATCAGGCGTGCCCCTCCGCGCCGGTCATCATCAGGCCGAGCCTCGCGACGGAGGCGTCCGCGCTCGAAAGCGTGCCGGCGATACGGCCCTCATACATCACCGCGATGCGGTCGCAGAGCATCAGCAATTCCTCGAGATCCTCGCCGATGACGATGATGCCGCAGCCCTTGGCGCGCATGGCGAGGAATTTTTCGTGGATGAAACGCGCCGCGCCGATGTCGAGCCCGCGCGTCGGCTGCGACACGATCAGCACCTTCGGATCGAAAGCGAGCTCGCGCGCCAAAAGCGCCTTCTGCAGATTGCCGCCGGAAAGCGCGCCGGCGCGCACCATCGGCCCTGGACAGCGTATGTCGTAAGCCTTGATCTGCGCCTCAGCGA
This sequence comes from Mesorhizobium sp. M1C.F.Ca.ET.210.01.1.1, assembly GCF_004791585.1. Classification (GTDB taxonomy): domain Bacteria; phylum Pseudomonadota; class Alphaproteobacteria; order Rhizobiales; family Rhizobiaceae; genus Mesorhizobium. The sequence goes on from NZ_SRUU01000052.1 coordinate 23,062, forward strand.
AGGCGCGGATCGCGGCGGGATCGAGCAGGCCCTTGCGGCTGAAGGCTTCGGTGCCGATGCGCGGAAGCACCATGGAATCGGCTAAAGGCAAGTTGGTGACCAGCCCGGTCGTCATCCGGTCCTCCGGGATGCGGCCGAGGCCGAGCGCCTGCAGCTCGCGCGGCGAGAATTGCGCGACCGTTTTGCCGGCTATCGCCATCGTTCCGGCCTGAGGCGGCAGCATGCCGGAGATGACGTCGGCGAGCGCCCGCTGGCCGTTGCCGGAAACGCCGGCGATGCCGAGGATCTGGCCGGCGCGGACGAAGAGCGAGACGTCGCGCAGCGGCGTGCCGGCATGGCCGGAAGTGGAAATGCCGTCGAGCGTCAGCACGGCGGCGCCGGGCGTCGAGGCCTCCCTGGTCGGCGGCACGATTTCGTGGCCGCACATCAGTTTCGCCATTTCGGCCGATGTGGTGCTGGCCGGATGATCGACGCGGCCGGCGACCTTGCCGTGCCGCAGCACAACGCAACGATGGGTGAGCGCCCTGACCTCGTTGAGCTTGTGCGAGATGAAGATGATGCCGAGCCCCTGGCCCGCCATCGAGCGCAGGGCGGCGAACAGGCCATCGACCTCGCTCGGCGCCAGCACCGCGGTCGGCTCGTCGAGGATCAGGAGCTTCGCGCCGCGGAACAGCGCCTTGATGATTTCCAGCCGCTGCTGCTCGCCGACCGACAGCACCGAGACCGGCAGGTCGGGATCGAGGCCCAAGCCATGCTGGCGGCCGATCTCCTTCAGCCGCGCCAGCCCGCCGGCGCGGTCGATGCGGCCGGATTTGCCGGCAATGCCGATCAGAAGGTTTTCCAGCACGGTCAGCCGCGGCGCGAGGTGAAAATGCTGGTGCACCATGCCGATGCCGGCGGCCAGCGCATCGGCTGAATTGTGGATGGCGACCGGCCTGCCCTCGACCAGGATCTCGCCGGCATCCGGCGCATAGGCGCCGAACAGCACGTTCATCAGCGTCGTCTTGCCGGCGCCGTTCTCGCCGAGCAGGCCGAGGATTTCGCCGGGCGCGACGCTGAGATCGACAGCCTCGTTCGCCTTGACGGCGCCGAAGCTCTTGGTGATGCCGCGCATTTCGATGAGTGGGGCGGACAAGGGTACTCCCTCACTTACGATCCGGCTAACCGCAAAGGGCAGTGCTATACCCCCCTCTGGCCTGCCGGCCATCTCCCCCTCAAGGGGGAGATCGGATGTCACCTCGACTTTCGCCAATCGCCAACCTCGAAGCAAACGCGAAGTCGGCAAAGCTGCCAATCTCCCCCCTTGAGGGGGAGATGTCCGGCAGGACAGAGGGGGGCGCCTCGCGCCAGCCCCCAATAAAACTTCAATCCGAAACCGGCGTGTTCTCGTCGACGTCGACGCGGAAATTGCCTTCGAGGATCTCGGCCTTCTTCTTCTCGACCAGGTCCTTGACCTCTGCCGGCAGCGTCTTGTCGAACTTGTGGTAGGGCGCGAGATAGGAGCCGCCCTTGGCCATGCGCGAGAAGTCGCCATAGTCCTGCGCCGTGAAGACGCCGGCCTTGACCAGCTTGATCGCCTGCTCGACCGTCGGATACATGTCCCACACCGGGCCGGTGATGACCGTGTCGGGGCCGAGGCTCGACTGGTCCGACATGTTGGAGATGGCAAGAATCTTCTTCTCCACCGCCGCCTCGATGACGCCGAAGCGCTCGGCATAGATGACGTCGACGCCGGCATCGATCTGCGCCACGGCCGCTTCCTTGGCCTTCGGCGGATCGAAGAAGGAGCCGATGAAGGCGACCTTCTTCTTGATGTTCGGGTTGACCTCCTTGGCGCCGGCAAAGAAGGCGTTGACCAGACGGTTCACTTCCGGAATGCCCATCGCCGCGACCGCGCCGACCGTACCCGACTTCGACATCTTGCCGGCGATCATGCCGGAGAGATAGGCCGGCTCGTGGATCCAGTTGTCGAAGACGCCGAAATTGGGTTCGGCCGGCCCGGCGCCGGAGCCGAACAGCCAGGCTGTCTTCGGAAACTGTTTTGCCGTGCGCCGCGATTCGCGCTCGGCGGCGAAGGCATCGCCCAGCACCAGCTGGTAGCCGCCCTGCGCATATTCGCGCATGACGCGGCTGAAGTCGGCGGTCTGCACCTTTTCCGACCATTTGTATTCGATGCCCAGCTCCTTCTGGGCCTTCTGCAGGGCGACATGGATCTGGTTGTCCCATGGCTCCTCGATCGGCGTGGCGAAAATCGCCGCCACCTTCAGCTTCTTGTCCTTGGCGAAGGCGGCATTGGGCAGCACGGCGGCCGCAAGGCCCAGCGCGCCGAGTTCCAGCACGTTGCGCCGCGACAGGCCGGCGCGCTGCATTTTGCTATCATCGTTCTTCATTGAAGTTCCCCTCTGTTCGACGGCCGTGTCGAGCCGGCCGTTCAAAAAATATCGGACGCCAAGACTATGGAACGGCGCCTGACTTTTGTCCACATGGTCAAATTTGGCTCGCCTCCGCGTTCGTCATCCACGGGCGCAGCAAGGAGCGAAGCGACGCGGCGCAGACCCGGGGATCCTGTGTGTTGGTTCCGTTGTATGGTTGAAGTGGGAAGGAGGCCGAGAGGATCCTGGTCGTCCTTGCGGACAGGCCGTGGCATGGCTCGGTCCCTTCCCACCAAAGAACCATCAACCTGAACA
>NZ_SRUU01000053.1 GCF_004791585.1 Mesorhizobium sp. M1C.F.Ca.ET.210.01.1.1
AAGCCGCGATCTGGGCGCGCGACAATATGAGGAAGCCGCTGATCGCCTACATCGCCGGCCTTTCGGCGCCGAAGGGCCGCCGCATGGGCCATGCCGGCGCCATCATCTCGGCCTTCGGCGAGTCGGCGCAGGAAAAGGTCGAGATCCTCAAGGACGCCGGCGTCGTCATCGTGCCGACCCCGGCAGCGTTCGGTGCAACGGTCGCCGATGTCCTGAAACAGAGGCTGAAGGCGGCTTAAGCCCGCGCCTGGCCCGGCCGAGGTGGTGCGTCGAAATCGCTGGCAGCATCGCGAACTGCCGGACTCGTCCGGCGGTTCGCCGTGCGATTGCGCAAGTTGAGAGGTTATGAATGAAGTCGCGTGTGATCGTAACCCGCCGCTGGCCGGCCAAGGTGGAGAGGATCCTGGTAGAACGGTTTGACGCCGTGCTGAATGAAGATGATGTGCCACTGACGGCAGCGGAACTCGCAACGGCGTTCCAGACCTATGACGCAATCCTTCCGACGGTCAGTGATCGACTGCCTGCCTCGGTGTTTCCGTCTGACCGCTGTCGCACTAGACTGCTCGCCAATTTCGGGGTCGGTTTCAGCCACATAGATGTGGCGGCTGCCCGCGAACGCGGCATCGCGGTGACGAATACACCGGGAGTGCTGACGGACTGCACGGCGGACATCGCGATGAGCCTGCTCCTGTCCGTCGCACGCCGCGCCGGTGAGGGCGAGCGGCAACTGCGCGCCGGCGGCTGGAAGGGATGGTGTCCAACGCATCTCATCGGCACGAAGGTCTCAGGCAAGAAGCTCGGGATCATTGGCATGGGACGCATCGGCAAGGCCATGGCACGTCGAGCGCATTTCGGCTTTGGCATGGATGTCGTCTTCTACAACCGTTCCAAGGTTGACGACGACGAGACCCGATCAATGTCTGCCCGGCAACTTCCTTCCATCGAGGCGGTGCTCGGTGAGTCCGACTTCGTCTCGCTGCATTGTCCCGGCGGAGCCGAAAACAAGCATCTGATTGACGAAGCAAGGCTCTCAATCATGAAGCCGAGCGCTTTCCTCATAAATACGGCGCGTGGAGATATAGTCGACGAGACCGCCCTCGTCCGCGCGCTCGACAAGGAAATGATCGCCGGCGCCGGACTCGACGTCTATGCGGAAGAACCGGCGGTGCCCCGAGGCCTGGTTGAGAGGGAGAACGTGGTTCTCCTTCCCCATCTCGGCAGCGCGACCGCGGAGACACGAGAGGCGATGGGCATGAAGGCCCTGGACAATCTCATCGCTTTCTTCGACGGCAAACCCGCTCCGGATCGGGTGGTGTGATGGTGCTGCCCGGCCCTGCGCCGGCATTTATGGACCTCCGCAAACAGGCGATCGACCTGTTTCGGATGGGCGTCGCAGCGGCTGAGCCGGGCCCTGCGGTTGTCGCTGCGCTGGAACGGCACGCTGAGCGGCTTGAAAAGGCCACGCGCGTCATCGTTATCGCCTTCGGCAAGGCGGCTTGCGCGATGACTTGCGCGGCATTGCCGCTGATTGGCGGCAAGCTGCACAAGGCCGTAGCTGTCACCAATGCCGAAAATGCCGTGGTGATCGATGGCGTGGCGGTCATCACGGCCGGCCACCCCCTGCCGGATCAGGGCAGCCTCGATGCGGGCCGCGCCGTCGAGAACCTCGCCCGATCGGCGGAGTCTGGCGACCTTCTTCTCGTTCTCGTCAGCGGTGGCGGCTCGGCGCTGTTGTGCGCTCCCTCGGCCGGGCTGTCGCTGGCTGACAAGATTTCGCTCAACGACACCCTCATCCGTTCGGGCGCCGACATTCGGGAAATCAACACTGTCAGGCAGCATTTTTCGCGCCTGAAGGGTGGACGCTTGGCGCAATTGGCATTGAGGGCCGACATACTGTCGCTCATTGTCTCGGATGTGCCCGACGATGACGTTCGCCTTGTGGCTAGCGGCCCTACAGCTCCGCTCTACGCTTCCGTTTCCCATGCGCAGAGCGTGCTTTCGAAGTATCGGGTCGACTCGTCTTTCAGGGACGCTCTTCTTTCGCCGGACGAGCGCTTTTCAGAAGCGATGTCCTACCGCATCGAGAATGTGGTCGTCGGTTCCAACCGCATTAGTGTTGAAAGCGTGATGGCAAAAGCCCGGCAACGCGGCATTCGTGTCGTCAAGGCCACCGACTGGTTGTCCGGCAATGTCCGTGACGCTGCTGGCACGCTTCACGGTATCGCGCTCCAACATGCCTGCCATGCAGGACCGGTGGCGGTGGTCGCCGGCGGCGAGACAACCGTCGAGGTCTCAGGCACGGGCAAGGGAGGACGCAATCAGGAACTGGCGCTGCGGTTCGCGCTGGCCAATGAAGAGAAAGCGATCCGCCGCGACTGGGTGTTTCTGAGCGGCGGTACCGATGGCCGGGATGGTCCCACCGACGCGGCCGGGGCTATCGTCGACGCAGGGTCCACGTTCCGAATGCGCAATTTCGGTCCGGAGCCCGCTGTCCTGCTGGCCAACAATGATTCCTATGCCGCGTTGGCAACGTCTGGAGATTTGTTGATGACGGGCGCTACCGGCACCAATGTCGCGGACCTGCAGATATTGTTGATGCAGTAGCATTTCGTCGCATTCCACGCCGTCCAGCAACATGAAGCCGCGCCGGCCAGAGCGCGCGCAAGGCCCACGCTTCGCGGAGGCCCAATCCAACCCGTGTGTCGATCTGATCGATTGTACTAGAAGGAAAATTAAATTCATGCTATGAATAGCAATCATGGCGGATCGCGTCGAGCGGGGATCAATGCCGAAGGGTGGTCGAAGCAGGAAAAGCGGTCGGCCAGCATAGGGGACTGCAAGGGAGAAGGCGCAAGAGCCGAAGGCCGGGAACGCGCATGAATGCCGCCGAGTCTAAGATCAGCGCCAATGTGTCGGGACTTAGGTGGAGTCAATGCCCGAAAAGAGCAGATTCAGGATCTTGATCGGAGAGCGCAATCCGCTCGTGGTCGCTGCCCTTGGGGATATGATCTCGCGAGATGACCGCTTCGATCTCGTTGGCAGCGTCCAGGCCGGTGAGGCTTTTCTCCGGGCGGCGTCAGCCTCGACTCCTCAGTTCGACCTCGCCGTGCTCGGGTGGAAATTGTCGGATATGGACGCCGGCGCTGTCATGACGGAGATGCAGCGGCGCAGCCTGCATGCGCGCCTCGTGATCTTTTCCAACGATCACGACATTGCTATCCTCAAGCAGTGCGTGCGCCTTGGCGTTCAAGGGTTCTGCTATCAGTTCGATGACCCGGCGATCCTTTTCGACACCCTGGTCGCGGTCGCCAATGGCCGGATTTGCGTCCCTTACCTGGACGTCTCGAAAATCAACGACACGCCGATGTCGCGACTGACGACACGCGAGCGCGAGCTGCTTTCGGTTCTGGCCGACGGCTGGACCAATCTGCAGATCGCGACCCGCACCGGAATTTCCGAGAATACGGTCAAATACCACCTCAGAAACCTCTACGACAAACTTGACGTCCGCAACCGGGCGATGGCTGTGGCGCTCTACGCCGGCGAGAAAAATCGAGGGCGCGTTTGAACCCGCCGTGAGGGTTTGCCATGGCCTGCGTCGCTGTTCTTGGCAATCCTATATGCGGGACAGCCTTCACGGCCTGGGGTTACCCGGTCCCCGCCGTGTTCGGCGGCTTTGAAGCAATACGTGACGGCTAGACTCTCTCCAAGAAAGTCCGGGGTGCTGCGGTCGCGTGCGTTCGTCCCCGTCAAGGATAAGCGGGAAGGGCGCCAGGGTCTACCCGCGCAGCGAACAGGGGCATCGCAAGCCTTGCTGCGTCAGCGTAAAGCATCCGTCCTGAGGCGCGAACCAGATCCTTGCCGATGATCGCTTCCAGAACACCTTGTGTTCTGAGCGGCATCAGATCGGTGCAGTCGCTCATTCTGGCGAAAACGCTGCTGATCGGTATGGCAATGCCGTGGATCGGAACGAGCGGCTCTTCGTCTTTCTCGCCCCATTCCTCGAGCGCCTCGAGCGCTTCGTGAAAGGCGTTCTGGAGGGTGATCGGCGCATGCCCTTCAAAGAGATCTGGAAACACCTTGTGTATATCCATGTCCAAGTCCCTCCCCGAGGTCCCCTTGTGAAACGCGCTGAGCTAGCGGTTAGTGGGATCTGAACCTCAGTCTTAGATGCTTTGCCTTCTTTTCCTATGAGGCAACATCTTTGCATAACAGTTAAATGGCGTCCAGATCCAAAACGCGCTGGACCAATGTTGGCAAGATCGTGATTCATGCTTGGTTCGACAGCCCCAGGTCGGCCTTGCGGATCATCATTCGGTCGGTGCTCCGACCCACCCGAACGAATGGCAAATCTACCCGTCCGGGCGTTTTCAAGAAGGCGGAAAGTCTATCTGCTTCCAGATGGAGAATCCCGAGATATCCGCCTGATTCGGCAAGCTCGGGATAACGCTTGGAAGAATGGGTGCCGCTTTGAACGACAGCAGACCAATCAGCTGTCACGAGGACGTCAGGAGCCTGCTTTTCAGGCTCCTGACGACCGTCGTCAGCGAACGGGAACCCGGGATGGGGGATGTTCTGACCGGGCGTGCAAGCCTCGACACCCTCACTGACGCCCAGCGCATTCCTGCCCTGCAGGCGACAGGGATATGGTTCCAGCTCGTCGCGATCGCTAACGAATTGCTGGCAATGCGTTCACGCCGCGAGCTTGAGCAAATGGACGGCTCAAACGAGGTGATTGGCTCCTTCGCCAATGTCATAGGCGAAATAAAAACCGCCGGCTACCCGGCCGAGGAGATCCAAGCCACCCTCGATAAGCTGAGTGTCGGTCCAACCATGACCGCCCACCCGACCGAGGCAAAGCGAGTCACAGTTCTCGAAATCCACCGGCGCATCTACCGCAAGCTCACCGAGCTCGAGCAGCAGCGCTGGGCACCACGCGAGCATCAGCAATTGATCGACGATCTCAGGAGCGAGATCGAGCTGCTGTGGATGTCGGGTGAGTTGCGGCTTGAACGCCCCTCGGTTGAAAGTGAGATTGCCTGGGGCCTGCATTTCTTCCGTGAGGTGATCTTCGAGGCGACTCCGAAGATCTATGATGCCGTGGAGGAAGCGCTCGCCCGTCACTACCCGGATTACGACCTCAAGGTGCCATCCTTCATGCACTATGCGTCGTGGATCGGCGGGGACCGTGACGGCAATCCGAATGTGACCGCAAGCACTACCGCTTGTGCGCTCAAGGAATCGCGCCAGGCGATTATCGGCTGGTACATCCAGCAGGTTCGCCGATTGGTTACGGTGCTTAGCGTCAGCGCCAATGTCGTCGACATCCCTGAGGACTTCACCAAGGCGCTGGGCCAGGCGCTGCATCGGAGCGGTGCGGCTCGCGAGATTGTGGCGCGCAATCCTGGAGAGCCGCTGCGACAGTTCGCGGCTGCGATGCTGGATCGCTTGCGGGCCATGCTCGGTGAGACCGCGGCCAAGCCGTATGCCCGCTCGGAGTTGCTCAAGGCCGACCTGCGCCACCTCGAGACGGTGCTGGCCAAACTGGGTGGCAACCACGTCGCGCGACGCTTCGTCCGCCCCCTGCGCCAGCAGGTCGAGACTTTTGGCTTCCGCACGGTCGCATTGGATATTCGCCAGAAGTCGACGGTCGTCAATCGAGTACTGGCCGAACTTTTCAGACTTACAGATACGGATCAGGCGCCAACGCCGGATACGCCACAATGGAGCACGCGCATTCGGACAGCACTCAGCACAGGCGAACAGCTTGGGATCGACCGGGGGGCGCTCTCGGCAGAGGCGTGCGAGCTCCTTGACCTGTTCGATGTCATTCGCGGGGCCGCGTCTGGACCGAACGGCGGTGCGGTGGGCGCCTTCATATTGAGCATGACACGCTCTTGCGATGACCTGCTTGCCGTCTATTTGCTCGGCCAATACAGCGGCATGGCCACCGCGCTCGACGGCAGCGGCACAATCGGACTGCGGGTCGTACCCCTTTTCGAGACCATTGCCGACTTGCGTGCCGCCCCCGACATTTTAGATCGGCTGCTGGCGGTCTCGATCGTACGCCGCTCGCTGCGCGACTTCTCCAACCGGCAGGAAGTCATGCTGGGATATTCCGACTCCAACAAGGATGGCGGGTTCCTCGCTTCGAACTGGGAGTTGAATAAGACGCAAAGGCGTATCCACGCCCTGGGCCAGAAGCGGAAGATCAAGATCAGCTTCTTCCATGGCCGCGGCGGTTCGGTCAGCCGGGGCGGTGCGCCGACGGGCCGCGCGATCGCCGCCCAGCCCGCCTGCACGGTCGACGGAGCGATGCGCGTGACGGAGCAGGGCGAGGTGGTGTCGTCGAAATTCGCCAACCGCGGCACGGGGCGTTACCAGCTCGAAATCTTCGCCGCGAGCGTTTTCGCCCACAGCGTCAAGTCGGCCAACGAGCCCGAACTGAGGGACATTCCCGAGTTCAATGAGGCTCTGGAGGCGTTGACCGGCATGTCGCAGGCATCCTATTCCAGCCTTATCAACGAGCCGGGTTTTATCGACTATTTCCATCAGGCCAGTCCTGTGGAGGAGCTGTCGCTGCTCAAGATCGGATCGCGTCCGGCACGCCGCTTCGGGGCCCGCGACATTTCCGACCTGCGTGCCATTCCTTGGGTTTTCGCCTGGAGCCAGAACCGGCATCTGCTGACCAATTGGTACGGCATCGGCAGCGCGCTCAATTCCTTCCTCAATGTTCGAGGCAACGCCGGACTGGAGCTGCTCAGGCAGATGTTCGAGCGCTCGCGCTTCTTCCGTCTCATCGTCGACGAGGTCGACAAGGGAATTTACCAGACCGACATGGAAATCGGCCGGCTCTATGCCGGGCTGGTCCAAGATCGCGAGGTGGGTGAACGGATCTACGGCAAGATCGCCACCGAATATCTGCTGACCCGAAAGATGATCGCCGAGGTCAATGGTGGCCTGAAAGTCTCGCAGCGCTTCCCCACTTTCAAGCGGCACTTCGATCGCATTAGGCCGCAGATGGACAGCATACACCGATTGCAGGTGCAGCTCTTGCGCGAGGTCCGCGCACAGGACGGCTCCACCGCAAAACCAAAGCGGGCGGTCAACGCGCTTTTGCTTTCGATCAACTGCATTTCAGCCGGTCTTGGCTGGACTGGGTGACCGCGATCTTGACGCAAGCGTCGCGTCGCAAGGGAGGAGCCTTATGAATATTTCGACCAAGCCTGGCATCAGCTCCGCAGGTCGGTTCTTCCGCGCCGGCGTGGCCATTACGGATCGTGCCGTCGATGACGCCATGAAGCGCGAACTCACACGCCAGCGTGACGAGGTCGAGCTGATCGCTTCCGAAAACATCGTTTCCAAGGCGGTGCTCGAGGCACAAGGTTCGGTGCTGACCAACAAATATGCAGAGGGCTATCCGGGCCGCCGGTACTATGGCGGCTGCCAATTCGTGGACGAGGTCGAGGATCTGGCGCGCGAGCGCGCCAAGACGCTGTTTGGCTGCTCCTTCGCCAACGTCCAGCCAAACTCTGGCAGCCAGGCCAACCAATCGGTTTTCATGGCGCTGATGCAGCCTGGTGATACCTTTCTGGGTCTCAACCTCGCCGCCGGCGGACATCTCACCCACGGCGCGCCGGTCAACCAATCCGGCAAGTGGTTCAATGTCGTTTCCTACGGGGTTCGCCCTGATACTCATCGCATCGACCTCGATGAGGTGCGCGATCTGGCACGCAAGCACCGGCCCAAGGTGATCCTTGCCGGCGGTTCCGCCTATCCGCGCATGATCGATTTCAAGGCCTTTCGCGCGATAGCCGACGAGGTCGGCGCCAAGCTGTTCGTGGACATGGCGCATTTTGCCGGCCTAGTTGCTGGTGGTGTCCACCCCAACCCCCTCGAATACGCCCACGTGGTGACCACAACCACCCATAAGACCCTGCGCGGCCCGCGTGGCGGCATGGTGCTGTCCAACGACGAGGAGATCGGGAAAAAGATCAATTCGGCGGTGTTCCCCGGCCTCCAAGGGGGACCGCTGATGCACGTAATCGCCGCAAAAGCCGTCGCTTTCGGCGAGGCGCTGGCGCCCGAATTCAAGGTCTATGCGGCAAACGTTGTGGCCAATGCCAAGGTCCTTTCCGAGGCCCTCGCCGAGGGGGGCGTTGATATCGTCTCGGGCGGTACCGACACGCACTTGATGTTGGTCGACTTGCGGCGCAAACGACTGACTGGCAAGTCTGTTGAAGCCGCGCTCGGTCGCGCCCACATCACCTGCAACAAGAACGGCATCCCGTTCGACCCGCAGGGCCCTATGGTGACGTCGGGCATCCGCCTAGGCAGCCCGGCCTGCACCACACGCGGCTTGCTCGCGGAAGAATTCCGTCAGGTCGGACGCTTGACGATGAGCGTGATCGATGGGTTGTCTGCCAATGGCGAAGCCGGCAACGCAGCAATCGAGGCGGCTGTGCGCGAGGAAGTGCACGATTTGGTCAGCCAATTCCCGATCTACGACTGATTCCTGGAGCAGCTCAGTTTTGATAGAATTGGTCGTCCAGAAGTTGATTCTCAAGCAACTCCAGACGGAAAAGCCGCAACGCCTTTCCTCTCCGGTGAAGCCGAATTGCATCGCGCGCGGAGTGCTTCGGCAAGACGACCGGATTTAGTCTAGACTAATCTAGAGCTGTTCAGCGTTCGGTATAATCGCTGAACTGCTCCAGCTATTTGTTTTACGCTATTCCGGACGGAAAGCGTTACGCACTTGGCGCGAGTTCGCCCGAGATGTCGGCTAGCGAGCGACTATCAATCGTGACGACGGCTTCAATTCCCACCGAGGCAACGCGAGGGGCAAGGCTTCTTATGGTCGCGCTCCGCGATCGAAAGATGCGTTCCACCGCGACCTGGTCTGCGGTGTCGCGAACGCATGCGCGTGAATGCAAACCCATATCAAGGTTCAGTCTGTTCAGGAGCATCTCTGCCTCACCGACGCCATCCACTATCTGCACCGCGTCACTTGACAGGAAATTAACTTTGCCTGATATTCCTGTTGGGAAATTAATTTTCCCACACGAAAAGCGCAACGAAGCCGAAAATGGCCGTCTGGAGGAGAACAAATGGAAGCAACACTCAGTAGAACCGACGAACTCAGCCTCAACCAGCGCATCGATAGGATGCATGCCCGCGATCGCGCTGGCCTGCTGGTCTTCGTTGTCGTGCTGTGGGGCACACTTCTTTTCGCGCTGTTCAGCGTGTGGCCGTTCATTTCGATCCCCGCCATGCGCATCATCCTGTCGGTCGCGTGCGGATTGGTGCTGGTTTTTAACACCGCGGCCATAATCGCCATGCTGCGCCACTACGTCGAGGACAAGCACTTCATCTACGGCCTTGACATCAAGCATCTCGACGAGATGCGCAGGCGTCGGGGCTAAGGAGCTAGAAAATGGCATATCAACCTCCCAAGCAAGGCCTCGCCGGTCAGGTATTCGACGTCATTACCCTACTCGTGCTGACCGTGGGCGCCCTCTATTTGCCCCTCTACCTGGGCTTTGCCGGCGCCGCCAAAACACCTAACCCCATCGCCAATCCGACCTGGGAAGCGCTTGGTCAGAATGCGACCGAGGCCAAGCAATGGGCGGCGATTGGAATTGCCGACCCGGCTGCCGCGAACGACATCATCACCGCGCGCTTCGATTACAGCTTCAACTGGCTGCCGCTGATCGTCATGGCGGTGCTGGTTGTTGGCTATTTTGTCCTAGTCGTGCGGCTTTCCGACAGGGAATACCGCGAAGTGATCGAAGAACGCTTCGATCCCAAGCGGCGATAGGGAGGCGACCATGGATATCTGGAACATCCTTGAATACGTGGCCTGGGCCCTGTCAGCCCTGTTCGGTGCGCTGATGCTCATGAACCTAATTCGCATAGACACCACCTACGACAACGAGCTGCTGACCTCATCACGCGAAGGCGAGATCGAGGTGACGGCCGAGCGCCACCAGATCTGAGGGGACGGAAATGGCAAACGTGACTGCAACCGCACCCGCAACCGAGCGACTTCAGCTCCTGCGCGTGCTCGGCCCCGCCCATATCTGGGCCCTCGGCGTCGGGATCGTGCTGGTCGGGGAATATATGGGCTGGAACTTCTCTGTCGGCAAAGGCGGCATGATCGCCGGACTTGCCGCCTGCTGGGTGGCAGGCCTGCTCTACACATGCGTGGCGATGATCGACTCCGAAGTGACGTCAACCATTGCCGCGGCTGGCGGCCAGTACGCTCAAGCCAAGCACATTGTCGGACCGTTGATGGCCTTCAATGTCGGCCTGTTCCTGGTCATGGCCTACACCATGCTCGAGGCGGCCAACGCGATTACCGTCGGCTATCTGCTCGACACGGTCGCGGGGATGATGGGCCATACCGGCCTCAACCAGAAGCCGTTCATCATCCTTTCCATCATGTTCCTGGCGTGGCTCAATTTCCGCGGCGTTTTGGCTACACTGACCTTCAATCTGGTCATCACCGCCATTGCTTTCCTGGCGATCATTGCCCTGTTCGTCTCGGTGCAACTCGGGGCCTCTGCCGTGCCGATGGACTTTTCGGCGATCACCACAGCCCCGCTGCCCTACGGCTGGATCGGCATCGTCGCGGCGCTGCACTTCGGCTTGTGGTATTATCTCGGCATCGAGGGCACCTGCCAGGCCGCGGAAGAAGTGCGGTCGCCAGCGCGTTCGCTTCCCTACGGTACCATGGCCGGCATCATGACGCTGCTGATTGCCGCGACCATGACCTGGTATGTCTGTTCAGGCCTCTTGCCTTGGGAATATCTCGGCCAGGCCGGAACGCCGCTCTTTGACGCCGCGCGCGTCACGGGCAACACCGGCTTGATGGTGCTGCTCTTCGTCGGCACGATGTTTTCGACGCTCGCATCGGCCAACGGATGTATCAACGATGCCTCGCGCGCCTGGTTCTCCATGGGCCGCGACCGCTATCTGCCGAGCTGGTTCGGCGCGGTACACCCGGTCTACCGCACGCCGTATCGGTCGATCGTTTTCCTGGTTCCCATTGCCCTCATCTTCGCGCTTGGCGCGCCACTCGACCAGGTCGTGACATTCTCGATCCTGTCGGGCCTGCTCGGCTACACCTTCATGACCTTCAATATGGTCATGTTCCGGCGCAAATGGCCGCTCGAAACGATCAAGCGCGGCTATGTGCACCCGCTCCACCCACTGCCGACGATCGTCCTGCTGACGCTGTGCGCTGCCGCGTACTTCGCTGTGTTCCTTGGCTACGGCACGCAGCTCAGCGCGATGATGTGCTTCTACATCGTGGCATCGCTCTGGTTCCATTTCCGGCGCTATCGGTTCGTGCGTCGGGGCGACCAGTTCACCATGCCCTGGCCAAAGCCGCGCGGTTACTGAACCTGTCAGACGTGGCGGCGCGCTCTTGCGCCGCCACGTCCTCATCAAGGCGATCTCGATGATCACCACCATCGCTCTTTCCGCTTTCATCGCGGCTGCTGGCGCCTGGATAGGCAAGCGCGCGATCAGCGACCATCGTGCCTCCCTCGCGAAACGCAGGGGGCTTCTTGACGAGGCGGCGAGGTCTTTTCCCGATGCGCGGATCAGCTTCGCCCCCGATCACTTTCCCATTCTTGTCAGCCGCCTTGAGGACGGCAGACAGGTGCGGATCGAACTCCTTGCCGACACAATGGTCACACGTCGACTGCCGCAGCTCTGGCTCCGGGTGACACTCAGCGAAGTCAGCGAACGCAGCCGGCCAGCGATTGGCGTGCTCGCCCGCCCGACCGGTGCTGAATATTATTCGCTTGTCCATGACTTGCCTGAATGGATGGCGCCACCACAGATGGACGCATCAGTGTTGATGCGCGGCGATGGTCGCGCCACTGCCTGCCAGGTTGAGCGCGCCATAGCGATCTTCCGTAACCTCTTATCCGATCCCGCCGTTAAGGAAGCCATCATTTCGCCGCGCGGTACCCGGGTGATTCGCCAGGTCGCCCAGGGCGAGCGCGGAGCACATCTATTGCTGCGGCAGATCCGCTTTGCAGTCACCACGATTTCCGCCGATCTCGTCAGCAAGGCAGTCGCGGAGGCGCAGTCCCTGAGCGAGGCGCTGGCCGCGGGCGGCGCCACCACTGCTGTCCACGAAGCCGCCTGAGGTCGCCGATGGCCAAGCCAATCAATCCTTACCTGGTCCTCGCCATGGCGATCCTCTGCCCCGGGGCCGGTCATTTTGCCGTACGCGACCCGAGGCGCGGGCTAGCGTTTGCGTTCTTCGTGCTGTTCTTTTCGGTGATCAGCTATATGACGACAACCCCGGATCAATCGTTCATCGGGCGACATGCGTTCGGGTTGTTCGTGTGGGCACTGTCGATCCCGGATGCCTATCGTCGGGCTCGGGTCCTGGCGACGGCGGCATCAAGCGCGAGGCATCAAAGCCGTCTCGCTTGAGCGAAGACACTGGGAGACTCGCGCCGGTTCGTGCTCGCGCCGCCAATCGCCAGGGCAACCCAAGCCGCAACGATGCCTCTTATTGTCGGTATCCGCGGCGTGCCGCCGAATGGCGCTGCCCAGCGGGGTTTTATTCATCGGCGGCGACGGTACTTTCGGCGACACCTCCGAAGCGTTACCGCTCGGCCGAACAACCGAAGTTCGTTCCGGCCGATACCGATAGGTGCTAAGCGCTCAAAAATACTTTTGCGTCTATTTTCCATTTAAAATCAAAAGCGTAACCTTTTGGCGGCCTCGGCGTCGGAGTTTGTGGTTTCATGGATTTTTTCAGAAATCGACTATAGGCGTGTCGGGCATCTGTTGGTCAAACAGGGCCCAGAAGCTGGAGCCTCGGGTTTCAGAATACCAATGCTCGAAATCCGCAAGCGCGGCGTGAATGCTGGCGGATTGACCTTCGCTTGAATCCCGAAACATTGCCAGCGCGACCGGGCCAAAATGCGAGATCACCTCCATGCGCGCCTCGCTGTCTGCATCCCAGCCGAGGCGAGTACGCAAAGCGGCGAAGGCGCTCGCCACGGCTACATCCTCGCTTTCCGCCGGACCTATTGCGTCGGCGATGACCTGCATGAGGTTGAGCCGCCTGAAGGCGATTGCGCGGTCCTGCTCCAGCGCCGCTATCTGCCTTGCCGCCTCGTGCCGGAAACTCGTCTCCGCAGCCTTGGCGGCCTCGGCCGCAGTCATCAGTTCAAGCAGAAAGGATGCTGGCATCGTGTCTTCCCTCGGAAAGATCCGATCCTTTTCAGGGCCAATTCTGTGAGGGTGGCGGAAGAGAGTGGGAGTCGAACCCACCAAGGACCGACTCGCGGCCCCTCCCGGATTTGAAGTCCGGACGCCCCACCGGGGACGATGCTCCTCCAGAGGCCTCTGTCAGTGGCCCATTGTTCTCCTGGCGTCGAAACAGGTCCAGCCGATGCTTGTTGATGCGCCGCAGGTCGCCGCGGCGCAGGGTGACGCCGTGCCGGTCGAGAAATTCGAGGATGTGAACGGCAACCTTGCGCCCGCTGCCCGCACTGTCGCGAAATTGTGCGGCGCTGAACTGCCCGTCATGCTCGGCCGCCAGACCGCAGGCGATATCGACGATCCCAGCCAGCGCCGAGCGAAGGAAGAAGTGATCATGCGCAACCTCGTGCACCATACCGATGCGCCCGGTAAGCTTCAGAAGCTTGCGGATTTCTGCTTCCGGCCTGCCAAGCTCGCCCGCGATGTCGCGCACTCTTGGGGGGTGAAATCTCACCGGGCCGGCCATCAACGGCTCGATCTCCCGCCACAGAGCTTCCTCCCTGGCGGCAAGACGGACTTCATGACCCGGAAGCCGTATCCAGGCGCCGTCGAGCTCAATTTGGCCGACACGGACGAGACTTCGCATTGCTGCAGCGAAGGCGGGCGCAGGGAGACAGGGATCGAGATGAAGGCGCAGCTTTTCCATGCCGATGCCCGGCAAATCCGGGTTGTCGGCGTGAAAGGTCTCCAGGATTGTGTTCAGGTCGCGTTTGAACCGAGTCCAATGCATCGACGAGACAACAAACTGCGTTTCGTTGGCGGAAATAGTCACAAGGCCGAGACGGTCGATCAGGGTTGCGACCTCATCGGCACCGAGGGCGCGGTCGCGGGCGAAGGCTCCCAGATCCAGATAGCGGGGCGGTGTGTCAAGGAGCGTGGCGACGGCCTTTTCCGGAACAGGGTTGGCTAACGCTTCGAGTCTAGCCAGCCGTTCCGGTGAGCGGCGTTTCCGGCTCGGCGCCCTAAGGTCGATGAAGCGCCCGCCGCCTATGGTTCGCTGCGCAGAGGTGTCGCGCATCACGTAGGCATCTCCGGCAACGGCAGCGATCGGGCTTTCCAAAACGACCTGGACCTTGGCCGTGCCGCCTGGCGCTATAGGCTCATCGCCGAGAAGAACGATCCGAGCCCCGACCTCGGTCGCGGCGTGATGGAGCCGCACCGGAAACCATTGCCCGATCGGCCTTCGCTCGCCGGGCAGAACACGCAGCTCGGCATCGATCCTATCTGCCGGCGCGTGAAGCGCGGGATCGAGGATCACACATCCGCGCCGTATCGCTTCCTTGCTGACCCCGTCGCCGGCCAGATTGAGTGCGCAACGGCTCCCGGCGCGGCCGCGTTCCGCGACCCGGTTCTGGGCGTGGATCGAGCGAATGCGCGCGGCAAGTCCCGACGGGCTCACCACGACGCTGTCGCCAAGGCTGACGGAGCCTGAAAGGACGGTGCCGGTTACGACCGTACCGATGCCGTGGAGGGTAAAGCAGCGGTCGACCGCCAATCGAAAGCGGCCGGAGGCTGAGCGTTCGGCAAAGCGCAACGCCTCTTCGAACAGCAGGCATTTGAGGTCATCGATGCCTTCGCCGGTGACTGCCGATACAGGGATGACCCCAGCATCTTCCAGGACAGTGCCCACGAGGGTGGATCGGATGTCGGCGGCAACGGCAACGCGTCGTGCCGGGTCGGCCAGATCGCACTTCGAAAGTACGACCAGCCCACGTTTGACGCCAATGAGATCGACGATGGCCAGATGTTCACGCGTCTGCGGCATGACGCCGTCGTCAGCCGCCACGACCAGCAGCACGAAATCGATGCCGCTTGCGCCTGCGACCATCGTGTGCACGAAGCGCTCGTGGCCGGGAACGTCGATGAAGCCGACGACATTTCCGCTCGGCGTCGCGAGATAGGCGAAGCCGAGATCGATCGTCATGCCTCGCGCCTTCTCCTCCTGGAGCCGATCCGTGTCGACGCCGGTCAGCGCCTGCACCAGCGCCGTCTTGCCATGGTCGACATGTCCCGCCGTGCCGACAATCATGGCGCAGGCTCCTCGAGCGGCGATGTCGCGTGGCGTTCCGCCTTGGCGATTTCGTCGACGGTGAGCGCAGCGCGCGCCGCGTCCATGTACCGGCCTGCGAGAACACTACCGCCTACTTGCGCTCGCAGGAGCCACACATAAGCTTCGACCGCGTCGGCGGGAACGCCAGCCCCGAGATGGCAGGCAGCGCCGAGCAGGGCCTGACCGTCCGCGTCGCCACGCAACGCGGCCTTGCGCCACCAGCGGACCGCCTCGGCAGGATCGCGCGACACTCCGAGTGCGTTGTGATAAAGCATGCCGACACGGGTCATTGCCGACGCGATCCCTTGCTTTGCGGCGGCCAGCGCCCAGCATCGCGCTTCGGCAATGTCAGGCTCGATGACCTCACCCTCGAGCAACATCCAGCTCAGCATGTCCTGCGCCGGTCCGTCGCCTTGTTCGGCCGCGGCCCGATAGAGTTCGGCCGCACGGCGGTAATTCTGTTCAACGCCATCGCCGCGGAAACAGAGCGAGGCGAGATTCCGCAGCCCGACCGGATCGCCGGCTTCGGCAGCGAGCGCCAGCCAGCGGAAGGCGAGATTGGCATCACGCTCGACGCCGAGGCCCTCGGCAAAGCAGGCGCCGATATTGTTTTGGGCGCGCGCCGATCCAGACCGCGCCAGCGGCTCCCAGATGGCTAGCGCTGTGGCGTAGTCGCTGCGCTTGGCAGCGTCGATGGCGACGGCTAACTGGTCAGCCACGGATGTCCGGGCCAGCTTGTGCGCGAGACGATCAAGCCACCGCATCGTCGCCTCCTGGAGAGAAGCTCGCAAGATTGGCCGCCAAGCCGGCCTCGTCCTCGAGGCAGCGCAGATCGAGGACGAGCGCCTGCTTTTCAATGCGCCCCATCACGGGAATGGGCAGCGCCCGCAATCCTGCCGCGAGCGCTTCCAGGGCCTGACCGCTTCCTGATTGGTGGCTTGTGGCAAGCCCGGCGCTCGGCAAGGTGTCGAGCGGCATTGCACCTGATCCGACCTGGCTGCGGCACTCCACCACGTCGACTATAAACTCATCGCCGACAACATTGGAAAGCACGGGAGCGAGGCGCCGGGCCTGTGCGGCAATTTCGGCAGCGGGGCGTGCAAGCAGCCTCAGCGTCGGCAAACGTTCAACCAGGCGATCCGGGTTGCGATAGAGCTTCAGCGTCGCCTCCAGTGCGGCGAGCCGGAGCTTGTCGACGCGAAGCGCTCTCTTCATCGGGTTTCGGTTGACCTCGGCAAGAAGGTCTTTCCGGCCGACGATGAAACCAGCCTGCGGCCCGCCGAGCAGCTTGTCGCCCGAGAAAGTAACGAGATCGGCGCCGTTCCCAATCGCTTCGCCCACGGTAGGCTCGTGCATGAGTCCATATCGTGTGAGATCGATGAGCGTGCCGGACCCCAGGTCGTGGATGAGCGGCACACCGCGCTCCTTGGCGATCGCCGAAAGATCGCGCGCCGAGACCTCGGCCGTGAACCCTTCGATCCGGTAGTTGGACGTGTGCACCTTGAAAACAAGTCCGGTCGCCGGACCGATGGCCGATAAATAATCCCTGGGATGCGTGCGGTTGGTCGTGCCGACCTCAACGAGTTTCGCGCCAGCGCGGGCCATGATGTCCGGCATGCGGAAAGAGCCGCCGATCTCGATCAGCTCGCCACGCGACACGACGGCCTCGCGGCCAAGCGAAAACGTGTTGAGGACGAGAAGGACCGCGGCAGCGTTGTTGTTGACAATGGTCGCGTCCTCGGCCCCGGTGAGCTCGCATATGAGGGTCCGCAGATGATCGTCACGCTCGCCGCGTCTGCCGGTGCCGATGTTGAATTCGAGCGCCACTGCTTCGCTCATGGCAGTGCGCACCGCCTCTAAAGCCTC
The DNA here is from genome assembly GCF_004791585.1 of Mesorhizobium sp. M1C.F.Ca.ET.210.01.1.1. Lineage (GTDB taxonomy): Bacteria > Pseudomonadota > Alphaproteobacteria > Rhizobiales > Rhizobiaceae > Mesorhizobium. The sequence goes on from NZ_SRUU01000053.1 coordinate 17,210, forward strand.
GCCCGCGATGAGCGCGCGGCCGAGATTGGTGTGCAGCACCGTGCCAGTCAGGTTGAAAACCGGGCGCAGCGACGGGCACTCCGCGGCCTTGAGGCGGACGAGTGCGTCGGCGGCGAGGTCGCTCGGCTCGGGCACTGCAGCCCCAGCACGGCAAGCTGCCCGCGCTTCTTCGAGAGCGTCCCGGATGGCGCGCGTCGAGGCCTGCTGCCCGAAACGCTCGATCGCAGCGGCCGCGAGCGCGGTCTTAAGCACGCGATCGACTGACGGGAGATCGCGCAGGCGGCTTGTGGGCAAACTGGTCATCGCGCCCTCAATAGCCGATCAGGAAAGGGTTGAAGGATCCGCGGCGGTAGCCACCTTCGCGGACGAGGATGTCGAGCCCAAGCGTGGCCACGTCGTCGGCAACCGGGTCGAGGCCGGAATCCTTGTGCTGGTGAAGGATCTTCACATAGCAGCCGCAGGAATCGCAGGTCTCGGCCTTCACCGTGCCCGGTCCGCTATCGACCTCCTGGTAGCCGATGCCCTTGGTCGAGCCGCACAGCGTGCATTTGATGCGCACGTAGTTCCAAAGCGTGCCGCATAGCGAGCAGGCGCAGAACCGCGCCCCGTGGGCGCCCTGCCAGCCGACGACGATTGAGGATGTCGGCGGGCTGCCGCAGGCGGGGCATGCGCCGTCGCCCACCGGCATCAGTGCTCGGGCATCGAGGCGGGCGGCGAGACGGGCGAAGTGGACCTGTAGCGCGGCCGCGACATAGACATGCTCGGCGAGCGCCTGCATCGGAATCGCGTCGGCAAGTACATTGCGCACCATGTCGCCAAGCATCGCCGGAGTGGCTTGCTTCAAACGGTCCAACGCATCGGCCGCGGCGACCGTCTTCCTGATCTCCGACGCCGCGACGATCAGGCGGTCGAGCGTCTCGGCGGCTGCGTCGGGCGCGAGGTTGCCGCGGTCGAGCGGCGGCATTCCAAAGCTGCGCGCACGCTCGCGCACCGCGGCATCAGGCATCTCCGGCTCCGCCAAGCGTTGCTGGATGCGGTGCTGAACATCGGCGAGAGCGGCAAGAAAGCGAAGATAGGGACCCAGGTCATGGCCCGCCGCCAGCGCGTTCCACCGCTCAGCGCGGCGAGAAAACAGAAGCGCGGGCTCGGGAAGGCGGGCAAAAGGAGGAGCCGAGACTTCGCCAATGGCGGTGGGGTCGAACCCGGCCGGAATGATCTGTCTTGGCATTCGAACCTCACGAACCGCACGGGCCACGTGGTTGCCTGACCGGCGCGCACAATCATGCGCAAACACAAAATCTAGGGCGCAAAAGTCATCCCGCCAGCGCCCGCTCTATTCGGCGGGCTTCGACCCCGACGGTCCCGTCTCCTTGCGAGATCTGGTGACGAGTTCCCGCAGCCATTTGCGGTGATGCCGCCAGGCCCAGCCGCCAGTCACCCGTCCGCGGGTCATGGCGGAAATGGTACCCCGCACCCAGATGGCCGAGTAGAAATGGACGATCCAGACGCCGATGATCACCACTGCGGCGATGGAGTGGATAAGTATGGCCAGGCGCTTCTGATCGATTGTCGTATATTGGAAGAAATATTGATCCCATGCCACCAATCCGCTGGAGATGAGGATCACAATCAGAACCGACATCGACCAGAAGACGAGCTTCTGGCCGGCATTGTACTTGCCGACTTCAGGGGCATTGTCCTCATGATTGGCCAATACGTCACGGAAGCGTGCGAGCCACGTTCCGTCGTCGCGTTGCCAAAGGTTGGCCTTCCAGAACCGAAGGAAAAGCCCAAGGAAGCTGAAGAAGAGCACGACTCCGATCCATGGATGGATGAAGCGCGTGAACTGGCCGCCGCCAAAAAGGCCTGACAGGAAGAACAGGCTCGGGTGAAACATCGCAAGTCCGGACAGGCCGAGCAGGATCAGGCTGGCCGCCGTGATCCAGTGGTTGATCCGCGCCCCGACCGTATAGCGGTCCACGATAACTGGTCTGCCGGGATGTATTTGTTCGTTTGGCTTCACGTCATCGGCGGCCATGGCTATCGCCTTCCGTCAACTCTTCGGCGTGCTCCTCATCCGCCGCGGTGACCCTGTTCGGTCCCATGATCAAATGGTGGAGCAAGCCGATGCCGGCTGCCACACCCAGGACCGTGAGGCCGGCATATTTGGTCACACCTTTCCACGCCTCCACCAGCGGGCTGATCCGCGGCTCCTTCGGCAGGCCCGAGTAGATTTCCGGCTGGTCGGCATGATGCAGCACATACATCACATGTGTCCCGCCGACGCCTGGCGGATCGTAAAGGCCGGCGTTCAGATAGCCGCGCGATTTCAGGTCCTTGATGCGGCCATCGGCGTGCTGTTTCATTTCGTCTTTCGTGCCGAACACAATCGCCTGCGTCGGGCAAGCCTTGGCGCATGCGGGGCCCTGGCCGACTGCGACGCGGTCTGAGCAGAGCGTGCATTTGTAGGCCGTGTGATCGACTTTGGAGATGCGCGGAATGTTGAACGGACAGCCCTTGATGCAGTAGCCGCAGCCGATGCAGTTCTCGTGGACGAAATCGACGATGCCATTCGAATACTGCACGATCGCGCCCGGCGCCGGGCAGGCCTTGAGGCAGCCGGGATCGGCGCAGTGCATGCAGCCGTCCTTCCTGATCAGCCATTCGAGTTCGTTGGTTTCGGGATTGTCCCATTCGCTGTAGCGCATCAGCGTGAACATGTCCGGCGTCAGGTCCGGAGGGTTCTCGAAGGCGCCGTCGAAGGCGCCAACCGGCGGGTGCGTGTCGTTCCACTCGATGCAGGCCGTCTGGCATGCCTTGCAGCCGATGCATTTCGAGACGTCGATCAGCTTCGCGACTTCCGTCAGCTGCCGCTCGGGGGCAAGTACGTTCGATGCCGAGCGGCGGATGAGGTCCTTCTCGGAAAAACGCGGCGCCGTCTCCGTCGTCGAAGGGTTGGGAAGGGGAGGAAACATCGCTTGCCCCTCCTATGCCGCCGGCCCTGGCGCGGGCTCGATATTGACCAGGAACGCCTTGTACTCGGGCGTCTCGATATTGGCGTCGCCGACAAAGGGAGTGAGCATGTTCGGGCCGAAGCCTTTCTTCGCCGCTCCCGTGAACCCCCAGTGCAGCGGAATGCCGACGATATGGACGATCTTGCCGTCGCAGGTGAGCGGCTTGATCCGCTTGGTCACCATGGCCTTCGCCACAACAGAACCGCGCTTCGACCAGACGCGAACCCAGCCGCCCTTGGTGATGCCCTTCTCGGCTGCAAGCTGTTCCGAAATCTCCACGAAGAACTCCGGCTGGATCACCGCGTTGACGATGACGTGCTTGGTCCAGAAATGGAAATGCTCGGTCAGCCGGTAGGAGGTCGCCGCATACGGAAACTCCTTCGAAGCGGCTTCGGCAAACTGGGCCATGTCGCCCTTGAATACACGAGCGGCCGGATTGCCGCGGACTTTGGGCGCCACAGGATTGACGATCGGTGACTCGAACGGCTCGTAGTGCGCCGGGAACGGTCCGTCGCGCATCATGCCCCGGGTAAAGAGGCGCGAGACGCCTTCCGGGTTCATGATGAACGGGCCAACCTGATCCGGCTTGGCCGTAGGCACAATGTCGGGCACGTCGTAACCCGACCACTTCGCGCCGTCCCATTCGATCACTTTGCGGCTTGGGTCCCAAGGTTTTCCGGTGAGGTCAGCCGACGCCCTGTTGTAGAGGATGCGGCGGTTGGCGGGCCATGAGAACGCCCATTTCGAATAGAAGCCGGCGTCGTCCGGATCGGTCGTATCGCGCCTGGCCATGTTGTTGCCGTTCTCGTTGAAGCACCCGGAATAGATCCAGCAGCCGCAGGCGGTCGAGCCGTCGTCACGCAATGCCGCAAAGGCAGGCAGCAGCTTGCCGGCCTCGGCCAGTACTTTTGTCGGGTCGGCCGTGTCGGTCACCTTGGCGAGCGCCCTGCCGTTGATCTCCTGGGCAAGCTCCTCGGCCTTCGGATCGCCGGGATCGGCATAAGGCCAGTTGAGCTTGACGATCGGATCGGGGAAGGCGCCGCCTTCCTTGGTGTAGAGCTCCTTCAGGCGCAGATAGAGCTGCGCCATGATCCAGGTATCGCGCTTGGCTTCGCCGGGGGGCGTGCCGCCGGCCCAATGCCACTGCAGCCAGCGCCCTGAATTGACCAGCGAACCGTCGTCCTCGGCGAAGCAGGTTGACGGCAGCTGGTAGACTTCCGTCTGGATCTGCGACGGATCGACATCGTTGTACGGCCCATGGTTCTCCCAGAACCGCCCCGTCTCCGTGTCCAGTGGATCCATGATGACGAGGAATTTGAGCTTCGAGAGTGACTCGATCACCTTCTTCTTGTTCGGGGCCGCCTGCAGCGGGTTGAAGCCCTGGCAGAAATAGCCGTTCATCTTGCCCTGGTGCATCAGCTCGAAAGCACGCAGCAGATCGTAGCCCGGCACGTCGAGCTTCGGCAGGTAGTCATAGGCGAAGTCGTTCTCCGGCGTTGCCGCATCGCCCCACATCGACTTCTGGAAGCTGACGAAGAACTTCTTGTAGTTCTGCCAGTAGCTCATCTGGTTCGGCCGCAGAGGCTTGAAACCACGCGTCGACATGTAGGTCGCGAGGTCCGGCTCCTTCTGCGTCGGCAGCGTGAGATAGCCGGGCAAAAGGTTCGACATCAGCCCGAGGTCGGTCAGCCCCTGGATGTTGGAGTGGCCGCGAAGCGCGTTCATGCCGCCGCCGCGTATGCCGATATTGCCGAGAACAAGCTGCAGCATCGCCATGGCGCGGATGTTCTGCGAGCCCTTCGAGTGCTGGGTCCAGCCGAGCGCATACATCGAGGTCATCGCCTTGGTGGGCGAAGAGGTCTCCGCGACCATCGCGGCCACCTTCAGGAATTTGTCCGTTGGCGTGCCGCAGATGCGCTCGACCATCTCCGGCGCGTAGACGGAGACGTGGTTCTTCAGGAGGTTCCAGACGCAACGCGGGTTCTGCAGCGTCTCGTCAACGACGGCAAAGCCGTCCGGACCTATGTCATAGTCCCAAGTGGACTTGTCGTAATCCCGCTTCGCCTCGTCATAGCCGGAGAAGAGGCCGTCCTTATATGTGAAGCCCTCCTTGACGACATAGGTCGCGTTGGTGAAGGCCTTCACATAGTCCCACTGCACCTTGTCGTGCTGGATACAGTAGTTGATCAGGCCGAGCAGGAAGGCGATGTCCGTTCCCTGGCGGATCGGTGCGTAAAGATCCGACACCGAAGCCGAGCGCGTAAAGCGCGGGTCGATGACGATGAGCTTGGCGCCGCGGTTGGCCTTCGCTTCCGTGACCCATTTGAAGCCGCAAGGATGCGCTTCCGCAGCATTGCCGCCCATGATCACAACAAGATCCGTATTCCTGATGTCTGTCCAGGAGTTGGTCATTGCGCCGCGGCCGAATGTTGGGGCGAGACTCGCCACCGTCGGGCCGTGTCAGACACGCGCCTGGTTGTCGAACACCAGCATTCCCGCGCTGCGCACCACCTTGTAGGTCGCGAACGCGGTTTCATTGGTCGAAGCCGAGGCGGCAAGGAATCCGGTGGAGATCCACCGGTTGACCGTCGCCCCGTCATTATTCCTCGCGACGAAGTTCTTGTCGCGATCGTCCTTCATCAGGCGGGCGATGCGGCCGAGTGCGTCTTCCCAGCTTATCGGCTCGAATTTGTCGGACCCGGGCTTGCGGACCATCGGATGCTGCAGGCGGGTCGGAGATTTTACGAAGCCGAGCAGAGCCGACCCCTTGGGACACAAGGTGCCACGATTGGTCGGATGGTCGGTATCGCCCTCGATATGGGTGATGTCGGCCTGCTCGCCCTTTCTAAGATCGCCTTTCGAATAGAGGATTATGCCGCAGGCTACGGAACAGTATGGGCAGGTGTTGCGCGTCTCGGTGGTATTGGCGAGCTTGAAGGACCGTATCGCCGCCGCATGCGCGGCTTCGATCTCGGCGAAGCCGAGAGCCCCTAACGTCGTGCCGGCGAGACCCGCGCCTGTCGTCTGCAGGAACGCGCGTCGTGAGAGTTCAACATTCATCTGGATTCCCTCCCGAATTCCATGCCCATAGGGGCATCCAGAACCAAGAGATACTGACGCCATTTTGAGCCGAATTGGCGCAATGTCAAACACTTAGAGCGCAGGCCCGACCGGGCAAGAAGGCGTTGACGCTTTTCCGAATGTGGCACTACAGTATGGCGTGGTGTTGGAAACGGCTCCCGCGTTGCGGGGCGACATCGGCAAAGCGCCTCCGCGCCTGACCAGCCTTGCTCATGGCGGCGGTTGCGGCTGCAAGCTGGCGCCTTCCGTCCTGCAGCAGCTTCTTGCCGAGGAGACGGAACCCAGCCTCTTTCGGCAACTCCTTGTCGGCACCGAAACTGGAGATGATGCTGCCGTCTGGCAGATCGACGACGCAACCTGCGTGATTGCCACCACCGATTTCTTTATGCCGATGGTGGATGATCCGTATGACTTCGGCCGGATCGCCGCGGCCAACGCACTCTCCGACGTCTACGCAATGGGTGGGCGACCGATCATGGCTCTGGCCATCCTCGGAATGCCTCTGGAGAAGCTGCCGACGCACGTTGTGCGGGAAATACTGAAGGGCGGCCGCGACATCTGTGCCGTGGCCGGAATACCGGTCGCGGGTGGCCATTCGATCGACTCTCTGGAACCGATCTACGGGCTTGCCGTGATCGGCACTTGCCGGCCGGCGAACATCCGGCGCAATTCGCGAGCCAGGCCTGGAGATGCCTTGATCCTGACCAAAGGCCTCGGCGTCGGAATCTATTCCGCAGCCATCAAAAAGCAGGCGCTGTCGCCCAGCGGCTATGACGAGATGATTGCTTCAACGACCCGTCTCAACCGGATCGGGGCCGAACTCGCCGAGGACGCGAGCGTGCATGCGATCACCGATGTGACCGGGTTCGGCCTGATTGGACACGCCCTTGAAATGGCGCGCGGTTCCGGTTGCACACTTGTGATCAGTGAGCAGGAAGTTCCCGTCTTTGCACAAGCCTCCTCGCTTGCGGAGCAAGGCTTCTTTACCGGCGCATCGCGTCGCAATTGGGCAAGCTACAGCGAAGCGGTGCGACTGCATGAAGGCATGCCGGAGTGGCGGCGCTATCTTCTTACTGACCCACAAACTTCGGGTGGACTGCTGATTGCCTGCGAGTCGAGCAGCGCCGATGCACTGGCCGAGACAATCGTCAGGAGCGGCCATCCGTCGGCTAGAGTGATCGGATGCGTCGAGCGCGGGCGACCTGCCGTAGCGATCGAGGAATGAGCCATCTGCTCGAGCGTCTCGTCCTTCGGCATTGGCCGCGCCGGCTATCGCGGACGAAGCGGTGATATCGATCCCAAGTCACGCGCATTGCATGAGCTCGAAACAGCCGGGAAGCTTCAGCGCTTCGGCCGATTGCCGACTGCAGGTATATGCGAAGCCCTGGCATCGGGCGCAGCATCGGCGGCGTTCAGGCGCATGGATGCCATTCATGCGGGTGCGCTGCCTGTCCCGAGAGCGAGCGATCGGCTAGCGTCGGTACACTTGCGCGCCATTGATCGGACCGATTGTCGTGCCGGGAACCTGTCCAAGCCCTTTCCCGCCCGGGAGGATGCTCTTAAACGCGAGCGAAATCTATGCTTAGAGCAAGATGCCTCCATATTGCATCCACAATCGGTCGCAGTCCCATGCCCTCAGACTTGGTGAGGATGGAAGTAGGATTGGGGAGATGTATTTTCCTCAGTTTCTGGTCGGATTGCTGATGGTGTCGAGCGTCGTCGGAACTTAGGCCTATGCGGCCACAGGATCCATTTGGATGAGTGTTGACTAGATCCTCATCGCCGCGCAGTACGCGTTTCTCATATCGGCCCGACCTCCTATATGCTTAGCGCAAAAGCATG
>NZ_SRUU01000054.1 GCF_004791585.1 Mesorhizobium sp. M1C.F.Ca.ET.210.01.1.1
TATGGCGGATTTATCTTCAGTCTTGGTCATGGTGGCGTTCCTTCGCGGGAATCGGTGACGTGAACAATCACCAGCCTGCCATGACCGCCCTCTCGCAGCGAATTTGCAGAACTCTCAGCACACTACCGAGATGTCTGCCCGGGGACTCCCCCCTCCTCAGTTTAGGCCCGAAACATCGCCTGAGATCGCTCCTTGGCGATCGGAAGGAATGTCGGTCCCATATCTTCGTGCCTTTCACCAACACGCTGGCCAGGCGTCTGCAACCGGGCATTCCTGCGGAAGTTCACATTCAGACTGGCGAGCGCTACGGTTGGTCCTACCTGATGAAGCCGTTGTCGGATCCGCTTCAAAGGGCCTTCAGGGAATAGTTGCAAGCTGCTTTCGCACTGCCTCGGTCCTGATGACCGGCTCCGACAAGTAGGAACGCCCGAGGAGATAGGTTTCAACCTCGGCGCTTATGGCACCGGCTTTTCACCGCATAGCTCAACGGCAGGCAAGTTTCGGCATGGTGGGCTGGCATTCGACTTCATGAAGTGGTCGGGTTCAAAGCGCCCCCGATTAGCCGCGATTGTTCATTCCATATGGTGAGTGGTGCGGCACGGGAAACGCGATGTTGATCTATAGGCAACTGCGAAGTTTCTGGGACGGCTATGTTGCTGCCTATCGTGCTGCTGACGCTTCCGCATTGGAGCGATGTTCACGACCGACGCCGAGCCGCATTCCCCCTATGCGCTACCGATTCCGACGAAATCGTAGCGCTCCACGAAGCATGGACAAACGGCCACAGTGAGGCAGCGGACCAGAAATGCGGGCAAATCAACCGAATGGGCTTGGTGTGCAGCAACCTACTCGGAAGGACTGGAAACCGGCATCGACACTCTCGTCCGTGATCAAGCGACGATGATGTGAAAGGGCCAAGAACCTCGAGCGCTCCTTGCAAATATGTTGAACGTAAAATACGTTATGTTCAACATAGGAGGTTGGCATGGGTGCTCAAATCCATACTGCTGCAGACAGCGAAGCAAAGGTCGCGCTGACCCGTAACAAGCTCGTCCTTGAGCAGGCGAGGGCCGTTGGTCTGCTTGGCTCTGCCAAGAATACGCGCTTGTCGGGGCGCGTACCGTCGGACCTGATCGCCGCGGCCAAGAAGCGCGCCCACGTCACTTCGGACACCGAGTTGTTGGAGCTTGCGCTGTCGCGCCTGGCGCTGGAGGACGATTTCGGGGCTCGTCTCGTCAAGCGAAAAGGCAGCATTCCCTCGGATATCGACCTTGGGATTTGATCTTTCCGAAACCCTCCGAGCACTCAAGCCCCACAAACGCCAGGGAACACTCGCGCGCCGCGCCGATGACGATCTGCCATGGAGCGACGACGAACCGATTATCGGCGGTCCATTGTTTCTGGACACCACCGTCTATCTGGATGTTCTGCAGGGTCGATCGCCGGCAGGGGTGGATACGCTTTTAACTTATCGGCTGTGCCACCATTCGGCGGTGAGTTTTTCCGAGCTGACGCACGCATTCGGCCGACTAGATCCGAAGCATGCCTCTACGAAGGCCGTTCTGAATACGATCCAAGCCACGATCGCGGACATACCAGAGCACAGACTTCATGCCCCCGATACTGCGATCTGGGGGCAAGCCGGCATCCTCGCTGGCCTGCTCTTCCGAATGAGCAATTTGCCAAAGGGCGAAGGTCATGAACGCAAGTTCCTTAACGACGCTCTGGTTTTCCTGCAGGCGCGGCAGCTGGGTGCAAGCGTGCTCACGGGAAACATCCGGGACTTCGACTTTCTTTCCCAACTCGTTCCGACAGGGCGCGTGGTGCTGTACCGCACCCCAGAAGCGTCGAGATCCGTATGAATTGGCAATTGTTAGATCGTTCTGGATGACACCAGCACACGCATTGCTGCCATTCGAAATGCTTGGAAGCGAAAATCGATCGGCTAGTGCGAGTCGAAGGCTACGACAGTGAGTCGTGAGCTTCCTTCCATGGAGAGAAGTATTGCAATCCGCGTTACGTCGCCGTATATACAGTTGCACCACAGGAGCGCGACATGGCCACCACAGCCCCGAGAAAGGAAACGCCTGTCTCGATGCGATTCCGCGACGATGATCTGACGATCATCGATCGTGGCGCGGAACTGCTCGGCTTGTCGCGCACCGAATTCATGCGCCGCGCCGCATTGCACGAGGCGCAGACAGCGATCCTCAACGAGAGCGTCATCCGCCTCTCGCCAGACGCCTATGACGCCTTCATGCAGGCGATTTCCACTCCGGCCGCGGCTCCGCCGCCGAAGGCAGCCGAACGGCTGCGACGGGCAGCACCCTGGGAACGCTAGGTGGCGCTTTCCGGCATTGAACTGCTCGACGACACGCATCGGTTTGACGCTTTCGACTGCGGCAAGCCGGCGCTCAACGCGTGGCTCGCCGGCTTTGCCCGTACTAACCAGGCACGAGGGTTCACCCGTGTCCTGGTCGTTCACGACGTCGGAGACGTTGTCGGCTATTACGGTCTTGCGCCAAGCGTGATCCAGCCCAACAGCGCGCCGCGTGCGATCCGCACCGGGCGACCCCCGGACCCCATCCCCTGCCTCCTGATCGGACAGCTAGCTGTCGATCATCGCTATGCCGGGCAGGGCATCGGCAGCGGGCTGGTCAAAGATGCGCTGCGACGCTGCATCGCTGGGGCCGATATCGTCGGCGGCCGCGCGGTCGTTGTCCGGGCGATCGACGCCGAAGCTGAACGCTACTGGCAGAGCTGGGGCTTTATCGCTTCACGAGACAACCCGTCTGTTCTCATGCGTTCCGTGCAGGACCTGCGCCTTTGGTTGGCGGACACGGCCCACTAGATCCTCGACGGTGGTTCTTTTTGGGCTCTCCTCAAGGGACCATTTCCACGCCGATACGTAGCGAGCAACGGAAATGGAGCGAGTGGAATGGCCTCGCCGTCGTCAGTACTCCGCGCGAAACGCTCCGACGAAGCCGGCCCCGATTGCTCGGGGCCGGCTGCTTGCCGAGGGCTGTTGTGCCTGACGGGCACACCTGCGGTTTGGGCGGCCAGGCGCTAGCACGGGCGTGTCGATAAAAATCGCGCATCCGACACCGTCGCGAACAACGCCATCGAGGTATTGTAGCGCGGTTTCCAGGTGGCAGTGCAGCCGCCGTGTCGACCTCGCGGCCCGCTGAAGGGGGTGATGCGGGCAGGGGGCGCGTCTGAAGCGGCTTTTACGAAGATCGCACGTGGACGGGGCGTAAGGCCGACTGATCGTGGGCATTTCAGCTTCGCTGGGGCGCAGCCGAAAATGGCGTTGCTTCTGGCGATCGCTTCCGGACGGATAATTCCATGAGATGCATTCGCGCATGGCTTGGAACGCCGAGTGGTGGCGCCGGCTTCAATATCACTGTCGACAAGATGGGACTTGAGCGCATGGTCTCGAAGCGACGCGGCAGCCTGTACCCCAGTGCCCTGTCCGATTATCTGGGTGAAGACAAAATGGTGGGAGGATTTGGCGCCAGGTTACCAAACGGCCCGGCCGCGGGGCTCGACGCCTGGCCCTGGGCATTTGTCTCGAAAGTTTCTCGCAGAGTCGGTTGGCGGAGGCTGAAACAATAGTCTAGGCGTTCGAGCGTTCCCCATGGATAAAGTCCTGATTGCACTGCGCGGAAATGTAGGCCTCAATGGGCCATCAAGGAAGGAGGGACGCCATCATAGTGTCGGTATGGACAGGCCCGCAACCTGCAGCTGCTGAGACAGTAATCGATCCGTCCCGCAAGCGGCGGTTGATCGACCTTTCCGAACTTTGGCGATATCGGGAAGTTGTGTTCTTCCTAGCCTGGCGCGATTTCAAGGTCAGATACCGCCAGACTTATCTGGGTGTGCTTTGGGCAATGTTGCAGCCGCTCGTTGCCATGTCGGTCTTCAGCGTCTTCTTTGGCCGACTCGTAGGCGTCTCATCAAATGGCGCGCCATACCCGCTGTTTGTCCTGTGTGGGCTTGTGCCATGGAATTTTTTTTCGCGAGCGGTTGGCAGCATGGCGGGCAGTCTTGTCAACAACCAGGAACTGGTGAAGCGCGTCTATTTTCCGCGTCTGATCATTCCCATGTCCGCTATGGCCACGTGCGTGACCGATATGATCGTCGGCCTCGCTCTTTTGTTCGCCGCGATGCTGGTATTCGGAAGCTGGCCGGCACCGCAGGTGCTCTTCCTGCCACTGTTCGTGCTCGTCATGGCAGCGTCGGCGACGGGACTAGGAGTGGCACTATCTGCGATCAATGTCCGCTTTCGCGATGTGGGATATCTCGTTCCGTTCAGCCTCCAGATAGTTCTGTTCATGACCCCGGTTGTCTATCCGGGCAATCTCGTACCCCACTTCTGGCGACCAATCTACAGCCTGAACCCTATGGTCGGGATAGTCGAGGCGGTGCGCTGGAGCGTACTGGGCACGCCCGCCGATTGGGTCATGATCTCGATATCGACCCTCTCCTCACTGGCCCTCCTCGTTGCCGGGCTGGCTATTTTCTCAAAGTCCGAACGCGCGTTTCCGGACCTGATCTGAGCAATGACCAACACAGTGATTCAAGCCACCAATCTCTCCAAGGCCTACAGACTGGGGGTGGTGAACAACAGCTTCCCAACCTTGCGGGACGCCCTGGCCAGCGGAGCGAGGCGTATCCTACATAGGAAGCCAGATTTGGGTCGGCGCAACGGTGGAGACGATCAATTCTGGGCTCTGAGGAACGTCTCCTTCGAGGTGCGCGCAGGCGAAGTCCTTGCCGTGATCGGACCCAACGGCGCGGGAAAGAGCACCATTCTGAAGATATTGGCCAAGATTGTGGAGCCGACTTCCGGTCGCGCGACGATACGCGGACGGCTCGGAGCTTTGCTGGAGGTTGGCACGGGGTTCCATGCGGAGCTCACCGGCCGCGAGAACATCTTTCTCAATGGAGCGATACTCGGCATGCGCCGCGCCGAGATCAGATCCAAGCTTGACGAAATCGTCGATTTCTCCGGCGTCGAGCCGTTTCTCGACACGCCCGTCAAGCGTTACTCAAGCGGCATGTACTTACGCTTGGCCTTCGCGATTGCTGCGCATGTCGATCCCGATATTCTGGTGATCGATGAGATATTGGCTGTTGGCGATGCCGCATTCCAGAAGAAATGCATTGCCAAGGCCGAGAGCGTCGCCGAAACGGGCCGCACCGTGCTGATCGCTAGCCACCAGATGTCGGTTCTGCAGCGGCTTTGCAACCGCGCAATTCTGATCGACGGCGGGACGATCCTAGCCGACGGCCCGACGAGCGACCTGGTCCGAAATTATCTGCAGACACAGGAAGCGCATGCGAGCACCGATCTGAGCACACGAACGACGCGCACCGGGCGCGGCCGCCTGCGTGTCGTCGGCATCGAGGTTTTCAACAAAAAGGGTCCCCTCGCGTCGGGGCAACCGGCGGTTTTTCGGCTTCAGGTCGATGGGCCGCGCGAAGCCGCGCAATGCCTTGTTACCATCATCGACGACCTCGGCGATCCTGTGACGTCGTTTGATACCCTGGAGCACTCCCTGCATGATCGTCAAGGCGACGTCTATACCGTGGATGTGAAGAGCCTTATGCTGAGACCGGGGCGCTACAGGATCGATGTAGCGCTCGTGGCGGACGACAGGGTGGTCGAAGACCACGTCGAGACCGCCGCTGTGTTCGATGTCATGCCCGGCTTGCTCGACGATCGACCGGTCACTGCCCAACCTGGCTTTGGCAGTGTCAGCTTTCCGCACCGGTGGGTGGTCAGGCGTTGACGCCTGACTTCAATTTGAAAGCACGCACAAGCTTCCGCCGAGCCTGGCGCCGCCGCCTTGCTATCCACATGCTGATCTTCAGGGCGAGCGAGCCGGCCTTGCTTGCGGTTGTTGGCGGCGTGACATAAGGCGCACGCGCCAGTCGCAACGCCCATTGAACGCGGAAGTCCTGCCGTCCACTTTCCGCCAAATGCTGCGCGACCCAGTCGAGAAAGGCTGCGCGGGCAGGGTGTTTCCCCATGCGGTCGTAGAGGCCTCGCTCTGTGGCCGACGCCGATGCCGAACCGGAATGCTGCCGGTAGCGTGCGAGCGTTACAGGAGTGACAAAGACGGGAAAGCGCAGGAATAGCTTCGCCCACAGTGCCTGGTCTTCATAGAGATCGAAGCGCTCTTCGAAGCCGCCAACCGTGATAATCGCGCTTCTGCGCACGAGCACGGAACAAGTGCACGGAACGTGGCCATCCTGCATCAGCAGAACCCGCCTCAGAAGCCGTGGAGGCTGATGCAAACGTCTGGCAAGTCCGTCTGTCGGTTCGATCCAGTCAGAGCGCGCGCTATTAGGATACCACCATCTGGTTGGCCCGAAGATCATTGCGGCATCTGGGTTGGCATCGGCTGCCGCCAGGACCGTCTCGAGCATATGCGGTTCGTACAGATCGTCTGCATCCAGGAAGGCAAACAAATCGCCGTTGCCGGCTTCTATTCCGGCGTTTCTAGCTGCCGCGGCGCCGCGCTTGGATCCGGGAGGCCTACGGAGCACCTTAATTCGGGGATCGGCTGCCGCAACATCATTGGCGATCTTGACACTGTTGTCGGTCGAGCCATCATCGACGAGCAAGAGCTCCCAATCCGTAACCGTCTGGGCTCGGACGCTGGCGATCGCTTCGGCCAAATTTTCCTCCGCGTTGAGGAAGGGGGTTATGATTGTTACCCGCGGCAGGGAAGTCACCGTTGAAGCCGTCTCTTAATACTTCGCTTGTTCGCTTTCCAGGTTTCGCGCGCGAGCTCTTTCCAGATTGCGGAGCGAATGCGCAAAGAAGCGCCCTGATCCGCCATCACGCCATTCAGCCACTTGAGAAACGCGATACGCGCGGCCTCGTCAGCGCCTGCCCTGGCGGAGGCAACAGAGCAGCTTTCAGCGTGCTGGCGGTATTTTGCCCAGATGCGGCCGGATACGTAGACGGGCGCGAATGCGAGCGCCTTGGCAAAGAATGTCTGATCCTCGAACATCAGGCGAAAGCTGTTCTCGAATCCCCCAAGCGTTGCGAACAAGCTTGAACGTATCAGGGCGTTGCAAGTTGTCGGCGTTTGGGCCTCATTCTGCAGAAGCAGTTCCATGAGCAGGGGTGGCTCATAACGGGCGTCTGGTTCAACGCCGAGCGGGTAGTAGAAGTCCGCACGATCAGCAGCCTCGTCCCAGCTATACCAGATCAGAGTCCGGCCATAGATCATGCCTAGCGCCGGATCGCTTTCCATGATGGAGACTTGTTCGGACAGCTTTTCGGGTAGCCATGTATCGTCGGCGTCGAGAAACGCGACATAGGCGCCGCGCGCCTCCGCCAGCCCACGGTTGCGCGAGGCACTGATACCATGATTGCGGTTGTCGTGATGAGACAATAGTCGCACCTTGCCCGGCAGGCGCTGCTCATAGCCGCGTATGATGGCAGATGACTGGTCAGTCGAGCCATCATCGACAACGAGGAGTTCCCAGTCGATAAAGCTTTGACCTATAATGCTATCAACAGCTTCCCGGAGATACTTCTCACCGTTGAACATGACTATAATTGCCGTGACACGCGGCCGTCCGCCTGAATTGTCAGCCATAGCATAGCACCATACGCCGAAAGTCAGCTTCACCCCAATCGGCGACCGTAACGCGCGGCAATCGGAAAGGATCAACGCGGGGCCCAGCTTCACGCGGCAGGGTGGTTACTGCATAGTCCATGCCGGCAGACCTTACGGCGTTGGCGGTGCTGCCATCGAAATCTCCAAACGGGTATGCGAATCCCACCACCCGGCGTCCTGTAATCTCCTCGCATTTTTGGCGGCTGCCTGAAATCTCGCGTTTAAGGTCGTCCCGTTTCAGTAGCGGCAAGGAAGGGTGCGTTAAGGTGTGGGCGCCGATCGAAACGCCATCGGTGTCGGCGAGCTGCCGCAGCTCCGAATGCGTCATGGCGCGATCGCGCCCTCGGGGACTGGCGTCGGTTCCTGCCCATCTTGCCAGCCGCTCTAGCGCCTTCTCGCGTTCGTGTGCTCTCAACGGCTTCAACAGTGCATGCAAGTCGAAATGAAGCGTCGTGCGGTTGATCGCGCTATTGGAGTCCGCCTGCGTTGCGTCCTCCCTCACGCGCCAGTCATAGTTTCGGCCAGCGATCTCGATCTCCAGAGCAGTCGGGAGAGCCGGCATTTCCAAAATGATGCGGGATAGAATATCCCACCAGAACACTGACGGATCGGTGATCGCATCGGTGGTCACGAAAACAGTCGCAGGACAGTTCATACGCCGCATGATCGGCGCGGCGTTTTGGAGGACATCCGCGTAGCCGTCGTCAAAGGTGATTGCCACCGCATTTCTCGGTGGTCGTCCCTCGCCAAGCCGTTGCGCCAGCCATTGCAGGGGAACGATGTCACGCGCTTTCGTCAAAACTTCGATCTGGCGGGCGAAATTTTGCGGCGAAACCGCGAGCCCCCAAGGGTCGACGAGCGGTACTCCGACGCGGTGATACATCAGCACGACAGGTCGATTGAAACCGGTAAGCAGGCGCCCCCGTCGCAGGAGTTTGCTGACAGTTTGACGGGCAGTCACGGCGCCGCTCATCGCTTGAAAGCCCGCGCCGCGACGATTACCGGACAGTAGCGGTCGTGCACATCAAGTAATGCCGAGTTCAACTCATGTTCTGCCAGGCCGTAGAGGAAGGCCGTAGCAGAATATGCGTTTCCATAGTGACTGACTTCGACGTTCTTCTCCCCGAACCTGTCCGACAGAAGTCGCCTCAGGGCAGCCGGAGTTATCGACCAGAACCAGCTATCGCCCCATTCTCCCCTGTCAATCGGGCTGACCCAAGGCACTGTAATCAGGAGTACGCCTCCCGGCTTCAGGATCCGCCACAGGGTTGCGACAGCAGCGGGTAGATCGAAAAGAAGGTGCAGGGTCTGGGTGAGTACGATACAATCGAAGGTCTCGGACGGAAGATCGTTGCTGTTTGCCAGATCACCCACGAAGGTTGTCAACGGGTGGCCGTCATAACGGTTCAGAACATCGCTTGTGGTAACCCGATTGCCTCCGAAACGCCTCGTGTAAGCGTTGTCGCCAATCTCCAGAACCCTTCCGGATATGTTGGATGAACAGGACGCGAGGAAAGTCTCGACAAAGCGGCGGTCCACTGGCTTGCCGCGATCGAAACCGAACTCCGTGCTGAAGGGTACAGTACGCTCGAGGTCACCGAACCGGGCGCTCGAGCGGTGCCGACTTGATCGGCGCCTGAAGCGATGCCGGAGCATCACGGCGGTCTGCAACGGCGCTGCAAGCGAAACGGCGATCGTGCTGCTGAGTTGACCGGCGAGGGAAGAACGGGATCGAAGCGCTGTACTAAGCTGTGCCAGTTGATTGTCCGTATAATAGCATTTCCATTTTTCGACACCCTGACGGTAGGCGGCCGCCCAATCAGGATTGGTCTGCGCGACGTTGCGCTGCCGGCGAAGGACCTTCAGGGCTGCGCGCAACATCATCGGATTGCTGTTCGACATATTGCTTGCGTGCCGACGGTAATCTGCGAGGTATTCCGGAGTGCAGGCTACCTTGTTCGCCCGTGATAGGCGAAGGTAGACGTCGTAGTCCTCGCAAGCCCGCAGTGACCGGTCAAATCCGCCGGCGGCTTCCAATGTCCCGCGGCGATAGAGCACCGTCGCATGCATCCCAATCAGATTGCCGGTCAGGAACCCTGCATAAGGGTCCTCGCCCACCGACCTCAGTGGCACAGTATTCCTGACTGCACCGGCCTCGTCGATGCAGCGGTAGGCACCGTAGACCAACGCGCAATCGGGATTGTCGTGAAACAAGGCAAGATTGGTCGCGAGCGCCACCGGGCGCAGCCTGTCGTCGGCATCCAGGAAGGCAATGAATTCGCCGCGCGCTGCCGTCATTCCGGTGTTACGGGCAGCGGCTAACCCCTGGTTTTTTTGGCGGATGTAGTGGACGTCGTCATATCGACGAACAACACTTTCGGGATTGTCCGACGACCCATCATCCACGATGATGATCTCATCCGGCTTTACGGTCTGGTTGCGCACGCTGTCGATCGCTTCGGCAAGGAACCGCGCATGATTGTAGGTCGTGATGACAACTGAAACGCTGGATGCAGCGGGGCGGGTGGTCATCTCTCACCCGCTCCGTTTCGCCACGTCGGGTAGCCGGCAAAGGTCAACCAACCGACCGATCGCCGACATGCTTCCTCGAAGCTGACAGCCGGCTGGTATCCGAGCTCGTGCTCGGCCTTGCGCCATGGAAGTTTCGTCTGGCACTGGTGCAAAAGTGCACGCTCCTGCGATACCATGACCGTTGGGGCCATAGTCGCACCGGTCGCATTGCGACCTGCCTTCCGCCACTCGGCATAGCCTGCCTTCAGTCCGCAGCGAACAGGCCTTGGTAGGCTTCCGACAAGCCGCCGATATCCTTCGCTTTCCTTTAGCCTTTGTTTCCAGCTCGGAGCAAATGACGATGGCGCTGAAGCCGAGATCGTGGCCAGGTCGAACCCCAGTGCTTCGGCGATCGGTCGGCAAAGATCTGCCCAACTGATCTCTTCCCGGTCGCCGATCAGATAGGTTCGCCCAGACGCCTCGGGCACTTCGATGGCAAGCTTGATCGCGTGAATGACATTGTCGACATAGGCGCTGTTGCAGATACCACGACCGCCATCCACCAAGTAGGCGGAACCGTCAATGAGCTCGTCGGCAAAACCACCGGTCCAACTGGAGCGTGGGCCAAAGACAATTCCGGGCCGCAGCACCACCACCTCCACCGCGCCGTCGCGTGACAGTTGCCCCAGTCGGCGTTCGGCATGAACCTTCGCATTATTGTATTCGATCGTCTGATCGTCATGCAGCGCGCTCGTTTCGTCCGTCCCGGGCGGGGGCGATTGGCCATGAACGGAAGCGCTGCTGAGATAGATCAGACGAAGCACGCCGGCAGCGGCGGCTGCACGATAGACGGGCTCGATAGCATCGACGATCGTGCGAGCATCACCGGCCACTGCATGTACGACGTACTTACAGCCTGCAAAGGCCGCGGTAAGAGCCTGAATATCACGCGCATCCGCCACCATTGCGTCAATCGCAAAGCGAGACAGACTGGCGAAAGCATCCGGCCTGCGAACGATCGGCCTCACATTCGCCCAGCCGGAAAGTTGCAGCAACTCGACGGTGCGGCAACCTATGAAGCCGTTGGCGCCAAGCACTGCAACAGTACCGGTCATTGTCTGGTCCCGGCGCAAGCAGCGACATGGAGCAATTCTTCCGGACCTAGCCAGGGCATGTCCATCAGTTTCCGTCTGGCATAGCATCCTTCGACCAGATCGAGCACATTGCGCCCAGCGCTGGCCGGCACGGAAAGAGGGACCCCATTTCGGACCGCATCCACCAAGCCCGAAATCTGATCGCAAAATGCATCGACAAAATCGCGCGACCGGCCGTCGGCATTGGTGAAGGAAACGGAGCCTGTCGTGCGACTTCCATCCAAGGCGACCTCCACAGTCTCGGTTTCATTGACTGTCCAGGAAATCGAGCCACGTTCGCCCTCAAGGCGGTAGAGATTCGGGCGAGCCCAATCCCGGCTCAACCTGACCGTCGCGTCGAAGCCGCCAAAACGCAGCCGGACAAGGCAGTTCGCCTCGACGCCGCCCATTGCGTCATCGGCGTAGTGGATCTCGTCGGGTTCTCCAAACCACCAGGTCAGGAGGTCAAGGCAATGCGTGCCGATATCCCGAAGTACGCCACCACCGGACTCCGCGAAGCTGAAATAGCTCGTCGAAGCCACCGGCCACTGGAAGGCGCCGCCCTCGAAACAACTGACGCTTCGCAACCGTCCGATCATTCCGCAATCGAGCATGGCCTTTATCGACCGCGTCGCAGGGAACTGCCTTCTGACGAGCCCTGTTGCCACATGAAGATTGTTGGCCGCCGCTGCGGCAAGGGTACGATCCGCCTCGCAGCTGCTCGTGGCCATCGGCTTTTCACACAGAACGTGCATCCCGGCTTCCAACGCCTGTATCGACTGATCGGCGTGATATCGAGGTGGCGAAGCAATGATCGCAATTTCGGCGTTCATAGCCAAAAGGCCGTCGAAACTGGCCGCAACCTTGGCTGAGGGCAGTCGCGCACGAACGAGTGCGGCCTGCTTCGCATCTGGATCGAATATCCCCGCGACTGCAACTTGGCCTCTGCCTTGAAGGCGTGAAAGCGCTTCCGCATAGTAGAGCTTTGTGACGGCGCCACATCCGGCCAAAACGAGCCGGACCGCTTCATCTTCGCGGCGACCTGCAGGGGGCTGCTCGGTTTCAACTAGGATGGACAATCCTGCCTCCCTGTCTTGAAACGAGCTGCAGCATACGCCCAATTGTCTTGAGCGAGGGATCGAAGCGGAACGCTTCGCTCATCTGCGCCAGGCATGCCGCCCATTCGCCAGCGCCGAACAGTCGCCGCGCAGTTTCGAGAGCGCTTAGCGCATAGGTCCGCCGGGCCGACGCGGCGACATCGTCCGCAAGCTCGGTTGGAAGATAGGCCTTGAAAATGTCGATCGCCATTCGTGTGTAGGCCATGTCCTCGGCACTTCGGATATGGCGCCCTGTGTTCGATTGGGGGTGCATGCGATAAAGTGCAAGGGCTTGCGGTTCGTACCAGACAGGAAACTGAGAAGCGATGCGGACCCACATCTCCCAGTCTTCACTGCATTTCAGCCGCCGGTCGAACGCGCCGAGTTCTTCGTAGACCGCGCGCCGCACCACAATCGATGGCGTCATGATGTGTTGTTCCAGCGCCAGTCGAACCGCCGCATTCTCGAGCCGTCCGGGGCTGGACTGCATTACAGGCGGGATCGACAGCTCCTGTCCGTGGGCATCCATGAATATCGCCCGGCAGAACGCCGCGCCCGTACCCGGGTCTGCGTCGAAGCCTCGTCCGAGTAATTCGTAGAAGCCGGGGCGGACGGCGTCGTCGCCGTGCAGGAGATGTACGAGTTCGCCCTGCGCACGATCCAGGCAGGTATGGAAGTTGCCGATATGCCCTAGATTCTGCGGCTGGTGGAAAAAGCCAACGCGGTTCCTACCGATTTTTTTCAAGACGCTTTGCGGATCATCGGAGGAACAGTCGTCAACCACCTCGATTTGCATCTGAGCCGGGCCGGGATCCTGCGCCAGCACGCTTTCCAGCGTCGCGGCAAGAAAGCGGGCGCAATTATAGGCGGGGATCATCACCGACCATTTCGGGCGAGCAGCCTCCCGTGGCAACGGCGAGATCAGATCGCGGTACTCGAAATCGCGGACCGCCGTCATCTCTGGAGCACCGAGGACTTCAGCAGGTGCAGTCCCAACCTGGCAATGTCGCGTTTGGGCACGTCACGTCCGGTGCCACCGCCGCGAAGGCTCCGCAGGAAGCACGATCTGGCCGATGGCAAATCGCCTTCTTCCAGATACCGTATTGACCAGTCATAGAAGTAGCGGGAGCAGCCGGCCCGCGCAGAGCTTGCCCCTTGAGTGTCCATGACCTGCGCCATGCGCCGGTAGAATCCTTCGATCGCATCCAGCTTGGGTCGGGTTGGCAGTGCCGATACCAGTCCGCCCGGATGCAGACGATAGACACCTGCTACCTCGTCGACGAAAGCGAGATCTGCCGTCTTTGCGCAAAGCACATATAGCGGCCAGTCAGTAATCGGAAAGAAATCAGCATACCACGACGGCACGTTTCGAACGCACGCGGTTCGCATCATGCCGGCGCAAGTTGCGAAAGGATTGCCTTCCCAGATGTCCCTTTGCGTCACGATGGGTTTCTGGTCCGCCCGCGTCCACCGCGTCGATGTGACCTCATCGCCATCCGCCACGACTGCGTTATAGAATAGTGCGGAAAGTTCCGGGTGCGCGTCGAGATGGGCCGCCTGATCTTTCAGCTTGGTCCTGGATGTCCACAGGTCGTCGCCATCGAGGATCGAAACGTAGCGCCCACGCGCCACCCGGAGTCCTCTCGCGACGACTTCGTTCGATCTCACATTATTGCCGGAATAGATCGCCGACAGCCTTTCAGGATGGTTGGAAACGTATCGCTCGACAATCTCCCGGGTGCCGTCGGTCGAAAAGTCTTCGCTGATCAATATCTCGACACCGAAATCGGTCTCTTGCATGAGAGCGCTGTCGATTGCGGCCGCCACGTAGCGTGCGTGATTGTAAGTGACAATAAGGACGGTCACGCGAACCGTTGATTCATTCACCTTCCGCTCCGCAGTACATGCCGCCCGCCTATCTCAGATGATGCCGATCATTGCCGGCTTTGGATCGCATGGGCTGCCTCATTTCCGCAATTTCACCATTGGCCTCAAACCAGCGCAGGGTGCGCACGACCCCCTCCTCATAGGGAACTTTGCACGACCATCCCGGCAGGATTCTTCGGCACAGAGTCAGGTCAGGACGCCGGTTGTTCGGATCCTGCGGCGCTGGCTCATCATGAACAATTGTCGTTCCAGGAATGAGACCCGCAACATACTTTGCGATCTCAAGCACCGAAACTTCCCGGTCGTTTCCTACATTGATTGCTCCCACATGATTGAAGTCCTCCAGCCAAAACAGCCGTTCGAGCCCATCGACAATATCGTCGACATAACCCCAGCTGCGGGTTTGGAGACCATCACCATGAACGACGATCGGCTTGCCGGACAACGCATTGGCGATAAAGTTGGAAACAGCACGCCCATCATCGGCTCGGGTGCGCGGACCGTAAACGTTAAAGATCCTGGCTACGCGCACATCAACGCCACGGACACGATTGCTCTCGAAGAGGAGCGCCTCGGTGCAGCGCTTGCCTTCGTCGTAGGAAGAGCGCGGCCCCGTACAGTCCACTGACCCCCGATACGTCTCAGGCAGCGGGTTGACCAAGGGATTTCCATAAACCTCCGAGGACGACGCAAAGCAGATTCGCCCACCCTTTTTGAGCAGCTTCAAGAGCCGCATAGCGCCAATCAGATTTGCTGAGACGGTACGCTCGGGCTCCCGCATATAGACTGGCGGCGACGCGGGCGACGCAAGATGAAAGATCTCGTCGAATTGGATATCGGATCTGAAATGCTCCACCTCGGAGCGGACCAGCACCAGGCGTTGATCTCGGATGTGATCAACGTTTTCTGCCCTGCCGGTCCATAGGCTGTCGACCACAACCAGCATGTCCAAATCGTTTCTTTTGAGAAGCCGATCTACCAGGTGCGACCCGATGAATCCTGCTCCTCCAGCCAGCAACAGCTTCTTCATCTCAGGTCTCGAGGGGACGTAGTAGGCTGCTGGAATTCGTGTCCTCGCTGGGCATTGCAAGCGTCCCTTCTTCAGGAGGCCGCGTCAAATAGGCTCCGGTTGGTCCAAGCTCTTCGTCCATTACAGCCAGATTGCTGAGCTCCCCGCGGTAGTTGGCATTCTCGGCGAAATCCGCAAACTCATGAACAGAGTAGTTCCAAAAATTTCTGCCGATCTCTGAGCTGCGGTCCTGGTTTTCCGGTTGGGGAAGCGCTCGCTTCACCTTGCGCAGGAAAATGTTCGCGAATGCGGCAACGAGTTTCGCGAACTGCACAGGTGATCGCCAGAGCATTTTGGTGCAGTGCTTGGCAACCGCAGCAAATCGGCGCGTCATTAGCCCAAGCTTGGCAATCTCGACATCGGTGCGGAACATCGCATCCAGCAGGACCGGCTTCACCGCCTCTGTGCAGCGGGCAAGTACGCTCTCAAGCACCATCCGACGCGAGATGAGCATTCGCACGAAATCTGCCGACATATTCCCTGGCGTTCGGCGATATCCGACAAGATGCTCCTCAACGACGCCGAAACGGTATTTCGAAGCAATGTTCTGTTGGATGAAGAAGTCCTCGCAACCCTCTGCACCGCTCTGGCGCAGTCGCGAGGAGTAGCCACCCATTTCGAACAGAACATCGCGCCGAAACATCGCTGAACTGCCGTTGCCGATGAAATTTTGTCCGAGATGCTGCATGAACACCCATCCATTCGGGTGCGTTCGCTTCGGCGTTAAGATCACCAGATCATCGGCATCAATCGTCCGGTAAAGTGTATAAACAAGCCCTAGATCATTGCCAGCCGCAGCGAAAACATGAAGTTGCTTTTCGAGCTTGGTCGGGTGCCAGAGGTCATCGGCGTCTATGGGCGCTATAAAGATGCCTTTGCTTGCCCGCGCCCCCGCATTCCGCGCCGACGCCACCCCACCATTCTTCTGTTGGAGCAACTTGATGCGCCCGTCGCTATCAGCCAGTCGTCGAACGATCGATGCTGTTCCGTCGGTCGAACCATCGTCAACGACTATAATTTCGATATTCCTATGCGTTTGGGCGAGCACGGACGCCAAGGTACGCTCGATGAATGGTTCCGCGTTGTATGCAGGGATGACAACCGCCACGAGCGCGTTGGTAGAGTGCTGTGAATTGCCCGGCAAATCCGCCATCCTCTCATATCTCGACTAGGACACCCTGTAACCGCGCGCCGCCTCTAGTACATTTAGCTGGTTAGTTCGCGACCGCCGCTTCTAGCGGGGTCTGCAGCGTAATTGTGATGGTGTCACCCGGAGCGAGCAGGGTATCTTCGGTCGCCCCGGTCGTCTCAGCCTGTCCGTCATTGGAACGGGTTACACCTATCGAAACCCGCCGGCTCCCTTCGGCTACAAGGTCGATGCGCAGCTGCCTCACATAGGCGATTTGTTTGGCCAACGAATCCATCTCAGCGCGCTTTTGCGTCATCGCCGCGCTTTCAGTCTGCAAGTCAGCCAGCAGGTCAATTCGACTCTGGTCGGTAAGCTTCTCAAGCCTTCGCTGCAAATCGCCTTGGTCGCGTTCAAGTCGAGAGATCTCAGCGTTGGTTTGCAAAGCGCGGGTCGCTGACAAGAGCACTGCGCGTTCAGCATCGTTGACCCTGGTGATCTCGATCAGACCTTTTTCGAAGAGCTTCTTGAGGCGATCAAGTTCCGTCGCATCCGCTGCCGCGCCCGCTTGATCCGCCTTCTGCTGCTCCTTCAGGTAGCTCATCCGTTCCGCAGCCTTGGCCGTGGCCAACTTGATTGAAGCGCGCTCCTTCTCCTGATCCGCATAGAGAGCTTCAAGGTGCTTTTGCTCCTGCTGCAGAGCTTCGTCGCGACGAGGTTCGAGGCTCGGGTAACGTTGTGCGTCCGAAACCTCAATCGCTCTGGCGCCGCTCAGCTGCGCCTCTATCCGAGCAGCTTTGATTTCGCTTTCCTGATACTGGATGCGCAGAACGTCAAGGCGGCCGCTAAGGTCCGCCACTGTCAGTTCAGGGTTTCCAACCTCACCGCGACCTATCTTATAGCCGCCGCCAGCCGCCACAGCTTGTCGGACAGTCATTCCTGGTCTGAAGGCCTGAGTCCCAGGAGAGGCAATGTCCCCGTCGATATAGACGGGTCGGTATTCTGCAATATCAACTATAATCTGATCCGGATAGAAACTTGTCCAATTCTCAGTACCGTCGGCATTTCGTTGCGGAAGGGACTTCGGTTTTAGAGCCTCGATTACCTCCTTGCGAACATCCTCTATTGTCTTCTGGAGAACGTTTAGGGGGCCCAAGACTGGCAAAACGATTATACCGCTCTGATCGATAACAGCTCGTTTTTGCATCTCGGGATAGCCTATGACAGCGAAGCCGATCACATCGCCAGTCTGCAGACGGTACTCGTCGACATTGTGCTCCTCAGCTAGGGCAGGGCCATTCGACAGATTCGCGTACGCGAACAACAGAAATATGCACGCGGGCGCGGCGTAACTGCCTGCCCGCCACCGCACCGATCTATTCGACATTTGCGCTCACCCAATTCAGCCCCTAGTCGCAACCCATTCAATGGATTGAGCAGTTGCGGATCGAGCAGGATATCAACTGCTCCAACCTGTCATGAAAATATCGAGTTCACTGTGCCCTCGGTCACAGCATGCGTGTCCGATATGCCTCACTTATCCCAGGTAAAGCTCGGTACAAAAGTCACCAAGGCAGAAGAGTTGGATTCGGCGTGACGGACCGAATAGCTAGCGTCGTTCCTCCAGGCCTGTCGTTGAAGTTCTGGCGTGTAGCGGCAGCTGAGAGCGACATCTATCTCCGGTTAGGCAGAACCATGGAGCTGGACGGCGGCTGGCAACGCAGCCCTTCGAGTTGATTGTTTTCGGCCTGCGTCGCGCATCCAGTTTCATTGGCAGGCGGTGGAGACAAACAAGGCCATACGACCGGGCCAAAGCCGCACCACCGGCCCTTCACCGCAAGCGACGGAGAAGTCCGCACAAGATCGAGCAGATATTTGCGATAGTAGATACGAGCGGCGATATAATCGGAGCACTCCACATGCGAATTCTTTACTTCATCTACGGATTCGATCCAGGCGGCGCCGAGCATGGGCTGCTCAACTTGTTGCGAGCGGGATTTTTCAGCGGTCACCAGATGAAGATTCTCGCCTGTTGCCGTGGCCGCGGTGGGGCTCTTGCCGATGAAATTGCCGCACAAATCGGAGAACAGAATTTTATCCTGACTTCGCAGAGTGAAGAGACTTCCTTGCGCAACTTCGTAGGCTCGTTCTTTGTAGTATTACGCCTCATCTGGGAGTGGCGGCCGGATATGGTTGCGTTGTCGCTCAAACAGGCCAATCTCCTGGGACGGCTTGCTGCGATGTTTGCTCCTCAACTGCACTGCGTTTCTTTCGAACACACCGCCCGCTACCGCTACCGCTCCCGGCGCGCCGCAGCCGTTTATGGCCCTGTGCTCAAGGCGCTGTCCTGGCGCGTCGACGAAATCTGGGCTGATTGCGAAAGTACGCTGCAGCAGACGCAGGTATACTTCTTGCCGCGCAGGCGCCGGTTGCATATCGTGCCTCTGTTTTGCTCCGATGAGGCTTCCAACTACAAGCGCGATTACGCGCTTCACACACCCTTGCGCCTTGCTGCTGCCGGACGGCTTATCCCGCTGAAGAACTTTGACCGCCTGATCGAGGCCATCCGAATGCTCCAAGACCGGAACGTTTCTGCAAGCCTCGATCTTTATGGCGACGGGCCGGAACGGCACGCGCTTTCGCGCAAGGCGGATGAGCTCGGCATCGGAGATCGCGTGCATTTCCATGGCTATGTGGCGCGCTGGTTCGAGCTAGCCTGTGATTGTGACATGTTTATCAACATGTCCGATACGGAAGGGTTCTGCATCGTCGTCGCAGAGGCGATGCTTGCCGGCCTTCCGGTGATCGCGACCGACGTCGGCGGTATCCGGGACTACGGCAAGGATGGAGAGAATATGCTGAAGCTTACTGTTTCCTCAGCGGGGAAGGCGGTGGCGCAAGCACTGATGTTCGTGGACGATGAAACGCTCCGCAAGAAGATCGGAATGCAGGCACGACAGGATATGCTGCAGGCCTATTCGCAGGGTGCTTTGCGTGTCCGCGCCGCGGCGGTGTTGGGTGGCGGACTGTAAGGACCGGCAAAGGACGGGCGACGAAGATAGCCAGGCCGATCGTGAATTCTGACGGCTCCGCAACTTGACCTCGCCCAGCTCGATGCCAGCGCGCGCAGGCGACCGGCTGGAGGAAGCGGCGCTTGCATTGCCGGTCCTTGCCGACGAACACCGTCTTTAAGTGGGACGGCGATGTCCTTTTTGCTTTTTTTGCGCGGCCTCATCATAGTCCTGTTGGTATTCGCCATCAGTACATATTTGCTTACCGGCTCGCTCTGGAGCACGATTGTCCAAACGGCAATTTGTGGGATCTTGATACAGATTGGGTACTTTGTTGCTGTCCTGCTGCTTGTGTGGCGCTCGGTCTCCAAAGAATCCGAGATTCCGAAGTCACACATCACGCGCGATGAGCCCGACAGGGAGCAACATCCGCGCCACTTAGGGAACAATTCGGACCACTTTCCGCCTAGAGGAGGACGATCAGCAGGATGACACCCCACACGACGATACAAAATGTGACTGCCGCCTGTCTTATTCGGGCACTGGAGAGGCCTTCCGCGAGGCGCCAAATGCGCGCAGACTTCTCACGGAGATCGTTATCGCGTGCCTGTGAATGACGAGGCATTCCAATCGAGATCCCTGTTTCCCCCAGGACAGGCTCAACCTAGGCCCTGGAATCTCTTGCTCAGATGTTTTGCCATTTGGCAATACGACTCAATTTCTTCCTTTAATTGGATCTCACGACGTGCAGCGGAGCATAGGCCGCGTGAGGTTCCGTTTTATTGCAATCAGAAGGTTAAGAATTCGCGCCTTTTGGCGAGGAGCGGACTGATGCCCGCCCCAATGCGGTGTGCTGTGCCCCCGGCGCCGATACTGAATTTGCGGACATTTGGTCAGATAGTGTGGTAGGGTGTTTTTCCCATGCGCTGCCAGTCTCATCCCACGGGTTTGAAGGCTCATGCTCCGCGAAGTTGAAAATCGGCACCCGGATGCTGCCTTCATATTCGGCGATCCTCTGTCGGGAACGATTGATCTCGAAACACTCCTGGCGGCAGCGCGACGGCAGTTGAGGCTTGTCCTTACATGCGCGCTAGCAGGCCTTATGATTGGGTTGGTGTACCTGGCGGCCGAGGTGCCCTTGTACGAGTCGACGGCCAGAATCCTAATCGACAAGAACCAGCCATCCGTCGTGACGAAGTTAACGGAGAGCGGAAGCTCCACACAGCTTGACCCGATGATGCTAAGTCAGGTCGAATTGTTGCGTTCCGACCGGATCGGGCTAAAGGTCGTTGACAGCCTCGGTCTCGCTACCGATCGTTCTTTTTTGTCAGCGTCGTATTCGTTGCTCAACAGTCTCACAGGATCGGTCGCTCGGGTGGTGCGGTCATTCATCGGCAGTTCCGAAGAAAGCGGAGCGCCGGTAAAATCGAGTGCGGCGCGAGGACCCGATCCTCGACGGCAGGCATTTGGCATTCTGGCTGATAATATAACGGTAGCTCGTGTAGGCGATACTTACATTCTGGAAATCCAATTTTGGTCGCCTAGCGCTGAAATGGCGCAACAAATCGCCAATAAGTATGCGGAGATCTATATCTCTGACCAAGTCGGAGCCAAAGATGAGTCGATTATCCGAGCTCGCAGTGCACTGGCGGAAGAGCTCGAGACGGTGCGGAAGCGATCGGTCGACGCCGAGCTCGCAGTCGACAGGTTCCGTAAAGACAATACGCTGACCAAGGAAACGCTGGTTACCTTGCGCCAGCTCGAACTTGAGGCGTCCTCTCTCAAGTCGCAATATGAACAGGTCCTGCAGCAGTACCAA
Organism: Mesorhizobium sp. M1C.F.Ca.ET.210.01.1.1; assembly: GCF_004791585.1. Taxonomy (GTDB): domain Bacteria; phylum Pseudomonadota; class Alphaproteobacteria; order Rhizobiales; family Rhizobiaceae; genus Mesorhizobium. The sequence goes on from NZ_SRUU01000054.1 coordinate 21,294, forward strand.
GCGAGCCTGCAGAACCTTTCGATGGCGTTGTCGGAGGCGCGGATTATCTCAGAAGCACCGTACCCCAGCAGCCCGAGTTCTCCGAACAGCAGTCTTGCGTTGGCGGTCTGCGTCGTGCTCGGCGGCATGATTGGCGCCGGTGTGGGCGGAATTCGGGAGTACCGGGAGCGCTTTTTCCGCACGAGGGGTCAAGTGCGCGATGAGCTCGGACTTGACACGCTCGGAATGATCCCGTTGCTGGACGGGAAGGCAATTCGCCGGAACAAGGGTGATCGTGCGGCCGGAGAGCGGTCATTCATCGAGGTGGAGAATAGCGCTTTTAACTGGGTAGAGCAGCATCCGCGCTCGGAATTCGCTGAAGCGATGCGAACGGTTAAAGTCGCTGTTGACGCCGAGTTACCAAGGAAGAGCACCAAGGCGATCGGCATCGTTTCCTGCCTCCCGGGAGAAGGGAAGTCGCTGGTCGCGGCCAATTTTGCGATGGTTCTTGCTATGAAGCGCTGCAGGACCCTGTTGATCGATGCCGACATCCACAATCCGGGCTTGTCCCCTATGTTAGCCAACGGCTGGGAACGAGGCCTGGCCAACTTGTTGGCTGGAGACTTCAATGCGAGAGATTTGCTGGCCCATGAGTCATTGCCATTGAGGTTCCTCCCCGGCGTGAACCAGAGCCAACTAAAGCTCGCACAGACCGTGCAGCCTATCGAGAAAATGGGCGACTTTCTGCTGAAGGCGGGCTCTACGTTCAATTACGTCGTCGTAGATTTGCCCCCGTTGGCTCCAGTCGCGGACGTGCGGTCCTTCGTCCAGCACCTGGACGGCCTTCTTCTGGTTGTTGAATGGGGCGTGACCGCTCGTACATTCGTGCGCGAATGCCTCAACAACAATCCGATCCTTGCGGATAAATGTATCGGCGTTCTGCTTAACAAAGTCGATATCAACAGAATAAAGATGTATCAAAAGTTCGGCAGCGCCGAATTTTACAGTGAACGTTATGGCAAGTATTACCAGACTTAGTTGTTGAGAAAGCATTGTGGATCGCCTATGGAGGGCTGTGACGAACAACCTCCTCGAATATCGACATGGCAACTTAATGTTCGTTCGAGCCTATGCGCGCGAGACGCAAGAAATGGTGTTCGACGCGCATGACCGGGCGTTCGCCTTCTAGGCCAAGTCTGCGCGCACCATCTACGATGACTCGAAGACGGCAATCTCGCAGCCGCTCGCGTGACGCGCTCCTTGGCTATCCGGCTCTCAGTTACGCCTCCGGCGAGGGACGCCTTGCGCGAGCATGGCATGGTAGCGAGGCTGTGCTCTTAAGGTCGTCCTTACGAGCGTAGTTAGCAGCACGTCGGCCCAGCGTCCCGCCATGCTGCGAATAACCTCCAGGGCGTCATCGGAAGTGCTACACCCATGCTCGCCCGACTTCGGCTTGCGGACCCGCAATTGCGAGTGCTGGCCGCCCCGCCAATGGATCGTCAGGACCACCTCGCGTGTCGCTTCGTCGACATCGGCAATGATGTCGGTGACGAGCGCACGGAGGAGTCGTTGGCGAGCGCGCATGGTCACGCCCGATACTGGCGCCGCTGGCTCTCGAGGTTGCTCTCAACCTGGGCCGGAGTGGACTGCCGAACATAAACGACCGCCTTGCGCTTCAAAACCGCGGCCGGCAGGAGATCAGCGCTCGTCATCGTCACGCTCCTCGGCCGCAACGCTGGCGGCCTCCAACAGCAGACGGGTCAACCGGGCGACTGCTATCCGGCGGTCCGAGGTGCTGATCCTCTGGAGCTTTCCGGAATCGAACGGAATGCTGAGTTGGCGCGGCGCGAGTGGCAGCGGCAATGTTGGCAGGCTTCGCATCTTGCTCCTCCTGGACGATGTTTGGATCGCCCAGAGAGCTTCGTCTGATTCCCTGCTCGATGAGCAGCTGATGCAACTCAGTGAGCGCCGCCGTTGGGATACGCGCGGCGCGCCAAACGTCATTCCGGCACAGATGGCCGGATCGAGCATCCAAGCGGCCACGACGACGACCACGCCGGGCGCCGCTTCCACATGAACGACCTCGCCGCCGGCGCGCCGCTCTGTGTATAGGCGGCGAACGAACCCGCTCCACCGTCGAACGTGTCGCCAGCGACCTCGGCGTCAGCGAAGCGCTCATCCAGGACCTTACCCTCGGTCTCGAGCCCGAGGACGGCGTCATCTGGGTCTACGGCGCCAACGATGACGACGGGATCTTGGCCTTCACCGATGAAGGCATCGAGGAGGTCGTAGCCATCCGGCGAAGACCGCAGTCGTGCGTATCCGGCGGCCGTGAGCCCCTGAGCACCGCGGTGCTGGGGTCAAGCTTTCGATGGTGAGACGCGATGATATTCTTCGAGGAGGAGTTTGACCTCCTCGATGCCTTCATCGGTGAAGGCCAGGATCCCGTCGTCATCGTT
>NZ_SRUU01000055.1 GCF_004791585.1 Mesorhizobium sp. M1C.F.Ca.ET.210.01.1.1
TACACCGCACTCGCGGCCCGCTCCGGATCCAAGAAGCTTGCCATCGTCGCCGTCGCCAGAAAGCTCCTCGTCACCCTCAATGCCATCATTCGAGACAAAACCGCCTTCGCATGAACACAGTTGCCATTACCTGCGAGCGCCTCAACAATGCTGAATTCTGGTCGGCCGCATCCTTCGGAGAGCGTCGCGGCCTGGATCCTCGGGTCAAGCCCGAGGATGACGAATGGAGAAGCTCCACCGCCTTCCGCCAATCGCCGTGGCTCACCCCACCGCCAGCCTTCTCCTCACGATCGCCGCGTGGAAACGCGCGCCGTGGAGCAGGCCTTCGTCGTTGAAGTCATAAGACGGGTTGTGCAGCGGGGCGGAATTGCCGTTGCCGAGGAAGGCGAAGCAGCCTGGCACCTCGGCGAGGAAGCGGGCTAAATCCTCCGAGGCCGTCATCGGTTCAGCCGCGATGCCAACGGCATCGTCGGCCAGTACCGTGCGGGCCGCCGCAAGCGCCTCATCGACGAGAGCCGCGTCGTTGATCAACGGCACGAACTCGCGTGTGTAAGTGACTTCAGCCGCTACATTATAGGCCTGTGCCGTGCCTTCCGCGATGCGCCGCATCTCCTGCTCGATGGCCGCGCTCACTTCGGGCCGGAAACTGCGGCAGTCGCCGAGGATGCGGGCCAGCCCCGGCAGCGCGTTGCGGGTGCCGTCGGTGATGAGCTCCCTCACCGACACGACGCCGATATCGGCGGGGCTCAAGCGCCGCGAGACGATGGTCTGCAGGTTGACGACCAGCGCGCAGGCGGCGACCAGCGTCTCTTGCCCCGCATGCGGGCGCGCCGCGTGGCCGCCGAGGCCTGACAGCACGATCTCGAAATTGTCTTCGGCCGACATGACCGGACCGATCCGGGTCTCGAAATGGCCGATGGGAAGGCCCGGCATGTTGTGCAGGCCAAAGATCTCCTCGAAGGGGAAGCGCTCGAGCAGGCCGTCGTCGAGCATGGCGAGCGCGCCCCTGCCCCATTCCTCGGCCGGCTGGAAGATGAAGCGCACCGTGCCGTCGAAGCCGCCTTCGCCGGCAAGCAGCTTCGCTGCGCCGAGCAGCATGGCGGTGTGGCCGTCATGGCCGCAGGCATGCATGACGCCGGGCGTGCGTGAGCGATAGGCGGCCGTCCCCTCCTCGGGAATGCGCAGCGCGTCCATGTCGGCGCGCAGCGCGATCGCCCGGTTGCCGCCACCCCTGGTCAGCGTGCCGACGACGCCGGTGCCGCCGACACCCTCGGCGACCTCCAAGCCGAAGGCGCGCAGCTTGTCCGCCACGAAAGCGGCGGTGCGCTTTTCCTCGAAGCCGAATTCGGGATGGGCGTGGAGGTCTTGCCGCCACGCCGTCATCTCGCGGTGAAGCTCCTGCTGGTCCATCGTCGTCTTCCCTTCAGGCGGACTGCAACAGCACGTCTTGCGGCACTATCCCCACCAGCTCGGCATAGCGGCCGGGATCGGTCGCGCCCTCGGAGTTGACGATGAGCACGCGCGATCCGGCATCGAGGCCGAGCGCCGCCCGCATATCCTTGTCGCCAGCGGCGCGGATCAGCCCGGCGAGCCCTGCCCCGCCGCTTTCGCCGGAGATGATCGCCGGATCGTCGCCCGCGGGGCGCGCCAGCCGGTTCATCACCGCGACCGCGTCTTCCTCGTCCACCGTCATGAAGGCGTCGCCGACGCGCGCCAGAACGCGCCAGGCGATGAGGGACGGCTCAGCGCATTCGAGCATCGCCATCACCGTCGACTGATGCTGTTCGATCGTTACGGGACGTCCGGCCTCCGCCGAGGCGTAGACGCAGGCAGAGCGCCTCGGTTCGACTACTACGGTCTTCGGCCGACGCTCGCCGAGCATGATCGCCATATGGCCTGCAATCGCCGCCGCGAAGCCGCCCACGCCGGCCTGCAGAAAGACATGGGTGGGCGGATCGGCCATTCGTCGCAGCGCCTCGCGCACGATCACCGTGTAGCCCTGCATGACGAGGCCGGGGATGCGCTCGTAGCCCAGCCAGGAGGTGTTGGAGACGATCTTCCAGCCGCGCTCGGCGCCGACCCTGGCAACTTCGCGCACCGCATGATCATAGCCGCCCTCGACCTGCGCGATCTCGGCGCCGAAGCGGGCGATGGCTGCGACGCGCTCGGCGCTGACGCCGCCATGGACGTAGATGACCGAACGCGCGCCGACGAGGCCGGCACCTTGCGCCACCGAACGGCCATGATTGCCATCGGTGGCGCAGCAGAAGGTCATCTGAGCAGCGATGGCGCGCAGCTTCGGATCGTTGATTTCGCAGATATCGACTTCGCGACCGAAGCGCTTGCCGGCCTCTTCCAGCACCAGCCGCAAAACGGCATAGGCGCCGCCCAGCGCCTTGAAGCTGCCAAGTCCGAGGCGCTGGCCCTCGTCCTTGACATGCAGTGCCGCGATGCCGAGGTCATCGGCCAGCGCCGGCAAGTCGTAGAGGGGTGTCTCGGCATGGTTGTCGCGCGCCGCGAGATAGTGCTCGGCCCTTTCTCCGCCGGCCATGCCGAGGGACTCGGCGTCGGCCGAAACCAACGGATGGTTGTGTTCGGGACGTTGGTTGATCAGCAGCATGGCATTTTCTTCGAGGCACTGAACTCCAATGGCGCGCGCGAAGCGGGCTCCATTTTGGCTAAGTGATTGAAGTTTGTATCAATCTGATGTCGCCGAATGCCGGCCTTGGCGAGGCCCCACGCCTTCGACAGGACTATTTTTGGTGGTAAATGGCCCCTGTGACGCCGAGCCGGCCATGTCAATGCCTCCCTGTGATCAGTCGGCCGCCAGCCGGGCGGCGACACCAAGCAGCACATTGGCGCCGGCAACCAGCTCGTCGGCGGCCGTGAACTCGGCCGGGTTGTGGCTGATGCCGTTGCGGCTCGGCACGAAGATCATCGCGGACGGCGTGATGCGCGCAATCATCTGCGCATCATGCCCGGCACCCGAGGTCATTCGCCGGCAGGAAAGACCGGCGGCTTTGGCGCCATCCTCGATCAGCGAGACGATGCGGGGATCGAATGTCACCGGCTCGAAACGCGCCAGGCTTTCGGCCTGGATGGTGACACCGGCGCTTGCGGCAAGGTCTTCGAAGAAGCCGGCGAGCGCCGCCTCCTCTTCGCGAAGGTGCATTTCGTCGGGATCGCGAAGATCGATGGTGAATATCGCGCGCGACGGGATGACGTTGATGGCGTTCGGCTCGAACGCGATGGTGCCGACAGTGGCAACCGTCCGCGTCGGCGAGGCGCCGGCGCGGTCGGCGAGGAAGCTGATCACCCGCGCGGCGGCGACACCGGCATCGCGGCGCATCGACATCGGCGTGGTGCCGGCATGGTTGGCCTCGCCATCGATCGTGATGCGTTGCCAGGAGATGCCCTGCAGGTTCTCTACCGCGCCGATGGCGATGCCTTCGCGCTCGAGCACCGGCCCCTGTTCGACATGCAGCTCGACATAGACATGCGGCTTGAGGAAACCAGGCTGATGCTGACCGGCATAGCCGATGCGCTGCAGTTCCTTGCCCAGCACCGTGCCGTCGGTACCGATAGCGGCCAGCGCGTCCTCGACACCGACGCCGCCGGCATAGACCAGCGAACCCATCATGTCGGGCGAAAAGCGCACGCCTTCCTCATTAGTGAAGGCCGCGACGACAATCGGGCGCGCGGGCGCGAAACCGGCCTCCTTCAGGCTCTCGATCGCTTCGAGACCTGCGAGCACGCCGTAGCAGCCGTCATAGATGCCGGCGTCGATCACCGTGTCGATATGCGAGCCGAGCATGACGGGGGCCTGGCCGGCATCGGCGCCGCCTTTCCAGATGCCGAAGATGTTGCCGATGCGGTCGATGGCGACCTCGAGCCCCGCCTCTTGCAGCCAACCGACAAGGCGGTCGCGGCCGAGTCTGTCCATGTCGGAGGCGGCAACGCGGACGAGCCGACCTTGCGCGTCGCGGCCGAGGCTGCCGAGCTCTTCGATGCGCCCGATGAGGCGGCCGGCATTGATCGTCAGATTGCTCATGCCAACTGCCTCGCCCGTGCAACTTCCTGCGGCGCGATCCCGACCAGATCGGCATAGCGACCGGGGTCGGTCGCGCCTTCGGAGTTGATGATGAGAACACGCGAATGGGCATCGAGGTGAAGTGCTGCCCGCATCTTCTCATCGCCGGCAGCGCGGATCAGCCCGGCGAGCCCTGCCCCGCCGCTTTCGCCGGAGACAATCGCCGGATCATTGCCCGAGGGCCGCGCCAGGCGGTTCATCACCAAGACCGCGTCTTCCTCGTCCACGGTCATGAAAGCATCGCCGATCCGCGACAGCACGCGCCAGGCGACCAGCGACGGCTCGTAGCATTCGAGCATCGCCATCACCGTGGGCTTGCTGTGCGCAATCGCGACTGGCCGCCCGGCCTTTGCGGTTTCATAGATGCAGGCCGCGCGGGCCGGCTCGACCACGATTGCCCTCGGGCGATCCTCGCCGAGCACGATCGCCAGATGGCCCGCGATCGCCGCCGCGAAGCCGCCGACGCCGGCCTGCAGGAAGACATGCGTGGGTGGCTGGGGCAAGCGCTTCAGCGCTTCGCGCACGATCACGGTATAGCCCTGCATCACCAGTCCCGGGATGCGCTCATAACCCGGCCAGGATGTGTCGGAGACGACGGTCCAGCCGCGCTCGGCGGCGACGCGGGCGGCTTCCCTGACCGACTGGTCGTAGTCGCCCGCGACGCGCACGATCTCGGCGCCGAAGCGGGCGATGGCGGCCACGCGTTCGTTGCTGACGCCCGAATGGACGAAGATGACGGAGCGCGCACCCACCAGGCTGGCGCCCTGCGCCACCGAGCGTCCATGATTGCCGTCAGTCGCGCAGGCGAAGGTCATGCCGGCGGCAATCGCCTGGACGTCGGGCGCGTGCAGTCCCGAGATATCGACAGTGCGACCAAGGCGCCGGCGAGCCTCCTCCAGCACCAGCCGCATGACGGCATAGGCGCCGCCCAGCGCCTTGAAGCTGCCGAGGCCAAGGCGCTGCCCCTCATCCTTCACATAAAGCGCGCCGAGGCCGAGCTCACTGGCCAGCGCCGGCAAGGCGTGCAGCGGCGTCTCGGCATGATTGTCGCGTGCGGCAAGGAAGCGCTCGGCCTCCTCGGCGCCGGCGGACCCAAGCGTCGCGGCATCCTCAGGGGTCAATGGCTGGCGATGGTCCGGGTGGCGGTTGAGCAGGAACATGTCTCGGTTCTCTCCTTCGGTGCCTGAAACTTATTGCAAGACTGCCGATAAAAGCGCTCTGTTTTGCCGGTCTTGATGCAAGTTTGTTTCGCCGGAACCACCGCCATGCCTGTTTTGCCCGAACTCGACGCCTTCGACCACGCCATCCTCGCCATCCTGCAGAAGGACAACACCACGCCGCAGCGGGTGATCGGCGAGAGGGTGAACCTGTCGGCGCCGGCCGTGCAGCGGCGCATCAAGCGCATGGAGGAGACGGGCGTCATCCGCGCCAATGTCGCGCTGGTCGATCCGGCCAGGGTAGGCCATCCGATCACCATCTTCGTCGAGGTCGAGGTGGAGAGCGAGCGGGCCGAACTGATCGACGCCGCCAAGCGCGGCTTCGCTGCGGTGCCGGAAGTGCAGCAGTGCTATTACGTCACCGGCGAGGCCGATTTCATCCTCGTCGTCACCGTGGCGACGATGGCCGACTACGAGGCGCTGACCAGGCGGCTGTTCTTCGAGAACAACAACGTCAAGCGCTTCCGTACGTTTGTGGCGATGGACCGGGTGAAGGTCGGGCTGGAGGTGCCGGCGGGGTGAGGAGCCCTCTCGCGCGTTGCTCACCACGGCAGTTTCTTGCCGTCGCGGAAGAAGCCGCCGGTCGGGCCGTCATCGGGCAAGGTGGCGGCCCAGACGATGCCGGCCGCGCCTTGCGCGACGGGACGTCCGCCGGGACCGCCCATGTCGGTCGCGACCCAGCCGGGGCAGATCGAATTGACCAACACGCCTGCGCCGCGCAGCTCGATCGCCAGGATGCGGGTCAGCGCGTTGAGCGTCGCCTTACTGGTCGAATAGGCCGGCGCGCCGGCGCCCATCGAGGCGAGCGAGCCGCCTTCGGACGAGACATTGACCAGCCGGCCATGGCCTCCGGCACTGAGTAGCGGCGCGAAGGCCACCGCCACGCGCCAGGCGCCGAAGACGTTGGTCTCGAAAGCCTCGCGGATCACAGTCCAGTCGGGCCGCAGCGCCCGCGCCGACGGGTCGTAGTGGATGGCGGCGTTGTTGACCAAAACGTCGAGCCGGCCGAAGCGGCGCCCGACCTCGGCCGCGGCGCGGGCGGCCGCATCGGGCGCGGCGACATCCAGCGCGATGGCTTCCACCTTGCCGCCGAGCTTCCTCGCCGCCGCCTCACCCTTGGCGAGGTCGCGCACGCCGATGAGCACCGTGAAGCCGAGCTCGGCGAGCTGGCGAGCGGTCTCCAGGCCGATACCGCGATTGGCGCCGGTGACCAGCGCCACCTTGCCGTCATGCGTTGTCTTGGCGTTCATCGTCTTCCTCGCGAGAGCATTGGTCTTCAGGGCCTGGTGTCTTGGCGGCACATTCGCACGGTGAGAATTGAATGATTAGACGGAAAGACTTTCAGTCATTGCGCGATCCCGTGCATGAGTGGCATCGTCGTCTGGGGCGGGCTGCTTGCCATCGCCCTCAGCATCTTGCGGCAGACGGTTCCCCCGAAGCGGGCAGGACACTCGACTTGACGGGCCGCAACCATTATCGGTTCCGGCGACTTGAGCGGCGTGGAGTTCAGATGCCCGACCTCGACCTTCTGGCCTTTCTGGGCGGGCTGCTGCTGACGCCGGGGCCGACAAACCTTCTGCTGGCGGTTTGCGCCGTTTCATCCGGCTTGCGGCGCACGGCCCCCATGCTGGCGGCAGCCGTGCTCGCCTATCTGTCGGTCATGGTCGCGGTCGCCGCGCTCGTTGCCTTGATGCCGAACGACAGCCAGTCCGCTGTCCGCGCAGGAATGAAGATCTGCGCAGTACTGTGGCTTCTGTGGCTGGCCTACAGCGTGTGGACCGGCAGCGACGATGGTGTCGACCAGCAACTGGTGACGACAAGGCAGGTTCTTGTCACGACGCTGGTCAATCCCAAGGCGACGATCGTTGCCCTTCTGGCGCAGAGCCACGGCATGAGCAGCAGGCTCGTGATCGCGATCGCGGCCCTCGTATGGCTTGCCGGCGCCGTCTGGATCCTCATTGGGATCGCGGTTCGCCGCAGCGGCGCCAGGCTCTTCAGCAGGCGCGTGCTGCGACGGCTCAGCGCGGTCTGCCTCGCCGGCTTCGGGGTCCTGCTGGCGGGCGCCAGCCTGTAGCTCCGGCCGGCCTATTTCTTCTTCTGCGGATGGATCGTCTCGCCGCGCTTCAGCATGGCGACGAGGTCGGCGATCTTTTTCCTGCGTCCGGCCTCGGTCTTCATGTTGTGGGTGCGAAAGGCGAGCGCGAAGCGGTTCTGGGCGGAGAGTTTTTCCAGCATCGCCTTCGCGTTCGGCTCGGCGTCGATCGCCGCCTGCAGGTCGGGCGGGATCGTCATCTCCTTGGATCCGCCATAGGCGCGGTCCCAGCGGCCGTCGGCTTTGGCCGCCTCGACTTCGCGCAGGCCATGCTTTGTCATGCGGCCCTCCTCGATCAGGCGGGCGACATTGTCGATGTTGATCTTGCTCCAGATGCTCTTCCTGCCGCGCGGCGTATAGCGCTGCAGGAAGCTTTTCTCGTCGAGCGACTTGCGCACCGCGTCGATCCAGCCGAAGCAGAGCACGATGTCGATCGCCTCCTTCGGCGTGATCGAGGCGAGCCCAGAGCCGACCTTGTGGACCTTGATCCAGACCTCGCTTTCGCCGGCGTGGTTTTCCGCCAGCCAGGCGTAGAAGCTTTCCGCATCGGGGAATTCGCGGACTTTGTCCAGATCGACTTTTATCGGGGCCATCAGAGGAGTTCCATTGCGAACATCGCCGATTTCATGGGTATGAACTGCGCCTCACTGGGTTCGTTTCGATGACCATCGCAACGTACGAAATTGGCTGAAGCCTCCCAGACGTCGTCATCCTTGGGCGTAGCGACGCGAAGCGGAGCGAAGACCCAAGGATGACGAACTGACAGGCGCTTCGGCCAATCCACACTTGTGCGATTTTGCCTACGAAAGCACTGTCCGAAGCTCCTGCGCAAGGGGACTAACACCCTGTTTTTGCTGGCATCATCGGAGGTTCCGATAACACTATCGATTTCTTCCGTTTCCGCTTCGAGCGTCGGCCTGCCACATCACCGTCCATGCAATGGAAAGGCATGGACATGGACAAGACAAAAATCCTGATCGTTGGCGGCAGCTCGGGCATGGGGCTGGCGCTTGCCGGCCGCTGTCTCGACGAAGGCGCAAGCGTCATCATAGCAGGCCGCGGCGAAGCGAAGCTGGGCGCCGCGAGGGAAGAACTCGGCCGCCCGGCCGCTCTCAAGACGGCGACGGTCGATATCAGCCGCGAGGCCGAGGTCGCGGCGCTGTTCGAGCGCATTGGCCGGCTCGACCATATCGTCAGCACCGCGGCCGACATCGACGGCGCCTACCGGCTGCTGCCGGAAATCGAGCTTTCGGCCGCGCAAAGGGTAGTGGAGAGCAAGTTCTACGGACCGCTGCTCTTAGCCAAGCATGGCGCACCGAGGCTGCCGGCCAACGGTTCGCTCACCTTCGTCTCCGGCATCGCCGCCTACCGGCCGGCGGCGCGCGGCTCGGTGGTCGCTGCCGTCAACGCCGCGCTCGAAGGGCTGGTGCGGGCCCTGGCCGTCGAGCTGGCGCCGATCCGGGTCAATGCGGTGTCGCCCGGCTGGGTCGACACGCCGATCTGGCAGTTCGTCGCCGGCGATGCGAAGGACGAGACGCTTGCCGCCATGGCCAAGCGCCTGCCGGCGGGGCGGGTCGGACGGCCGGACGACATTGCCGACGCCATACGCTTCCTCATCGGCAACGGCTTTACGACGGGAACGACACTGCATGTCGAGGGCGGGCATCGGCTGGTCTGACCGGCGCGAAGCCCGCGTCCGCCGAAGCGAGCAGCGCCTTCAGAGCCGGCGGCTGGACCCGCCGGCGGCGCCAGATCATCACGAGGACCACCGAGCGGACAGGACCCGGCCATGCAAGCTCGGCCACCTCGCCGCGATCGATCGCCGTGGCCACTGCAAGCCGCGGCACGATGCCGAAACCGGCGCCGGCCGCCACCAGGCCGGCGATGGCGTCTATGCTGCCGACTTCGGCCGCGAGCTTCGGTCCGCCGAGGCCAGCTTCGGCAAAGGCCCTGTCGACCATGGCGCGGTAGACGCAGCCGGTTTCGGTGGCGACGAAGCGTTTTTCGGCAAGCTCCGCCAGATCGACATTCGCCCGGTTTTCGCCGGGCGGCGCGATCAGCACCATGGGCTCGGTCACGACGGTGCGTCTGGCGAAGCGCTCCTTCGGCTCGCTCGCGCCGGGTCGGTCGAAGCAGAAGGCGACGTCGATCTCGCCGTCGCCGAGCCTTCGCAGCAATTCGCCGCTGCCGGCGATCCTGAGCCTGATGTCGATGCCGGAATGGGCGGCGCGGAAATCGGCGAGCCAGGCGGGAAGTCTTGCGGACGCGATCGTTTCCAGCGCGCCGATGGCAAGCCGGCCGGCTGTCTTGCCGGTCGTGGCGTCGACGGCGGCCTGCGCCTCGTCAGTGAGCACCAGGAGTTCCTCGGCATAGGGCTTTAGCGCTTCGCCGGCCGGCGTCAGTTCCAGCCCTTGCCGCGAGCGCGTGAACAGGCTGGCGCCAAGCTCGGCTTCCAGCGCCTGGATCTGGTCGCTGACGCTCGACTGCGCGAGATTGACCTCGGCGGCCGCGCGCGTGACGTTGCGCGTGCGCGCGACCGCGAGAAATGTCTTCAGCAGCCTTGGATGCATGCGGCGTTACTGCAGCTGCGGCTTTTTGAGGAAGGAGTTGCGGTCGGCGGATTTGACCCTGAGCCAGGTCTCGCGGCCGTCGCGTACCACGCGCAGCGGAATCTCGGCGCCGGCCGGGTTCTGCCAGAGCTTGCGGTAGAAGTCGGCGAGACCGTCGACCTCGCCATCGCGCACGTCGGAGATGATGTCGCCCTGGCGCAGGCCGGCCTTTGCCGCAGGACCACCTTCGGCGACGCTCATCACCACCACCATGCCGTTCGACTCGGCCGAGAAGGCGCCGAGCCACGGGCGCGGCGGCTTCGCCACCTGGCCGCGCTTCACCAGGTCGTCGAGGATCGGTGTCAGGAGGTCGATCGGCACGATCATGTTGATGTCGGCGACCTCGCCGGCGCGGCTCATCTGCAGGCGCAGCGAACCGACGCCGAGCAGCTTGCCGTCGCGGTCGAACAGCCCGGCGCCACCCCAGGACGGATGCGCCGGCGCGGTGAAGATCGCCTCGTCGATGAGATATTCCCAATAGCCGGCGAATTCCTGCTTGGTGACGATGTGGGCATCGACCTGCTGGCCGACGCCGTCGGCAAGCGTCACGGCGTCGCCGACATTGGCCTTCCTGGCGTTGCCGAACTTGACCGCCGGCAGGTTGAGCGGCGACAGCGCCTGCACCAGGCCGAAGCCGGTCTCCTGGTCATAGGCCAGCGCATGCGCTGCGACCACGCGGCCGTTCTGGTCGGTCAGCCACACCTCCTCGGCCTCGGTGATGAGATAACCGATGGTGAGCACCAGCCCGTTGTCACGGATCACCACGCCGCTGCCTTCGCGGCGGGTGCCCAGCGCATTGGCGGTAAAGGCGTCGTCCGGAACCGTGGCGCGCACGGCCACGACGGAGCGCGATACTTTTTCAATGGTCATCGGTCAGTCCTGAATTGCGGGTCTTTTTCTATAGGTATGGCCAACGGGGCGCGGTGCAAGGGCATCTTCCCTTCTCCCGCCGCGGGAGAAGGGAAAGAGGCTGGCCCAGTCACTAGTTCAACGAAAATTGAACTTTTTCTTTGACGGATGCGCCGACGCACCTAAATCTATCGGCAACCCAACCCGTGTCCGCCCGCAGGAACCCCAAAGATGAACCAGTACACCCCGCCGAAAGTCTGGACCTGGAACAAGCCGAATGGCGGCGCTTTCGCCTCCATCAACCGGCCGGTCGCCGGGCCGACGCATGAGAAGGAGCTGCCTGTCGGCAAGCATCCGCTGCAGCTCTATTCGCTGGCCACGCCCAACGGCCAGAAGGTGACCATCATGCTGGAGGAGCTTCTGGCGCGCGGCCACAAGGGCGCCGAATACGACGCCTGGCTGATCCGCATCAACGATGGCGACCAGTTCGGCTCTGGCTTCGTCGAGGTCAATCCGAACTCCAAAATCCCGGCGCTCATGGACCGCAGCGAGCCGAAGCCGGTCAGGGTGTTCGAATCCGGCTCGATCCTGACCTATCTCGCGGAAAAGTTCGGCGAGTTCCTGCCGACGGAGCGCGCGGCTCGCGCCGAAACCTTCTCGTGGCTGTTCTGGCAGATGGGCTCGGCGCCCTATCTCGGCGGCGGCTTCGGCCACTTCTACGCCTATGCGCCGGAAAAGATCGAATACGCCATCGACCGCTTCGCCATGGAGACCAAGCGGCAGATGGACGTGCTCGACCGCAGGCTCGCCGAGAGCGAATACCTTGCAGGTCCGGACTACACCATCGCCGACATGGCGGTCTGGCCCTGGTATGGCGGGCTCGCCAAGGGCCGCAGCTACAATGACGCCGCCGAGTTCCTTTCGGTGCAGGAATACAAGCATGTGCAGCGCTGGGCCGACGCGATCGACGCCAGGCCGGCGGTGAGGCGCGGCCGCATGGTCAACCGCCTCTCCGGCGACCCCGCCTACCAGCTGCATGAACGCCACGACGCCAGCGACTTCGAGACGAGGACGCAGGATAAATTGCAGGCGGCGGAGTGAAGGGTGAACTCCCCCCTTGCGGGGGAGATGGCCTACCTCCCGTAGGTATATGTCACGCTCGCCTCACCGAGCGCGGAGCTCTTGGCGGCAACCGATACCATCTCCGGTGACGGATTGTCCGGCGTGCGCAGCTTCGCGTCGCCGAGCGCGTAGAGCGTGAAGACATAGTGGTGGGCGCCGCTGCCGGGCGGCGGGCAAGGCCCGAAATAGCCGGCGCGGCCGATGCCGCCCTCGCCGGACACCGTGCCCTTGGGCATGCGCTTGCCGCCCTTGGAGCCGGCGCCTTCGGCCAGGCCCTTGGCGCTGGCCGGAATGTTCCAGGCCAGCCAATGCCAGAACCCCTTGCCGCCATTGGCATCGGGATCGAACATGGTGAGGGCGTAGCTTTTCGTGCCGGCCGGCGGGTCCTTCCAGGCAAGCGCGATCGAGACGCTCTTGCCGCCGCAGCCGGCCTTGTCGCCGAGATATTTCGCATCCCACTTGCCGTTGGAAACCGACCGGCTGGAGATCTCGAAGGCCGATGCCTGGGTGGCCAAGGCAGCGACGGCAAGCATGGTGAAGCCAAGGCGTAAGATCATGGCACTCCTCCCGTTCTGCCAAGAGGTGAAGAAACTAGCGTAAAAGCGGCCCGAAAAAAGGGCGGCCCAGCACGACCAGCGCTTCGACAACAAAAAAAGCCCCGCCGGTGGAGGCCGTCGGGGCTCTTTCGTTGGAACCGTGAAGGTGGGACTTCCCGGCCAGTCGATCCAGGGGGTGTTGGATCGGCTGCGAGCCTAGCCGAAGAACCGGCCGCGCCGATAATCACGCCTGCGCACGACCATTCACGCCTGCGCGAGCAGGAGGTGATGGCGGGCGCAAGGAGGACGAGATCCCACTCAATCGTGACGGACGCCAACCTGCCCTCGTCATCCTAGGGCGGAGCAAGGAGCGAAGCGACGCGCGCAGACCCTAGGATCCATGCCGTGACGCTAAAGTGTTGCAACGGTTAAGAATTCTGCTCCGCTGCGCCCCACGATCAAGGTCACGGCATGGATCCTCGGGTCAAGCCCGAGGATGACGAAGCGTTGGCGGTACCGGGGAACCTCGTGTCGAGACGCCGGCGGGACAGCGCCCCCCTCTGTCCTGCCGAACATCTCCCCCACAGGGGGAGATTGGCTGCCTCAACCCCTCAACACCGTCGCCAGCCGCGGGACGCCCTCGTTCACCGCGCGGTCATCGGCGAGCGTGAACGACATGCGCAGCGTGTCGCGGCCGGTGCCGTCGGCGTAAAAGGCATTGCCCGGCACGAAGGCGACGCGCGCATCCTTCACCGAACGCGCCAGGAGGTCGGTGGCGTCGGCGCCTTCCGGCAGCGTCAGCCAGACGAACATGCCGCCGTCCGGCCGGCTCCAGGAGATGCCCTTCGGCATGTTGGCTTCGAGCGCGCCGAGCAGCGCGTCGCGGCGCCGGCGATAGGCGCCGATCAGCTTCTCCACCTGGGCGTCGAAGATCGTCTCGGCGACGCGGTGCATGACCATCTGGTTGATCGAGGGGCTGTGCAGGTCGGAGGCCTGCTTCATCAGCACCAGCTTCTCCACTACATGGCGCGGCGCGCAGACCCAGCCGACGCGCATGCCGGGCGACAGGATCTTGGAGAAGGAGCCGCAATAGAGCGTGCGCGCCTTGTCGATGCCGCCGGAGCGCGCGCAGTCAAGCGCCAGGATCGGCGGCACCGCCTCGCCGTCATAGCGCAGCGCCCGGTAGGCGGCGTCCTCGATGACAGCGATTTCGAGCTCGCCGGCAAGGTCGAGCACCGCCTCGCGCTGCCTGGCATCGAGCGTGTTGCCGGTCGGGTTGGCGAAGTCCGGAACCAGATAGGCGAATTTCACCTTGCCGCCATTCGCCGCGGCGGCCGCGCGGTAGGCTTCCGGCGTCATGTTGCCGCCGGCCGTGTTCAGCCGGTCGTAGCGCGGCTCATAGGCGTTGAAGGCCTGCAGCGCGCCAAGATAGGTCGGCCAGGTGACCAGAGCGGTGTCGCCGGGCGACAGGAACAGCTTGCCGAGATAATCGAGCGCCTGCTGCGAGCCGGAGGTGATGAAGATGTTGCCCTCGTCGCAGGCCACGCCGAGCTTGTCCATATAGCCGGCCAGCCATTTGCGCAGCGGGAGATACCCTTCGCTGACCTGATATTGCAGCGCAGCGCCTGCCTCCTTGCCGCCGAGCACTGCCTGGTAGGCGTCGCCGATGGCTTCAGCCGGAAACAGCGACGGGTCGGGAATGCCGCCGGCAAAGGAGATGATGTCGGGCTGGTCGAGCAGCTTCAACAGCTCGCGGATTTCCGAGGCCTTCATGCGCGACGAGCGCGAGGCCAGAAGGTTCAACAGGGTCAAGGCGCACCTCCCGCAGGCGAGTTTTCTATTAGGTCAATGTAGCTGACCTATTATCAGGCGGCGCCCTTCGCGTGAATACACAAAACGGTCATGGCGCATCGTCCAGGCGACATTATTTCTCGCATGCCGCTTTCCCAAAACCGCTGCACACTTTTGGGCGACATGCTCTGGATTTCTCGCATGCCGCTTTCCCAAAACCGCTGCACAGTTTTGGGCGACATGCGCTGGATTTCTCGCATGCCGCTTTCCCAAAACCGCTGCGCAGTTTTGGGCGACATGCGCCGGCCGGCATATTTTCAGGAATGCTAATAGAAAAAATTGCGAGCGCAGCGACTTCAGCGCAGCATGAAGCCTGCGGGCCGGAGACCCAAGAGAAAAACAATCCGGCCAAATGGGATGGGGGCAAATGACACTCGAAATTATCGGGGCCGGATTCGGCCGCACCGGCACGTGGTCCACTTTCGCCGCGCTGAACAGGCTGGGCTTTCCGAGCTACCACATGCAGGAAGTCATCATCAACAAGGCCAACAAGGGCCATCTCGACTTCTGGCGCAAGGTGGCGAACAGTCCGCCGGGCACGCAGCACGACTGGAGCCGGGTATTCGCCAACTACAAAGCCACCGTCGACAATCCGGGCTGCTGCGTGTGGCGCGAGCTGATGGTCGCCTACCCCCATGCCAAGGTGCTGCTGACGCTGCATCCGCGCGGCGCCGAAGCCTGGTACGACAGCACTATCGACACGATCTACTTCACCGAGAATGTCTGGCAGTTCAGGGTGCTGGAATGGCTGACGCCGTTCGGCCGCAAGTTCGGCGACATGTCGCGGAAGCTGGTCTGGGGCCGCACGCTGAAAGGCGTCATGGACGATCGCGACAAGGCGGTGGCGCGCTACAACGCCTATATCGAGGAGGTGAAGGCGGCGGTGTCGCCGGAAAGGCTCCTGGTCTTCAAGGTCACCGACGGCTGGGGGCCGCTCTGCGATTTCCTCGGCGTTCCGGTGCCGAGCGAGCCCTTCCCCAACCTCAACGACCGCGCCAGCATCAAGAAGATCATCAACGGCATGATCATTGGATCCTATGTGATGCTGGCCGCTTGCGCGGCGGCGGCCGTGCTGGTGGTCGGCGGGCTCTGGTGGTGGCTGGGGTAGAGGGTGGACAGAGGCTTGGCGATTTGCCCGCCCCGGCTTGCAGCGCATGACGGGATTGTCGCCATATTAGAATAGGCGCATATTATCCCAAGCCGAAGCATTGCTCCGGTCGAACCGCCATTGGCCATGTTTGCCCAAGCGGTCCACAGACCAAGTCAGATGTCAGGGAGAGAAGGCAAGTCCGTGCTGCTCACGGGCAGCCCGAGACAATGATATTGGAGGAGATTCCCATGAAGGTTACCATATTGGCAAACTACGAACCCCATGCCGCCAAAGGGCTGATGCAGGGATCGAACCGGGAAGCTGCAGTCCAGGCGCTTTTCGAAAGCGTCGGCGGCAGGATGAACAGCCTGACGTTCACACGCGGCCTCTACGACGTCGTCGTCAATGGCGAGGTGCCGGATCAGGTTGCCGGGATGGGCATGACGCTTGCGGTTCGGGCAAGCGGTTCGGTGCGCGACCTCGTCGTCCTCGAAGAGCTCGACATGAAGGCAGTGATCGCGGCCGCCAACAAGGCCGCCGGTGTCTACAAGCCCGCCGGCTGATCAGGCCGGCGCGGCGCCGCAGAGCCGCGAGGAGGATGCTCGCTCAAACTGATCGGAGGAAGCCATGACCGCCTACAACGTAGTCCGCTTTCGCACCAAGCCGGGCAGGGAAAAGGCCTTCGTCGATGCGCATGAGAAGATCTCGCTGAAGGCCAAGGGCTTTCGCAAGGGCGCCCTTATCAAGACCGGCGACAGCACATTCTGCCTTGTCGGCGAATGGGACGACATGGACAGCCTGGCCGCGGCGCGCCCGACGATGATCGGCATTCTCGACACGTTTCGCGATATGCTTGAAGACCTCGGCGGCAATCTCGGCGTGACGGACCCGGTATCAGGGACTGTCGTCGCGGAAATAAGCTGAGGCGGCCAATCGGCGATGGCCGGGCCCCCGGGCGCGCCCCGGCCACCGCCGTCGGCGGGAAGCTCTGGCGTTAGAACGGCAACCGAATCTCGTTGTCATGAGCGGTCTGCGGCCAGCCGATGTCCTTGCGGATCTCCGGCGGCAGCTCGTTCAGCTCGCGCGTCGTCCTCAGGCGCCTGCTCGCCTCGGCGAAGGCAGCGCGGATGCGGTTAAGGCTCTTGAACATCGGGACCTCCACAAAGCGTCGGCAGAAAGAGCAGCCGCTCACGGGCGCGCTTTTGCGGTGCGTCTGTAACCAGCCGATTGCGCGTGGACGGTGAAATGCTTCACGAAGCCGGAGCAGCCTGAAACATATGCATGCAAATTAATTTGCAGTCGCGCAGAAGCAGCAGCCGCAGCACACCGCCGGAGGCCTGCGCAGCCCAATGTCAGGCGTTCAGCCCGCTGAGATTCCGAATCACCTGCCCAGGGGGCGGGAAGCGCGTCAGGTCGCCGACGGAAGCTGCTGCGCGGTCTCGGCCGAGAGCCGGCCTTTGCGGACGAATACCGGCTTCGAATATTCTTTCTTCATGGCGAAATCTCCCCTGCCTGACCGAAAGGTGCGGCAGCGCAGGCCCGGTTGTCAAGCGCCGGCACGGCGGCGGCATTCGGTTGTTCGGCCGCCGGGTTCAGCGCGCCGCCCAATTGCCTTTCTGCCCGGCCCCGTCCCTCACGATGATTTCGCGGTGCGGATAGGGGATGCCAATGCCGTTCTTCTTGAACGTATCCCACAGCGCCAGCAGCACCTTGCCGCGCACATTGGTCAGCCCCTGCTGCGGATCGCGGATCCAGAAGCGCAGGACGAAGTTGAGCGAGGAGTCGCCGAACCCCGTCAGCCAGCAGACCGGCCGCCGATCGGCTTCGACCCTGCCGACGCTGATCGCGGCCTCTATTGCCAGTTCGCTGACCTTGTGCGGGTCGGCGTCGTAGGAGACGCCAAAGTCCACGTCGAGCCGCACGAGATTGTCGCTGAACGACCAGTTGATAACCCTTTGGGTGATGAAGTCCTCGTTGGGGATCAGATATTCGCGACCGTCGCGCGTCACCACCGAGACGAAGCGCGCTCGCAATTCACGTATCCAGCCGAATGTGCCTTCGAGCGAGATCGTGTCGCCCGGCTTGATCGACTTGTCGAGCAGGATGATCATGCCGGAGACGAAGTTCGAAACGACCTTCTGCAGCCCGAAGGCGAGGCCGACGCCGATCGCGCCGGAGAAGACCGTCAGCGCCGTCAGGTCGACGCCGACGGCTGAAAGCGCGAAGGCGCCGGCGACCAGGACCAGGCTGATCTTTGCCACCTTGCCGATGAGGACGCGGATCGAGGGCGTCAGCTCCTCGGAGATGCGGACACGCTCATCGACATAATTGCCGATGACCACGGCAAGCCAGACCGTGGCGGCCAGCAGCAGCACCGCCTTGAGCAGCAGCAGGGCCGAAAGGTGGATCGCGCCCATGGGGATCGCCAGGCTGTCCAGCACAGTCGCGGTCTCGTCGCTGACGCCAAGGATGACAAGCGCCGCGTAGATCCAGATCAGCCAGCCGAGAAAGCGGGCGACGAGGCGGTTGTGAACCATGCGCGACAGCACCGACGCGACAAGCCAGGCGAGCGACAGCGAAAGCGCGATATGGAGGAGGTAGAGGTGGCTTGGCCACACGAAGGGGCGCATCAGGTTGAGCGCGGCAAGCAGGAAGAGCGTGAAGAGGATCCAGTCGGTGCGCCGCAGCAGGGCGATCACGACCCTCAGCAGCCCGGGATGACCCTTGATCTGGCGTGCCCGATCCTCGATGAGCCGCTCGACGCGCCGCCCGGCGAGCCTGGCCGCGAGGAACAGCGCGAGGATGATGCCGAGCTGATAGAGGAGCCACAGCGAGGTGGCATAGTTGAACCATCCGCTGGACCAGGCCAGCGCTTGACCGATGGCGTCGCGAACATCCATTGCCACACGACCATCATGGACGGGCTAGCAAACCCGCCATTGCGAGACCCGTTTCAGGGCCGCGTATTCATGGCGCTCCGGCGGCTACGCGCCGGCGCGGCGGGCGCGCTTGCCCGACATATCCTGCCTTTGATCCTCTTCGTCGATCTCACCCATCGCCTGTTCCCAAAAACGCAAGTCGGCGCCTTCGGGCTTTCCTTCCTTTTCCCAAAGCTCATAGGCGCGCTGGCGGATGCGGTCTTCCCTGCTCTGGTCAGCCATGGAAACCTCCCGGTTCTCTGTTTCACCGGGAGGAACGCCGGCGCCAGCGAAACGATCCATGCAAAAGCCTGACGGCGGCCGATTTTCTCGGGCCTCTGCCAGCCCGACAGACCGCGCCCGGACGGGGGGCCTGAAGGCGACTCCGCCATCGGGTAGATCAGGAACGGTCGACCGCGTAGCGAAGGTGCCCGCGCAGCGAGGCCAGATAGTCCTGCTCGGTCCGGCAAACGGCATCCAAATCGCCCGCGCATGGGGCGTCGCCCTTGATGGTCGAGCCTGCGCGTTGGCCTCAATGCCGATGACGCACTGGTCGATCGTAGTTGTTACCCTTTCATGCTGCCATCCCTCGCCACCACCCTGCCCGCACGATACACCGTCCGCGCCTTCGGCACCGCCACCACCGCTTCCGGCACGTGGTCGGCCTTGAGCGCCACGAAATCGGCCCTGGCGCCGACCGCGATGCCGTAGCCTTCCAGGCCCAGCGCCCTGGCGCCGGCATGGCTCACGACGTCGCAGGCGGCTTCGAGTTCCCAATCCTCGTAGAAGCCGGAGCGGTAGCCGATCATGTTGGCGCGGTTCAGCATGTCGCCATCGCCATAGGGCCACCAGGAATCGCGAATGTTGTCGGAGCCGGCAAAGACGGTGACGCCCGCCTTGCGCAGCGCCGCGACCGGCGGGAAAGGATGGTTGCCGGGCGCGTTGGTCATGATGGCGACGCCGGAGGCGGCAAGCATCTCGCCGGCCCTGGCCAGCGCGTCGGCGGAAATGTCGCCCAGCGCATAGGCGTGGCTGACGGCGACTTTTCCCTGCATGCCGAGCGCCGTGGTCCGCGCGGCGATCTCCTCGATCTCGAACAGGCCGAGCGTGCCGCCGTCATGCAGGTGGATATCGACACCAGCGCCGCGCTTTTCGGCAAGGCCGAAGACCACGTCGAGATGGCCTTTGACGTCGCGGTCGAAGCTCGCCGGGTCGAGCCCGCCGATCAGGTCGCAGCCGAGTTTCAGGGCCTCGTCCAGCAGCTCCGCCGTGCCGGGCGACGACTGGATGCCGCTCTGCGGAAAGGCGACGAGCTGGATGTCGATCAACTCGCGATAGTGTTCGCGCACGGCAAGGATCGTCTCGACATGCTTCAACCCGACCGCGGCGTCGACCATGACATGGCTGCGCATGGCGAGACTGCCATTGCCGATGCAAAGCTCGAGCTGGTTCCTGGCGCGCTCCCGCATCGGCGCGGCCTGGTCAAGGTTCCGCATCTGGAAGGCGACCCGCTCGCGTACATCAAATCCGTTGGTGCAGGGAATGTGCGGACGCCAGGCATCGCCATAGAAGGAGGTGTCGAGATGGATATGGCCCTCGACGAAGGCAGGCAGGACGAGCTGGCCGGCGAGGTCGATGGCGGCTGCGGGCGGGCTGGCGGCATTGGCGGCGGGCGTGATGGTGCTGAAGCGACCGTCTGCGACGGTGAGGTCGGCCGGCGAGCCGTCGGCGAGTTTTGCGTTGAGGAAATGGATCTCGTGCACGATGCAATCCGTTGGAAGCGAAACGTCACTCGTCCCCGGTCGAGTGGCCTCGGTCAATGCGGAGCGGGATAGAAAGTGTTTCGCCAAACCCGATCTCTTCGAAGCGGGCCGAGCGGTGGAGGTTGCGCTTTGGCCGCCTTCGGAACCGCCGCCGTTAACGTTAATCTCAAGCGCCGGTGCAGAAGTCCTTGCTCCCCGCCTATTCCGCTTTCACGGAAGTTTCCGCGCGCCAAAACTATGCCATAGTGCGATCTGCGGTACGAGGCCGCCGTGGTCGACGCGGACGCCCAAGCACATCCCCAACAATGTCGCCCCCAACGGCCGCGTCGACCATGTAACTGAACGGCGATCTGACCCGGGTCGCCGTTTTGTTTTGGGCAATCAGGTCTTGGCGTATTCCGCGACCAGCCCTTCATATTCCTCGAAGGCCGGCAGGGCCGCATAGCTGTGCACGGCGGGCGTCGTCGCGCAGGGCAATTTCTCGCTGGTCCAGGTTTCGACGAAGGGCGTGAACCAGCCCGGGTCATCCAGCATGGTCGGGCGCAGGTTGACGAACCAGTCCAGCCCCTCAGGCCGGGTGAACATCCAGGTCATGCAGTAGCCGCAGAAATAGTGTCTTGAGGCGCCATGCAGGCCGCCGATCACCGGCTCGCCCTTGGTGATCTCGAAGGCGTCAGAGGGGATCGCCGCGCTCAGCGAATAGGCGCTGGATGACATCTTCTGGCAGCCGGTGCAATGGCAGGCCATGGTGAGCAAGGGCTTGGCCGAGATCTTCAAGCGCACGCGGCCGCAGCGGCAGCCTCCTTCGGCGGGCAGGGAAAGAGTGGGCAAGGTGGGGCCTCCTTTTGGGGATCTTCGAATGGACTTCAAGAACAAAGGTCGGCGGGACAGCGCCCCCCCCTCTGTCCTGCCGGACATCTCCCCCACTTGGGGGGAGATCAGCCTTCACGCCGCCTTTCGCCAATCTCCAACGCCGCAGGATAAAACGAGGCGCCGAGACAGCCAATCTCCCCCTCGTGGGCAGGGGAATCGCATATGGCTTTTTGGGAGTTGAAGTTGGCCTGAGAAGGGCTTCTTTGGGCAGGCAGTCGAACGAAGGAGAGACTGCCATTTCCAGCCTTGAGAGCTATTTCGGTGCGGTGCCCGATCCGCGCGCTGGCAACGCCACGCATCGGCTTGGCGATTTGATCGTAATGATGATCGCTGCGAGCCTGTGCGGAGCGAGCAACGCGACG
>NZ_SRUU01000056.1:0-19049 GCF_004791585.1 Mesorhizobium sp. M1C.F.Ca.ET.210.01.1.1
CACGGCGCGACGCACGCGTGGATCCTTGAACGGATCGGAATCGCAGCGCATGTGGAACTGCGAGTGCGAGGCCGTCTTCACGCTGTCGATATTGACGTTCGGGTTGTTGAGTAGGCTAACGCCGGCCACCGCCGAAAGTGAGATGACATCGACCTCACCGCCAAGCAGCGCCAGGATAGCCGATTGATCATCGGAGAAGAATATGAACTCGATGCGCTCCGGCAGCACCTTGTCGCCCCAGTAATCTTCGTTGCGAACGAAGGGGGCGCCGACCTTGGACGTGTATTTCTCCAGCTTGAACGGCCCGGTACCGTCGAAGCTCTTCTCGTAGTCGCCCTTATAGCTCGCCGGGATGCGCGATACTCCTCCCACAGGAGCACCCGAGTTACGCCGCGGCGGCGTAACTCCTTCTCCACATAGGCCCAATCGGGACCGGCCGGCTGGGGCTTTGCGGCGCCGCCTTCGGCGCCGGGAAGAGCAGCAGCTCGAGGCCTTCGTCATCCATCCCTTCAGGCAGCGGCCAGCTCAGCCCGGCAAGACGGGCGCGCCGCAGATAACCATGCACGACGCCATTGCTCACCCCGAGCGTGTGCGCGATGGCACGCTCGCTCAGGGCCTGGACATGCCCTAGACGTAAAACTTCTCTGATCCGGCGCATCGACAATCTCTGGGTTGGCATCAGGCTTCCTCGTTTTGAACGAGGCATCCTGTAGACTGACTGAGTTGTCGGCCGAAGCGTCCCGCACCTCCGAAAAAGGTGCTCACGATCGTCTGAAATCGTTGCTCATGATCCCATGAAATCCGTGCTTATGATGCGGTGACATCCGTGCTCACGATCGCCTGCAATACGCGCGCCAACGGCTACAGCAAAAAATATGCATCCGCCGGCTGGGCGACCTATGACCGGCATTTCTCGGTCTGGACCGAAAGGAACGGGTATCGGGTGGACATGGCGACGCAGCACGATCTCCACCTGCTCCCCGATCTGCTGGATCGCTACCGCTGCGCGGTTATCGTCGGCCACGACGAATATTGGAGCTGGGAGATGCGCGATGCCATCGACCGCTTCGTCGAGCGCGGCGGGCACCTGGTGCGTCTCGGCGCAAGCTTTCTCTGGCAGGTGAGGCTGGAGGATAACGGGCGCAGGCAGGTCTGCTACGAGGGCCGCGACGACGATCCGGTGGCCGAAATGGCCATCTGTGTCGGATGGATCGCCAAAGCTCCGGCAAAGCCAAGCCGCCGCGCACGCACCGCGGCTTCACGAAGTTTATCAGTGTCGGAGAGC
This sequence comes from Mesorhizobium sp. M1C.F.Ca.ET.210.01.1.1, assembly GCF_004791585.1. Lineage (GTDB taxonomy): Bacteria > Pseudomonadota > Alphaproteobacteria > Rhizobiales > Rhizobiaceae > Mesorhizobium. The sequence goes on from NZ_SRUU01000056.1 coordinate 1,286, forward strand.
TCGCCGATGCTTCCTACGAAGCCTAACGGGAGCAAACCGGCGGCACGGGCAGCAAACAGAACAGAAAGGTTCGGCGTCAACAGAAGGTCGAATTCCGGGGCGCCGCCAACGGCGGCACTGAAGTCTTCAGGACCGAGCGCCATTGCGATCATCCTTGGATCCGCCGACGCAATGGCTGCGAGCCTGTGCAAGGCGCCCGGCGTCTCGATCTGGGCAAGGAACTGGATGCTTCCCAGCGGAAGATTTCTTTCCCGTTCAAGTTCCGATACCGCGTTTGCGATCTCTGATACCCAGTCTGCCGAATCCGTCTTTGGAAGAACCAGTGCATGAACACCCGCCATCACAGCTGCATCGAGACGGCCGCCAAGGCGCGCAAACCACGATTCACGCGGACCAAAACAGATGCGCCGTTGCGGGCCACCTTTGCCACGCATTCAGGAAGCTGCTTCCGTGCCTCGCCCTTCTGATCTTGGGGAACGGAGTCCTCCAGGTCGAGAATGACTCCATCTGCACCCCGCTCATGGGCCGTCTCCACGAAGCGCGATACGTGAGCGGGTACGAAGAGCAGGGATCTCCAGCGTGGTACAGACATCGTGCTTTCAACGACCGGAAAGGTGTCCTTGATCATGTAGTCGCCTCTACGATCAATCTTAGCGAGCGTGACGGCAGTGCGCCTGCTGGATGGCCGATGCGCTGGGATGATCCGAGGTACACAGACTCTTCGTAACTAACGAGCGCACTCACCTTACTCAGACGCGCGCTCACGCTGACGCGGCTTTTGTGCGCAAGCCTGCTCGAACCTCTTCGCGGACTGCCTCGGTATGGGCGCCGAGAGCCGGAACTGGGCGCAGCGAGGGGCGCTCAAAGTTGAAAATCGCCGCCGGGGCTATCGTCTCGACGGTTCCTTCGGGTGTGCCAACCTGCACCCTGCGAATGTGTGGATGCCTTGAAACATCCGCCACTTCGTTCAGTCGACCATATGCCAAGCCGGCCGCCTCAAGCTCCTGCATTGCCTCTTCGCTGGATAGTTCGGAGAAACGCGCTTCAATGATCTCATCAAGTTGCGCACGATGACTGAGGCGCTCCATATTATCGGCAAAACCAGGTGCGCGTGTTAGCTCCGGCTGCTTCAGGAATTTCTCGCAGAAATTTATCCATTCGCGGTCATTCTGAACCGAAAAGATGACCTCTTTGCCGTCGGCACAACGATAGGCACCATACGGCGCAAGCGACGGGTGTTTCACGCCGGCGCGTTCCGTGTGATACCCGCTGTAGTCGTTTTGCAGAACCGGCACGTTCATCCAGTCGGCGACGGCATCGAACAGTGACACCTGGATGCTTGTCCCTTCGCCGGTGACCTCGCGGTGATACAGCGCCTGAAGAATGGCGCTATGCGCTGTCATGCCCGCCGAAATGTCGCAAACCGAGACCGAAGAGATTGCGCAGAGCCGAGAAGATCGCAACGAAGCGTTGCAGTGCTCCTGATGTTCGGAAGCCTTGCATCATCCGCTCCCGTTTTCGCAGCTGCACCTGTGCATTCTCCGCCCGGTTGTTCAATCCCTTATGCGGCCGATGCTCGACGCCGGCATCACCTGTCGCCTGGCTGCTCCATGAGCGCAGCTTGTCGGTGATCATGCGCTTCGGCGCGACGCCTTGCTTCTTCAGCAGCCGCGTTAGCAAGCGCTTGACCGCTTTGGTGTTGCGGCGGTTCTGGACGATCGCGTCGAGCACATTGCCATCCCGGTCGACGGCGCGCCACAACCAGTGTTTCCTGCCGGCGATGGTGATGACGACCTCGTCCAGGTGCCAGACATCGTTTCGGCTGTGCTGCTTGCGGCGCAAGCGGCGAGCGAAATCCGGACCGAACTTGATGCCCCACCGGCGGATTGTCTCATACGAAACCACGATCCCGCGCTCCAGCAGCAAGGGGAACCTGCAGTAGAGCCAGACTGCATTGGCGATGACCTGCGGCGGGTAACTTGAATTTCTGGCGCCAACTGACCTTAGTATCCGCGTTTCATATCGACGATGTTCATCAGCTCCTGGCCACCCATGTATCGCTTCAGGTTGTCGGCAAACACCGAAAAAGACCGCGTCTCGTAGTTGGCCGGATAGCCCGCTGTATGAGGCGTGACGATCACGTTCGGCATCGTCCAGAGGGGACTTGTAGGCGGTAGCGGCTCCTGCTCGAAGACGTCAAGCATGGCGCCGGCAATGGCCCCCCTTTGCAGAGCCTTAATCAACTCCGCTTCAACGATGACGCTCCCTCTCGCGATATTGATGAGGTATGCGTCCGGGCGCATGCAAGCAATCTCGGCGGGCCCAAAGAAGCCCACGGTATCGGGTGTTGCAGGCAGTGCCAAAACGACGAAGTCGCAACGCGGCAACATGTCGACCATGCCATCAGGCGCGAACAGTTCGTCCACACCATCGACCGGAACAGTAACATCCCGCTTCGAGCCGAGAACTATCATACCCGCGCTCTTGGCGCGGCGCGCGATTGTTGCGCCTATGGATCCGAGACCCACGACGCCGATGGTCTTGTCGGAAAGCGGCGATACAGGCCGTGGCCTCCAGCGCTTGTTGGCTTGGTCATGCAGGAAGCCGCGGAAGTCCCAATGCAACATAGTCACAGCGGCCATGACATAGTCCGCGATGACTTCGCCATGAATACCGCGGGCGTTGGTGACAGTGATATGGCCTATGCGGTCCCGGATGGGAAACAGCGAGTCGACGCCCGCGCCGGTGGACTGGAACCAGCGAAGCTTCGACGCCTTATCAAAGACCTCCACTGGAAACCGGAACCCGAGTAGTACTTCCGCTTCTGCTATATGTTTTTCGAGACTTGAGGCGTCGGGCGCTTGAATAACGCGCAGGTCCGGAAAGCGATCCTTTACTAGTTCCGCATAAGCCTTCGCCGACTCCCCACTTATAACAACTGTCGGCCCTTGGATTTCCATAGTAAGTCCTTCTCGATTTTGGAACTTGTTTAGCTCGACTGATTCTTGGCCTCCAACAGAAGCCAGCTATAATAACCGCGAATGCCCGAGCGACTGAACCATCTTAAACTCTCATGGCCTGCGGCGATCCCAATCCGGATTGGCCAGCTGCAACATGTAATGTCAGCAGAAGCGTGTAGAAGCCGAGGCAGTAGATGAAGACAAGCAGAACCCCAGCGATGACGCCCGGAAGGCTGAGCGGAAGGAAAACCGTGAGGAAGGCGGCCAAAGGGCTTGCGCCGTTGGCTCTCACGGCGCGCAACAGCTTTTGGTCGATCCCAGACATGACTGTGGCCATCGGCAAGATCATGAGCGGCATTCGTTGACGATGCCACCGCGCCCAAGAAGGACGATCCAGGCGAATGTCCGCGCCAGCACGCTAGTGAAATAGGGAAGCACCACTGCAATGAGCAGGAACGTGCGCAGCGTTGGTCCTCCTGTCGTCAGAGCGTAGGCGATAGGGTACCCCAGCACGAAGGCGAGCGTGGTCACCGCCAGGCTGATTTCAAGCGTCGTGCGCAATACGGCTGCATAGACCGGGCTGTCGCCGATGCGCAGGTAATGCGTCAGCGTCCAATCCGGCATTCCGAGCGATATCACCAAAAGCCCCGCGAGCGGAACTACAAAGAGCACTGTGAGGTAAACGCCTCCAGGCAGGAGGAGCCAAGCCCAACCTGTCGGCCCGCCCAACGCCGGAGCCCGTACAGGCTCCGGCGCGCCGTTCACTGAGGGAGAGATCAGCCCGCCCGCCATGCCAGCCAACGCTCCTGTAGGTGGTCGATGTTCGTCTTGCCATCGGGGCGGGTGGCTGCAAGCCAAGCTGAATCCTCTAGCACCACATGATGGGCATTCTCAGGGTGTATGCTGAGCAGAGGAACCAGATCGGATGGCAGGTGCTGGAGTTGGTTGACATTTAGGGTATCAACTCCCACCCCTTCGGTAAACCCAGCAGCGATTGCGGCCCTGTTCGCAAAAGCGACCAGCTTCTGTGCGTTCTGGGTATTCGGGCCTCCTTTCAGTACGGTCCAGTACGTGCGGTTGAACGGCGCACCGGCACCCCAAACCATGCGGATGGGGGCATCCTGACCACGGATCGCCACAATCGCGCGGTTAGCGAAAGCGCTGGTTATTACATATTCGCGATTGATGAGCAGCTGGGGGGGCTCACCGCCAGCGGACCACCATTTCGTTACATGCGGCTTGATCTCGTCGAGTTTCTTCAGCGCCCGGTCGACCTTGTCATCGGTCAGCGGCCAAATGTCCGATTTCGCGACGCCATCGGCCAAAAGGGCGAATATTATACTGAACTTGGCGGCGGAGGCATAAAGGCCGCGTGGCCCAGGGAATGCCTCCACGTTCCAGAAATCGACCCAGCTCTTGGGTCCATCTTCTCCGAATGTTCTCTCATCATAGGTGAGCAATTGACCTGACTGAAACGCGGCGACCGCATCGGCAAGGCGGGCGGAATCCGGGACGCCCGTAAGCGACTCGTCGTCCCACAGAGTGTAGTCGATCGGCTCAAACATGCCGGCCTGACTCATAGGGGGATATGCCTGCCCCTGAACGAACGCTGTGTCCCAATCGACCCGCCCAGCTTCGTTCATTGCCTTGACCTGCGGCTCGGAGAAATCGGCCGTCACGTCGACCACCTTGATGCCGGTCACCTCGCTGAAAGGCTCTAAGACCCGTTTGCGAAAACCTTCCGTGAACGAACCGCCAAAAGAAAACACGACGACCTCACCACTTCCGGCGAGCTTGTCCTGTGCGAAGGCGGTGGTTGCCCGAGCAATCGCCGGGACGGCCATCGCGGCTGCCGCCGTCTGGAGCAGGGTCCGACGACTCAAGCCGGACCGCGGAGATCCATGGTTCGTTGATCTAGACATGGCATAACCTTTTCTGGTTCCCCATCAACAGCTGTGAGCGATTGGTCCGCCTAAGGCTGCGAACCGACGACGCCCTTCGAGTAAGCCCCAACAGCGCCTGCCGCAACACTTGGCGGCCGCGAAACAGCACCGCCTCCCTCCACGCCGGGTCATGCGGACAGAAATGTGCACGCAGCGCCTCCGCACCTCGCGACCGAACAAGCTGGTTCGGTCACCGCCGCCATGCGCGTGAAGCCACTGGTTGCCAGCAACACGCGCTGCGCGGCTTCGATGTCATAAGTGCCATATTCCAAGGCGAGATCGAGATATTGGCCGTCGCCGATCAACCGTTCCCAATAGAGCTGGAGCGTGCCTTCGATCGGAATTGAACTGGATGTTCCAAGATCGGCCGAGGTGACGCTGGGACCAAACATGCTCTCTGCAATGTTGTGCGAGGCAATGGCCGACAGATGCTCGCTCTGTAGCTCGCCGTAACCGTAAGGTCCAAGACCCGTATGGACGTTGAGGACCGCAACGAATTTGCGCGTGTTCAGTGCGTAGTCGTGGGCGATGGCATCCAGCGTACGAGCGGACCAGGCTGGCTCGAACCCGCCGAAGAACATCCCGTCAGGATCTACATATTGCCCAGCCTTTCGGGCGACCTGGAAGGCCCGCTCGCCATGCGCGGCCTTGAACACTCGGATGGCTTTCTGTGCGGCCTCGAAGACTGGCCCTTCCAGAGCTGCCGGCACGAATTGCGACCGCAGTTCTTCGTAGCCTGGATTTGAAGGTGTGCCAGCGGCGAAATCGACAAAGTTACGGTTTAAATCGCAGCCCTCCTGCGTTACCCGACGGTCCCAGGCGATACCGTGGGGATTGAGGCCGTGGACGAGGAGAAAGGCCACCCCCGCAGGAAGGCTCGCATCTGCGATCAGTGCAAGCCAGTCCATTTGAATGCCCGATCCGCAATAACCTTCGGGCCCGTGCGTGCCCGAAATAGTGACTAAGACGCATTCGGCATCTGGATCGCCAAGCCACGCGACATCCACCGCAAGTTCTTCCCCATCTGGCCCCGTCAGATGAGGCAGAACATAGGCGCGCGCCTTAGGCAACGCAGCGAGGAACTTCCCGCGAGCCTCCCGGTAGGTCGCTGAAAAAGAGGACTCCACTGAAACGAGGAGGTCTCCCGTTTCCAGCCGATCGGTTAGCGATGGCGCCACTTTGCGACCACCAGGGAAATTACTGTTCAAAGCCAAGGTCTCCGCCGTTTAACTATATTCACGATGGCAACGAACCCACGATCGCATCTGGTCGACTTCGCCTGCTGAGTTTCACGGTCAGTAGCCGCGTCTGAGGTCCACGACATGTGTGTGACCCAGGCCGCGCGCTGTCACTTGCCAACCCAGGATAAAAATTGCACACTGTTGATAGTATGTCAACATCACCAAGTCACATGGTCATATGATGAAAGTAACCTCCGCAACGTCTGGCAACGACTCCTTAGTGGCGCGCCTCAGAGAGGTCCTCTCGCCCGGGGCGTTGCTCTACAATTCATCTGATCGGGCGGCGTTCGAAACCGACTGGCGCCGCCTGCGCTCCAATTCCGCGTTGTGTGTGCTTCAGCCTTCCAGCACGGCCGAGGTGGCGTCATGCCTGCGGCTGTGCGCCGAGGCGGGCGTAGCAGTGGTGCCACAAGGGGGGAACACCGGGCTGGTTGCTGGCGGGGTACCGGTCGCGGGGGTACCCCAGGTGATTTTGTCGCTACGCCGTATGAAAGCGATACGGGCGATGGATACCGTTGGTGACAGTGTGACTGTGGAGGCGGGCGCAACGCTCGCGAGCGTGCAGGAAGCCGCGGCTGAGGCCGGTCGCCTTTTTCCGCTCAGCCTCGCTGCGGAGGGCTCTGCCCAGATTGGCGGAGCGGTCGCCACAAATGCGGGAGGTCTGCAGGTGCTGGCCTATGGATCGATGCGCGCTTTGGTGTTAGGACTCGAGGTGGTATTGCCAGATGGGCGCGTATGGGATGGCCTCAGGACATTGCGTAAGGACAATACCGGTTTTGATCTCAAACAGCTCTTCATCGGATCCGAAGGTACGCTTGGCATCATTACAGCTGCGTCCCTCAAGCTTCTACCTAAGGTGTCTCAGCGAGTGACGGCGCTGGTCGGTGTATCGTGCGTCGGCCGCGCACTAGACCTTTTCCAAATCGCCCGCAGCCGCGTCGGTAGTGCATTGACGTTGTGCGAGTTCATTGCGGGCGAGGCGATGCAGTTGGTGTCGCGACATGTTCCCGACGCTCGCCCCCCTTTCGAGGCGTCGGCTTATCTTTTGCTCGAAATGTCTTCGCCGAACGCTGAGGACTCGCTCGCCGCGGTGATGGAAAGCCTGCTGGAGAAGGCGCTTTCTATCGGTGTGGCCCAAGACGCCGTCATTGCCCAGAGCGGAAGGGAGCGCAGTCAACTCCTGCGTCTGCGCGAGGAGGTCTCTGAGGCGGAACTCGCCGCTGGTGGCGCCGTCAAGCACGATATAGCGGTACCGATCGACTTGATCCCCGAAACCGTGGCTGCCATCGAGGATATGGTTCGAACTCGCTTTCCGGACTGCCGTCCAAATATCTTCGGCCATCTCGGAGACGGCAACCTTCACGTGAATATCCGCCCCCCTGAAGGGTGTAGCGTTGCGGATATCGGTCCGCTGTACGATGCTATCACCCTCGCTGTGGAGGATGTTGCCATGGAACGCCGTGGTAGCTTCAGCGCGGAACACGGCATCGGCCAGATGCGCATTGCCAGTTTGCGGCGTCATAAGGGCGAAGTGGATATCGCACTGATGAGTGCTTTGAAGCGGACAATTGATCCCCATAACATTCTGAATCCGGGCAAGGTCTTGCCCGAAAGCTGAAGAGGAGGTGTGTTTGGCCATCAACGATCGGATGCGCACGACCGCGGAATCCAATGGCCCTGAAGGCGAGCCGGACAGACGGATCGGACGACCGCTACCTTTGGCCGATCGGGTGGTGGCTGCACTGCAGGAGGATATCGAAACTGGGCGTTTTGTAGCGGGGGGACGCCTGCCAACCGAGCCCGAACTCGCCGCCAGCTTTGGTGTCAGCCGTACAGTCATCCGGGAAGCGGTCTCCCGCCTGAAGGCAGATGGGATCTTGGTCAGCCGTCAGGGGGCCGGGGTCTTTGTTAGCGATGCTCCCCTGCAGCGTTCCTTCCGAATCCGGGACGCCGAGGTCGGCAGTGGCGTTGCTCTGCGCGAGATCTTCGAGCTGCGCCTGTGCCTCGAAGTGGAGGGAGCCGGGCTTGCCTCGATCCGCCGTTCGCAAGCCGATCTCGTCGCGCTCAGGCACTGGCTAGAGGAGATGGATCGCACCAAGCTCGGCCAGGATGTGGGCGTCGCCGCAGACATCGAGTTTCACCGTGCTGTCGCGGCAGCAAGCGGCAATGGCAAGGTCGCGGACTTCCAGCGTTACCTGTCCCTGCTGCTCAACCAAAGCGTGACGATCGCCCGCATTAATACTCTGAAGCAACGAGGGCCGGCGCACGTCGATGGTGTCATCGGTGAACACCGCGACATCTTTCATGCCATCGATGCCGGTTCGGCCGCTGACGCACGTAGTGCCATGCGCCGCCACCTTCTGCAGGCTGCGATGCGGCTCGGCGTCATGGAGGGAAAAGAAGTGGTGATGCTGTCTTAGCCCCTGATCCTTTAGCCGCTGACGGAACGGCTTAAACCGAGTCCTTGGGTACGACCTGCCCCCGCAGCCTGCAGTAGCAGCCGGATATGGATTGGCGATGCGCAAGGCTTCGGGTATCCCCGCGGTCACGGCCGTCTTGCTGAGGTAGGCTGAAGGCTGCAAGTCCTAGTGGAAGCACTAGGAGTAGCCCTGTGACGAAGCATCAGATTGAAGTGATCACGTCGGTCGAGCGGCGCCGGCGCTGGTCTCGGGAGGAGAAGGAGCGGCTGGTCGCGGCGACGTTTGAGCCTGGGGCTAGTGTTTCCGAGACCGCGCGATCGGCTGGCATTCATGTGAGCCAGCTTTTCCGGTGGCGCAAGGAACTCTGCCAGATCTCCGCGCCGTCCGTGCCGCAACTCGTTGCCGTGGAAGTCGTCGAGGCGCTGCCAGCGCGCAATCGCCAGCGCAGCCACCGCCGATCTCCAGACCGCGCAAGAAGAGCAGCATGGTGACGATCGAGCTTGGCGGCGCCCGCCGCCTGCGGGTCGAGAGTGATATCGATAACGAGGCGCTCGGCCGGATCCTGGATGTGCTGGAGCGGCGATGATCCCGGTCCCGAACGGTGTGAAGGTCTGGCTCGCCACTGGCTATACGGATATGCGCAAGGGCTTCCCCGGCCTGTCGCTAATGGTGCAGGAGACATTGAAGCGCGATCCGCACACCGGTCACCTGTTCTGTTTCCGCGGGCGGCAGGGTGGCTTGATCAAGGTGATCTGGCATGACGGCCAGGGTGCCTGCCTGTTCACGAAGAAGCTCGAGCGTGGCCGGTTCATCTGGCCATCGGCCGATGGCACGGTGGTGATCACGCCCGCGCAGCTCGGCTATTTGCTAGAAGGCATCGACTGGCGGATGCCGCAAAAAACCTGGCGCCCGAGCTCGGCGGGATGAGCAAAACCGCTGGCTTGGCGGGAGCGAATATGATTCCATCGCGCCATGACTGATGTGGCCGATCAGCTTCCCGGTGACCTTGCCAGTGCGCACGCGATGATCCTCGCCGAGCGTGCGACCCGCCGTGAGGCGCAAGCGCTCGCCGCTCGCGCGCAAGCCTTGAACTCGCACTCCGATGTGCTGATCGCGCGGCTCAGGCTGGAGATAGAGAAGCTGAAGCGCGAGATCCATGGCAGCCGCTCCGAACGCAAGGCGAGGCTTCTCCAACAGATGGAATTGCAACTTGAGGAGTTGGAAGCCGACGCCAGCCAGGACGAATTGGCGGCGGAACTGACAGCGCGGTCATCGACAGTCCGAGCTTTCGAGCGCAAGCGCCCGTCGCGCAAGCCCTTTCCCGACCATCTGCCACGTGAGCGCGTGGTCATCGCCGCACCCCGGAACTGCCCGTGCTGCGGCTCGGGCAGGCTGGCCAAGCTTGGCGAGGACATTACCGAGACGCTGGAGGTGATCCCGCGCCAGTGGAAGTGATCCAGACCGTGCGCGAGAAGTTCACCTGCCGCGAATGCGAGAAGATCTCGCAGCCGCCGGCGCCCTTCCATGTGACGCCGCGCGGCTTTGCCGGACCGAACCTTTTGGCGATGGTCCTGTTCGAGAAGTTCGCCCAGCATCAACCGCTGAACCGGCAGAGCGAGCGCTATGCCCGCGAGGGCGTCGAACTCAGCCTGTCGGCGCTTGCGGACCAGGTCGGCGCTTGTGCCGTGGCGCTGAAGCCGGTGCACGCGCTGATCGAGGCGCATGTGCTTGCCGCTGATCGTCTCCATGCCGACGACACGACCGTGCCGATCCTGGCGAAGGGCAAGATCGATACAGGCCGCATCTGGACCTATGTCAGGGATGACCGGCGTTCGGCGGGCAATCGCCACCGGCGGCGCTCTACTTATGCTTCGGGCGATCGGCGGCAGGAGCATCCCGAGCGTCATTTGAGGAACTTCACCGGCATTCTGCAGGCCGATGCCTATGGCGGTTACAATCCGCTGTTCAAGGTGGACCGCGATCCCAGTCCGCTGACCCAGGCGCTGTGCTGGGCGCATGCGCGCCGCAAGTTCTTCGTACTTGCCGACATCGCGCCAATGCCAAGCGTGGCAAGAACGCCGCGCCGATCTCACCGATCGCGCTCGAGGCGGTCAAACGCATCGACGCCCTGTTTGGTATCGAGCGCGACATCAACGGAGTCGTCTCCGACGAACGTCTGCAACGACGGCAGGAAAGCCGTCTTCTCGTCACCGAACTTGAGGCCTGGATGCGGGCAGAGCGGGCAAGACTGTCGCGCAGCTCTCCGGTCGCCGAGCCAATCGACTATATGCTGAAGCGCTGGGAAGGATTCACGACCTTCCTCGGCGATGGCCGGATTTGCCTCACCAACAACGCGGCCGAACGCGCGCTGCGTGGTTTTGCGAAGACTGATTCATTATGCACCCCTTTTCAAATGGCGGAAAACAGCGATTCCTGGTTGTCGTCGTGGATGCGACGCGGAGTATTGCGCGCCAAATCGGCCTTGATCCGTTCGTCTTCGAGGTCGCTGGCGCGGATCTGGTAGGGCGCGCCGCGCATGACCTGCTCGGCGGGCAAGAGGCCATCCCTGATGAACCGGCGGATTTTGACGTGCGACACGCCGAGCTTCGCGGCGGCATCCGACATGGTGAGCCACTCGCCATTCTTGTCGGAAGAGCGATAGCCGCTGATCTTGTGCACCGTGCGCAGCGATTGGACGCGACGCGCGGTCCAGGTCTTTCCCTGACCGGTTTGCATGCCCATGCGGTTGAGTGTGGCAGCGATTTCGGCATCCGACCACCGGGTTGCCATGGATCGCATGATCGCCAGAGCCTCCTCAGGCGTACGCTGGCCATGCTCTCCGGATTTGGGCTTGCGAACCCGTACCTGCGAGTGCTGGCCTCCGTGCCAGTGGATGGTCAGGATCACATCGCGCGCGTCGTCATCGACGTCCGCCACAATGTCCTTGATGAGCGCGCGCAGCAGTTGCTGACGGCAGCGCATATCGACACCCGGCGCGTTCCAGATGGCCTCGAGATTCTGGGCGAGGCCCGTGAAGTCCGGAACCGCGTCGACAGGCTCCACACGCTGGACTTCGCTCAGCCGGGCCTCGCAGGTCTCCACGCGCCTGAGCGTGGCTTCCCAACTCCTCTCGAGCTGGGCCGCAATAAGCCGGTTCTCCGGGTCGCAAGCGGCATAGCGGCGCTCGGCGAGCGATGCCTCATAGCGCGCCTGCTGCAGGTCCATCTCGATCATCTGCCGCCGCTTGGCTTCGCTCTCCAGCTGCATCCGTTCAGCCTCCAACGCCGCTTCGATCGCCATCGGCGCAACCGCCTCCAGCGCTTCGCGGGTCACCGCCGCGTCGGTGCGAAAGCCGTTGAACGACATGCATCGCGCCTGTGCCATCATGAGGTTGCCGCGCTCGCAGCGATATACCGGATAACCCTGGCCGCGTCCGGCATACATGACAACCAGTCTTCGCCCGCATCGACCACAGGAGATGAGACCCGGGAGCAGCGCGCGACCGCCGCGGCCCGACTTGACACCGCCGGCTTTGCCATAAGCGTTGGCCGCGAGCAGTTCCTGGTTCCGTTCGTACTCGCTCCATCCGATGTAGCCTTCGTGATGGTCCTTGAGCACCACCGCCGACTCGCTAGCCGGCTTGTAATGGCCATAGCTCTTGCGAACGCGGCCATCGACGATCTCAGTGCGCTTCTCGCTCCTACCATAGACATAGGCGCCGGCGTAGAATGGGTTCTTCAGGATCGAGATCACGTTGCGGTAGCGGATCGGAACCCAGTCGAAGGACACCATCTTCTTGCCGTCGGAGGGTCTGGGGAAATGCACGCCATCGTCGATCATCGAGATCAGGACCTGGCGCGCACTGCCGAGTTCGCGGAAGCGCGCGAATATCAGGCGAATGGTCTCCTGCAGGCGCTTGTCGGGATCGAACCCGAGACCGTAATCGCGGTGCCAGACATAGCCGAAGGGCACGGAGATGCGCAGTTCTCCGCGCTGTGCCTTGGCGCGGGCGGCCTCGTACATGCGGGCACGCAGCACGCCGAGCTCGAACCCGCTGATGCTGCCCTTCATACCGAGCAGCAGGCGGTCGTTCGGCAATCGCGGATCGTAGACTCCGTCCAGATCGATCACGCGTGCATCGACTTCGCCGCACAACTCGAGCAGCCGATGCCAGTCCGGCCCGTTGCGCGACAGGCGGGACGCCTCCCGGCAAAGCACGGCGCCCACATGGCCGGTGCACAAATCATCGACCAGGCGCTCGAAACCGGGACGCTCCACAGCCCCGCTTGCGGTTCGTCCCAGATCCTCGTCGATCACCTCTACTTTGCGGAATCCCCAGCGCCGCGCGACGTCGACAAGCTCATATTGCCGACGCTGGCTCTCAAGGTTGAGCTGGACCTGCGCCTGAGTGGACTGACGCACATAGACGACGGCCTTGCGCTTGAGTACGGACGCATTCAGCCTAAAGCGCCGCAGTAACCTGAATCTCGACCGTATATCCCGATCCTGCTAGCGCGGCCTCAACGCAGGCCCGACAAGGTGTTCTTCCCGGCACCACCCAATTGTCCCATACTCGGTTCATCTCTGCGAATGTAGACATGTCGGACAGCCAGATCGTTGCCGTCAGTAACTTGCCCTTTTCTGTTCCCGCTACAGCCAACAGATCCTCAATCTTGGCCAGAATGTCGGCTGTCTGGTCAGCAACTGGCCTTCCGGGGGCACGCAGCGCCACTATGCCCGCGGTATAGACCATGTCACCGAAAACCGTCATTTGGCTCATGCGAGGACCAACTTCGTAGCGCGTTATTTTTTCCATATGCAGACCTTTCTGATGAAGTGAAATAACATGATGGCCCATCCAAAAACACCAGCGGCCAGCGTGCTAGAACTTACGGGAGATTTTCTTGCATTTTGCCGGTGCTAGCCTTGGAACTACGGATCAACATCAACCAGTAGCGCGAGCAACACCGTCGCTTACTCGGCTAGTTAGTGAGAATCGTTGCATCGGTCGCGGCCCATCTCACGCGGCAACTCGAGCCGATAGTCGGAATTTGGTCGCCCGACTGGTTGAGTACTTTCGATGTTAGCCGCAGCCCAGAGTCCGTTTCGCATTCAATGACTGTTGCGTCGCCGACATAAGTGGAGTCGACAACGGTCCCCTGGGGGCCGGAAGCCATCCCGACATCACCCAAATCGAGACGAACGTGTTCCGGTCTTATGCAAAGCATGGCTTCCATGTCGTCGCCATCCCATCGCGTGGCCTCGAGACGCCTCCCATCCGAACTGTAGGCGACGCCGCCCTTAAGCTTTACCGGAACAAGGTTCGCTTCACCCACAAAGCTCGCGACGAAGAGCTCGGCGGGCCGCCTGTAGATGTCGCGCGGTGAGGAGGCCTGCCTGATGCGGCCCTCATGCATAACGGCAACACGATCGGACATGGCCAGCGCCTCCTCCTGGTCATGCGTGACGTAGATCATCGTCTTGCCGACGTCCTTGTGCAGCGCCTTTATCTCCGTCCTTAGATGTTGGCGCAGCTTCTTGTCCAAGGCCCCAAGAGGCTCGTCCAGAAGCAGCACGGGAGGATCGAAGACCAAAGCGCGGCCAATTGCTACGCGTTGTTGCTGACCACCCGATAGCTGGTGGGGGTAGCGGGCAGCCAGTGCGCCAAGCTGCACCTGTTCGAGGACCCGTTTGACGCTGTTTTCGACCGCTGTCTTCCCCATGCGGCGCATACGCAAAGGGTACGCCACGTTTTCGGCGACCGTCATGTGGGGAAAGAGCGCATAGTTCTGGAAAATGACGCCGAGCTCACGGCGATGCGAAGGCAGGCGGGTTATGTCTTTTCCGTCCAGCAGAATCTGGCCGCTGTCGGGAACTGTGAAGCCGGCGATCATCATCAGCGTAGTGGTCTTGCCCGATCCGCTGGGGCCGAGTAGCGACACGAATTCGCCGGGCAATACTTCAAGGCTGACGTCGTCGACGGCGACGGCGCTGCCGTACCGTTTTCCCAAGCTGCGGAGCGTGATGCCGCCCGTCTTTACGACGGCAGTGTCGTGTATGGCTTTCAGCATTCCAGCTCCCGCGAGTAATCAGAGACAATCTCCGCGCCGGTCTCGGTGACGAGCACTGTGGCGCTGAAGCCTACGCTGATGTTCGGCTCGGGGAACAGCACCGGCACGATATGGAATACCATGCCTGGGTGCAGGACGCGGGGATCTCCGTCCTTTAGGTCCATGACCCATCCTTCACCCCAGCCCGGGCAGATGCCAACGCCCACGGAGTAGCCGGTTCTATTGAGAAAGGCATGGGCGAGACCAGCGCGAGCCACAGTGCCACGACACGCAGCATCGACTTCTCCACTTGTTACGCCCGGCCTCATGGCCGCGATCGCCGCGGCGAGCGCGGCCTTTGAAGTATCGGCTGCCCGACGGACGCTGTCGCTCGGTTTTCCCAGGCACCAGGTCCGCATCAAGGCTGCACTGTATCGCTTCCAGTTTCCGGATCCCTCGACGATGACCAGATCGCCTTTTTCGATGCATCGGCCAGCCCAGGTAGCGTGCGGAAGTGCCGTTCGCGGGCCGGAAGCGATATAAGGGGCACTGCCCATATATTCACTACCAGCCGAGATGGCAGCATGATGGAAAGCTGCGGCCACATCGTTCTCAGTACGCCCCGGACGCGCAGCTTCATGTGCGGCCTTGAACCCTGCGGACAACGTCTCAGCTGCGCGGCGAATGTAAGCGATCTCCTGCGGGGACTTGATGGCCCGGCATCTTTCCAGAATTGTAGAAGCATTAACAAAGTTGGTGCCGGGCAGCGCAGCGCGGAGCGTTTCGTAGGCGTTCACCGTAAGGAACATGGAGTTGGCATCCACGCCAACGGTCTTTCCCAAAGCGCCCAAATCGACCAGCGCTCTTGCAAGTACCTCGGCCGGAACATCCGTGTCTTGCCATATGGCAGCGTTCCGGTAATAGGACAGACGCTCGACATTGGCTTGCTCGTAGCGACGCACGACGAGGATCGGATCGCTAGTATGCGTCAGGACAAGCGCCTGAAAAACGTAGTATCCTTTGGTAATGAAGCCCGAGAGATAGTAGATGTTTTCGGGCGAACTGAGCACGAGGTAGTCGAGCCCGCGCTCGGTCATTGCCCGCCGGCAAGCCGCAAGGCGGGCATCGAATTCTCCCGGGGTGAAGGGCAGTTGGTCGATCGCGTCCAACGGTAGCAGTTGCGAGGCTGTGAGCATTGCTTATTCTTTCTGCTGCGAGCTTTCAATCTTAGCCGTCACGTATTCTTTCGACGCCCCAGGAGGGCACCTACGATGATGACGATCGCCGCGAGCGCCGTCTGCAGCGTAGCCACCGCCGAAATGATCGGATTGACGTCCTGTTTGATCCCTTCCCACATACGCATAGGCAAGGTGTTGACCGTGCCTATGCCAAGGAACAGCACGTATATGACGTCGTCGAACGAGGTCAGGAAGGCGAAGAAGGCGGCGACGATGAGAGCCGGCATAATCAGCGGGGCGAGGATAGTGCGGAAGGTGGCTAAGGGCCCCGCACCAAGACTGCGGGCCGCACGCTCGCAGGCCGGATTGAGGTCGCGCAGATTGGCAACCACGATCACGACCACGAAGGGGATTGCGTGGACCGCGTGGCCAAGCGCCAGTCCGAACTCGGTACCCTGAAGCCCAACCTGCACCAGCAGGAAATAGGTCGCAACCGCCACGACAATAGTCGGCATAATTATAGGCGAGAGCACGAGCGCAACCATCGCTCCGCGACCGCGGATTCGACCGCGTGAGAGGCCGAGGGCGAGCATGGCGCCGAGGACCGTCGCCATGCCAGCCGCCAACAGGGCAACACGGATGCTGGTAAAGGTCGCTTCTATCCACGAAGCACTGGAAGCATAAGCCTGGTAGTTACGAAGTGAGTAGCCAGGCACGGGGAACACGAAATAGGGCGAGGAGCTGAACGAAAGATAGGCCACAATCAGCACGGGAAGCAGCAGAAGCGTGGCGAGGATGACCGCCAGGATGGGTATGCCGCGTCCGCCGAATGACGGGAGCCAGCGGTCGAGCGCATTTGCTGCGGAGCCGACATGCATCAGCCAGCGCGCCCCCATTTGGCGGGCAGCAGCATCCCTCCCAATCCCATCGGAGAACCCCAAAAGCTGCTGGATGGGGAATAAGCGCGAGCCGATCCACAATATCACCAAAACGGTCACGAGGAGCACCACGGAAAGGGCGGAACCGAAGTTCCAGTTGAGCTGGTCTACGACCTGAGTGCTGATCGCCATAGTTATAGTGAGATCAGCCAAACCGCCGAGCAATGCCGGCGTGATGTAGAAGCCGAGGCAGTAGATGAAGACAAGCAGAACCCCAGCGATGACGCCCGGAAGGCTGAGCGGAAGGAAAACCGTGAGGAACGCGGCCAAAGGGCTTGCGCCGTTGGCTCTCGCGGCGCGCAACAGCTTTTGGTCGATCCCAGACATGACCGTGGCCATCGGCAAGATCATGAGCGGCATGATGATGTGGGTCATGCCGATTATCACGCCGAAGCGGTTGTACAGCATGGTAATCGGTTGAGAGATCAGACCAAGTTGGAGCAGGATTTCGTTGACGATGCCACCGCGCCCAAGAAGGACGATCCAGGCGAATGTCCGCGCCAGCACGCTAGTGAAATAGGGAAGCACCACTGCAATGAGCAGGAACGTGCGCAGCGTTGGTCCTCCTGTCGTCAGAGCGTAGGCGATAGGGTACCCCAGCACGAAGGCGAGCGTGGTCACCGCCAGGCTGATTTCAAGCGTCGTGCGCAATACGGCTGCATAGACCGGGCTGTCGCCGATGCGCAGGTAATGCGTCAGCGTCCAATCCGGCATTCCGAGCGATATCACCAAAAGCCCCGCGAGCGGAACTACAAAGAGCACTGTGAGGTAAACGCCTCCAGGCAGGAGGAGCCAAGCCCAACCTGTCGGCCCGCCCAACGCCGGAGCCCGTACAGGCTCCGGCGCGCCGTTCACTGAGGGAGAGATCAGCCCGCCCGCCATGCCAGCCAACGCTCCTGTAGGTGGTCGATGTTCGTCTTGCCATCGGGGCGGGTGGCTGCAAGCCAAGCTGAATCCTCTAGCACCACATGATGGGCATTCTCAGGGTGTATGCTGAGCAGAGGAACCAGATCGGATGGCAGGTGCTGGAGCTG
>NZ_SRUU01000056.1:19145-20729 GCF_004791585.1 Mesorhizobium sp. M1C.F.Ca.ET.210.01.1.1
TGGTCGATGTTCGTCTTGCCATCGGGGCGGGTGGCTGCAAGCCAAGCTGAATCCTCTAGCACCACATGATGGGCATTCTCAGGGTGTATGCTGAGCAGAGGAACCAGATCGGATGGCAGGTGCTGGAGCTGGTTTGTGTTGGGGCCGGGAAACACGGTGCCCTCCGTAAAGCCGGCTGCCATGGTCGCCCGATTCACGAATGCGATCAGCTTCTGTGCGTTCTCGCTGTTCGGCCCTCCTTTGAGCACCACCCAGTAAGTGTAGTTCACATGCGCACCTTCCCACACCATCCGGATTGGTGCCCCTTGGAGAATGGCCGCAATCACGCTGCCGTCGAAGGCGTTGCTCATCACGAATTCGCGGTTGATGAGCAGCTGGGGGGACTCACCTCCAGCCGTCCACCATTTCGTCACGTGCGGCTTGATCTCGTCGAGCTTCTTGAGCGCCCTGTCGACCTTGTCATCGGTCAGCGGCCAGATGTCCTCTTTGGCAACGCCGTCGGCCAAAAGGGCAAATTCAAGGTTGTGCTTAGGCACTGGAGCATAAAGGCCGCGCGGGCCTGGGAAAGCCTCGACGTTCCAGAAGTCCGCCCAGTTCTTCGGGCCATTGTCGCCGAAGACGCGCTCATCATAGGCGAGCAGCATGGCCGATCCGATCGCGGCAACCGCGTCCTCGAGGCGAAGTGAATCTGGTACGCCCTTAAGCGACTCATCGTCCCAGAAGTTGTAGTCGATCGGCTCAAAGAAGGTGCCTGCTTCATGCATGGCGGGATAATTCATCCCTTGGATATATGCCGTGTCCCAATCGACCCGCCCAGCTTGGTTCATCGCCTTGACCTGCGGCTCGCAAAAATCGGCCGCGACGTCCACCACCGCGATTCCGGTCGCCTTTGTGAAGGGTTCATAGACGTACTTCCGCATGCCCTCAGTCCATGAACCGCCAAACGAAAACACGACAACCTTGCCGCTGCCGGAGAGCTTGTCTTGTGCAAAGGCCGTTGTCGCCCGGGCGACCGCCGGAATTATCATTGCGGCGGCCGCACTCTGGAGCAGTGTCCGGCGGTTCAAGCCGGAACGCGAAAATCGAGGTCCCATTTCATCACCCATGTTTCTTACCTCGACTCGCCGATCGTCGTTGCTCCTGCTTGCCGATCTCCTATCAGCCCGCACGGCAGGCTGGGTCCTAGGCTCCGCCCCTCTGACTTGAAAGCTGACAGAACAGCAGTATGACGTCAATGCCACCTAGTAACATGGTCATATGATGAATTGATGCCGTGAAAGGAGCACCGGGCTGGTTGCAGGAGCCCCGCCGGAGCGAGTAGGAAAATACAGGAAGGTCCGACCCGGTGGCGCGGCGGATTTACTGGATGACCCTCTGCGCCGGCTCTTTCTGAGGCCCTCTATGCGTTAAGCCGACATTGCCTCAATTGGCGCTGACGCCGGACGGGCTCGGGGCGCTATTCTCCTGACGCAAGCGCCTCGATTGCCTGTCGATGCACCTGGTGCGATCTCCAAGCGATCATCTCCTTCCAGTCTGACCCCTGCGGATAGTAGTGCAATTTGGCGACCTGACGGATCTGTCGGC
>NZ_SRUU01000057.1 GCF_004791585.1 Mesorhizobium sp. M1C.F.Ca.ET.210.01.1.1
GCAACCCAACCCTACCGAAGAACATCGATGACCACCGCTACGCCGCTCGCTCGCTACGGCGCTGTTGAGGGCGCGCTCGCGAGCGGCTTCGCTACCGCCGAGCTACACCACTCAGCGGGGCACGACCCAGCGCACCCGTCGATCCATTTGCTTTCAGCGGCAACCGCCACTATGAAGCGACACTTCGCCCAACTGTGTTTCAAGCTGCCCGGAGAAGTTTATGACAGAAGAACCCCACAAGACCGACATCCTCATCGAGCTCACTGCCGATGTTGTATCAGCCTACGTCTCCAACAACCCCGTCCCGGCGGGGGAGCTTCCTGCCCTGATCGCCCAAGTGCACGGGGCTCTAAACGGCACGGCTGGACTCATACCGGCAGAAGAGCCTGTGCCTGTAAAAAAACCTGCTGTCCCGATCAAAAAGTCGATCGAACCGGACTACATCATTAGCCTTGAAGACGGCAAGAAATTCAAATCGCTAAAGCGCCATCTGGCGACGCACTATGGTCTGACCCCAGACGAATATCGCGCCAAATGGGGTCTGCCGTCGGATTATCCCATGGTGGCGCCGAATTACGCCGCTGCGCGCTCCGCCTTGGCCAAGACCATGGGACTCGGCCGCAAACCGAAAGAGCCGGAAGCCCCAGCCACGGCGCCGGCGAAACGGACCCGCAAGAAGGTCGCAGCCTAAATCCGTATCAACAGTCGTTCGGACGCGCAGCAGCCGTTGGCCCAATCTGCGCGGAATCAAAGGGCGGGGATGAGCCCCGCCTTTCCCGTCCAAGAGCCTCATTTCCAGAGTAATTCATGATGGCTCCAGCAATCCCTGCCGCGGCATTAACTTGCATGCTCCGGCCCGGGTTTCGAGCCGTCAATGCGTTCCGGCGATGACGAACCTTGCCAAGGCTTTCCCGGACCGTTAGCCAGCCTTGCTGAGGCTGCCTGCAGAGGACTTTCCCGTGCGGCGATCCTGTTCCACCTCGTAGTTGATCTTCTGGCCCTCATTAAGGGTCGACAGGCCCGCTCGTTCAACAGCGGAAATGTGGACAAAGACATCCTGACCGCCGTTGTCAGGCTGAATAAAACCAAAACCCTTCGTGCTGTTGAACCACTTCACCGTTCCAGTCGCCATATCCATTCCTTTGTAATAAGTCGCAACTTAGGCAGGCCATTCACGCCAGCCTGATTTGTACACGAGACTTTAGGCGCATCAAAATCGGAAAATTGCAAGGCCCACTCGATCGCCTGATCTCCAGCAGCAACTGCAACATATGCGAGGCGCGTGCCAGACGAGGCGTATGCCAGACGTTTCGTCGTGCGCTGTCGCTCGAACGTTGACAGAAACAATGACACACCTTGCAAACTCGGCACATCTTGTGGACGTGCTCGGGTCGCTTCTCGACTGCGATACCCGCTCCTGACCGGGTATCGTCGGCCAAAATGAGGGTTTTTGTCATGTGCCGCCAGACCGAAAGATCAGGCGCGCAGCGACCTGCACATTCAAACCGGAACCCGCGAACCTCGATTAGCTTCTGCCTGCTCCGAAGGGCGGTAGCCTGCTCTGAGGCGGGCCACTGTCGGGTTGAAAACCAACTGTCGGGTTCGGAACCCCAGATTGTCGGCAAGGTACGCGCCGCCCACTGGTTGGCCAAAGGGCACTGGCTCCTGATCCTGCCGCCATGCTCGCCCGATCTCAACCCGATCAAGACAGGTCTGCTCAAAACTCAAGGCGCGGCTGCGGAAGAAGGCGGCCAAAACTTTCGACGCTCTCTGCGGAACTCTCGGCGATATCTGCCAGCTGCTGGAGCCAAATCAAAAACCATTAATTGCGACAGGTGATTTTATGACATTCATTGCGAAGAGGCCAGAATGAACAGCGGAAGAGAGTAGCAGCTCTCTGGTCGCGGCGAGGTGGATCGTCGACACGATCGGCACCTGGCCCGTGCGGGGATCGCACCGCAGCCAGCACCAGAGCCAGACCTTGACCGCTTGCCTTGCTCAGGCGCCACAACAACGAGTGGCTGGAAGCAGATCCACGTGAACTCAGCGATATCGATCAGACGATGCTTACCCTCATGAAAGCCGATCCCGACGCTGTCCAGCGCCGCGAAATCCTGACCAGCATATGGCGCATCGGATGCCACCGCCTGCACACTCACCATCGACATGCCGGAACTCGGAACCAAAGGCCGCAAGCCTCGCCGGCCTCGGCAAAATGGAGCGGCCGCGCCTGGGCGGCCGGGCCAATGTTCGCCAGGCCCTCTACATGCCCGGCCCTTCGCCCTGCGCTTCAACCCCGACCTCAAGGCAAAATACCAGGCGCTAAAGGCGGCAGGCAAACCCGCAAAGGTCATCATCTTGTTGCGAAAGCTCCTCATCCTAGCAAACGCTCTCCTCAAGGCGCAGCGAAAATGGCCCCTAAAACCCTTGACCGAAACGGATACCTTAGCCTTTCAGGTGAGGCGGGCCGAGATAGACCAACCGCGGGTTTAACTTCGCGAGTTTAAGCTGATTATGCCGATGCAACTCTAGCGCCTGCGCGACCGTTTTAGCTTCCATCAACAAGGCGGCAGGGTGGGAGGAAGTACCCTCCCCTGCCGCGAACAAGCTTTGGACAAAGCCCCACCTTGTCCGTAATGTGATCGGGAGGCCGGGGCGCGGCGGTGCTCAGCGGATGTGACGCGCGAGATCTGCGACCCTACCCATCAGCACTTCCATCGGTCCTCGCTGGAAGACGCGCAGCCAAAGCACCGCAAAAGTGCTGATAACCACAACGAAGCCAAAGAGCGTGGACAGGCTCTCGTCTTTGAAAATGTTTATCTTCATAAGATAGGCTATTCCCGCAATGTGCAGCACATAGGCCGTCAAAGACATCGAGCCGACTGCGATTATTGGCCAGACCAGCTTTCGCAGACGCGGGAGCGCATCCACAGCGAGCATGCAAGCCGCCAAGATGATCATTGCGCAACCGGTGCTGCCCACGATCGAAAGCGTCGTTTCGCTATGAGGTGCGGCTATCCATGACGACTTGACTATAAATGACGACTTGGAAGGCTCAAAAGCGCCGTCAACGTCAGACCACCACAAGGAGGTTTCAGTCAAAGCGCGGGAACTCAGCGCGAGCAAGGATCCCCCATGGCCCAACACGGCCAGCGCGACCCCCGCCAGACCAAGGCGCCAATGCGCTGCTAGCGTATTAAGATTAAGGCGCGCGATGGCCATGCCAGCGATGAGGAAAGGAACCCAGGTCACCGCGGGATAGTAGCCGTTGACCATGAGGTTGAAGACCGGGTCGAGGAGGTTGGGGGCAACCGACAGAAGGGAGGAACGGACTTGCGGGAGAACTAATGCCGTAGCGGCAGCGATCAAGCCCAGCTGATATGCGCTGAGCCGATGGAGCGGCAATACCAACAAGAAGCAAATTCCGTAGTATTCTAGGATGACTTCGACCTGGGTACCGAGGCAGCCCAGGATTGAGCCAAGCGCGAGCAAAACAAGGGCACGAATTGCGACTCTGGCGATGGCCTGTCTACCGGCTATCCCCGACTTCGGCGCCTTGCGACCTGTAATCAGGAGGATTGAAAAACCGGCCAATACGGCAAACAGGGCCGACGGCCGCCCATGGGTTAGTTCCATCAGAAACCCGACTAGTCCTCCTTCGCCGGGGTCGGGACCGAGATGGGCGGCATACATCCCGAAGACAGCCAGGCCCCGAGCGAGGTCGATGCCGACCAGCCGATCTACTACCGACCCATTCCTAGCGTCGGCAACCGGTGCCTTCATTACCATGGTAGATTCCCTTGCTGGGTGTGTGGATCGCGGGAGCCGCGATAGGAGAGCCGGTCGGCTGCTGCCGTCGCCTCGTGAAAGGGTTCAAAACATCGCGCCATCTGGCGCATCGAGCCGGCGACAGAGCTGTTCAGCCATTAGCCTGGGGTAAGAACAACAGATCGGCTCACAAAGCCTGTGTCACGGACCTGAAAAGTGGTGTCGCGGAACCGTCGTTTTTTGCATGATGGCTAAGCCGAGAGATCCACTGCACCGACGAGAGACTCAGCGACGTTAGATATCCGATCAGTACGCCGCGGCTCCGCCGGTGACGATCACCCCGGGTGTCAAGGCCAGGGCGTAAACCTGCCATAATCTGTGGTAGTGCGCCCGCGACCAATCCGTTCGACAAAGCTCGGCGCATGGTCGAGCCAATCATATTCTTCCATGTGGCTGTTGCCTGAAAAACCGAAGACGCCGTTCGCTGGTCCAGCTGTTCCAGACCTCGGCCTGCGTCGGTCATTAGAACCGGCGCGCCTGTTTCCCAAATCAATTTGCTGATGCAGCCGCCGGGGGTCACATTGAGCAAAAGTGCCGAGGTCAGGACGGGTTTCATAGGGGCTCTTCGTTTGGCTTTGTTAACGACCCCTTTCTTGCAAGTTGTAGCTGACAGCAGCCTGAAAGCTCCCCAAATAATTCGCTGCCGCCGGTTCAGCCTATTGTCAGCTTCGACCAATAAGATGGGAGCCTTGCCCTCATACCGGAGCTCGGCAGCATGATGCGAATACTGCTCACTGAAGACGATAAGGACCTTGGAAGTGCTATGCACGATCATTTGGTGGCTGGTGGCCACGCGGTCGACTGGGCCAAGAACCTGTCCGAAGCGCGCGATTATGCAGCTGTGGTCGGCTACGACCTTATTTTGCTCGACGTTCACCTGCCGGACGGCAATGGGATCGACTATCTGCGGGAGCTGATCAAGGAACTTGAATCGGCACCGGTCATCATTCTGACAGCCTGCGATCGGATTTCGCATCGCATCGAGGGCTTCAACGCTGGAGCCGACGACTATTTGGTCAAGCCGTTCGATCTGGGGGAACTCTCAGCGCGTATCCATGCAGTGGCACGTCGCCATGGGCATTTTCCGGAGCCGCAATTTTCGGTTGGGACGCTTTCCATACAGGCAGCCGAGCGACGCCTCTTCCGCGACGGGCAGGAGGTCTACCTGACTTGACGCGGATGGGCGGTGCTCGACTACCGTCTGCCCCAGCCCTGCACGGTCGTTTCAAAAGGGAAGATCGTGGACGCGCTTTTCGGCAGACGGCGCTGATTCATACTCTAAAAGAAAATTCGGCTTCCAGTTGCCTTGGCCATGACTGCCCTTCCCGAAAGATGGGTGACAGTTCATTCCGGATAGATGGGTTACACTTTCGGCCCTTTGCAAGGAGAGCAAGGTGCCTTGGAAGGAGTGTAACGTCATGGAAGAGCGGCTGAAGTTCGTCGCCCGGCTGCTGGACGGCGAGAAGATGGCGGTGCTTTGCCGGGAGTTCGATATCTCGCGCAAGACCGGCTACAAGATCCTCACGCGCTACAACGACAGCGGCCTGGAGGGGCTGACGGACCGATCGCGGCGGCCCTATCGCCACGCCAATCAGCTTCCGTTTCAAATCGAGAAGCTGATTGTGCGCCTCAAGCAAGACAAGCCGACATGGGGTGCGCCGAAGATACGCGAGCGGCTGGCCCGGCTGTATCCGGATGTGCACCGGCCCGCGATCTCGACCGTGCATGCCGTGCTCGACCGCCGGCATGGTCGAGCGCCGCAAGCGCAGGCGCAACAGGGCGACGGGGACACCACTTTCAAACGGCTGTCGCCCTAACGATCTTTGGTGTGCCGACTACAAGGGCGAGTTCGGCAGAGAACACGGCCGGGACAGGGGATCACAAACACTTGACCGTTCCAGACCCTGGCAGTGGCGCATCGATTGACCGTTGGCTCTGTTCGTGGGCACCGAAAATAGGGCCTTCTTGGTCCTCGGCAGAGAATATGGCCCGGACGGGGGATAACAAACACTTGACCGTTCCAGACTCTGGCAGTGGCGCATCGATTGACCGTCGACTCTGTTCGCGAGCGCCGAAAATACGGACGACCCCTATGGTCAAAGTGCACTTCTGACCTGCTAGGCACTGTTCGATAACTGGAGGCACCCGCTACGGTGCCCTCGTATTTAAGACACCTGTCAGTTTCAAGCCTGGACATTGACGCGTGGCGCGGCTGCCATTCGTTGACCGCCACGTCGAATTGCCCGCCAACCAGTGTACAGCCGCCGGTGGTCACATTGAGCAAAAGTGCCGAGATCAGGAGGGGTTTCATAAGGCCTCTTCGTTTGGCTTTGTTAACGACCCCTTTCTTGCAATTGTAGCTGACAGCAGCCTGAAAGCCCCCAGATATTCGCTGGCGCCGGTTCAGCCTACTGTCAGCTTCGATCAATAAGGCAGGAGCCTTGCCCTCATACCGGAGCTCGGCAGCCTGATGCGAATACTGCTCATTGAAGACGACGACGACCTTAGAAGTGCTGTGCACGATCATTTGGTGGCTGGTGGCCACGCGGTCGACTGGGCCGAGGGCCTGTCCGGAGCGCGCGGTCATGCAGCTGTGGCCGGCTACGACGTTATTTTGCTCGACGTTCACCTGCCGGACGGCAATGGCATCGACTATCTGCGGGAGCTGATCAAGGGGCTTGATACAACGCCGGTCATCATTCTGACAGCCCGCGATCGGATTTCGCACCGCATCGAGGGGCTCAACGCTGGCGCCGACGACTATTTGGTCAAGCCGTTCGATCTGGGGGAACTCTCGGCACGCATCCGTGCAGTGGCACGTCGCCAAGGGCATTTTCCGGAGCCGCAATTTTCGGTTGGGACGCTTTCCATACAGGCAGCCGAGCGACGCCTCTTCCGCGACGGGCAGGAGGTCCACCTGTCTGGACGCGAATGGGCGGTGCTCGACTGCCTTCTACGCCGGCCCGGTTCGGTCGTTTCAAAGGGGAGGATCGAGCACGCGCTTTATTCATTCAATTCGGAGTTCGAGAGCAACACAGTGGAGGTTTATGTCAGCCGGCTCCGCAAGAAGATCGGCGGGGATAGAATAGCAACCGTGCGTGGCTCCGGATACAGGCTCGTGGTCACATGACGAACTCGAACAGCATGACGAGAAAGCTGATATCGTGGTTAGGCGGGGCAACGCTCCTGGTTTGGATCGCCGCCCCAACCATTGCTGCGTTCATTTTTTGCAATAATGTAAACGAAAGTTCGGATGACTTGCTCCAGGCGAGCGCAGAGTACAGAGAACCAGAGCTGATCAAGGTCTTGAATGGAAAACACGTTGATCAATACAATAACCAATTGCCAACTTATAAAAAGTACTGGACCTATCGTGAGCAGGTTATTAATAAGTACGGGGTAGTGCTTATTTCCGAACCGGAAGAGGGTCAGCAGCCCTTCCCTGATGCTCCCCTGAGTAACGGCTTTTGGGGAAACGCTGATTACCGCGTCTACACAGAGGAGATCCAAGACGGCGTGTATCATCAGTTGGCCGAACCGCTTGATGGCCGCCGTACCACAATCGCGAAGGGCGCACTTTTTGTCTTCCTTCCGACACTCGTGCTCCTGCCCTTTAGCTTAGCTGTTTGGTGGATCGTGATCCGGCGCTCGCTGCGGCCAATCGAGGTACTGCGACAGCAGATCGGATCGCGCGACGGCGGCAATCTGTCACCAATGGACTTGGGCGATTTCCCGGCAGAGTTGGCTCCAATCGCGGCATCCGTCAATCGGCTTCTCGATCGTCTGCGGGCGGCTCTCGAGGCCGAACGCGAGTTCGCCGCAAACAGTGCGCATGAACTGCGCACGCCGATCGCAGGTTCAATCGCTCAGATGCAGAGATTAGTGGCCGAGCTTCCCAATGGGTCGGCCAAAATGCGTGCGCGCGGCATCGAGCAAGCGCTGTCGAGCCTTGGCCGCCTTGTCGAAAAAGTGCTTCAGCTCGCTCAAGCCGAATCGGGGGTTGGCATGGCGGATCACGCGATCGATCTTGTCCGATCGGTTCGGCTGGAAATCGACGACCTGAGGAAAAAGCCGCAATATGCCGGACGCCTGCATCTTAACGTCGACGGCTGCACCACTTTGATGCGCAAAGTGGATGTCGATGCGTTTGGGATCCTCCTTCGTAACCTGATCGAGAATGCGCTGATACATGGACTGCCCACTGTTCCGACAACAGTTTCCGTCCAAACTGATGGAACCATCGCTATTGCAAACGCCGGACCGGTGGTGCCCCTCCCCGACCTCGAAGGGCTTACAAAGCGATTTAGTCGTGGTGCTACTCCTGCTGCGGGCTCAGGCCTTGGTCTACATATCGCTAACATGGTTATCCAGCGGATCGGTGGCAGTCTAGAGCTTGCGTCGCCCGCCCGCGGTCGCAATGATGGTTTCGAGGCGATCATACGAATTCCTCAATGACACCGGTGAATTCGACGACAGTTGGACACAGGGCGGATTGCTGGCAAGGCTGCTGACAGGGCGAACTGTACGGCAGTATGTATACGGCGTAGAAATCGTACTTCACACAACGCATTTCGGCCGCGGCAATCAATGCCGCTATCATCGTCTGAGCAGTTCGATCGAAGCGACACGACATGATCGGCAAAATCGAAGGCTCCGCCTCACCGCTCGCTCGATTTCGCCCGGGGAGAAAAAAGGCCATCCGAGAAAGTGCAAGCCGCCGCGCAAAGGCGACGTGTCCAATTGTCTGGGTGCCCCTGTGCGCCGGCCCGATCGGGTTGGCGGGGTCCAGTAAGGACCCGGACCAACCATTCCATTTAGACGACCGGCAGGTTTTAATCGGCGTCCGGATCGCCGTCCCAAAATGCCCCAAGTATACGGCTAGAAAGGCTGCCAACGATCGAGCTTTGGTCGGAGGCGTGCTTGTCAGCGTCTTGGGTGCTTGACCGGCCTTTGCAATGGCCATCGCCATCGCAAGTATCGTGCGTGGCCAGTGAGACCGCAATTTCATCAGCCTGGAGCCGACCGTATCGGTGCTTTTTTATGATTTAGGGATTTTTCGTTTTCCTCTTGGATCATCACGGGTTTGGAGAGGATCTGGTGTTAAGTGCCATTCGGAGCGCCGGCGAACCGCCCGAAATTAATGTGGTCGAGTGATGAAGCCTCCCGAATGCGTTAAACGAGACCCTTTATGGCGGCCCTGGCTGACAACAGTCTGAAAGCTGCAAGCGGCATGCGAAAATGGGGCGATCCTGAATGACGACAGATGCTATCAACATGAAAGAGGCTCGCCCTGAAAGCTGAGCACGCTTTATGCTCAGGCTGCTGACAAGGCCAAAGCAGCGTAAGTGCGTAGTGAAATCCAAGGTCCACATGGGTCGTCGCGCGTCCCATGCGCCTGGGAAGGCGCCGGCCCGGCCAAGCTTTCCCAGCTCGTCCGCATGATGCTTCGCTGAGCGTCAATGGACGTTGGCGCGAGACCAAGGCGTCGTGCGTTGCAATCCGGACGGTCCAGGGTATCAGGAGTTTCACGGCCTCGGCCCGCTTGGCTGGCCACAGTTGAAGCTCCAACGTACCGGCTGGCACCGGGAAATTGGGCTCTGCGCTGCCTCAACGCTGATGGCACGGTCAATGCTTGCCTACCGATGGGGCCGCCCATGCCGTGATGCTGTCGGTCGACGTTCGCAAACCAGACCCTCGCGAGACCCAGCGAAGGGGCTCGCCGGTACGACGAGGGACCTTACCTCTTTATGCGCGGCATCATTAGCCTTACACGTCGTCCCTCGCGCTCGGGTCTTTGTGGGGCGGATGAAGTCCTGATCGCGGTGGCACTGCTGCATGTTTGCGTAAGACCCATCCAGTCACGATCGCGCTGTCCTTCGATGTCGCGGTGCTGATAGGCGGGCAGATCGGTGTGCGCGGCGCCCGCCAAAGGATCGTCGTCACGCCGGAGGAGGCGAGCGTCATAGCCGGCGCGCCGGCGAAAGGCGCTTTCTGTCGGATGCCCGACAATGTCGGATATCGCAAGTATCAAGGTTGGATCAAACCTTGCGAATCGGGGCTTTCTTACTTGGCACGGGGCATGCTCAGGTATCCGCAAACACCCAATGGATAACGAGCAGACTTCCCATGGCCTCACCATGCCGAAAGTTTCCCGGACGCATCCAAAGATGAGGCTCGCGTCAGGCCCAGCAACACGCTGACGGCTCATGTGGCTCGGCGTCGCGTGCCGATCCACTTTCTCCCAATAGGCGTTCGGGAGACATAGATCCTTCAAAATGAGGAACAGATCACTTTGCCAGGAACGCAGCCCATAACCCCACTCTCCCTACCAGAACTACCAAGCAAGCCCCGCACTCATGGGCTTCGCAGGACGTCCGTTGCGTCCGAGTTGGTCGGCGCGGGGCCGGCTCCGATCCCCGTCGCATGGGAGGACGGCAAGGCGAGGGATTTCGTGCTCGACAACGGCATGGAGGTGGTCGTCATTCCCAACCACCGGGCGCCGATCGTCACCCACATGGTGTGGTACAAGATCGGCAGCGCCGACGAGCCGCCGGGCAAATCCGGCATCGCCCATTTCTTCGAGCATCTGATGTTCAAGGCGACGACCAACCATGCGGGCGGCGAATTCGACCGCGCAGTGTTCGAGATCGGCGGCTCCAACAACGCCTTCACCTCCTCCGACTACACCGCCTTCTATCAGACAGTGGCGCCGTCGGCGCTCGAGCTGATGATGAGCTTCGAGGCCGACCGAATGCGAAACCTCATCCTGACCGACGATGTCGTCAAGACCGAGCGCGATGTGGTCATCGAGGAGCGCCGCTCAAGCACCGACACCAACCCGCAGGACGTTCTCCATGAGGAGATCGACGCGACGCTGTGGCAGAACCACCCCTATCGCATCCCGATCATCGGCTGGATGCAGGAGATCGAGCAGCTGAACCGCGTCGACGCCACCGTCTTCTATGAAAAGTACTACTGGCCCAACAACTCCGTGCTGATCGTGGCCGGCGATGTCGAACCGGACACGGTGCGGGCGCTGGCCGAAAAGACCTATGGCAAGGTGGCGCGCGGACCTGACCTGCCGCCGCGCATCCGGCCGGTTGAGCCCGAGCAGAACACCAGGCGCACCGTCACGCTCTCAGACGCCCGCGTCAGCGTGCCCAGTTTTTCGACGCAGTGGGTGGTGCCGTCCTACCACACCGCCAAGCCGGGCGAGGCCGAAGCGCTCGACCTGCTGGCCGAAATTCTCGGCGGCGGTAACCGCGGCCGGCTCTACCAGGCGCTCGCTGTCCAGCAAGGTATCGCTTCCAGCGCCCGCGTCTATTTCCAGGGCACTGTGCTCGACGACACCAAGTTCGCCATCTATGGCGCACCGCGCGGCGATGCCAAGCTGGCTGATCTCGAAGCGGCGGCCGCTGCCGAAGTTGCCCGCATTGCCGAGGATGGTGTCAGCAACGAGGAACTAGGCAAGGCCAAGGACCACTATTTGCTCAATATGATCTTTGCGGAAGACAACCTGGACTGGCTCGCCAGCATCTACGGCTCGACGCTGGCCACCGGCGGTACCGTGAAGGATGTCGAGGAACGGCCGAATCGCATCCGCAAGGTTACCCCCGAGCAAATCAAAGCAGTTGCCGCCCGCTATCTCGCGTTCGACCGTTCGACCACGGGCTATCTCTTGCCCAAGACGGAGAATCAAGAGATGACGCTCGGCGCTCGGCCCCATGCTGCGATGAACATCCAGGAGGTGAAGTCCGAAAAGGGCATCATCGCCTGGCTGGTGGAGGACCACACAGTGGAAATCGTCAACATCGGCTTTGCCTTCAAGGGCGGCACCAAGCAGGACCCGGTCGGGAAGGAGGGGATGGCCAAACTGATGGCCGGCCTGTTCATCGAAGGCGCTGGCCATTACGACAGCGGTGCCTTCCAGGTGAAGCTCGACCATGCCGGCGCCGAAATGAGTTTGGACGCGCAAAGCGACGACATCTACGGATCGATGTGCATGCTTTCCAAAAAGCAGGACGCGGCGTTCGGCCTGCTTCGGCTCGCGCTGAACGCGCCGCGCTTCGAGCAGGGGCCGATCGATCGCGTCCGCGCCGAGATTGTCTCCCGCATCGTCGGCAGCGAGCGAGACCCTAACGCCATCGCTCAGCGCAAATGGCTGCGCGCGATCTATGGCGCGCATCCTTGTTCAAGGCCGGGAGAAGGCACAAAAGAGAGCCTCCCCGGCATCACGCCGTCCGACCTCCGCGCCTTCCACCAGGCCATTTTCGCTCGCGACGGGCTCCATATTGCCGTGGTGGGTGACATTGACGCGAACACGTTGAGGGAAAGGCTTGACCAGCTGTTTGGTGATTTGCCTGAGCAACAAACCCTCGTCCCCGTCTACGATGTCGCGCCGAAACTCGGTCAACTGGTGGAGGAGAACTACGACCTGCCGCAGACTTCGCTGACGTTGGCCTGGCCTGGCGTGAAGCCTAGCGCGCCGGATTTCTACGCGGCCGTGCTGCTGAACGACATCCTTGGCGGCTCATACTTGACTTCCCGCCTTTACGAGGAGGTACGTCAAAAACGCGGCCTTGCCTATCACGTCAGCTCTGAACTAACCCTTGACTCGCTTCTGGTTACGACAGAGACACGCTCGGACTGCGCTGCCCAAACACTGAGCATCGTGCGAGATGTGGTAAAGCAGATGGCGCAGCAAGGACCGACCGGGGCCGAGCTCAAGGCGGCGAAGAAGCACCTGATCGGCGCCTATGCCATCGACCAACTGGGCTCGACCCGCTCGATTGCAGACCGGCTCCTGGATTTGCAGATTCACAAGGCCGACGTCGACTACAACCAGCGTCGCGCCCGCAGCATCGGTCGGGTGACGCTCAAACAGGTCAAGGCGGCGGCCAAAAAGCTGCTTTCGGCCGAGCCCGCCATTTTGGTGGTCGGCCCGCCGCTGGGCGGCAAGGATGAGTAAAGAAACTCATCACACCTTCCTTCTTCATCGGGGCTTCTCGTGGGAAGAGCGTTGGAGGCCCGTGGGCCAAGCAGATCATGCAGACGCGCGGAGTCGTTTTCGCCGACCTTGCGCGGCATTGGCGGTCCGGCGGCCTCTCGCCGAAATGGCGCTCCTCAGCATGTATGCCGCCTTTTTGCAGAATTCAGTCGCACGCCACCAGCAGGCATGGTGGATGAAGCAAACATCCGACTGCTTAATCCATCAATTGATGAACCGCGGGCACTCAAACTAACGAAACTGCTGTCTTTTCATCGGGCTAGCGTGGTCTACCAGCTGCTTTGCCGAGGCCCTACGACGAACCCACTGGTGCAGAATACACACTGACGGCCCGTCGACCTGGATGTTCGCTGCGTTGAGGAGGAATCCGGTATTGCCCCTGTGCCTGCCGATGATCCGTCGCCTGAAATCCCCGCACCTGTTTGGAGCCATCGACCGCCTGCCGGCACTCGGCAGACCAGTTGGCAATAAGACGTTCGAGGTCGTCAATCCGTCGACCGGCGAAGTTTTGGCAGAGCTTCCCGATATGGGCGTGGAGGAGACACGTGCTGCGGTAGACAAGGCCTATGTTGCGCAGTCGGGATGGGCCGCGTTGACGGCCCGAGAACGTAGCGACGTTCTTTGGCGATGGCATCAGCTGATCATCGACCATGCAGGCGATCTCGCCGCGATTCTGACTGCGGAAATGGGCAAGCCGCTTGCCGAAGCCATTTCAGAGGTATCGCATGCGGCGGCGTATCTGCAATGGTATGCCGAAGAGGCCAATCGCGTCTATGGGGAGACGATCTCGGCACCCTCGACAGACCGCCGAATGCTAGTGATCAAGCAGCCCATCGGCGTTGTTGG
Organism: Mesorhizobium sp. M1C.F.Ca.ET.210.01.1.1; assembly: GCF_004791585.1. Lineage (GTDB taxonomy): Bacteria > Pseudomonadota > Alphaproteobacteria > Rhizobiales > Rhizobiaceae > Mesorhizobium. The sequence goes on from NZ_SRUU01000057.1 coordinate 13,682, forward strand.
CACGATCACGCCATGGAATTTCCCGGCCTCCATGGTGGCGCGCAAAATCTCGCCGGCCTTGGCTGCGGGCTGCACAATCGTGCTCAAGCCCGCTGAACAGACGCCGCTTGTGGCTGGCGCAATGTTCGCCCTCGCCCATCAGGCCGGCTTTCCCGATGGCGTGGTCAACCTGATCTATGCGTCCGAAGGTGATCGCGTGGGCCGTGAACTCTGCACCAATTCCAAGATTCGAAAGATCAGCTTCACCGGTTCGACGGAGGTCGGACGGCTGCTGATGCGTCAGTGCTCTGACCAGATCAAGAAGGTCAGCCTTGAACTCGGCGGCAATGCACCTTTCATCATCTTCGATGATGCCGACATTGACGGTGCTGTTGACGGTGCGGTCCAGGCGAAGTTCCGCAATGCCGGCCAGACCTGCGTTTCCGCGAACCGCATTTACGTCCAATCGAGCGTTCACGATGAGTTCGTCAAGAAATTCGTGGAAAGAATCCGGCACTTGTCGGTTGGCGACGGATTCGATGCCGGAGTGGACATCGGACCGCTCATCGACAAGCATGCTCTGGCCAAGATCGAGTCTCACATCGCAGATGCCATTGCGAAAGGCGGCACAATACGATGCGGGGGCCAGCGTATCGGCAAGAATGGCACGTTTTTCGAACCCACGGTCCTCACCGAGATTTCCAGCGTCATGGCAGTCGCGCAAGAGGAGACATTCGGGCCGCTCGCGCCGATCATTCGCTTCAACGATGCGGATCAGGTCGTGCGCGAGGCCAATGACACGATCTACGGCCTCGCCGCATACTTCTATGCCTCAAACCGGAAGCGGGTCTGGCGTGTGGCAGAGGCTCTGGAATATGGCATGGTTGGCATCAACACGGGACGCATGTCCTCGGAGGCGGCACCGTTTGGCGGGATCAAACAATCCGGCATCGGGCGGGAGGGTTCCCGTCATGGCCTCGAGGACTATCTGGAAATGAAATATCTTTGCATGGGCGGGATTTGAAACCTGCTGCACTGTCTCTCCGCCCCACCGGGGGGCGGCCTGCGGTCAATGCCGCCACCTAATTGGAAGTTCCAAACGCCGTTGACCTGAAACACGGATGCCCGGCAGGAGACTGAGCTCGCTGCCGGGCCGGACATGCCTTGGGAGGGCATAAATCAGCGCTCCTAGGGCCGATGGGCCACTCAGTTCGTGCGCCTTTTGCCGATTGCGTTGCATGTGCCGTGCCAAGCCAAAAAGCATTGATAAACCGCCGATGGATCAGCTTTTGCCCTGTTGCGCATTCTACATTGTGGGATATGCGACAATGCCCAAGCGGTTGAATCGTCGTGTTGCAGAACCCCAGACGGGTCATGACTGCTATTCTTAGGACAGTGCGCAGCAAGCCGCTACTCGCTGCACTCCAGGCACACCATTTCCATAATCAAGCGGTGGGTGCTATGTCTGACCGAGCTGTCGACCAGGGAACGGTGTGAGGCCTCAAATCCCTCCATATTGTTGCACCCGCCGGTCCAACAGGACTGCAGGTCCGGACTCAAAGGATCTTGGCTGCTATGGCGACATTGCGGTGCACGCCGCTTTCCGACCAATGATGTGCGTCCAGGTCGAGGCCGGCCCTAATGAACCACCGCCTTGGCACCCTCGCCCATCTCATTTTCGGCATCGACAAGCTAGACCAGAGCGCACTTGCAAGGCGCCATGCAGTCCTGTCGGCGGGCGAACTGTTGGTGACGGGTACAGCTGCGAGCGAACGTTCATCCACCGACGCACAGCGCGGACTGTCGCTTTTCAAATTAGGAAATCTCTGTAGCCACCATTCATGAGCGCGCGGCCACGCGAGACGGCCCGACGGATGCGGTCGCGCAGATGATCGCGAGGATCCGCCCAGTCGGCATGGACGCGCCGTTGACCGATGAGAACTTCGGCGAGCTCGCGATGAGGTGCTCCGGCGAGCGAACCGTCGAGCGCACGAAGAACGAAGGACAAACGAACGCCGCGCTTTTCCGGCGCAAACAAGCGGGGGGGCAACTGTTGCCCTAGACTGAGAGCATTGAGGCACTCCAGTCCCCTCAGTCGATGCTTTAAAAGCACCGCGGGCCAGATGGCTTGCGTATGCAGGCAAACAGGGTGGAGGATATTCGCGCCCGAGACGGCGAGCTGCAGCGCGTGGTCCGCATTGCGAAGAAGAACATGCTGGCTCTTGTCGGGCGCCAGCAGGACGATTGCACGACAGGGCAATGCCGAGAGTTCGAACGGCGGTGTCGGCGACGAGGCAGGCAACCGTTCCGCAATGACCGGCAGCACATGGACGCACCAGAGCGGACACCAGAATACGACCGAAGCGCGGCCACAAGACTCCGCGAAACAGAACACCCCAGCGTGACAGGTCGCCGGCCGACGCGACCATATCGAGAAAGGATTGGAGAGACCAAGTCTTGCAATGCTGGCGCGCAGCGGTCAGATCGCGCTGGAACGCTGGATTGCGGCGTAAGAACTCCCAAGCCCACTCCCGCAGCGTCAGGCCAGCGGTGTAGTCGTATGATCTTTCATCCCGCCAATCGGCCTGATCCGCGCCAGTCAGGAGATTCATGACTGACATCCCCTGCCCGCGCCTGCGTGCGTCGAAACATTATGCCACTTCGCAAAGCATCGGCGTAGGCAGCAGACGTCGAAGACCCCGTTTCGTTGAAGCGTCAGCCATCGCCACTGTCGGCGACAGAAGATGTGCCCAAATTGCCACCAGACCGTCGAACTGGCACAGCGACGGCCAGCGCGACCTGGAATTGATCCCGTAACAGTCATCGGCTCCTGCGTCGCGATCCAGACGTCCCTTGAAGGCGCAGTAGCGCGGCAGTGGATCGCACGCTGCTTGTCGGCAAGTTGTCGTAGCGGCGGCGCCATAGGCACGGTCATCGGAGGGTCTCCTGCGGCAAGCTTTCGCCATTGGAGGCCAATCTCCCCGCTAGGGCAGCCTGTGCAGTTGCACAGGTGAAGCGGATCAATCAGGGGGAGCCATGGCGGAAACTGGATGATGGCGGCTTGAGGAGAGCGGCGTATCGAGGCGGGTGATGAAGCCTGCCAGTACCTCTCAAGGAGAGTGATACGCCATGAACGAGACTATCAACACATTGTTCGCCTTCGTCAGCCCGACGAAATCGATGATACCCTGACGGATGTACTTCGCAGCGGCGCGCGCAAATTGCTTGCGCATGCGATCGAGATGGAGGCCGAGGCGTATGCCAAGGCGGTCGACTGCCTGACGAAAGATCATATTGCGTCGCTGGCGCTCTACGATTTCCCCGCCCAACACTGGGATCATCTGCGAACGTCCAATCCCATCGAAAGCGTCTTTGCAACCGTTCGCTATCGCACGGTGCGTACCAAGGGCTCGCTATCCTCGAAAACCGCCCAGCTGATGGTCTTCAAGCTGTTGGCCGCGGCCAGGAAGTGGCGACGATTGAAAGGACAAAATCAGTTGCCGAAACTCATCGCAGGTGCCAGGTTCCTGGACGGAATCCAGGTCATCGAAACGAAGCCGCAGAGCGCCGCTTGATCAGCCTCGTCACCCAAATTCCAGCATAGCTCCATCGGAACTGCCAGCCTTCCTTGCCGATCAGGCGCATATCAGCGCTGACGATACCGAGGACGGCGATGGCGGTCACCTCCAGGCCGCCGAGTAACGACCCTCAAAACACCGCACTGGTCGAGGCCAGCCTGAACCGGTATCTTGTGCCTGCCCTCGGGAGTCGCTCTATCCACCATGTGATCGACACCGACATTGCTAACGTCACCAAGAAGATCGTCGCCGGGGGTCACCCGCAAGCGGCTAACACGGCCTTCTGGTGTATGCGGGCATTTTTCAACTGGTGTCGCAAACCGCCGCAACGGCTCATCCGCGGTTTCCCCGCGAGGGATTGGAAAATCCGGATCCGGCCCCGATCGTCAAGCGCAAGCGAGTGGTGAACGATGCCGAACTGGCGGCTATATGAACGGGCTGTGAGCCCGAACCGGGCGATATCGGCTATTCGTTCGGCTCCATCGTCAAGCTGCTCATTCTGACCGGACAGAGGCGTACGGAAGTTGCCGCGATGCGTTGGTCCTCAACCTTGAAGCCGGAACATGGAACTATCGGGTGACCGCACGAAGAACGAAGAGCCTACGCTTATTCCGCTGCCCACACTGGCGGTGTCGGTCCCCCAGACGGTACCGAAGACCAATGACACGTTTTTTTCCCTGCGAGGGGCAACGAAAGAAGCCACTTCTCAGGCTACGCGAAGGGCAAGAAGGCTCTAGACGGCAAGGTCAATACTGACGGGGTGGCTTTGGAGAACTGGACCCTTCACGATCTGCGCAGGACGCTCGCGACAAATCTCGGCAGGCGGCAGGTATTGCCACACGTCATCGAGCACATACTGAATCACAAGGCGGCGTCCTTGACAGACATTGGCGAAATCTACAATCTCTATAGCAAAGTCAAGGAGAAGCGCGAGGTGTTGCAGATGTGGTCAAATCACATCGAATGGCTGATCAAGCAGGCTGCGGATGACGCTCTGGCGGCGTAGCTGCTGGCATGGGCGGAAGATGCGGCGCAACAATCGTCAGAGCCTCATCGAATTGGAGATCATGCTTGACCAGCAAATGCGCGGCCAATGCTTCGATGGCCGACCAGTGATCGAGTACTAGCCGGGCCGTGCAATCTTCGATCCGCCCCCAATCGGGGCGGCGCGGCATCAGGAACCGCAACTCACCATAGATTCGCTTGGCATCCGCGTAGTCGCAGCTCCCCTCATTCCCATCGGACGCATTCATCGCCATATCGCGCGGGTCCAGATAGCCTTCGAATGCGGAGTCTGCAAAAGGACCTGCCAGACACGCAACTATCTCCCGGATCGCATCATCGCGTTCCAAACATCGATCCATATCGTCCTCGAAAATCGGCTTTCGCTTCGAGGTGAATCCTTGCGCTGAATAAAAACCCGCGCCTTCGACAACACCACCGCACTCTCCGTCACCGGCGTCGGGGTAAATACTAACACTTGAGAAAGCAGGGAGTTCACGGTCGTCGTCGAACGTCTGACGGTGCAAAACGATGGCGGCCACCGCGTGCCCGGCTTCGTGATGCGCCACAAGCGGCAGATATTGGGAGGCTACATTCATGCGGTGCGGCTCTCAGGTCTAGTTTGCTTTTGCGCATAGGACCGCAATTGTCGTGCCAACTGGGAAAATCGTTTCGGGCAATGCGATCGCTCCGATAGCGTTGCGTCTCCTGTCTGACATTGTTGGGAAGTCGACACGCGCCCGTCGCAATGCGGTCGACCTTCCGCGCGAGTTGGGTGACCCGTGAAGGCGGCCGACCAGGACGATGTTGCGCTGATCGGCGACGAAGGCGCGGCCGGGCGAGATCGCGCATCAGGGGGTGACCGGCGTGTCGGCGAAGTCGAAGTCGTCGATGTCCTTGGCCAGCGGCAACTTGGCGACAGCGAACTGGTATTTGATGGAGCGGGCCTGCTTCTCCGATATCTCGGCCTGCAAGAGATCACCGACAATCCTGGGCGGCTCGTGCCGTCGCTTGATGGCGACGCGCCCATGATCTCGTCATAGGCTCTGCGCATTCCGTAGAGCTTCAGCGCTCCCATCAGTTCCAGTACCTCGGTGCGTTCCATGGCTGTTTGTCCTCCTGAGACTGTCATAGCGGGTGCAGTCGGCGACACTCGTGAGCTAGCTTCAGCGCTTGGGGAATGGAAAGGATCGTGCCCGGCGCCGGATCGCGGCTGCGGGCCAGGATGTTGAGGATCACCGGCGCCGACGATGCACCGTGCTCGATGGCTTCCTGACAGGCGGCCTCGACCGCGCTCAATCCGTCGGTCAGCACCCAGGTGAGGATCAACACCATCTGCCGGTCGACGTCATCAACCGCCTTGAGCTGCGCCGCACCTTCTCCATTGCCGACCGCACGACCCAGCTAAGGAACGGCGCGCGCCGTGTGCCAGGGATCGTAGACGACCTCGTTGCGGCCAAAGGAGCGAACGTGTTCTCCCACGACCACGCCATCCTCTGGCGGATGCGATCCGATCGACATAAGCATGGATCTCGACGGGCCGACCGACGGCACTCGACAGCACCGAGTATTTGTTGTTGTCGAAGCGCACCGTGCAGGTCTTCGACACCGACGGGGGAATGCAGTGGAAGCCGTCGAAGCGACCGGCAGCCGCTCCCGCTGCGGCTTGGCCGCATTCGCCGACAGCAGCCGGTCCCGCGTCTCACGCCGAGCTCCCATGCGGGGATAGGGCTGGTGCTTGCGCTCGTAGCGGAACTCCGTCTGCTCAGAACGCAGGACCTTGCGCACCACCTTGCGCGAGATCTTCAGCTCACGGCAGATCGCCTTGATCGACTTCCCCTGGACCAGCGACAGCCGACGTATCTTTGCAATCGTCTCTAAAACCAACATCCAAAACACAAATGCCTCCGATCAAGCCGGAGGCATCTTGATGACCCCATCGTTAAAGGGTCCCGTTTGGACGAAAATCACCCTTTAAACAGGGTCCCCATTCCACGAAAAATCAATGCACTACCTTCCAAAGCTGCGAGAGATGGTCGTGCCCCGCTGAGTGGTGTAGCTCGGCGGTAGCGAAGCCGCTCGCGAGCGCGCCCTCAACAGCGCCGTAGCGAGCGAGCGGCGTAGCGGTGGTCATCGATGTTCTTCGGTAGGGTTGGGTTGC
>NZ_SRUU01000058.1:0-17661 GCF_004791585.1 Mesorhizobium sp. M1C.F.Ca.ET.210.01.1.1
GGCTCAACTCGGCCATCTCAGTGCTCCTGTTCCAAGATTGCGCTTCAACAGCCGCAATCCTTCAAAACAGAAGCCTCAACCGCAAACCGACCCGCCAAATGCCGCGTCAGCGGCTTCGTTCAATCCCCTCAGATTCAGTCAAAACCTGAACTGCTCTAGCGGCGGGGCTTGACGGCATGAGCCGTGCGGACGCGGCAGGATCGGCGGGATGGACCGCCAGACCTTGCGGGACTGGGCACACCGGTTCAACGAAGCCGGGCCGGATGGGCTTCTGGATTCGTGGTCGGATGGCCCACATCACGGCTTTTGCCCAAGCAACCGGCAGAGCTGGCCGAGATTGTCGAAACGGGCCTGATCCTGCCGTTGACGGCGTGGTGCGGTGGCGCCGCGTCGATCTCCAGCGGGTCATCAAGGAGCGCTTCGGCGTCGAGTGCTGAAGAGGCTGGGCTTCTCGCACATGAGCGCCCGGCCGCGTCACCCCGCGCAGGATGCCGACACCGTCGAAGGGTGTAAAAAAAATTCCCGCGCACACTGAAGGCCCATCTGGTGGACCTGCCGAAAGGCACACGGGGGGATGGTTTCAAGACAAAGCCCGCATCGGCCATAAGAACGGCTTGGTCCGTCAATGGGCAAGACGTGGCAGGCGTCCCCGACAGCACGTGCCGGAGAACATCACGCCGATCTTCCTGCCGTCGCGATCCCCCGAACTGAGCCCGGTGGAAAACCTCTGGCAATACCTGAGATCCAACTGGCTCTCAAACCGAGTCTTCGCTACGACGCATCATCGACGCGGCGTGCGAGGCCTGGCAGAAACTCCTCGCCAATCCAGAAACCATCACGTCAATTGGAAAGAGGCGGTGGGCGCATGCCGTCGGTTAATCGTCATGACCCCTGGTATCGTGTCCGATCGCCCGATGCGCACCTCGTTGTACAATCCTGTTTCATAACACCCATCTGTCTATGCTGCTGAAGAGAATGTGGGGTGTTTGGGTTCTGCCTCGCACGCAAAACAATGCTCTGAGCCACCGGTTCGCCGCGCGTTGATCGGTTGAAGATCCACAGGCCATCCGGTAGGGGATGAATACCTTCGATCGCGCCTACTTCGGCGGCGAGCCTGAGCGTCTTCGGTGCAAGCCGAGCAAACGCGCCGGCTTGTTCGTTCCGGTTCAGGATGCCGGTAATCAGGTCATCATTGGCTATGAGAACCAGTTGCCGGAAGGTTGCCAGGATGTCGGCCGAAGTGCTGTTGAGCTGTCCGCACCGCTTCCTCGGCGGCCGCAGTTCGGTGCGGACGCCGCCAATCCAATGGATCAGTAGAACGATTTCTGACGCTTCGTCATTGATATCGGCGACCACCTCCCGGATGACGGTGCGAACGATGCGCGTCTTGAGCCTTGCATCTGTCGTCGGCGCCGCCCACACAGCCTTGAGATTGGCGGCGAGCGCGGTGACGTGTATTGGCGACAGAAGTGATGGCTCCGATGTCGAAGCATGCGCGGATCTCGCCGACACGCGTAAGCGTCCGGTTCCATCGCAACTCCAGTTCCGCCGCGACCAGCCGGTTCCGCGGATCGATGGCGTTGTATTGCCGGAACGCCCGATCCGCGCTGTAGCATGCCACCTCGAGATCGCGCATCAGAGCATCGCGGACCTGATCGCGGCGACTAGCCGCTTGCGCTTCGGCCTCGACGGCCGCGGCTGTCGCTTCCCGGTCAACAAACCGCAGAAGAGCTTCCTCGATGGCGTCGTCGACGCGTAGCCCACCGAAGGCGATGCAACGCGGCTCTCCATCGTCAAGCAGACCACGCCAGCAGGAGTAGCGCGGAATGTTGTGCTTGGTTTCGTGTAGCGGACTGTCAGCTTGCGGCCACAGCGCCGGCAGCGGAAGGCCGGGGAGCAGAGCGTCGCCATCATTGGGCGCTCAGTGATGCCGGCCCGTGTTCCAGCCCATGTTTGAGCAACCAGAGCAGGACTGGCGGGCACTGCCGAGTTCCGCCACTTTGTCAAACGCAGGGGTGATGGCCTCCTGCATGCGACGATCGGGATCCTTCTCCAGCCGGTCGCCGACCTTCACGAAGCCGACCGGGGCAGCGACGACGAGTTCTCCGCGCCGGGCCTTCTCATAGCGGGCCGACAGGGAGCGCTGACGCAGAGGATCAAGTTCATACTTGTTAAGAGTGCCCTTCACAGCAGCCGGTCATTGCCTGCCGCGGTGCGTAGGCCGTCTCCTGGTCGATCAGCACGGTATCGACGACGCGGCACATCTCGATGAGCCAGTCGCGGCTGTTGCGGGCAAAGCGCGATACTTCCCGCGCCGCAACCGCCCCAGCCTTGCCGAGACAGACTGCGGCGACCATCCGGTCGCACGGAAACCTCTCTACCAGCCTTCTCGACCAACTCATAAATAGGGCCATGCTCCCGGCCCAAGGATGCCACGGGTAAGAAAGCTCGTGCTCCGCGATACCGTGGGCGTTCTGTCGTCGTGTTGTAGTAGTATCTGCGCCAATCCTCCAACGTTTTTCAGAGGCATCGGCAAGGGTCAGGAACCAATGCCGCCGGATCGACACGTGCCACTCACCACCCTTCTCGGCCACCAGCCCGCGTTTGCGAGCAGGCCTCACAGTTTTCGGCGCATGACGTCCTGCAGCATCTCGTTGGTCCAGGGAGAGATCGGCCACCAGCTTCCTGAGCTTGCCGTTCTCGTCCTCAAGCTGCTTCAGCCATTCATCTCGGGCGGCAGCAGCCCGTCATATTTCTTCTTCCAGTTGAAATAGGTCGCTTGGCTGATCCCCGCGCGCCGGCAGATTTCGGCACGGGAAATCCCGTCTTCCCCCTGCTTCAAAATAAACGCCTTCTGTGCGTCCGGAAACTTCCATGCCTTCATCGTCTTCCGGTCCTTCCAAGGGAATTACCGAGAACGATCCAGTTTTCAGGGATCAGAGCACGTCGTAGACGGGGTAACCAACCGGCGAAGGCGCGTCCGGCGCGGTTGCGGGTCCGCCATTGATGGGGAAGATGGCCCGGTTTCTGAACGGGAACCGTATGATGGTCCCGCACTCACCGAACAGCGAGCCCACGAATATCGAACCAGCATCCCATTGGCCTTGATCGCCGGTGGGGATTGCGCACGAACAGGTCCAATCGGCGGTAACAGAAGCGAGCGTGCTTCATGGCTTGTCTCCTCCTTTGAAACAGGCATCAAGTAGCCCTGGCAGCCCACCCGTTGCGAGGATGTCGAGGCCTTAGCTGCCGGCGGAAGCCGGTCTATCGCGACACGCCGAACTTCAGGTCCACCAGAGAACAAGATCCGGCCGGGCAAATCCGAAAAAGCAATTCAGCACCAGGCGACGCTTTCCGTCGCCTGATCGACCGGTAACCCCGTGGACGAAGCCGCCATCGATTAGGGCGATATCCCCGGCCTTGAGCTGGAAGTCGCGGCAAGGTACGGCCTCGAGATAAGCTGCCGAATAGGGATATCCCGTGGTCTCCACACCCTGCGACTTTCGGTCGATGACTGTCGGCTTATGGCTCCAGAGCCGCAGATTGCCACCTTCTTCGGGAATGCTGGGATAGAAGTTGAATGCTGCGACGGTGTTGTGCGCCACCGCAGAAAGCTCATAATCGTTCCCGGCACATAGGACTTGAGCGACATCGTCGTGGGGGGCCAAGGAAAACGTGCCGGTACCAGACCAACTGAGGGCGCGACAGACATTGGCCTGACCGTGTTCTGAACGCGCCAGCCGCAATTCAATGCCCTTGTTGTGAAGCTCTCGCTTCAACGCGCCGAATATTGCTCGGACCGGGTCAACCAAATTCTCAAAAAGCGCTTCGACGTGCGGTCGCGCCTTTTCGGCGTCTGCGAAATAGCTGGCTGCATCCTTCCTGTAGTGAGATGCGCCGACATATTGTCCGGGCACACCATCGTTACGCTCCTTGAGACCGGCACTACCAACAAAGTTCGTGGTGATCTTCTCGGCTACCTCGGTGCTGAAAGCTTGCTTGATGTGCAGAGCGGTGAGCTCACCTTTCAGGACCGAGATGATTTCCGCAGTGTTGATCGAGCCGATCCGTTCTCTGATCGAAACCGGCGAGATGGCTGGCACTTGAGATATCTGACTAGGCATTGTCTTGCTCCTGTAGTGTGTGTTCAAGGATGGTGATGCCACGATCGAGTTCGGCATTGGTGATGGTTATCGGCGGGAGGACTTTGATAACGTCGCGATTTGGCCCCGAGGATTCGATAAGAAGGCCATTTTCGAATGCGACATCGTGCACGCGGCCGACAACTGCCGGTGAACGGCATTTCAGGCCGGCCATCAGACCGCGGCCGCGCTTCTGTTCGATGTATCTTGGAAATTTCGCAACCAGGCGATCGAGGTGGGTTTGCAGCCTGACGGCTGTCCGCTCGACACCTGCAGTAAATTTCCTATCCGACCACATCTTGCACATGGCTCCTGCCGTCACGAAGGCGAAATTGTTGCCTCTGAAGGTCCCGCTGTGTTCTCCGGGCTTCCATATGTCCAAGTCGGGTCGAATCAGAACGATAGACAGCGGGCTACCTGAACCGCTTAGGGACTTGGAAAGACACACAATATCCGGTTCCATTTTCGCGGACTCGAATGAGAAGAAATCGCCAGTTCGGCCCGCGCCCGCCTGGATATCGTCGACGATAAAAACAATGCCGTGCGTACGGCAAATGCGCTGAATTTCCGTGAGCCAAGCCGCGGACGCGGCGTTCATGCCGCCTTCTGCCTGGATGGTCTCCAGTATAATTGCGGCAGGCTTTTCTATGCCGCTCCCCGGGTCGCTCAAAACGTGGTCGATGTAACTGGCGGAATCGAAAGCTTGGCTCGGATAGCCGTCATAGGGAACACGGATCACATCGTGGCGAGCAACGCCTCCCAGTTCCCTGGTTGAGGCCGAGCCCGACACCGCGAGAGAGCCGAGCGACATGCCGTGGAACGCATTCGTAAAGGCCATGACGCTCGAGCGGCCGGTGTATTTTCGCGCCAGCGCCAGCGCCGCTTCGTTGGCGTTCGTGCCGGTCGGCCCGGGAAACTGAATCTTGTACGAAAGGCCTCTGGGTTTCAGGATCCAATCGACGAACCCTTCAATGAAGTCACGCTTTGCCGCCGTATGCATATCAAGCGACAGAAGAATGTTCTCACCGACGAGATATTCAATCGCTGGCGCCATAATATCCGGATTGTTGTGCCCGTAGTTGAGTGCGCCGGAACCCACCAGGAAATCGATAAAGGGCTTACCCGTCTCGTCCCAGATCGTCGCCCCAAGGGCCTTCGTAAAGACGGTGGGGAACGCCCGGCAATAACGACGAACGTTAGATTCATGAGCCGTGAAAGCGTCGGTGTCCATATCAAGTCCTCTGCACATAGTCTTTCAAAGAAGAGAGCTGTTTAATGGCTAGTGGTTTGCGGCAGATGTTCGTCGCTTAACGTTGAAGCAGAATGCCGGAGGCAGCTTTGTTTGGTCTGGGTTTGGTCTGGTGATGCCGGCATCCTCATCAAATATTGTTGGGTGGCGTTGCCCTCCATTCGGATGCTTTCGAATGTGCTGCAGCAGGATGGCTTCTAAAGCTTCCGCGAAAGCATCGCTACTATGGCATCAGGTAGTTGACGTACCACCCATCGCTGCCCATAGCGCCTCCGGACAAATGTCCAAGGAGATCAGCAGGGTCGCGTCGCCAGAGGTTGTGTCGCTCGGCGGTAGCGAAGCCGCTCGCGAGCGCGCTCCTCAATAGCGCCGTAGCGAGCGAGCGGCTTCGCGGCGGTCATCAATATTCGCCGTTCAACCTCGGGCTGCGGACACCAACCTGATTCAAGAAACTATTTGATGACCGATGACACAGCGAAAGCCACGCTCTCTTTGAGAAGAATGCGGATTCCGATCTCTTGCGCGATGACTGGCCCGAGCCGCCGGATCAAGAGGGCGGGGCCGCCGTGGACCCCCTTGACGGAAAGCCCGTTCGTAGGCCAGGCGGAAGCAACCGGGAGACGCGCTGGCGAAGGGCCGCATCGGTTTCGAGAACGTCCACTACCGCGACGGCAACCATCCCCGGCCGCAGCTGGGCTGCTGCCTTCAGGCGAGTCGAAAAGGAGATCGTCCGGGAGGGTGAAGGCGTTGACGAGGTGAGCCGTGAGTAAGCAATCAAGCTCTGATCGGGATCGACTAACACTGTTTCCATCCGACCGATGGTTGACCTGTGATCGGCGTTACCTCAAGCTAGGCAGGCCGACAAGCTCGGTTGGAAGGCGAAGACCTTTCGATGAGCTCGTCTCCGAAATGCTCGAGGCCCACTGCCGCGCCTACAGGAACATACTGGCGTAACGTGAAAACACGATGGCGTCGCGGGCAGGTGCATCTGTCGTGGGGCCATCCGCACTGCCAGGCACGCCCTCTCGGCCGGCATGCACTCAGGTCCGGTCGTTTGGGTCGGCGAATTCACACATCCTGCAAAGCAGAAAACCATCTGCTCCATTCATGCGGTCGACGATTTCGCGAAAAACTGGCTTTTCAAACAGAGCGGAGTAACCCTCATATAGAAGGTTGCCCAATACGTGACGCCGTTCAAAATCCATAGAGCACAGGGTAACGTCGCCGTTTGGAAGAAGAACATTCCGATACTGTCGTGCGTCCACGCAGGTTAGGGCTCCGACCACTGGCTGACGTGGTGCAACGATCTTAGGGTCGACGCTTCCACCCCTACTGCTCACCGGCCGCGCTTTTATCAGGGCTTCGGTAGGAATAATGTCGGCTATATCTGGGTGGGGCTCGCCCAAGGCCACGAATCGGATCAAGGGGATGTCCGCGTCGACGAGTTGACGAACCAGATCGCGATACTTGTCTCCGACCAGGCGGCTGTTCATGTAGGTGCCGTCATCGAAAACATGGACCACGAATACGCCCAAGGGCAAGGCTTGCAATCGCTGCAGGTCCTGCCCGTTCATTCCCACCAGCGTCGTAAAAATCCTGATGCCATGGCCTTTGGCGAAAGCGTGCTCCACCATTTCGGTACAGTCCGGATTGAGCCAAGGTTCGGAGTATCCCGCAAAACCAATGTCGACGGAAGTCGGTACGCGGGCCAGACACCGCTTGAAATCTTCAAGATCCAGATGACTCGCATGAGACACTTTTCTTTGCCGGACCGCGAACTTGTCCTGGGGACAATATGAACATCCTACGACGCATCCCGTGGTCGTCGTTATCTCCAAAACCCTGCCGGCTGTGTTTGCTGAGCGAAGTTCCGGTAAAATCACTGGTGATTACTCCCATCTACTTCCTGCGAAGCGCCACGATGGTGTGCGTGTGCCTTTGGCTTTCTGATACCGCCTGCTGATCTACCGAGGCAACGCAGACATCTACCCTTTTTGGCAGCCTAAGCCGCCCGGTTCACCGACTTGCCGGGCCGACCTTCACAAACTTCCAGCGCGTCGGACCAGAGACAGCATTGCATCTTTCGAGGCATCACTCGCTCCGGAGATGTAGCCTCAACCGTTGGTCGCTGGCCCGTCGCCGAGATGCGCGCGCAGCACCCTCGAACCCGCCGGAGAGAAGCTTTCTGGATGCCGTCGATCATCCTTCATCGAGCGAGTTCCGTGTTCTCATGCGGGTCAGCCCTCACACTATATTGCCGCACATCGACCAGCAAAGGCCGAGCTAGTGCGCCTGGCGCGCAGTTACTGCGAGATAGGCTTCGAAAAGCCCGACAGAGCTAAGACGCTCCGCTGTATTGAACCCGACATGTTTTCTGACAGCTGTCAGATTTTGGACACACATCACTCATCGTCAGTCGCTTAATACGGATGGTAATTTCTTCCAGGAATCGGTGACATTGAACACCACCCTGTCATGACCGCCCAATCTCAGCGAAGCGAACTCAGCATCGCCACCAGGACCAAGCCTGAAGATAAATCCGCCATAGCAGCGTCAACGACATTTTGCTTTCGAAGCCGATGGATTGCACGAGGTGATTCGCGCCGTGATGCAGGAGGTGCTCGAGGCCGAGATGGACGAGGCGCTGGGTGCTTCGAAGAGCGAGCGCACGCCGGAGCGTCTCGGCTATCACGCGCGCTACTACGGGCGGAGAACTAGCTGCGCACCTACGGCGGTTCGATAATCCCAAGGTTCAAAGCTTTTACAACAGCTACCGTTCTGCTGGTCGCATCCAACTTCCGCATTACATTTTTTAAATGGAAATCTATCGTATTTCGTGATCTGCCTAAAATAGTTCCTATTTCCCAAGATGATTTTCCTTGTGACACCAAATCAATGCACTCTATTTCTCTCGGAGACAGGTTATGAGCTCGTTCCGACGCAGTCGTAGTGTCGAACTTCGTAACCATCCGATGAAACCGCAGCGCGGCCATTTGCAGGTAGGTGATCGCTCTATTCTGCAATTCGCAGTCCGAGGATTGAGCAAAACTCACAAACCTAAAGCTGCCACCAGGGCCATGTAATGGGACGGTAACGCCTGACCTCAAGCCGAATGTTGCTGCTTCGTCCAAGACGCGGCGTCCATCTTCAGTTATGTTTTCATCAGTATACACCTCGCTCCATCGAAAGGGTCCCGCCTCCTTTCGACCTTTCTTGATGAGGGGGTCTATTTTGGCATAGCCCATTCTCGAGTAGCGCTCCTGCCATTCAGCAGGATAATTCCACATCACCACAGAACCCTCTCGGTTCGGCTTGAAAGCCCTCTCTGATGCGAGCGGCCCATAGGCAATCCACGGGCAATCGAAATTCAGCGCAAACGCAGACAACAGTTCGAACAACTGTTCGGATTGAGCGACATCATCAGTCATCTTGAGGAATAGGTCTAACTCCACCGCAATCCGCCGGAGTTCCATGATGTCTCCTTCATTGCGTTCTCATTGGTGCACAGTTTGCTCCAACCCAGCCTCGCAACATCCGAAGTCAACGGGACTCGAGCCGGAGTTCCTTCCGCCACCTGGAGTACCCTCAAGAGTCGTGCCAGCTTGCGAGCGAAGCTTCTCCTTCAGGTCGTCAATCGACGGGGGAGGTACCCAGGAGGCGAACCGACAGCACTGTGTCGGGGAGCGCACAATCCGACAGTCGAGCATCCGATTGACGGAATATGGGCAGGAAAGTATTCGCGGCGCGCTTTTGAAATCAGCACCTAAGTGCCGGGCCTGAGAAAGCTGCATTGCAACTGTACTTATTTGATCGAGGCAAGAACAAGCTCAAAATTCAATCGATACATCGACCTTCTTTTCCAATCTCCCGAGTTGAGCAGCCGTAGCAATCGTATTCGACTGGATGGCGGCTGACTTTCTCCAGGCTCGGTAACCTGCTGAATTTGTCCTTCGGATGTTCCCGCTCAGTTGGCACGACTTTTGAACTCACCGTCGTGAGGCGGCAAGAGCTGCCCGCCAAAATTGATGCTGTTATGGGGGAGGTCGAAATTCCAGTTTTGTCTTTTATCGTCTTTGGGACCGAGCGTGTTGATGCGCCCGCTTGGAAACTATGAGACGTTTCCCCGTCCATGGGCGCGGCGCCACTTGTCGCGACGTTTTCGCCTTCACTGTTCGCCTCTGGAACAGGCAGCCGGCCCGGCTCGCGATCATCATGACCGCGATGCTCGCCTCCACGCTGGCTGACGTGTTGATGCCGCTCTATTCTGGCCGACTCATCGACGCTGTTTCTCGTGCTGCTAATGCGGCAGCACCAGCTTCGGATTCAGCTGTTGCAGCATTCTCTGTACCGATTGCATTGGCACTCGGTGGCATTGCCATGCGCCACGTCGCCTTCATTGGCCTGAGCGACCTGGTGTTGAAAATGATTTCCGACGTCGCGACCGAAGCGTTCCATCATGTGCAGCGCTTTTCGACAGACTGGCATGCAAACAGCTTCGCCGGCTCGACAGTGCGCAAGATAACGCGCGGCATGTGGGCGCTCGACCTCCTCAACAGCACGATACTCGTCACGCTGCTCCCGTCGTTTGTCATCTTGATCGGCTCGACGGTGCTGCTCGGCTGGCACTGGCCGGTCATGGGCGCGATCTTTGCTTGCGGCTCTCTCGTCTACCTTGCGTTTTCGATTTCGCTGTCGCTCGGCTATGTCGCGCCAGCGGCGAGCCTTGCCAACCGATGGGACACAAGGCTCAGCGGCGCGCTTGCGGACGCGGTCAGTTGCAACGCTGTGGTCAAGGGCTTCGGCGCAGAGGTTCGCGAAGACGAGCGGCTTGCAAATATCATGACGAAATGGCGGCACCGCGCGCGCCGGAGCTGGGTGCGCGGAACGATCATCGGCTCAACCCAAGGCGTAACTTTGGTTGCGCTCAGGGTGGCGGTGGTCGGATATGCCCTGCTTCTGTGGTCGCATGGACAGGCAACGCCGGGCGAGATAGCATATGTTCTCACGTCCTTCATCGTCCTGCAGGGCTATCTGCGTGATGCCGGCATGCATGTCCGCAACGTGCAGCACTCGGTTAATGAGATGGAAGAACTAGTGGCCATCCACAATCAGCACGTGGATGTTGCCGATCGTCCAGAGGCCAAGCCGATCCGGATCACGAAGGCCCGTATCGATTTCGAGAACGTCCACTTCCGCTACGCCAACCATCCCCTGCCGCTCTATAGCGAATGTTCGCTGTCGATTGAAGCTGGCGAAAGGGTTGGGTTGGTTGGACCCTCCGGTTCCGGCAAGACAACATTCGTGAAGCTGATCCAGAGACTCTACGACCTGAGCGGCGGCCGGATCCTGATAGACGGTCAGGACGTCTCCGAGGTGACCCAAGAGTCCCTTCGTTCGCAGATCGCGATCGTGCAGCAGGAGCCGATCCTGTTTCACAGGTCGCTTGCCGAGAACATCGCCTATGGCCGGCCTGGCGCGAGCCAGGCCGAGATCGAGCAAGCGGCACGACTGGCAAGTGCCCACGAATTCATCGCGCCCCTGCCGAAGGGCTATGGGACATTGGTCGGCGAAAGGGGTTTGAAGCTCTCCGGCGGCGAGCGCCAGCGCGTGGCGATCGCGCGCGCCTTCCTCGCGAACGCGCCGATCCTTATTCTGGACGAGGCCACATCGAGCCTCGATTCGGAATCCGAGGTGCTCATTCAACAAGCGGTGGATCGGTTGATGGTGGGCCGAACCACACTCGTCATCGCACACCGGCTGTCGACGGTCCGCTCGCTCGATCGGCTGCTCGTCTTCGACCGTGGCCGCATCATGGAGGACGGCGATCATGCCGCCCTGATCAATCTCGATGGTGGCATTTACCGCCGCCTCTTCGAACGGCAGGCGTTGGAACTCGCGAAGGGCCTGGCCTGATCGCTAAACCGGCTTGCGCGATGCGCCGAGCCGTTGCCGGAGAGGGGTGTGGCAGTGACGAGCGGCGGGCGTTAGGCGGCAAAACCAGCACGGCAGGAACTGTCCGCCAAACGGGCGAGCGGGAATGCACCACGTCTAAGCTTCGGCGAATGCGCGCAGTTACACGCGGGCACCGAATTGTCGCGCCTAACGGCGCACGCACCAAAAGGGCGGGAATGTCGACGGCCCGGGAAGAGTGCGGCCCTCGCCGTTACCCACATTTCGCCAAAGGAAGCGAAGTCAACGCACATTGAGAGGGCGGTGCTTCCCGGCCGGCTGGGATCCCTGTCGCTGGCCCAACCTACCGCACGCCGGCCACGTCAACGGTTCAAAGTCCCTTCGGTTCGCAAAGTCGTCCCCTTGGAGACCCGGAAGCGCAGGAGCTCCGACCGCAGTCTTCGCTCAACTCTGGCCATCTGCTCCGGGATTGGATTCCGTTCCCTTGCTAGCACAGTGGCAGCTGAGCACGAACTCGCCGGCCCCGTGTCTTTCGATTACGGCCAACGGGCTTAGGAAGAGATTGGATTCGCCGGCCCTCTGCGGAGCGAATGAACAGTTCTACAGATCATCGACGTCCGCGAAAAAGAGCACGCAGCCGAAGTAGCCGGCCTGAAGCAGCAGCGAACAGGCCAGCGTCGTGACGACTGCCACACGGAGCGAATCCAAAGCGAAGTAAACCATCGACGCATTGCTGCACAGGACCAGCCCCACGAGCCGACAAAAAGATGAAGTGCAACGCCGTTCTCCTGGTTTTCGCCAGATCATGTTGCGAGCTCGTCGGCCGCAACATGCGTCTGGCAGTTCTTGGGGCAGACGCGGCCGCAGGCTCCGCAGCCGATGCAGCGGCCGGCATCATCGACAACCATGATCATGCGATTGAGCTTGCCGTCGAAATCGTCGTCCTCGTCATCGCAGGGGCCGAGGATTTCACCCGCATCATCAACGCCGTGAAGATGCATGACATCGCGCGAGCAGACCTTGAAACAACGGCAGCAGCCGATGCAGGTCTTGCTATCGATGGAGGTCAGGTACGACGGCATCCAAATGGAGCCGTCACGGGTGGTGAATGTGCGCATCATCCTAAATTCTTCATTGAAGCGAGTTCTCTCTTGGCAACATCCAACTCGGCATAAACGGCTTGGGTTTTCTCGGCGACTTCCTGTATGTCGGCCCACTTGCCCGGCAGACCCTCGACGAGGTCCTGCAATGCCATCTTGGCAATAGCTGCACGCAACTGGAGCTTTCAGACTTTTTTCCTCATCCTATCTAGGTCTGACATAGATCCTTCCTGGAACAATGGTTTTGTTGATGCGCTCCATCTCGGGCTAGGCTTCAATGGCTGCAGTCGCATCGTCGACCAGTTTCGTACCGGCCTCAGCAAGTTTGCGGAAAGTCTCGAAGCCGAACCGGTGGACGTCTCGACAGAACGCCCAACCGCTGGAAGCCCGCAGGGGCTTCATTCCAATTATTGGCGACGTCGACACGCCGGAGCGCTCCTCGATCGCAAGCGCTACGGCGGTGTAAAACATGTCGAGCCTCCACAGCGCGTCAGGATCGGGATCGCCGCCAAAGGGTACCGCACGTTGCTGTTGCTTGGTGATGATGAACTCGGCCAGCAGCTCGGCATCCGAATGGCCTTCCCATAAGCCGAAGGAATCCTGAGTACGAATGAGCCGCAGGAGGCATTTGACGAACGGGGAAGCAAGGGCCTCGTCGTCATTGTTGACAGCAGGGCCAACCGGAGGAATTTCGTTGTTCGTCATTTCAGTCTTCGTCTTCGAGGTACGATTTCCTTTTCCTGCGATGCCCACTCCGGGTCCGCTTGCGTGGCCGACGAATGGCTTGGGCGGGCCAACCCCAAGAGTGCCCCGTGGCCGACCTCGACATGTCCACGAGTGCGAGACCTGCGGCGCGAATTCGCGGCGCACATCGTCTGCGCCGCGATCCGACCGGTGGTCAACGCAATTGAAATCCAACCTTCCGCAAGCCGCCGCCTGCTGCATCGACATACTTGCTGCGAAGAGAGCTTCGATGGGCGGATTGGCCAGTGTTCAATTCCAATTGTCAGTCCCTTCGCGATTCTTGCTCAGGAAGTGACTGCGTTTTGAGTTTCGGGTGCCTTCTTTTGCGGAGCCACACAAAGATCCGCGTGACAGGCAGGCTCACCCGTGTAGTTGGCCAGTGCTTCGAGCAATGGGGTAAGATAGTACTGTTTGGTGTGGTCCGGAATTGGCCCCAGCCGGTCCACCGATTTCAGTGCCACCTCGATCAACTCGATTGCGCGATCTTTGTTGCCGCTCTCGTAATAATACTGAGCTACCGGGAGGTACCGGAGGTATTTAAACGGGCCATCGCCGTTCGGGGGATTGAGTGCCAGTATCTGTTCCGAGAGCTCGTTGCCCATCGCAAAGCGCTCCGCGCGCGGAAGATGGGAATTGTCCATCGTGGGATCGAAGAGTTGGTTGAGGGCCAAGGCCATCCACGACACCGCGTCGGACGTTTTGTCGATCGCGTCCTCGACCAATTCTCGCATGACCGGCATGCCGGTCTTGATGTCGCGCAGCTTGTGAAGCAGAAGATCCGCATGAATCTGCCGGAACTCACAAGAGTCTGGCATCAAGGCGAGGCCTTCTTCGATGGCCAAGAGCGCCGCCGTCCAATCCTCGGCCTGCATCGCCGGCTCAAGTTTGGCGTATATCGGCCCGGTAAGCGACATTTCGCGCGCTGCAAGTTGGTTATGCGCGATGCGCTTTGCATCGGCGGCTTTCGCTTCATAGCTGCTGCGCCAGCTGCCGTTAAGGACTTTCGGCAAAACGTCATCGAGTTCCGCCGGGTGGCCGATAAAAGCGATGTGGCCGTCGCGGTCGACCACGAACGAGGTGGGAATCCCAATCGAAGAGCTGGGATCCAGCCAGAGCTTGTTCATTTCGCCAATGTAATCGAACCCGATACGATAATTCAGATTCGGGAACTTCTCGGTCAGCCAGGCATCCACGTTGGTCCGCGCCTCGTCTGCGGTAGGACCCTGTTCGCAGGCGGCAACTCCGACCGCCTCAAATCCGCTGCCTTCATATTTCTCCTGCAGTTCGATCAAATCGGGCATGGCGTCGACACATGGTCCGCACCAAGTCGCCCAAAACTCAACGAGGTAGACCTTGCCGGGCCGAAAGTTCGTGAGGGGCTCGCCACGCAGCCAGTTCTCCACTTTGATCGCAGGAGCCGGGGACCCCATACGCAGTTCCATCTTGGTGTCCAAAGTCATTCCACACCTTTCGTCTCTTTTGTCGCGGAATATTTTCCAGTCAAAATCGGACACGGTCTCGAGGGCATCGCTCCCTCTGGCTTGCTTCAGCGAAGCTCTCACCGTGTTGCCGCACATCAAGCTGCAACGGAGGTGCCAATTCCCTCAGCTCCGGTAAGCGGCGGGAAATGCTTTGAAATTCTCCACGAGGCCAAATGCGGCCGATTGTCGTGAACCCGACATGTCTTCTGCCGCTGTCGGGTTTCGCCCTATCACTCTTGAGAGCTTGGACGGCTCGCCTGTGATTAGACTGGCCTCGGTCCTCGAGCAGTGGCAGTTTGGCGCCAGTTCGAAAGCGCGAACTCGCCGGCTTGGTCCTCGTGCCGCCACCGCCGCGTGTGGATTCTTGCCCCGGAGTCAAAATTCGCCTCGCGGTTGCCAACGGCGGCATGCGCTCAATGCGCGTGGCGTTGAGCCCCGACAGCACGTAATGGTACCAATTAGTGGATGCCCGTCGCTGCCTCCACTTCTCCAGCCAAGCGCTCGAACGACGCTACCTACCCACGTTCGAGCGCGACCGCGGAATCGCAGACTGCCGAACGTCAGCCGTTGCGAAAGGTGTAGCCGTACCCGTTGATCGCCGGCGCGCCGCCTAGATGTGCGTAGAGGACCCTCGATCCCTGTGGAAAGAAGCCCCTCTGGACGAGGTCGATCATCCCTTGCATCGATTTGCCCTCGTAAACGGGGTCCGTAATCATGCCCTCGAGCCGCGCGCACAAACGGATTGCCTCTTTGGTTTCCTCCGATGGAACGCCATAACCCGGGTACGCGTAGTCCATGAACAACACCACGTCTGCCTCGACAATTTCCGCTCCGAGGTGGACGAGCTTCGCTGTATTTTGGGCGATGCCAAGCACCTGCGCCTTGGTCTTGGCGGGCATGGCGGAGGCATCGATACCGATCACGTTGCGCTGTCGACCATCCTTGGCGAACCCGACGAGCATGCCGCCGTGGGTTGAACCAGTCACCGTACAGACGACGATATAGTCGAAGGCAAACCCAAGCTGCTCTTCCTGGGCACGCACCTCCTCAGCGAACCCCACATAGCCCAGGCCGCCGTATTTGTGGACAGAGGCGCCGGCAGGTATCGCATATGGCCTGCCGCCCCTTGCCTTGACTTCATAAAGTGCCTTTTCCCAGCTGCGGCGGATGCCGATGTCAAAGCCCTCGTCAACCAGGCGCACCTCTGCCCCCATGATGCGGCTCAAGAGAATATTGCCGACCCGGTCGTAGACAGCATCATCATGTGGGACCCAGCTCTCCTGGACCAGGAGGCATTTCATGCCGATCTTGGCGGCGACCGCAGCGACCATGCGCGTATGGTTGGACTGCACGCCACCGATTGTGACGAGCGTATCGGCATCTGACGCGATCGCGTCAGGCACAATGTATTCGAGCTTGCGCAGCTTGTTTCCGCCGAACGCGAGACCGGAGTTGCAGTCCTCGCGTTTGACGTAGATTTCCACCTTGTCGCCCAGATGCTTGCCGAGGCGGTCGAGCCTCTCGATCGGCGTGGGTCCAAAGGTGAGCGGATAACGTTCGAATTTTTCCAGCATGCTATCTCCAGCAAAAAAGTACCTGAACCTGCTACGCACCGGTCAGCCCAGGGGTATGGTCGCGTGTTAGCCGAACACAGATTCCCTATACGATCAGCTCAGTCATCAGAGGGTGACCAAAATTGGTGTGGGTCTGAGCACTGATCCTGTCATCCGCGCATCAAAGCAGCAGCACATGCTGGGCATTCGACCAAGCCGGGACACAGCTGAAAATTGCATTCCGCAGTTGATCAGAGTCAGACGACTGGTACCCGAGCTTTCCTGTAACCATCGGCATGCTGGCCCCTGTGGCGAGTTCCACGAGCGCGGCTAGAGGACTGCCAGATCAGAAAGAGCACGCGGCCGAAGTAGCCGGCCTGAAGCAGCAGCGAACAGGCCAGCGTCGTGACGACTGCCACACGGAGCGAATCCAAAGCGAAGTAAACCATCGACGCATTGCTGCACAGGACCAGCCCCACGAGCCGACAAAAAGATGAAGTGCACGCCGCTCCCCTGGTTTTCGCCAGATCATGTTGCGAGCTCGTCGGCCGCAACATGCGTCTGGCAGTTCTTGGGGCAGACGCGGCCGCAGGCTCCGCAGCCTATGCAGCGGCCGGCATCATCGACAACCATGATCATGCGATTGAGCTTGCCGTCGAAATCGTCGTCCTCGTCATCGCAGGGGCGAGGATTTCACCCGAATCATCAACGCCGTGAAGATGCATGACATCGCGCGAGCAGACCTTGAAACAACGGCAGCAGCCGATGCAGATTTGCTATCGATGGAGGTCAGGTACGGCGGCATCCAAATGGAGCCGTCACGGGTGGTGAATGTGCGCATCATCCTAAATTCTTCATTGAAGCGAGTTCTCTCTTGGCAACATCCAACTCGGCATAAACGGCTTGGGTTTTCTCGGCGACTTCCTGTATGTCGGCCCACTTGCCCGGCAGACCCTCGACGAGGTCCTGCAATGCCATCTTGGCAATAGCTGCACGCAACTGGAGCTTTCAGACTTTTTTCCTCATCCTATCTAGGTCTGACATAGATCCTTCCTGGAACAATGGTTTCTTGATGCGCTCCATCTCGGGCTAGGCTTCAATGGCTGCAGTCGCATCGTCGACCAGTTTCGTACCGGCCTCAGCAAGTTTGCGGAAAGTCTCGAAGCCGAACCGGTGGACGTCTCGACAGAACGCCCAACCGCCGGAAGCCCCCACGGGTTTCATTTCTATTGTCGGCGACGTCGACACGCCGGAGCGCTCCTCGATCGCAAGCGCTACGGCGGTGTAAAACATGTCGAGCCTCCACAGCGCGTCAGGATCGGGATCGCCGCCAAAGGGTACCGCACGTTGCTGTTGCTTGGTGATGATGAACTCGGCCAGCAGCTCGGCATCCGAATGGCCTTCCCATAAGCCGAAGGAATCCTGAGTACGAATGAGCCGCAGGAGGCATTTGACGAACGGGGAAGCAAGGGCCTCGTCGTC
>NZ_SRUU01000058.1:17759-20081 GCF_004791585.1 Mesorhizobium sp. M1C.F.Ca.ET.210.01.1.1
TTGCTTGGTGATGATGAACTCGGCCAGCAGCTCGGCATCCGAATGGCCTTCCCATAAGCCGAAGGAATCCTGAGTACGAATGAGCCGCAGGAGGCATTTGACGAACGGGGAAGCAAGGGCCTCGTCGTCCTTGTGGACAGCAGGGCCAACCGGTTCATGAGGAATCTCGCTTTTCCCCAATTTCAGTACTCCTCTTGAAGGACGATCTCTTTTTCTGCGATGTGTGGTTCGGGCGCTTGCGTGGGCGGGGAATGGCTTGGGCGAGCCGATCCCACGCAACAGTGTCCCGTGGCCGACCTCGAGCACGTCCACCAATGCGAGACCTTTCACCGCGGCGCGAACGCCTGCGCCGCGGTTCGACCCGAGGTAAACGCAATGGAAATTCCACCTGCCGCAAGCCGCGCACTTTTGCGGCATCGACGTTATTGCTGCGAAGTGCGCCTGGGCGGGCGGATTTGCCGGTGTTCAATTCCAATTGTCATGCCCTTCGCGATCCTTGCTCAGGAAGTGACAGCGTTTTGAGTTTCGGAAGTCTTGTTTTGCGGAGCCACACAGAGACCCGCGTGACAGGCAGGCTCACCCGTGTAGTTGGCCAGGGCTTGGAGCAACGAGGTGAGGTAGCGCTGTTTGGTTTGGTCCGGCACTGGCTCCGAATGGTCCAGCGATTTGATTGCCACCTCGATCAACTCGATCGCCCGGTCCTTGTTGCCGCTCTCGTAATAATACTGAGCGACCGGAAAGTAACACCCGAATTTAAAGTCTCCATCGCCTTGCGGAGGATTAAGTTCCAGGATCTGTTCGGAGAGCTCCTTGCCCATCGCAAAGCGATCATCATGCGGAAGATGGGAGTTGTCGATCGTGGGATGGAAGAGTTGGTTCAGCGCCATCACCACCCAAGACATCGCTTCGAACTTTTTGTTGATCGCGTCCTCGACCAATTCGCGCATAAGCGGCAAGCCGGTTTTGATGTCGCGCAGCTTGTGAAGCAGAATATCCGCATGAACCCGCCGAAAATCAAAAGAGTCTGGCATCACGGCGAGGCCTTCTTCGATGGCCAATAGTGCCGCTGCCCAATCCTCGTCCTGCATCGCCGGCCCAAGTTTGGCGTATATCGGCTGACTCAGCGACGATTCGCGCACACGCGAGATTCGCTTTGCATCGACGGCTTTCGCTTCATAGCTGCTGCGCCAGCTGCCGTTAAGGACTTTCGGCAAAACGTCATCGAGAGGTGCCGGGTGGCCGATATAAGCGATGTGGCCGTCGCGGTCGACCACGAACGAGGTGGGAATCCCGAACGAAGAGCTGGGTTCCAGCCAGAGCTTTTTCATTTCGCCAGTGCAATCGAACGCTGTCCGATAATTCAGATTCGGGAACTTCTCGGTCAGCCAGGCATCCACGTTGGTCCGCGCTTCGTCCGCGGTTGCAGCCTTTTCGCAAGCTGCGACTCCGATAATCTCAAATCCGCTGTCTTTATATTTCTCCTGCAGTTCGATCAAATGGGGCATGGCGTGGACACATGGTCGGCACCAAGTCGCCCAAAATTCAACGAGGTAGACCTTGCCGGGCCGAAGGCTCGTGAGGGGCTCGCCACGCAGCCAGTTCTCCACTTTCAGCGCAGGAGCCGGGGACCCCATACGCAGTTCCATCTTGGTGTCCAAAGTCATTCCACACCTTTCGTCTCTTTTGTCGCGGAATATTTTCCAGTCAAAATCGGACACGGTCTCGAGGGCATTGCTCCCTCTCGCTTGCTTCAGCGGAGCTCTCACCGTGTTGCCGCACATCAAGCACGGCAAAGGGCATGCCAACCCTTCTTAGCTTCGGCAAGCGCCGGTACCGCCTTGAATAAGCGAGCCCTAACACGGCCAGCTGACGTTAACCTGAATGTCGGCTTTCGACGGCTCACCTTAGCGGCTGCCGTTTAGGAAGGTGAGAGTTTGGCTGGCCCGCTGGCGATAAGACCGGCTTCGGCGTCCTGGAGTAGTCGCACTTCGGCGATGGGGTCGAAAGTGCGGGAGAGGCTCGGTACCCTTGCAGCCACCGCCGCATGTGGCCCGGCGTCATAATTCGCGTCGCGGTTGCCAACGGCGGCGTTGGGCTCGATCCACGTGGCGTTGAGCCCGACAGCACGTAAAGCTGCATCGTGATTGAATGCCCTTTGCTGTTTCACGCCAAGCAGGAGTCGCGCGACGCTACCTGATCGTGCCCACTGGAGTGGTGTAGCTGACGGCATTGGTCGCCGTGCTCTCCGGCATGGGCCGGAATTGATCAGCGCGCCACTGCCGGCAGGCTGATGAGCGGATCATCGCTCATTTGGCTGATGGT
>NZ_SRUU01000059.1 GCF_004791585.1 Mesorhizobium sp. M1C.F.Ca.ET.210.01.1.1
CTTCGCCAGGCGGCTAAAGACCCTTCACGGCCTCACGCCTTACGAAGCCATCTGCGCGGTATGGGCCAAACAGCCAGAAAGGTTCCGGCTCAATCCCGTCCACTTGACCTCGGGACTGAACACCTAGGGTCTGCGCGCGTCGCTTCGCTCCTTGCTCCGCCCCAGGATGACGAACGCGACAGGCTGGCGCCACCCTCTGTCGCGCCTTCCCTCCGGTAACCCTTTCTTGTCTGGTTTCATGCTGTATTGCCCGAGCGGGGAAGGCAAAATCAGGGCATGGCGGACGACAAGACACGTAAGGGAAGGTTCTGGGCACTGGCGCTCGATCGCGCCCAGCTCGGCGTCTGGGACTGGAACCTCGCGACCGGCGATTGCTACTATTCGGCGACCTGGTCGCGGATGCTTGGCTATGCCGAGGGCGAACTCGCCAACACCTCCGATCTCTGGCTGACCCTCACCCATCCCGACGACCGCCAGCGCGCCATGGAAAGCGGCGACCGCCATATCGCCGGCCACACCAGATCCATCGAGACGGAACTGCGCCTGAAGCACAAGGACGGCCATTGGGTCTGGGTGCTCGACCGCGGCGGCATCGTCGAGCGCGACGCCGAGGGCAAGCCGCTGCGCCTGATGGGTGTGCAGACCGACATCACGAGGCAGAAGGAAGCCGAGGCCGCGCTCGAGCAGGTCAATGTCCGTTTCCGCCTCGCGCTCGCCGCCAGCGGCACCGGCATCTGGCATTACGATATCGGCACCAACAAGAGCTACTGGGACGCGCGCACTAGGGAGATTTTCGGCCTCGTCAGCGACACCGACGAGGTGACGGCCGGCCTCTGGCACACCTATCTCCATCCCGGCGACAAGGAGGCCACCGAGCGCGCGCACCTGCCGCCGCCGGGCTCGGAGAGCGTCACCGCCACGCAATATCGCATCATCAGGCGCGACGGCGAGATCCGTCATGTCGAGTCGCTGGTGCGCTTCATCGCCGGCGTCGGCTCGGCCGGCCAGATCCTCGGCACGGTGCGCGACATCACCGACGAGAAGAAGCGCGCCGAGGAGCTCGCCTATGCCGCGCGCCACGATGCGCTCACCGGGCTGTTGAACCGTGCCGCCTTCGACCGGCTGCTGGCCGAAAACATCGGCGCCGTCAACCGGCTGCCGCTCGCCGTCTTCTATGTCGACCTCGACTACTTCAAGGCGCTCAACGACTATGCCGGCCATGCCGCGGGCGATGTCGCGCTGAAGAGCGTGGCTGCCGGCATCGTCGCCAGCCTGCCGCCCTCGGCGCATGCCGCGCGCCTCGGCGGCGACGAGTTCGCGCTGCTGGTGCCGAACTGCGCCGACGCCTGCGCCGAGCGGCTCGCCCACGCCGTGCTCGCCGCCGTGCGCGACGCCGATCTCGGCTCCGCTGTCACGTCGCGTCGGCTGGCCGCCAGCATCGGCATCGCCTTCGTGCGCGATTCCAGGACGACGGTGGCCGATGCGCTGGCCTGCGCCGACGATGCCTGCTACGCCGCCAAGGCCGGCGGGCGCGACCGCTACGCCGTGTTCTCGGCCGAGACGGCCGCCAGCGCCAGCGGCCTCAACGCCGCGCGGCTCGCCGCCGATCTGGTCGATGCGATGGACGACGGCAGGCTGACGCTGTTCGGCCAGGAGATCCATCGCCTCGGCAGGCCCTGGGACGAAAGCCGCCATGTCGAGGTGCTGGCGCGGCTCCAGGGGCGCAACGGCAAGTCGATCCCGCCGGGTGAGTTCGTGCCGGTGGCCGAACGCTTCGGCCTCGCCGCCCGGCTCGACCGCTGGATCATCCGCACGGCGCTGATGCGCCATGGCAGGGCGATCCGCTCCGGCGCCATCTCGCTCGGCTTCAACCTGTCGGCGCAGACGCTCTCGGATCCGCAGCTTTGGGATTTCGTCGACGCCGCGATTGCCAAGAGCGGGGCGCCGCCCTCCGGCATCGGCTTTGAGATCACCGAGACCGCCGCCGTCACCAATTTCGACGCGGCCGAGGAATTCGTGCGCAAGGCCAGGCTGCGCCATTGCCGTGTCAGCCTCGACGATTTCGGCGCCGGCATGAGCTCGTTCGAATATCTGCGGCGTTTCCCCATCGACGCCATCAAGATCGACGGCTCCTTCGTGGAGCACATCGCCGACAGTCGCTTCGACCGCGAGATCGTCTCGGCGATCACCGGCATCGCCCGTTCGATGGGCTGCGCCGTCGTCGCCGAGAAGATCGAGGAGAAGGGCGCGCTGGAAGTCCTCATGGACATGGGCGTCGCCTATGGCCAGGGCTATCTCCTGCACCGGCCCGAGACGCTCGAGGCGATCGTGGCGCGGGCGGTCGGTGGCGCGCCGCAGCTTGAAAGACCGCAAGCCCGCATGGGCGGCACAAAATAAGCAACCGCTAAAATTGCAATCACTCGTTTAAGGCCGCCGTAATCCGGCAAGGCAATGATCCGCACCGACGATGAGATCGGAGCGACCATGAAGAACCTTTCGTTGCTGGCGGCAACCGCAATCGGCCTGCTCGGCATCTTCGCAGTGCAGCCATCCTTCGCGGGCTCGGATCATGGCGGCCAGGTGACGGTGACCGAGGATGATGACGACCAGGGCGCCACAGCCGGCGATAGCGGTGACCACGCCGTCGCCGAGAATGACGAAGCCGATCATGACAGCGACGGCGTCGAGTCGGGCTCGCATGAGGGCGACCAGGGTGACGACGAGGATGGCGATCACCACAGCGGCGATCACGATAGCGGCGACGGCGGCAGCCACGACGGAGCTGACGGCGGCCACGATGGCGGCGGCGACGGTGGTGGCGAAGGTGGCGGCGGCGAAGGCGGCGGCGACGACTGACGATCGGCGCTGAAACCGCTGCGCAGTGGACCGACGCGCGGCGGAGAGCCGCCCGCTGGCCTGCCCCTGCCGAGCGGCGCCTCAGGAAATTCTTAGGACTGTTCGGCTTTGCCTGCCGAACCGGCTTTTGCTTTGCTCAAGGCATGATGTCTTGGCTCGACCATCCGGCTCCCGTTCCATGACGGACGGGCTGCCGTCAAGGCCAGCAATGTCTTCACCTCCTGCACTGAACAATGCCGCCCTTCCGATCCTGCCGCAGCCGCGCCCGGCGCCGCCGCCGAGATCGGTTGCCCATGTTGTTGTCGCGAGCCCCAATCGCGGCGCCGGGCCCGACGGGTCCGGCGCCGGCGCGCCGGTGACGCGGGCGCAGCCCGAAATCTCTCGATCGATGTTCAGCGTCGACAGCCTCAATGTCACGGCGATGAAAGTCCGGCTGATGGAGCGGGCAGGCAATGAGTTCGGCATCGACCAGGGCGACTACGAATCCGTGACTTCCTACGGTTCGGCCGTCGGCAAGGCGGTCGAGGCCTTGAAACGCCAGACTCCCGCCGCGATCGTCGAAATCGAAAGGCAGCTCGGCCTGGACCAGCTTGGCATTGCGCTCGATATGCTGGTCAATGCGATCACCGATCCGCACGACAGCGACCGGCTGGACGCCGCGCTGGAGACGCATTTAGGCAAGACCGCAAGCGATGAGGCCACCTCGCTTCAACCGGACGAGATCGGGCTGTACGGCGGCTGACGGACAGAGGGAGTGTGAAGGAACGCCGACCTATGGTCGTCGTCATCCCAGGGTCTGCGCGCGTCGCTTCGCTCCGCCCTAGGATGACGAATGAACCTCCGCGGCCCTCGCAGGAACGATCAGGGGCCCGTTAATGGTGTGCATGCCCCTCGTTGCGCTTGCGCGTGGCCGCGGCCTTCCTGGCCGAAGCTGAACGCTCCGCCGCCGAGCGCTCGCCGGAAGCCTTTCCGCCCATTCGTCCGCCCTTGTGCGCGGCCGGATTGCCGGTGTGCTTGCCACGGCCGGAGCCGCCTTCCTTCTTGCCGCCGGCATCGTCCTTGTTGACGGTAGCCCACGCGCGCCGCTCGGCTTCCTTCTCGGACACGCCGCGCTTCTCGTAGCCCTCGGCGATATGGTCGGCCTTGCGCTCCTGTTTGTCGGTGTATTTGGATTTGTCTCCGCGTGGCATTTTCTTTCTCCTGTTGCACTGAATGGAACGGGCTTACGAGCCCTTCTTCTTGGCCGCGTCGCCGAGATCGGACCGTTCCGGATCCTTGTTGTTCTCCCCGGCCGCGTCGCGGTTTTTGTCGGGGTCGTCCTTTGGCGGCAGATAGCCGGGCGGGCGGTTTCCCTTAGGGCCTTCCCAGCGCGGCCATTGCTCGGTTGTTCCGGGGTGGCCCGGGCGTGGTGTGTTGTTCATGTCTGGCCTCATTTTTTCAAGGGCCGTCAGCCCTCGGCCTTCATGGTGCGGGCGATCTCCAGCAGCTTGTCGCGGTCATGCCCGTGCTCGCGGATCAGCTCGCGCGCCTGCCTCGGCGAGAGGTCGGTATTCTCCGCCAGGAACCACACATCCGGGTCGTCGCCACTCGGCAAGCTGCCCGATGCCGGTGCATCTGCGGCACCTGGACGGTGCGGGATATTGCTGTTCATCGCAGCCTCCTTTGATGTCCTGCCTGCGGGCTCGCCGCTGGCTCCCGGCCACGGCTGCCGCGTCCTTGGGGGAACTGAGTGAGGTGAAAGAGGTTCCATGCTGCCGGTGACTTGCCGGGAAACCGGCGGCGCCGGAGCCTTACCTACGCGTCATCGGACTGAAGTCCGATCGCTCGGCGCATTGGGCCGGCACCTGCAACCAAGGCCCCACCTTTGAGTTGACGAGCGGCCGCCGATAGAAGTCCCTCCTTCGTCGGTCATTTTGGGTGCCCGCCGATTCCCGCGCGATGGGCGGGTACCCAATGCCGCCGGAGCCCAAAACCATCGGAACAAGCAAGCCGCGCTGCCGGTTCGAAAGCGAGACGACGTTTTGACCATAATGTCTGCCAAGCCCAACCTGCGAGAAGCCGATAGCCATCCCGCAAACGACAACCATCTCTCCGCGCTCGCCGCCGACGTCTCGATCCTCGACTTCATCAACGACGATGACGATATCGCCGACATTGCCAGACGCGCCGAGCGCGTGGGCAATGCCGTGGTGATCGTGATTGCGTTCTGCCTGATCGTCGCGCCGGCGATCTATCTAGCCCTGGTCTACGGCCTGTAGCCGGCGGAAGGAATTGCCAAGCGCCGTTGCCGTCCCTGCCGGCGCCTCTCCTCGGGAAAGAAATGCCTATCGGGCATTGCCCCGCGGTTGACGTTGTCGGCGAAAGCCAACCTTTTCCACCTGTATGCGTTGTCTTTCGAGACGGTGAGATCCTGCCGACCATCGGGGGTACTGAAACCCATGAGGAGGATCCGATGAAGAAAGTTCTTCTTGGCTTCGCCATTGTCCTGCTGTCGGGGCCGGCAATGACCGCAACGGGCCAGCCGCTGGATCCGCAGATCGAGGACTGCCAGGTCAAACCGGACGACAACACGGCGCCGAAGCAGAATGGCGAGCAGCTGAAGGCCCAGGCCGACGATCAGTCCAACAACCTTTCCAGCAGCCTGGCGAACTGCGGCGGCGTGCTGAAGCCGCCGCCCACCGGCGACCAGAACACCACCGTTCCGCCGTCGAACACCAGCCAGATGCCGGTGATCAGGCCGGGCGAGGTGCCGCCGCAGACGTCGAAATAGACGCATCCGGCCGGCGTCGGTCCGACCGGCGATGTCGTCCGGCGAGCCGGGGGTGCCTTGTTGCTTTCCTGGACGGCCTTGCGCCGGGCAGCGGGTCGCCTCCGGGGCCCACAATGGAACATCGCGAGGTCCCCGGCCGTTACCCAGCAGTTGCCTATGTCTGAACTGGGCGTGAAAATTGCCGGATGACAAAAAGAGATTGTTCCCGCAACCCGTTTCCGCCCGCGAGGCTGCCGTCAGCCGCGCGGGCGGGCCGGATCGTCGCGCCGGCGCCCACCACCACATAATCGTCATCGGCGCGTCCGCCGGCGGGATCGAGCCGCTGAAGCAGATCGTCGGCGACCTTCCGCCCGATCTGCCGGCTGCCGTGTTCGTAGTGCTGCATGTCGGGCAGGTCAGCTATCTGCCGGAAATTCTCGAACGCGCCAGCCGGCTGACGACATTGGTTGCCAGCAACGGCGCGGCAGTCGAGGCCGGCACTGTCTATGTGGCGCCGCCCGGCTTCCACCTTCTGCTTCACGACGGCCATATGATGCTGCGGCGTGGCCCGCGCGAGAACCTGGCCCGGCCAGCCATCGACCCGCTTTTCCGCTCGGCCGCGCTGAGCTTCGGCGCCAGCGTCATCGGTGTTCTCCTGTCGGGTTCCCTTTCCGACGGCACGGCCGGGCTCAGGGCCATCAAGGCCGTCGGCGGGCTCGCCGTCGTGCAGCATCCGAAGGGCGCGCTTGTGCCGGCCATGGTGCAAAGCGCGCTGCATCATGTCGAGGTCGATCACTGCCTGCCGGCGGCGCAACTGGGCGGTTTGCTGGCCAGACTGGCGGCCGAGCCGGTGGGCAAGACATTGCCCGCCCCTCCCGGTGTCCGGCTGGAGGCGGTGGTCGCCGCGCAGGAGCATTCGACCATGAAAGATGAAGATCGACTCGGCGAATTGTCGGTGTTTACATGCCCGGAATGCCACGGGCCGCTGTGGGAGATCGAAGACGGTGACATGCTGCGCTATGGGTGCCATACCGGGCATGCTTTCACCGCCGACGCGATGATGGAGGCCCAGGCGGTCGAGGCGGACGGGATATTGTGGAGCCTGCTGCGCTCGCATCAGCAGCGTGCCGAATTCACCTGGCGCGTGGCCGAGCGGGAAAGGTCGCAGGACCGCTCCGCACTCGCCGCACAACTGGGCAAGCGGGCCAGGGAATACGAGGCGGACGCCAGGGTGATCGAAGAAGGCAACAGGAAGGAAAAGGCGAAGTAAACCGGATGCCGGCGCGACAGCGTCTGCCGACGGGTCCTTCCCCATCGTCGGCATCGGCGCCTCGGCCGGCGGCATCGGGGCGCTACAGAAATTCTTCCCCGAAGTCCCGGCCGGCAGCGGCTTTGCCTATGTGGTCATCCAGCACCTCGACGCCGAGCACGAAAGCGTGCTGGCAAGCATCATCCAGCGCTGCACCTCGATCGCAACCGAGACGGCGGCCGAGGGTATCGAGATCGAGCCGAACAAGATCTACGTGACCCCGCCGGGCGTCTCGGTGACCGTCGAGAAACGCCGTTTCCACGTCGCCAAGATGGCGACCATGCGCGCCAGGCGAACGCCCATCGACGACTTCTTCAATTCGCTCGCGCAGGAGCATGGAGAGGATACGGCGGGCGTCATCCTGTCAGGCACCGGCAGCGATGGCACGATCGGGCTCAGGGCGATCAAGGAGCGCGGCGGGCTCACACTGGCGCAGGAGAGCGCCGAATATGATGGCATGATGCGCAGCGCCGTCCAGAGCGGTCTCGTCGACATGGTGCTGCCCGCGGAAGACATGGCCGACAAGCTGGTTAGCTATTTCAGCCACTCCAGCCGCACCGACGGCGAGCGCGATCGCCGCAAGCGCGACTTGGCCGACCAGCTTTCGCGGATTGCCGCCCTGCTTCGCATGCGCACCGGCCACGACTTCAGCGGCTACAAGGACAACACCATCCTGAGGCGCATCCAGCGCCGCATGCAGGTGCTGCAGATCGAGGATCCGACCGCCTTCTACGAGCGGCTGCGCGAGGAGCCGCAACAGGTCGATCTTTTGTTCCAGGATCTGCTGATCGGCGTGACCAGCTTCTTTCGCGACCCGCACGCCTTCGACGCGCTCGAGCGTCTGGTCATTCCGAAGCTCTTCGAGGGCCGCAAGCCGGACGACACGATCAGGGTCTGGGTGCCGGGCTGCGCCACCGGCGAGGAAGCCTATTCGATCGCCATGCTTCTCAAGGAGCACGCACCGCGCGGCGCGGCATCGCCCAACCTGCAGATATTCGCGACCGACATCGACGAGCGCGCGCTGGAAGTCGCCCGCGCCGGGCGGTATCCGGCGACCATCGCCACCGACATCACGCCGAAGCGGCTGAAGGAATTCTTCTCGCGCGAGGACGGCACCTACCGGATCGCTTCCGAGCTTCGGGAGGTCTGCCTGTTCTCGTCGCACAACCTGCTGCGCGACCCGCCATTCTCCAAACTCGATCTGATCGCCTGCCGCAACCTGCTCATCTACATGGGGCCGGAACTGCAGGAGAAGATCGTGCCGATCTTCCACTACGCATTGCGCAACAACGGCTACCTCTTCCTCGGCTCCTCGGAAAACGTCACACGTCACGCAAGGCTGTTCTCGACCATCGACAAGCCTACCCGGCTTTTCCAGAAGCGTGGCGGCATCTCGGCCCAGCGGCTGCCCGAATTCCCGCTCGCCGCCGCGGCCAGGCAGGCGGCGCCGCACATGCGCAACCGGACGACGGCCGGCACGTTGCAGGAAACGGCGGAACGCCTGCTTCTCGATCGCTATGCGCCCGCCCATGTGGTCATCAACGCGGCCGGCGAGTTGGTGCATAGTTCCGGCGGCACCGGAAAATACCTCGAGCTCGCGGCCGGCGCTCCCGACCACAACGTCTTCTCGATGGCGCGGCGCGGGTTGCGCATGGATTTGCGCGCGGCCCTGCACAAGGCGGTCAGCACCGGACAGGTGGCGGTGCAGAACAAGATCAGCATCGGCACCAATGGCGGACGCCAGACGATCAGCCTCGTCGTGCAGCCGCTGCCGGCCGAGAGCGGAGCGGACCCGCTCTACATGCTGGTGTTCCGCGATATCGGCGGCATCAAGCCGGACTCCGAAAGCGAGCCGGTCCACACCACCGACGATGTCGAAAGCGCCAATGTCAGCCAGCTCGAGAAGGAGCTGAGGGAGACCAGGGAGCGGCTGCAGATCACGACGGAGGAATTGGAATCCTCCAACGAGGAGCTGAAATCCTCCAACGAGGAACTGTCCTCCATCAACGAGGAGCTGCAGTCGTCCAACGAGGAGCTCGAGACATCCAAGGAGGAGCTGCAGTCGATCAACGAGGAACTGCAGACCGTCAACGCCGAGCTCAACATTCGCGTCGACGAGCTCAGCCGCGCCAACAACGATATGGCGAACCTTCTGGAAAGCACGCAGATCGCGACCGTGTTTCTCGACCGCGACCTGTGCGTCAAGAGCTTCACGCCGACGGCGCGCGATCTGTTCAGGCTGGTCGAGAGCGATGTCGGCCGCCCGCTTGCGCATGTGCGCCCACGCTTTTCCGCCGACGGGCTGCAGGCCGACATGGAACAGGTGCTGCGGCGGCTGGGCACGATCGAGCGGCAGGTGGAAGGCACCGAAAGCGGCAGGCGTTTCATCATGCGCGTGATGCCGTACCGGACGCTCGACAATGTCATCGCCGGCGTGGTGGTTACATTTGTCGACGTCA
The DNA here is from genome assembly GCF_004791585.1 of Mesorhizobium sp. M1C.F.Ca.ET.210.01.1.1. Lineage (GTDB taxonomy): Bacteria > Pseudomonadota > Alphaproteobacteria > Rhizobiales > Rhizobiaceae > Mesorhizobium. The sequence continues at coordinate 9,374 of NZ_SRUU01000059.1, forward strand.
CGCAGATGGCACAGGCGGAGGCAAAGATCACCGCGCTCACGCACGATTTGCGCTATCGCATCGCCAGCCTGGAAACTCTGCTCGACCTGGTGCCGGTCGGCATCTTCATCGCCGAGGGCGGTGACGGGGATATTCGAGCCAACCGGCATGCGGTCGAGCTTCTCGGCCGCCCCGCCACCGACGACGAACTGGTTTCCATGCCGGCCGCACTGCCGCTGACGCTGGAAGGTGTTCCCTTGGCTGCGAGCGATCAACCCATGGCGAAGGCGATGCGAACCGGAAAAGCCGTGTCGCTTGTCGAAGCGCGGCTCGCGCGTCCGGACGGCGACAGCCTCGACGTTATCATGTCGGCCAGCCCGCTGTTCGACGAATATGGCAAGATCCGCGGCGCGATCGGCACCTTGGCCGACATATCCGCGCACAAGGACGCCGAGCGCAGCCAGGAAAGGCTGCTGCATGAACTGCAGCATCGGGTGAAGAACATCCTGGCCACGGTCACCGCGCTCGCCTCGCTCATGATCCGCTCATCGACTTCGATGAACGATTTCTCGACCGCCTTCCACGAGCGGTTGAAGGCGATGGCCCGCACCCACGAGGTGCTATTTGGACAGTCTGCCTGCACAATACGCGCCTTGGCATGCTTCATCCCGAAGCTGTCACTCGCAACGCTTTCGGCGACGCCAACTACTACAATCTCTGCCCTTCGAATCTGGATGCGCGCGCCTATGTGAGGGCGCTCATCGCGGATATCTCGTACAGCTACAAGCCTGACAGGATCGAGCTTGAAAGCCCGTCTTTCATGGGCTTTGCCCATGAATATCATCACGAGAAGGACGGTGTCGGGCTGACGCCGGAAGAGGATTTCCTGCTGTCGCTGTGCTTCTGTCCTTCGTGCCTGGTGCGAGCGGCGAAGGCCGGTATCAACGGTGAAGCGGCGCGAAAAGTCGTCAGGCAATGGATCGCCGAGACCTGCGAGCGAGAGGTGCCGGAGCGGCGGTTCCCGGAATTTCCAGCTGCCGGTCTCGACCTGTTCCGGCCGTGGCCCGAACTCCATGCCTATCTGATCTGGCGCTTCGAACCGGTGACCAGCCTGGTCACGGAACTGCGCGAGGCGGCGCATCCGGCCACCAGGGTCGTGATCATCGACCTCAAGGAGGGCTGGCAGGGCGGCTGCGACCTCGCGGCGCTCGGCAAGGTCTGCGACGGGGCGATCCTTTGCGCCTATGACATGCAAGCGGATGACGTCGCCAGCCTGATGGCGACCGGACGCTCCGTGCTCGGCAGCGGAAAATTCCTCGGTACCGGCTACCGGCTTTTCTATCCGGAGATGTCGGGTCCCCAGGTGCTTGCGAGCAAGGTCAAACCGGCCCTGACACCTGATGTCGACGGCATCAATTTCTATAATTACGGGCTCGTTCCCGCAGCGCGGCTGGACTGGGTGAAAGCGGCGCTAGCGGCTTGAACCCGGTTTGTTGCAAAACGGTCATGTCGATGGCGGAACCTGTCGGCAGCACTGGCGTTTTTTGAGTCTTCCATTGCCTTGTCATCCGGGGGAGAACACCCATGAGACCAATGGTTCCGCTCGTCATCGCCGTCAGCCTGTTGGCCGCGACCAACGCCCGTGGCGACGATGCCGATTTCCTGCGCTCGTTCCAGGGCAGTTTCGCCGGCAACGGCACCCTCAAGGTGAGCGCCAGTGCGCCGACGGTGAATATCGCCTGCACCTTCAAATCCGGCGCCACCTCGACCTCGCTATCGCTCGACGGCAAATGCCGCGGCCTCATCCTGATGACGCGGGCGATCAGCGCCGACCTCAAGGCCAGCGGCGCCGGCTATAGCGGCGTCTATGTCGGCTCGCGCACGGGACCGGCACAGTTGAATGGAAGCCGCTCGGGCAATGCGCTCAATCTCGGCATCCACTGGGCAAAGGAGGTCAATGGCGACCGCAAAGCGCAATTGACCGTCGAAAAGACCAGCAGCGACAGCATGCGGCTGACCGTGACCGACACCGATCCGAAAACCGGCAAGACCATGGTGACGAGCCGAATCGACCTGCAGCGCACCTGATCAAGCCCGCAATGAATGCCGGCCGGTCTCAATCCTCGATCGGCTCGGGTGGGTTGGCGCTACGGCCCTTGCCAAAAGTGTAGCCGGTCTCGACGGCCTTCCTGCCGAATTTGTCGCGCAACTCGTCGATGGCGGTTTCGGCCATCGCGCGCTTGCGCGACTGGACGTCGACCAGATCCGGCGGATCGGCCTTTTCGTCGCCCGAGAGATCGCTGACGCCGATGCCAAGAAGACGGAACTTCGTGCCGTCGGCCTCGCGGCGCAAGAGGTCGAGCCCGGTCTGGAAAATGCGGTCGGCTAGCCGTGTCGGATCGCCAAGCTGGCGGTTGCGCGTGCGGAGCTTGAAGTCCTGCGTCTTCAGCTTCAGCACCACGGTGCGCCCGGCAATGCCTGATTTCTTCAGCCGCGCCGAGACTTTTTCGGACAGACCGCGCAATACAGGCACCAGTTCCGCCATGGAGGCGATATCGGCGTCGAAGGTGGTTTCGGCCGAAACGCTCTTGGCATCGCCGTCGGGATCGACGCGGCGATCATCCTCGCCGCGCGAAAGCCGGTAGAGCCGGTCGCCCATGATCCCGTAGCGTCGCATCAGCTCGCCGCGCTCCATGCGCTGCAGCTGGGCGATCATGCGGATGCCGTCGCGCTCCAGTGTCGCGGCCAGTGCCTTGCCGACGCCCCAGATCAGCGTCACCGGCTGTACGGCGAGGAAGCTCTGCGCCTCCGCTTCGCCGATGACCGAAAAGCCGCGGGGCTTGCGGAAGTCCGACGCGATCTTGGCCAGGAATTTGCAGTAGGAGAGGCCGGCCGAGACGGTGATGCCGAGCTCCTTCTCCACCGTTTGCGCGAAGCGCGCCAGCACGAGCGCCGGGGGCATGCCGTGCATGCGCTCGGTCCCGGCGAGATCGAGGAATGCCTCGTCGATCGAAAGCGGCTCGACCAGCGGTGTCAGCGCCTGCATCAACGCGCGCACCTGGCGGCCGACGCCGACATATTTTTCCATGTTGGGTGGGATCACCACGGCCTCGGGACAGGCTTCGAGCGCCTTGAACATCGGCATGGCCGAGCGCACGCCCTGGATGCGGGCGATGTAGCAGGCGGTGGAGACGACGCCGCGCCTGCCGCCGCCGACGATCACCGGCTTGTCCTTCAGCGCCGGATTGTCGCGCTTTTCGATCGCCGCGTAGAAGGCGTCGCAATCGATATGGGCGATGTGCAGCCGGTAGAGTTCGGGATGGCGGGCAAGGCGCGGACTGCCGCAGCGCTCGCAGCGGCGCGTCTCGCCGCGCTGCATGGCCAGGCAGTCGCGGCAGAAACCGTGTTCGGGATTGTTGACAGGAGCCGCCATCGCTGCGAACATAAAGAGAACAAACGCAATGGTACGACAGCGCAGGGCCGGCAACAAGGCTGGCCTGGGGAGAACGCATGAGCACGACCATAGTACCGCTTACGCCAGAGCGTTGGGCCGATTTCGAGGATCTCTTCGGCAAGCAAGGCGCCTGCTATGGCTGCTGGTGCACGCATTTCCGGCTGACGCCGGCCGAGCGCCGTGCGAGCGACCGTGAGCGCAACAAGGATCACATCAAGGCGCGCATCGAAGCCGGGCCGCCGCCAGGACTGCTGGCTTTCGAGGAAGGCAAGGCCCTCGGCTGGATGCAGATCGGTCCGCGCGCCGACGTGCCCGAATGGAACAATCAGGGCAGGGGCTCGGCGCCGGTCGATCCGGCCGATGCCGGTGACCTGGACGTGTGGGCGATCTCCTGCTTCTTCATTCGCGTCAAGGCGCGGGGCAGAGGCATCACGCACCGCCTTGTCGATGGCGGCATCGCGTTCGCGCGCGAAAACGGCGCCAGGCTGCTGGAGGCATGCCCGATCGATCTGTCGCGCGATTCGCGCTCGATCGGGCTGTTCGTCGGCTCGTCGCGGGTCTTCGAGAAGGCCGGATTCGAGAGACTTCTTGAACGCAAGCCCGGCAGGCCGTTGATGCGGCTTGTGCTTTAGCGACTTGAGGTTTTGGCTTACAGTCGTCGTCTTGCGGCTGTAACGCTTCTTTCCTACCAGAAGCACGAAACGATTTGCCTTCCGAGACCAACGGAGAACCGACGTGAAGCGTATTTTGCCATTTGTTGCAGCTCTTGCGTTCAGCGCGCCCGCCGTCGCCCAGGCGGTCGACAGCCAAGGCGCGAAGCAGCTCTCCGACAATCTGGCGCGCTATTTCGGCAAGCAGGCGTTCGACAAGGGCGTGCTCAAGGTTTCGGCCGAAGGCGACGCCTACAAAATCACGGTCGACATCAAGGCGCTGGTCAATGCCCTGCCGGAAGCGAAGCCGCTGAAATTCGATCTCGCGCCCTATGCCTTGATGGTAAAGCCGCGCAGCGACGGTTCCTGGGACGTCGCCTCGGATTTCTCGCAAAGCATGGCCTTCGAGTTCAACGGACCGGAAGGGCTGCAAAGCATGCAACTCACGGTCAAGGACGGCAAGGGCGCCGCCGTCTACGATCCGAACCTCGCCGCCTTCACCAGCGGCACCAGCTCGATCGCCGGCATGACGATGACGTCGCGGGAAGCCAAGCAGCAGGCGGACGTTACCGCCGGTGCCGGCACCGCGACCGTTGCCGCGACCAAATCGGCCAATGGCGGCGTCGACTTCACGGCGACACAAAAAGTCTCGAGTTTCGTCGAGACGATCAAGGTCGACGATCCCGACAGCGGAATGAATTTTCCGCTCACCTTGAGAACACCGGAATTGTCAGTGGACGCAAACGGCAAGGGCGTGCGGACAAAGCCGCTGCTCGATCTTCTTGCCTTCGCCGTGGCCAATGAGGACGAAGCCAAGCTCAAGGCCAACCAGGCCGAGCTCAAGACGCTTCTGCGGGCCGCGCTGCCCGTGTGGGAAAGGATCGACGGCACCTACGGCTTCAAGGATTTTGAGGTGGAGAGCCCCGTCGGCAAATTCGGGGCGAAGCTGTTCAGCACCGGGTTCGGCATGGACGGCATCTCCCAGAACGGCAATGTCAACTACGCGATCAAGGCCTCCGGCCTGACGATCCCGCAGCAGATGCTACCGGGCTGGAGCGTCACTCTGCTGCCGACGGATGTCGAGTTCAACTTCGGCGGCGCCAATATCGACCTCGATACCATGGCGAAGAAAGCGATCGAAACCTTTGATCTCAATAAGAATCCGCCGCTCTCGGATGAGTTCGGCGATGCTCTGGTCGCCGATTTTCTGGCCAAGAGCCCCAAATTCGTTGTCAGGCACAGCACGGTGAAGAACGGCAACGTCGAGGTCGCGATGGAAGGCGAGATGACGTTTCCTGGCAAGAAACCGGATGCGACCATGACCGTCGATGTCGCAGGCTACGACAAGATCGTCGAGGCCCTGCAGGAGGGCGCCAAGAGCGACCAGCAAGTGGCACAGGCTTTCCCGTTCGCGCTCGCCGTCAAAGGTTTCGGCAAGACGCTGCCGGACGGCCGGCTGGAATGGGTCATCAATGCCAAGGCCGACGGTTCGGTCACGGTCAACGGCGCCATGCTCAAGCCTGCCGATGCCGTCCAGGATGACAGCGCCGACCAGGACGATGACGGCGCCGACCTGAATGACGGCACCGGCCAGGATGAAGGCTCGGGCGAGAACGGCAGTGGCGGGGCAGGGGCAAAATTGCAGCCCTGAACGCTTGAGTTAATGCATGTCGCGCCAAAGTGTGCAGCGGTTTTGCGAAAACGATATGCGTCGAAGCAAAGTCCCAAAGCGCTTCGCCTAAATCCGTTTAGTGCGTCGCGCTTTAAAGCCCCAGGGCGCTCGCGATCTTTGGCGCCGCCTCGCGCCAGTTGTCGACCGAGATGATGTCGTCGGGCGTCGGCGGCAGGAAGGCGCGCAACGTATTGTCGGCCATCAGGTGGAAGAGGTGCGCGTCGGCAACCGAATTGCGCGCCGACATCAGGTTGGAGGGCTGGTCGTCGACGAAAGCGACAGGCCTGCCTTTGGCGCCGCGCAGCTTGGCGATGGCCGGTCCTTTCGCCATTTCCGTGGTCAGCAACGGGTAGTTCAGGTCCAGTGCATCGAGATGCGCCCGACGCACGGCGCGGTGCTTGTGCGGCATCGCGGTCAGCAAGACAATCTCGGCGTGCTGCCCGAGCATCGCCAGCGCTTCCGCGGCACCGGCGGTGATGCTTTGCCAATCGGCTTGTGTATCGAAGAAATCGCCGAGAAGCGCCGTCACCTCGGCCTGCTCGATCAGCCGACCCGATGCCGTCTCGGCGATGTTGCCGGTGAGGCGGAAGGAAGCGAGCGTCAGCTGGAAGCCGCGCGATTTCAGGAAATGCGGAAAGGGCCGGACGAACTCGAGCACGACATCGTCGACGTCGAGCACCAGCAGCGGCCGGTCGTCGGCGGCAAGCTCCTCGATCTGACGCGCGGTCTCGGGATCGTCGCTCATGTCGAGCGCTCGTGATCGTCATTGCCGAGCGGCAGCGCCCGCAAGGCCTTGCCGACGGCGGCCGGCGGCGTGCCGGTCTCCTCGGCAAAGCGCAAGAGCGTCGGCTCGTGGGCGAGGATGAACTGCAGCACACCGGCAAGGAAGCCCGGCTCCTGCGCCGCCTTGCGGATCGACTGCACCTCGATGCCGGTGATCGCCAGGAAGCGGGGCAGGAGCTCGGGATCGCTGGCGACGAAGCCAAGCGCCCTGATGGCAAGGGATTCCGCCTCCTCACGCATTGACGCTGCGTTCGCCATCATTACCTTTTGCTGGTGCGGATGTGAGTCTCTTCTTCCGCAGTAATGGCAAGCGTCGCTTGCGGCAAGTCTCAGCCGCTTCAGCCCTGCATCCGCAAGCGGAATCGGTGCGCTTTTCCAACGGCCGGTTTGCGTTTCGTCAATCATATTGACGTAGGGTCCATGCGGGTTGGGTGCGATCCGGCAAGGACGCATGACGACGGTCTTCGGCTCCGGTGACCGTCGGGACGGGAAATTGATGGCTAAGAAGGTCATGATCGTCGAGGACAATGAGCTCAATATGAAGCTCTTTCGGGACCTCATCGAAGCCAGCGGTTACGAGACGGTTCGCACGCGCAATGGCCTGGAAGCGCTGGACCTCGCGCGCAAGCACCGGCCGGACCTCATCCTGATGGACATCCAGCTTCCCGAGGTGTCGGGCCTGGAGGTGACCAAATGGCTTAAGGAAGACGACGAATTGCATTCGATCCCGGTCATCGCCGTCACCGCCTTCGCGATGAAGGGCGACGAGGAGCGCATCCGCCAGGGCGGCTGCGAGGCTTATATTTCCAAGCCGATCTCGGTGCCGCGCTTCATCGAGACGATCAAATCCTATCTGGGCGATGCCTGATGCCGAGCCGGAGCCTTTGAGATGACCGCGCGGATCCTCGTCGTCGATGACATCCCCGCCAATGTGCGGCTTCTGGAGGTCAGGCTGCTCGCCGAATATTTCGAGGTGCTGACGGCCGGCAACGGCCCGGACGCGATCGAGACCTGCGAGAACGGCAAGGTCGACGTGGTGCTGCTCGACGTGATGATGCCGGGCATGGACGGGTTCGAGGTCTGCAAGCGGCTGAAGAGCGACCCGGCGACCTCGCACATCCCCGTCGTCATGATCACCGCGCTCGACCAGGTGTCGGACAGGGTGCGCGGCCTCGAGGCCGGCGCCGACGATTTCCTCACCAAGCCGGTCAACGATCTGCAGCTGATGACGCGGGTAAAGAGCCTGGTCAGGCTGAAGTCGCTGACCGACGAATTGCGCCTGCGCGCCTCGACCACGCGCAACATCGGCATCGAGGAGCTGCTCAGCCACAACTTCGCGACGGAGGACGCCAAGCCCAAAGTGCTTCTGGTCGACGAGCGCAAGTCCTCGATCGAGCGTCTCCAGAAGATGCTGCGCGGCAGCGCCGAACTGGATGTCGCGACCGATCCTAATGCCGGCTTCTTCCAGGCCGCCGAGACGCCGTACGAATGCGTGCTGATCTCGACGGCCTTCAGCGATTTCGATCCGCTCAGGCTCTGCTCGCAACTGCGCTCGCTCGACCGCACCCGCTTCCTGCCGATCATCCTTTTGGCCGATGAAGGCGAGGAGGGCCGCATCATCCGCGGCCTCGAGCTCGGCATCAACGACTATCTGACGCGCCCCATCGACCAGCATGAACTGACGGCGCGCCTGCGCACGCAGGTGCGGCGCAAGCGCTACAACGACCAGCTGCGCGCCAGCGTCACCCAGACCATCGAGATGGCGGTGACCGACGGGCTGACCGGACTGCACAACCGCCGCTACCTCGACAGCCATCTGCAGACGCTGTTCGACCGCACCGTGGCGCGGCGGCGGCCGCTGTCGGTGATGATCACCGATCTCGACCGCTTCAAATCCATCAATGACGTCCATGGCCATGACGGCGGTGACGACGTGCTGCGCGAGTTCGCGAGGCGGCTGCGCAAGAATGTGCGCGGCATCGATCTCGCCTGCCGATTCGGCGGCGAGGAGTTCGTCGTGGTCATGCCGGACACCGACGGCGCCGTCGCCGAGAAGGTGGCCGAGCGCATCCGCGCCGAGATCGCGCAGGTGCCCTTTGCGATCGGGAGCGACGGGAAGACGATTGAAGTGACCGTCAGCGTCGGCGTGTCGTCGGTGCTGAAGGGAGCCGATACTGTCGCCGCGCTGATGAAGCGAGCCGACCTTGCGCTCTACGAGGCCAAGAGCGGCGGCCGCAACCGGGTCGTCGCCAAGGCTGCCTAAGGCATGTCTCCCGAAAGCGGGAGCCGGTTTCGAGACAAAGACATGCGTAAAATCAAGATCCTAAAGCGCAAGGAGCGAATCTAAAAGATCGCGACGCGCTTCAAGCGCGTTGCGCTGAAACGGATCTAGAGCGCTTCAGGTTTTGACGGAAGCGTATCCGGCGTTGTTGAAGTAGTTTGAGCATTCGTCGGGTTCTATGGTGGCGACGAGGTGTCCGATGTGTCGCCAGGTGTCGTCGATGGTTCGCTTCT
>NZ_SRUU01000005.1:0-30902 GCF_004791585.1 Mesorhizobium sp. M1C.F.Ca.ET.210.01.1.1
GCCATTCGCCGGACTGCCGCCAGCTTGAAGTCGCGGTTGAACCGCCGCCTAGGATCGTCCCTTCTCATCAGTCCTCCTAACGGAGAACTGTTACCCGTTTTCTGTCTCAAAATCGGGGTGCACTACACCATGTCTCCGGTATAAACTGTAACCGATGTCTCCGGGCCGGACAGGAAAGTGATGGTGCCCAGAGGCGGATTCGAACCACCGACACGCGGATTTTCAGTCCGCTGCTCTACCAACTGAGCTATCTGGGCCTGCGCCGGCTAACGGGATCGCCCGCCGGGTTTCACCGGAGCGCCGGGCGGCACCCCTTGAAAGCGCGTGGGTTATAGCACGGGAATTCGGCCTGTCCAGCGCTTAGCTGTCGATTTCGTCAGGAAAGAAAAATCGCCGGGAAATGGCCGATTGCCGCTCGCGCTCACGGCTCGTCCTTGGGCGAGGGGCCTTGTTTCGCGCCCTCGTCTTCGTCCTCCTCGCCGTCGCGGCCGGGGATGACATAGGCGCCCTTCAGCCAGCGATTAAGGTCGATGTCCTTGCAGCGCGCCGAGCAGAACGGATAGTGCTCACGCACGGAAGGCTTGCCGCATTCGGGGCAAGGCCGCTTCGGGCGAAGCGGCGTCACCTTTTCGTCAAGACTCATGGATCATCCGTGTTCATGGCCGCGAAGCGTGCCAGTTCCGGTGCGCCTTGAACCCTTCGCCGGAAAGCAGCGCCACGCTCTCATAGAGCGGCAGGCCGACCACATTGGTGTAGGAGCCGACCAGCTTGACGACGAAGGAGCCGGCGAGCCCCTGCACGGCATAGCCGCCGGCCTTGCCGCGCCATTCGCCCGACGCGACATAGGCGTCGATCTCCTCGCGCGGCAGCCGCTTGAAGCGGACCCTGGTCTCCACCAGCCGCAAACGCTGCTTGCCGCCCGGCGTGATCAGGCAGATGCCGGAATAGACCCGGTGCGAGCGGCCGGAGAGCAGGCCGAGGCAGTTGACGGCGTCGTCGATCGTCTCGGCCTTGGGCAGGATGCGCCGCCCGACTGCCACCACCGTGTCGGCGGCGAGCACGAAGGCCGGCGCATAGTCTTCCTCGCTCTTCAGCGAGGCGAGCGCCTTCTCTGCCTTTTCCTTGGAGAGGCGCTTGGCCAGCGAGCGCGGATGCTCGGCGCGCAGCGGCGTCTCGTCGACATCGGCGGGCAGCACGCGGTCCGGCTCGATGCCGGCCTGCTGCAACAGCTCGATGCGGCGCGGCGAACCCGAGGCAAGCACCAGCTTCTGCAGAATGCTCATCGCGGTTTGCGCCGGGCTGTTACTTGAAGCGATAGGTGATGCGGCCCTTGGTCAGGTCGTAAGGCGTCATCTCGACCAGGACCTTGTCGCCGGTCAGCACGCGGATGCGGTTCTTGCGCATGCGGCCGGCCGTGTGGGCGATGATCTCGTGTTCGTTTTCGAGCTTCACCCGGAACATCGCGTTGGGCAGCAGTTCCGTGACCACACCTGGAAACTCGAGGACTTCTTCCTTCGGCATTCGATACCTTTGCTTGGATTGCGGTTCCGGCGGCCGGCCGGAATTTGCGGCGGAACCTATATGATAATCGCCCGCTTGTGAACATGCTTAATCCGCCGCGTTCTTTGCTTCCGGAAGCGAAAAACGTCGGCTTATGCGCGATTTCAGCCGCTCGCGCACGTCGCGATAGGCGGCCATGATGTGCTCGCGCGTGCCGCCGGTGTCGGTCGGATCGGGCATCGGCCAGTATTCGACCTCGACGGCGAGCGAGCGGGTGAGCTCCAGCGCGACGTGGTGCGCTTCCGGCGCCAGCGTCACGATCAAGTCGAAATAATCGTCTTCCAGCTCGTCCAGCGTTCTCGGCTGCCGCTCGCCGAGCGTCAGACCCTCTTCGGCAAGCACGGCGTCGACGAAGGGGTCGCGCTCGCCGCGGCGCACGCCGGCCGAGGCGACGAAGGTGGTGGCAGGCAATAGGCGCCGTGCCAGCTGTTCCGCCATCGGCGAGCGCACGGCGTTCATGCCGCAGACAAACAGGATCGAATGCGGTAACGCGGCCAGCACTAGAGCATGATCCCGAAAAGTGGGTACCGGCTTTCGGAGAAGATCATGCTCCAACAAAGAGTTAGATCAGGTTGGCGATTCAACGAAACGTCATCCTGATCTAGCCCCGCCAATGCAGCACGCAGACCAGCGTGAACAGCCGGCGCGCCGTGTCGAAATCGATCTCGATCTTGCCGGCGAGCCGGTCCATCAGCGTCTGCGAGCCTTCATTGTGCAGGCCGCGCCGGCCCATGTCGATCGCCTCGATGTGGCTGGGCGTCGAGGAGCGGATGGCCTCGTAATAGCTTTCGCAGATCAGATAGTAGTCCTTGACGATGCGCCGCAGCGGCGTCAGTGACAGGATGTGGGTGACCACGTCGGCGCCATCCTCGCGGCTGACGGCGAACACCAGCCGCTGCTCGGCCAGCGACAGCTTCAGCCGATACGGACCGGCGCCATCGTCGTTGACCGGCCGGAAACTGTTTTCCTCGATCAGGTCGAAGATCGCCACCGCCCGCTCATGCTCGACATCGGGCGTCGAACGGCCAATCGATTCGTCGAGCTCGACGTCGATCAGCCTGTGGCGGTTTTGGTGGTGGCCGGACATCGCTACATGTTCAGCCTGATCGCCACGGAGCGTGCGTGCGCGTCGAGCCCTTCCGCCTTGGCAAGCGCGATCGCCGCCGGCGCCAGCGCCTTGAGCTGATCCGGCCCGAGCTTCAGGATCGACGTGCGCTTGACGAAATCGAGCACGGACAGGCCGGACGAAAAGCGCGCCGAGCGCGCCGTCGGCAGCACATGGTTGGAGCCGCCGACATAGTCGCCGATCACTTCCGGCGTGTGCCGGCCGAGAAACACGGCGCCTGCATTGCGCATCCTGGCAAGGAAGCCCTCGGCATCGTCGAAAGCGAGCTCGACATGCTCGGCGGCGATCCGGTCGACCAGGGGCAGCGAGGCTTCGATCGTCGGCACGAGGATCACGGCGCCGAAGTCGCGCCAGCTCGCCGCAGCCGTCTCGGCGCGGGGCAAGGTCTTCAACTGGCGCTCGACCGCTTGTTCGACCTCTTTGCCGAACTCGGCATTGTCGGTGATCAGGATCGACTGCGCCGACGCGTCATGCTCGGCCTGGGCAAGCAGATCGGCGGCGAGCCAGTCCGGATCGTTCTCGGCGTCGGCCACGACCAGAACTTCCGACGGCCCGGCGATCATGTCGATGCCGACGGTGCCGAACACCTGGCGTTTGGCCGCCGCGACATAGGCATTGCCCGGCCCGACGATCTTGGCGACCGGCCGGATCGTCTCCGTGCCGTAGGCGAGCGCGGCCACCGCTTGAGCGCCGCCGACGCGGTAGATCTCGGAAACGCCGGCGAGATCCGCCGCGACCAGCACTAGGGGATTGATGACGCCGCCCGACGCCGGCACGACGATCACGATGCGCTCGACGCCGGCGACCTTCGCCGGCACCGCGTTCATCAGCACCGAGCTCGGATAGCTCGCCGTGCCCCCGGGCACATAGAGCCCGACGGCCTCGATCGCCGTCCAGCGCGAGCCGAGCTCGACGCCGGCGGCGTCCGTGTAGCGGTCGTCCTTCGGCTTCTGCCGCTCGTGATGGGAGCGGATGCGGTCGCGCGCGAATTTGAGCGCCTCGACCGTGGCGGGGTCGGCCGCTGCATAGGCTTTGGCGATATCGTCCCTGGAGACGGCGATGCCTAGCTTGCCGAGATCGGCCTTGTCGAATTTGAGCGTGTAGTCGATAAGCGCCTTGTCGCCCTCGGCGCGCACGCGCGCGATGATGTCGCGCACCACGGCCTCGACGTCGGCCGAGGTCTCGCGCTTGGTCGAAAGAAAGGCGGTGAAACGCTGCTCGAAACCGGCATCCTGCTGGCTAAGCGTTATGGCCATTGCGCTCTAGCCCCTGTGCATGGGTCGCGAGGTGGCTTCCCAGGAACCGCCGATATCGGCGAGCCGCGCCTCGATGCACTCGACGTCGAGCATGATCGTGCCGCCTCCAGAAAACACCAGCTCGATGATGCCGGCCGGCTTGCTGATCGCCACGAAGCTGATCGCCAGCAGCGAAAGCACCTCGTCCGGCCTGTCGCGTGCGATGCCGCTGGTCTTGGCCCCGAGCACGCGGTCGAAATGCAAAACACTCTGCCGCCGCTCATTGTGCTGGCGCAAGAAGCCTGATTTCGCCTCCCAGACGAAACGGTTCATGGTCAGCACGAAGCGCTTGGTCGCCGGCAGGTATTCGAGGTCGGAAACCTTCATCACGGCGTCCTGGACGTGAGCCGAGACGATGCTCAGATCCTGGTCGTCGAGCGCGATGAGCTTGAGAGCGGCCATGCGGAATGCGTACCTGAACGTTGAAAACTCAAAGTTCTGTTAGAGCATGATCCCTAAAAGTGGAAACCGGTTTTCGGCAAAGATCATGCTCAAACAAAAAACTAGAGCCTGTTTCGCCCCGATTTGATCAGGACAAACAGGCTCTAGTGGGTCTTTCCGCTCTGCGCAACCGACGCGCGGCTACACCGGCTCCTTTAGCCCGAAATCCGCTCGATCACCGCGCCGCAGCCGGAGAGCTTCTCTTCCAGCCGCTCGAAGCCGCGGTCGAGGTGGTAGACGCGGTTGACGGTGGTCTCGCCTTCGGCGGCGAGGCCGGCGATGACCAGCGACACCGAGGCGCGCAGGTCGGTCGCCATGACAGGCGCGCCTTTCAGCTTGGCGACGCCGTCGACGATCGCCGTCTGGCCGGAAAGGGTGATGTGGGCGCCGAGGCGGGCAAGCTCCTGCACATGCATGAAGCGGTTCTCGAAGATCGTCTCGGTGATGCGCGACTTGCCCTTGGCCATCGTCATCAGGCCCATGAACTGCGCCTGCAGGTCGGTCGGGAAGGCCGGGAAGGGCGCGGTCGTCACGTCGACCGGCGCAATGCCGGCGCCGTTGCGCCTGACGCGGATGCCCTCGTTGGTGGCTGTAATCTCGGCGCCCGTCTCGACAAGAACGTCGAGCGCGGTCTGCAGCAGGTCGGGCCTGGCGCCTTCGAGCACGACGTCGCCGCCGGTCATCGCCACCGCCATGGCATAGGTGCCGGTCTCGATGCGGTCGGGGATGACCCGCACCCGCGCCCCGGACAGCGCCTCGACGCCTTCGATGGTGATGGTGGAGGTGCCGGCGCCGTGGATCTTGGCGCCCATGGCGATCAGGCATTCGGCGAGGTTGACGATCTCCGGCTCGCGGGCGGCGTTCTCCAGCACCGTCTCGCCCTTGGCGAGCGCGGCCGCCATCATCAGCACATGGGTGGCGCCGACCGACACTTTGGGGAAAACGTAGCGGTTGCCGACGAGGCGGCCGTTCTTGGTCTTGGCGACGACATAGCCGTTGTCGACGTCGAGCTCGGCGCCCAGCACCTGCAGGCCCTCGAGGAACAGGTCGACCGGCCGCGTGCCGATGGCGCAGCCGCCGGGCAGCGATACCTTGGCCTCGCCCATGCGGGCAAGCAGCGGGCCGATCACCCAGAAGGAGGCGCGCATCTTGGAGACCAGCTCGTAGGGCGCGGTGGTGTCGACGATGTTGCGGGCGGAGAAATTGATGGTGCGCGAATAGCCTTGCTGCTGCTTCTCGCGCCGGCCGTTGACCGAATAGTCGACGCCGTGGTTGCCGAGGATGCGGATCAATTGCTCGACGTCGGCCAGATGCGGCACGTTTTCCAAGGTCAGCGTGTCGTCGGTGAGCAGCGAGGCGATCATCAGCGGCAGCGCCGCGTTCTTAGCGCCCGAGATCGGAATGCTTCCGGCAAGCTTATTGCCGCCGACAATTCTGATGCGATCCATGAGAGAACGTCCCCTCGGCCCGGACGGGCCGCCTTCAATCGGTTGAGTATGTCCGGCTCTAGACCATTGGCCGGCTTGGTTCAAGAAATAGGATTTCCCCACCTGTGGACCAAGTGTGGTCGGCCAGTGTGGCTGATTTGGGTTACTTTTCTTGCATTTTTCCAGCAGACGGCAGCCCCTCCGGCCGCTGATCGGCATCGCCGGCGTGCCGGGAGCGCGCCTGCGCCTTGCGTTTCTGCAAGTTGGCGCGCAACGCTTCGGCAAGCCGGTCCTTGCGCTCCTCGCCGCTCCTTTTCGGTGGTTTTGCCTTGTCGTTCATGGTCCCGTTTCGGCCGGCAATCAGCCGGCGGCCTTTCCGGCATGGCGGCATTGCGGCGCGGCCATGTCATGAAAGGCCATCAAGGGCAGCTTTCACGGCTGCGTCAATGGTTGCATTTCTTGGCCTTGCGCTTGCCGGTTCGTTATGGCAGAAGCGCCGCCATCGCAGGCTGCGGTAGCTCAGTGGTAGAGCACTCCCTTGGTAAGGGAGAGGTCGAGAGTTCAATCCTCTCTCGCAGCACCAGCGTTCTCCGAAGCAGCATCAAAAACTTAGAGTTTTCCGTGGCTTCCGCCTGTGCAGACTGTTGTGGGAATGTGCTCTGGTATGGCGGGAATTCGGTGGAGAATGCGGGGTGGACACGCGGGACTTGCGTTCTCGTATTTGTGCAGCTGTTGAAGACTGATGCCTATCGATCGGGCAAGCTGGGCTTGCGAGACATCCGAATGGACGCGAACCGTTGCGATCTGTCTACCGACATGCTGGTCAGCGGTGTGTGGATTGCCTTTAGTTTCAGGTCTTGCCCGCGCCTGGAAAAGGCAGGGCGCTTCGCTTCTAACTTTGCCTTTTGATGTCGCATCTGATGGCATCAATGAAAGGAATACTGCTGAGCGCCTTCCATTATGCCTTGCAGGTCTGAATTGGATGAGCCGGCCTGGAGATGCATAAACACTTCAAACCAAAAGCGATACTCCAGCGCTTCTCCCTCACAGTGCGCCGAAAGAGCGGACCAGGCCACAACCGTTGCAGCCTCGTCGGGCCACAATGCTTTTGCCACCTCGACAGCTTCAGCGACTGACCACTGGCCGAGCAGCGCGGCCGCCTTATTCACGGTTGAGCTGAAGGACGTCAGGCGGGCATCGGATGAACCTGCCTCGTCACCACAACCGGGAACAGATTTGATGACGATCTGGGATGCGTCGGTGCGCTTTTTCATGCCGCTCCTCCGTCACTACCAGGCGCAACAGAGAAGCCTATCTCTTCCCGCCTTCGGCGAGTTTGCCGCTGACGGATTTCGTCGGGAAACACTTGCTCGGGCACCACCTCCTTGCCGATGCGGATCAGGTCATCGCGCGCTGAACGAATCTGTGGCCAGGGAAATTCGGCATCGTCTTCCGAAGACTCTCCTTCCATCAGCGCGGCATCAAGCTTGGCTGCCACACCGGTAAGGGAAGTGGCGGGGGTTTCGGACAATACCTCGAGCAGGTCCTCCGCTCGGTCGCCAGCCTCGCGCTCCGCACGCAATGTCGCCGAATAGCAAATTTCCCTGTCTGCGGCATCCCAGCGCACCTGATGAGCGGCTAAGTCGGCCTCAGCCTTCTCGCGCTTTGCCATGTCTTCCGGACCAAGATCGAGCACTTCGTGAAGCGCCTGAAGGGAATGCAGCGTTACGCTCTCGCCGTCGCGCAGCAGGATGGTCGCGTTGGGAAAGCCAATGGTTTCGACGAGTTTTTGCTCCAGGCGCTGCTGCTGACGGCACAGCTGTTCAGTCTGCCGGTGAGCCGCCTGCCATTTGCGCCACACCGCCACCGCAGGATCGGGGGACTGGTCCTTTTCCAAATCGTTGCTGGCATACGCTTTCGGCCGCCATCCCGCCATTGCGAATGCCGTTCCCGCAAGTACCCTCCTGCGGGTGACGAGAGGCAAAGTCGTGTTATTGTCGGAATCACCCATGATCCGAGCTCCCAGAAGCTTAGGTTGTGGTCAGGCTAGGCACGGTGCGCTAACACCGCGTCTAGCCGCACCCCGGACCAGAGAAAGGCCCAAGGGTATCGCTGATACCTTTGGATTATAACGGAATGATCTAAAGGGATCAATAGAAATTGATAACTGCGGCACAAATGCGGGCGGCCCGAGCGTTGATCGGTCTCTCACAAGCGGACGTTGCACGCCGAGCAGGCGTCTCTATTCCAACAGTCAAACGTTGTGAGAGCGGCAGCGAGCGTGCTCCGATGGTGTCTGCTGAAACCCAAGACAAGGTCCGTGCTGCTCTTGAGGCCGAGGGCGTGGAATTCACCAACGGCAATCAGCCGGGCGTCAGATTGCGGCGACCGTGACCGACTAATCCTGAGTGGGTCTACCGCCGTCTGTCCCAGGCCCTATGAAAAGCCGCAGGCGTGCGGAATACACGTTGGCGCCATCAATACACGTCAACTTCTTTGAGGAGGAAACCGGTATTGCCCCTGTGCCTGCCGATGACCCGCCATTTGAAAGCCTCAGACCGCTTTGCCGCGATCGACCGTGTGCCAGCGCTTGGCATGCAACTTAGTGGGCGTACGTTCGAGGTTTTCAATCCGTCGACCGGCGAACTGCTGGCGGAACTTCCCGACATGGGCGTCGAGGAGACGCGCGCAGCGATCGACAAGGCCTATGTCGCACAAGCCGGATGGGCAGGGCTGACCGCCCGCGAGCGCAGCGAAATGCTGTGGCAGTGGCATCAGCTCATCGTCACCCACACCGACGACCTCGCGGCGATCCTCACCGCGGAGATGGGCAAGCCGCTCGCCGAAGCCAAATCGGAGGTCGCTCATGCCGCCGCCTATCTGCAATGGTACGCCGAGGAAGCCAATCGCATCTACGGCGAGACGATCTCGGCGCCGTCGACGGACCGCCGCATGCTGGTGATCAAGCAGCCCATCGGTGTCGTCGGCACGATCACGCCCTGGAACTTTCCCGCATCGATGGTGGCGCGCAAGATCTCGCCGGCGCTGGCGGCGGGCTGCGCCATCGTGCTGAAGCCTGCCGAGCAGACGCCGCTTGTCGCGGGCGCAATGTTCGCCCTTGCGGCCGAAGCCGGTTTTCCTGACGGTGTCGTGAACCTTGTCTACGCCTCCGAGGGCGCTGCGGTGGGGCGTGAGCTCTGCCACAATCCCAAAGTGCGCAAGATCAGCTTCACCGGATCGACCGAGGTCGGGCGCCTGTTGATGCGCCAGTGCTCGGATCAGATCAAGAAGGTCAGCCTCGAGCTCGGCGGCAACGCGCCGTTCATCGTCTTCGACGACGCCGACATCGACGCTGCCGTGGACGGGGCGATCCAGGCGAAGTTCCGCAATGCTGGCCAGACCTGCGTTTCCGCGAACCGCCTTTACGTCCAGTCGGGCGTTCACGACGAGTTCGTCGACAAATTCGTCGAACGGGTTCGCCAGCTTCAGGTCGGTGACGGTTTCGATCCGGGCGTCGCCATCGGCCCGCTCATCGACAGCCAGGCGCTCGCCAAGATCGAATCCCACATCGCCGATGCCGTGGGAAAAGGCGGCGCGATCCGCTGCGGCGGAGCCCGGATTGGCAGAAACGGCACATTCTTCCAGCCGACGGTCCTTACCGATATCGCCAGCGCAATGGCTGTGGCACAGGAGGAGACATTCGGGCCGCTGGCTCCGGTCATCCGCTTCGAGGATGGGGATCAGGTCGTGCGTGAGGCCAATGACACGATCTACGGCCTCGCCGCCTATTTCTATGCCTCGAACCTGAAGCGCGTCTGGCGTGTGGCGGAGGCTCTGGAATATGGCATGGTCGGCATCAACACCGGACGCATGTCCTCGGAAGCCGCGCCTTTCGGCGGCGTGAAGCAATCCGGCATCGGGCGGGAGGGCTCCCGCCATGGCCTCGAGGACTACCTTGAGATGAAGTATCTCTGCATGGGCGGCATCTGAGGCATAAAGCGACCGGTCCCGATTCCGCTCGCCGGTTCAGTTGCGGATATGCGACAACGCCATGTCAGCGTCGTCCTGGACCTCCAGCAGGAGTTCCTCCGCTGACCGGAACATGTCCTCGAACGCCAGTTCATGCTCGAAGACAACGCCGCCGACGCGGATGGCAAGCACGTCCTTGTCGCCTTTCGGCGCGAAATAGATCTGCCCGACCGCCGCTCGAACCCGTTCCCCGATCTCCTTGGCGTCCTGCTTCGTCGCGCCGGGGAGGAAAACGCCGAACATTGAGTTTCCGAGCCGGCCGATCAGATCGTCCTTGCGCACCGAGGATCGGATAGCTGAGGCGATGAGCCGCAAGGCTTCGTCGCCCCAGCCGAGGCCGAAGCGCAGGTTGATCGATGCAAGATGTTCCGGGTGGATGATAAGAAATGCGCCGGAACGCGGGCCGGACGGTCTTGCCGCCCTTCTGTCGACCATTGACGTGAACACGGCCCCGTTGAGGCAGCCGGTCAGGCGGTCGTAGGTGCCGGACCTTGTGAGTTCCTGCCGGTAGCGGCGGAGCTCGGCCTCTCTCCAGCCGAGCAAGGCAAAAAGCGGCAGGCCGATGATGATGGGCAGAGCCGTCGCGGTGACGACGCTGCGGCCGAACGGCGTCAACGCGTCGCTGAGCAGGAGCAGATAGTTCAGGCCGAGCGACAGACCGACGCAGCCGGCGGTGCCCAAAAGGGACAGCCAAACGACGCGTTTCCATGCCCTGGCCGGCGCGGTCTGTGTTTCTATGCTCACTGGCCAATCTCCCGTTGGACGCATTGGCTTAAAGGCGGTGTGTTACGATTTCAGTCTCAGCGAAGCCTACAATTTGAAGGAAATCAGCGTCTTTCTCCGTCGGCTATGTTGGATGCGCCTCTTGCCAGCGCTCTCGCCCTCCCTTCGAGCGTCTGATTCGGTCGCTAAATACAGGTCAGCGTTTGGTAGGACCGCTGAAATTTTTAGACTATTCCGTTTTTACGCAATTTCGCCGGAAAGTCGTTACGCACTGTCCTGGAATGCCCTATTGCGGCGGCCCGAAGACGCCCATCTCGGCACTTCTGGCCACGGATTCGGCCTTGCCGTAGATGCCCGAAGGTGAAGCCATGGCCCAGCCATTGGCAACCAGCCAGGCGCCGACGTCCTGCTTGCCGAGCATGCAGGGCGCGGCGATGGTGAAGCGGTCGCCATCGGGCGGCAGGACGCATTTGAGCGCCCGGCCGCGCAGCCAGGCGTTGAAGGCGGCGCGGGCGCGCTGGCCACAGGGCCAGACCGCATCGCCGAACGCACAGGTCCTGGCGGGGTCGATATCGACGGCCCCGCTGATGACGATCTTGCGCCCCATGGCTTCGAAGGTCGCCGACGAGGTGGCTACCGGGCGATAAAGCAGCGTCGCACGCCAGTCCAGCGGCATCGGCGTCTTCGGCCGCGAGGCGAGGCCAAGCTCGCCGAGCGGAGGGCGGGCCTCGATGCGCTCGATGCCAGACGCGTCGACCGGCGGCGGCGCGATGAGGTCGTCGGCGACCCTGCGCGCCGGCTGGCCTGGCCGCATGTCGTGAATGACGGCGTGAGGAGAGGGCCGCGCCTCGCCGGCGTCCTCAGCTGGGGGATGGGACGGGAGGTCGGGCGGCAGCCAGCGGCTGGACGCGGCGATCAGCAGCGCACCTGCGGCCAGCCCGAGGCTGCCGAGCGCCGCGGCAAGCCGGCCTGTCGGTTTCACCTCGCTCAAAGCGCGCCTCGTCGTTTCACCCCGATCATACATTAGGCGACGGCGACATTGCTTGAAAAGCAAGGCGTTGCGTTAAGCCTCGCGCAACCAATGCGGCCTACATTCGAGCATCGGACGTCGAGGGGATGACATGACGCGCAAGCCGATACTGCTGTTTGCCTTCCCAGCCCTCATCCTGTTCCTGCTGGCGGCGGAGCGGATAGCGGCGTTCCTTCTCGGATTCTATCCGGCAAGCCCCGCCATGTGGCATGCCTGGCTCGAACTGCGCCCTTATTCGACGATGTTCTGGCAACAGGTGAATTTCTATCTCGGCGGGTCGATCGCGCTCGACACAGCTATCATCCTCGTCGCGTCGGCCGCCTGCTGGATGGTCTGCCATGCGAAGAGATCCGCCGGCTTCTTCCTCGCCAACCATGCCGCCCTGCTGTTCGCCGGGCTGATGATCGCGGCCGGCAGCCATTCGGAAACGGCGAGCACGATCGCCACCTTCACCGCGCCGCGCGGCCTTCAATTCTCGCTGATGATCGACTTCAGCTGGAAGAACAGCCTGGTGCTGTGCCTCGGTCTCGCGGCCTGCGCCTATTGCCATGTCGCCTTCCTGCGCGAGGCGAAGCTGCGCGCGGAGGCCCGCGCCGTCCGCGTCCTAGCGCTGCGGCACGATCTTTAAGCTGTCCTGATCGAACTGCCTTCCGTTGTCGCCCGGAGCGGCATCAGTTGATCTTCTTGTAGTAGACCTTGCCGTCCGGCTGCTGGATGCGCTGATAGGATGGATTAGGCCCAGGCGGCGAGACCTTGCGCTTGAACGCCGGCGAGGCGTCCGCGGACTCCGGCCCGGCGGGGTTTTCAACCGCTGACGCATCCGCCACGGTCGTGCCGGCGAAACTTGGCTCTGGCGCCCGCGGCATCTCGGCCTCGGTGGCGACGGGCTGGCCCTGCTCCAGACGGGCGATATTGCCGTTGATCTGGCCGAAGCTCGTCTGCAACTGCCGGTCCAGCGTCTCGAACCGGCTCTGGAAGCCGTTGTTGACGGTATCGATGCGAGCGCCGATCCGTTGCTCAAACTGGCCGAGCTGGTCCAGGCGTGCCTCCATTGTCCGAAGATCGTTGACCCCGCGATAGAGATAGACGGCGGCTGTCACGTTCACGAACGTGACGAGCGCCGCGCCAACCGCCACGACGCCGATCATACTTGCACGGCTCGGTTTGCCCGGGGCAGCTTCCTTTTCACCAAGGTCGATTGCCGGGATGTCCGGCTCGCTGATCATCGTCATTCAACCACCACCTTTGCGCCCACCGCGACGCGCCTGAAGAGATCGATAACATCCGTGTTCGTCAATCTAAAGCATCCGGACGTGCCGTCGAAGCCGACACCCTTGGGATCGTTGGTGCCATGGATGCGATAGAGCGTGTCGCGGCCGTCGCGCGCCAGATACAGCGCCCTGGCGCCGAGCGGATTGTAGGGACCGGCCGGCACCATCGCCGGCAGTTCGGGCCGGCGCGCGCGCATCTCCTTGGGCGGGCGCCACTCCGGCCATTCGGTCTTGGCCGCAACTTTGACGGTCCCGGTCCAGCCGAAGCCGTCGCGGCCGACGCTGATCTGGTAGCGCAGCGCCTGGCCCTTGCTTGCGACCAGATAGAGCGCCTTCTCGTTTTTGCGGATGATGATCGTTCCCGGCTGCTCGCCGGTCTGGAAGGCAACCGTCTTGCGCAGGCTGGGGCCCATGGCGGGAAGCGGCGGCAGCCCCGATCCGGCTTCCGCGAAACCGCCGGCCGACATCGACGCGATGCCGATCAGGCAGGCGCCGGCAAGGCGTGTCGCCATCCGCCGCATTTGCCTTGCCGCAATTCCGGGCGGAAAACTGCTGCACACTTTTCCTAGAATTGCTCTAGCGCTGGGCATTGTCCAGCCGCTCCTTGAACATGCGCTTCAAGTCCTTGTTGAAGCGGGCCCGCCCGTCCACCTCGGAGGGCAGGATAGCGCGGTTCAGTGCGTCTGCAAGCAGCGCATTGTCCAGCGCCAGCGACTTGATGTGCGGCGCCTTGAAGATCTTCTCCAGCTCGCTGCGCGAGAAGTGGTTGCCAAACCATTTGCGCTTGTGCTTGTTGGCGACCAGCGTGATCGAGACGCTGTTGCCGCGCAATTCGCGGATCTTCTTGTAGAGCCGCTTGCCCTGCCTGAGCGAGGCGACGTTGAGCTCGAAGACGATGAAGATCTCGTCGCTCGTGCGCAGCACCGATTCGTGCCATGGCGTCTCGATGTTCGGCAGGTCGATGACGATGTCGTCGAAGCGGTAGGCGACGAGGTCGAGCAGCCGGAAGACGAAATCGGCGCCGTGCGGCTCGAACGGCAATTGCGGCCGCTCGAAGGAATAGAGCGTGAGGCCGGACGGCCGCGACAGCTTGATGACGTCCATCAGCTCGACATCGAGCCGTTCCGGCTGGCCGATGATGCCGGCGAGGTCGAACTGGTTGAACTGGTTGAGATAGGCGCCGCAATTGGCGCTCTGGAAGTCGAGGTCGACGAGGCAGGTCGAGGCCGCCCGCTCGGCCGACTTCGAGGCCAGATGCTCCGCCGCCGAGATCGCCAGCGTCGTGGCGCCGGCGCCGCCGCTGGCGGCGATGAAGGTGACGATGCGGCTTTTCGTGCCTTGGCTGCCGGTGTCGTGGAAGGTGACGGCGTTGAGCAGCTCCTTGGGGTCGAGCGGCTTGTGCAGCCAATCGGAAGCGTTCATGCGCACCAGCACGCGCGTCTGCTCCGACGTCAGCTCGCCCGAGACGGCGATCAGCGGCACCGAAGCCCAGGCCGAGCGCGCCTCGACGAGCGCATTGTTGCCGAGCAGCTCGCCATTGCCGAGATCGAGGATGATGATGCCCGGCCGCGCATCGACCGGCGGCCCCTTGAGGAACTCGGCCGCTTCCGAAATCTTGACGTCGTAGATCGCCAGCGCGTCGAGCCGCGTCGTCACATCGTGCCTGAAATTCGGATCGGACGAAAACAACGCAACCTGCTTGCGCTTTGTAGGCAGGACTCTGGTGTCGATGGCGTTCATGGCGACGTACTCTTTAAATCTTCACCCGTTACCGTACTCAGCATGGAAGGCACTGTCATATTTCCGAACCCGAACCCGCCCAGGAAGAAGAACTGGAAGGTCATGTTCTGCAGGCTGACGGTGATCGTCGGCACCGGACCGCCCAGACGCGTCTGGTAGCCGAGTCCCGTGGCAGTGTAGGTCACCACGACGTTCCTGCGCTGCAGGCCCGGGAAGAAGTGGCACATGCCTGGCCGCTGGTTGATGGTGGGGTCCGGGCAGGCATCGTCATTGGTAATTGCGGTGTCGCCACGGAAGACGCGGCTGAAGGCAGCTGCGCTGAAAGCGCCGCTGTTGGAACAGGTGCCGGTGCCGCCGCTGGTATAGGTGCACGCAAACGGGCCGTAGGCGCCGGCAACCACCGGCGCGCCCGGGGTCGAGGTTGGGGCGGCGGTCGTAAGCGCGCCCGCGACCGGGTCGGAAACAGCGGCGAGCCTGGCGCCAACCTGCACAGCCTTGGTCGCGGCATTCCACTGGAAGAAAGCATACCCGAAGTCGACGAAGCCGAGAGTGAGCATAAGCAGCAGCGTCATGGAGATGGCCATTTCGACCATCGTCGCTCCGTCTTCCGACTTTATGAATCGCTTCAGCATCATCAAAATCGGATCAACCGCTCCTGATGGCTGGCGGAAAGTGTGATGCTGGTAATGTTGAGTAGGGACAGAAATCCAACACTGTCGCGAGTGACATAGGGGTAGGTGGCAGACGCCGTGACGATGCAGACCTGCGAGGTCGTCGAGAGGTAGAGGACGGTACCGGTGCCGGGATCGATCGCGTTTCTGCAATTTGCCGGGTCGGCGATGCTGATCGTCACGTCCGATGTCCGCCAATCGCGGACACGTGCCGGTGGTGCCCCTGCCACATTGCCGAACACGGCAATGTTCCTGGCGGTATTGGCGCAGTCGATCGTGAGGCCCGCATCCGTATAGAGCTGGCTGTTGCAGCGGGCGGCGAACCGCGCGCCGTCTTCGAGGCCGGCTTCTATCAGAAGCTTGTCGTGGATGAGGTTGCCGAATTCGAACACACCCGCCGACAGGAGGAACATCAATGGGGCGACGACCGCCATCTCGACCAGCACAGTGCCGCGCTCGTCACGGCGAAAACGTCTGAGGGTGCGGGACAGCAACTTCGCCATGGCCATCACCGATAGAGCTGCGGTTCGTCGCGCAGGAAGTTGTCGAGCGTTCCTGCGCCGCCGCGGCCAGTGATGTCGACAAGCTCGACAAAGACCGACCCGCCTTCCGAAGCTCCAGGGACAGGCTCAGTCAGGAAGAAACTGGCAAACGCCTCGACGGGAAGATTGGTGCTGTTGCCGTTCAGATCGTTGCCCGCCGCCTGCAGCGCTTGGCAGTTGAGGATCGCTCCATAAAGCAGCCTGCGATCGACAGAAGTGACTGGCGGCTGGCAGGAGCTCGGCGGTGTCCCCACTTCACCACCGGTCGATGCGCTTCCAACTAGATTGTTCGCGATCTCGTATTTGTAGACCTGGTAGCGCGTCGGCTTGGTTGTGTCCCAAGAGGACGGATAGCTTGCGGCGCCGAAATTGGTGCTCCAGTAGCTGGACAAGTTCCAGTTGCCGTCACCCATTCGTCCGCCCATATAGGGGGTGGTTGCGTCGCGAGGCAGGCCCATGTTGCCGGGCGCGTTGAACGTCAGCTGATTGTAGTTCGGGCACTGGTTTCCGTTGCCATTCGTCGACGCACCCTTCCGGACGTTCGCGGCCGGGCCGTATTCGGCGCTGTTGAACGCATTGCCACTGGCGTTGATCCCAAAACGCACGTTAAAGGCGTCTTGAACCGGGCCGGTATTCTGGCCAGTCTTTGTGCTCACTCCCTGCGCGGAATAGCAGCCTAGAGGCCTTGATGTCGCGATGGTCTGGGCCAGCGCCTGGGCGCCATTGCCAACATCATCCGGCGGCGCCAGGAAACCGAAATTGCCCGGGCCATAGGCGGCATTGTTTCCCACCATGCGCAACTCGATCAAGCGACGATGGATCGCCGGATCCGACACTGCCTGCTCAAGGGTCGCACCACCCGCTGTATTGGTGCCGTTCACTATCTCATATGGATTGCACATAAATACCGGCGTGTAGTTGCAGACGCCGGAAGTAAAGCCGGCAACCGATTCGGTACCGAGGCTATAGCGACTGTTAGCCGAGTTACCGCCAGAGATAAATGATATCGGGAATAGCGCAGTAATTGCTTCCGGTTCTGCTTTCACT
Source organism: Mesorhizobium sp. M1C.F.Ca.ET.210.01.1.1 (assembly GCF_004791585.1). Classification (GTDB taxonomy): domain Bacteria; phylum Pseudomonadota; class Alphaproteobacteria; order Rhizobiales; family Rhizobiaceae; genus Mesorhizobium. The sequence continues at coordinate 16,903 of NZ_SRUU01000005.1, forward strand.
TGAATGAATCTGGTCACGGCCTCCGACGCTGCGTAGTTGGCCGATGTAATCGGATCGGAGTCGTTGGTCGGAATACTTGCAAGAAAGCACCAAGATACCTGTCCTCTCGCCCGGCAGGCGGCAAAAGTCGGGTCTACTGTGACGCTCCCGTTTCCGGTGGTCAGCGCCACGGTTCCGCCATCGGAGAACCGCGTGCTGTTGGCAATGAGGTTGTCCAAAGCGTTCTGCGCGCGCGTCCAGGCGCCCGACCTTCCGTTCAGCTCGGCCGCGGCTGCCAAAGCCAGGGCGTCGGTACCTTTTTGCAGATCGTTATGGAGGTTGTTAACCCGGCTCCCATCGATCGCCAGCAGCGAAAAACCGATAATCGCCGGCAACATAATGCTAACCAGGATAAGCGCTATTCCCCTTTGATCGTGCCAAAACGCGCGAATAACTCGCAACATGGCCCTACCCTCTACCCCTTCATGCCAGGCCTCGTATGCCCGACACAGCCGCATCCCTTCGCTCAGTTCATTGTGTGCTCGTGCCCGCCGGGCCGACGTTGACTGTCATGTTGGTTGTTGGTGGCGGGGGTGGCGGAACTTTGTACCTCTGTATGACGCCGACCGACCGCGCCCCGTCCCCCTCGATCTTCGTATTGTTGGAAGCCGGGTTGTATGGGTCGACCGTCTGCAGCAGCTGGTTGGCCTTCTGCGAGTCGCCCGAGGCCAACGTCATAGTGTCGTAGTTGTTCAAATAGTCCGCCGCGCAGCCTGCAAGCAGGCCGGAACCGAGAAGGACGAGCAGAAGCTTATTTCTTGACATAGACCAGCTTGTCCTTCGATTTCACATCCAGCATGTGGCCATAAGGGCCGGTGACACCGTCGCCATGCTCATACTTCCTGATCATGTCCTTGCTGACTTCGAGCTGGCCGAGCAGCATGAGTTCCGGGTCGTTGGCGGGCCGCGTCTTGTCGAATGGCGTTGCCAGTTGCTCGCCGGGCTTCACCGGCCGCACCAGATGCGGCGTGACGATGACGACGAGTTCCGTCTCTTCCTTCTGCGTGCTCGAATTGTGGAACAGCGCGCCGATGATCGGCACCTGGCCGAGCCACGGCACCTGCTCCTGCAGCCTGGTGTTCTTGCTGGAGAGCAGACCGCCGACGGCAAAGCTCTGGCCGTCGCGCAGGTCGACTGTGGTCGCCAGCTTGCGGTTGGTGAAGATCGGATCGCCGGCGGGGGTGAAGCCGGTCAGGTCGCTAACCTCCGGCGCCAGCTTGATATGGATCTTGCCATCGTCGAGCACGACCGGCGTGAAGTTGAGATTGACGCCGAACTGCTTGAACTGGATTTCGATTTCGCCCTGGCTGTTGACGCTACGGATGGGCACTTCGCCGCCGGCGTTGAAGCTGGCGGTCTCACCGGAAACCGTGGTGAGGTTCGGTTCCGCCAAAAGGCGCACGACGCCTTTCTGCTCAAGCGCTTCAATAATCAGGTCGACCTTGATGTTACTGTCAATGACGCGGGTGATCAGTGCGCCGAACGGGCTGGCATTGGAAAGCAGACCGCTTAAGAGATCGCCTGGCCCGAGCACCACGCCATTCTTGTCGACCGCGGCAACGCCCGTTCCAGTACGCGTCGTGCCACTGCCGTTCGTACTTTTGATCGAAACTCCGAGATCGCGATCGGCATTGCGCTTGGCCTCCAGGACGCGCACCGACAGATTGACCTGCTCGCTGTCATCGATGGTGACGGCGTTGATGATGGCGTCAGGGCCATATTGCTGCGTGACCTCCACGATTGAGGCCAGTGTCGCTGCGTCCTTGACATGGCCGGAAAGCCTAACCTTGCCGTTGATCGAACCGATCTCGATGCGCGCCTTCGGCGCCACCTGGCGAATGGCTACCGCCATGTCGCTGACATCCTGGCCGACCTCGATCTGGATGGCGCCCAGCGAGCGCTTGTCCTCGGAAAACAAGTTGACCGTGGTGGTGCCGACGCTCTTGCCGATGATGTAGAGCGTCTTGTCCGTCATCGGCTGCGCATCGGCGATCTTTTCGTCGCCGACGACGATATCGCCCAGCGTGGCGTTGACCTGGATCGTGGCGGATTGAGAAACGGGCACGAAAACGCGGTGCAGCGACGGGCTCGACACATCAATGAAGCGGTCAGCCGCGTGAACCGCGGAGGTCAAAGGCCACAACCAGGACAACGCCAGAGCAACTGCCGCAAGTGGCCGCCAGAACTTACGCATCTACTCTTACCCCCTCGTTGGCTGATTCGGACTCCACCTATCCTAGCGTGCCAACGTTACTTTTGCCGCGGCACATCGTATGTTTCGAGCTTCACGCCGCGAAACACGCCGATTGTAGCGCGGGCCGGAGGTTCCGGCTGCACATATTTGACCACTTCCTTTACAACTTCCTGCGGTTGTGGCGCAGGTGCCACAGCAGGCTTCACCTTGCTCAACTGGTCGATCTGGCTGCCGACACGCTCCACGGCCTGGGCCAGTCCGTCGATTTTCTCATTCGAACGCTTGCGTTCCTCAGCAGCGGCAGCCTCCGCGGCCTTCTGTCTGTCAAGTTCGGCCTGCCTCTTGGCGACATCTTCGGGAGTGTCACCCGTCAGGTCCGAAAGCGTGACACGTTCCGTAGATTCTCCCTTGCTGGCTGCGGCTTGGCGGAGCGCCAGCGACAACTGGCCCGCGCCCGCCGCAAGCGTCAGCTTCTGCGCGTCTTTGGTGCCGACTTCGACCGTTACGGCTTTCACGACCTGCGGGTTATCCTTGCTTTCGTCGGCGACCTGGTCGATCGCAAGCACCTTGACGCTCTGCAAGAGCACGTCGACATAACTTCTGTCGGAGCCTCCGTCGCCATGCACGGCGCGAGTCAGGAGAATATCGACCCGGTCTCCTGGAAACACAAAGCCGGCGACACCGAGAACGTCATTGACCCTAATGGAAACGGCCTTCATGCCTTCGCCAAGCACGGCGGAAAGCGTTGCACGCTGACCAGGGCCTGTGATTTTGGTTGTCAGAACCGGCTCATTGGCGCCGATTGCCTGCAGCGCTTGCCTAGTGCCATTGCCGGCCAAAGCTTCTTTCGTCGTCTTGAATGCACCAGCCGGAACCGCACCCGCCGGCCACGCTATCTCGCGCAGCTTGTCCTCGCTCAAAGTGTCGCCGAATTTGAGCGGCACCGCAGCCACCACAATGGTGTCGCGAGGAACATTGCCTGCTTGTGCCATCGCGTTGCGTTGGTTGGCGAGCCAGATGTTGGCGAGCACAACAGCCAGCACCCCAAAGATGCCGGCAAGAATGATCATTATGACTGTATTCGCGCGCATGAGCCCAACCCCAAGAAAGCCATACGAATCAGCTTCGCCCGTCCGACAGCTGATTCAGGCCCGGACCCAAGTCCGGGCCTGAAAAGAGCGCAAGCGATCAGCTACCCGTGCCCGTGACCGAGCAGCTGCCAGGACCGGCGTTCAGGCCGGTGCAGAGGGCGGTGAAACGTCCCGTCACCCACAGACCGATGCCGACAATGATCAGAATGGATGCTGCGGCGATGATGCCGATCAGAATAGAATATTCGACCATAGCAGCGCCGTTTTCGTCGTCGCGGAACTGCCGGGCCATCGTCATGAGCTTTTTCATGCCAATTTCTCCCTTTGGAGGTTTGAACCCGACGAGACGAGCCTAAGGATGAAACCCCATACCCAAAGCATCCCCCGTCACGTTCAATCCTTGTCCCGCAAAAAAGCCGAGTCAAACGGATTAACAGTTCCTTAACCTTTCAATACTCGTTTCAATGGATTTTCATTCTTCGCAAGAGCTTGATTCTCTTCAGTTTTCAAGCGATCTTAACCATTCATTCACAATTCTGCCTCCTTCGGTCGAGGCTTCAAGAACATTAGTGATGATGCATAAATCATTATATCTGGCAATTTAACCGAAAAGGTCTCCTTCGAGGGACAAAGGTCCTAAGACCTTGGTCGGTGCGACAGGAGCGCGGCAAAAATAAAACGATTTCTCAAATCTCGCTTTCTTAACTATGCCGCAAGTAATGCTTCCACTGTGTCCTCTACGCGCTTGTGCCCTCCGTGGTTAACGCTTAGTTTCGATGCCGGGGAAATCAACAGGGGTTCGGCGACATGTTGGGTCGCTTCATCAAAGGACCGGGCGAGCAGCGCACACCACAATCAGTGCAGGCGCCCGTGACGTCCAATGGCGCGGTGGTCGTCCAGCCAGTGCAGGCCGAACCAGCGTCCGACGATTTTCTATCGCTCAAAGTGGATCTGCATAGGCATCTCATCGACAGATTCAATCTAACCGCCCTTGAGAATGCTTCCAAGGACGAGATCCTGAACGAGATCCGGCCGATCGTGCGCGAATTCGTGCGCGTCAGAAATGTTCCCTTGAACGCGCGCGAGCTCGACCAGCTGACCAGCGACACTGCGGACGAGATGTTGGGCCTGGGGCCAATCGAACCCTTGCTCAAGGACGATTCGATCGCCGACATCCTGATCAATACGCACAAGCGGGTGTTCATCGAACGGCGCGGTGTCATTGAAGAAACGGCGATCCGTTTTCGTGATGAGGCGCATCTCTTGCGCATCGTCAATAAGATCGTGTCGGCCATAGGTCGGCGTGTCGATGAATCCTCGCCGATGGCCGATGCGCGTCTCGAAGACGGTTCGCGCGTCAATATCGCGGTGCGGCCGATCTCGGTCGATGGTCCGCTGGTGTCGATCCGCAAGTTCTCAAAGCATCCCTATTCGCTGGAACGGCTGATCGCGTTCAACTCGATCCGTCCGCCCATGGTCGATTTGCTGCGGATAGCGGTGCAGACGCGCAAGTCGATCCTGGTTTCGGGCGGCACAGGCAGCGGCAAGACGACTCTGCTGAACGCGTTGTCGAGCTACATTCCGAGTGCCGAGCGCTTGATCACCATCGAGGACGCGGCGGAGCTGCAACTGCAGCAGCCGCATGTCGGGCGATTGGAGACCCGTCCGCCAAATGTCGAAGGCAAGGGCGAAGTCCGCCAACGCGAGCTAGTGAAGAATGCGCTGCGCATGCGGCCCGACCGCATCATTGTCGGCGAGGTGCGCGGCGAGGAAGCCTTCGACATGCTGCAGGCCATGAACACGGGCCACGAGGGCTCGATGACGACCATCCATGCCAACACACCGCGCGATGCGTTGTCCCGCATGGAGCAAATGGTCGGTATGGCTGGCATGCCGATGACTCATGAGTCGATTCGTGCGCAGATCGCCTCGGCCATCGACATTATCGTACAGACGCAGCGTCTCTCCGACGGTGGCCGGCGCGTCGTTTCGATCTCGGAGATCACCGGGATGGAAGGCAACGTCGTCCAACTCCAGGAAATCTATCATTTTATCCGGCGCGACGTTGCTGCAGACGGCACCATCATCGGCGAGTTCCGAGCTACTGGGGTCCGGCCTCGCTTCGCTCAGGAGGCGGCTACTCAGGGGCATCATTTTGCGAAGGATGCCTTCAACCCGCAGGTTGCGTTGTAATGCTGACCGGACAGACTCTGCTCTATTTCATCTACGTACTTGCGGCCGCCTCGGTCATCCTCGCGGTTGAGTCGTTCTACGTCTCTTATTCGGCGCGTCGTGTAAGATTCAACGTTATCAACCGCCGGCTTAAGCGGCTCGGAGAAGAGGGCCCGGCGGAGCAGACGCTGCAAGGCCTTCTGCGCGAGCGAGGCCTGACCACCACCGGCGACTATCTTTTCGGCGCCGTAGGTCTAAACAGACTCTATACCCAATCCGGTACCACCGGAAACCCGATCCTCTTTGCGGCGCTCTTTTCGCTTGCGGGATTGGTCATAGGGCTTCTTCTGACGCTTTTGATCAACCTGCCGATGTTTGTCGGGTTCATTGCCTTTCTGGTCGTCGGCTTCGTGTTGCCGTTGCTGGTTCTGCGGCGAGCCCGCAACAGACGAATCCTCAAATTCGCCCAGCAACTTCCCGACGCCCTGGATATGATCGTCCGCTCCCTCAGGGCCGGCCATCCGGCATCGGTAGCGATCGGCCTGGTCGCCCGCGAGATGCCGGACCCATTGGGGACCGAATTCGGCATCGTGTCTGACGAGATTACTTTCGGTCTCAGCCTGGAACAGGCGGTGCGAAAACTCTCGGAGCGCGTCGGCTTCGAGGGATTGCATTTGCTGTCGGTGTCACTTTCCATACAATCCAAAACCGGCGGCAATCTCACAGAAATCCTGGCCAACCTTTCGGCGGTCTTGCGCGAACGGCAAAAACTTAAAATGAAGATCAAGGCGCTTTCGGCTGAGGGTCGAATGTCGGCTTGGATCATATCCTTGTTTCCAGTGGTGATGTTTCTGGTCCTTCTGGTCACCGCACCCTCCTATTATGGCACTGTCTGGCACAACCCACTGATATTGCCCGCGTTTACAATTTTCGGGGTTTGGGCGTTGCTGGGCGACTTCATCATGTATCGAATGGTCAACTTCGATATCTAAGAAGGGCAAAGCAGCTTGTTTGCGAACGCGCTGGATTTGAGTTTGTTGGTCTCCATTGCGGTCTTTGTCACCGCTGTGGCCCTTTTCCTTTTCGCGGCGTTGATTTTCCTGCCGGCATTGCAGACACGAAAACTGGTGACGCAGAGCCTTATTGCCGAAGGCATTGGCGACCGCCGGTCTTTGCTAGGACAGGAAAAGCTTGCAAAGATCGCTGCCCAGCGCCCAATCGACGCTTATTTCCGGTCGGTCGAGAAGGAGCGCGGGGAACCAAATGCGCTCGAAGCCAAGCTGTTCCGGGCGGGCTTTTATCAGCCCAGCGCGCCGGTGATTTACACCTTGTGCCGGCTTGGCATCGTATGCCTGGGTTTCCTCGGTTGCTACGCTATTTTGTCGCGGATATTGCCGCCGCAATGGCCGGCTTTCATCCCTTACGCCGCTTCCGCTCTATTTGGTCTCGCCTGTCTGGTGATCCCGAGCGTTATGCTCGATCGCTTTGAGAATGCGCAAAAGCAGGTCTACCGACGCGGCTTTCCCGATTTCATGGACATGATGATCACCTGCGCCGATGCCGGCATGAGCCTGGAAGCAGCGGTTGAACGGGTCAGCAACGAGCTGGCTGGCACGCATAAATGGCTGGGCATTCAACTTGCGATCATGAATCTGCAAATGCGCGCCGGCAAGCCCTTGCGGGAGGCATTGCGTGAACTTGCCGATCGCTTGGGACTGGACGAAGCACGGGCTTTGGCAGTGTTGTTTAGGCAGTCGGAAGAACTTGGTACCAGCCTGACCGACGCCTTGAGGGTTTACAGCGATGAGATGCGAAGCCAGCGGATCCTTCGCGCTGAAGAACGGGCCAACGCCTTGCCGGTCAAAATGATGATCCCATTGGGGCTTTGCGTGTTTCCAGTTGTGCTGATGGTGATCCTGTTGCCAGTGATCATTCGCATGAAGGGCGTTTTCTTCTGATCCGTCATATGATTAGGTTCAAGAATTGAGTCGGAGGGCTCCTTGGAGCACAAGATGACAAGACCGATGCGTCTCGCCGCCGCAGCCGGTGTGCTGCTCGTCCTGCTCGTCGGTTGCCAATCGACCGACAGCACAGGCGTTGTTCGCACCAACGAACCGGCCAAAGGTGATTACACCGCCTTTGGCGATGCCTTCGATGGGCTGAAGACTATCAGCGATGTCGACTACTATGCCTCGGACCAGGCGGTCACCGAGGCCAAGACCCAGTTCCGTTCGGAAAACTACGGCAACGCCGGGGCCCTGTTCTACAAGGCCACCCGGCTGGCGCCCAACGATGGGGTCGCCTGGCTCGGCCTTGCCGCCTCCTGCGACCGCATCCGGCGCTTCGACCTTGCCGACATGGCCTATGGCCGCGCCTACAGACTAATCGGCGCGACGCCGGAATATTACAACAACCTCGGCTACTCCTACCTGCTGCGCGGCAAGCTGCAGGATGCGCGGACGAACTTCCTCAAGGCCTATGAACTCGCGCCCAACGATCCGACCGTGGCCAACAATTTGAAGCTACTGTCGTCCAGCGTGCGGAACATAGAGCGGTCATGAGCCTTTTGGTGGCCGCATCGCTGCTGCTCAGGGTGCTGGCCATCCCGCTCCTTGGCAGGATCGCCTGGACCGATTTCACGACGCAGAAGATCGCCAACCGTGACGTGCTGCTGCTGATATGCCTCGGTCTCGGTTCGCTCCAGCTCGTGTCGGTGCAGGCCGGATCATGGTGGGATATGGGCCTAAGCGCGATCGGCTGTATCCTGCTGTTCGTGGCGCTGTTTCCATTTTGGGCTTTGCGCAAGCTCGGTGCCGGCGACGTGAAGCTGATGGCGGCCATGCCGCTTTTGATTGGTGGAAATGGCCTCCTCGTGTTCACCATTTTCCTGCTGGTCTTCGCCCTGGCGATCGCTGCATTGGTCAAGAACCCCTTTCTCCTGCCGGCGGGTGCGTTCCGCCTCTACGTCCAGCACATGGACAGGAAAGGTGTCGTGCCATTCGGCGTACCGATCGCGGCCGCCGCCGTCTGCGCAATCCTGTTCCAGATCTATGTTGGCGTGATGGTGGCCAGCAGCAGCGGAATCCTGCAACAGCTTGGCTAGGCCAATACCATCGCCCGCTCGTAGGCTTCTTCCGTTGTTGGGATCAGCTGGCGCGCTGACAAGCTACCGGGTAAGTGGTTTAGCAACTGGCCTACCGGAAACTTGGCTATGACGAGCTTTTGGGTGCGGATATTCGGCAGCACCGCCATACTGCCACGGTCGCGATGATCGAGAAGTAGCTGTCGATGGCATAGTGCCAGCCGAAATAGACCGAGCCGAAGAGGATCGCGCCTGCATAGATCCACGCCAAGGCACCGACCCATCGATTCAAGCTCGAAAGGAAAAGAGCGTTCAGCACGACAATAGCGACGTGGAAGCTGGGCATCGCTGAGATGCCTGTTCCGATCGAGGCTTTGTGGGTCGTGTACGACGAATAGAGGTAGTCGGCGATGAGGAGGGTGTCCGGTCCAGCATCACTTGCCTTTAGCGATTGGATAAGGCCGTCGAACATATCCGGATCGAACAGTCGGTCATAAAAGATCGGCCCGGCCGATGATGCGGCCAACCTCACGACCACGCCCAGAACAACCGCGCAGGTGATAAGCGACAGGAAATAGCGCTGGCGCTTTGATGCGTCGTCGAGCCAAGCCGCGACGACGACGACAATGGCAAGTACAACGAACCAAAGTTGCGAATACAGGATGTAAAGTGCTCGATCCGCAATGTTTGGAACCGGCAGGGCACGCGCCCATCTCCAGGGATCGCCGAAATGCAAAGCGGCGTCGATCCTTGCCAGGATCTGATCGGCAAAGAACGGCACCATCTGCGAGAATTCGTGCTTGAATGCCGTGAACGCAGCCAGGCAGAGTATGAAAATTCCGAGTGTGATTGTTGCTCCGAGCCCCCGCGACACCAGTTTGTGCCGCAGCCAGCTTGCTGGGGCCCGTGGTTGGCTGATGATGGCCGCAACGACCAGCCCGACCAGTATCAGGAAGGGCAGCAAGAGATAAAGCAGCTTCAGCCTGGATGTGCCCAGCGCGGCGAAATAGGTGTCGGGGAACAGATAGGCCGCAAGGCCGGCATAGCACAGGCAAACCACTGCGAGCTTCGCGGAGACCGAGACCCGCGATCGTTCGGCAGCTATGTCAGGCGCCATTTCCATTGCCGCACCGGCTTCTTCTTGATGACGGGCAGGGGAGGCGGCACGTCGGATACCGCTGGTCTCGGGGCCTCGAACATCAGGTGTTCGACGAGCGCGACCGTACCAGCCCCCACCGCGCCGACAACAGCCAAAATGAGAAGCTTTCTGAGAAAGTCCAACGAAACCCGCTCCCGGTGAAATTCAAAACCCCGAGGTCTGCTTCTCCACCAGCTTCAGTCTACCCTTTTCCACCTTAAAAAATGGCATCGATCTTTGGCTCGAGCCGTCGGCGCGGAAGCGGAACAGGCCGGTCGAGCCGCGGAAGCCGCTCGCATTCTCCAGCACCTGCTTGGAGAAGCCGTTCGGGCCGACCGAGCTCGCGATGCCGGCCGACAGCGCCACCATGTCATAGGCGTAGGCGACGTTGACGTCGGGCTGATAATTGTAGGCAGCCTTGAAACGGTCGGCGATCGGTCCGGTCTCGCCCTGGTCGAGCGTCGCGATAAAGGCGCCCTCATAGAGCGGGTCGATCGGGCGCTCGAGCCAGCGGTCGGTGCCGATCAGGCTCACGGCCTTGCCCGGAATGCCTTTCGCCTTCAGCGCTGCAAGCACGGGCGTCGGGCTGCCGTCGCCGCTGGCGACGATGACGGCGTCGGGCGCCTCGACCAGCGAGCCCATGTCGGACACCGCCTTTCCGCCATCCGATGCCGAATAGGGGATCGTGACCGCAAGCGTCGCGCCGTAGATGCTGAGCGCGTTGGCAACCCTGGCTTCGATGGCGGCGGAATTCGCGCCTGCCCGCACCATGAGCACGAATTTCTTGGCGCCCTTGCCGGCGACGGCGGCCGCACCCGCGGCCGCGCTGTCGGCCTCGCTGAGCCGCACCGAATAGACGCCCGGGCCGCCGGCGAAATTGTCGGCCAGCGCCAGCACCGGCGGCCGCTGCGTGCCGGAGAGCTTGGCAAGGTGCTGCGCCGCCGCAAGCTCGGCCGGCCCGATGACGGCCTTCACGCCGCCCGAGGTGATCGCCTTCACCGCCAGGTCCTTGGCATAGCCGCTGTCGCCGCGTGTGTCTTCGATCGTCAGCGTCACCAGCTTGTCGCCGAGGTCGCTCATCGCGAGCCGCGCGGCGTCGTACATCTTCCTGCCGTTCTCGCCCGCGCTCCCGGAGGCGGATAGCGGCAGCAGCATCGCTATCTTCGTCGAGCCTGTGCCGAGCGTTAGACTTCCCTTAGGCGCGGTGGTTGCAGAACTGGCGGTCAGCTGCGCGGGCTGGGCGGCGGGGCTGACGGCCTGGTTTGCCGGCGCGGCGATCGCCGAGGGATCCAGCACCTCCGACGGGCCGTTCTTCGATTGGCAGCCGGAGGCGGCCGCGACAACGACGAATGCGAGCGCTAGAGCAATTCCAGGAAAAGTGCGCAGCGGTTTTCCGTCCGGAATTGCGTAAGAACAAATAGTTGGAGCAATTCCAGGAAAAGTGCGCAGCGGTTTTCCGTCCAGAATTGCGTGAAGACAGATGGTTAGAGCAGTTCGTCGTTTCCGTGAAACGATGAACCGCTCCAAGGCCCGCCAACACCTGTATCGGAAATCAGTCTGCAGCGCCACGCCAGCATGCGCGGCACCCGGCGCCGGGCACGCGGAGGCAACCGCCTCCGCCCAGGCTCTCATGACCATCATCGCAGCCGGTCGGCGCAGCGTTCGACCGTCAGCTCAGTGCATGTACTCGACCATGCGGTCGTGGAAGCACTCGCACTTGTTGAGATAGTCCTCGTCCTTGTAGTTCGTCTTGAGATAGCCGTAGGCCTTGCCGCAGGCGACCTTGGCTTCCGATGCCCAGACGAAGGCGGGGCGCGACGAGTTGATCCATTCCGGGCTGTTGGCGACGGCGATGGACTCGTCCATCAGCTTCACCACCCTGTCCTTGAGCTCGACCATGTTGTCGGTCAGCACCAGGTCCGACGTGCCGATGGTGCGGCAATAGTTCACCGCCGGCTCGCCGATGATGTCGGCGGCAAAGCCCGTCGACCCGGCCAAGAGCAGCGCCGTGGCCGAAGCCAAAAGTCTTGCGGAATGCCTCATGTAAACCCCTCTCCAAATTACCAATTCATGGTTCGCTAATGCATAGCACGGGAACCTGGCCGTGCATAAGCACTAAATCGTGGTTGTATGCTGTACGTGGTTCGTGTCGTCGTAAAGGATGTTGATCGTGCCGGCGGCCGGTCCGTTCTGCAGCACTGCAACGTCGACGAAGTTGGCGCCGCCGGTCGTGCCGTTGGTGTCCACACTCAGCGTGTTCGTACCGGCGTCATAGTGCACGTAGTCGGCGATATTGCCTCCCACCGCAGTGTCGAACAGCGAGCTCAGGTCGATCTTGTCGCCTTCGCCGCCAACACCGGAACCATGGTAGTCGGTGATCAGATCCTTGATGTTCAGTTCGAGCTGGTCGAGCTTGAATGTGTCGGCGCCGGTGCCGCCGGTCAGTGTGTCCTGGCCGAGACCGCCGATCAGCAGGTCGTTGCCGTCGCCGCCGAGCAGATGATCGGCTACGGCACCGCCATAGAGCGTGTCATTGCCGCCAAGCCCGTAGATGGTGTCATTGCCGGACGTGCCCGATATGGCGTCATCGCTCGCCGTTCCATTGATCGGGGTACCCGCCGGGTGTTCGCCCAAAGTGGTGACGGACAAGGTCTGCGACGCGGAGTGATCCCCATCCCCGTCCACACCGGACACTGAGAAGTTGAAGGTCTGATCCGATGGCAAGATGAGCTTCGAGTAAGCGAAATTGTCGAACTTGGCCTTGCCGTCCGTAACGGTGAACGTGATGGAGTTGAAATCACCTGTCGGATCGATGGTGAGCCAGCCGTCCACGGTGGCGGTAACGGTGCCCGTCAGGCCTGTGTCGGTCGTGTAGGTCATGGTGAAAGCGCCGGCGGCTTCGTGTTCCACGAAGAAACTCAGCTTGTCGACCCCCGTTGCGAAGGTGACTTTGAACTGCTCACCACCATCCAGATTTCCATTTCCGACGCCGAAACCGTTGCTCGTCGGTTTCAGTATTTCCGCGCTGCCGATGCTGCCATTGTTGTTAGTATCGATTGCGTTGAAGGTTGCGTCTCCAAGGGTGAACTGCGACGTGCCCTGAGAACCGGCCACGCCGGCGAAGTTGAATGTCTGGTCCGCAACAGGGCGGGACTCGATCAGGGTAAACGTATAGGTGCCGTCTGGGTTGACCTTCAGATCGAAGAAATTCGATCCGTTTACCTGCGCGATCAGATCCGAGGAACCGTCGACATTGTGGACGACAGGCAAGTATGTCACGCCGCTGATGTTGGTGAGCGGCGTGATCTCGATCGACGTCTCGCCATCGGCACCGAAGGCAAGGTCATGCGTGCCGGTCACGACGTTGTTGTCCTGATTGGCGACGATCGCATTCTGGATATGCGTGAAGGTCGGCCCGTCGTCGTCGAAGGTGATCTGGTTCGACACGTCGGCGGTGTTGCTCGTCGCCATGTCGTGGTCGCCGTCCGTGACCGTAACCGTCACGCCGAGGCTGCCGGCGGCCAGGGTCAGGGTTTCGTCATAGCTGTTGAAGCTGTTGGCGGCCGTTGCTTCGGCCGGATGGTCCAGCGACAGATACTGCTCGACCATGACTGCGCCTGTCGCGGCATTGATCGTCATCGCAAAAGCCGCCTGGCCGTTGAAGGCGCCGCCCGACACGACACCGACGACCGTGCCATTGGCCAGTTGCTGCAGGTTGATCGCCGAACCATCGGTGAGCGTCAGACCCGAATTGGCGTTCGTCACCGTCAGCGCATAGGTGGTGCTCCCCGAAGCCGCGGGGCCATCGGCCCCGAACGCCGCGTTTACCGTCACCAGAGCTCCGGCGCTGGTCGCCGTCGAGATGTAGCCCGAACCCGATACGTCGGGATCGTCGCCCTTCACGATCGCGCCGGTGTCGATCGTGGCGAGCCCGCTCGAGGTCGCTGTCTCGTCAAGCGCGACTTTGGTCGCCGGAGCTGCGGTCACTGTTACCGACGGGATGTCGTCGTCGAAGCCGATATTGCCGCCGAGATCAGTGCTGACTGTCGAGGTCGCCTGGTCATGGTCGCCGTCGGTCACCGTCGCCGTCGCCGACAGCGTCACCAGGCCGTTGCCGAGGTCGATGTGGGCGTTGTTGTTGGTGGTGTCGAGGCTTTCGGGCAGGTGGTCGATCTGCTGGTACTGCGTCAGCGTCACCGTGCCGGAGGCGTCGACCGAGATCTTGAAGATATCGCCATGCGAGGCGGTCTGGCCGACGATGTCGTTGCCGACCTTGACCAGGGT
>NZ_SRUU01000005.1:31235-283016 GCF_004791585.1 Mesorhizobium sp. M1C.F.Ca.ET.210.01.1.1
CACCAGGCCATTGCCGAGGTCGATGTGGGCGTTGTTGTTGGTGGTGTCGAGGCTCTCGGGCAGGTGGTCGATCTGCTGGTACTGCGTCAGCGTCACCGTGCCGGAGGCGTCGACCGAGATCTTGAAGACGTCGCCATGCGAGGCGGTCTGGCCGATGATGTCGTTGCCGACCTTGACCAACGTGATGGCATCGCCCTGGCTGGTCAGGCCCGAGACCGCGTTGGTGACGTTGAGCGTGTAGTTGCTGATCACCGTCGAGCCGGCGCCGTCGGCGCCATAGCTCGGCGTCACCGCCGCCAGGAAGGCGGCCGCGAAGCTCGCGCTTGCCGTGTCGGAGTTGATGCCGATCGTCTGGGCGTCCTGCGTCACCAGCGTGATGGCGGCGTCCGCGACCGTGCCGACCGTCAGCGACGGGATGGCGTCGTCGAAGCCGATGTTGCCGCCGAGGTCGGTGCTGACCATCGAGGTCGCCTGGTCGTGGTCGCCGTCGGTCACCGTCGCCGTCGCCGACAGCGTCACCAGGCCGTTGCCGAGGTCGATGTGGGCGTTGTTGTTGGTGGTGTCGAGGCTTTCGGGCAGGTGGTCGATCTGCTGGTACTGCGTCAGCGTCACCGTGCCGGAGGCATCGACGGAGATCTTGAAGACGTCGCCATGCGAGGCGGTCTGGCCGATGATGTCGTTGCCGACCTTGACCAACGTGATGGCATCGCCCTGGCTGGTCAGGCCCGAGACCGCGTTGGTGACGTTGAGCGTGTAGTTGCTGATCACCGTCGAGCCGGCGCCGTCGGCGCCATAGCTCGGCGTCACCGCCGCCAGGAAGGCGGCCGCGAAGCTCGCGCTTGCCGTGTCGGAGTTGATGCCGATCGTCTGGGCGTCCTGCGTCACCAGCGTGATGGCGCTGTCGTTGACCGTGCCGACTGAAGCCGTCGGCGCATCGTCGTTGAAGGTGATGGTCAGCGTGCCCGGTGCCGTCGAGCCGTCCGCATCGGTGATCACATAGCCAAGATTGACCGTCGCGTTGTTCTCGTCGTTCGGGCCCTGTGCCTGCAGCACGTTGTCGAGCAGCGTGACGGTATAGGCGCCGGTCGCCGGATCCGTCACATGGACGGTGAACAGGGCGGTGCCGATGCGGTCTCCGCTGGTGGTGGTCGCCGTCAGCGTGTTGGTGCCGGCATCCCAGCTATAGGCCACATTCTCCTGGCCAACCGTGCCGGAGGTGCCGTTAAGGGTAGCAAAGGAGAAGCCGTTGGCGCCCGCGCCGTCACCGCCGAGGCTGCCGCCGAGCGTGCCCGAGAAACTCGCCTCGCTGCTGGCCGGACCGTCCGCGTCGCCGACATTCGCGTTGATGTCGCCCGTCGTGCTTGCCGGATTGCCGCCGGCAAGCCCGTCGTCGTCGACCGTGGCCGTGGCCGTGCCGCTCGTCGGTGTATTGGCGTCCGTCACCGCAAATGTGATGCCGGCGGTTGCCGTGTCGCCGTCCCCGTCGGTCACCGTATAGGTCGCCGAAGCGGCGCCCGTGCCGTTGACCGGACTATCGGCGGTGAACGAATAGCTGCCGTCAGCCTTGACCTTGATGAGGCCGTCGCCGATGTCGATCGACTGCGAGTAGCCGTCCTGGCCGAAGACCAGCAGCGTGCCGTCGATATGCGTAACCGTGGCGCCGTCGGCGCCGGCGACGAAGTCCAGCGTGCCGGTGATCGTCCCGCCTTCGGCGACGTTCTGCGACGCTTCAGCGCTTGCAGTGGGAGCATCGTCGTTGAAGGTGATGGTCAGCGTGCCCGGTGCGGTCGAGCCGTCGGCGTCGGTGATGACGTAGCCCAGATCGACAGTGGCGTTGTTCTCGTCGTTCGGGCCCTGTGCCTGCAGCACGTTGTCGAGCAGCGTCACCGTGTAGGCGCCGGTCGCCGGATCCGTCACATGGACCGTGAACAGTGCGCCGCGCGGGCCGGTCGCCGTCAACGTGTCTGTGCCGGCATCCCAGCTAAAGGTCACGCTCTCCTGGCCGACCGTGCCGGCCGTGCCGTTAAGGGCCGCGAAGGAGAAGCCGTTGGCGCCCGCGCCGTCGCCGCCGACGCTGCCGCCGAGCGTGCCCGAGAACGTCGCTTCGTTGTTGTCGCCATCGGTATTTGGCACAGCGATGTCGCCCGTCGTGCTTGCGACGTTGCCGCCGGCAAGCCCGTCATCGTCGACCGAGGCCGCGGCCGTGCCGGCGGTCGGGTGGTTCGCGTCCGTCACGACGAAGCTCAAGCCGGCCGTTGACGTGTCGCCATCGCCGTCGGTCACGGTGTAGGTGGCGGACGCGGCACCCGTGCCGATCACCGGATTGTCGGCGGTGAAGGAGTAGCTGCCGTCCGCCTTCACCTTGATGAAGCCGTCGCCGATGTCGATCGACTGCGAGTAGCCATCCTGGCCGAAGACCAGCAGCGTGCCGTCGATATGCGTAACCGTGGCGCCGTCGGCGCCGGTAACGAAGTCCAGCGTGCCGGTGATCGTCGCGCCTTCGGCGACGTTCTGCGGCGCCTCGGTCGAAGCCGTCGGCACGTCGTCGACGATGTTGACGGAGAGCGTGCTGCTGGCGCTCTGGCCGTCCAGGTCGGTCAACGTGACGTCGAAATTCTCGAACAGGCTGTTGGTGCCCTGAATGGCGGAATGCGCTTCGTTGTCGACGAGCGTGTAGGTGTAGGTCACCTCACCGGTGGCGGCATTGTAGGCCGTCACCTCCAGCGTGTTGCCGAGCGGCGTGGTGATGGAACCGGCGGTGAACACGCCATTGGTGATGAAGTCGTGTCCGCCGATGTTCAGCGAAGCGATGCCGTCGGGCGAGTGGATGGTGAAGGTGCCGCCCTGGGTGGTGCTTTCCTTCGACGCGTCGGAGCCGGCCGACTCGCCGGATCCGCGGCTGGCCAACAGGTCGTCTTCGTTGACTATGACGTCGCCGCCGTTGGCCTCCGGCGTGAGGTCGGTGATCTCGGGCGTCGAGTTGCCGATCGAGATCGTCAGCGTGGTGTGCGAGGTGTCGCCGTCGCCGTCCTTGATCGTATAGGTGAAGACGTCGTTGACGCCGCCGGGCGTGTTGGCATCGCGCACATAGGTGTAGCTGCCGTCGGCGTGGAGCGTCAGCTTGCCGTAGGCACCCTGGATCGCTGTGTTCAGCGTGCTTGCGTCGTCCAGATCGGCATTCGTCGTGCCCTTGGCGACGCCAACCACCGTCGCGCCGTCGGCGCCCTGGATGTCGGCAACGCCGTCCGTCGTGTTGGCATCGGCCGCATCGGTGCCGCCAACCAGCACATTGCCGGTCGCCGGGCCGATCTGGCCGGCCGCGACGCTGTCGGTGTCGGCGATCGCCGTCGGCACGTCGTCGATGATGGCGACGGCAAAAGTGGTGCTGGCGGTGTCACCGTCGGTATCCGTGACGGTGATGCTGAAATTGTCCGGAACCGTATCGTTCGGATCGTATCCGTTCGTATGTTCGGGATGGGTGACCGACTCGGTCACCGTATAATTGTATTCGATGGCGCCCGTGATCGGGTTGAAGGAGACGATGGTCAGGTAGCCGAACTGGCCCTGGATCTGTTGGCCGGTGCCGGTGACGGTGACGCCGTTGATGACGATCGATCCGATGCCGTCCGGTGCGTCGATGCTGATCGTTCCTATGCTTGACGTTTCCGCGTTGCTCGGCGCGTCGCTGCCCGGCGATTGCTGCGGCCCGCCGTTCAAGCCTGTCTCGCTCGCCGCTTCATCCGGGCTGAGCAACGACACGGCCACAACTGAAACGCCCTTGTCGGGGGCCACGGAGGGGAACAGCTCGCGATGTTCCGGCTGTCCGAACGCCAGGGCCGTCGGCGGCAGCAGCGCCGTCAGGCCGAAGCCGTCGCCGATTCCGCCAGGAGGAACGGAGAAGTTTCCGCCGGCGCTGCCTGGCGAACCGTTTCCGCCGGCCGAGATCGAGCCGTCGGCGCCGAAGGCGACATCGACATGGCTGGACTCAAGGGCAGCGATCAGGGCAACGCGCGGAACCTCGACATCGCCGATGATGAAGGTAGGCACGTTCAGCGCGCCGTCCTTGATGACGATCTCGGATCCGTCGGGCTGCACCAGCACGAGGTTGTGGCCGTCGACCTTGATGTTGTCGATCGAGGTATTGGCCGGAAGCTTGACGACATTGCCGGCCTCGGCGGTGTATTCATGCGCAACGTTCGAAGCTGTCGCGTTCGCGGCCGGTGCGTTCCCGGCAGGAGCGTTGGCGTCTGCGGCCGGCTTGTCTGCCCCTTGCGCATTCTGGGCGTTGCCTTCGCCCTTTGCCGGCGCCCCGCTGCCGACATCGACCGGTACTGGTTCGCCGCTCTGCGCCGCCTGGCCGCCAGTGGCCTGCGCGACTTGAACACCCGTCGAGACAGGATGTTCGCCAACGGTCGTGTGCTCGTTCCAGGAATTTGAAACGGCGTCGAATTCGATACTGGTCGTCATAGCTCAAGCCCCCTTCGGCATTTCTCGGAAAGAGACATGTGAGCCTCGAACTTTGCAACACACCGTCAATCTATTTCATATACTCGGATATGTAGAGATTCGCATTTTTTACACTTGGTAAATCGCCGTGATATACTCAGTTATGTATTATCGCGGGCGTCGCCGGATCGGTCGGGAAATACGTCGTCGGTTCGGCAGGCGGAAGTATAAATTTGAATAAAATTTGAGACAAAGAAGAATAGATTGATTCGCGAAAATTTACCCACCTTCCTTTCCGATAATTTGAGACAGGATTGGTAGCGTCCACAGTCAAAGGTGGGCGTCATGAAAAAACAAAAAGCTGTCTTGGCGGCATCGGGGGTCAAGGTTCTGCTGCTGGCAATCGGCCTCGCCGGACTGCCGGATGCGTCGTCCGCCGGCGCGATTTCCGTCGGAGATCCAGCCTCTCAGACGGTGCCTGAGCCGGCCAATCTCGGCGGTATTCCGCTGGCCAGATTGCAGCCTTGGCAGCCCGTAGCCGCCTACCGGATATCCGGGGTCGTCGGCGCCTATGGCCCCGCCGACGACCGCCCGATGGCAGGTTCTTCGGGTGCCGGCATCGATCCGATCCAGGTTGACCCGATCCAGGTTGACCCGATCCAGGTTGACCCGATCCAGACTGGGGCGATCATCCCTGGCGTATTCGGATCGGCCGCCCTCTCCATGCACAACTTCCCGGTCGCCGCGCGCTGGGCGCCTGTCTACAGGGCAATCCTCGACTGCACGCCCGGCAGCGCCTGCGATCGTCAGAACGCGGCGTTTGCCGGGATCATCGACATTGCCAGCAACAAGGGTTTTCGCGACAAGCTGGCCTTCGTCAACGCCAGCATCAACCGTCTGATCGCCTATCGCAAGGACAGCGTCGTCTACGGCACGCTCGACTATTGGGCCAAACCCTCCGAGATCCTCGAACATCGCGCCGGCGACTGCGAGGATTTCGCCATACTGAAGATGGCGGCGCTGCTGCGCGCCGGTATCCCGGCGCAGAGCATGTCGCTCGTTGTGCTGCAGGATCGCCGCCGGAAGTTCTTCCACGCCGTCCTCTCCGTGAGCACGGCAAGCGGCGCTTTCATCCTCGACAGCCTCAGCAACAATGTGGCGATGGACAGCGATCTTCCCGACTATGTCCCGCTCTATTCCTTCAGCGCCGATCGCGCCTGGATCCACGGATCGAAGTCCGGCTCGCGGCTCGCGGACATCGCCGGCGGCTTCGCGACCGTGGCGCCCGGCGAGGGCTCTTCGCTTGATGCGGCCGTGGCGTCCGCGAATGCCGGTTCCGGTCTGAAGTAGGCGGCTTGCCAGCTACCCGTTGAAGACGAACGCCATCAAAAGCTCCGACTCGGTGACCGGCGCGCGCACGGCGCTGAGCTGGCCCCGGTAGCGGCGTTCGCCAGCGCCGATGACGAACCCGGTGGTGATGGGCGTGTCGCTATTGGCGTCGAGCCGGGCAAAAATGTCGGTGACGTTGAGGTCCAGCGCCAGCTTGAGGTCCTGCCGGCCGTCCTCGCCCGGTGCGTTCGGCAGTTGCCGCCTGACCAGCTGCTGGAAGGACGTGTTGAAGGTCAGGATCTTCTTCGCCGACGACAGCGCGAAGGCGGGCGAGGGGCAGGCGATCAGGATTGCGTTGATCGTCCGGATCGAGGCGAGCTTGCGCAGCTCCATGCTTTCCTCGGCGAGGCCGCGCATGCACGCGACCCGAATCGCCGAGGTGAGATTGCCCTGGTCGGGATGATTTTCGGCGATCTCCTCGACCAGCATGCCGATCGTGCATTTGCGGCTTTCGGCCATGTGCTTCAGCGATGCCCAGAAGGCGCGCTCCAGCCGGATGCCGCGGCGCACGCCGCCACGCGCCACGACGCGGAACTCCGGGCCGAAATCCTCGGCCGCGAGCGACGGCAGCAGCCGGTCGCGCGGGGTCGCGGGGCGTGCGGCGCTATCGCTCACTCATCGCCTCCTGACGCGCTTTGTTGATGGGCTTCAAAAGGTAGCTGAGGATCGTCTTGCGCCCGGTCTTGATATCGACGGAGCAGATCATGCCGGGGATGATCGAGTAGCTCTTGCCGTTCCTTTGCAGCGTGGATTTCTCGGTCGCGACGCGCACCTGGTAATAGGGCTCGCCCGTCTTCTGGTCGACCAGGCTGTCAGCGGTGATGTTCGAGACCTTGCCCTCGATGCCGCCGAAGATCGAGAAATCATAGGCCGTGACCTTGATCAGCGCGTCCTGCTCAGGCTGGATGAAGGCGACGTCGCGCGGCGAGACCCGCGCCTCGACCAGCAGCGTTTCCGAGGTCGGCACGATGCCGGCAACGACGGCGCCCGGCTGCACGAAGGCGCCGAGCGTATTGACATCGAGCGTGTTGACGATGCCGTCGACGGGCGAGCGGATGTCGGTGCGCGCCACCTTGTCGGTGGCGCCGCGGATGGTTTCGTCCACCACCGAGAGGTCCGCCAGCGCCTGCGTCAAGTCGCTCAATGCTTCCTGCTGCAATTGCAGGCCGAGCTCGTCGACTTGAAGCTGCGCCTCGGTGATGGCCGCCTTGCTCTTCTTGATGGTCTCTCCGGCAAGGTTGAGCTGCCCGCGGAGATCGGTCTGCTCGCGTTCGACGCGAATCTGCTCGGTCCTGGCCATCAGGCCCTTCTTGACCATCGATTCGACCAGCGCCGTTTCCTGGTCGCTGACGGCGAGGCTCTTGGACAGGCGGTCGGAATTGGCGGTGGCCTCGTCCAGCTCCTTCTCGCGCTGATCGAGACGCGACTTCAGCACCGACAGCTTCACTTGGAAGTTGTCGCGGCGGGCAACGAGCAGCTTCTGCTCGTTGTCGCAGATTTCCGGGGCCGCCTTCTGGATGTCGGACGGACAGGGGAAGGCGCCCTCGAGGTTGCCGCCCTGCTCGTATTTAAGCCTGGCGATGCGCGCCTGCAGGGCGCGGGCCTTGGCCTGCTCCTCGCCTAGGCTCGAAGTGTTGCCCGTGTTGTCGAGGCGGATGATCAGGTCGTTCTTCCTGACGGTCTGGCCGATCTTGACCGCGATTTCCTGCACGACGCCGGCTTCGCTCGCCTGGATGATCTGCGTCTTGGAGGCGGGAATGACCTTGCCGTCGCCGCGCGCAATCTCATCGACCTCGGCAAAGGATGCCCAGGCGGTGAAGGCCACGAACAGTGCCCCTATGATGTAGACGGACGCCGATGCGAAAAGCGGCGGCCGATCTTCCCTTGCAAACATTCCCCAACGTACCCCGGTCAGGCATTCGCCTTTTGCAATGCCTGGATCACTTGTTCCTTCGCTCCGTCCGCGACCACGCGGCCCTGCTCGATGACGATGAGGCGGTCGACCAGTTCCAGCATGCTGTAGCGGTGGGTCGACACGATCAGCGTCGTCTTGCGGTCGAATGCGACCTTGAGCTGCTTGATCAACTGCCGTTCCGAGGCGAGATCCATCGAACCCGACGGCTCGTCCAGGAAGACGATCTTCGGCTTGGTCAGGAGCAGCCGCGCGATCGCCACAGCTTGCCTCTGGCCGCCCGAGAGATTGGTGCCGCGCTCGCCGACATTCATGTCGTAGCCGCGCGGATGGCGCGAGACGAAGTCATCGACGCCGGCCGCTTTCGCCGCATCGACGATCTCCTCGTCGGTCGCTTCCGGAGCGGCCATCAAAAGGTTTTCCTTGATGGTGCCCGAAAACAGGTCGCCGGCCTGCGCGACGATGCCGACCGCGGCGCGGACTTCCGACGGGTGGTATTGGCGGATGTCGATGCCGTCGATGAGCAGCTCTCCGGCAGTCGGCAGAAAGAGCCTGCCGATCAGGCGACCCATCGTGGTCTTGCCGGAGCCGATGCGGCCGATGATGCCGACGCGTTCACCAGGCCGAATCGCAATGTTGAGCCCCTGCAGAACCTCGTTTTCGGTGCCCGGATAGGCAAAGCCGACATTCTTGAAGACCATCGCGCCGCTGCGGATCGGCCGGTTGACGAAGCCGACCGTGTCGGGCCGGTCCTCCGGTTGCGACATGATCGTGTTGATGATCCTGAGCGACAGCATTGCCTGCCGGAAGCGCGAGAGCGTGATGGCGATCTGGCCGAGCGGCGCGACTGCACGGCCCGCCAGCATGACGGTGCCGATGATCGCTCCCGTCGAAACCTGGCCTTCCGAGAAGGCGTAGGCGCCGGCAACCACCAGGGCGACGGTCACGAATTGCTGGATGGCGCCGGTGATGTTGCCGGCGGCAGCCGAAAGCTCCTTGATCTTTTCCGACGTGTTGGCCGCGTTCTTGGAGTGCTCGCCCCATTTGCGCAGCAGGTAGGCCTCGGCGCGCAGCGACTTGATCGTCTCCAGCGTGGAGATGGATTCGACCAGCAGTGCCTGGCGCTGCGCTGCCTCGTTCATCGAAGCGGCGACCCTTTTGCCGATGCGCCGCTGTGTCACCAGCCCGACTATGACGGCGATCACGAAGGCAAGAGCCGGTATGATCACCAGCCAGCCGCCAATGGCGTAGATGACAGCCAAGAAGACGAAGACGAAAACCGTGTCAATGAACACACTGATGGTGTTCGAGGTGAAGAACTCGCGCACGAACTCGTATTGCGTGACGCGGTTCGCATATTCGCCGGTCGAACCCGGCCGCACCGACAGCGACGAGTTGAGCACCTTTTCGAACAGCAGATAGGAAATCCTGAGATCCGCCTTGCGCCCGGCATAGTCGATGAGCGAGGCGCGGGCCGTTTTCAAGAGCAGGTCGAACAGGATGGCCGCGCCGATCCCGAGCGCCAGCACCCAGAGCGTCGACATCGCCTTGTTCGGCAGGATGCGGTCGTAGACGTTCATGGTGAAGATCGGCGAGGCGATCGCCAAGAGGTTGATGAAGACCGCAGACATCACGACCTTTGAATAGGTGCGCCAGAACGCCCCCATGGTTCCGGTCAGCCAATGGCGCCTTTCGATCCTCGGCGCCGTGCCGACCGCCATCTCCTCGGCGGTGTTGGCATAGGTGATCGAGAACGAGGCGCCGCCGCTGATATAGCTCTCGGCGAGCTCCGATTTGCTGATCGTTGTGCGACCGTTTTCCTGCGGCGCCGTCAGATATTGGCCGGTCTCGGTCTCGGCGAGCAGCGCAACCGGCGACTGGCTGGCGCGGAAGACGATAGCCGGAAGGTCGACGCGGCCGCGCACGAAATCGCGATGGCTGAACGCCTGGGTCTCGAGGCCGATGCGTTCGGCGAGGTGCCTGATGTCGTCCGGCTCGATGCGCGTGTCCGAAATCGGCACCCCGGCAAACAGCACGGTCTCCGCGCTCGGCCGGCCGAGATAGGCGGCAATCGCCGAGAAGCAGGCTTTGAAAGCCTCCTTAGGCGAGACGATATTAGGTTGCTGGTTCACGATCCGCCCCGAAGGACCTGAGATCGATACTTACATCGGCTGCTTCTTCCTGACCGGCGCGAGGATGTCGAACGGCAGATCGTTCTTCTGCTCCGACGGCGTGCGCGCATAGGTTTCGGTATCGGCCGTTTCCGGCACGCCGAATTCCGTTCGTGCGTAGGCTGCCGATTGCTTGGCCGGCTGGATGTTCAGCGTCTTCAGCAATTCCCCGGTCGCAGCCAGCAGCCGGTATTCGGCAAACAGCGACGCATAGGACGAGGTATCGGCCAGCGTTGCGGTGTTGAAACGCGTGTTCTGCGCATCGAGCACGTCGAGCAGCGAGCGCTGTCCGACCTTGAACTGCTCGCGGTAGGACGCAACCAGCTTTTCGTTGGTGGCGGCCTGCAGCCGCAGCGTCTGTGCAAGTTCGGCCTGGCGGAAGCGGCGGTCCCACGATGTGCGCACGGCTTCCTCGATCTCGCGCAGGACCTGGTGCAGCGCAAGACGCTGCTCGCTGGTGCGGCGGATCTGCTCCTGCTCGTTGGCCTTGTCGATGCCGCCGCGATAAAGGTTCCAGCGCAGAACGACGCGCGCCTGCAGGTCGCTTGTGTCGCCATCGTCGCCGTCGATGTCATATCCACCCCGCGCGACGCCCTCGGCGGTGATCGTGGGGCCGAATTTCGCCCGCGCGGCGTCGACCAGCGAAGCCGCCGCGTCGATGTCGCTGTTGGCCATATGGACGCGCGGATTGTTCTGCCTGGCAAGCCCGATCGCGTCATCGAGCGAGCGCGGCAGCGCGCCGGCCACATCGGCCGGCCGCGACGGATTGGTCAGCGGCTTGCCGACATTCTTGAAGAAGCGGATCTTGGCCGCCTCCAGTTCCTCCGTCGCCTCCTGCATCCGCGCCTTCGCGGCGTAAAGCCGCTCCTCGGCCTGCTGCCGGTCGGCATCGTTGAGCGCGCCGCCCGCGATGCCCTGCTTGATGTCGCCGAGTATGGACTGATGGAAGGCGAGGTTCTTCTTCGCCTCAGTGACGATCGACGCCTGCAGCATGTATTCGAGATAGTCCTGGACCACGGCAAGCCCGATGAACTCGGACCGCTCCAGCACCCTGAAGGAAGCGCCGTCGACGCGCGAGGCCTGACGGTTCAATTCGGCCCGTCTTGCGCCGCTGTCATAAAGCGTCTGCGAAACGGTGAGGTCGGCCTCGTTCGGATAAAGCGCGTCGTGCTGCTCATCGAGCGCGCGCCGGGAAGAATTGTCCAGGCGGCGAACGCCTGTCGACGCTTCCAGATCGACGCTGGGAAGATAGAGGCCTTTTGCCTGGCGCAGCTCGAATTCGATGGCTTCGCGGTTTTCGATCGCCTGCCCAATCTCAGGATTGGACTCCACGGCAACCGCAACGGCTTCCTTGAGCGTTAGTGCGCTTGCGCTCCCGCAAGAAAGCATCGACACCGTCATGGCAAGCGCAACGCGCCAGCCGACGGTCACTTTACCCGTCCTGGTCATTTCTACCCCGTGATCCCCGCGCCTTCTTGTTTTTGTTGGCGCTTATTTGCCCAAGCCTGCCACCGGAGCTTTCGAGCAGTATCTAGCAGATTTTCCGAAGATGTGAGCGCTTAATGATTTAGAGGCGCCCAAAAGCGAGGATTCGAGCCATTAGTCCTGTCGGATGTAGCAAAAATGGCACAGAAACGGTGCCCGCCCGGATCGCGGTTTGGCCAAAATCGACTGCAATCAGGAGTTTTCTTCA
The DNA here is from genome assembly GCF_004791585.1 of Mesorhizobium sp. M1C.F.Ca.ET.210.01.1.1. Lineage (GTDB taxonomy): Bacteria > Pseudomonadota > Alphaproteobacteria > Rhizobiales > Rhizobiaceae > Mesorhizobium. The sequence goes on from NZ_SRUU01000005.1 coordinate 42,847, forward strand.
CGAATTGCAAGCGCGCGGAGGAATCGCCCGAAGGCGCCGGCAACCAGCGCCGCTTTGCCGGCAAAATCGGATTTTGGCGTGAGCTTTGCCATCTCGTTCCTTCGGAAAGCCAGCTTTCGCCCCGGAGGCTCGAGCCCACCATGCCGCGAAGGCCCGAAGGCTGTGGATAGGCGCGTAAAATCTGCTCCGGTTCTGCAACGCATGTCGGCGAAAATGCCACGCGCTTGGCTGGTTTTGTTGGCAAAGGAGAAGCGTTCCCTGTATTGCGGGCTGAACCAAAGCATGGACGTTCTTGTATGACAAATGTCGCCCTGACCGGGCTTGCCCGCGATCTCGCCCGGCGCGCAGCCGAGGGCCGTCCAGTGCGCATCGGCGTTATCGGCTCCGGCGAGATGGGCACCGATTTGGTGACCCAGGGCATGCTGATGCCGGGCATTTCGGTTGCGGCCATCTCCACGCGCCGCCCGCACACGGCCCGCGACGCGATTCGCATCGCCTATGGCGACGATGCGATGGCTGCCGAGTCCGAGACCGCGTCCAAGGTCAGCCAGGCGATCGAGAGCGGCAGGATCGCCATCACCTCGAACGAGTTGCTGGTCACCAACCCGCTGATCGACGTCGTCATCGATGCCACGGGAAAGCCAGGCGTCGCCGCCGATTTCGACCTGATGGCCATGGAGCATGGCAAGCATCTGGTGATGATGAATGTCGAGGCCGACGTCACCATCGGCTGTTACCTCAAGCAGCAGGCTGATCGGCTCGGCGTCGTCTATTCGGTCGGCGCCGGCGACGAGCCGTCGAGCTGCATGGAGCTGATCGAGTTCGCCTCGGCGCTCGGCTACACCATCGTCTCTGCCGGCAAGGGCAAGAACAACCCGCTCAACCACGATGCCGTTCCTGACGACTATCGCGAGGAAGCGCTGCGCCGGAACATGAATCCGCGCATGCTGGTCGAGTTCGTCGACGGCTCCAAGACCATGGTCGAGATGTGCGCCATCGCCAATGCCACCGGCCTGGTGCCCGATGTCGCGGGCATGCACGGCCCCAAGGCCGATCGCGACCAACTGGCCAAGGTGCTCATCCCGCGCGAGGACGGCGGCATCCTGTCGAAGAAGGGCGTCGTCGACTACACCATAGGCAAGGGCGTGGCGCCCGGCGTTTTCGTCGTCGTCGAGGCCACCCATCCGCGCGTCGTCGAGCGCATGGACGACCTCCATGTCGGCCACGGCCCTTACTACAGCTTCTTCAGGCCATACCACCTGACTTCGCTGGAAGTGCCGCTGACGGCGGCTCGCATCATGCTCTATGGCAGGCCCGACATGGTGCCGCTGCCGAGGCCGGTGGCCGAGGTCTGCGCGGTCGCCAAGCGCGATCTCGTCGCCGGCGAGACCTTCGACGCCATCGGCGAGACCTGCTATCGCTCCTGGACCATGACGATCGCCGAGGCGCGCGCCAGCCGCGCCCTGCCGGTCGGGCTGCTGGAAGGCGGCAAGGTGCTGAAGCCGGTCAGGAAAGGCGAGCTGCTGACCAGCGACAACGCTGAACCTGATCAGACGACCAGACTATTTGCTTTGCGCCGCTTGCAGGATGAGATGTTGTACGGCGCCTGACCGCTCAGGACTCCTATTCCCGCAGCGGCACTGGCTTTGTCATGACAGGCCTACTATATTGTAGTGACAAAGGACGCGAGGTCGTTCAGATGAATCTCCAAATCAGGGATCCCCGGGCGAGGGAACTCGCCCGGCAACTCGCCGAAAAGCGCAAAATCTCAATGACCGAAGCGGTCATCGAAGCACTCGAGTCTGAGCTGCAACGCGAACGCGAACAAATCCCGCTCGCTGAGCGCTTGGCGGCCATAGCACAAGAACTGAAATCCAAGGCAGGTGCCGGTGGGAGGGCCTTGAGCAAGGACGAAATCGACGAGATGTGGGGCCATTCTTAATGTTCGTCGGCACCTCCGTGGTGGTCGCCATCTTGGCGGACGAAGAAGACGCCGCTGACTGGAGCGGCAAGATAGGACAAGCGGCGAGGAGAATAACGTCCCCGCTGGTCGTGCTCGAAGCAGCTATGCGGCTTTCCACGCTGCTTGCGGTGGAGCCGCTCATTGCGGAAACAGCGATCGAGGCCTTTCTTCGCCAGGCCGAAATCGAAGTCGTCCCGATTGAAAGCGGCGACGCGAAACTCGCGATCCAGGCCTTTGCAGACTATGGCAAGGGTCGCGGTCATCCGGTTCAACTCAACCTCGCCGACTGCCTATCATACGCATCGGCGAAAAGTCGCGGAATGTCTTTGCTCTACAAGGGCAATGATTTTTCGCACACCGATCTCGCGTGATCGGCACAGATACTACTTCCCCAGCTCTATCGACCTAAGCCGCGCAGCCTCGACCGCTTCCGTAAGCAGCTTCGTCAGCCGGTCTTCGCCCATCAGCACGGCAAGGGCCGCGGCGGTCGTGCCGTTGGGGCTGGTCACCTGCTGGCGCAGCACGCCCGGCTCTTCGTCGCTTTCGGCGGCGAGCGAGGCCGCGCCGTATATGGTCTGCATGGCGAGCAGCTTGGCTGTCTCGGCCGGCAGGCCGGCCTTCTCGGCGGCGACCGTCAGCGCTTCGATGAAATGGAAGATATAAGCCGGACCGGAACCGGAGACCGCGGTCACCGCATCCATCAGGCTCTCGTCGTCGATCGTCGTCACGACACCACTCGCTGACAGCAGCTCGGCGACGAAACGCCTAACGTCGTCCAGGACGAGCGGGTTGGAAAACACCACCATCATGCCCTTGCCGATCGCCGCCGGGGTGTTCGGCATGCAGCGGACAATCGGCGCGAGCTCGCCGAGGATCTCCTCGAAGGTGGCGACCGGCGTGCCGGCGGCGATGCTGACGAAGGTGGTCCTGCCGTCGCCGAAGCGCCTGTAGTTCGCCGTCACATCGCGGATCACCTGCGGCTTCACCGCGATGACGACGAGATCCGGCACGGCATCGGCGGGAATTGCGGAAGCCTCGGCCGCGGCACTGCAGCCCAGTGCCTCGGCGCGCTTGCGCAGGTCCGCATTGGGCTCGACCACGAACACCGCCGATGGCTCGAGCCTGCCGGATTTCAGCCAGCCCGAGAGCATGGCGTATCCCATATTGCCGCAACCGGCGAGAATGAGCCTGATGGTCATGGAAGCCTCCGAAACAAGGCTCTTCCATAGACGGTCGCGCGGCGGCGGGAAAGGCCCGCGCGAAGAGACCGATTAGTGAGGGCGGCGGACCGGAATTGGCCGCAGCGAAACCTGCCTTAGGCCAAGCACGCTGAGCACGAAAAGCAGCCACACCGGGTCGGCGCGGCGGAAGAAGAAGCTTTCGAGGAAGCCGTTGAGCGCCGCGAACAGCACGACCATCATGAAGAAGTCGCCGAGGAAGATGTTCTCCTTGCGCGGCGGGATGCGCATATAGTCGCGCAGGGGCGCGATCAGGAAGGTGTAAGCCGCGACGCAGAGCGCTGGGATGCCCATCAGCACCGCTATGTCCAGATAGCCGTCGTGACCATGGACGATGGTGCGGATGTCCCAGGGGCGGTCGAAGGGTTGGTCCTGGTTGAGCAGCAGCGGCGTTCCCCAGAAGCTCTCATAGCCGTAGCCGGTCCAGGGCCTCTTCGCCAGCATCTCGCCGGCGAACTCCCATAGTGTCGTGCGGCCGGTATAGGTGAGATCAGGGAAATAGACCGCCGCCAGGTGCTTCACCGGCGGGATGAAGACGATGCCCAGCGTGCCGACCGCCGTCGCGATGATCGCGGACAAGAACAGGATCGGCGTGCCGAGCCGCATGCCGATGAGGCTGGGCAGCACCACGATCAGGATCGAGAACGGCACCAGTCCCGCGGTCGTCTTCGAGCCGGTGTGCAGCATGAAGATCATCGCTGCGCAGAAGATGCCCGCTCCCCACCAGCGTTGCCCGCGCCGCCACAGATAGAGCCCGGCGAAGCTGAAGCAGGCCATCACCGGTCCGGCGATGTTCTTGTGGGTGAAGACGCCGCGCCACAGGCCGGCATGCTCGGGCTCCTGCGAGTCGGCGGTGTGCAGCGCCTCGTGCGGAAAGACGATGAGCCCGACGTAGGAGAGCCCCATCACCACGACGGCGGTGAAGATGATGACCCGCGCAAAGGAATCGGCATCGCGCGGCAGCACCAGGATCGTCGCCATGGTGATGATGCCGATCATGGTGAAGGAGGCCGCGCGCATCGCAGACGGCGGATCGGTCACCAGGATCACCGACAGGAAGAAGAAGCCCAGCATCAGCGCCCAGGACGGGCTGATGAGCGAGCGCACGACGCGCGGATCGGCGAAGGCGAGCAGCGAGAAGATCGAGATGGCGCCGAGCGAGCCGAAGCCGAGCTGGTTGACGATGTCGCCGCCATCGCCGGTGAGCTCGGCGCCGGCCGGCTGGAAGGGCCGGAAGGAGACGATGATGACGGTAAAGAGCAGCGCGGCGATTGCCGTCGCCATGCCCTCGCGCGTGAACGCGGCGCTGAGCGGCGCGCGCTCAGTTCTTCTCAGGCTGTCGGTACTGCTCATTGGCATATCCGAATTCAGCAAGCACCCTGCCAAGCGCGACATAGATGGGATAGAGGCCTATCGCCGGCGATCCCGTGCGCGCCAGCCTGACGGCGCCGCGCAGCGGCGAGGCGGCAAGCAGCGCCAGGCTCTTAAGAAATACCTTGACGCCGGCGAAGGGTGTGCCGGTCCGCTTCTTCTTTTCCACCAGGGTCGAGATGACGCCGTTGCGCAGGCTGCGGGCGCGGATCCAGTCGGCTTCGACGCGCCGGGCAGGAACCGTTTCCTTTACCCTTGCCTCCGCGCACCAGCCGAGCACGAAGCCTTTCTGCGCGGCACGGCTCAGGAAATCGGAATCGCCGCCGCCCATGAAGTTGAACCTCAGATCGAGGAAGGGCGGCCCCATGGCCGTCAGCACATTGCGCCCGACCAGCAGATTGCCGGACGAATAGAGCGCCGGCACACGGCCGGTTTCGCCGTATGGCGGCGCGAAAACGGGGTGGTTGGCCCATCTCGCATGGCCCGGCTCGGCGAAAACCGGCACCTGCGGCCCGCCGACGATGTCGGCTCGCAGCGCCTCGGCGGCCTTGCACATGCGCTCCAGCCAGTCGGGCTCGGCGATCTCGTCGTCGTCGATGACAAGCAGGTATTTGAAATTGGGAAACTGCAGCATCGCCGTCTGCCAGCCGGCATTGTAGGCGCTGCAATTGCCCCGCTCATGCGCGATGATGACCAGGCCCGGCATCTCGCCGCGCTCGAAAAGCGGCAGCGCCACCTTGGTGCCCTCGCGCGCCTCGCCCTCGTTTTCCATGACGATCACGGCGAAACGACGCGCGGTTTTCTGGGCCTGGAGCGATGCCAGCGTTTCCAAGAGCAGCTGGGGTCGCTTGAAGGTCGGCAGTGTGACGATCGCCTCGACGGTCCCGGCGGCAAGCCCCGGAGACCGCCCCGCGATCGACACCCCCTTGATCGATACCAAAGCGTCCGATGGCAAAGGGAGCATCCGTTTCCAGCCGTGTGGGTTCGGTCCTCGATAGCAGTCCGATGATAACGTTTCGTTAATCACCTTTTCCGGCGAGCTCCGGGAAACCTCGGCTTTCAGCCTTTGGCGCTGCCATTTAATCAAGGCTTCATCGCGTTTTGCTACCGGCTACACCAATGGATAGGTGAGATGCATCTGCTGTTCGCCACATCGATCGTACCCGATGGCGCCCTCGCTTCGGGCTACGAGATTGCCAACGCCGCGATCATCGACGCGCTGCGGCGTGCCGGCGCGCGCGTGACGGTGATCGGCTTCAGCTGGCCGGGAAAACCCGCCACCGATCCTGAAAGCACCATTGTCCTCGGCGCGATCGACGTGCGCACCGAAAGCGCCTCGCCGCTGCAGAAGCTTGCCTGGGTTGGCAAGGCGATGCTCGCCGGCCTCACCTTTTCCTCCGTCAAGCTGCGCGTCGTTTCCGATGCGGATGTCCGCGCCGCGATCGAGCGTGTCGGCCCGTTCGACGGCTATATCCTGAATTCCGTGCAATTTGCCGGCGCCTTCGAAAGTGTCCTGGGCGACCGGCCGTTGATCTTCGTCGCGCATAATGTCGAACACCGCTCGGCCGAGGAGAACGCCGCTGCAGCCGGTAGCGCCCTTCAGCGCTGGCTGTTTCGCCGCGAGGCCAGGCTGCTCGAGGTCATGGAAGATCGTCTGTGCCGCGCCGCGCGCTTCGTCTTCACACTGGCCGAAGAGGACCGTGCAGCCCTCGGTGTCGCTTCCGCTGATCGCTCGGCAGTGCTGCCTCTGGTGACGCGCGCCGCGGCGCCAACAAATATCAAAGGCCCGCGCCGCGCCGACTGCGACGCTGCGCTGATCGGCACCTGGACCTGGCAGCCCAACCGCATAGGCCTGGACTGGTTTCTTGCCAAGGTCGTGCCGCATCTAAGGCCGGATTTCCGCATCAGGATCGCCGGTAACATGCCGTCGGGCGTGACGTCGGCGCATCCCGGTGTCAAGTTCGTCGGAAGGGTTCCGGACGCCCAGGCCTTCGTGCGCGGCGGCGCCGTCATTCCGCTGATCAGCACCGCCGGCAGCGGCGTGCAGCTGAAGACCATCGAAACCTTCGAGCTCGGCCTGCCTTCCGTCGCCACCAGCCGCTCGTTGCGCGGCATCGGCTACCGGCCGCAGAACTGTGTCGTGACAGACGATCCCGTCGCTTTCGCAGCGGCGCTCGAAGCCGCGGCAGCCGATGTCCGTGACGTCGACGGCAGCGCCTTCCATCGCCGGCAGGTGAGGGCGCTCGATGCCGCGGTCGGGCTTGGGCTGGAGAAGCTCGGCGCCGTCAGGAGGGAGGTGGCCGCATGAACATGCATGCCGCCCGCGCCGCCTTCGGCTTCGACACGCTGAAGCGGATACTCGGCATCTCCGTTCTTTCCATTCGCTGGGACGAAGCGACAGCGCTGCTTTCGCGGCTGGTCGCCGAGCGGCGCTTCACCAAGGTGAGCTTCCTTAACGCCCACAACGCCAACCTCGCCTACAGCGATCCTGTATTTGCCGAAGCGCTCGAGGACTTTCTCGTTCTGCCGGATGGTATCGGCGTCGACATCGCCGCAAAGCTGCTCTACGGCGCGCCTTTCCCCGACAATCTCAACGGTACCGATTTCGTCCCGGCGTTCCTCCAGGCATCGACGCGGCCGCTGACCGTGGCGCTGCTGGGCGCGACGCGCGTCAATGCCGAGGCGGCATCCGTGAAGCTTTCCGCGCTCGCCGTGCAGCACAAGTTCGTGGTCATCCATGACGGCTATTTTTCCTCCGCCGAGGAGCCTGCGATCGTCGAGCGCATCGCCAGGCTGCGGCCGGATGTGCTCTTGGTCGCCATGGGTGTGCCGCGCCAGGAATTGTGGATCGCGCGCCATATCGATGCCGGTCACTGCACGCTGCCGATCGCCGTCGGCGCGCTGCTCGATTTCCTGAGCGGCACCGTGCCGCGCGCTCCGCTGTGGATGCGCCGTCTCAGGCTCGAATGGCTGTTTCGCCTGTGGATCGAACCCGGCCGCCTGTGGCGCCGCTACGTGGTCGGCAATCCGCTCTTCCTGTGGCGCGTCCTCAAGCAGAAATTGTCGCTCGGGCCGCGGCCGGCGGAGGCGCGCAGTTGAACAGCCGTTTCGTGCCCGACGCCGCCGCCAGGATCGAGCCGTTGCCGCTCACGCCCTCGGCAGCGGTCGTGACGGCGAGCTACGCGCCGGATTTCGAACGCTGCCGGCTGCTGTGCGAGACCATGGACCGCCACGTCACCGGCGTCGCGCGGCACTATATCCTCGTCGAGCACCGCGACGTGGCGCTGTTTCGCCAGTTGGAAGGCAGCCGCCGCACGGTCGTCGACGAGCGGGATCTTTTGCCGCGCTGGCTGCGCGTCTTTGACGATCCGCTCAGCCTGTTCCATCGCCGCGTCTGGCTGAGTTTCAGGACCCAGCCGCTGCGCGGCTGGCATGTGCAGCAGCTTCGCCGCATCGCGGTCGCCGCGCATGCCGGGGAGGATGTGCTGGTCTTTTGCGATTCCGACGTCGCTTTCCTCAAGCCGTTCGACGCCGGCGCTTTCTGGCGCGACGGCAAGGCGCGCCTGTTCCGGCGCGACGGCGTGCTGGCCAATGACGGTCACGACGAGCATCGCATCTGGTCGCGCAATGCCGGCTCGGCGCTTGGCATCGACCCGGCGAAGCGTTCGGCCGACGACTACATCTCGACGTTGATTGCCTGGCGCCGCGAGACAGTCAACGCGATGTGCGAGCGGATCGAGAAAGCGCACGGGCGCGATTGGGTCAGCGTCGTCGGCTCGGCACGCAAATTCTCCGAATGCATGATCTATGGCCGCTATGTCGACGACGTGCTGGCCGGGGCGGGGCATTTCCATGACTCGGTGGAGTTCTGCCGCGTCCACTGGAACGGCGAGGCGCTGTCGGATGAGGAATTCTGCCGCTTTGTCGATGCCATGGCGCCGGAGCAGGTGGCGATCGGCATGCAGTCCTTCATCGGCACCGATGTGGCCCGCATCCGCCGGTTGATCGGGGTCGATCGCTAAAATCAGATCGCCTTCGCCGGCCGCCGCATCGCCGAATAGGTGAGCAGCATCGAGGCGAGATAGAGCAGCAGGAAGACGATGTTGAGCGACAGCACCAGATTGGACGTGTCGGGAATCGTCGTCAGCACATAGGCGAGCAGCATCGCCTTCAGGCCGGCGAGCAGCCCGAGATTGATTGCCCTGACCGCCGTCTGGCCGCGCGCGAACAGAAGCTCGGCCTGGTATTCGACGAGATTGCGCAAGCCCGGCACGCAGACTGCAAGTGCCACGAGTGGCGCTGCCTCGGCGACATTCTTGCCCAGCGCAGTGGGGAAGAAATGCAGCACGATGCCGAGCGACAGGAGCGCCAGTGTCGAGACCAGGAACACGCCGCCTTCGATGCCGCTCTTGACTGCCAAGCGGGACAAGAGCTCGGGCGCGCGCATCATGCGTTGCACCAGCATCATCGAGAAGGTGCGGATCGGGATTGCGGTGAGATCGACCAGCCGCATGATGATGGCGTAGATGCCGGCGAGGTGAGGTCCGCCGATCGACAGAACCAGGAGTTTGTCGAACTCCATCTGCAGATAGAACAGCACCTCGGATCCGGCCACATAGACGGAATCGGCGAGCCGCCGGAAATAGAGCTCGCTGCGCAGTCTGAGCCGCTGGCGCGGGTAGAAGAAGGCGAAGGCGACGAATAGCGATGCGGCGTTGGCGCCGATGTAGAACCACGACCAGACGCCGATCGTGCGCTGCGCGGCGAGCATGAACAGCACCGCGCCCACCGCCCGCAGTGCTGTCGCCAGGATCGCCAGCACTGCCGCGCGGCCGAACTTGCCAAGGCCGTTGTTGACGATCAGCACCACCTCGACCGGCCGCCACAGCAGCGCTTCGGCGAAGACGACCGCGGCAAAGGCCGACAGCGGCACCGTGCCGGCGAAGAAGATGAGGTAGACGCCGTAGGAAGCGGCGGCGAGGACCGGCAGCGAGATCACACCGAGAAGCAGGAAGCCGGCAGTGAAGGTGCCGATCAGGTTGGGACGGATCGTTGCCGTGCGGTACAGCGCCGAGATGAAGCCGAAGGCAAGCAAGCGCGACAGCATGACGCCTGCCGCCGAGGTCGTGGCGAACATGCCGAATTCGGCGATGGAAAGCGTGTTGGCCAAGGCCACGAAATAGGCAAGCGAGAACACCAGCCGCCCGCCGGCGCCGCTGATCGCCGAGAAATAGTCGAAAACCAGCCTCCGGCGCGCGGCCACGAAGTGGCCGATCCGCGCGAACGTCCACCTTTGCGGTATGTCGCTGGTCTGGGTCATGTGTCCGCCAAAACTTAAGGTGGAAAGCTTAACGTGCCGTTCTGGCGGGGGGGCCGGCACCGCCGCAAACGCTGCAATCGGGACGAGAAACTGTGCGTTTCGAGGCCCAAAATTAACCTTTTGTTTCCCATGCCTGTTTAGCGTGACTTAACGATTGGCCGACCGCTCCCAAGCCGTCAGAGAGTAAGTTCCAGGACATGGCCGACAGGGAAAACCTTGACGATTGGAGGCGCGAGCGCTCTTTGCTTGCGCTCGGCCAGGCCGTGCGCGGCGAGGACAGCGCCGACGCCTCGCTGGTCTCCATCGGCGACAAGGCCAACCCGTCATGGCGCGAGGATGCCGCCGCGCGCCACCGCGCCGCGCGCTTCGAGCGCGAGGGGCGGTCGAACCCGCAACCCGCGAGCGTCGACGAACCCGGTCAGCCTCAGGCCGCCCCGATTTCACAGACCATCCAGGACGACCGGGCCGAGCGAGAAGCCCGTCCGCAAATCGGACAGCGCGAAGAGGGCCGTTCCCCGGACTATTCTTCGCAGGCCTATTCTTCGCAGGCCGCGTTCGAACCGCGCTATGCGGGCCCTCGCCATGCAAGCCGGCCGCTGGCCGGCCATGATGCCGACGCGCAGGAATGGAAACCGCTGATCGACCCGATGCATGTCGTTCACGGCATCACCCGCTCCAAGGCGCTGATCCTCTCGACGACGATCCTTGGCGCGGCTCTTGGCGTCGCCATAGCGCTGTCGACGCCGAAGAAGTACGAGGCCACTACCGAGGTCATTGTCGATCCGCGCGACCTCAAGCTCACCGATCGCGACCTGACACAGAATGTCATCGCCTCGGATGCGACGCTCGCCATCGTCGAGAACCAGGTCCGCATCCTGACCTCGGGCACGGTCCTCAACAAGGTCGTCACCGACCTCAACCTCGCCAACGACCCCGAATTCAACGGCCAGGGAAAGGGCGGCCTCGGCCTGATGTCGATGCTCCGCTCGATCCTGTCGCGGCAGGATGCGCAGAGTTCTGCCAACGAGGCGCGCCGGCGCGCGCTGGCGGTCGGCAACCTCGCCGAGAGCCTGGACGTCGAGCGCAGCGGCAAGACCTTCGTCGTCTCGATCACCGCCACGACCCAGAATCCCGATAAGTCGGCCTTGATCGCCAACACGATGAGGACGGCGTTCCAGCAGATCTCCAGCGAACTCCAGTCCAACACGGCAGGCCGCGCGAATGATGAACTCACGGCCAGGCTCGACGAATTGCGAAAGGGCGTCGAGACGGCCGAGCGCAAGGTGGAGGATTTCAGGGCCACGCATGACCTTGTCGACGCCCAGGGTCATCTGATCAGCGACGACCAGATGCTGAAGCTCAACGAGCAGCTCTCCGTCGCGCGCGCCCGCACGCTCGAGCTCAATGCTCGCGCTGCTTCGGCGCGCTCGCTGAACGTCAACGCGGTTCTCAATGGCACCTTGCCGGAGGAGATCAACTCCAACACGATGGGCGAACTGCGCTCGCAATACGCGGCACTGAAACAGGAAGCCGACCGCGCCGCGATCAAGTTCGGGCCGCGGCATCCGGAGCTTCAGGCGCTGAACGCTCAGCTTGCCGGCGCGCGCGAACGCATCAGCGCCGAATTGCAGCGCATAGCGTCCTCGCTGCAGGTCGACCTGAAGCGCTCCGTGCAGCTTGAGCAGGACCTTGCCTCGCGTCTGGCGCAGGCCAAGGTGCAGAGCGGCGACGTCAACAACAACCTGGTTTCGCTGCGCGAGCTCGAGCGCGAGGCCGCCGCCAAGCGCTCGGTCTACGAGCAGTTCCTGCTGCGGGCCAAGGAAACCGGCGAGCAGAAGGACATCAACACCGCCAATATCACCTTGATTTCGGAGGCCTACCCGCCGCTCGAAGCCAAGGGGCCGTCGCGCGCCGTGACGGCGATGGCCGGCTTGCTGGCGGGCCTTTTCGCCGGCATCGGCCTCGGCGCGCTGCGCGGAGTCTATGCCAGCCTGCGCGAGACGGCGGACAGCCGCTCGCGCCGCAAGCCCGAAGAGCGCGAGCCGGCCTTCGAGGACAAAGCCTATCGGGCGGCACCGCCGAGCTCTCCGCCAGCCGCGTCTCCGCCAGCTGCGGCGTCCGCATCATCGCTCGCCCCCGCCAACGGGGCCGCCCGGGCGGGCTTCTTCGGATCGCTGGCTTCGTCGCTGCGCGATTTTCTGCTGCGCAGGTCGGACGAGCCGGCCAATGCCGGCTCGGAGCGGCCTGCAGGCGCCAGGAGCGCGCCGACACTGGAGCGCGGCTTCGAGACGCCGCCCGTGCAAGATCATTCCTATTCCTATCGGTCGGCGCGGCCTGCGGGACCATCCGACGATGCGTATCCGTCGTCGCCTCCCCATCGGCAACCGCCGGTCGCCGAGGCACGCCAGTCCTCAGCCGACCAGCAGAGCCAGGTCGACGAGCTTCGGGCCAGCCTGCGCGAGTTCCGCGAGGCGGTGCGCGAGCTGACCGAAAGCCGATCGCGCCGCCGCTATTTCTAAAACGACCTGTCTTCGATAAAAGCTGCCTTCGACAAAAGTGGCTTCCGATAAAAGCGGCCCGGTTTCGGGTTTACGGCATCCGACGACGTTTTGACGGGATTGCCCTGTCGAATTTTCGTGACAATGCCGCGCTGCATTCGACCGTCCGCGCCCGGCGCCCGGCGGATCGCGATGCTGGATTGAGGATCAGGGCCGCGCGCAAGAGCGGCCGCGAAACAGTGCTGAAGGTGAGTGATGGCCGAAGTGATCGACGGAAAGAGTGTCGCCGGAGACGTGGTTCGAAAGGTCAAGGCGCTGACCGCCGAGCTGTCGGCCAGGGGCGCGACCAGGCCTGGCCTGGCCGTGGTGATCGTCGGCGAGGATCCGGCGAGCCAGGTCTATGTCGCCTCGAAATCGCGCACAGCCAAGGAATGCGGTTTCCACTCGCTCCAGCACACGCTGCCGGCCGAGACCTCCGAGGCGGAGCTGCTGAAGATCATCGGCGACCTCAACGCCGATCCGTCGATCCACGGCATCCTCGTGCAATTGCCGCTTCCGGGCCATATCGATGCCGGCAAGGTCATCCAGACGATCGCGCCGGAGAAGGATGTCGACGGCTTCCATTTCATCAATGTCGGCAAGCTCGGCACCGGCGAGCTGGAGACCGCCTTCGTGCCCTGCACGCCGGCGGGCTCCATGCTGTTGATCGAGCGCGTGCGCGGCAGGGACCTTTCCGGTCTCACCGCCGTGGTGGTCGGCCGCTCCAACATCGTCGGCAAGCCGATGGCCAATCTGCTGCTCGCCGCCAACTGCACCGTCACCATCGCGCATAGCCGCACCAGGGATCTGCCGGCGCTGGCCCGCACCGCCGACATCCTGGTCGCCGCTGTCGGCCGGCCGGAAATGGTCAAGGGCGATTGGGTGAAACCCGGCGCCACCGTTATCGATGTCGGTATCAACCGCATTCCCGCGCCCGAGAAAGGCGAAGGCAAGTCGCGGCTGGTCGGCGACGTCGCCTATGCCGAGGCGGCCAAGCTCGCCGGCGCCATCACGCCGGTCCCCGGCGGCGTGGGGCCGATGACCATTGCCATGCTGATGGCCAACACTGTAGCTTCCGCCTACCTCGCGGCCAGATTGAAGCGGCCGTCCTTCTGATCAGAAAGCAGCATCCTTGCCGAACCTTACTGCTCCTGTTGAACGGCCGGTCATGGGCGATCCCGTTCAGGGCGGTCGGCAGTTCGGCTTCCTGCTGGTCGACAAGTTCTCGATGTTCTCGCTGGCCGCGGCGATCGACTGTTTCCGCTCGGCCAACCGTCTGCTCGGCCGCGATTTCTACGGCTGGACGACGATATCGGCGGATGGCGACGCGGTCATGGCCTCCAATGGCTTGCCGCTGAAGATAGACTATTCCGTCGCCGATATGCCGCCGGTCGACATCCTGTTCGTGTCGGTCGGGCTCACCACCGAATTCCCCGGCAAGAGCAAGGTGCTGGCCGCGCTGCGCAGCTGGGGCCGGCGCGGCAACGCGCTCGGCGCGCTGTCGGTCGGCTCCTACCTGCTCGCCGAGGCCGGGCAGCTCGACGGTTACCGCTGCACCATCCACTGGGAAAACCGCGCCGGCTTCATGGAGCGGTTCCCCGACATCAACTGCACCGGCAACGTCTTCGAGATCGACCGCAAGCGCTACACCTGCGCCGGCGGCACCACCTCGATCGACCTGATGCTGGAGATCGTGCGCGGCGATTTCGGGTCCAACCTCGCCAATGGCGTCGCCAACCAGTTCCAGCACGAGCGCATCCGCTCGGCCGGCGACCGCCAGCGCGTCGGTCCCGAGCGCGATCTCACCGGCAAGTCGGAGAAGCTCAGGCGCATCGTCGAGCTGATGGCCGACCATCTCGACGAGCCGTTGTCGGCGGTGCAGCTGGCCAAGTCGGCGGGCCTGTCGGTGCGCCAGGTCGAACGCCTGTTCCTGCGCCACCTCAGCGTGACGCCGGGCCGCTATTACATGCGGCTCAGGCTCGAGCGCGCGCGCGAATTGCTGCGCCAGACCAACATGCCGATCCTGGACGTGGCGATCGCCACCGGCTTCACCTCGCACTCCTATTTCGCGCAAAGCTACCGGCTGCAGTTCGGCCGTCCGCCGTCGGAAGAGCGCCGCACCACCTACTGAGTGTCTTTGCGGGCTGTCGGGCTTGTCTCCAAAGCCGGCCTCAAATAGCTTTCCCGACGCGGACAGGGGGCTCACTCAGGAGATTTTCATGGCGGGACTGGCACGGAGCGTCGCTGCGGCGATCCTCCTTTTGTCGATGACCACCCTTGGCTTTGCCGCCAACAAGGTCATCATCATTCTCGATGCATCGGGCTCCATGTGGGCCCAGATCGACGGCAAGCCCAAGCTCGAGATCGCGCGCGAATCGCTGCGCACGGTGCTGCAGTCGGTTCCGGCCGACGACGAGATCGGCTTCATGGCCTACGGCCATCGCACCAAGGGCAGCTGCGACGACATCGAGCTGATCGTGCCGCCGCAGGCGGGTTCGGCGAGCGCGATTTCGGCCGCCGCCGACAGCATGAAATTCCTCGGCAAGACGCCGTTGACGGCTGCCGTCAAGCAGGCGGCGGAAGCGCTCAAATACACCGAGGACAAGGCCACCGTCGTCCTTATTACCGACGGCCTCGAGACCTGCGGCGGCGATCCTTGCGCGCTTGGCAAGGAGCTCAAGGAAACCGGCGTCGACTTCACTGCCGACGTGGTCGGCTTCGGCTTGACCGCCGACGAAGGCAAGCAGATCGCCTGCCTCGCCGAAAACACCGGCGGCAAATACATCCAGGCCTCCGACGAAAAGGCGTTGCAGCAAGCGCTGGTCGAGACCGTCGCGGCGCCGGCTCCCGCGCCCGAGCCAGCTCCCGCCCCCGCCCCCGCGCCCGAACCCGCCAAGCCCGAATTCAATTTCGTGCCGAGCGTGGTCATGGCCGAGGGTGGCGATCCGATCACCGACGGCAATGCCTGGGAGATCTATAAAGCCGCGGCCGACGGCTCGCGCGGCGATCAGGTCATGACCGAGTATGGCGAGCTCAAGACCAACCTCGAGCCGGGCGACTACATCGTCGTCGGCCGCGACGACGAGGCAAGGAGCGAGCAGAAGATCAGAATAGAGGCCGGCCAGGTCTACAAGCCGCTGTTCACGCTGAACGGAGGCACGCTGGTTATCCATCCGCACGCGAGCCAGGGCTCGGAGCTCAGCGGCGAGGCGCGTGTCGACTTCGCCTATCCCGGCGGCAACACCACCCACTATGGCGACGCCAAGGCGACGGTGCCGGCAGGCGAGCAGAAGGTGACGGTGCAGATCGGCGCCGGCACGGTGACCGAGACCATCCAGCTCGCCGCCGGGCAGACAGTCGAGAAAGACGTCGTCGTCGGCGTCGGCCATGCCGTGCTCAACGCCTACTACACGCCGGGTGGCGACAAGGCCGACAATTCCGGCATCGGCTTCGAGATCGTCAAGGCGAAGAAGAAGATCGACGGTTCCCGAGAAAGCGTCGAGCACTCCTATGGTCCGGACAGCAAGTTCTGGCTTCCGCCGGATGACTATGTCGCGCTCACGACATTCGATATCGCCGTCGTCGAGCAGCCCTTCAGCATCAAGGCCGGCGACAATCAGGACATCAAGGTCACGCTCGATGCCGGCGTGCTGGCGATGTCGGCGCCCGGCGCCTACTCAATCGAGGTGTTCTCGTCGAAGAAGGACATCGAAGGCAAGCGCAAGTCGCTTGGGCTAAGCTATGGCGACAGCTGGCAGCAGACGATCCCAGCCGGCGACTATGTGGTCGTGCGCCACGCCTCCGACCAGGGCCAGGACAAGGAAATGCCCGTGACGATCAAGGCCGGCGAGCGAACCGAGATCACCGTTCAGTAGGGTCACTTTGCCGGAATGCAAAAAAGGGCGGCCAAGCCGCCCTTTTTCATGGATGGCTGGCTCACGCGTTTGCGAAGGCGGCGGCGCCATGGTCGGCGCGGCCGACCAGTTGCCGGAAGCCGGCGAACAGCTCGCGGCCGAAGCCGAACTCGTTGCCGATGAGGTCGGCTTCCGCCGTGCGGCGCAGCGCGAATTCAGTCCCCGGCACCAGCACCTCCAGCGTGCCGGCGTCGGCGTCGAGGCGGACGATGTCGCCGTCATGGATCCTGGCGATCGGTCCGTCCTCGACCGCCTCCGGCGTCACATGGATCGCCGCCGGCACCTTGCCGGAGGCGCCCGACATGCGCCCGTCCGTCACCAGCGCGACGCGCTGGCCGCGGTCCTGCAGGATGCCGAGCACGGTGGTCAGCTTGTGCAGCTCCGGCATGCCGTTGGCCTTCGGTCCCTGGAAGCGGATGACGGCGACGAAGTCGCCGGTGAGCGTGCCGGCCTTGAAGGCGTCGTTCAGGCCTTGCTGGCTGTCGAACACCTTGGCCGGCGCCTCGATGACCCGCCGCTCGGGCTTGACGGCCGAGGTCTTGATGACGGCATGGCCGAGA
The DNA here is from genome assembly GCF_004791585.1 of Mesorhizobium sp. M1C.F.Ca.ET.210.01.1.1. Lineage (GTDB taxonomy): Bacteria > Pseudomonadota > Alphaproteobacteria > Rhizobiales > Rhizobiaceae > Mesorhizobium. The sequence goes on from NZ_SRUU01000005.1 coordinate 59,750, forward strand.
TTGCCGGCAAGCACCTTCAAGCCACCGGTCGGCTGGAACGCCTTCTTGAATGGCGCCAGCACCTTCTCGTCGCCGCTCTCCTGCGGCGCCGCTTCGCGCACCACGCTGCCGTCGGCGCCGAGCCTTGCTTCGACGGCATAGGGCCGCAGGCCTTCGCCCCACACCGTCTGCACGTCCTCGTGCAGGATGCCCTCGTCGAGCAGTTCACGGATCAGGAAGCCGAGCCCACCGGCGGCATGAAAATGATTCACGTCGGCCAGCCCGTTGGGATAGACGCGCGCCAGCAGCGGCACAGCTTCCGAAAGGTCGGAAATGTCCTGCCAGGTGAGCGAAATGCCGGCCGCTGCGGCCATCGCGATCAGGTGGATGGTGTGGTTGGTCGAGCCGCCGGTGGCGTGCAGGCCGACCACGCCGTTGACGATCGAGCGCTCGTCGATCATGCGGCCCACCGGCGTGTAGGCATTGCCGAGCGCGGTGATCGCTAGCGCCCGCTTCGCCGCTTCCCTGGTCAGCGCGTCGCGCAGCGGCGTGCCTGGGTTGACGAAGGAAGCGCCGGGCGTGTGCAGGCCCATGATCTCCATCAGCATCTGGTTGGAGTTGGCGGTGCCATAGAAGGTGCAGGTGCCCGGCCCGTGATAGGATTTGGACTCCGCCTCGAGCAGCTCGGCGCGACCTGCCTTGCCCTCGGCATAGAGCTGGCGGACCTTGGCCTTCTCGTCGTTCGGCAGGCCCGACGTCATCGGCCCGGCCGGGATGAAGACAGCCGGCAGGTGGCCGAAGGTGAGTGCTGCGATCACCAGCCCCGGCACGATCTTGTCGCAGACGCCGAGGAAGACGGCGGCGTCGAACATGTTGTGCGAGAGCCCGATCGCGGCCGCCATGGCGATCACGTCGCGCGAGAACAGCGACAGTTCCATGCCCGGTTGGCCTTGGGTAACCCCGTCGCACATCGCCGGCACGCCGCCGGCGACCTGGGCGATGCCGCCGGCCTCGCGCGCCGCTTCCTTGATCAGCGCCGGAAAGGTCTCGAACGGCTGATGCGCCGAAAGCATGTCGTTGTAGGAGGTGATGATGCCGAGGTTCGGCACGCGGTCGCCGCCGAGCGCGACCTTCTCCGACGGGCTGCAAACGGCAAAGCCGTGTGCCAGGTTGCCGCAGGAGAGCACCGCGCGGTTGGCGGCGCGGCCGGATGCCTCCGCGATGCGGTCGAGATAGGCTTCGCGGCCGGCCTTCGAGCGTTGGCGGATGCGTTCCGTGATGGCTTCGATGTCGCGTCTGGCTGTCATGGCTGGTCCTTTCGAGCCCCGGAAAACCTCCTCCCACAGCCTCCGGGGCTGCTCCTTCGTGAAATCAGGGTGCCCAGAACACCTCTACCGGTATGGGCGCTGCCTCGAGCACCTTGCGGATGGGCTTTTTCGTGTCTGCTTCTGCTTCCATCGCGCCGTCGAAGGCGATGCGCTTGTCCTCGCCTTCGATGTGGAGCGCGATGAAGCCGGCGGCAATGATCCGCGCCATCGACAGCGTCAGCCGCGGTTCGCCGCCGCTCGGCGCATGCACGGGCAGCACGATCCGCTGCGAGGACGGGTCGAGCAAAACGGCAAGATTGCCGGCATCGGGAAAGAAGGAGGCCGTATGGCCGTCGGCGCCCATGCCGAGCACCACCACGTCCAGCGGCCAGGCCAGTGATTGCAGGGCATCGCTGTCGGAAGCGGCGGCGGCCTCGATGCTCGCCGCCTCATGGTAGAGCGGCACGAAGCGCGCCGCCGCGGCCTTGTTCTGTAGCAGGTTGGCGGCCACCAGCCCGGCATTCGAGCGCGGCGAGGTGGGCGGTACGAAACGCTCGTCGACCAGCGTCACCGTGACCTTGTCCCAGGCGATCGGTATGGCTGAGAGCGCGGCGAAGAACTTCGCCGGTGTCGTGCCGCCGGATACGGCGAGCAGCGCCGTGTCGCGCTCGGCGATCGCTTTTGTCAACCGCGCGGCGACGTGGCCAGCAAGGGCCGCTGCCAGCTCCTGGCGGTCGGCAAAGCCGTTCCAGGCGTAGGCGGCGCCGCTCAATTGCTCTCGTGCCATGTCCGTCCGTCACGTTCGATGAGCGCGATAGAGGCCGAGGGCCCCCAGGTGCCGGCCGTGTAGCCCTGCGCTTCCTGCCTAGCGCTTTCCCAGGCGTTCTGGATCGGGTCGATCCATTTCCACGCCGCCTCGACCTCGTCGCGGCGCATGAATAGCGTCTGGTTGCCGCGCACCACATCCATGATCAGCCGCTCATAGGCGTCCGGTGCCCGGCCTTGGAACGACTGCGCGAAGCTCATGTCGAGCGAGATCTGGCGCAGCCGCATGCCGCCGGGCCCCGGATCCTTGATCATGATGTATTGCTTGACTCCCTCGTCCGGCTGCAGGCGGATGACCAGCTGGTTGGCGAAGATCGGGCCAGCGCTGTCGCCGAAGATCGAATAGGGGATCGGCTTGAATTCGATGACGATTTCCGAAACGCGGGTCGCCAGCCGCTTGCCGGTCCTGAGATAGAAGGGAACGCCAGCCCAGCGCCAATTGCCGATCTCGGCCTTGACGGCGACGAAAGTCTCGGTGTTGCTGTCCTTGCCGAGCTCCTCGACGTAGCCTTTGACGGCTCCGCCGGCTGAGGCGCCGGCGCGATACTGGCCGCGCACGGTATGCTTGGGCGCCTCGTTGCCGTTGATGCGTTTCAGTGCCCTCAGCACCTTCAGCTTCTCGTCGCGCACGGCGTCCGCATCCATCGAGGATGGCGTTTCCATGGCGACCAGGCAAAGCAACTGCAGGATGTGGTTCTGCACCATGTCGCGCAGCGCGCCGGCCTTGTCGTAATAGGTGACACGATCCTCCAGGCCGACCGTCTCGGCCACGGTGATCTGCACATGGTCGATATGGGCGGAATTCCACAACGGCTCGTAGAGCGCATTGGCAAAGCGAAGCGCCATCAGGTTCTGCACCGTTTCCTTGCCGAGATAGTGATCGATGCGGAAGATCTGGCTTTCGTGGAAATCATCGCCCACCGCATCGTTGAGCGCCCGCGCCGAGGTGAGATCCCGCCCGATCGGCTTCTCCAGCACGATGCGCGAGTTCGGTGTGATCAGCTTGTGCTCTTTGAGCTGGTGCGAAATGTCGCCGAATAGGGCCGGTGCCACCGCCAGATAAAAGGCACGGATGCGGTCGCTGTCGCCGATCGCCTTCTTGAGCTTGTCGAAGCCGGCGCCGGTCGTCGCGTCAGCCGAGACGTAGGAAAGCCGCGCCAGGAAGGTCTCAAGCTCCTTGGCGTCGACGTCGGCCGGCTTCACGTGCTCGGATATCGCCTTCTTGGCGAAGGACTGAAACTCGGCGTCGGTCATTTTTGCGCGTGACGTGCCGATGATGCGCGTCGGCTCGGAGAATTGCTGGCCGCGCTGGCGATGATAGAGCGCGGGCAGAAGCTTGCGTTCCGACAGGTCGCCGGTGCCGCCGAAGATAATGAAGTCGAATGGGTCGACGGGGATGATCTGGCTGGTCATGGTCAGTCCGATTTGATGCCGGTCGCCGTAGCGTGGGCTGATATATTCTAATCGATTTAAATCGTCCAGTGCCTTGGTGTCGCATCAAGGGCCAATCGCGGGGGCCAATCGCGGAGGATTGTATGGGTCCAGACGTGCCCCCGATACTGGCGCTTGATACTGGCGCTTGACACAGGTGCTCCCGGAAGGCTTGTCGGCAAGCGATGTCTTGCGGGAGCGTTCGCGACTGCAACATAGAACGTGAATGTGACGAAAGCTAAGGGAGAAATCGCGGGTGCGCCATCTGTCGCTTCCGGCGCGCGCTGCCGATGCGAATTGCGGATGATCTCAGTGAGCGGGAAAACCATGCGTCTGGAAAACAAGGTTGCCATCATTACCGGCGCGGCGTCGGGCTTCGGCAAGGGCATGGCGAAGCGCTTCGCGGAAGAGGGCGCGCGCGTCGTCGTTGCCGACCTCAACGCCAAGGGCGCCGAGCGCGTGGCGCAGGAAATCGGCGACAGCGCGATCTGGACCCAGACCGACGTTTCGCTGCGCTCCGAATTTGACGAGATGGTCTATGCCGCCAAGAGCGCCTTCGGCCGTATCGACATCATGGTCAACAATGCCGGCTACACGCATCGCAACGGCGATCTGCTCGGAGTCGACGAGGAAACCTTCGACCTGATCACCGCCGTCAACATGAAGGCGATCTATCATGCCGCCCTGGCCGTTGTGCCGATCATGGATCGGCAGGGCGGCGGCGTCATCCTGACCACGGCCTCGACGGCGGGGCTTCGCCCGCGGCCGGGCCTGACCTGGTATAACGCCTCCAAGGGGTGGGCGATCACCGCCACCAAGTCGATGGCGGTCGAACTCGCGCCGAAGAACATCCGCGTCAATTGCCTCTGCCCGGTCGCCGGCGAAACCGGCATGCTGGAGAAGTTCATGGGCGCGGACACGCCGGAGATCCGTGAGAAGTTCCGCGCCTCGATCCCGCTCGGCCGGCTCTCGACGCCGCTCGACATTGCCAATGCGGCGCTGTGGCTGGCTTCGGACGAAGCCGCCTTCGTCACCGGCGTGGCACTGGAGGTCGACGGCGGACGCTGCATTTAGAGCAATCCGGGAAAAGCGCGAATGGCCGCCCCGGAATTGCGTAAAAACAATATCTGGAGCAATGCGCGATTGCGTCTAACGTTGAACTCCTCCAGGCGACACACGCGGCCCGGGTTTGACTCGCCAATCCTTGGAAAGGCATAAGGGGTCGGGGTCCGGAGTTGCGGGGGGCGATGAACGCCCGGCTGCGGAAGATCAACGAGATATCGTTGGCGGTTGCGCCGCTATCTGGCGCGGCGCGCGCGTGCGCGAAGCAGGGCGACCTTCATTGGCGTCACCGGCAGTTCCGGAAAATCGACGACCACGAGCTTGCTGGGCAATATCCAGGCCAGCCGTGGCTCGGTCCATACGCAGGCGCTGTTCAACACGATGAGAGCGCTGGTCCGCACGCTCTACAAGCGCATGAAGCGCGCCGGCAATGTTGATTATGTTGTCTTCGAAGCTGGCGCCTTCGGCGTCGATTCGATCCGGCCGATGGCGCAAATAAGTGCCGTTTGAGGAGCATCGGGATTTCGTTGCAAAGCGCAAACTTGCCCGCAAAAAGCGTCGGACGGCTGCTCGCCGGTGATGGGATCCGCTGACCGGTTTCCGATCGAGCTCAGCCGCCGTTCTTGACGTAGGTCTTGTAGACCCAGCCGCGCTTGCCGTTATAGACGATCTCGCACCATTTTTTGCAGCTTATCACTTGCACCGAAGTTTTAGCGGGCACAGTGAGAATGGCAGCCGCTTTCTGTTTTGGACCTGCTCGCATCGTCACCGCCCGCAGGATGCGCCCGTTGGCGGCCGCGCTTGCTTTTTCAGGGTTAGGTTTCCCCTGGTCCTCGGTTGCCGCCGACTGATCGTCGGGAGCCTGCGGCTTTGCTGCCGGGATCGCCGCGGTCTGAGCGCCGTCCATCTTGTCTTCGGCTTTTTGCCCGATTGCCGCAGGTGTGTCGTCGGTGGGGGCGGGTGCCGCGACCTCGGACAACGCGCTGGAGGCATCGTTCCCGGCGGCGGGTTCGGCGTAAGCCGCAACGGCTGGCTTGTCGGCCTGCCGGGCCGGCGGGTTGGCAGCCGGGGCAGGCGCAGCCTCGGCCGAAGCGGGCACGGTGTCGGCGCCGGGAGCGGTCCAGCGTGGATCGTTGGGTGCCAGGGCGGGAATGGAGGCTTCGCGTTTCGCAATGGCCGGTGAAACCGCATCGGCCTTGCGCGCCGCTTGCGGCGCGGCCGCCACGGATACGTCGGCGTTCGCGACGACCGGTGTGATCTTCGTCGTCTTGACGGAGACCGCCGGGACGGCTTGCGCTGCGCCGGCAACAGCCTGCCGGTCGTTGGCGGGCAGGGCAAGCCACAGCGCCACCGCTGCCACGCCAAGCAGCGCCACGGTGCCGACGGCCGCGATCACAAGATGCGCGTTCGACTGCAGGCCCTGCCAGAATGATGGCCGCATGTCATAGCCGAACTGTATTGAAAAGCGCTGTCGTCCCAGCGCGCCGAAACTGAAGGGCTCGTTCACTCAGACCACCTCCAACAACCGGGCCGACGTTCTTTCGATCTTGCCGCAAACAGTTGGCGGCTGGCGTCGGTCCCGAAATTCCAGCGGGCAGGCCCGCGCAAATCCCCGTTTTATCGCCCAGAACTAGCATCTCTTCCCGCCGATTGTGGCATGAGTGCGCCTTTTTGTGAAATTTCCTGCATTTGTTAAGGATTCTGCAACACGCCGCAGATGGAGCGCCCTCCATCGAATCAAGCACTTCCACCGAAATGCTCGACGTCAGATCCTGTCGCGCAATGCGAACCAGCTGAGCGCCAGGAAGAGCAAAGGTGCGCGGAAGCGGCGGCCGCCCGGGAAAGCGGGAATCTTCAGGTCCTCGATCATCTTTAGCCGGTCGCGGTTGCCGGCCACCGTCTCGGCATAGAGCTTGCCGAAGAAGTTGGACAGCATGACCCCGTGTCCGGAATAGCCGCCCATCGAAATCACCTTCGGCATCACCTCGCGCACGAACGGCTTCCTCGGCACGGTGATCCCGACATAGCCGCCCCAGCCATGCGTGATCTCGACGTCCTGCAGCGCCGGATAGAGTTCCGCGATCTGCCGGCGGATGTGGATATGGATGTCTTTCGGATCGTTGACGGCGTACACCTCGCGGCCGCCGAAAAGCAGCCGCCCATCCTTCGACTTGCGGAAGTAGCGCACGACGAAGCGGGAATCGTCCACCGACTCGCCGCCCGGCAGCACCTTGGATGCGGCGCCAAGCGGCGCGGTCGCGCCGATGAAGGAGCCGATCGGCATGATGTGCGCCGCGCTCACGGGCTCCAGGTTGCCGCCATAGGCATTGACCGCGATCAGGCATTTCTCGGCTGAGATGGTGCCTTTCGGGGTGGTGACCCGCACCTTGCCGCCGCTCGAGGCAATCCCGGTCGAGGGCGACCGCTCGAACAGATGCGCGCCCGCTGCGGCGGCCACCTTCGCCGTGCCGATAACCAGCTTCAGCGGGTGGATATGTCCGGTGCCGGTATCGCGCGTGCCGCCGAAATAGCGCGTCGAGCCCAGCCGCTCGGTGGTCTCGCCGGCATCCATGAAGGAGATGTGCGGATAGCCGAAGCGGCTCGCCATGATCTCGGCATGGGCCTTGTAGTCGTCGATATAGCGCCGCTTGTGCGCCACCGACAATTGGCCCGGCATGTAGTCGATCTCGATTTCGTTGGCGGCCGCGAAGTCCAAGAGATGCGCCTTGGCTTCTTCCGCCAGATCGAACAGCGCCTTGGCGCGGGAGAACCCGTATTCGGCCTCCAGTTCCTCGGCCCAGGCGCGCTGGCCGGTGCCGAGCTGGCCGCCGTTGCGCCCGGATGCGCCGTCGCCGAAGCGGTAGGCATCGATGAGAACGACATTCGTCCCGGCTTTGGTCAAGTGCGCCGCGGCCGACAGGCCGGTGAAGCCGCCGCCTATGATGACGACATCGCACGTCCGATCGCCATCGAGCGAGGGGTACTCGGGACGGAGCCCAGTCGTATCCTCATACCAGGAACGGCCAGGCGAAATCGGGGATTGATAGTTCATGATAGGTCAGACGTTGAGAAGCAGATATTCCCGCTCCCACGGGCTGATCACTTCCATGAATGTCTCGAACTCTGCTCGCTTGATAGCGGCATAAGTGGCGGCGAAGGATTTGCCGACAATGGCGCCAAGCTCCTCGTCGGCTTCGAAGAGGTCGACGGCCTCGAGCAGGCTGCGCGGCAGGTCGATCTCGTCCTCGTTGGCGGTCGTCAGCACAGGCGGCTCCGCCTTGACCTTGTTGTTCATGCCGATCAGCCCGCAGGCAAGCGAGGCGGCGAGCGCCAGATAGGGATTGGCGTCCGAGGACGGGATGCGGTTTTCGACGCGCCGCGCCGCAGGATCGGAGCGCGGCACGCGGAAGGCTGTCGTGCGGTTGTCGTAGCCCCATTTGTTGTTGACCGGCGCCGACGCGGCCTGCGTCAGCCGGCGATAGGAATTGACGTAAGGCGCAAGCATCACCAGCGCGTTCGGCACATGCTTCTGCATGCCGCCGATGAAATGGAAGAACGCATCCGTTTCAGAGCCGTCCTCGGCCGAGAAGATGTTCCGGCCGGTCTTCTTGTTGAGCACCGACTGGTGGATGTGCATGGCCGAACCCGGCTGGCCCTGGATCGGCTTCGCCATGAAGGTGGCATAGATTTCGTGCTTGAGCGCCGCCTCGCGGATCGTGCGCTTGAACATGAAGACCTGGTCGGCGAGCTCGATCGGATTGCCGTGGCGCAGGTTGATCTCGAGCTGGCCGGCGCCTTCTTCGTGGATCAGCGTGTCGATCTCCAGGCCCTGCCGCTCGGAGAAATGGTAGATGTCGTCGATCAGCTCGTCGAACTCGTTGACGCCGGCGATCGAGTAGCCGGCGCCGCCGCCGATCGGCCGCCCCGAGCGTCCGACGGGCGGTGTCAGCGGATAGTCCGGGTCGGGGTTCTTGCGCACCAGGTAGAATTCGATCTCTGGCGCCACGACGGGCTTCAGGCCGCGGTCGTCATAGGCGGCCAGCACGCGCTTCAGCACATTGCGCGGCGTGAATTCGACGGAGCGGCCGTCCTGGTGGACGAGGTCGCAAATCACTGCCGCCGTCGGGTCTTCTTCCCAGGGCACGACGGTCAGCGTCGAGAGATCGGGGAGCAGCTTCAGGTCGCCATCATCCTCCGGGTAGTGGAAGCCGTTGCCGTCTTCCGGATAGCCGCCGGAAATCGTCGTCATGAACACTGCCGAAGGCAGCGCCAGCGAGGTGTTGGAGGTGAATTTCTTCGACGGCATCATCTTGCCGCGGGCAACTCCGGCCTGATCCGGCGTGATGCATTCGATGTCCTCGATGCCGCGCCATTCCAGCCAGGCGCTGGCTTCCTTCCAGTTCTTCACACCGCGTTCGTTCTTCAGGAAGGCAGGCGTGCGGGCGCGTCCCCCCCGGCTCGACGGACGGACTTCCTTTTTTTCAGGCGGCATCATTCACCAGATTGTGTTGCGGATTTCGAAGTATAGCCGGGGCCCGTGGGGGAAGGGAAGGGGAGGCGCGGGTTCGTCGCAGCGAAGCACCGTCCGTCTTGCCGCTGGCGGCGCGGCGCAACAAGGTCTAGATGAGCCTACATATGATGGGTCTGCACATGTCGGCTCCACGTTTGACCACGATCGGCTTCGATGCCGACGACACGCTATGGCAGAACGAGCAGTTCTTCCGCATGACCGAGAAGCGCTTTGCCGCCTTGCTGGCCGAGCACGGCGACCATGAGCATATCGCGGCAAGGCTGCTCGAGGCGGAAAGGCGCAACCTCGGCCTCTACGGCTTCGGCATCAAGGGCTTTACCCTATCGATGATCGAGACAGCCATCGCGGTCACCAACGGTGATGTGCCTGGTTCAGTCATCGGCGAAATCCTGGCTGCAGGCCGCGAGATGCTCAGCCATCCGATCGAGCCGCTGCCGCATGCGCGCGAGACGGTCGAGAAGCTGGCGGGCTCCTACCATCTGGTGCTGATCACGAAGGGCGACCTCTTCGATCAGGAGCGCAAGCTTGCGCAGTCGGGAATGGGTGATCTCTTCGATGCCGTCGAGATCGTCAGCGACAAGACCGCCGCCACCTATGCCCGCATCTTCAGCCGTCATGGCGAAGGTCCGCAGAGCAGCATGATGGTCGGCAACTCGCTCAAGTCCGACGTCATCCCGGTCATCGAGGCCGGCGGCTGGGGCATCCATGTGCCGCATGAATTGACCTGGGCGGTCGAACATGCCGAGGCGCCTGTTGCGGCGTCGCGCTTCCGGCAGGTTGCCGACCTTGGCGAGCTGCCGGCGCTGGTCGAGACCATCGCACGGGCCGGCTGAGCGGCGGTTCAGAGCAATTTCAGGAAAAGGGTTGAACGGTTTTCCGGACCGGATCCGCGCAAGACAAACAGTAAGAGCAGTTCGGCGTTTCCTCGAAAGGCGAACCGCTCCGGTCTAGCTGCGGCCGACTAGGCGATCGATCACCGGTTGCAGCCTTTCGGGCGTGATCGGCTTGGCAACCACGGCGTCCACCACGCTCGACAGGCCGAGGCTGCCCGGGGTGCCATTCCTGGTTGAGAGCAGGATCACGGAAGGCTGCGCCTTGCCGGATGCGCGCCGCAGCGCGTCGATGCTGGACAACAGCCCGTCGCAATCCTTGTCGTCGGGCCCGCCGTCCAGGATGACTGCGCCGGGGATCAGGCCGGACAAGGCCTTCCCGGCCTTCTCGGGCGACTCGGAAATCGGCTTCAGCCCCGATTTCTCCACGATCTTCGACACCACGACCCGGTTGATCGACGATTTGCCGACCACGAGCACCTTGGAGAAGTCTGCCGGCAACCGGGCAGCCGTGGCGCGGTCCGCCGGTTTGAATGGTTTTCGAGGGTCGTCACGATCGGCGGGAGACATATTGGGCGGACGCTCTGGTTCAATGCAGGGTTGAAACCTGAGCGCAATTGGCGCGAGATCGCCAGCGGTGTCAAGCTGAAACGGTGGAAAATGAGAATATAGCAAGAATTTCTAAAATTCGGCGCAAGTTCTCCCTATCATCACAAGCCGAATTCGAAAAAGCCGAAAGTCTCCCGAACGTATAGTGCCCGGGAGACACTCGCGGAAGATTGTTGACGTTACGTCAACTGTGACTCTGGTGGGTGACGATCACTGGGATCAAAAGATCACCCCAGTTGCCGTCTCCACCGTGGTGCCTGGCCGAACGCACCAGCTCCACGGACACGCCCGCCTCCACCGCCTTCATCACAGACTGGTTGAGCCTGTGCAGGTCGTTGGCAAGCATGCGGATCGTCGCCTGCTGGTCGACGCTCATTGCGCTCGATTGTTCTTCGGCCCGTTCCTTGACTCGGCTTATCGATGCCATTGGTCTTCTCCCTGACGTAAATGCCCTTCGGGCGTTTCCTCTTGATCTCGTTACTCGGCCGCCGGCCTGAACTGCGCGTGCTCGGTCGACTCATGCATGGCGGTGGTCGAGGACTGGCCGCCGGTGATCGCCATCGAGACGGCATCGAAATAGCCGGTTCCGACCTCGCGCTGATGCTTGGTCGCAGTGTAGCCATTTGCCTCCGCCGCGAACTCGGCTTCCTGCAGCTCCGAATAGGCCGACATCTGCCGGTCCTTGTAGCCACGCGCCAGTTCGAACATGCCGAAGTTCAACTGGTGGAACCCCGCCAGCGTGATGAACTGGAACTTGTAGCCCATAGCGCCGAGCTCCTTCTGGAACTTCGCGATCGTTGCGTCGTCCAGGTTCTTCTTCCAGTTGAACGACGGCGAGCAATTGTAGGCGAGCAGCTTGTTCGGATGATGCTTGCGCACACCTTCCGCGAACTTCTTCGCCTGCGCCAGATCAGGCTTCGAGGTTTCGCACCAGATCAGGTCCGCATGCGGCGCGTAGGCGACGGCGCGCGCGATGCAGGGCTCGATGCCGTTCCTCACATGGTAGAAGCCCTCGACCGTGCGGCCGGCGTCGTAATCGACGAAGGGCCGGTCGCGCTCGTCGATGTCGGAGGTGAGCAGCTTTGCCGCCTCCGCGTCGGTGCGCGCAACCACCAGTGTCGGCGTGCCCATAACGTCCGCTGCAAGGCGGGCCGCGTTGAGGTTGCGGATGTGCGCCGCGGTCGGGATCAGCACCTTGCCGCCGAGATGGCCGCACTTCTTCTCCGACGCCAGCTGGTCCTCGTAGTGGACGCCGGCGGCCCCGGCCTCGATGAAGGCCTTCATGATCTCGAAAGCGTTGAGCGGTCCGCCGAAGCCGGCTTCGGCATCGGCGACGATCGGCGCGAACCAGGTCTCGACCGAAAGCCCCTTGCCTTCGGACGTCTCGATCTGGTCGGCGCGCTGCAGCGTGCGATTGATGCGCTTGACCAGCTCCGGCGCCGCATTGGCCGGATAGAGCGACTGATCCGGATACATGGCGGACGCGGTGTTGGCGTCGGCCGCGACCTGCCAGCCCGACAGATAGATCGCCTTCAGACCCGCCCTGACCTGCTGCATGGCCTGGTTGCCCGACATGGCGCCGAGCGCATTGACGAAATCTTCCTCGTGGATGAGTTTCCAAAGCCTGCCTGCGCCCATTTCGGCAAGCGTATGGCGAATCTGGACCGAGCCGCGCAGACGTTTCACATCCTGTGGCGAGTAGGGCCGTTCGATTCCGTCGAAACGGCCTTCCGGCGCGGACGGGACGAGGTTGTAAAAATCAGTCATCGGTTGCTCCAGATCGGTTCTGCTGTTCGGATGGCGCCTTCTTCTGAGTCATTCCGGCGCCGTTGATCTGTGACATTGTTTACACCGCGACGCAAAGAGAGCCAGGAAAACCGTAGATTTCCGGGAAAAATAAGGGAAAACCTGTATTGTGTTTGACAGGCGGACGCTGTAAATTTGTCATGATTGTAAAAGGACGCCTCACTGCAAACCGCGTAGCTTCATGTAAAATCTTGTCAAGGACAGCCGATTGGCCGACCAGAAAATCTTCGCGGGGCCGCGCATCCGCCGGCTTCGCAACGCCAAGGGCCTGACCCAGACGGCGATGGCCGAGGGGCTGGGAATCTCGCCGTCCTATCTCAACCTCATCGAGCGCAACCAGCGGCCGCTGACGGTTCAGCTGATCCTCAAGCTGGCCTCCGCCTACAAGATCGACCCGCACGAATTGCAGGGCGAGAGCAAAGGGTCGATCGCGGCGCTGAAGGAAGTGTTCGGCGATCCGCTGCTCTCAGGCGAACTGCCGGGCGACCAGGAGCTGATCGATCTCGCCGAGATCGCGCCGAACGCTTCCGCCGCGATGGTGAAACTGTTTCGCGCCTATCGCGAACAGGCAGAACGGCTGTCGGATCTCAATGAGCTCCTGGCGCGGGAGGGCAGGGCGACCGCATTGTCCGGCACGCGCCTGCCTGTCGATGAGGTGCACGAGGTTCTGGAACGGCGGCCCAATCACTTCGCCGCGCTGGAAGAGGAAGCCGAAGCCTTCATTTCAGTGCTCGATCCGGGCGATGACCTGTTTGGCGCGCTGAAGGCGTGGCTGAGGCGCGAGCACGGCATCGTGGTCAAGGTCCTGCCGGTCGCCACCATGCCGAACTGGCGCAGGCGCTACGACCGCCATTCGCAACGCCTGTTCCTGTCGGAGCGGCTCTCCCCCTTCGATCAGTTGCGCGAAGTCGCCATGGAGGCCAGCCTGATGCGCATGACTGTGGCCGTGGCGGGCGAGATCCAGGCATTGAAGCTCGGCACCGACGAAGCGCGCCGGCTCGCCCGCTTCGAGCTTGGCCGCTATGCCGCGCACGCGCTGATGATGCCCTATCAGGCCTTTCATGCGGCCGCGATCCGCGCCCGCTACGACATCGATGTCCTGCGGTCCCGTTTCGGCGTGTCCTTCGAACAGGCGGCAAACCGCCTGACCATGCTGCAGCGGCCTGGCGCGGCCGGCGTGCCGTTCTTCATGCTGGAGGTCGACAATGCCGGCAACCGCTTCCGCAAGGCGGGCAGCCTGGGCTATCCGCAAAGCCGTTTTGGCGGCGCCTGCCCGAAGCTTCCTGTCCATGCCGCCTTTTCGCAGCCGGGCCGGATCCTGGTCGAGGCGGTGGAAATGCCCGACGGCGCCGAGTTCCTCTGCATCGCCCGCACGCTCGAAGGGCCGCAAGGCGCCTTCTCCGAGCGGCCGCGGCGCACAGCGCTTCTGCTCGGCTGCGACATCGGCTTTCGCGACGAGATCGTCTACAGCGCGGCGCTGCCCGGACCGTCCGCCGGCAAGGCCGCGCAGGGTATTGCATTCGCAACGCCGGTCGGCCCGGCCTGCAGGCTCTGCGAGCGCGCCGGCTGCCTGGCGCGCGCCGAGCCGCCCGTGACCCGCCCGCTCGGCCTTGATGAGATGGTGACGGGCCTTAGCGCCTTCGATTTCCAGGGATAGCCGTCGCCCAAGCGTGTAGCGGCTTAGCGGCCGTCATCGGGCTTTGTCCTACATTTCAGCTGGTGCTGGATCACGCCGCGCTCCAGCCTTTGCGCTACGCGAATGGGATATAGCATCGCCGTCCGTGGTGGATCGTGCCGCCCGCAAATTGCTGACAGTCCCGTCTATGACCGATACCGCTTCGCCCCGCCTTGCCTTGCCTGCCGTCTCGCCGCGCGAGGAGCGGATCGGCATGCTGCTGGTTTTCCTGTCGGCGCTGATGTGGAGTTTTGGCGGCACTATCGCCCGCTTCATCCATCTCGGCGACAGCTGGACCGTGGTGTTCTGGCGCTCGCTCTGGGCGGTGGCCTTCCTCATAGCCTTCATGCTCTGGCGCGATGGCGTGCGCGGCACATTGAGACTGTTCCGCGGCATGGGCCTGCCGGGGCTCGGCGTCGCTTTCTGCTTCGCCACCGCTTCTACGAGCTTCGTGGTGGCGCTCGCCTACACGACGGTGGCGAACATCCTATTGATGCAGGCCGGCGTGCCGCTCCTGGCGGCCTTGCTCGCCTGGTTGCTGTTTCGCGAACGCGTGAGCCCGGCCACCTGGATCGCCATTGCCGCGGTCATCACCGGCGTTGCCATCATGGTCTCGGAATCCCTTGGCGGCGCCGTCTCGCCGATCGGCGACGGGCTGGCCTTGCTGATCGCGGTGATGTTCTCGACGGCGACCGTCATCACCCGGCGCTTCGCGCATGTGCGCATGGTTCCGGCCACCTGCCTCGGCGCGCTGCTTGCCTGTATGTTCGCTGCCTCGCAGGCTTCGCAATTCGCCGTTTCCGGACGCGACATGGGCTTCCTGTTCGCCTTCGGTGTCCTCAATCTCGGCGTCGGCCTCGCCTTTTTCGCCATGGGTGCGCGATTGGTTCCGGCGGCCGTCGCGGCGCTGCTCGGCACGTTCGAGCCGATCCTTGGGCCGATCTGGGTCTGGCTGGTCCATGCCGAAGTGCCGTCGGCGCGCACCATCGTCGGCGGCGCCGTCGTGGTCACCGCGCTGCTCGTCCATATCGGTTTTGAATTCAAGCGGCAGACGCGCCCCGAGCGGCCGGGTGTCACCGGCCTGCCGTCGCCTAATTGAAGTTGGGGAGTCTTCCCCCATTGACAACCCCGTTGCCGGCCGGGCAGGCTGCAATTACGGCAACAACAAGACAGGCGTATCTTGCCAAGTGTCTCCGCCGGCCTCACCGGGGTCGGACAACATTGTCATATCTCTGCTTACGCCGCGGCGAACGCCGCTGACGCCCGGATAGCTTCCTGGAAGGGATGCAAGGGCCGCAACTGCCGCTCAACGATCCGGCGCAGCGCCACGCGGGCGCGCCTGTCGCTCTCCGGAAAGCTCAATAATCTGAACCAAACGCCGTCCCGCGCTCCTAACGCGACGGGCCGGCAGGGGAACACTCACCAAAGGAGAACATCATGATCCGCAAAGCGCTTTTGCTTTCGGCGACCTCGGCATTTCTGACGCTCTTCACGGTAGGCGGCCATGCCGACGACCGCGTCGTCAACGTCTACAACTGGTCGGACTATATCGACAGCTCGATCATCGATGATTTCACCAAGAAGACCGGCATCAAGGTGGTCTACGACACCTTCGATTCCAACGAGATACTGGAGACGAAGCTGCTGGCCGGCGGCAGCGGCTATGACGTCGTCGTGCCCAGCGCCAACTTCCTTGCGCGCCAGATCCAGGCCGGCGTTTTCCAGAAGCTCGACAGGTCGAAGCTGCCCAACATCTCCAACATGTGGGATGTCATTTCGGAGCGCACCTCCAAGTACGATCCGGGCAACGAATACTCGGTCAACTACATGTGGGGCACGGTCGGTCTCGGCTATAATATCAAGAAGGTGCAGGCAGCACTTGGCACCGACAAGATCGACAGCTGGGACGTGTTCTTCAATCCGGAGAGCCTCGCCAAGCTGAAGGATTGCGGTGTCTATGTGCTGGATTCGCCGGCCGATATCATTCCGGCGGCGCTGAAATATCTCGGCCTCGACCCGAACAGCACCTCGCCCGACGATATCGCCAAGGCCGAGGAAGCGCTGCTGAAGGTCCGGCCCTATATCCGCAAGTTCCATTCGTCCGAATACATCAATGCTCTGGCCAACGGCGATATCTGCCTGGCGGTCGGCTGGTCGGGTGACGTGTTCCAGGCGCGCAACCGCGCCGATGAAGCCAAGCAGGGCGTCGAGATCGGCTATTCGGTGCCAAAGGAAGGCGCCCAGATGTGGTTCGATCAGATGGCGATCCCCGCCGATGCACCGCATGTCGCCGAGGCGCTTGAGTTCATCAACTACATGATGACGCCGGAAGTCATCGCCAAGTCGTCGAACTACGTGCTTTACGCCAACGGCAACAAGGCTTCGCAGCAGTTCGTCGACAAGGCTCTGCTGGAAGACACCTCGGTCTATCCGGACGAGGAGACGACCAAGAAGCTTTACACAGTGCAGCCATACGATCCCAAGACACAGCGCATCATCACGCGTACCTGGACCAAGATCGTCACTGGCCAATAAGCATTGAGAAGCGGCCCCGGCAGCCAGCTGCCGGGGCCGCGTTCTTTTGCAGCACCAAGAAAGAACGGAGTGGGGACATGAAATCGCTTGGCAGCATCCGCAGGGATTTCGCGCCGTGGAATGATCCGAACGCCAAGCCGTATATCCAGTTCGACAAGGTGACCAAGAAGTTCGGCGACTTCACCGCGGTCAACAATCTGTCGCTGACCATCTTCGAGCGGGAATTCTTCGCCCTGCTCGGCGCCTCGGGCTGCGGCAAGTCGACCTTGCTCAGGATGCTCGCCGGCTTCGAGGAGCCGACCGCGGGGCGCATTCTGCTCGACGGCCAGGACCTGCGTGGCATCCCGCCCTACAAGCGGCCGGTCAACATGATGTTCCAGTCCTACGCGCTGTTCCCGCATATGACCGTGGAGAAGAACATCGCCTTCGGCCTCAAGCAGGAGGGTATGCCCGCCGCCGATATCGAAAAGCGCGTCGCCGAGATGCTGCGGCTGGTCAAGCTCGAGCAGTTCGCCAAGCGCAAGCCGCATCAGCTTTCCGGCGGCCAGCGCCAGCGCGTGGCGCTGGCCCGCTCGGTCGCCAAGCGGCCGAAGGTGCTGCTGCTCGACGAGCCGCTCGGCGCGCTCGACAAGAAGCTGCGCGAGGAGACGCAGTTCGAGCTGATGGACCTGCAGCAGGAACTCGGCCTCACCTTCGTCGTCGTCACCCACGATCAGGAAGAAGCCATGACCATGGCCGACCGCATCGCCATCATGGACAAGGGCGAGGTGATGCAGGTGGCGACGCCGGCGGAAATCTATGAGGCCCCGACCTCGCGCTTCGTGGCGCATTTCGTCGGCAATGTGAACATGTTCGAGGGCAAGGTCGCCGAGCGGGCGGCGAACACCACGCGCATCACCGGCGCGACCGGGGCGCAGATCGTCGTCGAGAACGCCGCCGACACCGCCATGGGCGCCGACATCGTCTTCGCGATCCGACCGGAAAAGATCAGGGTCTCGTCGAAAAAGCCGGCCGATGCCGTCAATGCGCTGGAGGGTGAGGTCTATGATGTCGCCTATCTCGGCGACATGACCGTCTTCCACATCAAGCTCGATGACGGTCAGATGGTGCGGGCCAGCGCAATGAACGCCTCACGCGTCACCGAGGATCCGCTGACCTGGAACGACCGCGCCTGGGTTTCCTTCCGGCCGGATGCCGGCGTCGTGCTGACCAGGTAGGAGCGGGCCATGACCAACATCGCCGCCGCCGCTTCTCCGCCAGCCGAAACCGCCGCCTTGCCGACTCGGCTGGCGAAAGGTTTCGTCGACCGCCTCGTCATCATCGTCCCCTACCTCTGGCTGCTGTTTTTCTTCCTCGTTCCATTCATCATCGTCTTCAAGATCTCGCTGTCGCAGACGGCGATCTCGATGCCGCCCTACACCCCCGTGCTCGATTTCAGCGAAGGCATTTCCGGATTCTTCGCCGGCTTCCGCGAGCTGAACTTCGACAACTACACCTGGCTCACCCAGGACGCGCTCTACTTCAACGCCTATGTGACCAGCCTGATCATCGCGGCCATCTCGACGCTGCTGACGCTGATCGTCGGCTATCCGATCGCCTATGGCATGGCGCGCGCCCCGGCGACGATCCGGCCGACCCTCTTGATGCTGGTGATCTTGCCGTTCTGGACCTCGTTCCTGATCCGCGTCTATGCCTGGATCGGCATCCTCAAGCCCGAAGGGCTGCTCAACCAGGTGCTTTTGTCGCTGCACCTCATCAGCCAGCCGCTGGTCATCCTCAACACCTACACCGCGATCTTTATCGGCATCGTCTATTCCTACCTGCCCTTCATGGTGTTGCCGCTCTACTCGTCGCTGGAGAAGATGGACTATTCGTTGATCGAGGCGGCGCAGGATCTCGGCTGCCCACCGACCGGCGCCTTCTGGAAGATCACCTTCCCGCTGTCGCTGCCGGGCGTGATCGCCGGCTGCCTGCTGGTGTTCATCCCGGCGGTCGGCGAATTCGTCATCCCGGATCTTCTCGGCGGCTCGCAGACGCTCATGATCGGCAAGACGCTGTGGAACGAGTTCTTCGCCAACCGCGACTGGCCGGTCTCGTCGGCGGTGGCGGTCATTCTGTTGCTGGTGCTGACCGTTCCGATCATGTTCTTCCAGCAGGCCCAGGCGAAAGCCCAGGAGCAAGGCAAATGAACGCCACCTGGAGCCGCTTCAACATCACCTCGATCGTGCTCGGCTTTGCCTTCCTCTATCTGCCGATCGTTCTGCTCATCGTCTTTTCCTTCAACGAATCGAAGCTCGTCACCGTCTGGGGCGGCTTCTCGACCAAATGGTACGTGTCGCTGTTCCACAATCAGGGCCTGATGGACGCCACCTGGGTGACGGCCCGCGTCGGCGTCATCTCGGCCACAGTGGCGACCGTGCTTGGCACGCTCGCCGCGATCACCTTGACGCGCTATACGCGCTTCAAGGGGCGGGTGTTGTTTTCCGGCATGGTCTTCGCGCCGCTGGTCATGCCGGAAGTCATCACCGGCCTGTCGCTGCTGCTGCTGTTCGTGGCCGTCGGGCTCGACCGCGGCTTCTTCACGGTCACGCTTGCACACATCACCTTCACCATGTGCTTCGTCGCCGTCGTCGTGCAGTCGCGCCTGGTCTCCTTCGACCGCTCGCTGGAGGAAGCCGCTATGGACCTCGGCGCGCCGCCTGTGAAGACCTTCTTCCAGATCACGCTGCCGGTCATCATGCCGGCGATCATCTCCGGCTGGATGCTGGCCTTCACGCTGTCGCTCGACGATCTGGTCATCGCCTCCTTCACCTCCGGCCCGGGCGCCACGACGCTGCCGATGAAGATCTACAGCCAGGTGCGCCTCGGCGTGACGCCGGAGATCAACGCAGCCTGTACCATCCTGATCGCGGTGGTCGCGGTCGGCGTGATCATCGCCTCGATCGCCAACAAGCGCCGCGAGGTCCAGCGTCAGCGCGACGAGCAGGCGGCACAGCGCGGGTAAGGCATTTAACGACGGACGCGGCTGGCGTCCGTCGTTTTTGCATATCCTCGCCCGGCGGAGAAACCGCGAGCCTTTCCCGGAATTGCTCTACTGGCCTGAAACGCCGCTGATCGGCGAGATGAACGGCGTGCTCCAGTTGCCGCCGACGAAGAACAGCGACTGGTTTGGAGGCTGCGGCGCCTGCACGGCTGCCTGACCGCTGGTTGCCGGTTGCTGCGCCGGCTGTTGTTGTGGCTGCGCCGTCGAGACGATGCCGCCGGACAGCGCCAACCCGCGCCCGGCATAGGAGGCGATGCCGGAAAGCCAGATCTTGTACTTCTGGGAATTGACCTCGGCCTTGTCGAGCCGCGCCACGCCTTTCGAGATGCTCGCCTTGATCTCGGCGCCGTCGATCGGCAGCGAACCGTCGGCGACGTCGTCGAGGGCGAAGAACCCGCCCTGTTCGTTGCGCTTGAGGAAGGCGGGCAGGTTGAGCCCGTTTAGCGAGCCCGGCCCGAAGGTCGCCGAGAACGACCCATCGGCGTTCTCGAAGATGGAGTCCCAAGCCTTGCCCGGCCCTTTGAGGATGATCGAGACGGTTCCGGTGCCGGCCGGCACCAGCCGCGTCATCCCAGCCGCGGTTGCGAAGGCGCCGGTCTCGACGTCCGACGCCAAAAGCCGCATCTCGACCTGAGTGCCGTCCGGCTTGCGGTCGAAACGCAGGCTGCTCTGGATGTTGCCGTTGAAGGCCGAGGCGTCGGAGATGTCGAAGACGGCGAGCCCGTTCTTGACCTGAGCGGTCGCGGCGACGTCGGCGAGTTGTATCGGGCCGGCGGTGGCATGCGCCGCCGACAGCCTGAGGTCGAGGTTGATCTTGTCGGCAAAGCTGGTGTCGATCTCGCCGGGGCCTGCTTGGCCGGTGGGAGCGATGGGCGTGAAAGCGGAAAGGAACGATCGAAGATCGAGCGTGTCGAAGGCAAGCGTGCCGGAAATGACAGGCAGGGCCTCGCCGAACGAAAGGTCCAGCACGCCCATGCCGGGATTGTTGTCCAGCGCTACCGTCGTGTTCTCAAATTTTGCGCGTCCCGCCGACGCTGTCACTTTGCTCGCGACCGAGACGGAGCCGATCGCGGCGCTGGGCGCCATGCCGGCTTGCGACCATTCGAGCAGGCGTCTCAGAGAAGGAGCGGCGAATTTCGCCTGGCCATCCAGATAGGCGTTCTGCGACATCGAGGCGACGCCGTCGAAAGAGAGCGTCGCCGGCGCAGCCTTGAAGGCGAGCGTGACGGGCGCGGCGCCTCCGGCAAACAGCACAAGCGGCCTCGCCGAGGAAAAATCGATCTGGACGCTCTCGCCGCGCCAGATACCGGTCGCGGTAAGCGTGGCGTCGCTGTTCATGGCCGCCCAGTTCACCTGGCCGCTGAGGCTGCTCAGGATTTCGGTGTCCTTGCCGCCCGCCGAGGTCACGACGCGGCCGTCGCGGAATTCGACGGTGCCGAACGGATCGGAAGGCAATCTGCCGAGATCGGGCTTCTGCGGGTTCGCGCTGACCACGCCGCGCGCCGTGTCGATCGAGCGTGTGATGCGGCCGCCGGTGGGCAGCGATGGCAGATAGAAGCCGCTCGCCGTGCGCTCGACCCTGATGGTCGGCCGCACCAGCCTTGCCGTCGAGAACGCGACGTCGCCCTGCAGCGCGGCCATAGCGGAGAGGTCAACTTCGACACGCTCGGCCTCGACCACTGGCGGGGCGTCGGCCTCGGTCCATTGCGACAGCGTCACATCGCTGAGGATTGCCCGGAACTTCGGCCACACCTCGATGCGCGGTGAGCCGTCGATCGTCACGCGAAAGCCGCTCCAGGCGCTCAATTCCCAGGCGATGCGGTCGCGCACGATGCGCGTCGAGGCAATCAGCGGCAGGGCCGCGAAGGCGAGCGCGATGACCAGCACCGCGACACCGATCACCCATACCCCGCGCCGGATCAAAGATGATGGCATCTCGCCCCGTATATTTCCGTTGCCGACAAAATCGCCCGACGGGTGTAACCAAGCGCCGACGCTTTTCAAGTCTTTATGGCTCTGCGATGGCATTTGCGCCGCGTCCTGGCCGGCCATTCCAACAAAATCTTGCTCTGCTGCGCTGCGGTATGCATAAGCGATGGACCCGCCGGCCTACGAACGCCACGCCGGTTTTGGGACAACGACGCAGGCGACATCAGGCTTAACTGCCGCAATCGCGACGCGCTCTGGGAGGAACGATGATGGCCGCCGATACCCCCTTGTGGACGCCGACGCAGGACCGGATCGCCGCAGCGCCCATGACCGCCTTCATGAAGGCAGCGGCAGCGAAGTCAGGCGAGGCTTTCTCCAGCTACGCGGAGCTCCACCGCTGGTCGATCGACGATCGCGAGGCGTTCTGGAGCCTGGTCTGGGATTTCTGCGGACTGGTTGGCGACAAGGGCGAGCGGGCTCTGATCGATGGCGACAAGATGCCGGGCGCCGCGTTCTTTCCCGACGCGAAACTCAATTTCGCCGAGAACCTTCTCAAGAAGACCGGTGGCAGCCTGGCCATCGTCTTCCGCGGCGAGGACAAGGTCGAGCGCCGGCTGTCCTGGAGCGAGCTTCATGCGCTCACCTCGCGCCTGCAGCAGCTCTTCCGCTCGCTTGGGGTCAGAGAGGGCGACCGCATCGCCGCCATGATGCCCAACATGCCCGAGACGGTCGCCGCCATGCTGGCCGCCGCGTCGATCGGCGCGGTCTGGTCCTCGTGTTCGCCCGATTTCGGCGAACAGGGCGTGCTCGACCGTTTCGGCCAGATCGAGCCGGTCGTCTTCATCGCCCCCGACGGCTATTGGTACAACGGCAAGGCGATCGAGGTCGCCGACAAGGTCCGGGCGGTGGCCGGGAAGCTGGCGACGGTGCGCAAGGTGCTGATCGTCGACTATCTCGGCACGTCCTCCGATGTCGCCGCCACCGTCGACAAGGCCGATGCCCTGGAGGCCGCCTTGTCTTCCTTCGCCGTGAAGCCCGTAAGCTTCGAGCGGCTGCCGTTCGCGCATCCGCTCTACATCCTCTTCTCTTCCGGCACTACCGGGATCCCGAAATGCATCGTGCACTCGGCCGGCGGCACGCTGATCCAGCATGTCAAGGAACAGCGCCTGCATGCGGGCCTGCTCGACGGCGATCGCTTCTTCTACTTCACCACCTGCGGCTGGATGATGTGGAACTGGCTGGTTTCGGGCCTCGCCTCGGGTGCGACGCTTCTGCTCTACGACGGCTCGCCCTTCTATCCTGACGGCAATGCGCTCTTCGATTTCGCCGATGCCGAGAAGATGACCTATTTCGGCACCTCGGCGAAATTCATCGATTCCGTGCGCAAGGCGGGGCTGAAACCCATTGCGAGCCACGACCTCGGGAGCGTGCGCACGATCTCTTCCACCGGCTCGCCGCTGTCGCCGGAGGATTTCCGCTTCGTCTATGACGGCATCAAGAGGGACGTGCATCTCGCCTCGATTTCCGGCGGCACCGACATCGTTTCCTGCTTCGTGCTTGGCGTGCCGACCGAGCCGGTCTGGACCGGGGAGATCCAGGGAGCCGGCCTCGGCCTCGCCGTCGATGTCTGGGACGACAACGGCAAGCCGGTGCGGCATGAGAAGGGCGAGCTCGTCTGTACGAAAGCCTTTCCGGCGATGCCGATCGGCTTCTGGAACGATCCCGAAGGCAAGAAGTATCACGCGGCCTATTTCGAGCGCTTCGACAACATCTGGTGCCATGGCGACTTCGCCGAATGGACGGCCCATGGCGGCATGATCATCCACGGCCGCTCCGACGCCACGCTCAATCCGGGCGGGGTCAGGATCGGCACGGCCGAGATCTACAACCAGGTCGAGCAGATGCCGGAAATCCTGGAGGCGCTCTGCATCGGCCAGGATTTCGACAACGATGTGCGCGTCGTGCTGTTCGTGCGGCTGGCCGCCGGGGTGAGCCTCGACGAAGACCTGGAAAAGCGCATCCGCGCCAGGATCCGGAGCGGCGCCAGCCCCCGCCACGTGCCGGCCAAGATCGTTGCCGTCACCGACATTCCAAGGACCAAGTCCGGCAAGATCACCGAGCTTGCCGTGCGCGACGTGGTGCACGGCCGCGCCATCAAGAACAAAGAGGCGCTCGCCAATCCGGAGGCGCTCGAGCTGTTCAGGAATTTGCCGCAGCTGGCGGATTGAGCCGCTGCGGCATGGTTAAGGAACAGTGTCGGTCGAATTTACCTAGATTTCACGAGTGGTACACATTCGTAAATTTTTTCGGGCCCCGGTAAGGACTTGTTAAGGGACGGCGCCGATAGTCGCGTGTAACTTGAGGGAGAAATCCCGTTCCTCGTCCCCTGAGGATCAGATTCGCTCAAGCCCCGTTGTGACAGCAATCCCATCTCTTAAGGCGTCCATTGGACGCCTTTTTCTTTTCCGGGAGCGCGACTATTCCGCGAGCACGCGCGTCGAGGGGAAGCCGACCTCGACCAGCGTGCCTTCGCCGGGGGTGGACGTGATGGTGAAGCGGGCGCGGTTGGCCTCCACCATCGCCTTGGTCAGCGGCAGCCCGAGCCCGGTGCCGTCGCCGCGGCCGCGTTTCAGCGCATTGATCTGCTTGAACGGCTTCAGCGCCTGCTCGATCTCGGCCGGGGTCATGCCGATGCCGGTATCGCGCACGCGCATGACGACATCGCCGGAGGCCTCGTAGGCAGTGGACACGATCACCTGGCCGCCGGCCTGCGTGTAGCGGATGGCGTTGGATAGGATGTTGAGCGCGATCTGGCGCACGCTTCTCAGGTCCGCCACCACTTCCGGCAGCCGTGAGGCGAAGCTCGAGCGGATGATGACGCGCTCGCGGTTGGCCTGCGGCTGCATCAGCGCCACCGTTTCGGCCAGCGTGTCGTTGAGCGACACCGCCTCGTAGGCCATCTCCTGCTGGCCGGCCTCGATCTTTGAGATATCCAAAAGGTCGTTGACGAGGTCGAGCACGTGATTGCCGGAGCGGTTGATGTCGCGCAGGTAGTCGCGGTAGCGGTCGTTGGCGACCGGACCGAACTTCTCGTCCACCATCAGTTCGGAAAAGCCGATGATGGCGTTGAGCGGCGTGCGGATCTCATGGCTGATGCGGGCGAGGAAATCCGTCTTCTGCGAGGAGGCGCGCTCGGCCACGGCGCGCGCCTGGGTAAGGTCCTCCTCGGCCCGTTTCCACTGCGTGATGTCGCGCACCACGGCGCAGAAACCGCTGTCGTTCGGCAGCCTGCCGATGGTCATGAACAGCGGTATGAAGCGTCCCTGCGCCTCGCGGCCGATGACCTCGCGGCCGTCGTTGAGCAGGCTCGCCACGCCCGGCTCGGAAAGGCCGGCGAGATAGTCGCGCGCCGCGCGCTGGCTCTCGATGGCGAACAGCGAGGCAAAGGGCTTGCCGGCGATATCGTCGCTGTCGAAGCCGAACAAGGCTTCAGCCGGGCGGCTGATCGAACGGATATTGCCGTCGCGGCCGATCAGCACCACGCCGTCGGTCGCCGTGTCGATGATGGTGCGCATTTCGGCGATGCGCGCCTTGAGCTCCGAAACATCCGGCTGCTGGCTCGGCTCGTCATTGGCCGCGCTGATCAGCGGCGCCGGTGCTTCGTCTTCGCCGGCACGGCGCACCACCAGCATCAGCGCCTTGCCGCCGCGCCAGGGAACGGAACGCAAGAGCGCATCGATCGGGAATTCCTGGCCCTGGCGGGTCTTGAGCTTCAGCGAACGGTCGCTTTCGTCGGCCTCGCCATCGTCGGCGTAGTGATCGGCGAACAGCGCGCCCAGTCCGCCGGCATCGGCAAGGTCCTCCAGCGTGTCGTAGCCGGTGAGTTCGAGGAACGCCTCATTGGCGTAGTGCAGCACATCGCCGGAATGGATAACCAGGGGCACCGGCAGCCTGGCGACGATCGACGTATCGGGCGCCCGCGTTTCCTCGCCGGTCGAGAAAGCCGATGGCACGAAGCCTTCAAGCTTGAGCGGCGGCACCGTCAGGCGCGGCCGCTCCGGAGGTGCTGCCTTCGCTTCGCTGGACTGTTCGGCTGCGGGCAGGGCGCTTTCGGAACCGGCCCAGTCCTCGCTGTCTTCCGCGTCACGAAAATCGTCGGCGGTCATGCTGTCATCGGCGTCGGCACGAGAGGCTTCGGCCGGCCGTTCAGCCTTTGGCTCGGATCCCTCGGTCGCTGCGGCTTGGCGGGCCGCGGGAGTCGGCGCTTCATCCGCGTCGCCCCCAGCTTCCTCTCGCCCGGCATAGTTGAGCAGCGAACCCGAGGCGGGTGGCGTTCCGTCTTCCCCGCCGGCAGCCACGGAAGCCTCGTCGGCGCCGTCAAGGCGAGCCAGGTCCTTCTGATCTTCCGCCTCGGTCTGCGCCTCCGCCGTTTCAATGGCCTCGGCCTCGGGAGGCGCTTCTTGCACGGGCCCGGTCGCCGTTAGACTGGGTTCGCCGGTCTTCCCGCCGCCGGTCTTCGGCTGTCCCGCCGCGGGCTCGGCCCTACTTGCGGCCCCGATCGCATCGGGGCGCTTTTCAGCTTCAGGGGAAAGCGGCTCGGCCGGGCCGGAACTGTCCTTGCGCAGCCGCTCGCCGATCTCGCGAAAGGCGCTGCGCTCGAGGATCGACAGACCCCGCTCGCTTGCCAGCGTGTCGTTTCCCGGCAGCTTGTCGTTGGCCGGTTGCCTGTGCTCGGCCAGCCGGATCACCTTGTCGGCATAGCGCCGCTCCGGTTTCGGCACGATGGTCAGCGCCGGCACTTCGCCCAGGAACGGGTCGGCAGGCTTCGACGGCTCGGCCGCCGGTTGCCCGGCGGCAGGTGCGGGCTTGGCCGGCGCGGCGCCATTGGGCACGAGCGCCATGCCGAGCGCTTCCGGGTCGACAACGGCGTCGGCGCCGCGCGCGACGCCGAAGCCGCGGAATCCCTCGAAGGCGCGGCTGCGGTCATAGACCGGCAGCGCCGCAAGATCGACCGGGATCTTCAGGTCCGTGCCTGCCACCGGCCAAAGCACCGAGCGTCCGGACCAGGTGTCGCGCCGCTCGAGCAGCGTGGCAATTTCGCCCGATGCGTCGAGACCGAAAGTCGTGGCGACGTCCCTGAAGCGGCGGCCGATCACATCGGCGGCCGGCCTGCCGACAATGTCGGCGAATTCCGGCGACAGCGCGCTGAACTTGCCTTCTGCGTCGGTGCGCCAGACGAAACGCAGCGGCGGTGCCGAACGGTTGATGTTGCGGGCCGCGTGCAACTGGGCCGGAGCCCCTTCGGCGATGGCCGGCCGGCTTTCGGCCGCGGTGTCCGTCGCTTCGATCCGTGCCGGCTCCTCCGGCCGTCTCACATCGTCGCCGCCGGCGTTGAAATACCAATGGTCGTGCTGCGCGGGACCGGCATCGGCTGGCTGCTTGGCGGCCTCGGCAGCATCCGGCCCATGATCGACCGTGGCCGCGGTCTTTTCAATCGGCCGAGCGCCATCCGCGGCCACCGGGATCGTGTCCGCCTTTTCGCCCACGGTCGCGGCGGGAGGCTGGGCCTCCCGGGCAGGCTCGGCTTCGGCGCTCTGGTCTTCGGAGATGGCCGGCGCGCTTTCCGACGCTGCCACCTGATCGCCGGCAGTCCGGTCGTCCTGCTGGACGTTCAACTTGTTCTCGTCGATCACCACCAGGAGATGGCGCGCGTCGGTCAACCGTGCAAAGCCGGCCGGGTAGGAGGTGCCTGCGCCCGGAACAAGCCGCTTGACGATGCGGTCGCCCGCGCTTGCCACATCCGCGACCAGCGCCGCCAACGTCTCCGGCGTGATGCCGAGCGCCGCAAAACCCTCCGAAGCCGCCTCGACATGGCCTTGGGCGTCGACGAAGGCGATGAAATGGCCGGCCTCGGTGAGGCCGCCGATGGCGCGGCTGGCGATTTCGGCGGTGCTGCGCGAGCCGGTCTGCGCCGCCGGCATCGCCAGCATGATCGCCTTCTCGCCGTCCGGCATCGTCACCGCGCTGGCCAGCAAGCCGACGGCGCGGCTCATCATGCCGGTTGCGAGTCTCACGGTGATGGCGCGGTTGCTGCCGATTTCCGGGAAGCCGCTGGTCGCCATGATCTGCCGCCTGGCGATCAGCGGCAGCCGCGCGGAGGCGCCGATGATGGCCTCGATATCCGGATAGCCGAACACCGCGGCACCCGGCCCGTTGGCCCAGATGACCTGCTCGAGGTCGGCCGACAATATGGCAAGCGCGTCGCCGGCGGCAAAACGCTGGCGCACTGCATCGAGCACGGCGACATCGAGGAAGGAGTAGTTTTCAGGCGGCATGCGCTGGCGAACCCTCCGAAGCGGGCATTTCGGTTAACGCTTTGTTAATAAAAGCGTACGCGGTGAAGGTCCACAAGCCATGCCGTGCAATGACTGAAATCTCTGGGCTCGTGGTTAACGGGCGGGCGATTTGATGGTGCACCGCAACAAAGATGTTGCAATGCACAAAATTTGCCTTTATATTGCCATCATACATGAACGAGACGGCTTTCTGTCAAAGCCGCTGCCCCTGAGAGGTTGGAAAAATGTCCAAGACTACGACCAAGACCGGCGAGACCATCGAAACCGTGGAATTCCCGAGCTTCGACGCCTCCAAGGCCACCGACCAGTTCCGCGCCTTCGCCGAGAAAGGCGTTGAGCAGTCGAAAGAGGCCTATGCCAAGCTGAAGAACGGTGCCGAGGAGACCCAGAAGGTTCTGGAGTCGACCTACGAGACCGCCAAGACCGTGTCCAGCGACCTGTCGCTCAAGACCATCGCCGTGCTGCGCGCCAATGCCGAAGCCGGCTTCTCGCATCTCGAAGCCTTGGTAGGCGCCAAGACGCTCTCCGAGGTCGTCGAACTGCAGACCGCTTTCCTGCGCAAGCGCGCCGAAATGGCCGTCGAGCAGGCCAAGGACTTCCAGGCCGTCACTTCCAAGGCGGTCGAGGACGTCGCCAAGCCGGTCAAGACCGCTTTCGAAAAGGCGTTCAAGGACGTCAAGGCGGCCTGATACGCACTTGCCAAAGCTGCATCAAAACGTCGCATTTTGTCAGACAAATAGACGTGCGATATGTTGATCAGATGAATACCCGGGGAGTGAAACCTCCTCCCTTCGCTCTCCGGGGTGACCAGCCAGCTCCTCCTCCCGCTGGCTCGTAACAGGAAAAGGCCGGCACCTCCTCCCGCCGGCCTTTTCTTTTGCCCGTTAAAAACTGACGCCGGTTCGCTGAACCGATCTTTGCCTTATCAAAGGCCTTGAATTAGACTCTGATAGCCCGTATTGGACGCATCGCCGACGACAGAGCGGACGCGGAGAATGATTTCTCCTCGGATTGCGCTCAGGCGGATGTGCCGTTGTAGCTCAGTTGGTTAGAGCACCAGATTGTGGATCTGGGGGTCGCTGGTTCGAGCCCAGCCAACGGTACCATCGACCTGTCGCGTAAGCAGCTGACTTTTCAGTCCAAAGTGCCCCATCGTCCCTGATGCTGATCGCTATTGCCGGGCTTGCCGCAAGCGCGGCCTTGTCGATGTTGATGGCCATTGTCGTTTCTCCCGAAAGCTATTTGGCGATGCCCAGCGCCTTCTGCCGGCGCCCGATGTGCGACAGCAGCGGGCCGAGCGCGACTATGACGATCACCGAGGGCGGCGCTGGGGAATCGAGTGCGGAGAAACTCAAGACGGAGCGCCGACATCGGCCGGAGCCGACAGACGGGCCTTTTGGAGGCCCAGGCGCTTGCGCGCCTCGGCCACTGTTGCGACGCGCCGTCCATGGCGCGCGACGGTTTCGGCGGCGATCTGGACGAGTTCGGCGTTGCTCGCGGCAAGCCGGTCCTTGTTGACGCGAATATTGTCCTCCAGTCCGGTTCGCACGGCATCGGCACCCCGCTGGAGCGCCCATTCCATGACGGGGCCTTGGTGACGGCCGATGCCGGCCGCGGTCCAGGTGGCCCTGGGCAGAACCCCGCGGAGCTCGCCGAGCATCAGATCAAGCAGGTGCTCGTCGGCCGGCAAGGCGTTCTGGACGCCCATTACAAACTGGACGTGCGGCCGATCGTCCATCAAGCCCGCCTCCACGAGGCGGCGCGCCCCATGCAGATGGGACAGATCGAAGATTTCGATTTCCGGCCTGACGCCGTTGTTGCGCATCTTGCTGGCAAGGTCCGTCACGAGCGTGGTGTGATTCTCGTAGACGATGGTCGGGAAGTTGACGGAGCCGGTCGAGAGCGAGGCCATGTCGGGCTTGAGGTAAAGCGCCGAACCACGCGTGCCCGGATCGCGCCCCCGGCCGCCGGTCGAGAACTGCACGATCATACCGGGGCAGTGTTTGGTGATCCCGGCCTGAACGGCTGCGAAGCGCTCCGGATCCGATGAGGAGGTTTCGTCGTCATTGCGCACATGGATATGCGCGAGCGTGGCGCCGGCCTCGTACGCCCGGTGCGTTGACTCGATCTGCTCGGACGGCGTTATCGGGACAGCCGGATTGTCCTTCTTGCGCGGCACGGAGCCAGTGATGGCGACGGTGATGACGACCGGGTCCATTGCGGGGTCTTCCCTCATGTAAATCACGGCTTGCGAGCAGGCGGGGCAGCGTTTTGCGTGCCGACGGCGCTCTTTCGCGCTGCCGGTCGCATCGGATTGCGTCGTGCAGCGCGAAGCCCGCGTTAGAGTTCTGCGAGATCCCTGGCGCTCATCCGGGTCGCCGCCAGAGCCGCCATGCGCACGGGCGCATTCGGCGCGCCGTAAGAATCATAGCCGCCGAGCCGCTGCACGATCTCGAAGTAGAAACGATCCTGAAACGGCATTGTGTAGAAGTGCAAGAACTCGCCGTCGCCGTCACGGTCGTACAAAATGTTGGCGTCCCGCAACGCGTCGAGACGCTTGTCATCGAGACCGAAGCGAGCCTGGATGTCGTCGTAGTAATTGACCGGGATGCGTAGAATCTCGGCGCCGCGCATTTTCAGCGTGTCTGCGGCGGCAAGAATATCGTCCGTCGCGAGCGCGATGTGATGTACTCCAGCGCCCGCATAGTTCGAGACCGAGCGAGCCGTGACCGTGTTGCGGCTCTCGGAGATGTTGAGCGGCATCCGCAGTGTTCGCTCGCAATTCGAGACCGCCTTGCTGTGGACGAGCCCGTAAGGGTCGGCGAGAACGACTGACGCTTCAGGTTCCAGGCCGAGCACGGCGCGATAGAACAGCACCGTAGAGTCGAGCCGGCCATCGGGAAGTGCCTCAGCGATATGATCGATCCGCGTGAGGAGTGGCGACCGCGATGCCGCCTCCGGTTCGACCTCGAAATCGGTCTCGAAATTGGCGGCGATTTCATGGTCGCTGAAATAGATCAGGCTTCCCGCATCCGAGCGGATGGCGGGAATCGCGAGCTCGTTCGGCCCAATTCGGCCGTCGAAACGCGCCACTCCATAGGCCTCCGCGCGCCCGAGCGCCGCCAGCGCATCGTTCGTCTCGAGCGCGAGGGCGCAGACCGACGGCCCGTGCATCAGAAAATAGGACTCGGCGAAAGAATCCGGCTCACGATTGACGACAATCCGGATGTCTCCCTGGCCAAACAAGCTCACCTCCTTTGACCTGTGCCGGCCAAGGCGTCGGAAACCAAGCTGGCCGAGGAGGACAGCAAAGGGTTCTTCGTTTCGCTGATCGACCGCAAACTCGACGAACCGAATTCCACGGATGACAGGGGGTGGCGGCGGATCGAACAGTTCGACACGCCGGCGCATCATCCCCGAGGTGTTGCCTTGCCGCGCCGGTTCGGAGCGCACCTGCTCCTCGAGGAACCGGAGAGAGCGAAACGCGTCCTCGGCGGTCAGGCGCGGCAGGGCGGACCGTGTCTCATCGCTGAAGATCTCAAGCGAGATCGTCCCTGCATAGCCGGTGGCGAGCACCGCCCGCAGGAAGCCTGGGACGTCGAAATCACCCTGGCCGGGAAACGAGCGGAAATGCCGGCTCAAGGTGAGCGGCGTCATCCCGAGCCGCGGCGCATCGGCAAGCTGGACGAAGAATATCCGCTGCCCCGGCAAGCCTGCCAGTGACGACCAGTCATCTGGCAGCGCCAGCGTGTGGAAACTGTCGAGGATGAGGCCCAAATGCGGATGATTGGCCGTCTCCACGATGCGCCAGGCGTGGTCGAAAGTGCGTACCCGCGTTCCCCAGGACAGCGCCTCATAGCCGATCTTGAGCTGGTGTCGCGCGGCATGCTCGGCGAGTTCGTAGAGCTGCGCCGCGGCCCGCGCATCATCATCCGAGACATCCGTACCGACATTCGAGCAGACGAGCATCAGCGGCGCGCCGAGTTCACCCATCAGATCGAATTTGCGCTCTGCCCGGGCGAGATTGCGTTTGTGTTGTTCGTCGCTGACGCCCTCAAAATCACGGAAAGGCTGAAAGAGATCGATCGACAGCCCCAGATCGGCCGCATAGCGCCGGACATCGCGGACCGGCCCATTGTAGAAAAGAAGGTCGTTCTCGAAGATCTCGACGCCGTCAAAGCCGGCGGCGGCGATCGCCTCCAGCTTTTCTATAAGCGTGCCGCTCAGCGACACGGTCGCGATCGATTTCCTCATCCCTTGAGGCCTCCTCCATCCCGGCTTTTGCCGGGCCCTTGACTGTTGCGACCGCCACAAATTCGCAGTCGGCTCAATGCCTCTTGACATGAACGTACTAGTTCGTACATTATGAGTCAATTGAAATACTACAGGGCGAACCAACGCCCAAGGCAGAGGAAAAATACCTGGGGAGGAGGACATGCAGCCAGATTGCATGCGCGTCAGCGCTTGCGTGACGCCACGCACCACTCCGCGAGTCCCGCTGTGACGGACTCGGTTCTCATTCTCAACGGTCCAAATCTCGACATGCTGGGCAAACGCCAGCCAGAGATCTATGGCAGCGAGACGCTGGCGGATGTCGAAGCCCTGTGCGGACGTTCTGGCGCCGAGCTCGGCATCGCCATCGATTTCAGGCAGAGCAATGCCGAGCACGAGCTGATCGACTGGATTCACGACGGTCGTGAGCATGCCGCTGGTATCGTGATCAACCCGGCCGCCTATTCGCATAGCTCGATCGCAATCATGGACGCTCTGACGGCCTGCTCCTGCCCGATCATCGAGGTGCACATCACCAACATCCATCGCCGCGAGTCCTTCCGGCATCACAGCTATGTCTCTGAGGTCGCCTCGGCGGTGATCTGCGGCTGCGGCATCGAGGGTTACGCCCTGGCGCTGCGCCGCCTCGCCAGCCTCCTCGGAAGGGCTCCCGCATGACCAGGCTCCAGCCTTCCTTCCTCGTTGGCCTGATCGGCTCCGGTATCCAGGCATCCCGAACGCCGCCGATGCACGAGCGCGAAGCCGATGAACAGGGCCTTCGGCTCGTCTACCAGAAGATTGACCTGGAACGCTTGGCACTCGGCGCCGAGGCTCTTCCGGAGTTGTTGGTGGCGGCCGAACGCATGGGTTTTGCCGGACTGAACATCACCCACCCCTGCAAGCAGGCCGTCATTCGCTATCTTGACGAGCTTTCGCCCGATGCAGCCGCGCTCGGCGCGGTCAATACCGTCGTGCTGCGAAATGGGCGACGCGCCGGACACAACACCGATTGGTGGGGCTTTGCGGAAAACTTCCGCCGCGCGTTGCCTGGCGCATCCCTCGACCGCGTCGTGCAACTCGGGGCTGGTGGCGCGGGCGCGGCTGTCGCACACGCCCTGATGACGCTGGGTGTCGTTGAGCTCGTCCTGTCCGATGTCGACCCGTCGCGCGCGGAAATCGTTGCAGCCTCGCTTAACGAGCGCTTCGGCGTTGGTCGTGCCCGCGCTTCGCAAGAATTGGCCGCCGACATGGCTTCAGCGGCCGGTCTTGTTCACTGCACACCCACCGGAATGGACAAATATCCAGGCTTGCCCTTGCCGGAAAACCTGCTGCGCCCGGAACTCTGGGTAGCCGAGATCGTCTATTTCCCGCTCGAAACGGAACTCCTGCGCAGGGCGCGCCATCTCGGCTGCCGCACCCTCGATGGCGGCGGCATGGCGGTCTTCCAGGCCGTCGAGGCGTTCCGCCTGTTCACCGGCGTGACGCCGGATCCCGAGCGCATGCTGCGCCACTTTGGCGAACTCGGCTCGGCTGCGGTGAGGAGCGCAGCCGGAGCCTGAACCATTGCAACCAAGAACCCACGACCGGAGGAGACGTGAATGGCGACTACAGGAGAATATTCATCAACATCACGGGCGCATAGCCTTGAATCCGCAGGGATCAAGGCGCCGAAGAAAGCCGCGCTCGCGAGCTGGATCGGAAGTGCCGTCGAATACTACGACTTTTTCATCTATGGCACGGCTGCGGCGCTGATCTTTCCGAAGATCTTCTTCTCGGCCGCCAACCCGCAGGCCGCCGCCATCGCGTCGTTCGCCACTTTCGGCGTCGCCTACATCGCGCGGCCATTCGGTGCGATCGTTCTTGGCCATATCGGGGACAAGTTCGGCCGCAAGAGGGTCCTGATGTTCACGCTGCTGCTGATGGGCTTCTCGACCTTCCTCATCGGCTGCCTGCCGACCTACGACCAGGCGGGCATACTGGCCCCGATATTCCTGGTGCTGGCGCGTCTCCTCCAAGGTATCTCGGCTGCTGGCGAACAGGCTGGCGCGAACTCGATGACGCTGGAACATGCGCCGCCCCACCAACGGGCCTTCTTCACCAGCTTCACGCTGAGCGGTACGCAGGCGGGACTCATTCTCGCGACGCTTGTCTTTATCCCTGTCTCGAAATTGCCCGAGGCAGATCTCCTGTCTTGGGGGTGGCGCATTCCCTTCTTTCTGAGCGCTTTGGTCGTTGCCGTCGGCTTCTGGGTGCGGCGGTCACTGCCGGAGACGCCGGTGTTTCTCGAAGAGGCGAAGAAACACGAGACCGCAAAGCTTCCGTTCGCCACCTTGGTCAAGGATTATTGGCCGGAGGTGCTGCGCATCATCTTCGCAGCGCTTATTTCGGTGGTCAGCACGATCTTCAGCGTGTTCACGCTGTCCTACGCCGTCAACACGATCCATATCGATCGGGCGACGATGCTGACCGTCCTCGTCCTCGCCAATGTGGTGGCGCTTGCGGCCATTCCCGCCTGGGCGATGCTTGCCGATCGCGTTGGCCGTAAGCCCGTCTTCATCCTTGGCGCGCTCGGCTGTGCCGTGCTTATCTGGCCCTATACCGGGGCGATCAGCCAGGCCAATCTCACGATGATATTCATTCTCGGTATCCTCTTGTCCGGCGTCGTCTACAGCGCCGCGAACGGCATCTGGCCGGCTCTCTATGGCGAGATGTTCGATACGCGGGTGCGCCTCTCCGGCATGGCGATCGGCACCCAGATCGGCTTCGCCCTTGGCGGGTTCGCGCCAACCATCAGCGCGGCGCTCCTCGGAGAGGGCCCCACTGGCTGGGTACCCGTCGCCGCCTTCACCACGGCGACGGCCATCATCGCGGCGCTGGCCGCCGCGACGGCACGCGAGACCTACAAGACACCCATGAACGAGCTCGGCCGAAAGTAGATCGCGCTGTTGCGAAAGGGCAGGCGCCTTTGGCGCCCGCCCGTTTTCGAGCCCAACCGAGCCTGTTGCAATGCAGGCCTATGGCTTGCGGAGCAGGGCGATCACGGCGTCCGCGATCATCTTCTTGTGCCGTGCGCGCCGTTCCGGCTCGGCAAGGTCGATTCCGAAGATCTCGCCGAATGTGTAGCGGTTGGCAACCCGGAAGAAACACAGCGCGCTGATTGCCATATGTACGTCGACCGCCTCAAGGTCATCACGGAAGGTGCCGGTCGCTTGGCCGCGCACGAGAATTCGGTCGATCACCTCGATGGCGCGCAGGTTGATCTGTTTGAGCGATGCCGTTTCGGCGAGGTGTTTGGCGTAATGAATGTTTTCGATCGCCACCAGACGCACAAACTCGACATGAGTGTCATCATACTCGAAGGTGTGCTCGATCAGATGACGGAGCGCCTCTTCGGGGTCGAAGGCATCCAGATTGAGGCCGGCCTCAATGGCGCGGACATCGGCATAGGCCTTCTCCAGCACCGCCAGATACAAGCCCTCCTTGCCACCGAAATAGTAGTAGATCATCCGCTTTGACGTGCGCGTGCGTTCAGCTATTGCGTCGACGCGCGCGCCGCTGAAGCCGAACTCGGCGAATTCCTCCGTCGCCACCGCCAGCAACTCCGCCTTCGTGCGCTCCGGATCATTCGTCCTGGTGCGCGCGGAGGGGTGCTTACGGGTTGGGACTGCTTCCATCACGAGGCCAATGCTGTTTGTCAGGCGGCGCTGACTTCAGATTTGCGGCGGTGTGGCAGATTCGACCGCAGCGCCCCACATGGAGAATAGCGTGTACGAACTTGTCCGTTCAAGCGAAGTCCTTCAATTGGCACAATTTTCAGTCATTCCTGCGGTTTGGTCCATCACCAAAATCAGATGGGTGGAGCGGCTCCCCCCGCTGCCGCGGACGGCATTCTGACGCTTGGAAAGGCTGCTGTCGCAGCGACCCCACGATGCAGGAGCCATTCAGGGAGGACATCGCTGGTCCATAGGCGACAGAAAGCATTGCCGCTTTTTGTTCAGCGTCATGCTCACCTTGTCCGCAGGTCTTCTTATTGGGCGACTTGGGACACGGCTGACATCAGCTCCTGCGGGCTTGGCGCCTTAAACATATACCGCCCTCCCTCTGGAACCTCCGTGAAGCTCCAGCGGACGATCCCCTGCCGATCCAGCAGGAACTGACCGATCAGTTGTCCGTGTCCCGTCGCCATCATCTGCTGGTCGGCTTCAGTCACTTCGTAGTGGTCGCTCTTATCGAGAATTTCGCCAGCCGCAATTGGATTCATGGGGCCGGGCAACTCGCTCGGCATGTCGACCCGCATATCCATCACCGCTGCCATCGAGACCTTGTACGGCCAGTTCGTCTCGTTTTCGGTGAATTCGAGATTGGGCAGTCCGAAAGCGCGATGCGAAGCGCGTTCAGGGTCGGAGGCGGCAAGCAAATTCGGCATCGGGTGGTAGCGGAAATAGAGACGCGCCCGCTCGATCGGCGTGTTGACCACCGTCAGGCTCCCCACGCCCTTTTCGCGCAGCTCCGGAGCAAGCCGCGCCTGGGCGGCGATATGGCGTCGGCAAAATGCGCAATGCAGACCTCGGAACAGGCCGACCAGTACCGGTTTTTGTCCGCGAAAATCGTCAAGCGCGATCTTGCCTTCCTGGGTAATGGCGTCGAGTACCACGTTTGGTGCACGATCGCCCGGTTGAAGCGGCACCAAGTCACTACGCGCGGACATTTCCAACCTCCCACCCCGGCTAGTCGAGAAAGGGCAGCACCACGAGCGCTTCCGGGTCGAGCCCGTGCTGGGCGCATATACCCTGCGCCAGGGAAAAGTAGCGTTCGGCCTCGGCCAGATTGTCGAGGTCGAGATTGAGCGTTGCAAGACCATCATAGCACGGAAACAGCAGTTGGGGTTCGCCCGTTTCGCGGGCTACATCCAGTGCTTCCTGGAACAAGCCAACCGCCAGTTCCGGACGGCCATTGCACTGGTGGATCTGCCCAAGCACGATCAACGGCACCGGCAGGTGCTCGCGCTGGTCGAGCGCCCGGTCGATCTCGATGGCCTTCTCGGCGGCAGGCACGCCCTCCGTCGGGCAGCGATCCGTGAAGGTGCAACAGGCGACCGCCAGATTGACGAGCAGGCGCGCCTGGAAACCCAAATCGCCAATATGGCGTGCCACTTCAAGACCGCGCCGGCAGACCTCCATCGCCTTTGCCGGATCGATGGTCGTGTAAAGCACGCCGAGATTGGTGTAGCCGCGGCAGGCCGCGCCCAGCAGGCCGGCGGCTTCGGCCAATTCAATGCTACGCTCAACCTGGCTGACGGCCTCACGGTTTCGCCCAAGGCGAGCCAACGCAACAGCCTTGGTATTGAGTGCCTCGGCGGTCACAAGAGTGGCATCTCGCCCTGCCTCGGAGGCATGCTCCGTTGTCAGGGCGCGTACGCAATCCAGCGCCGCGTCTGCCCATTTTGCCGCGAGCGCGTGATCTCCGCTGCGGAACGCCTGCCGGCCACGTTCTTGCCAGAGATGCGCCTGCTCGATTGGGGCATCCGCTCCATCGAGGAGCGCTGCCGCTTCAGCATAGCGGGCTTCTGCGTTGCCCCGCTTGCCGACATCCCAGAGCAGCCGACCGATCTTGCGCAAGACTCTTGCCGAAGCGACACGATCGGCCGACGCGCGGTATGCCTGCAGCACCGTCTCGTAGTGGTGGTGCGCGATGTCGCGGCGGCCTGCCGGGCCGCTCAAATCGGCAATGCGCTCCGCAATTGCCAGTTTGAGCGGTGTTTGCCCGATCGCGTCCAGCGCGGTCAGAGCTCGCTCGTAGAAACGAAGGGCGTCGTCGTTGGCATATATCATGCGCGCGCGATCGCCCGCCGCCTGCAGGTAATGCGCGCCCTTTTCCCGCTCGGCGCTCTGCGCGAAATGATGACCGAGCACGGTCAAATCCTCGAGCCGTTCCGGCTTGTCGCCGTACAGTTGCTCCAAGGCGGCACCGACCCGCCCGTGGATGTCGGTTCGGCGTTGCAGGAGCAGGTTCTGGTAGATCACGTCTTGCAGCAACGTTTGCGTAAAGCGGAAGCTTTGCGACGAGACCGAGCCTGATCCGGCAACTTCCTCGATGATTTCGGCATCGCAAAGCAGTTCGCAGCCGGCTTCTAGGTGGCGGGGGTCGGCTGTCACGGTTTTCAGAAGTGTGGCATCGAAGCGCGGGCCGATTACAGCGGCTTCCTGGGCCAACCGGCGCACCTCCTGGGGCAGCCGGTCGACGCGAGCAAGCAACATTGCCTGGATAGTGGCGGGAATGCCAGTTGCGATTTCGCCTGCCGCAGTCCGCCATCGCTGGCCCTCGCGCATCAGCACACCACGGTCGATAAGGCCGCGAACGATCTCCTCTACAAAAAGCGGGTTGCCGCCCGCGCGCTCGAGGATCTGGTCGACAAGCCTTCCGGCGGAGCTTACCCAGCTGTCGCCGAAAAGCGCCGCCAGCAGGCTGCGCCCGTCAGCACTGTTGAGCGGCGAAAGCCTGAGCGCCGTGTGACTGACGCGGCTTGAGTCGAGCTGATCGTTGTCCGGCGCCGGACGATGCGTGACCAGCAACATCAACCGCGTGCGTTCCAGCCTGTCCATCACGAAACGCAGCGCCTCGAGCGACACGGCGTCGGCCCAGTGCAGGTCTTCGACGACAATCAACAGCGGCGACAACGCAAGCCGCCGTTCGACGATCGTGCGGACCGCGTAGAGAATTTGCCGCCGCAGCTGCTCGGGCTCGACATGCTGCAAGGTGGCATCGGGGTCGCCAAGGCCAAGCACATGGTAGAGCAAAGGCATCAGCCGCGTCGCTTCCTCGCCCTGCAGGCCGAGATCGGTAAGCAAGCCCGCGAGCTTCTCCCGCATTTCGTCCCCGCTGTCGCTTTGCATCATTCCGGCAGCGCTGCGCACCACCGCGCCCAAGGTGCCATATGATTGTTCGCCCAGCGGTGAGCAGGTGGCCTGCCGCACGGCGACGTTGCGAAAACGATCCTCGTCGCCGACGCGCGCGACGAATTCCTTCACCAGCCGCGATTTCCCGATACCGGCTTCTCCGACGAGGCGGACAAGTTGGGCCGAGCCGGCGCACGCCTGGTCAAGGCTCGCCAGCATCCTATTGAGCTCCGCACCACGACCTATGATCGGCGCACTGAGGCCGAGCGCCTCGAGCCCACGCGCTGCGCGCGGCGCCGCAAGCGGTGCATCCAATCGATGGACGAGCACGCTGCCGGCCTTGCCGCGAAGCGCGACATCACCCAGCGACTCATAGGAGAAGGCATGCCGGGTTAGCCTGTGGGTGAGCTCGCCCACCAGCACCTCACCCGGTGCGGCCAGCGATTGCAGGCGTTGCGCCGTGTTCACTGTGTCGCCGGTCACCGAATAGGATTTGGCGGTGCCGATGCCCAATCCTCCGGTAACGACCGGACCCGTGTTTATGCCGATGTGGAGCAGCAGAGGCGAACCGGAGTGAGGGGTGCGCTCGCCGAGCCGCGCCGTCCGGGCGATCATGTCGAGAGCGGCGCGAAGCGCGCGTTCCGGATCGTCCTCATGGGCGACCGGCGCACCGAACAAGGCGAGCAGTGCATCGCCGATGAATTTGTCGACGAAGCCACCGAAGCTTCGCACCGCCGCCGTCAATTCCTTGAACAGGTCGTTCTGCAGCGCTTGCATCACCTCTGGGTCGAGCTGCTCGCTGAGCGTCGTGAAGCCGCAAAGGTCGGCAAACAGCACCGTGACCGTCCGGCGATCGGCGTCAGAGACGGGTTGCGGCCCTTCTTCGCTTTCGATGTTCGAAAGCGGCGTCGCGGTTCGGGGAGGCGGCACGATGGTCCGGCTCGGTGTCGGAGCAGGCCGTGCGGCGGCCTTTGCGGGCGCACCGACGCTTGCCCCGCATTTCGGACAGAACTCGAAATCGGGTGCGCAGAGGTAGCCGCAACTGGCGCATGGCACTGGCTGGCGCCTGCCACACCTCGGACAGAAGGCGTAACCGGCCTCAACCTCGAAACCACAGCCCGAACAGTCCATGGAACAGACCTCGCTAGCGGGCGTGACGGCGTGATGTCGCTACGCACTTCACGACCAGGTTGCGCACAAGGATGAACCGATAGCCGTCAACGGGCAAGCGGCAGCACAAAAGGGGTCTCGAGCGCAAATCGTGAGCCTCGGCGCAACGACCTCGGATCTCAGCCGTCGGGCATGAGCGCTGGCCGTTCAGCCTGTCTTCAAGTTCTCTTTGCCTGCCCCCAATTCGCCCCGATCTTGACAAAAGCATCGCTGCCATCCGATGCCGTCATCCGTTTTGACATTCGCCGACTCTTGCCGAAGAAAACGAAAGCTCGATGATAGAGGACAATGCTGCCGCAGGCGCTGTGGTACCGATATTCAAAGCCGGACGAAGCAGGCACGGGTAAGACGGCGTGGCGCATAATCCGTTGGTTTCAATCGTGGTTCCTGCGCGCAACGCGGAGGCAACGCTGGCGCGCGCGCTCGATTGCCTTCTCGATCAGGAGTTAGGCGATTGGGAGGCGATCATCGTCGACGACGCCTCCACGGACCGCACCCCTGCGATCATCACCGACTATGTCGATCGCGATGCCCGATTTCGGACGTTGAGGTCCTGCGCGCACAGCGCCGCCGGCGCGCGCAACAGCGGGATTGCCGCAGCGCGCGGCCACTGGCTCATGTTTCTGGACGCCGACGATTGGGTGGATGCCAGCTTCCTTGCGAAAATGCTGGCCGCGCTGAAGACCGCTCCCGATGCAGTGGCCGCCTATTGCGGTTCTCGGTGCGTGATGCCCGATGGCGAACTTACCCCGTCGAGCATCGCAACCGAGGTTGCGATCCAGCCCTTCGAGACTTTCGCCCGCCGGTGCGCCATCCGCACTCACGCGCTGCTGGTCGACCGGGAGACAATTGTCGGGTTGGGCGGTTTCGATGCGTCGCTGCGCACCTGCGAGGACTGGGATCTGTGGCAGCGCCTCGCGCGTCTAGGCAGACGTTGGGTGATGGTCGACGAGGCGCTCGCTTTCTATCGGGTCGGCCCCAACTCGCTCTCGCGCAATTCGACGCAGATGCTCGCAGATGCGGAAATCGTGATCGCCCGCGGCTTTTCTCCTGATCCCAGGGTCAAACACCCGGCATCGGTTCACGCCAACGGGGCGATCGACGCGAACGGGTGCACCGCTTCAGAAGCGCTCGCGTGGTTCGCGTTGTGGAACGCCGCGTCGGATTGCGGCCGCGGCTCGCGCTCGATCAACCCGCAGTCCCTGCGTGCGCTCCCGGTGGGGCGTAAGTGGGCGCGAGAGATCGCCAAGGTGGTCTTCGATGGCCTTATGGCGGGAAGCCTGTCGGTGCCGGCGCAACTGGCCGCCAGGTGGGACAGGTTCGGCGGCTCCCTCGCCGAATTGATCATCGAACTCGGCAATGTCTGGGGGGACCCCGTAGCGGGTCGCCGCGCCCAGTATCACCTTGAGCAAATGCTTCTCGACTGCGACGACCTTGCCGCGCCGCGCAGACTGGCGCGGACACTCGGAATTCGCGTCGACGCCAGAAATCCGACCTCGGCCGAACTGCCTGAAGGGATCGATCAAATCTATGCCTATCTGATGATGGATGGCCAGATCGAGGCTCGCGTGCAGTTCGCCGCGCTGGGCACAGTGACAAGGCGTCATTGGATCGAATTGATCCTGGATGTCGTGCCTCCTGAGCGGCTTGCACTGGGCGCCGGTGCCGACACATCAAACATGTTTGCAGCCGAGGCATCATTGTCCATGGCAGGACACCGGTCTGATCCGAACAGCCATTTCGGCGAGCTTGCGCGATTGGCAGCGGAGGCGCAGAGGCTGGTTCGCTCGAGCGCCGAACCGGCAGAGCCTCTTGCCGCGCCGCGCCGCAAACCGGCCGCTGGCGACCGCGACGATGATCGCACATCGTTTTGGAATCACCATTTCGCGACCGAGGATCCCTGGAAATACGGTTCGCCCTATGAGCAGGAAAAATACGAGCGGCAGCTCGAAATTCTTCCTGCCGGTCCTATCGGGCGGGCGCTTGAACTGGCGTGCGCGGAGGGCCACTTCACGCGGCAACTGGCGCCGCGCGTGGGCCATTTGACCGCGACCGACATCTCCGCCGTAGCCATCGGGCGGGCGCGCGAGCGATCCGGCGATCAGCCGAATGTCGAGTTCAGCGTACTGGATCTCTCTGCGGACACGCTGCCGGGTGAGATGGATCTGATCGTCTGCTCGGAAGTGCTCTACTACCTGGATGATCTCGCCGAGTTGCAGCGCGTCGCCAAGAAACTCGTTGAGGCGTTGGCGCCTGGCGGCAGTATCATCAGCGCACACGCATTCGTGCTCGGTGACAATGTCGAAAGGACGGGCTTCGACTGGAACACATTTGGCGCGCAAGCGATCTCAGAGACGCTGGCAGCGACCGAAGGCCTCGTCCTCGAGCGATCGATCGAGACCGAGCTCTATCGCATAGACCGCTTCCGCCGCCTGTCGCCAGACGATGTGGCGACGGAGCCGATGATTGATCATGTGCCAATCCGCGCGCCCGTCGAAATCTCGGTCGCGCGAAAGATCGTCTGGGGAGGGGCGCGGGCCCTGCGCCGCGACGTCGCACGCGGCGAGCGGCGGCAGCGTATCCCTGTCCTCATGTATCACAGCGTCGCCGATGACGGTCCCGCCGCGCTCGCCCGTTATCGGTGCGCGCCCGCCGCATTCGGCAGCCAGATGGCATGGCTGCGCGCCAATGGC
This sequence comes from Mesorhizobium sp. M1C.F.Ca.ET.210.01.1.1, assembly GCF_004791585.1. Classification (GTDB taxonomy): domain Bacteria; phylum Pseudomonadota; class Alphaproteobacteria; order Rhizobiales; family Rhizobiaceae; genus Mesorhizobium. The sequence continues at coordinate 102,699 of NZ_SRUU01000005.1, forward strand.
TTTCACGCGATCAATTCCGAGCAGCTGGAATGGTTCATCGCCAACCGCCAGCCCTTCGCTGGCCGCCCGGTGCTCATTACCTTCGATGACGGCTTCCAGAATTTTGCCGACCATGCCTGGCCGATCTTGCGCGCGAACGACCTGACCGCGGAAGTGTTCCTGGTGACCGACCTGGTGGGTGAAAGCGCACGATGGGATGCGGTCAGCGGTCCGCCGACCCCGCTTATGGACGCCGGGACGGTGCGACGCCTCGCCGGCGAAGGCGCGTTCTTCGGAAGCCATATGGCGACGCATCGCGCAATCGATGGTCTGTCGAGCTCTGACTTGGCCGCCGAGCTCTTGCGCTCTCGTATGTTCATCGAACGCTGGACCGGTCGGCCGACCACGGCGTTCGCGGCGCCTTTCTCCGTCACCGACCGACGGCTTGGCCGACTTGCCAAGGAGTGCGGCTACCGGACCGGCTTCGGCGGCAGACACGGTCCGGCTGGCCTCGATTGCGATCTCATCGACCTTCCGCGCATCGAGATTCGCGGGGATCGCTCGCTCGACGACTTTGTTGCCATTGTCGAGGCCGTGCTCGAATGAAGCGGCTGGATCAGTCGCTGGAGGCTGACCGATAGTCGCCGTGAGGCTCAGGTCGCCTTGATCTCTGCCCGGCCGATCTTGCGCCATCGGGCGTTTTCGCGAACCAATTTCAGGTCGTCGGTCGTCTCGGCCAATGTCCGCAATCTGTATCGCCCATGCAGGTCCGGGAAGAGCGCCCCTTCCGGCAGGGCGGCAAGCTGCTCGCGGACGGAGATCTTCTCATCGATGACCCGCGTGCCCCAGGCATTTTCCCGAACCTGCAGCTCCGCAGCCAGATCGCGCTCTTCCGGCGCGTTTTCGTCCAGCGCAGCCAGCAGGATTGAGTGGAAAAGCGCGACATAGCCAATCTGCCTCAGGCCGCCGACAACCCGCACCCGCGGCAATATGGCAAGGACGAGGAACATCAGGAACAAGTTCGGCAGCAGCACGCCGTCCGCCAACGCCTGCTTGAGATGCGGCCGCTCGAACGGGATGGAAAGACCAAGCGGCCTGTCAGGCTCGATCAGGTGCCCGTTCTCGAGGACGAGCCTGCGCACGCGTTCCTCGCGGATGCCCCAGAAATAGTCCGTGGCATTGGGCAGGAATCTGCCAAATGGACCCGACGCGGCCTCTTGCAGGGCATGGTCGAGACGCTGGCGTCTTGCGGGTTCAATGAGCAGCTTGCAAAGAAGGCTGCCGTCATGTTCCAGGTGCCGCGCCGCGGCAGCCGCCGCGAGCCGGTCATCGATGAAAACCGGCAGGGCCATGCCGGAACGATCCCAATTGGCGACCAGATCCTCGTTGAGGGCTGTCAGCGCATCGGCGGCGGTTCCAAACACCTTGTCCCGGCTGGCCAGCAGTGTGCCCAGCCAGCGGCTGGCATCCGTTTCGTCACCCACCGCTTCGAGCGCGCCCTTATTGAGGGAGACGGGACCGGCCGCGCAGGCGCTTTTACGGCACAGTTTGTGGCGCCCCATGCCAAACAGGTTGACCTTGTCGTCGCCGAGATCGAGCCATCCCGGCCCCTCCCGGCCGACTGTCTCCATGGTCATCGTGGTTCCCATGAAGCCGACGAAGGCCGACAGCCCGTTTTCGACCGCGCCGAGCCAGGCGAGCAGGAGGGCATCGAAGGTGATCCTGTCCATCAGCAGCAGGCAGTGCAGGCCGGACTGAATCACCGGTCTGTGCTCGAACTCTTCGAGGGCCTTGCCGATCTCCTCGGGCTGCATGATCGCACCAAGGCGCTGATGCAGGACGTCGCGCAGGATCGCACGGGCAGCGATCGCCGGACCCGATACAGGCCTTGCCACCGGCCGCCACAGATGGCGGGCGTAATCGGAAACGGGTGCAGTCCAGTTTTGCTCGATGTCGCGAACGACTTCCGGGCAGAGCAGCGACAGCACGGCCAGAATTTCCGCCGGAGGCGTAGGGCTTGGATCAAGGACGGCGGTCATCGGTCTCGTCTAGCCGCTTGCGGTGCAAACGCCAAGGGAGGCCAGACTTGCGGGGCGCGGCCGGCCCTCAGCGGATCCTAGAACCGCAGCCGGGCCATGCTCAGGAGGTCGCGATACTGCCCGTCGGTAAAACCGGCCTTCACATGCCGGCCTTCGACCTCGAAGCCGTGACTTGTGTAGAGACGGATGGCCGGTTCGTTGTCGGCATAGACGGTCAATTCGACCCGCTTCAGGGCCCGCCAGTTGTCGGCCACGTCAAGCAGCGCGCCAAGTATGGCAGAACCGATGCCTTTGCCGACAAAGGCATCGTCAATGCCGATATTGATCTCGCCGATATGCGAGCGGCGCGGCGAACCCTGCACCTCCAGGCGGCCGTGGCCGACAACCTTGCCGTCCAGCTCCGCAACGATCCAGGTGGTCTCCTGGCCGGACTTGGCGATGCGCCGCTCCACCTGCTCCACCATCTCGAAAGGCATCCTGAACGTGCCCCAGCGGAAGCCCGGCATGTTGAAGATGGCGCAAAGCGCCTCCGCATCGCTTGGCCGGACGGATCGGAGCTGCGGCTGGATTTTTTTGGAGGATGGCGAGGTCGTGCTGGTCATGGCGTTTCCCGGCGAAGGCAATCGGCCGTCACGATGCACCGGACGTCACCTGAAAATCCAGCCGTCTCTGCACCCTATGATGCCGATTGCGCGCCAAAATATCGGGAGGCGGCGTAGAGCTTGAGGACGCCGCTGATGCCGATCCAGGCGAAAAGGGCGAGCCAGCATAACGTCCCTGCCGCCGTCCAGGCGATCCGGTGCACCGCAGCGTCGGTGATGACGAGGCCAAGGATGGCAAGCAGGCCAACCAGAAACTGTGCCAGGCCGAGCACCAAAAGTTCCTCGCGCGGCGCGCTTCTCCAGACAAGATAAATGCCGCCCGCCCCGGCGAGGAAGATGGCGCTGTAGACTTGAGCGTGGAAGGCATCGACCGGCCATGGCCAGAAGTTGTTGAATGTCAGGGGAAACAACAACAGGCCAACGCCGTAGACCCCGAGGATCGCCGATTCCACCGGCATGTAGCCGCGCCATGCGGGGCTTAAGATCACGCCTTTTGCGGAAGGACGATCACTGGCCCGCCATAGGAACAGCCCGGATACCGCGACCGACGCAAGATAAACCAGAAACCAGAGCCAGGGCGCTTTGCGCTCGAAGTTGAAATAGCCGAGATTGATGAACGAAGCCGCCGACACGATGACGGTGAAGATGAAGGCCATGACGAGCACCAGCCTGCCGGGCGACCAGCGATTCCAGAACAGCAGTGCCGCCATCACGACCATTTCGGCGGTGTAGAAGCCGCCGAGGAAGCGGGCATTGAACGGCGTGACGGCCCAGGGCCAGCGCGGCTTGACCAGCACAGGCGCGAAAAACAGCCCGGCGCCCACGATCAGGACGATGATGACCACCACGGAAAAAAGGCGCAGGGCCGCGGGAAATGGCGGGTTGTCGGATGTCGGCATGGGAGAGAGCCCCAAAGATGAATGCCCATGGACCATCATAGTGCCGCTTGCGGCCGGTGAAAATCTGCCGAATGGAGATTGACCTGTCACCAGGCCCGTCTATTCGAATGGCCGTATGATCTGTTTGGAAGTAAAATGGAATCTTCGGACCAGAGAGCGGTCCGGTCAACACGCCTCGGAGGCGCATTTTCCGGAGCCTGCACGATGAACGAAACTCAGGATCTGTTCTCGCTTCTGCGGCAATCGGCCGATGTCGATCCACTGGCAGTCGACGCGATCAAGCGAACCATCGCGGAGGGCGAGGACCACGAACTTTGCCGCATTAATGCGCTGGCCTTCGCTAGCAAGCACGGTCTCGACGAGGAGCGCGTCATAGGCGCCTTTCTCCATGCTGCGCGGGTAGGCATCTTCGACATTTCCTGGAATGTTCTGTGCCCCGGCTGCGGCGGCGTGCTTGACACCAACGCCACGCTGAAAACGCTGCAGAAGGACGAATACACCTGCGCGCTGTGCTCCTCAGGTTATTCGCCGACCCTCGACGAGATGGTCGAGGTGACATTCACCGTCAGTCCCCGCATGCGCAGGATTGCCGCCCATAATCCGCACGAACTGCCGATGGTTGAATATTTCCGCCAGATCTACTGGGCGTCTGGCGTCGATCTGCAGGATGAGGATTTCGCCAAAACGATGGAAGCGTTCTCGCTGGAAGATATCGAGCTTGAGCCCGGCGAAAAGGCGGTTCTGCCCATACAGCTTCCGTCCGAATTCGTCATCGTCTTCGAGCCGGTCACCCATTCAGCGCAGTTCATCGATGTGAAGGGCGAACCGACAAAGGAGCGCCGAAGCCTCTCTCTGGTCTTCGACCGCGAGCATGTCCAGAGCCAGACGCTGGAGATGCAACCCGGCCCGTTGCGCATTTCGCTGGAAAACAGGACCGACACCCGCGTGCTGCCGACCGTTTTCATCGCCGGCAAGGCATTGCATGATTTCCCGGGCAAACGCCGACCCTTCGTCACCGCCAAGCGCCTGCTCACCAACCAGACGTTCCGCGACCTCTATCGCACGGATACGCTCGACATCAACCAGCGCCTGAAGATCACCAGCCTGACCTTCCTGTTCACCGACCTGCGCGGATCGACCGCGCTTTACGAGCGGGTGGGCGACCTTTTGGCCTTCGATCTCGTGCGCGCGCATTTCCAGGTTCTGCACGAGATCGTCGCTGCGGAGGCAGGCGCGGTGGTGAAGACGATCGGTGATGCGGTGATGGCGACCTTCGCGACGCCTGATCGAGCGATTGCTGCGGCCCTCAGGATGCGCGAAGCCATGCGTGCGCTCAACGACAAGAGCGGGCGCGAGGATCTGCTGCTCAAGATCGGGGTCCATGCCGGCCCCTGCATCGCCGTGTCCATGAACGAGCGACAGGATTATTTCGGCCAGACGGTCAACATTGCTTCGCGGGTCCAGAACCTTGCCACCGCACAGGCGATCTTCGCCACGCGTGCGGTGGTCGAGGACAATCTCACCGCCGATCTGTTGCACAGGAACGCGCTGACGCCCGTTCCGCACGAGGTCTCGCTGCGCGGCATCGAGCGAGAGATAGCAGTCTATACGATCCCCTGAAGACTTGGGTCGGCCCTCACACGCGCCTGCAGACAAAATAACGATCGGCGGGCACTGAAGGCGGCAGCGGGAGGCGTTGCAGCTGCGGGTGATCGAGCGGTGTGCCGCTGACCGCAATGCCGCCGACGCGAAGCAGGCGCGCGGTCAGATCGGGAAGCCAGGTGGAGGTCACAGCGTCGCGGTCTTCATAGCCGGTGCCGATGTCGGCATGGACAAGAGCGGCATCGATGCCAATGAACCGGCTCGCCGTCTCGCGTATCTCGCCGAGCACGAGGTTTTCAGGTTCGGGAATCGAGCTGGAGTGCGCGGCCAATGCGCGGTCGAACGCCACGATCCGGCGTCCGGGCAGGCGCTCGCGCAGATGATGGAACGTCCGGCCATTGCCGAGGCCGAGTTCGATCACGGGGCCTTCGATCTTGGCCACCTCCACGCAGACTTGATCGAGAATGTCGCGCTGTGCGGTCAGCCTGCGGATGAAACTCTCGAGGCGAGACATATGCGTTTGTGTCCTGAACCAGCTCATGGGATCGGCAATGCCCGCGACCGGAACGGTTCGCGGGTGAAACCCGGGAGCGACGTAGTAACCCCGATCGAGCCTCGCCGCATATAGAGCAATTCCAGGAAAAGTGTGAAACGGTTTTCCGCCCGGAATTGCGTCAAAACAAAGAGATAGAGCGGCACTGCAACAGCCGGACAGCCTGCCGGCAAAGATCATACCGGGGTAGGGGGGCGGCCCGGCATGCGGCGGAATGGCGATCTCACTTGTAGGGGTCCGCGGCGTCCCGCAAGCCGTCGCCGAGGAAGTTGAATGCCAGGATCACGAGAATGACGGGCAGGATCGGCAAAAGCAGCCATGGATAGAACGCGATCACGCTGACGCTGCGCGCCTCGGTGAGCAGGATGCCCCAGCTGGTTATCGGCGCCCTCAGGCCGAGCCCGAGGAAGCTCAGCGCCGTCTCGCCCAGGATCATGCCGGGTATGGAGATCGTCGCCGTCGCGATCAGATGCGACATGAAGCCGGGAATGAGGTGCCGCCGGATAATGCGGCCGCTGCTGGCGCCCATCAATTGCGCGGCCAGAACATAATCCTCCTCGCGCAACGCCAGAAGCTTTGAACGCACGGCCCGCGCCAGTCCGGTCCAGTGGAGCAGCCCGAGGATGACGGTGATGCCGAAATAGATCAGGATCGGACTCCAGGTTATCGGCATGATCGCCGCCAGAGCCAGCCATAGCGGAATGCTGGGAATAGATTGCAGAACTTCGATTATGCGTTGAACGATCAGGTCGAAGATACCGCCGTGATAGCCGGCCAGTCCGCCGATGACTATGCCGAGCAGGAAGCTGAAAGCGATGCCGACGAGGCCGATCGTCAGTGAAATGCGCGCGCCATAGATGATGCGCGAGAGCACATCGCGCCCCAGCCTGTCGGTGCCGGCCAGAAAGAGCTGGCCGTTTTCGGCCGGGCAGACAAGATGCCTGTCACCTTCTATCAGGCCCAAGAACCGGTAACTGTCGCCCCTGCAGAAGAAACGGATCCGCTGAACATCATCCTGGTTATCGATGTAGTTCCGCTTGAGCGTGTCCATATCCAGCGTCATCCGGCGGCCATAGACGAACGGCCCGACGAACTGGCCGTTGTGGAAAAGATGCACCCGCTGCGGTGGCGAATAGATGTAGTCCATGTTGCGCGTGTGCAGATTGTAGGGCGCCAGGAACTCGCAGATCAGTATCCCGAGATAAAGCGCTGCCAGGAATATGCCGGATATAAGGGCAAGCCGGTGCCGTCGGAATTTCCACCACATCAGCCGCAATTGCGACGCCTGAAAGACCTTCGACTGCTCCGCCGTCATCGCCTCCACCGACTGCAGGTCGAAGGGCGCGATGGAAACGTAGTGTTGTAGTGGAGCACCCGGAGCGGGCAGCGGCGACGTCGTGTTCATTTGGTGCTGCCGCCCTGCAAACGAATTCGCGGATCAAGCAGCGCCAGCGCCAGGTCCGAAATCAGGACACCGATGACCGTCAGAAAGGCGAGGAACATCAGGAACGACCCTGCCAGATACATGTCCTGGCTCTGCAGCGCCCTGATGAGCATCGGCCCGGTCGTTTCCAATGACAGCACGATCGCCGTGATTTCGGCGCCGGAAATGATGGCCGGCAGGATGGAGCCGATGTCTGAAATGAAGAAATTGAGCGCCATGCGCAGCGGATATTTGACCAGCGCCTTGAAGGGGTGAAGGCCTTTGGCGCGCGCGGTCACGACATATTGCTTGTGAAGTTCGTCGAGCAGATTGGCGCGCAGCCGCCGGATCATGCTTGCCGTGCCCCCGGTGCCGATGATCAAGACCGGGATCCAGAGATGGGCGAGGATCGACTTCGCCTTGGCCCAGCTCATCGGCTCGCCGAGATATTGCTGGTCCATGAGATGGCCGATGGACGTGCCGAACCAAATGTTGGCGAAATACATCAGGATCAGCGCGAGCATGAAGTTTGGAATGGCAAGGCCTAGAAGGCCGAACAACGTCAGGCCGTAGTCGCCCCAGCTGTATTGATGCGTGGCGGAGTACATGCCGATCGGAAAGGCGATGAGCCAGGTGAAGATGATCGTGACGAAGGAAACCAGCACGGTGAGCCACATTCGGTCACCGATGACATCGCGAACCGGCAGCTCATATTCGAAGGAATAGCCGAAATCGCCGTGCAGCATTCCGCCGACCCAGTAGAAGTAGCGAATGACCGGCGGCTTGTCGAAACCATACTCCTTCCGCATCATCTGGATGCGATCGGAATCCACCGCTTCGCCCTGAGCCCGAAGCTCGGAAACATAGCTGTCGAAATAGTCGCCTGGGGGAAGTTCGATGATCGTGAACACCAGCGCCGATATGATCAGCAGCGTTGGAACCATCACGGCGATGCGCCAGACAATATATCGAAGCACGCTCAGGACTCTCCAAGCCAGAATGTGTCCGGCATATAGACACCGAAATAGGCGGTCGGGTCGTAGCCGTAGAGCGCCTTGTCAGGCAGATTGCGCAGCCGCGAGGACGCTAGAACCGGCTGATGCGTTCCGTTCACCGTGCCGATCGAAAACACCTGATCGGTGTAGATCGACAGCATTGAATTCCAGATTTCGGCGCGCTCCGTGGCTTCGGTCGATTCGTTCCAGCGCTTGAGCAAAGCCATCAACTCGACCACAGGCGGAAGGTCGGGCGCCTCGCCGACCGTGCCGTGAGACAAGTAGTGGGCACCCCAGAGCGGCCATTGCAACTGGTCGTCGATGGTGGGGGCCAACTGGTACGGGTTCATGTCAGCGGTCGGCACGCCATTGTCGATGCCCGACCAAATCGACATCATGATCTCGCCACCAAGCGCGCGGCTGCGGAAGATGTCTCGCTGCGAAGTCCGGACGAACAGGGCGATGCCGACCTGCCGCCAGTGATCGGTGATGAGTTCAAGCGCGTCGGTTTCCAGCGTGCTTTCGCCGGCCGTTTCCACGATGACCTGCGCCGGGCGTCCATCGGGAAGGATCCGCAGACCGTCATCGTCGCGCGTCTTAAGCCCGACCTCGTCGAGCAGGGCGTTGGCCCGGTCGGGATCGTGCGCGACCCAGGCTTTCGCGAATTCCGGCCGGTAGAGCGGGCTCTCCGGCAGAACCGTATCGGCACTTTCCTGAGCCAATCCGTAGAACACGGCCAAATTGATCTCGCGCCTGTCCACTGCGAGCGAAAGCGCGCGGCGCACGCGTACGTCGCGAAGAAGGCCACGCCACACCGGGTCGGCACAATTCAGATTGGGCAGCAGCGCCAGCCGCGAACCCTGTGTGCGTTTCCACAGATGCATCTTCACCGGGTAGCGCTTCTCCGCGTCCTTCAGGAAGGCGTAGTCGGCAAAGTCGATGCCCATGCATTGCAGGTCGCTCTCGCCCGCACCGGTCTTGGCGGAAATGATCGCCGACGAGCTGACATTCATGACAACCCGGTCAATGTACGGCAGTTGCCGGCCATTCTCGTCTATTCGATGAAAGAACGGGTTGCGCTCGAAGACGAACTGCTCAGCCGGCGGCTTGGTCCGGTTCTGCCAGGGATCGAGCGTCGGCAGTTCCGGGTTCTCCGGGCGATACTGCCGCGACATGCGAATATGCAGGAGCGTCCATTTCTTGGCCCTGTTCTCCTCCATCAGGCCGGCGAGCCGGAACGGATCCTGGTATTTCTTGTGGAACTGCTTGAGATAGGCGGCCGGCAGGACAAGCGATAGCGGCGAAGCGGCAGCGAGCTTGGGCAGGAAGTCGGGATTGGGCGCATCCCAACTGTAGCGCACCGTCAACGGATCGACGATCTCGAAGCGCGGCGGCTTGCCGTCCGCCAGCAGGGCCGGGGCGAGCCCGCCTTGCGAAAGCTCATCGTTCAGCCAGACATCTTCCCAGCAATAGCGAAAATCCTCCGGCGTCAGCAGGCTGCCGTCAGACCATTTATGTCCTTCCCGTATCTTGAAAGTGAAGATCCGATCATCCGCTACGTCGAAACTCTCGAGAATGTCGGGCTGCAGCTTGAGCTTTTCGTCATAGCCGACCAGGCGAGCATAGCCATAGATCGTCATCAGTCGGATATCTTTCTGGGTGCCGATGATCGTGCGCAGCGTTCCGCCATACTGGCCGGGCTGTCGGCCCATCGCAGCGAGATTCACCACGCGCGGGCTCTTGGGCAAGCGTTTGGCGAGTGCCGGCAGCGCCAGGGCCTTCAGCAGCGGCTGAAGAAATTCCGGCTCCAGATCGCCGGCGCGCAACGTGCTCGGCACAAATGCCGAAGCCATGAGTCCAAGGACGGTGCGCCGGCTGATCAATGGCGCAACTCGCTGAAATCGGCCGAACGCCGGGCCAGCACGAGGTGGCCGCCGCCAAGATCGAGCGGCGACAGCATGCCCCCGTCGCCATCGTCGCGGAATTGCGGTCCCCATGCGCTTGTGTCGGAAGCGCCGCTGAGCTTCAACGTCTTGAAATCCATCGGCCTGTCGAGATCGGGGAAAGGCACTGCGGCGACCAGTGAGCGCGTGTAGGGGTGGATCGGTTTCCTGAGCAGGATTTCGCGCGGCGCAAGCTCGACGATGCGCCCGCCGCACATCACCGCGATGCGGTCTGCCATGTAGTCCACCACCGCAAGGTTGTGGGATATGAACAGGTAGGTCAGTCCCAGTTCCTTCTGCAGGTCCTTCAGAAGGTTCAGGATCTGCGCCTGGACAGAGACGTCAAGCGCCGAAACCGGCTCGTCGCAGATCAGCAGTTCAGGCCCCAGCGCCAACGCGCGCGCGATGCCGATACGCTGACGCTGCCCGCCGGAGAAACTGTGCGGGTAACGCTTGATGAAGCGCGGATCGAGCCCGATTGCCTGCATCAGGTTCTTGACCATGGCGAGTCGGGACGCGGCATTGCCGCGTTGATGGATTTCCAGCGGCTCGCTCAAGATGTTCTCCACCGTCATGCGAGGTGAAAGCGACGAAACCGGATCCTGGAAAACCATCTGGATTTTCGCGCGCAGCATGCGCAGGGCGTCTGCCTCGCCTTGCAAGACGTCGATCGGTCCGTCGCGGCCGTTGAAGATCACAGAACCGCCGCTGGGAGTGACAGCCCGCATGAGGATCTTGCTGACGGTGGTTTTGCCGGAGCCGCTTTCGCCGACCAGGCCCAGGCATTCACCTCGCTTGATATCGAAGCTCACGCCGTCCACGGCGCGAACAGTGGATTGATGATCCCCGCCGAACCATCCGGACTTGCGGATGGTGAAGGTCTTTTTCAGATCCTTGACCGACAGCAGGATGTCGTTCGGCCCCTTCGATGGCGGCGTCGTCTGCTCGCCGAGCAGGTTCCCGACATTCACCGACACCTCGCGGAGCGCCTTTAGCCTTTCGCCAGGCTTCAGGTCGAAATGCGGAACGGCCGCCATCAGCCCCTTCAGGTAAGGGTGGCCTGGCCGGCGGAATATTGCCTCGACAGGTCCCGCCTCCATGATCTCGCCATGGTACATGACCACCACCTCGTCGGCGACATTGGCGACCACGCCGAGGTCGTGCGTGATCAGCAGCATCGCCATGTTCAGCTTGGTCTGAAGCCCGCGCAGCAAGTGCAGGATCTGCGCCTGGATGGTGACGTCCAACGCCGTCGTCGGCTCGTCGGCGATCAACAGTGCTGGCCGGCAGATAAGCGCCATGGCGATCATGGCGCGCTGACGCAACCCTCCCGAAAGTTCGAAGGGATACATGTCATAGGCGCGCTTGGGGTTAGGAAAGCCGACAAGGCTGAGCATTTCCTCGGTCCGCGCCTTGCGCTCCGCACGAGCCATGGGCGTATGAATCTGCAGGGATTCGCTGACCTGGTTGCCGATCGTGTGCAGCGGCGACAGCGACGTCATCGGCTCCTGGAAGATCTTGCCGATGCGGCTGCCTCTCAACGCCCGGATCTCGGGCCCGTCACGCGACATCTGCAGGATATCTTGCGTCGTGCCGGGCTTTTCAGGATCGGAAAACAGGATGCGACCGCGAACACGGGCTGTGTTCGGCAAAATACCCATCACTGCTTGGCTCAGAACCGATTTTCCGGAACCTGACTCGCCCACAAGCGCGGTAACCTTGCCGGGCAGGACACGAAGATTTGCGCGCCTGACGGCATGCAACGGTCCCCCGATAATGGCAAAGGAGATGCCAACATCTTCGATCCGCAGCAGATCAACACCCAAATTCATTCTCACACCAGCCCCACTCTGGCGGGTCCCAGAAAGCGAGACTAGCGCATTGCCAGCTTAGAGCAACTTGGATTCGAAACGGTCGCCAGTGGGCGGAACCGGCGACCGGACTCCCTGCTACAGGCGTTGGGATCAGATCGTGCCGACTATTGGATCTTCCGCGGGTCGCCCGCCGCCATGCGTGCGGCTTCGCGATGAAGCAGCATGACCTGCTCGGCGTCCGATATTCGGCCGTGAGTCGGCTCCAGCGCACCGTCTTCATCGAGACCAAGAGTACCCGACAGATCGGGTGAAAGCACCGTAAGCTTCTGCTTGATGCCAATCAGTTCCTCGTTGCCAAGCGTCAGCCAGCTGTTGGCGCCGCAATAGCTGGCGAAGTCCTTGCTGGCGAGAACGCTGTGCGGATATTTCTTGGTCAGCGTCTGGAGGCGCTGGACCTCATTCACAGCCGAGCCGAAGACCGAGAATGTGAGTCGGTCGGTAAGCCCGACATTACCGAACATCACATTGCCGACATGCAGGCCGATACCGAATTTTATATCGGACAGCCCCTTTTCCTTTCTGTGCAGGTTGAGATCCATCATGCGCGCCGTGGCCTTGTGCGCTGCCGCAAGAGCTGCCTGGCAGGCGATCTCGGACTGCGAGCGGTGCCTTTCGCAAGGATAGACGGCAATGAAGCCGTCACCTATGAAACTCATGATCTGCCCGCCCTTGCGATTGAAAGGTGCGGCGACGGCGTCGAAGAACTGGTTGAGCGTGTCGATGTAGATTTCGCGGCCAGAGGTTTCGGCAAGTTTTGACGACCCGCGCATATCCCCCATCACCAGCGCGGCGCGGATTGTGTCTCCCTCGCCGCGCTTGATCTGACCGTCAAGCACGCGCCTGCCGGCGTCGCCGCCGAGATAAGTGGTCATCATGTTGTCGGCGAGCTTGGTGAGCACCGCCATCTTGGTTGCGATAGCGAGATGGCTTTGGATGCGCAGCAGCGCCGAAATCATGCTGTCGCTGAAGCCGGCAGCACTGTCAGTCGACCAGGACCCCATCATGCCCTGACTGGTGTTGCCGCTGAAGGGAAGCACGAAAGCCATGTAATCGGTGACGCCCATAAGCCTGAGGTCATCGAAAACAGGAAATTCCGACGGCATCGACGTGTCGAGCCGGCGTCGCAGATGGTCGAGCTTGTTGCTGAGCAGATGGTAGTATGGGCTGGTTGCGAATCTGTCAGACAGCACGCCGGGCTTGCTGCGGAAGCTTTCCACTTCTATGCCCTCGCCGCGAAACCAGGTGAATCCAAGCGCATCATAAAGCGGATGAAGCATCGAAAAGCTCAGATGCACCCGCTTCAGCGGCAGGCCGGCGGCAGCCAGACGTTCGCAAAAGCCTTTTATCAATGTCTCCAGGTCGTGACCCGCCAGCGCCGATTGGTTCAGCCAATCGGCAACCTTGTCCATGAGAATGGTGGAAATTTCTGCTTGCGCTGCGCTCATGCTATCTCAAAACCCGTCGAAGACGGAGCCACTATCGTTTGATCCGCCATAACACAGTCCGCCAACGACCCAAAGATAAGAAGTCAACGAGGTCGGCTCCAGCGGCAGAAGCGGCGAAGAATTTCCGCGATTACTGTCCGTGCAGCCAAAGGAACAGGCGTAACTGCATCTCTGTCTTGTGGCGTTATGTGGCGAGGCTGCCGGCGAAGTGCAATCTCCATCCTGACATTTGGCAAAAATTGCGCCGGCTCGGACGCCGTCAGGCCTTCACCACCGTGTCTCGGGCCAGCCGTCGTCAGACCGGCACCTTCGCCTTCAGGCTTGCGGCAGCCATCGCATAGCCGCCGGCCGCGCCATCGATGAAATGAAGGTGATCGCGCTGCAGCGGCGAGGCGACAAGGCATGTCATCAACGCCGATTTCTGGCGGTGCAGGCCATAATTGCAGATGCCTGCCTCTTCCGCCTGTTTCAGCCGGTCCTCGATCCGTTGCGACACATCCGCCTCGACGTCGATGGTCATCTTCAAGCCGTCGTCGAACTTCCGGAAGTCCGAATTGCTGGCCACGTCGCGTTTGTAGATCTTCGGATCGAACCTGCCGATCGTCCAGCCACATCGATCGGTGATGGCCGTAAGCGTCATCAGGAATATTACCCACAGCTTCGCCAGCCACCGCCGTCCGGCCGGCGCCACGGCCCGCGCCTCGATATCGAGACCGGCGGGCAGCAAACTGTAGCTCGGCCCGCTCGCCGGCACCGGGTGGCCATCGCGCTCCTGCCTGCCGGCAAGGGCGATGACGTCGGAAACCAGTAACTGGAAACCGCGCAAGTCGCGCGACGCCCCCGGTATGGCTATGATCGAGACAATTTCGCCATGCCGGGCTTCGAGCGGGTTCCAGCGGCACGAGAGGCCGGTCAGATCCGGCCGCGCGCCGGCCGGCGCAGGCTCGATGCGGTAGCGCCCCGCTTTCATCTCGGCTTCCGCCCAGCTGCCGCCACCGCCGGCAAACATGGCATAGAAGACCGCTTCGGAGGCCCGGAACCTCGCCACGCGAACGTCGAGGCCTTGCGCTCTTATGTCCTTTATCGGCACAATTGCAGCGCGCAAGGTCAGGTTCAGCTCGTCCGCCACCCATCTTTGGACAGCCGCCAGCGCGTTACGGGTGATCTCCAGCGCCGAGCCGGGAAACGCCACGACCGCGCCGTCGCCGCCGAAGACAAAGGGAAGATCTTGCCGGCCCAGCGCATTGAGCAGCGCCGAAATGACGCTGGCGCCGGCCATATTGACGGTCTTATATCGCCCAGCCTCGATCGCCTTGGTCGAGCCGACGATGTCGGCGGTGGCCAGCGCCCAGCCATCGGGGAGAGGCTGATAGTTGTCGATATCGGCAACGCTCTCGAACTTTGCGAAGACCGGCAGGGAAGCGACAAACGGGTCGGACGCGGCAGCTGTTTCCATGAGCATCAGATAGCACATTCCACTGCTTGCAGGTGAAGTCGATCGTGCTTCGAAATTGACTTGCGCCGGCTTTCCGATGATAGGGTCCGGCGATGCGAATTGCCTTCTACGCGCCGCTGAAGTCACCAAATCATCCGGTTGCCTCCGGCGACCGCCAGATGGCACGGACGCTGATCAAGGCGCTGGAGCATGCAGGGCATAGCGTCGAACTGGCATCCGAATTGCGCTTATATCTACGCGAACCGGAGCCGAAAAGTTTCGATGCGCTCAAGATCGAGGCCCAAGAGGAAGCCGCGCGGCTGACAAGGCTTTGGGATCGTGACGGCAAGCCCGATCTGTGGTTCTCCTATCATCCCTATTATAAGGCGCCGGACCTGATCGGGCCCGAGCTGGCGTCGGCCTTTGCCGTCCCCTATGTGACAGCGGAAGCTTCCTATTCGCGGCGGCGCAACGCTGGCTTGTGGGCCGATGCGCAAGCGCTGGTGGCGCGAGCCGTTGATCAGGCGGCGCTGAACATCTGCTTCACGCAAAGGGATCGTCAGGGACTGGCCGACGCGATACCCGATGCCGTGCTCGGCATGCTTGCGCCTTTCATCGACACATCGGCATTCCGGGAAACGCCGGCACGGGGTTGTCCGACGCGCCTCGTCACGGTCGCCATGATGCGCCCGGGCGACAAAGTCGAAAGCTATCGCATGCTGGCGCAGGCGCTCGGTTCGATCGGCCACTTGCCCTGGACTATGTCGGTGGTCGGCGACGGGCCTGCCCGTGACGAGGTCAAGGCGCAATTCGCCGGCTTGCCCGCCGACCGTATCGAATGGCTCGGCGCGATTGAGCCGGCCGCCGTGCCGGATGTCCTCTACGGTGGGGGAATATACGTCTGGCCGGGTTACGGCGAGGCCTATGGCATTGCCTATCTCGAAGCACAGGCCGCCGGCCTTCCAGTGGTGGCTCAGGACATCGCCGGCGTGCCGGAGGTCGTGCGGGATGGCCAGGCCGGGTTTCTCACCCCGCCGGGCGATGTGGCGGCGTTCGCGTCCGCCATTGAAAGGCTTCTGGCCCGTAACGACGAAAGAACCGTCATGGCCGCAGAGGCCAGACGCTTCATCCTCGAAGAACGGTCCCTCGGCGCCGCGGCGGCACGTCTGGCCGAGCTTCTTGCGAAGATCCCGGTTTCATGACATCCGATCAGGTCTGGCAACCCCTAGTGGAAGAACTGGCGCGCTGGCAACGGGCGGGTCGTAAGGCAGACTTCTGGCTGCGTGACGATGACGCGGTGGATCCGACGCCCGCGCTCGATCGGCTGCTCGACCTCACCGATGAATTCGCGGTTCCGGTCACCCTGGCCGTCATTCCGGCCCTGACTGATGAGAAGCTTGTCGCCCAGCTTGACGGGGCGCCGCATGCCACGGTCGCCATCCATGGCTGGGCGCACCGAAATCATGCGCCTGGGGACCAGAAAAAGCAGGAGCTCGGCCCGCATCGCCCACGCCAGGCGGTGCTGGATGATCTGGCTCGCGGGCTGTCGCGCGTGACCGGCCTGCACGGCGCACGTGCCGTTCCGATGCTGGTGCCGCCCTGGAACAGGATCGACGCCGGCTTGGTACCCGACCTTGGATCGATAGGATTTGCCGCATTGTCGGTCTACGGGCCGCCGAAGCCGGCTTCGCTGGCGGTCATCAACAGCAATGTCGACATCATGGATTGGCATGGCACGCGCGCTTGCCGCGATCATGGCCTGTTGGTTCAGGCGATCATCGCGCAATTGCGGCATGCATTCGACGGCGGCGAACCGGTCGGCTTGCTTACCCACCATCTCGTCCACGATGAATCGGCCTGGCTTTTCCTCGAACGGCTGTTCACAATCACCGCACAGACCGAGGCCTGCTCATGGCTGCCGATCAGGACATTGATCGAGCGCAGCGCCGGCAGAGCAAGTCCATGAAAAGTGTGAGCGGTTTTCCGTCCGGAATGGCGTCAAAACAAGGAGATAGAGGAGAATAGCTCAGCGCGCTTTGTGCGATGGGACTGGAAATTCGAGCGTCTGGCCGTCCCGGGCGGCAAAAGCGCCGGCAAATCTGTCTTTGGCCAGTTTCTCGATCTCGTCCAGTTCCTCGTCGGTGCGTGACGGATCGTGGTGGAACAGTGCAAGCCGGCGCGCGCCGGCCGCCTCGCAGAGCTTGACGCCCTGTTGCCATGTCGAGTGCCCGTTGCCGCGGCGGCATTCCATTTCCTCCTCGGTGTTGGTGCAATCGTAAATGACGAGGTCGGCATCTTCGATCAGGCCGAGCACCGCCTGATCGAGTTTGCCCGGCTCGTGCTCGGTATCTGTGATCACTGCCACGACGCGGCCGCCCCATTCGACCCGGTAGCCTATGCAGCCGCCCGGATGGTTTAGACTGCCGGTCCGGACCACCACGCCTTCGCGTGGCCGAAGCACGTCTCCGGATACGAAATCGCCGTAGTCGAGGCTTGCCTTGCAGATATCGAGCCTCACCGGAAACCACGGCGGCCGCATGAATTCATCGACCATCTGCCGGGTCGTCATGCGGCCTGCAAGATGCCCGGACCAGAGCATAATCGTGAAGCTCCGGTCATAGATCGGCTTAAAAGCTGGCAGCCCGATGATGTGGTCGTAATGGCAATGGGTGAAAAACAGATCGAGATCGGTCACGCCGGACGCCCGAAGCGCTCCGCCGGCCGGCGGCAGGCCAGAGCCCGCGTCGAACAGAAGCGTATGCTTTCCGCACCGCATCTCGATGCAGGCTGTGTTGCCGCCATAGCGAGAGAATTCTGGCCCCGATACCGAAATGCTGCCGCGAACGCCCCAAAACCTGACCAGGAAAACGTCGTCGTCCATGCTACCCCTTCGCAGTCCAGTCGCCCATGGTAGCCGGCGCCATCACGACGGCGAGGTTTGAGCGCATGTCACTCGTTACTTGGCGCTTCGTGCGTCGATCAGATCCGCGGTCGTATGGCTCAGGCGATCGGCAAGAACCCGCACCATCTCGATGGTCATTTCCGGGAACTCCTTCATAAGCCTCAGGAGATGATCCTTGCGGATCCTCAGGACTTCCAGCGAGCTTGCGGCTCTGACGGTCGCCGTGCGGGAGCTGTTGCACAATATGGCGATCTCGCCGACAATCGAATTCGGCACCAATTCGGCAACTTTTATCGGTCCGCTGTCGGAATCGACCAGAATATCCGCCCTGCCTGAAAGGATGACATAGGCGGCATCTCCCTCGTCGCCTTGCCGGAAAAGGATCTCGCCGGCGCCGTAGCTCACGCGATCGGATGTGAACGCAAGAAGCTTCAGCTTTGCCGGCTCTATGCCGGAGAACAAGGGAACGCGTTGCAGCATTCCAACCTCATCCTTGAGCAGCATTGTCGCAAACCTTCCCCAAATTCACGCCTGCGAGACTAGAACAACCGACACCCAGATGGAATAAATTCTGTTTGGCGATGGCGAAACGAACCACGCGAGAGGTGGCGAGCCCGATCAGCCGGAACCTTAATCCCTTGACGTCGCAACAAGTTCCCACCGGCAGAATGATCCCATCTCAATGTCCAATGCCTATGAGAGCAGTTCCTTGAAAGTGCCGTTCCCTGCCAAAAGTGTCTCGTGTGTTCCGTCTTCCACCAAACGACCCGAGTCGAAGACGACAACGCGGTCGAACATCATCGCCATTGCCGGATTCGTCACGACCCACACAATTGCCGGCGAATGGCCGTCGCGCCTGGATTCCTCCAGCACGTTTTGCATCACCTTGTCCTGCACGCGCTGGTCGAGCGCCGACAGCGGCCGGTTGAGAATGAGAAAATCGGGACGCTTCAGCAGGGCCCGGGCAACATCGAGCTTCTGTCGCTGTCCACTGGTCAGCCGCCTGCCGCCGGCGCCGACGTTGAAGTCCAGGCCGACATTCAGAAGTTCGGCATAGAGCCCCAGTTCGTCGAGAATGTCATAGACAATGGAGCGTATGCGGTCAGGAGCGTCGGGATGGTTGGCGCCCACACGCCCGAACAGCACATTGTCCATGACGGTGGCCGCAGCAATGTATTTGGCAGGATCGTATCGTTCGACCGCATTTTGCAGCTCGGGCGGCAGGTTTTCATAGAACTGGTTGCGCGCAGCGACGACCTTGCTCATCAGTTCGTCGCTCAGCAGGCCGAAGCGGTGCCGGGGCTCGATATAGGCAAAGCTCAAGGTGGCGATCATCGCGCGGTCGTTCTCTGAAACCGCCTCGTAGGGACGGTTCTTGAGCCGTTGCAGCAAGGTTTCGTAGGCGGGTATCTCCTCGGCGCTCATGAAGGCGAGCTGCTGGAAGAACTGGTGATCGGGCGGCAGGTCGGCGAACAGCTCGATCGTCTGTTTGGCAATCTCCATGCCCATTTCGTAGAGCGTGCGGTCGAGGCCGGCTTGCCTCAGCACAGAAGCGAAATAGGGGTTGGCCGCCAGCGCCCTGTCGGCCAGTTCGGGGCCTGCGGCGGCGCCGAAGAGCAGGTTTTGGCCGATCGTTGCTTCCTTGTTGTAGGCGCCCGGTTCGAAAGGAACCACCAGTCCGCTTAGGCCCTCGTGTTCCAGTCGGGTTCGCAGCGCCGCGCGCAGTTCGACGATCCGCCCGGCAAGCTCCGTGTGCCGCGTGAGGTCGGCCGAAGAGCGCAAGCCAAGATCCAGAATGTCGCGCGACAGAACAACTGCGTCGAGCACCCGGCGCACGGCTTCGAAGAGGTCGTGCGGGCCGGTAGCGCCGGCGGAAGCATAGTCGATCCAGTCGCTGCGGGTATCAAGATCCGGATTGCCCGACCGGAGCGCCTCGTTGACGTTCCAGCGGCGCTGGTCTGCCGCTTCACCGTCATAACTCGCCGGATTCAGCGGCGCATGCTTCAAGCCGTAGAGCAGGTTGTCGCGGAGGCTTGCCTGGAACAGGAAGACATCCGAGGAGGCATAGGACATGCGCCGGCCGGTCACTGCTTCGGGGAGTTCAAGCAGGTCGTCGGAGCCTGAAGTGATCCTCCCGCTGTTGGGCCAGTTCAGCCGCGCGAAGGCTTCTGCAAGCGCCTCCGCTCCACCTGTTGCGGTACTGACCAGCGCCACCGTCTCACCCGGATTGACCTGGAGGGAGATGCGGTCGAGCAGCATTGCACCGCCGTCGTCTGCCATGGACAGACTGATCGCCGACAGCGGCGCGGTCATCGGATCGGGATTGTCCATCGTCAATGCCCCGATGCTCGGTGCGATGACACCCTCGACCGAGAACTGTTCAACGACCTGCTGATATTTGACCTGGACATCCTGCCGCGCCTGATCCCAGTCGATCAGTTCCTTCATCGGTCCAGGCAGGTCCTTGTAGGCGCTGATCACGGCTACGAGCTGGCCGACGTCCAGCCGCCCCTGGATGACCAGATACCCGCCGAGCATGTAGAACAGGAAGGGCGTGACCTGCGCGAGAAAATTGTTGAGGAACTTCACCATGAATTTCCATTGGTAAAGGTCGAAGCGGATCTTGAAGATGAGTCCGAGCCGGGCGGCTATGTCGGCGCGCTCGTAGTTTGACGTATCGTGGACGTGAACCGTACCGATGCCGTCGACGATTTCGCCAACCCGGCCCGAAAGCGCGCGCGCCGTCAATTGCCGTTCGCGCCCCAGCACGATCAGCCTGCGCCGCATTCGCGGGATGAGCACGATCTGGATCAGCACGATCACGGCCGCTATCATTCCGAGCCAGAAGTTCTGAACCACGATGAACAGCATGGCCGTCAGCGCCTGGCCGCCGAGCAGCACCGGTTGCAGGAAGGCATCGCCGATGAAGCCGCCCAGCGGCTCCACCTCGTCCTTCACCATGGTCGCCACTTCGGCGGATTTCACCCGCTTGAAGTAAAACGGCGGAAACCGCAGCACGCGATCGACCAGATCGAAGCGGATACGCCGCAGCATGCGTTCGCCGAGGCGGCCCTTGTAGGTGTTGATGTAGAGTTTGAACAGGCCGTTGACGACGACCAGCAAGAGGAACACGAGGCTCAGGGCAAACAGCGTCGCCGTGCGGTCGAGCTGAAAACCGGAGAAGAACTGGACCTCGCCAAAGAACGGCAGGTCATAGTGCAGCCTCAGGAATGGCTGGGTCGCGCCCGGTTGCCCGAAGCCTTTGCCTTGGATCGGGCCGTTGACGATCAGCTTCGGCAGGTCGAAGGACATGAAATACGGGATCATCGAAAGCAAGACGATGATCAATATCCAGACCTGCTGCTTCTTGGTGTGCTTCCAGATATAGCGGGCTAGGCTGGGTTCCATATGCGACTGTGGACCTTCAGTTCAAAGAACAAAGCAAAAAGCATCTGCCAGTGGACAGCGCATCGGCAATCATCGCCGGCGACACGTTCGAAGCCTGCGAGGCGGCTTTGGGGAGGCAAAGATTGCGTTGTGTCGCCCGAAATCCCAACATACAAGGCGAATATGATGGATGTCACGCAACCACGCAATGCCGGCCTGGACGGCCACGAGCAGGCCTTGGACCTCACGCGCGGAATTGCCGCCTATGTCAAAGACCCTCTCGTGGCAGGGCTGGCGCGCGTTATCGCCAAGCATCCTCAGGCCGACATTGCCAACGCCTTCAACCACAAGCAGGTCGCCTGCAAGATGTGGGCGCTCGACAGGCTGTTCGAAAGCTGCGGCGGCCGGTTCGGCCGCATATGGGTCCTGGGTGGATGGTACGGCGTTTTGCCGGCAATGCTTTTCAACGACGCCCGCTTCGACATCGCGGCGGTCGATAGCATCGACATCGATCCCGAAGTTGCCCCGGTCGCCCAGACCCTCAACCGCGATGCCGGCGACCGGTTCCGGGCGCTGACGGCGGATATGTATGCACTCGACTATGCGGCCGGGCGATCCGACCTGATAGTCAATACGAGCTGCGAACACATAGCCGATCTGCGCGCCTGGCTTGCTTTGCTTCCGCGGGGCACGAACGTACTGCTGCAATCCAACGATTATTTCAGTGAGCCGACGCACATCAACTGCATGGCTTCGCTGGCAGCCTTCGAAGCAGAGGCGGCGCTGCGGGAGGTGCGGTTCTCCGGCGAACTTCCGACAAAAAAATATACGCGCTTCATGCTGATTGGAACTGTTTGATGCAGTTCGCCCAAAAGCGTAGCGGGACAACGACAAGGCTTAAAGCGCGTCGCCTGAATTCGCTTCGGCGTGGATCGCTTTAGGATCCATCGTCAGTTTGATCATATATTTTTCCGAAACCGGGCCTCATTTTCAGGGACCATGTTCGAAACCGCTCGCGCAGGATTTGCGCCGAGTGACGCGCGCCTTCCAGATCGAGACGATGCGCGGATGGTGCCGGTCCCACAAGCGCCTGTTCGATCGCTTGCGCCAAACGTTCTGGCGTCAGGTCCTTTTCCATCAGCACCGTTGCAAGACCGAGTTCTTCGAGCATCAGGGCGCGAACCGTCTGTTCGGTTTCCGCACCGGCAGCAAATGGAACGAGCAGGGAGCGACAACCCGCGCGCAGGACATCGCAGACCGTGTTGTAGCCCGCCTGCGAGACCGACAGGCGGGCGCCGGCCAGCAGGCTGGCGAAATCCTCGCGGAACCGGAAGATGGACAGGCCTGGCGTGGCATCGCCAGCAATCGCGTCAAACTCGTCTTTCGGCAGGTTTGGGCCGGTGATCAGACACCATCTCCAACCATTGCCGGTATTGCGCGCCGCCGCGATGGTGGAGCTGACGAGGCTCTTTCCGGCAGCCCCGCCGCCAACCGACACCAGAACGTCGAAGCGCTCGGAGGCCACGGGCGATGGCGGCGCGGCAACGAGCCCTGTGTAGGTGACCTCGGCCCTGATCGCCTCAGCCAGTGGAAATGTCCTGTCGATGGTTGCGAAAGCCGGATCGCCGTGGACCATCACAAGGTCGAAATGCCTGTTGATCAGATCGACCGTTTCCTCGTTTCGGCCCGGCTTGACGCGCTCCTGAAGGATATCGCGGACGGACGTCGCCAGCATCGGTCTGGGCGACGTCGCTTCGATGGCCTCGATCAGCGGCAAGAGTTCGAAACGCATCTGCCGGCGTCCAAACGGAAACGCCTCGATAATGACGATTTCAGGCCTGCAATCCCGGAATGCCTGCAGCAGCATCTCCGAACGCCGTTTCCTGAAATCATCGTCGATGGGTTTGCCCTGCAGGTCGACAAGTCCGGAAAATCCTTCATCACCGGAGGTGACGGGCGGCAAGGTTACAGATCTTAACCCCGGTCCCGGAAACCCCGCGATCGGCGCTCCGCCGGTCACGACGGTTACGTCAAACCCGTCATCGACCAGAGCCGCTGCGATGCGGCTGGAGCGCGCGAGATGGCCGATACCGAGCAGGTGCTGGACGTAGAGGAAGACGCGCGTCAATCGGCGACCCGCCACTCGCGCTCGAACAGTTCCTTGAGCTGCCCAATGCTTGCCAAATGATCGAAATTGCCGCGCACGCGCCACTCTGCGGCGTCGCCGAGACGGCCGCGCAGCACGGGATCGCGGATCAGGCGCTCCAGCGCCTGTGCCAGGGCAGTCGGGTTTTCCGTCGGAACCAGCAGCCCGGTTTCATCCGGCGATAAAAGCTCCGGCACGCCAGAAATATCGGTCGACACGCAGGCAAGCCGCTGGCTGGCCGCCTCCACCAGAACATTCGGCAGACCGTCCCGGTCGCCATTTGCGGTGATCCTGCAGGCTAGGGCGAAGATGTCGGCGCGGCGGTAGTGTTCAAGCACCTCCTGCTGCGCAAGCGCGCCTTTCCAGGAGACGCGCCCATCCAGTCCGAGCTTGTGCGCCAGCGCCTTGAGCCGTTCCAGTTCCTCGCCGCCGCCGATATGCTCGAAACGCCACGCCAAATCGCTAGGCAAGAGCGCAAGGGCCTTCAACAAGGTATCGTAACCTTTCTTTTCGACGGCGCGCCCGACACTCAGAACGATAACTGGTTTGTCCGGCGCCGAGCCGTCGTGCTGGTTTCGCGCCTCGCCGAAACTGCCGAAGCGATCAAGGTCGAGCCCATGATAGCTCAGATGCACGGACGAGCTGCCGTTAGCGAGTTCCTTCAGACGGTCGAAGCCGGTTTTCGTGCAGGTGACCGTCCAGCGCGCCGAGGACAGCTTGTCAGCCAGATCCCAGTCGGCCGAAGTCCAGATGTCCTTGGCATGGGCAGAGCAGCTCCAGGGCAGGCTGCGAAGCTGGCTGACATAGCGCGTCACCGATGCCGGCGTGTGCGCGAAATGTGCGTGCAGCCATCCCGCGCCTTCCGGCCACTCGGCCGCCAGCACGAGCGCTTGCCCGAAGCGGCGCACGCGATTGCGCGTAAAGTCGCGGGGGAGATCGGCCGCGAGCGATCCGAGCGCGCGCCAGAAGCCCGGCCGCAGCAGATAAGCAAACAGCGAGCGGATCACGCGCAGCGGCTCGTCATGCAGATATTCCGGCAGATAATGGACCGGCGCTTTGATCTCGTCATGCACGGGGTGGCGTTTTGCGTCGGTCGGCCGCCGGAGCGCGACGAGTATCAAGTCGAACCCCGCACGCTCCAGACCGAGCAGTTCCTGCGCGATGAAGGTTTCAGACAGCCGCGGATAGCCCTTCAGAACCACGACGATCTTGCGATGTTGCAACTCAGTTCATTCCTTCAATGACCGACAGGTGATGGCCGGCCCGCCGGTCGAGCAGTTCCGCGACGATTTCGGAAATATGGGGCAGCCCCTCCAGCGTCAGATGCGGGTTGCTCTGTGATGGGCGGGGCCGGTCCGGCAGCACCGCCAGTGCATCGGCAAACCGCTGGGAATCCTTGGCTTCTTCCGGCAAAAGCATCTCGATGAGGCCGAGTTCGGCTGCGCGCCGAGCGCGGATCAGCTGTTCCTCGCGGGGCTCGACGCGCGGCACGATCAGCGCCGGCTTATCGAAAGACAGGATCTCGCAATAGGTGTTGTAGCCGCCCATCGCCACCACCGCCTTGGCGCCGGCGATTAGGTCTTCCATGCGGTTGTCGAACTCGATCATCTTGATGTAGGGGATCTTGGCCCCCTTCTTGAGCAGCTTGTTGCGCTTGCGCGCCGGCATGTAAGGCCCAAGCACGATCAGCGCCCTGTGCTGCAATTGTGGATCCTGCTGATAGGCATCGATGACGTCGTGGATCAGTTCGGCGCCGTCTCCGCCGCCACCGGTAGTGACGAGGATATAGTCGCCCTCGGGCCGGTGGCCGGGCAACTCGTTCCGCTGCAGGCTCCGTTGCAGGAAGCCGACGAATCTCATCTTT
This sequence comes from Mesorhizobium sp. M1C.F.Ca.ET.210.01.1.1, assembly GCF_004791585.1. Classification (GTDB taxonomy): domain Bacteria; phylum Pseudomonadota; class Alphaproteobacteria; order Rhizobiales; family Rhizobiaceae; genus Mesorhizobium. The sequence goes on from NZ_SRUU01000005.1 coordinate 127,787, forward strand.
GCCCTGACCGCCGGCGGCACATCCAAGCCGGTCAACGGATCGTAGAAATCCGGCGGACCATAGGCCCAGATCTTGTCGTAGAACAGGCCTATCTTGCGCATCACATCCTTGCGTGCCCACTCTGCCTCGAGCAGATGCGGCGCATCCATCACCTCGCGCAGGCCAAGCACGAGCGTGGTGCCCCGCGTCTTGAGGTAGGAAAGCGTGTCCTCGATCTCACCGCGCAGGCCGAGCGGTTCCTTGTCGACGATGAAGATATCCGGCCGGAAGGTCTCGGCTGTATGGCGGATGATCGACTGGCGCATCCTTAGCGTCTCATGCAGATCGATATCCTTTTCCAGCGAGGTGTATTCGCCGTTGCGCAGCTTGATGACGCTGGGGATCTTCACGAAGTCGACACGGGCACGGTAGTCGAAAGCACCGGCGATGGGAGCACCCGAAATGATAAGCACCTGAAGTCCGTGGAAATCCTCGACCAGCGAATGCGCGATCGTTCGGCAGCGCTGCAGGTGGCCGAGCCCGAACGTGTCGTGGCTGTACATAAGAATTCGAGCATCTTGTACGTGATGGGTCATTGTTGAACGTCTTTTAAAAAATCTTGCCTTGAGGACCGTGGGCGACCCCGCAGGCTTCGAAACCATCCTGGGGCTATCGACCTGTTTTGAAACATGAGGGCGCAATTTTCAATTTGTATTACCCAAGAGGCGGCACATCGCCTCACCATCCGCGCGTTCATCGGCTCCAACGCACAATGCGCCGACGCGCGAAGCGCTCGCGCCGGTCGGTGAAAACGGTACTCTTTCGTCTTAAATGGTTGAAGATAAGAGAGTATCCCCGCCACTGGCGATGCCTGGAAAGCCGCACTGTGACCGGCGGATACCACAGCTTCCTACTCCGTTGTGCTGGTTTTTTTTCTGCGCCGACTGGTGTGCGACTGCGCGACGGCCATTTTTAGCTCGGGGGTGATCGCCAACGGCGCATTCTCTGCCCCATGCTGCAGCCCCTCGACGTGGACGGTCGGAAATGGGAGTTCGATGCCCTGCTCCTTGAAGACTTGGCGGAGGCGTACATAGAATTTGCGTTTCATATTGAAGGCGCCTCCCGGTCTGGTTGTGACCTTGACCCTCAACACGATGCCGTACTCGCCGAACTCCTGCACGCCCTGCATCTTGATCGGCGAGAGCACCCAATGTTTGAATTCGGGATCTTCCGCCAGTTCGAGGCCGATCCGCTTGATCAGCCTGCGAGCGAAGTCGATATCGGTGTCGTAACCGACGGTAATGTTGAATTTGTCGGTGACCCAGTCACGGCTCTGGTTCTGGACTGCTCCGAGTTCACCGAAAGGTATTGTGAACAGCGGGCCACGATGGTGGCGCAGCTTCACCGAGCGCAGCGAAAAGCTCTCCACCGTTCCCACGTAACGGCCGGATGTAATGTATTCGCCAACACGAAACGCATCATCGAGCAGGAAAAACACGCCTGAAATGACGTCCTTGACTATGGTTTGAGCTCCAAATCCCACAGCGACGCCAACGACGCCGGCGCCGGCGATCAGCGGGCCGATCTCGATACCCATTGAGGCGAGCATCATCAGCACCGCCATCACGACGATCACGGCGAGCAGAATGTTCTGGATGATCGGCAGGAGCGTGCGCAACCGTGCCTGTTGGGGATCGAGGATCGGGACCTCCTCGTCGTCGGTCACTGCGTGCGGCGTTTCGATGCCCAGCTTTCGTTCGATCAGAGCTTTGATGATCGACCAGCCGAAATCGGCTGCGAGCGCAATGACCATGACATTGATCAAGCCGCGCAATACGAGCGTGGTCGTCGTATCGCTGTCGCGCATGGACTGCATGTCCAGGCCCCAGACACGCGCGAGAAGATAAGCCGCCGTCAGGATCAAGATCATCCGGACTGCGCGATCGATGACAGCGATCGTCACCGCCGGGATCGTAGGCCGGCCAGCTTCTTCCGAACCCGGCCGCAGGACGAAATTGACCCCGCGCTGCGTCAGCACGACGGTCAAAGGCAGGAAGAATGCGGCGAAGGTAAACCAGAACAATATGTTGAGGCCGGCGATGCGCAGCAGGAACAGAGCGACGAAATAGGCAGTCAACAGCCATGTCGCTCCCGTGTGGCCGGTTTGGTGCGCGCCGTCTCGCTGTGTTCTTGGTCGACGCCAAACGGCAAGCAGCAAGAGCAACAGCAGTACGAAATCGGCACCCGTTGACAGGACCAGCATTCCGTCCGGATCGATGCCGAGACCCGGCAGGAGGGTAAACGCCGCGGCGAAGAAGGCGAAGACGCCGACGATCCGGGGTAGCCAATAAAACCAATGGTCAGCCGTTTCGTTGGTGATCGGCAGAGCACGAACCTCGACGGCGTTCTCGACTTTCATGAAGGAAGGGACGAGCATGGCTGCAAGGTACATGCGCGCACCCGCTGTAACGACTGCAGCCATCAGAAATGTCAGCACGATCTCGCGGATAAGCATTGGCCAGTCGAACAACATGAACGCGCCGGCGCTGCCCAGCGCGAACGAGACGATCAGCAGGCTGGAATAAAGCGTGCGACCACCAATCTTCTTGGCTCGCCCGATGGGCGTATCCTTCGGCTGCCCGATGATCCAGAGACGAAACGGACGGGTGAGCCTGTACGTTGCCCAGGTCAGCGCCACGCCGGCAGCGATGAACATCGCGATCAGCATGAATACGCCGGCAGAGCCCTTGCTGGACATGTCGTCCATGGTCTCTGTCCGAACGCGCGCGAACTGACCTTGCAGCAAAGGCAGAGTCCGCACGATTCTTTCGATATGATGCTTGATCCGATCGAGCGTCGAGGATGCCATCGTATTCATCTGGCCCGGCTTGGCCACGGCGTCGGACGATGCGCCGGCCGGCGAAGCTCCTGCCGGGGCAGGCGCTCCCGTTGACCCGGCGTCCTTGTTTCGCTGTTCGGCCACCCAGGCCTTCACTGACGGATCGTCGAGCAGCTCGAACAGCTGTTTGACCCTGTCAGGCGGGACGGTCGCCGGCGCCTGCGCCTGTGCCGGACCAGCCAACAAGAGGGCAATCCCGAATACGAGCGGCCTGGCAATCAGGATAAACATCGCAGTCAGATCTCCGAGACGTCGCGCCGGGCGCGCCAGATTCCTGGCTCCCGATCGTCGAATCATGAGTGGCATCGTGCTCTAACCTTCCGGCCAATCGGCAACGACATCGATGTCCGTCGTTGCTTCTACCTTGAAGAAACCGATGTTGTGGTGCAAGACGTCATCGTTTCAAGCTAAACCGCTGAGCCGTAAGCTTGCGGTGTTGGCGCGGTTGCCCACACCAAGCCTGGCATGAAGCGGCTGCTGCGCGCCCCGCCAGCACCTAGGCCCTGGGGAGCTTACCGACATCTTCAAGCGCAGCAGCTTGCTGGATCACTTGCGTGAGATCTGCGGCGTTCTAGCGGGCAATCTCGGCCTCAAGTGAGGCCATGGCGGACGAGATGGCGAACGACCGGCGAAAACATGTGCTGGCCGATATGGGATCCGGTATTCGCACCCTCGAAGAGCGCCTCGGCGACGGCGCCATCCTCGACTACGGGAATGCCGGCCTGGCGGGCTTGGGCCATTATGTCGTTGGCGACGCGCCCCTGGCCCTTGCCGACGATCACCGGTACCGGCGTTTCGCCCTTGACGTAGCGCAACGCCACGGCCAGGTCGCCGGATACGAAGACGATGACCGCGTTTTTCACGCCCAGCTTCGCGGATTGCAACACCACCTCGCGCCGCTGCCGCTGCTGTTCATGTCGGATCAACGGATCGCCTTCGAGATCCTTCTGCTCGCGTTTGTATTCGGTTGTCGTCATGCGCATGTCGCGCAGGAACAGCCAACGTTGAACCGGAACATCGATCACGCCGATGACGACGAAGGCCAGGCCGGCGGCGATTCCGAGAGGCGTCAGGACCGCCTTGATCATCGGGCCCAGGCACGAGGGACCGCAACCCGGTGCGTCGAAAAGCGGCTGCAGCCATGTGATCAGCACGAACACGAACAGGCACGCCAGCAGCACCAGCTTGATCACGCCTTTGACGAATTCGATGACGTTGCGGAGCGACAGGATCTTCTGCAGGCCCTTGGCCGGGTTAATGTTGTCGAGTTGCGGCTTGAGCGGCTCGAACGAGAAGACTGGCCCGAACGTCCCCAGCATGCCAAAGGCGGCGGTCAGAACGACAACGATCCCAACCAGCGGCAGCGTGGCAAGCATCAGCAGCGAGAAGAAACTACGGATGGCGCGCAGGCTGACATCCCCAAACGAGCCGTCAGGCTCTGTTACGGTCTGCAAGAGTTCGGAATGGCGTTTGAAGAGCGTCGGCCAGAAAAAATAGAGATAGCCGAGCGCTCCAAGGAAGGTGAAGCCGGAGGTGAGGTCGCGGCTCTGCGGAACCTTGCCTTTGCGGCGGGCGTCGCGAAGCTTCTTGTCGGAAGCCGGTAGTTTCTTTTCCTCAGCTTCTTCGGCCATGTTGCAATCTTACCGCACTGGCGTGGTTCCAGTCCGTCGATGGTCTGTGTAAGGTGAGCGCGGGCTTGAATACGGAGAGGTGGATATGCGGTCGCATGTCGTATTCTTGCCTGTCGTCATCACGTTGGCGCTGTCCGGTTGCCAGACGAGCAAAACCGGCTCGGTCAGCGCGAAGGACCAACCCCCGGCCTCGCAGTCGGATCGACTGATCAAGCTTGCCGACGATATCGATGCGCGCGGGGAAAGTGATACCGCGATAGCGCTCTACCAGCGTGCTGCAGCGATGCCGGACGCCAAGCCGAGCACGCTCGTCAAGGCGGGCGACGCCTATATGCGGGCGGGATATCCGGCCGATGCCGCCAAAGCCTACCAGGCCGCGCTCGCAAAAGCCCCCGACGACGGCCCAGCGATGCTCGGGCTTGGCTCGGCGATGATAGAGGCCGGCGATTTCGAAGCCGGCATGCGCGCGCTCGCACAGGCAGCACCTTTGGTCAATAGCAGCGCCGCTTACAACCGATTGGGCGTGGCGCAGACGTTTGCCGGCCAGACTGCCGAAGCACAGGCGACCTTCGCCCGGGCGTTGAAACTTGCGCCCGGCGATCTGGACGTCGAGACCAACATGGCGTTGGCGGCGGCCCTCGAGGACAACTCCGCCACCGCACTGCCGCTGGTGCAGAAGGTTGCCGGAGCACCGAACGCGCAATTGCACCACAAGCGCAATATTGTGATGGTCTATGGACTTCTTGGCCAGGCCGATCAGGTCAGGGCCTCGCCGCCCATCGGTCTGACGACCAAGGAGGTGGCCACCTTGCTCGCGCGTGCCAGAACCATCCGGTCGAAGGGCAGTACGCAGGCCAAAGCCAAGGCGCTCGGCTCCATCCTCGGCTAGCGCCTGAGGTGCTCTTTTGCAAAGCCCGCCGCGCAAACTGGAACTAGAGCAATTCCCGGAAAAGTGTGTAACGGTCTTCCGTCCGGAATTGCGTAAAAACAAATAGTTAGAACGGTCCGGCGATTCTATGAATCGCTGAAACGCTCTAAACGAGCGATGATAGCGCCGGCTCACTCGACTGGAAGCGTCGTTTGCGGCGCTACCGGCGCGCTGTTGGCGCCGCCGATCGGGGCCTCCTCGCCATCGAGATAACGACGGGCCGCGCGCGCCGTCGGCGCCGCGGCCGCCGGCCCCATGCGGCGGCCCTCGACGAGGTCACGCTGGCTTTCGGCCATGCGCTGAAGATTGTAGGCATTGGCGCAGCCCGCCGGCAGATGGGAGCCGACGCCGGAGACGATAGTGAGGTCGGTCCTGGCGGCGGGGTTGTCGTCGTCGGCCGGTTCGGCCAGACATGCATTGGGAGCTAGGATCGAGCCGTTGACGCCCTTCTCGGAGCCGCCGGATTCGGTCGAGACATAGCTGTAGCCGGGCGAATACTCCTGCCGCTGCTGCGGGCTGTTCACACAACCGGCAAGAAACAGCGCGGGAAGCACGAAGCAGAAAGCGGTGCGCAATGTCATGGTCGTTTCCCGCTATTTGATGATCAGACCGGTCGCCGACGCGTCCTTGGCGTGCTTGCGATTGAGCCGCTTGGCAGCCGGGCGATCGAGTGGAGTTGCGAGACTGTCCCGCACCGGCGCCACCAGATACGGCGTGATCAGGATGACGAGTTCGGTCTCTTCGTGCTGGAAGCGCTGCGATTGAAAGAGCGGGCCAAGCACGGGCACATCGCCGAGCACTGGAAATTTCTCCAGGTTGCGCGAGGTCCGTTGCTGGAAAAGGCCCGCGATCGCAAAGGTCTGGCCGCTCGCCACTTCCACCGTCGTGTCCGCTCTTCGGACCACGAAGCTCGGCATGGCAAAGCCGTTGGCGGTTACGGCGCCGGCATCCGACAGAGAGCTGACTTCTGGCTGGACATGGAGCGCGATGCGATTGCGGCCGATGAGCGTCGGGGTGAAACCGAGAGATACGCCGAAAGGCTTGTATTGAACGGTTGTGACGTCGGATCCCTGCGCGATAGGCACCGGAATTTCCCCGCCGGCGAGGAAGTTCGCCGTCTGTCCGGTCACAGCGGTCAGGTTCGGCTCGGCCAGTATCTTGACGACGCCATTGCGTTGCAGGGCTTCGATGAGGACGTCGAAATTGAGGCCGTGCGCCTGGTCGAGACTCAGACCAAAATTCCCGTCGCCGCCTGAAGGCACGCCATTGTCCTGGAACATGTTGAATTCGAAACCGCCGCTCTTGTATCCGACGGACCAGTCGACGCCATAAGACTGCAACTCCGTGCGCGAGACCTCGGCGAAGCGGACCCGAATGTTGACCTGCTGCGAACCCTGCACGGTCATGTTGTTCAACGGCGGCTGTTCCGGCGGCGAGAATGTGCGTGCGACATTGTCCAGATCCTTTGCTTCATCGACGCCTCGTGCCTCACCCGTGATGACGATGCGGGTTCCGAAAATGTGGAGATTTGTCGCCGAATTCGGCTGCATCGCATGTTTGGCTTCGGAGGCAGGCGTGACATCGGGTGTGACGCGGAATTGAGCCGTCGCCTCGATCCGCTCGTCGGCGGTGACCGCAATGAGATTGGTCAGGCCGGGTTTGAGGCCGAAGACATAGACCATGCTTGGCGATACGACCTGGAGGTCTGCGATCGTGGTGTCGGCGACCAGGACGGATTCGACCGGCTCATTGAACCGCAGCAATCGGCCTTGCCCGACCGGCAGGTCGAGCGTTGGCTTGCTCGGCAGGGGCGATGCGTTCTGCGCCGTTGCATCGGCAATCGTGAACAACAAGGCCAGCAAAACGCCAACCGTCGCGATAGCGAGCCAGCGCATGTCCGTCCGCCAGGCGGAAGCGGCGGATCGAACGCCTGCTGCGGTATCGTGGATTGTCATGCTGTTCCTCTCCTGATTCCCCGGATGTCCCCATTCGTCCGGCTGCCGTCATGAGGCTGCCTCCTGCGCGGCTTTCGTCTGAGCCGACGGCAGCGCCTGGGCGCGTGCGCCGGCTCTTGCGCTGCGGCCGGTGATCGTGGCCAGCGGCTGGACGTTGAATTCCTGCGCAAGTTCCTGGAAGGACAGGACAGGAAGCTCGATCGCATTGTGCGTGAGCAGGCTACGCATGTGACGGCGCACATCCATTGCGGTAAGGACGACCGGCGAGACGTCGCTGGAGTTGTGCGCCAGTGCCCGCTCGACTTCGCTGACCAAGGCCTGCGCATCATCATCTGAAAGGTTCAGGAATGTCCCGGTCGATGTGCTTTGCACAGCGTTGCGCAGAACATCCTCGGCCGACCGCTGCAGCACATAGGCCGCGATGATGTTGTTGCGGCCGGCGGAACGGAAGCTGATCTGGCGCTTCAGGGATGTGCGGACATATTCCGTCAGCAGGACGACGTCCTGTTCGCGTTGGCCCCATTCGATCAACGATTCGAGGATAAGGCGCAGATTGCGGATCGGCACGTTTTCACCGACAAGGCGGCGAAACACTTCCGCGATCTTCTGCAGTGGCACGATCTCCTGAGCCTGCCTGACCAGATCCGCATAGTCCGTCTCCATGTCCGACAGCAGCCTGCGTGTCTCCTGGATGCCGACGAAATGCCCGGCATAGAGGCGAAGCGCATTTCCGGTCCACTTCGCGGCCGTTTCCGCGGGCGTGGAAAATGCGAAGCCGGCTTCTTGCAGCGCCGGGACGTGGCGGTCATCGACCCATACGAACTTGCGCTGGCCGGCGATCGAAGCAGCTTTTTCGTAAGTCACCTCCAGCAGATCGAGGTGCGTCAGGTCGGCTTCGACGAGAAAGCGGGCGGCCGGAATTTCAGCGTCCAGGATGGGCGCGCCTTCCAGGTCAATGCGGATGCTTCGTGGTGACAGCATCTCGTCGGTCTGCAAGCCGATGGCCGGAACGTCGACGCCGAGATCGCTGAAGAGTTCGCGGCGAACGCCGTCAGCGAGCGCGCTGAATTCGGGCTCCGGAATCGCGTCCGCCAGTTCGGAGCCGAGGCGTACGACCACGCGATATGTGGCAGGCAGCGTTCCCGTGGAAATTGCCGAAAGCGAGGCGGAACTGCCCCGCTGTTCCTCCATCGCGATCTGGCCGATGTCCTGGGGTTCGGAGTCCTGCGCATTGCGGCGATTGACGGCGTAGGCGCCCGCGCCGAAGCAGGCGCCAAGGACCAGGAACACGATGGAAGGAAAGCCTGGCACCATGGCAAGGCCGACCATGATCACGGCTGCGAGGGCAAGCGCGCGCGAGTCGCGCAGAAGCTGGCTTGTTATCTGCCGGCCAAGGTCGCCGGTTCCGTCCGCGCTGCCGACGCGCGTCACCATCGTGCCGGCGGCGACTGCGACGAGCAGTGCCGGTATCTGCGCCACCAGCCCGTCGCCCACGGTGAGCAGCGAGTAGGTCGCTGCCGCATCGCCCAGCGACATGTCGTGCTGCAGCGTACCGACGGCGAAGCCGCCGATAAGGTTGACCAAGATGATCACGATCCCGGCGATGACGTCGCCCTTGACGAACTTCATGGCGCCGTCCATCGCGCCGAACAGCTGGCTCTCGCGCTCCAGCTGCTGGCGCAGGCGGCGTGCTTCCCCCTGATCGATATCGCCGTTGCGCAGCTCGGCATCGATACTCATCTGCTTGCCCGGCAGCGCATCGAGCGTGAAGCGCGCGGCCACCTCGGCGACGCGTTCCGCTCCTCGCGCAACCACGATGAACTGCGCGACGGTGATGATCAGAAAGATGACGAGGCCGACCGCAATGCTGCCGCCAACGACGAAGGTGCCGAAGGCGGTAATGATCTCGCCGGCGTCGGCCTGCAGCAGGATCAGCCGCGTGGTCGTGATCGTGATCGCCAGCCGGAACAAGGTGGCGATGAGGATGACCGACGGCAGCGACGAGAACTGCAGCGGATGAGAAACGTAGAACGAAGCCAGCAGGATGAGCACGCTGATGGCGATATTCGCGGTGATGAGAATGTCGACGAGAAACGTCGGCAACGGGATGAGCATCATCACCACGGCGACGAGCATCAGCACCGCAATGACCAGATCGCTGCGGCGCGACAACCTGGCAAGGAATTGCAGAAGCCGCTCCGATACGGTCATGGTCGTTCAACGCCTCGTTGCGACAGGAAGCGCAGCAAGGCGCTGTGAGCCTCCGTTTTTCGCCCGGCCACGAGCAGGGCGCGGCTCTTCAGCAACGCAAGCGCCGGGTGGGCCATTCCTTCCAAGGTCTCCAGCCTGGCAATCGTGGCCAGCGCCTTTTCCGCTTCGCCATCAAGTATGAGCAGGTGCGCTAATGTCCTCAGGAGACCGGCATTTTCCGGCGCCAGCTGTGCGGCGATGAGCAGGTACGTCGCACCCCGCTTGGCCTGCCCATGACATCCGTAGAGATAGCCCAGGACATGCAGCAGATGGACCGTGTCATGCGGGTCGGTCAGATTTCGATTCCTTCCTGCATGCGCCCGAGCAGATCGCGATGACGCTCGATTTCACCCTCGATCAGTGCTCTGGCGAGCGTCTTGAGTTGCTCGCCGCCCTCGAGCTCAGGGACCAGGTTCGTTATGAAATGCTGGAGAATGGGCACGGAGCGACGCAGGATGGCTGGCTCCGGAATTGCGGGCATGACGAAGTTGATCAGGATGTCATCCAGCGATTCGCCCGCCGCATCTCGTGAGGCCTGGAACTCCGCCGTCTCAGGCCTCTCTGCGGCAGCGGCCGCTTTCGTCCCCTGGGCGCGCTTTGCGGCCTGGTCGACACCATTCATCCGTCGCCGGCTGATGGTTTGGTTGCGCACGCCTTCCGCCTGATGGACGTCACGGCCGGCAGTGTCCATCCTTGCCGAATCGAGGCGCGGCCCTTCGAGCCGGCGGTTCACGGATATTTCAGCGCGACCGTAGCGCCGCCCTTGGTCAGCAGAAGTTCCGTCTCGCCAATGTGCTTGATGGTCCAGCCGTCATCCGTGAACGCACCTTCGTGATAGCGCGCACCGTTGGCTGCGATGACATAAGGCCGATCGCCATACCAGATCGCCTGCAGCGTCAGCCGCGGCGCCTGCGGCGCGTTGCCGATCATGACGTTGGACACCAGGGGGACACGAGTGCCAAACGCTTCGTCGAACCAGGATTGCGTTTCCGTCCAGACGCCACTCTTGTCACTCGGGATCATACCCGAAACCACCAGGCGGCCGGGCGATCGCTGGACCGTCACCGTGTTTATGCCGGACTGATCGAGACGCAATTTGAGCTGGCTTTCCGCTTCGGCGGCGGTTTGAATTTGCGCGGGCGATGAATCGTCCAGCACGTCCTGGCCCCGCTCGCCGGCAAAAGCCACTTTGACCTGGCCGTCCTGGGAGGAAAATGTCTGCGCGCGAATGTCGGGCTTGGCGAGAGAGAACCCGTTGGCGGCGACGGAAACAGCGAAAACGGCAAAGACAACGCTGCCCGCAACCAGCACCGGTCGGTTGCCGATCGACCACCGGTTCGGGGGGCGTTCCGGATTGACCAGCCGGATACGGGCATCGCCGATGCCTAGGATGATCGGCAACCTGCAGCGGCTGCCCTGTCCTTGACGGATGATCTCGCCCGTGGCGAGCGCGACATCGCCGCCGACGGCTTCGACTTCAAACTGGCTGCCCTTGCGCCGCAGCCTTGCGTGGATCGGAGCGATGCCGGCATCTCTCAGGACAACGTCTGATTCGGTGCTGGAGCCGATCGTGTACAGGGGCTCGACCAGACTGAGTTCGGCACCGGCATGAAACCCTTCGGTTACGCTCAGCGCAACTGATTGCGCCGTTGCCGGCGATAGGGCGAGCATCGACCGGAGCCGCCGCGCGGGCGCGGCATCCAGATATCTGCCGATAGGACTAGCGGTCATGCCACTTCATCTCCCCGCCGATGAGGATTTCAAATGCAGCCGGACGATGGCGTTCGATAATTTCCGCCGTGCAAGTACGCCGCCGATTGCTCGCGGCGGCGCATGGGTTCGAGCATCTCTGCGTCAAGCCTTCTCAGCCGACTCGCCGAGCGTCTTGGCGGTGCTCATCAGCATGTCATGCTGGGATTTCGCCATCTCTTTGGTGATCTCCAGGCTGAACATGCGCTCCTGCTGCTTGATCATCTTGTCCAGGTTCTGTTCCGGCGACCCTGCAGAGCCGGACGTAACGGGAGGGGTGGCAGCCATCATTGTCTCCTTGAAGGGCTATTCAGGTAGCAAGCCCGGACCCAGGCCTGCGGCCCGAGACTTTGCTATAACAACTTAGGGCAGGACGATCGGAAATGAAAGTCCACTTGGAATATTTGAGGCTTGTGTGTTCCAACTGTTGCGTTTCGGGCGTTCACGGAGTAGCCTGACCAACGGGGTTGGATGGGGTAACGGGAATGGAAAAAGGTCCTTTGGCGGAGCTGTTGGTCGAACGGTTTGAGAACATGCCGCCGCAACTGCGGGTGGCGGCGCGTTTCGTGCTGGATCATCCCGAGGACGTGGCGCTGATGTCGATGCGCGAGCAGGCGCAGCAGGCCGGCGTTTCGCACAGCACGATGATGCGGCTGGCGCGGTGGCTCGGCCTCGAAGGCTATGAGGACATGCGCAGCCTTTATGCGCGCGCGCTGCGTGAGACGATAGCCGGAGAACCCGCCCGACAGAGTGTCGAACGGGATGGCGATTCGGGATATTCGACGGCCGGCGTCGTTGCGGACTCTCTTGCTGCCCAGATTTCAAGTCTTGGCGAGTACGGCAACGCCATGCAGTTCATCGCCGCCGCCGAGCTGCTTGCGGGAGCGCGCAATCTATTCGGTCTCGGCTCAGGCTCAGCCTATGCGATTGCGAGCCATTTCGTTCACATCATGTCGTTTGCGGCTGGCGCTGAGCGCAAGGTGATGCTTGTCGGCGAGATTGCCGGACAGGGTCTCAATGCGCTTCAGCACGCAGGGCGCGGCGACGTGCTCCTTGCTGTGGGCATGTCGCCCTATGAACGCATGACGATGGAGGTGGCGCGCCAGTCGGCCCGGCAGGGGGTCAGCGTGGTGGCGATCACCGACAGCAGCGTGTCGCCGCTGACCCGGATCGCGCGGGAAGCAATCATCGTCACCTCAAACTCGCAATCGTTCTTCCGAAGCATGGCGCCGGCGTTCGCCGCCGTCGAAATCCTGGCTGCGCTGACGGCGGCGCGGTCCGAAACGGATGCCGCGGAACGAATGAAGCAGTCGGAAGAGCAGCTTGCTGCCTTCGGCATTTATTGGAAGCCGCCTCGATAACACGCAAGGGTTGCGATCGGGGCGGGCGTGACGGCGGCCGGGCTGCCGGTAGCAGTGATTTCCGGAGGTCGTGCAGATGGTTCGCCCGATAACGCTCACCAAGCCGCCGCTTCAGTCGCAAAAGGTCGATCCCAAGGCAAACGCGGCACAGATTGCGCGGCTGGAGGCGCAGGCAGCGGAGCTGCGGGAGCAGATCAGGCTTGCCAACAGGATGGGCGAGCGCGATTGGGCGGCGCAGGCCCGCCAGGAACTGGCTCAGGTAAACACGCAACTAAACTCGCTTCAGCCGAACCCCGCAACGGCTCCGGCGACGCCGGGTGTCGTGAACGCCGGCAATGGCACATCCGGCAATGGCGTTACGGTGGCGCCGGCCGTCTATGTGCACAGCAATCTCGCGTCGCCTCCCGTGACACTGGTGGACTTCGATGGAAGTCCGGCCAAGGATGATCCTGCTGCCGCGGCCACTGCGCGCAACATCGTCAACGACGTTACCGGCGGCAAGAGCATCGACCAGATTGCCTCCGCCCGTCACATGACGGGCGAACAGGTCATCGCCGCGCTCAGATCCGGCGGAATGGCCGTGTCGACCACCGACCCGACGAGCGGCAACGGCGACGTGCAGACGACGAAGATCACGGATGCCGGCGGCCGCACCGTCACGCAATATTACGACTACCAGCATGATAGCTACTATACGAGCGTCCAGGCACAGCCCAACGGCGCGGTGACCAACTCGCCGACCCGGGACGGGCTCGGGCGCAAGGAAACCAGCACATACAATTCCGATACCGGCGCCATAACGACACGCTATGAGGACGATCTGGGGACAGGGACGGTCACCGAGCAGACGTCACTGCCCAACGGCGCGTTGGTGGAAACGGTGACGCCGGGCGCCGGACCTTCGCTACCCGTGACCACCGTCACCGGTCCAGACGGCAGCAAAACCATTCTGAAGCCCTCCCAGGATCCAGGTGGCGACAGCACGCAGGATATCAAGAACGGTCTTGCCGACGGAAAAAGCATCGACCAGATCGCGAAGGAGAACGACCTCACCAGCCAGCAGGTAATCGCCGAACTGCAAGCCGCCGGCTACAAGGTTACGACGAACAGCAGCAGCGACGCGCAGTCGGTTGAGCTCGTCGACCCGCGCACCGGCGGCAAGACCCTCTACTCTTGTGATTATCAGCACGACGTACGCACCGTCACGACCACGGCGGACGGCAAGAAAACGTCGGTATCCATCGATGGCAAGGGAACCGAAACCAAGACCGTCACCGACCAAGACGGCCGGGTGACGAAGACCACCACCGAGAAGATCAATGGCGGCAAGCCTGTCGAGTACGAGGTCAAGCCGAACGACAACCTGACCCGTATCGCGCAACAGTATGGCGTGACGCTGGATGATCTCAGGCGGACGAATCCGGAGCTTTTCGGCTCGTCGCGCGACCCAAGCACAATCCATACAGGCGAAAAAATTACCATCGACAACGGCACCCGCACGACGGTCGAGGTCACATTCAACGGCTATACGCTGACCACCAAGCCCGATGGCAGCATGACGCTGCACAACAACACCACCGGCACCGACCTGAAAATCGAGGCGGGAAGCACGCAAGAAGCCCTGGCCAGGACGCTGCTGGCGGTGAACCCCAACAGCAGCGACCCCAAGGTGGCAAAAGAGGGCGAGGTCGTGAAGACCTTCGTCGAGGGGCTGTTGGCGGGGGAGACCCTGCCCAGTCTGATCGATGCCGCGGAAAAGGCCGGACAGGACAAACAGGACCTGATCGACAAATACGACCTGGGTACGCCCGCCAAGCCGAAGCTTAACGGGCAGAACAGGGTTGTCGATCCATTTGGCGATCCACCCCCGGGCAACGCACCCTCCGGGGGAAAATGGACGCCGATGAAGATAGATGGCGTCTGGAGGTGGGTCGATCCCCAGGTCGCCCAGGCCATCATCAATGAGAACATCGCACTGTCGCGCATCACCGAGACGCGGGCTCTGGCAGGCCAGCGGCAGGAGCAGTTCAACGTCGATCTGCTCGATCCTGCCTACAAGGATGCCGTCGACGGCGCGCAAACCATCATAAACAAGGCACTGGAGCCTCACGGCCTGCAATGGACGCCGCAGAAACCCAAGGGCACCCTCGCCGATGCGCAGGCGCGGCTGACCAAAGCCAACACCCTTCTGCAGAACGCACAGGATGCCCGAGGCGAGTATGAGAATGCCGGGCGCGTCCTCAAGGATGCCATTGCCGGGCAAGGCAAGCTCACTCCTCTGGGCGATCCGAATGCGCCGTCGGTCAAAGCGCGGGGCACTCCCGACCTTGATCCGAAATACGACCAGGGCGTCGCCGACCATAGCGCCGTCGACAAGCTGTTTTCCGAGGTCGGCCTGCATCTGAGCAAGGGCGACAAGCTAACCATCGACTACCTGGTTGGGCAGGCCGAACTCGCCGGCGTCCCCGCGGACTCCAAGGAATACAAGGACCTCAAAGCCCTGCAGACGACGGCAGGCAACCAGCTCGAACTGGCCCAGGCCTACCAGAACTATTTCGACGCCCATGCCGATGCCGCACAGGTCAACGCGCGGCAGACGGACCTCGAGCAGAAGCTGGCTACCGAATATCTTGGTAAACAGAACTTTAATTTTGACGAGAAGTACAATCGCATCAATGGCGACTACCTCGGGCACTACAAGAACTCGTCGCTCGAGATCCGTGACGGCCAGCTCTGGGTGGTCAACCATTTCGATGAGGGAACCACTGAACAGCAGCTGACCTACAGCCTGAACGACAAGCATGTCAGGGGCGAATATCGCGATCGCCAACTCAACAAGGACTGGCAGGCGCTGCTGGCCGGCTACGACTCCAACGCAAAAATGTGCACGGCAAATGGCCTGCAATCGGTGAGGTCCAGCGAGGAGCAGGCGGCAAAGAGCCTCAACGACGTCCTGGACCGGCAGCTCGGCGACAGCCTCGCCGATCTGAACGCCAAGCTGCCGACCCTGCAGACCAATTTCGACAATGCGCTGGCGCATCACAAGCCGGGATCGGTCGATGCTCCCGAAGGCACGTTGCCCGACGGCGTGCAGCCGGTCGAGATCAATGTCGGCGGACAGACGATCAAGGTGACGCCGGACGTTGCCCGCAACTACAACGAGCATGGGATCGATGCGCTGACCCAGGGCGGGAAGGCGATCTGGATCGACCTTGATACCAAGGATGACGACCCCAATGGCCGCTGGGTCGATCCCGAACTGGCGGTCGCCAAGCTCAGGCTGGAGGCGACAAGGCTTCAGATAAGTCAAATCCAGGATCTGCGCAGACAGTTACAGGGCTTCAACGACTATCACGAGCTTCGGCTCAGCGAGCCGTCTCTGCTGACCGATGACAACACCACTGTCGACAAAACCTATCTGGACAAGCACGAACAGCAGACGCTCGACGCCATCTATCAGCCGAGGTTCCAGCAGCTGCTCGACAGAGGCTACGACAAGGAGTTCCACCAACAGCTCGGCACGGATCTGGATACTACGGTAGCCAAAACGCTCGGCCTGGACAGTTCGACCGATGACGGCCGCGACGCGATAAAGAATGTGACGGACGAGATCCGCGACATCGGCGGCGACAACCCGTATGTGCGTCGTGTGCCGATCTTCTATGTCGACGACCAGGTTGGAACGCAGCAGGTCACGCTGTTTGCGGTGCGCGACGGTGATGGCAACACCCGCTACGTCGACGCGACCGGCAAGAAGTTCGACGACCTCGGCGATTTCCAGGACAACAACAGCCAGTTTAGCGAGAGCGGCAAGCTCGTCGTTCCCAAAGACCTGGAAATGAAGGCGGGCGCCGACGGCAAGATCGCGCTCGAAGTGGTGAAAGCGCGCAATGTTTCGGTCTGGGACAAGGTTGTCGATCCGGTGGTCGGCATCGGCACCGGCATTGCAACCATCTTGTCGTTCACGCCGGCCGCGCCGGTCGCCGCACCGCTGGCCTATGCGGGCGCGGCCTATCTTGGAACGAGGGCCGTCATAAACGAGGTGAACCACCTCGACCATGGCGGCGAGTGGGACGATACCGAGTCAATGATGAACATCGCCAGTGCGGCGACCACGGTTCTGCCCATGGCTTCCAGCGGCCTTCGCACGATCGGCATGGCGGCGAAGAGTGAGTCATTCTTGGCAGGCGTTGTCGCCAGTCCCCGCGCCTTCGCCGGCAGCATCGGCGCAACACGGTCGAACTGGGCGTTGGCAGCCGAAACCCGCACATACATGCAGTCGAGCGCCGGACTGAACAAGGCGGCGTGGGGGATGGATGTCGGTTCGGTGATTGTCGGCTCACCGTTACTGGCAACATCCGCCTACGATCTCGCCGCCAACGGAGACCAGATGAACGGTCTCCAGTTTGCCAACGCGCTTACGGGTCTCGGCACCGGCATCACCGGCACGGGGCTCGGCATCCATGGTCTGCGGACGATGCGGCCGGGAACGGGCACGCAGGACCCCGACGCTCCCGGCGCTGATGCCAATCCGCCGCCCGGCGGCGACGGACCGTTCCAGCAGCCGCCCGGCGGCAAAGGACCGTCGCAACTGGCGCTGGAACCCGGCCCTTCGGGTCGTCCGATGGATGTGTACGAAATCGGCGCCGACGGCGTTTATCGGCCAACAGGAAAGCAGGTCTTCCACGACCCCAGCCACCCGGTGATCCCAGGAGAGGTGATCAAGACCGATGACGGCAGCGGCAATGGCTCGACGGCACAGCCGGGCCGCGATCCTGACGGCTCGACTGCCTCCGGCACACCGCACCCCGCCGACGGCGACCCCATCGTCGTGCCGGGTGAGCCAACAGGAAAGGACGGGTCGGTACGCCTCGTCTGGGACCCTGAGACACGCAGCTTTGCCGGCATGCCTCAACCCGACACCAGCGGCTACGTCTACACCAGCGGCAAGGATCCGAAGACCCCATCGGCCTATCTCGACGGCTTGACCGCCGAGCAACTTGTGAGCCGCTATGAACAGGAGAAGAGCTACTACTCCAGCCGCGAGTTGGCCGAACGCTACGGCCCGGACGGGGTCCAGATACCGCGCACGCCGCTTCGCGAGACCCTGCCGGACTTCCGTGTCGGCGTCACCTTCCGGGTCCGGCTGAACACGGGCCAGGCGTTCGGGATCGGCTCGCCGACCGTTGCCGCCGTTGGCTTCGGCGTCGGTACCAAGACCGACTTCGGCATTGTCGGATGGTCGATCGTCGACAGCGTCAGCCAGCGCAGCCTGACACCGTTCAAGGACGCGCTCGGCACCCAGGGAGTAGTGTCTTTCCGGGCCCGCGAATACAGGAACATCACGGCCCTTCAGGCCGGCGTCTGGCCGGTTTCCAACCAGACGGCCATGCCGGTCCGCAGCAGCGACCTCTCGGCGGTAGCCAGCAAGGCGGTGTTCAGCGATGCGAGCGGCTACAACGCCAAGCCCCTGGATGCTGCCATTGTCGGAACGACGCCGGACGGTGAAGGCATCGTGATCGAGATGAGCTACACGCCTTCGCTCAAAGGCAAGGAGGCCACGCTCGCACCGGGGCAGCATGATTTCTTCGGCGTGCCGGCCGAAAACAGCGCCGGCCACGTCACGCTGCAAGGCGCGCTTCCGTTCGACCGTGTCATGACCGAGACCAAGGCTGGCATACGCCTGCCGATCGTGGCCAATCATGTCGCGGCCGTCGATCAGATGCCGCGCATCGGTTTCGAGAAGCGCCCCGAAACGCCCGTCACGGACACGCTCCAGCCGGGCGACATCGTGTCGAAGGAAACCTACGACCAGATCCAGTCCGCCCTCGGCGCGACAAACCTTAAGGTCCAGTTCGCGGTCAAGGACCCGACAAAAGCATCCGAACTCGTCGCGGCCATCGAACGCGGCGACGGCGTCGGGCCGATCCATGACCTCGTCAAGTCCGGCCAGATCGATCCATCGAACACGGTTTCTTTTGTCGATGAACCGACGGTGAGCGGGTTGCGGCTTTCGGCCATACCGGGCAAGGCGCCCACGGCGGACATCGTCCTGCTGACCGGCGAGACGGTTCGCGTTGTAAACCCCGAGGCGATGCTGGTCGACGTCATCTTCAACGACCGCAACAGGCTGCCTGGCGTGTTGGGTTTCAACCCGGACCGGATGTCGACTTCGGCGACCTACAAGGTGAAATCGACGGTACAGTCGTGGCTGCCGGCGCGTTTCCGGCCCGAGGGGACCCCGCAGCCCCGCTATATGCCGGCTGACGGCAACATCTACGACAATCTCAATGGTTCGTACGGGACGCCGGCGACACGCTACACGTTCTCATTATCGAGCCCGCCTCTGCCCGCGGGAGCCGTGGCCTATAGCGCCGAGGTTAGGGTTCAATACAAGTCCAAGGCGGCAAAGGTCGCGCCTTCGATCGCCAAGAACGAAACCGCGACACTGACCTTCAATCGCGCCGACGGGCAGAGTGAGCAATTGACGGTCCCGGCCTGGCTCGCCCATGCGATGGAATCCTCGCGCGACGGCGCCGCAACGCGCATACCAAAGGGCGGCAAGGCCTCCCTGGACCAGTTCCTGAGCGAGTTGCAGAAGACGGCAAGACCGGATCAGCTTGCCGCGATCGAACAGTTCAAGACCGAGTTCGGGCCGTCGATCGTCGACGGCGGTTTCATGCGTCAGGACGTTGCCGACGGCGTGTCGACGTTCCTCTCCTCGCAGGTCGGCAGCCGCCGAAGCGGGCCTATCCGGATAAGGGACGAGAACGGGCAATCGGTGACGGCGACCCGTTACGGACCGGTGCCAAAGAGCGCGGAGAACATCTATGTGCCGCCAGCCGACGGGCCGCAGGCGCGTGGCGACGAACCGGAGTTGATGCACAAGTCGCATATTCTGTTTCGGGACCCGGAGACGGGAGAGGCATATGTCCTGCCGTGGGTGCGCGGCGCTTCCGAGGACCATGTGGCGGGTGGTCAAGGAACGCCGAAGGGAGAGCCGGCGCAGCCGCCTGCAGCCGGGAAGGCAATCGAGGCGGCGCCGCCGACGACCTATTCGCTGCAACAAGTTCGCAACATGCGGCAGCCCGAAAAATGGAAGGCAGGCGAGATCTATACGCGCGAGCTCAACGGATCGTCTGGAGAAGTGCATTTCCCGGTCGAGGCCAATCCGGACGGCACCCACCCCGTTACTGGCCAGGGTGGGCGATACGTCGATGCTCCAGTCTTCAAGAGCCAGGATGTGATCGAGGCGATCGAGGTCAAGACCTACCATCGCTGGACGACGATCAACGGCGTCGCGCAGATGCGCGAGGTGCCGCTCACGCCGAAACTGCAGGAGCAGATCAACAAGGACGTGGCGCTGCGCAATGAAAACCAGGGCTATCAGCCGCGCTGGGTGTTCCTTGACGCGCCGCCCTCGGTTGAGTTGCAAGGCGCGCTCGACGATGCCCGGATCGTCGGCAACATCTTCGGACACGAAAAGCCGGCCGCTGCAAAACCGCAACCGCAATCCGCGACGGCCAAGAATAGTTCGGGCCGGACCATTCAGCTCGAAGACGAAAGCGGCAACGCGATCACCGCGTCAGTACTCGGCGTCCAGCCGAGCGGTCCTGAGCGGGTTTATGTTCCGCCTTCCGATGGACCGCCCGCGCCGGCCGACGCACCGGAGCTCCAGGACAAGACCCACATTCTGGTGTTTGACCCCGATACGGGCGAGGCTGTGGTGTTGCCCTGGATACGCGGCGCTTCCGACGAGCACGTGCCGGGAAGCCTCGGGCGCCCGGAACAGAACAATCAGCAGGCCAATACCGCTGGCGGTGCGAACAACGCCGCGCAGCCCCCGCAATTGGCTCCGAGCAATCGACCGCTCACCCGGGATGGCGTCAGAGCCACCCCACTTGACCAGGTGCCGGATCTCGCCATGGGCGACTTCCTGCCGAACCAGGTTCCATGGCTCAAGCGCGAGCAGGTGGCCGAGCTGACGGAGCAGCAGTTCCGCGACATGGACCAGGCGGGCTTGCTGCCCCATCTGACCAAGTCCCAACTGCGCGGTATCCCGAAGGCAAAGACAGGCTATATCAACATAGCGGGCCTCGACGGGAAACAGGTTCCCTGGCTCACCGAGGGCCACATCCGCAATCTGACCGACCAGCAGTTCGGTGATCTCGGCAAGGCCGGTTTTACCCGTCTCCTGACGAAACCGCAGTTGCAGGCGATAAAAGGAGACAAGGTCGGGCTCGTTGACGTGTCCAAGTTGGATGCGCGCCAGGTTCCGTGGTTCAAGGGGAGCCAAGTCGCGAAGTTCACGTCACCGCAATTCAAGGATCTGGGCGAGGCCGGATTGCTGAAGAACCTCGTCGAGCGCCAGGTTGGGGCTATCCCCGAGACCATGATCGGTTCGGTGGATGTAGCGAAGTTCGATGCCAGGCAGGTGCCATGGCTGACCGGGAGGCAGATCCCTGCGCCGACCCGCGATCAATGGGGCGCCTTCACGATCCACCACATCGAAGCGCTGACCCAGCCGCAGATCGAAGCGGTGACACCAAAGCAGTTCGAGGAAATCAGCCCCGGCCAGTTCCGCAAGTTCACGCCCGAGCAGTTCGAGTGGATGAGCGGGGATCAGACGAACGGCCTCTCCGTGCTGCAACTGACGACCTTTCGGGCCACCCATAAGAAGACGATGACGCCGGATCAGGCGACCAGCGTCGATCTGGCGCTGCGCCATGCCAGGGTGCGCGAAAACGCTCAGGCGCTCGCCACCTTTGGCGGCATGTCGACAACTTCCTATGTATTGTGGAGTTCGCTGCCCCCGACCTGGAGCGCAACGGCCGGAGCGGTGGCATTCGGCGTGCGAGGCTTCGTTTTCGGCACGCAGGCAATCTTCCCCAACGCAACCGCAAACAACAAGCCGTTCGGGCGGTTCCTCAATGCGCTCGGCGGAGCCACATTCATTGCCGCGGCGCCGGGTGCCGCGACCGGGATGATCCAGGGCAAGGATCTTGTCGTCAACAGCACCTTCTCGCTCGGCAACGTCGTCTATGGCACGAAGTCGATGCTGCAGTCGTTCACCGGCAGGCCGGTGATCCGTAACCTGGCCGAGCATCTGGCCGGGCCCGGCTACGTGCTTGGCTGCGCCGTCTATACGCTGCACTCTTGGCCGGCTCCGATCGCCACAGTCGCCGGCACCATGTTCACGTTCGGCTGCGCGGAGTTCTGGGCGTCGGCCATAAGGACGGACCGGATGAATCGTCGTTCGGTGCCCCGAACCGATGCCGATATCGCGGCGGCGGCAAAGTCCGACAAACGATGGGCCACAGCGGATCGATGGACGCTAGGCATCACCTTTGGCATCGGAATGCTTCTCTTCTCTCTGGACTCCCTGCTTGCGCAGCCCTGGGACCCGAAAACGACCGCTCCGCCCGATCCGAAGAAACCGGATGGCGATACGTCGTCCCAGCAGCCCGACGATCATTCGGATGTTCCAGGTAAGCCGAAAACCCCGCCCGAAGACTTCCCGCAGCTCGTGGTGTCGGCCGATGACGGCCTGAATTTGCGGAGCAAGCCCGAGGGCGATTCCGCCGTGGTGACGGTTCTGCAACCCGGCACGTTCGTCGAGCAGACCGCGAAGCCCTCGACCGATCCGTCAGGAGAGGCCTGGATACCCGTCGAAGGGTTCGGACCGGACGGCAAAAAGCATAGCGGCTGGGTCTCGGGCGACTATGTCGAGGTTCATCCCGCGGGCAGCAGCAATCCGGAGGGGCGCACCAATCCGACACTGGAGAAAGACGGCTATCGGTGGGTCGAGGTCAAGAATGGCGACAGCATTCGCCTGATCGCCAATGCGCATTCGGCCGATGTGGCCGATACGGTGATGCTGAACATGGATCATATCCTGATGCCGGATACGATCTTCTCCGGCGATCGCATCTACCTGCCGCTTGCGTCGGTCGGCTGAGACGCCGCAGGCTCGACTCGAGACTCCTCGGCAGGGTGCCCGTTGCCGATCCGCGCGGCATATGCATGGGCGATGCAACCGGCCAGCTTTGCCGCGCGCTCCGCTGTCGGATTCGATGGTTCGGAGGAGTAGGAGGCGGTGAAGCGCAGGTCGGAGGGATGCCATTCGCAGTCGACGATCCGCAGAGCGCCGCTGGCCGTATGATCCTGGACGACTTCCCTGGGGAGGGAGGCGATACCGATCCCGTTCAGCGTCATCCTGATGGAGGCGGCCAGCGAATTGGCCGGAAAGATACGCGGCGTCGCTTCAAGCTCGCCCGTCAGCTTACGGTAAAGCTCGCTGTAGGGTCTCGTCGTGCGCGCGTAGCTGATGATTGGGAATTGCATCAGGTCGTTCAGCGTCAGCTTGCCTCGGTTGGGCAGGTTCAAAGCGGGCGAGCAGACCCACACGAGCGGAAACGATGGCAGCTCCACGTTCTCGATATTGTATTCCAGGATAGGGCCCATCAGCACTGCAAGATCGAGCCGGTGCGACATGAGCTCATTGCGAAGGGTCGTCGTCGTGTCGACGACGATATCGGCATCGACAAGCGGATAGTTCGCCTGCAATTCCTTGAGGAAATCAGGAAGCCATGTGTGCACGATGGTCTCGGCAATCCCGAGTCTCAGCACCCCTGCCGTTTCCGAAAGGGAGTTTGCCATCAACTGCAGCCGTTCGGCCACGCGCAGGACGCGTTGCGCCGGCGGCAGCAGCCTTTGTCCCTCGGCGGTCAGCCTTACGGTGCTGCGATGCCTCTCGAACAGCTTGGCGCCAAGCGCTTCTTCCAGACCGGCGATTCGGGTCGAGACCGCGGGCTGTGTCGTGTTCAGGCGTTCAGCCGCCTTTCGGAAGCTTCCGAAAGTCGCCACCAGGAGGAAGGTTTCGAGCTGCTTGATGTTGAAAGGGATCACGATTCAATGCCGGACAATAATCTGGGCGCCGATCTTCACTCGGTCATATAGGTCGATAACGTCTTCGTTGGTCATTCGAATGCAACCGGAGGAGTTGGCCTGTCCGACGGTCCATGGCTGATTGGTGCCGTGGACGCGATAAAGCGTGTTGCCGATGTACAAGGCGCGCGCGCCCAACGGGTTGTTGGGGCCTCCCGCGACCCGAACGGGCAGGAAGCGGCCTTTCGATGCTTCCCTGGATCGCATTTCGGCCGGCGGCCGCCACTCCGGCCAGTCCTTCTTGCTCGAAATCGTGTCGCGACCGGACCACTCGAGCCCCTCCTTGCCGACACCCACCGCATATCGCAACGCCTTCCCGTTCCCCAGTATGTAATAAAGGCGTCGCTCCGTGGTGTTGATCACAATTGACCCCTTCGGTTGGGCCTCAGCGAAATCAACGACCTCCTTGGGGATTGCCGACCATGCCGGTCGCATTTCTCCACCAGCGGCCTGGTCGGGAGCGGATGGCGAGATCAGCACATTTCGGGCTTGGTCGTAGCTCCAGCTCCGCGGGTCGTAGCCGCTATTCGACTGACCCTGCGCCGGCGCCATGGCGGCACTCAACGTGGCGGCAAGCAGAACCGACTCACCCAAGCCCCTGACGAGACGCGGGTCGATTAGGGGCCGGCGCCCTAGAATGCCCGCAGGAGCTTTCAAGCTCGAGAGCAGGTTCCTGCGTGCTGCCACCGGGGCCGATCCCTTTCAAATTCGAGCAGGAAACCGGCAACCACGAACCGCTTCTGCCTGATTCCATGCGCACCATATCGCTTTGCTCACCATTCGCAACATTTGGAACCAAGCATGCATTGGCAATCCAATTGGACTTCCAATTTGGCAACACGCGCGATAGGATGAACGTGGCGGGTAAAACCATGAGACGGGCAGCGCGGGCCATCGCTCCGCGCCCCTGCGATAGGACCAATGTTGACGGCACGCGGTACCTGCCAAGCGCACCGGTGGTCGAAAGCCTACGCTGCCCTCGTGGCCGGCGGCCTCGCGGTCATCCTAATGTACGGCCTTGCTGTTTCGCGGGCGGATGCCGCCGAGCCGCGCTGGCCCGCGGGTCCTTACAAATACCTCACCATCGATCAGTCGGTGACGGATGCGCTCGTCGAGCTTGGCCGCAACATGCGGGTGCCGATGCGTGTCAGCAAGCTCGTAAAGGGGCGCCTGAGCGCCGGCATGCCGGTTGGAACGGCGCGCGAGTTTCTTGAAGAGATCTGCAATCGATACGGTCTGGTCTGGCATTTCGACGGTATCGTCATGAACGTCGCCACCGAAGCGGAGGTCCAGACGGAGCTGATTCCGCTTGATGCCAACACCGCTGCCGACGCGGAAGACCGGCTTTCGCGGCTGGGTGTCATCGATCCGAAGTTTCCTGTGAAGGTCTCCAGGCAGGACGATGTCGTCTCGGTATCGGGGCCGCCGTCCTACATCGAGCTCGTCAGGAAGACGCTCGGGGTTCCCGCCGCGCAGGGCAACAAGCAGGAGCCGGGCAAGGTTGTTTCGGTTCGCGTTTTCCGCGGAAAGCAGGCGGAGGCGCAAACTGTCCCCTCCGGAAAACCAACTAAGGAATAGGAGGCAGGTTCATGCAGATCGCGCCGATTGGAGCCTTGGAGGCGACGCTGGCCAACTTGACCACCAGCATAAGCTCGCAACAGCAGGTCAACGCCGGCGCGGCGGCGCAGCCGGGCAACCGGATGGTGGGCGCCAAGCAGGAAAAGCACGATGCCGCGCGGCTCAACGCGCCTGAGCGCGGCGACGTCGCCGCACGCGCGGGCCAGCAGGTGGCGCAGACATCCTCCGGAGCCAATCCGGCAATGGCCGGACAGTCTTCCAGGTCGGAGAAGGCCGGGCCGGTCGTCGAACGCAAGCTCTTCGACTATCTGGCCGAGGTGGAGAAGGCTGGAGGGGGAGCGGTCACGGATCCCTCGGCCCTGTTAGGTTCTGCCGTTCAGTCGCTGGAAGGAACCATGCAGCAGGTTCAGAAGGCTCTCGGCAAGGCGAATACGCCGGCAAACGCCGAAACGGCCGCCACGCAGGATGCCGCGCCGTCAGGCAAGGAAGCGGAAAATGCACCGGCAAAGAATGCCGAGCAGCTGCTCGAGCGATCCATTTCGGTGATGTGGGCGGCAGCCAATCTCGAGCTCGTGACGAGCAGCGTGAAGGCCGTGACGTCGTCCACCAGCACGCTGATCAAGCAACAATAGGCGCTGCGAAGTGCTCGTACCAGAATTGGTCCTGCCGCGGCGGTCGGCGTTGTTCAGTCGATGCATCGCGGGGTGCCGCGTAGCGCTTGTTCTCGTGGCCATGCTTTTGCTCCAGGCCTGTTCGGTGGAGCTCTATTCCAACCTCAATCAGCGCCAGGCCAACGAGATCGTGGCCACGCTGATGCGTCACGGGATTCCGGCACAACGCGAGGCCGGCAAGGACGGCAAGATGACGGTTTCGGTACAGAAGGGCCGTTTCGCCGAAGCCATGGCTATTCTCGACGAAAGCGGGTTGCCCAAACAGGAATTCCAGACGCTGGGTGAGGTGTTCAAGAGGGACGGGCTTGTGTCTTCGCCGGTGGAAGAGCGGGCAACGATGATCTATGGCCTGAGCCAGGAGCTTTCGCAGACAATCTCGGATATCGACGGCGTGCTTTCCGCGCGCGTTCATCTTGTCCTGCCCGAGAACGACCCGCTGAAACAGCAGCTGGTGCCGTCGTCCGCCTCCGTGTTCATCCGGCATCGCGCATCCGTGCCGATGAATGAGCTGATCCCGCAGGTTAAGATGCTGGTGGCCAAGGGCATCGCCGGACTGACCTACGACAACGTCTCCGTCACGCTCATTCCGGTTGCCGCGACAGCCCCGGAGCCGGACTCCGAGGTAGGCTTCACGACCTTCCTTGGTCTCTGGCTGCATCCGGATAGCGTGGCGGCCGCGATGTGGCTGTTCTACGGCATGGCGGCGGCGATACTCGCGCTGGCCGCCCGGTTGGCGTACCTGCAGTGGTACCGACGGCCGGGTGTCTACGCCCTCGACGCTTCCGCAATACCTGTGAAGAAGACATGACCCGGGGCCGCTCGGAGCAAGCCGCCAACCCGCAGTGGCAGGCATTCATGTCCGGCCTCGCATCCTATGCGGACGCGGCCCGGCTCGCGGAATGTTTTGATGGCACGATCAGCGAGGCTGCCTGCCAACGCATGCTGCAGTCGCAACGCCTGCATGAGCGGTTGTCGAAGCTTCTCCTGGAGCGCTACCGGCTCTCATATGCGGACGATGAACCGTCCGACGAACTGGATCGGGCGATCGCCCTGTCGTCGGGCGAGGAGCTGGAGGAGCTCGCTCTTCGCTCGGGAGCAATCTACTGGGCGGGCAGTCTTGCCGCCGTCATTGACGGACGCCAGGCCGATGCGCTGCAGGCGGCGCTGGGCCCCGATCTCTGTACCTTCGCCGTCGTCAACCGCGACCTGGCCGGTCCAGTGCGGCCGTTGGAGCCCTTGGAAGATATCCGCAGTCGCGTCTATGCCGACGGCCTGAGCTGCCTTGGCGGGTGGTGCCAGGCGATGTCTGGCGAGACGGGCGTGCGCGTTCGCCTCAAGCTCATGCCGCACGAACTCATCGACCGGACGGCCAAGCCTTTCGTAGAGTGCGGTCCGGCGATCGTCCGGCGCGCGATGGAGCTGGCGTGATGGTCGAACCGGGCCCTGCGACCACCGATATGCCAAGGCGGCCTTACGCCCGCATCCTGCGCGCCGCCGAGGCGCGCGCCTGGCAGGATGGCTATGCATTTCTCGATGGCGCACGGCGGGATGCCCAGCAGATGCGCGACGCCGCCCGGCGTGCCTATGCTGCCGAATATGCGCAGGGTTATGAGGACGGCAAGGCGCAAGGCGATGCAGATGCCAGCCGGCTGATAAGCGAAACAGCTGTCAAGGTCGATCGCTATCTCGGTGGGCTGGAAGCCGAAGTCACCAGTCTCGCCCTCGAGGTCGTCAGGCGAATGCTGGGGGAATTCGACGTCGGCACGCTTGTGGCAAGGGCCGCGAGACAGGCCGTGACCGAAATTCGCCGAGCCAAATATCTGAAGATCCGCGTCCATCCCGCTTCCGTGGACAGGGTTCGCGAAGAGCTGGACGCGGTCTTGCGCAAGAGTGATCTGGGCATGACGGTCGAAATCGACACGGACGATGCGCTGGCGCCGGCCGCTTGCATCCTTTCGACCGATGTCGCCGTCATTGACGCCAGCATCGACGCCCAGCTCGATGCCATCGCCGCGGCAATCTCGTCAAAGGCCGAGGCGCCGGCATGACAGGTCCAGCCATCGATATCGAAGGTCGTCTGGCGTCCATCATTCCGAACCTCCGTTCCGGCCTGCGCGACGATGCCAGCCGCCCCAGGAAAGGCCGTGTGCGACGGGTGATCGGAACGGTCATTCATGCGACCGTGGAAGAGGCCCGGATCGGCGAGATATGCGAGCTGGTCGACCCCAAGGCCGGCAGGACGACCAAGGCGGAAGTCGTCGGGCTCATGGATGAGATGGCAATCCTTGTTCCGTTGGGCGATCTGACCGGCCTTTCAAGCCTGACTGAGGTCGTCGCGACCGGAAAGGACCAGCTGGTCGCTGTCGGACCCGGCCTTCTGGGCCGCGTGATCAGCGCGTTCGGCGAGCCTTTGGATGGCAGGCCGCTTTCGCCGGACGGCATTGTCGGCAGCTATCCGGTCAATGCCTATCCGCCGTCTCCGCTGGAGCGCAGTTTGATCTCCGAGCCGATCCAGCTTGGCATCCGCGCCCTCGACGGGCTGCTCACCTGCGCGCGCGGCCAGCGCGTCGGCATATTCGGCGAACCCGGCGTCGGCAAGTCGATCCTGCTCTCCGATATCGTCAGCGGCACCGACGCCGATGTTGCGGTAGTCGCCCTCGTCGGCGAACGCGGGCGCGAGGTGCGCGAATTCGTCGAACACCAGCTTGGACCGGAAGGTCGGGAGCGGGCGGTCGTCGTCGTCGCGACGTCGGACCGGCCCGCCATCGAGCGCGTCAAGGCCGCCTATGTGGCGACCAGCATCGCCGAATTTTTTCGCGACCAGGGCAAGCATGTGCTGCTTGCGATGGACAACATAACGCGGTTCGCCCGAGCGCAGCGTGAAATTGGCCTGGCCTCGGGCGAGCCGCCGACGCGAAGAGGTTTTCCGTCTTCGCTGTTCGCGGTCCTGCCGCGCCTGCTCGAGCGCTCGGGGCCAGGCCGCATCGGGTCCATCACAAGCCTCTACAGCGTCCTTCTGGAAGGCGACGGAACGCTGGATCCGGTCGCCGAGGAAATCCAGGCGCTGCTCGATGGCCATGTCTTCCTGTCGAGCGAACTTGCGCAACGGAACCATTTCCCTGCCATCGACGTCCTGCGCAGCAGGAGCCGCCTGATGGATGCCGTCGTGCCGTCGACACATCGGACCGACGCCGGCCACCTGCGCGAATTGCTCGCCCGGTACGCCGACATCGAACTTCTCTTGCGTGTCGGCGAGTACGAAAAAGGCAGCGATGCCGTGGCGGACGAGGCGATGGCCAAGATCGACGCCATCACCGCCTTCCTTCGGCAGGGATCCGCCACTCACGAGAGCATCGAGAAGACACGGCAATTGATGCGGGAGATCGTCGATGAAGGAGCGTGACATGATCGCCCGGTTGCGCGACCTCAGAAGCCGCCGTGAAGAGCGTGCCAGGGAAGATGTAGTCAGAAGGCACGCGGCTGCGCAGAGGGCGGCAAGGCAGGGCCAGGAGGCCGCCGTCGCGGTGACGGATCATCTCGAGCGCACGGTCGACGCCGAAGACGCGGCCTTCGCGGCGCTCGTTGGACAGCCGGTCGAGGCTACCAGGCTCCACCGGCTTCAGGGGCGGTTCGAGGGTGCTGCGAGAAAAACCGAGCAGTTGCGGGAAACCGCGAAGATGGCCGTGCTCGCCGAGCAGCAGCGCCAGGCAGAGCTGTCGATGGCCCGCAATGATCACCGCGCGAGCATGAAGGCGGTGACCAAGCTGGACAGGCTGTCGGAACAACTGGCCAAACGCAACGCGCGTCGTCGCTTGGCCCTTGCCGAGCTTTCCGAGGAAGAGGAGCGCGGCCAACCGCGCCCGCCGGCGGAACGATAGCTCAATTCGTGATCGACATGGATGTGATGCCTCAAGACTTCGCTCCGGCGAAAAGGAAAGCGCGGGTGAAACCGGCGAAACGGGCCGCCGCAGGCTCGGGCGGTGGAGCACGGCTGACGTTGGAAACCGTGGCGCCCGTGGATGTTGGCGCGTTGAACGCCTTCTACCGTCGCCGCGCTGCCGCGGAGATCACCATTGCGGGAAAGGCCATCGCGATCGCATCCATCTGGCCGGCGCCGAACTCTGCGGACCAGGCGCAATGCGCCATTGGATTCGCCGTCGGAGAGATGATCGGACAATTGCGCCTGCCGCTTTCTGTTGTCGAACGAGGTCTCGCCAGGCTCGACGGAACGATCGACATGAAACGGCTGGCGCCCGCCCACGGGGCACTTCTGCTGGAGGCCGCGTTCGAAGACGATCTCGAGTGGATCGAGGGCAAGCTGGACGAGCGGGTCGCGATCACCTCCGTCGCACCGGAAGATACCGTTTCCGGCGAAACTCCATTCGCTTTTGTCCTGACCGGCAAGGATGAATCGATAGGCTGCGTCTTGACCACGAATGACGCCGGTCTGGCGGTGCGGATCGGCCGCCTTCTCGACGAACTGGGCAAAACCAGACCGCCGGTTCCGGGCGAATTTCCGCTGCCGGTCTGCCTGCGGCGCGGCCCGCTTGCGATCACCCTTGGCGAGCTTCAAACCCTGCAGCCTGACGATGTGGTGCTTTTCGACGATGCTGCGGGGGAGCGCATGGCGGCGCTCATCATCGCCGAGCACCTCTATGCTCCGGTGACCCTCACTGCGGGAGGCCCGCAATTGCTTGCCGCGCCAACTGCAATCGCTGGATCGAATTGGGAGTGGACCATGAACCAGAATACGCCGCCGCCGGCCAGCCAGGCCTTGGAGGAGTCGACTTTGGACGAGTTGGTGGTCGCGCTTGCCTTCGAGGTCGGCCGCACCGCAATGCCGCTCGCGGAAGTAAGGCACCTTGCGCCCGGCGCCGTCGTTCCGCTCGCCGATGTGGCCGAGCCGACTGTCGACATCCTCGCCAACGGCAGGCGTATCGGTCGTGGTGAGATCGTGCGGATCGGAGAAACCCTGGGCGTGCGGATCGTCCGCATGTTCGGCAATGCTTGATAACTCACCCAACCTGCTTGGAATTCTGATCGCCGTCGGTGTGGTCGGGTTGCTGCCGCTGGCGGTCGTCACCATGACGGGCTTCCTGAAGATCTCGGTCGTGCTGTTTCTCATCCGCAATGCGCTTGGCGTTCAGCAGATGCCGCCCAATCTGGTGCTCTATGGCATCGCGCTCGTGCTGACGGTCTATGTCACCACGCCATTGCTGAGCGAAATGTCGGGCCGGCTTCAGGAGGGGCAGGTCCAGTTCCAGACGACGGATGACCTTGCCAGGGCGGCGCAACTGGTCAAGGAACCATTGCAGCGCCACCTCATGAAATTCACCCAGCCGCAGGAGCGGCAGTTCTTTCTCGACGGAACGAACCGTCTGTGGCCGGAACAGGCCCGGCAAAATCTCAAAGACGACGATCTGTCGATCCTTGTCCCTGCCTTTGTCGCATCCGAACTTACCCGGGCCTTCGAAATCGGCTTCCTGCTCTATCTTCCTTTCCTCATCATCGATCTCGTTGTTGCGAACGTCCTGATGACGCTCGGCATGATCATGGTTTCGCCGGTCCTTATTTCGATCCCGCTGAAACTATTCCTCTTCGTCGCCATAGACGGCTGGTCGCGGCTGATGCATGGCCTCATTCTGAGCTATGGCTGACGCCGCTGGGGGTTTTGCATGAGCAATGACTTCGTCCTGGCGAAGGTCCAAGGTGCGCTTCTGACGGTGCTGCTGGCGTCGAGCCCGGCGATCATCGCGGCGCTGGCCGTCGGCATCCTCGTCGGCCTTGCCCAGGCGCTGACTCAGATCCAGGACCAGTCGCTGCCGCAGACCATCAAGCTCGTCGTGATACTGTTGGTCATCATCGTCTTTGGTCCGCTGCTTGGCCAGCAGATCGCGCAACAGGCCTCGACGGCGTTGGACGAGTTCCCCGTCGTCACGCGTTGAGGCACGCGGATGCCGGTCGAGCCACTCTTCACCTCGGTCAAGGAACTCCAGTTCTATCTCCTGGCAGGCGCGTTCGCGCTCGCCCGCATGAGCGGGTTCATGCTCCTCATGCCGCTCTTTTCGCGTGTGCCGCTGTCAGGGCTCCTGCGCAGCGGCGTGGCGCTGGCGCTGGCGGTTCCGATCTTCCCGATGATCGTCAACAAGCTGATGAACAGCGACCTCCAAACGACGATGGTCGTGCCCTACATGCTCAAGGAGGTCGTGGTCGGGGTGACGCTCGGCCTGGCGATGGGAATACCGTTCTGGGCGGCGGAGGCCGCGGGCGATATCCTGGATTTGCAGCGCGGTTCCACGATGGGGACGCTGATCGATCCGATGATGACCCATGAGACCGGTGCCACCGGCACCTTACTCGCCGTCATCATGGTCACGATCTACCTCGCAGCCGGCGGCCTGCAACTTTCCCTGACCAGCCTCTACGACAGCTATGGCCTCTGGCCGATCGACCGCCTTCTACCGGTGTTCAGCAAGGACGCGGCCGGAGTCTTCCTCGGCTTGCTGAACCGCATTCTGGTGATGGCGCTGACCCTGGTCTTCCCGCTCATCATCAGCATGCTCTTGTCCGATATTGTGCTGGCCTTCCTGGCGCGGGCGTCGCCGCACCTCAATGTTTTTGCGCTTTCTCTGGTCGTCAAGACGCTGGTCTTCAGCCTCGTTTTTGTCCTCTACGCGGCTTTCCTGCTCTCCTATATGAACCGCGACCTCGGCTTCCTGCGCGAGGCAGGCCGCCAGATAGAAGCGATCGGCTGCCCAAGCTGTCAGTGAGAGTCAGTATGTCTATGCAAAAATGCTAATAGTTGAGCATTCGACGGCTAACCAATAAATACAATTTATCGGCAAGGAAAGATTCTGACGATTTGACAAGCGGCTGGCCCGCCGATGATCTTACGCTCTTTCGACGTGTCTGTGAAACGTGCATACTCTCGGACGCCATGCCTCGCCTGACCACTTCATTGTTCTATGACAATTTGCGACTGGTCGATGCAGATAAGCTGCGCAGGCTGGTTAGGATGGGCGCCTATGAAGGGCATACGGGAGGGCTTGCGAGCGGCAAGCTTCAAGCCAATGTCGTGATTGTGCCCAGCCGCTTTGCTGGCGATTTCCATCAGTTTTGCGTGCGCAATCCCAAAGCCTGTCCATTGGTGGGAGTAAGCCGCGCGGGCAGCCCATTGCTGCCGGCGCTGGGCGACATCGATATCCGCACCGATGCTCCCCAGTACAATATCTACTGCTTCGGGGAAGTGATCCGTCAGAAGACAGATATCATCGACCTGTGGCGGGATGATTTTGCCGCTTTCGCGCTCGGCAGCTCGCTTACCGTCGAAGCGGCCCTCATGGAAAAGGGAGTCAGACTCCGCAGCGTCGGCCGCGGAAAATCCCTCCCAAGGTTTCGGACCAGCATCATGACGCGCGGCGCAGGACCTTTTGGTGGTGAGATGGTCGTCTCCATGCGTCCCATAAGACAGGGCGATGTCGATAAAGTTCGAGCCCTCACCGCACGCTTCCCGCTTGCCCACGGCTCCCCCATCCATGTCGGAGAGCCATCGATTATCGGAATAAGAAATCTGGCCGCTCCCGACTGGGGCGATGCGGTCGACATCATGGAGGGAGAGGTCCCGGTGTTCTGGGCCAGCAGCCTGACCGCGCAAGACGCTCTCGCTCGCGCCGAACTCGCGATCTCGATCACGGTATCGCCCGGGCATATGTTGATCACCGACGTTGATGCGAAAGCGGATTCGGGCGCCTTCAAGGTTTGGTAACAGCCGATCCGGGTCACGCGCCGCATATGCCCCGCTGTTGTGGTGGATTGCATGATTGCCCAGGGCGCTGCTCGTTCGACATCGATCGAGCGAACCGGTACCGGATGAAAGCAGACCGCAAGGTTCGCGACCGCTCAACTGCGCGATAGTCCTCGTGGTTCAGTGTTCGAGATCCGGCCCGATCCGACGGTGGGGAACTTTGCCGCCGCTGACGGCAGCCGGCCGGGGGATGCGCCACTTTGAGCCGAGCGCGCCGGCATAATGCCTGGCGTGAGACGGCAATTTCTTGGATCGCCGTTTCACCGGCCGGGCAATCCATCCGCTGGTTAGGGTTCTCCTAGCGCCTTGTCTTGCGCCACTCCTCGTATTCCCCGCGGGCATCGTCATGCAGCGGATAATAGCGTTGCAGCGGCGCGCCCTGCATGAGCTTCTCCCGCGAGAACTCTTCCCAATCGTGATGCGTCTTCGCTTCTTCGATGACCTTCGGGGCCATTGCGACGGGAACGACCACCACTCCGTCATCGTCGGCGACGATGATGTCGCCGGGGATCACCGTGACGCCGCCGCAGGCAATCGGAACGTTGACGGCGTTGGGATAGATGCTGGTCTGCACATGATAGTTGGGCGTCCAGCCGCGCAGCCACAGGGGCAGATCGAGCTTCTCGACATTAGGCCGGTCGCGCATGCAGCCGTCGATGACGATGCCCGCGCCGCCTCTGCCCTTGAAATACGTCGACATCATATCGCCGAAGACGCCCGAGCTCATGTCGCCGCGCGCGTCGACCACGACCACATCGCCCTCCTGTGCGTGATAGAGCACGTGCCGGTGCAGTTGCGTCTCGGGGTCGGCATATTCTCCCTCGTTGAAGAGGTCCGGCCGCTGCGGCAGGAATTGCAGCGTCAGCGCCGGCCCGACGATCGACTTGCCATGGTTCTGGGCCACCGGGCCGACCATGTGCGGATTGCGGAAACCCATGTGGCCAAGCGTGCCGGCAACCGTCGCGGCGCCGATCTCCCTAAGCGCGTCGATCAGGTCTTTGGGCGGCCGCGTGATGTCGGGAGTATGCGTCATTGTGGACTCCGTTAAATGGAACTACCAGTTGGTGACAGAACCGTCGCGGCGCTTGAGGTGAGGCGCTTCCCAGAAGCGGAAACTCTGGGCCTGGATGGCCTCCTCGTTGACCTCGACGCCCAGCCCCGGCAGATCGCCGACCGGATAGTCGGTTCCGTCGAGCCGTGGTTGCACGGGGAAGAAGTCGGAATTGTCGAAGCCGAGCTTGCTTTCGGGCACCCTGGTCTCGAGCCACGCGAAGTTCGGCACCGCGGCGGCGAGATGCACGGTCGCGGCCGTGCACACTGGACCGAGCGGATTGTGCGGCATCAGGTCCACATAATGCGCCTCGCTCCAGCCGGCGATTTTCATTGCTTCGGTGAGCCCGCCGACATTGCAGACATCGAGCCGGTTGAACTGGTGGATGCCGCGCTCGATGTAGGGCAGGAACTGCCACTTGCTGGCGAATTCCTCGCCGATGGCGAACGGGACGTCGGTCATCGTGCGCAGAGATTCGTAAGCCTCCGGCGTCTCGTCCCGAATGGGCTCCTCGAGGAAGTCGAGCACGCCGCGGTCGAGCTTGTTGCAGAAGCTCGCCGCCTCGGCCACCGACAGCCGATGATGATAGTCGATGCCGAGGACGACGTCGTCGCCCAGCGCCTCGCGCGCCTTGTTCAGCATACCGGCGGTAGCGCCGATCGACTCGCGCGGCTCGAAGATGTCCCTGCTGCTTTGCCCGACGGGGAAGAAGCGGATCGCCTGCCATCCCTGCGCGCGCAGTTCGCTGGCTCGTTCGATGGCGGCATCGCCTTCGGCCTCGTCTCCGGTCGAGGCGAAGGTGGGGATGCGGTCGCGCTGCTTGCCGCCGAGCAGCTCGTAGATCGGCACACCCAGCGCCTTGCCCTTGATGTCGTGAAGGGCAATGTCGATGGCGGAAATCGCCGCCTGCAGAACGCGCCCGCCTTCGAAATACTGGCTGCGATAAACCTCCTGCCAGATCCGGCCGGTCTGCATCGGGTCGCGGCCGATGAGAAACTCGCGGTAGTGCTCGATCGCGCCAGCCACGGCCTTCTCACGGCCGCTCAAGCCGCTTTCACCCCAGCCGAAGATGCCCTGGTCGGTCTCGATTTTGACGAGCATCTGATTGCGCGTTCCCACCCACACTGGATAGGGCTTTATCGCGGTGAGCTTAAGCTTCGTTGTCATCCACGCCCACGTTCCGCCCGCGTCAGTTGGCCCTCAGAGCCATTTCAGTTTCGCCGTCGAACAGGTGCATGCGCTCCTGGTCGAACTCGAGCCAGATCTGCTCGTCAGGTGTGACGGCGGTGTTGGGAGACACGCTGATGTTGACGATGGCGCCGGAGAGAAACGCTTGCACGAAGGTGATGTCTCCGGTTGGTTCTACCGTATAGGCCTTGGCCGGAATGGCGCCGGGCACCGCGCTCTTGTGCAGCTTGATCGTCGAATGCCGCGCACCGAGGACGACCTTCCTGGTGGCCGCCCGCTGGACCTTGCGCGCATTGGGTTGCGACAGCGCGAGGCTCCAGCCTTCCGCGCTCGTCAGAACGGTGTCGCCGTTTGCCGTCGATGCCTCCAGCGGGATAAGGCTCATCGCCGGGCTGCCCACGAAGCTAGCGACGAACATGTTTACCGGATGGGCGAAAACCTGCGCCGGTGAATCGTATTGCTGCAGGTAGCCGCCGTTCATCACCGCCATCCTGTCGGCCATCGTCACGGCCTCGAGCTGGTCGTGGGTCACGTAGATGATCGTTGCCTTCAAATCCTGATGGAATCGCTTGATTTCGGATCGCATCTGAACGCGCAGCTTTGCGTCGAGATTGGACAGCGGTTCGTCCATCAGGAACACCGCCGGATCTCGAACGAGGGCCCGGCCCAGCGCCACGCGCTGCTGCTGGCCGCCCGAAAGTTCGCGCGGCTTGCGCTCGAGCAGCTGCGTCATGTCGAGCACCCGCGCCGCTTCCCTGACCTTCTTGTCGATCTCGTCCCTGGGCAGCTTGCGCATCTGCAGCGGGAAGGCGAGGTTCATATAGACCGACTTTTGCGGATAGAGCGCGTAGTTCTGGAACACCATTGCGATGTCCCGGTCCTTGGGGTCGAGGTCGTTGACCACCCGTTCGCCTATGAATATGTCGCCCGACGTGACCGAGGTCAGACCCGCCACGAGATTGAGCGTGGTTGTCTTGCCGCAGCCCGAAGGACCGACGAGCGCAACGAACTCGCCGTCATTGACCGTCAGCGACACCTCGTTGACGGCTTTGAAGTTGCCGTAGGACTTGACGAGATCTTTGAGGACCACGTGGGCCATCGGCAAAAAACTCCTTAGTGCTTGACTGCGCCTTCCGTAAGGGCGCGTACGAAGTATCGTTGCAAAACAAGGAACAGCACCACGACGGGGACGCTCATGATGAAGCTGGCCGCCATCAGGCCCGGAAAGTCCGTCGTATTTTCCGAAAAGAAGCGCTGGATGCCGACCGGCAACGTCAGCTGCTCGTTCTTGGAGAGGAAGGTGTAGGCGTAGATGTACTCGTTCCACGCGCCGATGAAGGAATAGATCGCGGTGGCGATGATTCCCGGCGCCGAGAGCGGCATCACGATCAGGACGAAGGCCTGGAACCGCGTCGCTCCGTCGATGCGTGCCGCCTGCTCGAGCTGGATCGGGATGTTATCGTAGAAGCCCTTGAGCAGCCAGATCGCCAGCGGCAGTCCAAAAGTGAGGTAGGTGAGCACAAGCGACCCATGCGTGTTAACCAGCCCGATCGCCCGCATCAGGATGAAGAGCGGCACGAGAAAGATCACCGCGGGGAACATGTTGCGCAGCAGCACGGCGAAGAACAGGAAGTTCCGGCCCGGGAAGGTGAAGCGCGAAAAAGCATAGGCCGCGGGCACCGCCACGATCACCGAAAGGATCGTCGTGGCGGTCGAGACGAAAAGGCTGTTCCAGAAGAAGCGGAGGAAGTCCTGGCCGACGCTGTTTTGCGGATCGAGCAGCTTCTGGTAACTGGCAAGGGTAGGCTGGTCTGGCCACCATTGCGGCGGGAACTGCATCGCCGCGAAGCCGGACTTGATCGAGGTGAGCAGCATCCAGATCATCGGCAATGCCGTGTAAAGCAGCATGAAGACCAGGAAGACCCGCCCGCCCCACCGCCATCCATCGATGCGCATGCGGCGGCTGGTCTGGCCCCGAGGGACTGTCTCGGCAATCGTGCTCATGCGTTCCCTTCCTTCCGCTCATTGCCGCTCAGCGCACGGACGTAGAAGTAGCCGAGCGTCATCAGGATGAGGAACAGAAGCACCGAATAGGCCGATGCCACCCCCCAGCGCTGACGGCCGAAGGCAAGCTCGTAAATGTGGGTGATCCAGATATGCGATGCGTTCGACGGGCCGCCGCCGGTCATGATCCAGGGGATGATGAAGGAATTGAAGTTGGCCACTGCCAGCAGCAGGATCGTCACCGTCGAGACGTTCCTCAAGTGCGGGAAAGTCACGTGCCAGAAGCGCTGCCATGCATTGGCTCCGTCGACCTTTGCGGCGCGCAGCAACTGGTCGGGAACCGTCTGCAGGCCGGCCATCATCATGATCATGGCGAACGGAAACTCACGCCAGATATTGACCACGATCAGGGAGGGCAGCACCGTGCCGACGCTGTCGATGAAGTTCGGCGGCCGGTCTACCAATCCGAGTTCGACCAGCACCGCGCCGATGATCCCAAAATCCGAATGGTAGATCCACTTCCAGATATAGGAGGCGGCGACCGCGCTGATGACCCAGGGAATGATCAGGACGGCGCGCAGGACGCCGCGGCCGATA
This sequence comes from Mesorhizobium sp. M1C.F.Ca.ET.210.01.1.1, assembly GCF_004791585.1. Lineage (GTDB taxonomy): Bacteria > Pseudomonadota > Alphaproteobacteria > Rhizobiales > Rhizobiaceae > Mesorhizobium. Next base: position 166,379 of record NZ_SRUU01000005.1, read on the forward strand.
AAGTCGCGATGGAGCGCCAGCGCGGTGGCAAAGCCCAGGACAAAGGAGACGAAGGTGGATCCCAGCGTCCAGACAAGAGTGTTCCAGGTGACCTTCCAGAACACCTCACTGGTGAGGATGGCCTTGTAGTTATCGAGGCCGACGAAGATCTTGTCCCGCAGCTGCAGGCCAGGCGGCGTACTGAAGAACGACAGCTCGATCGTGTAGTAGATCGGATAGGCGATGACGATGAGCATCACGACGATCGCCGGCAGGACATACGCGTAGTCGGCGCGATGCTCCCAGATATTGCGCAGCGCGCCGGACCTGTCGGGTTGCAATGGTCGGCGAGCCTCGGTCTGGCCGGTCACGATCGTCACTTTGGCGTGCCCTTGTTCTTCGGAGCCAACCGGCCGCACTCTCGGCGCAGCCGGTCGGATCTCAGGTCAGGCTTCGGCTAGAGTCCGCCGCCCATCAGGTCTTTCACCTTCTTGGCTGCGTCGTCCGCTGCCTGGTCGACGGTCATCGCTCCGGTCAGGGCATTTTGCAGCATGTCCGGGACGATGATGTTCATGATCTCGGGAGACTGCGGCAGCGCCGGGAAAGGGATGCCGTATGGCAGCATCGAGGTCGTCACATCGAGGAACTTGATGTTGTCCAGACGTTCCTTCATCCATTTGGTCTTGAAGCCGTTGAGGTTGCCCGGGTTCGAGCCGGCGTAAGCCATCTTCAGCGACCATTCGGGGCTCGTCCACATGCAGATGATGGCCTTTGCCGCCGGCTCGTCCACCTTGCCGCCCTCGACATATTCGGGCTTCAGGATGTGAATGTTTGAGCCGCCGAATACGACGGCACGCTTGCCGTCCGGGCCGGTCGGGATGAGGCCGTAGCGCATGTTGTCGATGACCGTTTGCGCCTTGTCCTTGTCGGCGCCCGTAGCCTTCTTCTGCAGGTCGAGCATGACGTTGTAGTCTGACGGGTGCGAGATCATCATGCCGAGCTGGCCGGCCAGGAACAGGGGCTGGTTGTCGGCCTGCTGGTTGGTGAGCGCCGAAACCGGAACCGACTTGTCCCGGACATACATATCGTAAGAGGCCTGCAGCGCCGCCTTGCTCTGCGGGCTGTTGAGCTCGATCTCCTTGTAGGTCGGGTCCGCCTTCGCCTCGTCGAAGACGCCGCCGCCATAGGCCCACAGCTGCGGCATGAATCGATAGGGCGTGTTGCCGGCGTTCTTGCGGGCTACGAGGCCATAACCGGCAATGCCGAGCTTGTCGTGGATCTGCTTGGAATACTTCACGACGTCGTCCCAGGTTGCCGGAGGCTTGTTCGGATCGAGGCCCGCGCGCTTGAAGATGTCGGCGTTCCAGATGAACGCCATCGTCTCGTTGTTGGTTGGAATACCGTAGGTCACGCCGTCCCAGGTGACGGCCTTCATGGCGCCGGGCCAGAAATCCTCGGTCGAATAGCCCACATCCTCGGGCTTGAGCGGCTGCAGATAGCCCTTCGAGGCGAACTCGGTACCACCCAGGATCTGCAGGCGGACCGCCATCGGCGCCGCGTTGCCCAGGAGCGCCGTGCGGAACTTGTCGAGCAGGTCGTTGTAGGTGAGGGCCTGTTCCTCGAGCTGGATGTTCGGATAGGTCTTGCGGAAGTTTGCGAAGAAATCCTTGTAGTACTGGCGCAGGAGGTCGGGGTCGCCCTCGAACACGCCCTGGTACCAGAAAGTCAGCCGCCCCTTGTAGTCGAGCGGGGTGACCTTGGCGCAATCGCCCGCCGTATCAAAATCCTGCGTGCCCGCGATCGAGCGCACATATTCCGGCGACCACTTGCTCACGTCGACCGGCGGCGCGCCCAGCGCCGGCGCCGACATCAACGATGCCATTAAAGCAGTCGAAACAGTGCCGCGCAGGACGGCACCACCGAGTGTAATCCTCGTCATAGGTATCCTCCAGGTTCTCTCCCACGCCGCTTCGCTTCGAGGCAAGCGGTCCTTGCTCGTTTCGACCACGGAACATCGATCTGTGTATCCCTTCGGTCTATTTGTACGTTTTCAGATCGTGAATTGTCTGTCAACGTGCCAGATCGTACATTGTTTATCGAAACTTTGCGTGATAATCGGAAAGAGTGTGTATTGATCCAGGGGGAACGGGGCCTTGGCCGAACCAACCGATTTTAAAGCCAAACCACCTGCGGGGATTGACCCCATAGGGGCCTCCAGCGAGGGCGCCTCGATCTATGAACTGATCAGGGAAGACATCATCGAGGGGCGGCTCGCCGCCAATGAGCGGCTTGTGGTCACTGATCTCGCCCGCCGTCACGGCACTTCGACCAACCCCGTGCGCGAGGCCCTTCAGCTGCTGCGCGGCGAGGGCTTTGTCATCTTTGCCCCCAACAGGGGCGCGCGCGTCCGGCCTATAGATCAGGAATTTGTCCGCGATATCTACGAGATCGGCGTTCTCATCGAGCCGGCCCTGACCAGATGGTTCGTGAACATGGCCACCGGCGAGGACATCGCCGAACTCGAACGTATCCAGGGTCTAATCGAAGAGAACAACTTTGCCGATACATTCAGGCACAGTGAGCTGGATACCGCCTTCCACACCGTGATGTACCAGCGGCACTACAACCGCCATGCCGCCGAGCTTTGGTGGAAGCATCGCGAAGTGCTGCGAGCCGTGAGCCGGCGTTTCGATTTCACGCTTGCGCGACGTGCCGCGATCATTCGCGAGCACCGCGAGCTCATCGCGCTCGTAAAGGCGGGAGAAGGCGACAAGGCGGCCGAGCTCGTTGCCCGCCATGTCGAGGGCTCCGGCCGGCACATCCTCGAACATATGCGAGCCCGCAACGCCGCGCGGGCCGGATAGAACACACCTGGCCGGGAATGCCTTCAGCCCGGCCATTCAGACAAAGGTAGCTGACATGAAAATCACGAGCGTTCGGCCGTGGCTGATCAAGTCCGATGCGTCTTATTGGGGGGAGTACTTGTTCGTCGAAGTGACGACCGACGAGGGGGTTAGTGGCTGGGGAGAGATCACCACCACGACGAAGCTCGCCAACCGCGCTCTGTGCACGATCCTGCGGCAGATCGGTTCCGCCATGGCAGGTGAGGATCCCTCGCGCATTGAGCATCTCTGGCACAAGATCTTCCGCAGCTTCACCTACATGGGCAGCCGCGGCGCCGCGGTCGAATGCGTCAGCGCCATCGACATAGCGCTCTGGGACATCCGCGGCAAAGTCCTCGGCAAGCCGATCTATGAGTTGCTGGGCGGACCAGTGCGCGATGAGATCGCCCTCTACACCCACCCCAACCAGGCCAAGTTCACCAGCAAGGAGGCCGTGGTCCGCGAAATTCGGGACATCGTCGAGTCCGGCCATACCGGGCTCAAGTTCGATCCGTTCCCCCACCAGGGTCCCAGCGTCGACGGCGAGGCCCGCGAAAGGCGGGACGGCTATCTCGATGGCGGCATGACCCGCAAGGACGAGCGCGAAGCGGCCGAGCTCACGGCCCTGATCCGCGAAACGGCGGGCCCCGATGTCGACATCCTCATCGATGCGCATGGCCGCTTCGACGTTCCCACCGCTATTCGCCTCTGTCGCAGCCTCGAGGAAGCCGGCCAGATCGACTGGTTCGAGGAGCCTTGCCCGCCCGAAAGCCTCAACGCCCTCAAGCAGGTGCGCGACAAGGTCAGCGCCGCCATCTCGTGGGGCGAGCGCGGCCACACGAAGTGGGACTTCGTGCCGGTGCTCGAGAACAAGCTCGCTGACTACATCATGCCTGACGTCACCTGGACCGGCGGCATTACCGAGCTCAAGAAGATTTCCGCCCTCTGCGAAGCCTACTACGTCCCCGTCTCGCCACATGACGCCGCGGGACCGATCAACGTGGTTGCCGGAGCGCAGGTGATGATGACGGTTCCCAACTTCTACAAGCTCGAAACGTCGGAGTGGAACCTGGGCAAGTACGATCACCTCATCGACAGCCCGCTCGACGTGTCGAACGGCAGCCTCAAGCTGACGTCGAGGCCGGGTCTCGGTGTCGAGATGGATCGCGACTACCTGCAGGCCCATGAGATTGAGCTGGGCTAGCAACGCTCTGCGCCCCGGCGCACGGGCGACAAACCCCGCCGACCAGAACGAGGACAAGTCATGCCAAAAACGGGTGGAGCCGACGAGGCTCTCAATCGGGTCAACACCAATTCCAGGCCGTCTGAATTGCGCATCACCGACATGCGGGTAGCCGAAATCGTCGGCGCGCCGTTCACCTCGGCGCTGCTCAAGATCTACACCAACCAGGGCATCGTCGGGCTTGGCGAGGTGCGCGACGGCGCCAGCGCCACCTACGCGCTGATGCTGAAGAGCCGGCTGCTCGGCGAGAACCCTTGCGACATCGACCGCCTGTTTCGCCGCATCAAGCAGTTCGGCGGGCACGGCCGCCAAGGCGGCGGCGTCTCGGCGGTCGAAATCGCGTTGTGGGACCTCGCCGGCAAGGCCTATGGCGTCCCGATCTACCAGATGCTGGGCGGCAAGTTTCGCGATCGCGTGCGCGTCTACTGCGATACCGATGCCGAGAAACCGAGCGGCACCGAAACCGGCAAGCGCCTCAAGGCGCGCATGGATCGTGGATTCACCTTCCTCAAGATGGACCTGGGCCTGATGCAGATCGCCCATGTCCCGGGCGCCGTCGTGGCGCCCGCAGGCGCGCTCGAAGGGTTTCACGCCAATCCGCGCGGCCGTGGCGGCACGCCCCAGCAGCGTAAGGCCCGCAATCTCGCCTACGATGCGCAGAACGTGCAGCACCCGTTCACGGGGCTGCATTTCACCGAGAAGGGTATCGATCTGCTGGAGCAGTATATCCACGAGGTTCGCGAGGTCATCGGTTACGAGATTCCCTTAGCCATCGATCATGTCGGCCACATCTCGCTGCAGGACGGCATCCGCCTGTCGCGCCGCATCGAGAAATACGTCCCGGCCTGGCTCGAGGACGTCATTCCTTGGCAATACACCGAGCAATACCGGCAGCTGCAGCAAGCGACCTCGGTGCCGATCTGCACCGGCGAGGATATCTACCTCAAGGAGGGCTTCGAGCCACTGCTCAAGAGCGGCGGCCTCTCAGTCATCCACCCGGACCTGCTCACCAGCGGCGGCATCCTCGAGACCAAGAAGATCGGCGACATGGCGCAGGACCACGGCGTCGCCATGGCCATCCACATGGCCGAAAGCCCGATCGCCGCCATGGCCGCCGCACATGTCGCCACCGCGACCGAAAACTTCATGGCGCTCGAATACCACTCCGCCGATGTCGACTGGTGGGACGATATCGTCACCGGCCTGCCCAAGCCGCTCGTCAAGGACGGCTTTATCACTGTTCTGGACAAGCCGGGCCTGGGGATTGACGACGTGGTCGACGAGGTAATCTCGCTGCACCTGCAACCGGGTGTCACAGGGATATGGCAATGCACCGAGCATTGGGACAATGAATTTAGCTGGGACCGGACCTGGAGTTAGCCCAGACCCCTTGCCCTCATTCCCTCAGGCTCACAGGGCCAACGACCGACCATTCGTGTCGACCTCTCCCAAAGGAGAGGCGAAGAAAGAAACGGACGAAACCATGATCTACGAACTGCGCATCTATGACTGCCTGCCAGGCAGGCTGCCGGCTTTGCTCAAGCGCTTTTCCGACCAAACGCTGGCCATCTGGGAGAGGCATGGCATCCGCCAAGCCGGGTTTTTCACCACGGCGATCGGCGAAAACAGCAATCGCCTCACCTATTTCCTCGCCTGGGAATCGCTGGCCGAGCGTGAGACGAAATGGTCGGCTTTCGTCACCGATCCGGTATGGCACAGGGCCCGGGACGAGTCTGAGCGCGACGGGCAGATCATTGCCAATATCAGCAGCCAGCTGCTCACGCCGACAGCTTTCTCGTCTGTGAAATAGGACTGCGCCATGAAGATCACCGACCTGCGCTGCGCTGTGATAGGCAAGCATCCGATCGTGCGCATCGTGACCGACGAGGGCCTGTATGGCCTTGGCGAAGTAGAGTTCACCAAGACCTATCTCAGGCCCTTTGTGCTGCATTTCCGCGACGCGCTGATCGGCGAGGATCCGACCGACGTCGAGCGGGTGATGCTGAAGATCCGCCAGCGCGGCTCGTTCAAGCCTTATGGCGCCGCGGTCAGCGCCATCGAGCATGCGCTGTGGGACATTGCCGGCAAGGCCGCGGGCGTGCCGGTCTACAAGCTGCTCGGCGGCAAGGTGCGCGACAAGGTGCGCGTCTATAACGGATCGATCCGCCGCAAGCGCGCGGGCGACCGGCCGGAGGATTACGCCGCCGACGTCAAATGGATGATGGAGCAGCCGCAGAACTTCTTCATGATCAAGCAGGGAATCTCGTTCCACTCCAACATGAAGGATACCATCGAAGACTTCCATTACGGCGTGACGCAGAAGAAGGCTGGCTATCACGGCGCTATGGACCAGGGCGTCATCAGCGAGCGCGGTTTCAACAACATGCTCGACTGCGTGATCGCGATGAAGGAAGTGCTGGGCGACAAGGTCAGCCTGGCGCTTGACTGTGGTCCGGGCTGGATGCTGCCTGATGCGATCAGGTTCGCTCGCGCGGTCGAGAAGTACAATTTGATGTGGCTCGAGGACATGCTGACCGGCGACTATGTGCCGTGGGTCAATCCGCAGGCCTATCGGGAGCTGACCACCTCCACGTCGACGCCGATCCACACCGGCGAGCAGATCTACCTGCGGCACAATTTCAAGGAGCTGATCGAGACGCAGGCCGTGCGCGTCATCGGCCCAGATCCTGCCGATATCGGCGGCATCGCTGAGCTCAAATGGGTCGCCGAGCACGCCTATATGCACTCGATCCTGATGGCGCCGCACGGAACGGCGAACGGGCTGCTCGGCCTCGGCGCGCTGATCAATGTCTGCGCCACCTTGCCGGCCAACTACATCGCCTTCGAATACCCGAGCGCCTCCGACCCCTGGTGGGAGGACCTCGTAATCGGCCTGCCGCGGCAGATCGTTAAGGATAGCATGGTGGATCTGTTGGAAGCGCCGGGGCTGGGCCTCGATATCGATGCCGAAGCAGCCGGGAAATATCTCAGGGACGAGGATGCGGGCTTCTTCGACTGAGCCACGCTTCTGCCCTGCACCACGCGAACCGCTTCACCCGTCGCAGCTCGACCGCGCGACATCGCACACGCGATTGCTGCTCATGAACCTGCCGGTTCCGCACGCCAGTTATACTGTTGCCGGAACCCGAGGACTTCGCGCAGCTTGCGATTTGAGATCGGACCTTCGAAATCATCCATCGGCCGCGTGATTGGCGTACCGGGGGCGTGGGTCTTCAGAAACGCTTCCGTGGGGATGTCGGCGACAATATTGTCATTGACGGCGTTGAACACCTGGAATCCCAGGCCGCTCTTCTCGATGCACAGATGCACGATCCGGCCAAGGTCGCGCGCGTCCATGTTGGTCCAGCCGTCGCGCCGTCTCTTGGCCGGATCCCGTCCGGGCGCGCACCTATGGTTTCACCTTGAAACAAGGTCTTCCAACAACCCGGCGGCATCGGTGCCGAGCAGGCCCATATCGCGCACGATGCTCATGTGATTGGCGTTCGTTACGGCGGTCCGCCGGACACGCAGTCCCTGTTCTTGCAGATGGAGCGCAAATGCCTCGGCCTGGCGATGGAAGGGAGCCGTTTCCTCGGCGCCAACCGCGATTTCGACCGCGACAGCCGGGTCGAAGCGGTGGGTGAGGGGGCTGAACGACGCGACTTCCTCTCCCGTGATGCCAATTTCGGCGGCCAGGAACGAGGTCTGCAGGGGCTCCAGGTCATAGAGGCCGCTAAGCAGCAGGGCCCCCTTGATCTTCGATGGCCTGCTGCCGTCGCCGAGAACCATTGTCGCAAGGTGGGCGCCGGCGGAATGACCGCTGACGGTCAGTCGCTCGGGATCGCCGCCATACTGCGCGATGCAGGCAAGCACCCATTGTTGTGCCCGGCGCACCTGGTCGACGATCGCGGCCATCCTGACCGCCGGCATCAGCGCATAGTCGACGATGACCGCGATCGCGCCGGCGCGCGTCACCGTCTCGGCGATGTAGGAATAGTCGCGTTTCGAGAACATGCGCCAGTAGCCGCCATGGATGAACATGTGCACGGGCAGGCCGTCGCGTTTGCCTTCCGGGAAGAACAGGTCGACGGTCTCGGTAGCGTCCGGCCCATAGGCGATATCGGCAACCATCGGAAGTCTCAGCCTCACCTCCGCGCTCAGACGAACGATCTCTGCGACAATGTCGTCGAACTCGGCGACGTGGTCGCGAATGCGAAAGGGATCCTTGGTCATCGTCTCTCAGCTCAGATCGTCACGGCGATGTATTTTGCCTCCATGAACTCGGCAATGCCGTGTTTCTGCCCGCCTTCACGGCCGAGCCCGCTCTGCTTGACGCCGCCGAAGGGCGCAGCCGGATCGGACATCAGGCCGCGGTTGAGGGCGATCATACCTGACTCGATCTTCGAAGCCACACGCATACCCCTGGCCAGGTCGCGGGTGTAGATGTAGGCGGCGAGACCGTATTCGGTGTCGTTGGCGCGGGCGATGACCTCGGCCTCGTCCTCGAAGCGCGCGATCGGCGCGACCGGGCCGAATATCTCCTCGTGCGCCATGTCGGCATCGGCGGGCACGTTGCGAAGCACCGTCGGCGGGTAGAAGTAGCCTCTGCCCTGGGCTATCGCACCCCCGCACAGGACCTCGGCGCCGCGGCCCACGGCATCTCTTACCAGACGGTCGATCTTGTCGACGGCCTTCCCCGTGATCATCGGGCCGCATTCGGTGTCGGCATCCGTTCCGGAGCCGACCTTCAGGGCGGTCATGCGTTTGCGCAGGCCTTCGGCGAAGCTGTCATGGATGCCGGCCTGGGCGTAGATGCGGTTGGCTGCTGTACAGGCCTCGCCGGCGTTGCGCATCTTGGCCACCATTGCCCCATCCAGTGCAGCCTCCAGGTCGGCGTCATCGAAGACGATGAAAGGCGCGTTGCCGCCGAGCTCCATCGAGCACGATATGACGTGCTTCGCCGCCTCGGCCAGAAGCACGCGACCGACGCCGGTTGACCCCGTGAAGGAGAGCTTGCGCACGCGCGAATCGGCCAGCATGGCCGCCGTCAGCGGGCCGGGATTGGAGGTTGTGAGCACGTTGACGACGCCTGGCGGAACGCCTGCCTCCTCGTAGAGCGCGGCGAGCGCGTAGGCGGTCAGCGGCGTCTCGCTGGCGGGCTTGAGGATGACTGTGCAGCCGGCAGCAAGAGCGGGCGCAATCTTGCGCGTGGCCATGGCGGCCGGGAAGTTCCAGGGTGTAATGAGGACGCAGACGCCGATCGGCTGGTAGTCGACGACGATCCGGTTGGCGCCTGACGGCGCGAGGCCGAACTCGCCGCTGATGCGAACTGCTTCTTCGGCGTTCCAGCGAAAGAACTCGGCCGCGTAGATCACCTCGGCGCGCGCGTCTCGCAGCGCCTTGCCATTTTCCAGCGAGATAAGCGCTGCGAGCGTCTCCGCCCGTTCGGTCATCAGCTCGAAGCAGCGCGCAGGATTTCCGAACGCTTGCGCGGCGCGGTATCGCGCCAGCCCGCCGCCGCCTTGGCCGCCGCTTCGACGGCGGCCTGGGCATCGGCCAGCGTCGCATCCGGCACCGCCGCGATCACGGCCTCGGTCGACGGATCGACGACCTTGATATGGCGACCGTCGGACGACGGTCGCCATTGTCCGCCGATATAGAGCCCGTGCGAGAACGTGTTGTAGTCGAACATGTCTGGATCGTCGTCCAATAACACTGGAGAAATGTTCATCGGAATGCCCCTTGCTCGGTCAGAATGCGCTCGCTGCCATATCGCCGTCGTAGGCCGCTTTCACCAGCCGTCGCATACCGGCGATATCGAAGCGGCGAGGGTTGTTCTTGATCAGCCGGTCGATGCCGAGCGCCTGCTCAGCGGTCCAGTCGACTTTGTCCTCGGGCAGGCCAAGCTCGGCCAGCGTCGGCGTGATGCCGATGGAACCGAACAGCCGGGCCACCTCGTCAATGGTCGCGCGCGCCACCTGTTCAGCTGTGCCATCTGCCCGCGCCAGGCCGAGAGCGGCGCCGACCTGTGCGATCTCGGCGGTCGCGGCGGGCAGGTTATAGTTCATCACGTAGGGCAGCATCGTCGCCACGCCCAATCCGTGCGGCGTGTGCGTCAGCGCGCCGACGGGATATTGCACGGCGTGGGCGGCTGCCGTTCCGGCTGTGCCGAAGGCGCAGCCGGCAGCCAGGGCGCCCATCATGACATCGGCGCGCGCCACCTCGTCCGCTCCGTCGCGAAACGCCTTTTCGAGACTGCGGCCGAGAAGCCTGATCGCCAGCAGGGCGAAATGGTCGGTCAGCGCGCTCTTGCCGACAAAGACATGTTGCTGCGGCAAGGCGGAATCGGCTTCGCGTCTCATTGCCGTGAAAGCCTCGATGGCGTGGGTAAGCGCGTCGGCTCCGGTGATGGCCGTCAGCGACGGTGGACACGTCATGGTGAGCTCCGGATCGCAGAGCGCGACGGCGGCGATGAGGTAGGGGCTGGAGATGCCGACCTTGAGCGTCCGTTCCGAATCGGAGATGACGGCCACCGGGGTCACCTCCGAGCCCGTGCCGGCCGTGGTGGGCACGGCGATGACGGGAAGAATGGGGCCCGGCACCTTGAACTCGCCGTAGTAGTCCTGGAGCCTGCCTCCGCGACTGAGCAGCAGCGCCGCGCACTTGGCCATGTCGAGGCAACTGCCGCCGCCGATGCCGATCACCATGTCCGGCTTGAAATCCTTTGCCTGCGCGACGCATACGGCGACGCTGTCGCGAGGAACGTCGGGCAAGGTGCGGTCATGGACGAGCGTGTCGATCGAGGCTGCCTTCAATGCGGCTAGGATTTCGGCAAATTGGGATGTCGCCGCGAAACGCTCGTCGGTGCAGATGAAGGCGCGCCGGCCATGTCTGGCGGCGATGGCAGGCAGCGCGTGGCGCTGGCCCTTGCCGAACAGAATTTCGCGCGGCAGACGCGTCACTGCAAACAAGGTCATGAAACGTGTCCTTCGAAAATGGATTGGTGGCCGAGGGGGTTGAGCGCATTCCAAAGGCTGGTTTCGACCGCGAAACCTTCTGTGAGGGTTTGTGCCCGGCGCGCCGCTGCTTGGTCGCCGGGCAGCGCAGCCGGTGCGGTGCCGCGAATGTTCGGCGCCGGCTCGAGGCAGGCGAGGGCGGCGGCCAGCAGCTCAAGCGCCAAGCCTAGCCCATAGCCTTTCGCGCCGGCGAAAGGCGCGAGTGCGCCCTGCTTGAGGTCAGCGGCATTGGTGGTGGTGGTGCACCCTTCGGCATCGAGCACGCAGCCCTGCGGCGGCGGGGTTCCGTTGGTAGCCGCCCGCGTGCTGTCCCTGCCCACCCTCACGCCGTATCCTCTATAAGATCGTATAGGATATAGGATTGAATTGCTCAAAGCATCGTGTTAGTGCTTGCCTCTGTCAAGGGGCAAACGATGCAGTATCCGGACCTATCAGTCGACAGCGATGCCCGGCCGGCCGGCCGTATCCAGCGCGCCAACAGCCTGGCTGGCGATGTCTACGAAGCCATCTTCGCGCAGTTGATGTCGCTCAGGATCGCGCCGGGGTCGCGGATCACGGTCGACAACCTTGTCAGGGAGTTCAACGTCTCGCACACGCCCATCCGCGAGGCCCTCGGCCGCCTGGAAGGCGAGGGCCTTGTGTTGAAGACCCATCTCATAGGCTACCGCGCCGCGCCACAGATAACCCGGCGGCGCTTCGACGAACTTTACGAACTGCGACTGCTGCTGGAGCCCGCCGCCGCCGCGAAGGCGACGGCCGCTCTCGACGAGCCGCGTCTGGCAATTCTTCGGGAGGCAGCGGGGGTCATGGCTCGCCGGGTGGGGAAAGACGAGCGTCTGCGCTATTCGAATTTTGCTCGCCAGGACGCGATCTTCCACGACAAGATCATGGAGTTCGCCCAGAACGAGTTGATCCGCGAAACGCTCAGCCACCAGCATACGCACTTCCATATCTTTCGCCTGATGTATCACTCGCGCGTCACGGAGGAAGCGCTCGATGAGCATGAAGCCATCCTCGCAGCCTTCACCGCCGGCGATCCTCGCGCCGCCGAAAAGGCGATGCGCGTGCATATCGAGAATTCGCGGGATCGGCTCCTGCCTGCCTTCGAGTAGCCGCTCCTATGTCCGTCAAGCTCGACGCGCCGCTGATCACCCAGGGCAACGCCAAGGAATGCTGCTTCCCGGATTCCCCCTTCTGACAAGCGATTTTCTGAGGCCCAAAAAGACAAGGACGGGCGCGCCTTGTTCCAACCGAGATCGAGAGGAAGAGCCATGCCAGGCAAGAAGATACTGATGCTTACCGGTGAGTTCACCGAGGAATACGAAATTTTTGTCTACCAGCAGGCGATGGAAGCCGTCGGCCATACGGTCCACGTCGTGTGTCCTGACAAGAATGCGGGAGACCTGATCAAGACCTCGCTGCACGACTTCGAGGGCGACCAGACCTACACGGAGAAGCTTGGCCACTATGCTCTGATCAACAAGACCTTTTCCGAAGCAGAAAAGCAGCTCGACCAGTATCATGCGGTTTACTGCGCCGGCGGCCGCGGTCCGGAATACATCCGTACCGACAAGCGCGTTCAGGCGATGGTGCGCCATTTTCATGAAGCCAAGAAGCCGATCTTCACGATTTGCCACGGCGTGCAGATCCTGGTTGCGGTCGACGGCGTCGTGCGCGGCAAGAAGGTCGGCGCGCTGGGCGCCTGCGAGCCGGAGGTCACATTGGCGGGTGGCACCTACATCGACCTGTCCCCCACCGAGGCCTATGTCGACGGCACCATGGTTTCGGCCAAAGGCTGGACCGCGCTTGCCGCCTTTATCCGCGAGTGCCTGAACGTGCTCGGAACGGAAATTCGGCACGCCTGACGCCGCCCGCATGAGCCGCTCATAACCGTCGCATGATCCGGGCGCGGCGCGCGTCCGGATCATGCTCGATTCACGGTTCTCTCCTGTCGGAATACTTCAACCGGAGCCTTCGCACCCTGCCTGCCCGGACAGGCTGGCCAATTCACCGCGAAGTCGAGGGCGCTGGTCCCGGAACGCACGGTTCATTCGTCGGCGAACATGCGCGCGATGGCGTAAGAATGCCGCGCCGGCGCCAGTTCAATGCCGCAAGCCCACGGAAGCGAACCACGGTCGGCACCAGCGAGTTCTCGATGCTCACGTCGCTTTGCCGGCCACTGCGTCCATTCCCATCTCCTCCTCGGAAATGTCGTCGAACGAGGCGTAGTTCATGGTGTAGAGGCGGGCGTAGAGGCCCTTCCGTTCCATCAATTGCTCGTGGTTGCCGCTCTCGACGATCTCGCCGTTCTGCAAGACGATGATGCGGTCGGCGCCGCGGATGGTGGCGAGCCGATGGGCGATGACGAGCCCGGTTCGGCCCTCCAGCAGTTTCACCAGCGCCTTCTGGATCAGCATCTCGGTATAGGAATCGATGCTGGCCGTCGCCTCGTCGAGCACGAGGATCCTGGCGTCGGCCACCAGCGCCCGCGCGAAGCTGATCAGCTGCCGCTGGCCGAGCGAGAGATTGCCGCCGCGCTGCTCGAGCTCGGTGTCGTAGCCGTCGGGCAGGTGCTCGATGAAGTCGTGCGCGCCGACGGCCTTTGCCGCGCGCACCACCTCCTCGCGGGTAGCATTGGTCTTGTGATAGCGGATGTTTTCCAGCACCGTTCCGGAAAACAGAAACGGCTCCTGCAGCACCATCGCCATCTGCTCGCCGAGGGAATTCTGCGTCACGTCGCGCACGTCGTGCCCGCCGACCAGCACCTGACCCGACCACACATCGTAGAAGCGGTGCGCCAGCGCCATCGAGCTCGACTTGCCCGAGCCGGTCGGACCAACAAGCGCCACGGTCTCGCCTGGGTTGACGCGGAAGCTGACGTTCTTCAGCACCGGCTGGTTCCGCCGGTAGCCGAAGGTGACGTTCCTGAACTCGACCGAGCCGTCCATGTCTGGCGATAGCGCCACCGCGCCTTGCCGGTCGCTGACCTCCACCGGCACGTCGAGCACTTCGGAGATGCGCTGGCCCGAAGCCATGGCGCGCTGCATGACGCTGTACTGCATGGTGAGAGAGCGGATGGGGTCGAAGAAGCGCTGGATGTAGAACAGGAACGCCACCATGACGCCGACGTCGAGGCTGTGCGACAGCACCATCGAACCGCCGACGACGATGACTGTCACCATGGCGATGCCGGTCAGCGTGTCGACGATCGGCACCATCACCTGCGCGTATTTGGCCGACCTGAGATGGGCATTGAGATTGGCCAGCACCTTCTCGTCATAGAGCTCGAAATTGACGTGCTGGCGCTCAAGGCTTTGCACGGTGCGCACGCCGTGAATGCCTTCGGCCAGCGCCCCGTTGGCGATCGAGTTGGTCTCATGCGCGGCCATGAAGGCGACCTTGGCGCGCGGCAGCCAGAACAGGCGAACGATGAACAGCACCGGCATGGTCGACAGCGTCAGCAGCCCGAGCCGAAAGTCCAGCCACAAGAGCACGCTGACGATGCCGAACAAGAGTACGATGTCGCCCACCGACATGACGGACGTTTCGAGGAATTCCTGCATCGAATTGACGTCGCCCTGCAGGCGCGACATCAGCCGACCGACCTCGGTCTTGTCCATGAAGCCCAGCGAGACCCGCTGCAGATGGCCGAACATGGCGCGGCGCAGGTCGGAGAGCACATTCTCGGCCACCTTGCCGACGACGCTTTCCTGCACATAGCTGGCCGCGTAGTTGATGAGGATGATCACGGCAAAGGCGGCGGTCGCCAAGGCCATGACCGAACGGTCGACCCTGCCCGGCGCCATGCCGTGGTCGATGGCATAGCGGATGACCAGCGGGATCGCCAGTTGCGTCAGCGTGAACACCAGCACCGCGGCGACCGAGATGAAGATCCGGGCCCGGTACGGGCTGACGAAGCTCCAGATTCGCCGCACGATGCGCGGATCGTAGGCCTTGCCGAAAACCTCTTCCTCGTCGCGATGCGAGCCGACAACGGCCTTTGCCGGCCGCCCGCTGGTGTCTTCCTTCTCGTCGTCGTTCTGTGTCGACATCATGCCGCTCCGAGCGCAACGGGCCGGTCGTCGTCTGGCCGCAGCTGCAGGTCGTAGAGCGCGCGGTAGCGTCCGCCCAGGGCCAGCAGCTCCTCATGCGTGCCGCGCTCGACGATCCTGCCGCCCTCGACGAACAGGACCTGGTCGGCATGCATCAGCGAGCTCAGCCGGTGCGAGATGATGAGCGTCACGCGATCCTTGGCGAAGCGCTTCATCGCCGCCCGGATGCGCTGTTCGGTGCCGGCATCGATGGCCGCGGTGGAATCGTCGAAGACCAGCACCGAAGGCCGCAGCATCAGGCTGCGGGCGATGGTCAGACGCTGCCGCTGGCCGCCGGAGAGCGACGCGCCGCGTTCGCCGACGATCGTGGTGTAGCCGGCCGGAAGCCCGATGATGTAGTTGTGCAACTGGGCGGACTCGGCCGCCCGCTCGATGCGGGTCTCGCGGGCCCAGGGATTGCCGTAGGCGATGTTGTTCTCGATCGAGGTCGTGAACAGGAACGCGTCCTGCTGCACGACGCCGACCGCCTTGCGCAGCGATTGCAGCGTGACCTCGCGGATGTCCTGGCCGTCGATGGTAATAGTGCCCGAGGTCACATCGTAGAAGCGCGGGATCAAATGCGCGATGGTCGACTTGCCGCTGCCGGGCGGGCCGACGATGCCGATGGTCTGACCGGGCCCGGCCTCGAAGGAAATGCCGGACAATGTCGGCCGGCCGCCTGAGCCCGGATAGTGGAAGCCGACATCGTCGAAGCGCAGCACGCCTTCGGTGACGACGAGGTCCCTGGCGCCCGGCGCGTCCCTGATGTCGAGCTCGGTGTCGAGCAATTCGAACAGCCGCGTCCCGCAGGTCGAGGCGCGTGCGAACGAATTGACCATCAGGCCGAGCTGGCGCACCGGCATCTGCAGGATGGTCATGAAGGTGAGGAACTGCGCCAGCGTGCCGACGCTGATTTGACCCGACATCACCTTCTGGCCGCCGAACCAGAGCACCAGGCCCATGGCCGCCAGGAACGAGAAATTCATCGCGCTGGTGTTGCTGACGCGAATGTCGACGCGCTCGTTGGCGAGATCCAGCGCATCCTGCTTGGCGCGGTCGAACTTCTCCAACTCGTGGCGCTGCGCCGCAAAAGCGCGCACGACGCGGATGCCGCCGAGATTCTCGTCCATCACCCGGCTCAGCACCGACAGGCGCTGCTGCAGGGTCAACCAGGTGCTGCGCAGCCTCAATTGAGTGACGGAGGATCGCCAGGCGACGAACGGCACGAAGCTCAGGCTCAGCAGTCCGAGCATGAGATCGGTGCTGACCAAGAGATAGGCGCCGACGCCGATCAGTACGCCGAGCAGGACCACGCGCAGGACCCCGGTGGAAAAGAACATGCGCACGCCGTCGAGGTCGAGGAGCCCGAGCGTGATCAGATCGCCGGTATGGACCCTGTCGTGGAAGGCAAAGCTCAGCCGCTGGATCTTCTCATAGAACGCCAGTCGCAGCTCATAGCCGGTCTGATGGCCGACGGCCTCGCCAAAGTAGTTCTGCGCCATGGTGAAGAGGCCGCGCAGCACGCTGACGACCAGCAGCGTGAGCGCCGTGTTCCAAAGCGCGTGCTGCGCAGCGGTGCCGGCGCCTTCGGCCATCACGCCTTGCGCCTGATCGATGGCGCGCCCCAGCAGGCGTGGAATGAGAAGCTGCAGCGTCGCGGCGATGAAGGTCGAGACGATGGTGATCGCGACTTGCCAAGGATGGCGCAGCGTCATGCGCGTGATGCGGAGCAGGGTGCTGAGACCCTTGCCCCAGGAGGCTTCCGCCACATGGACAAAGGATTTGCCGCGCTCCGTCGCGCTGCTGGTTGCATCCGTATGCAAGGAAAATATCCAACCCGATCCGGGCATTAGCCCGGACGAATGAAACAGACTCAGTTGAGCGGTATGATGTTACGCGTGCCAGAGTTGAGCGTTCAAGGGCCAATGACGGCATCGCGCTGTGCCTGGCGAACGCGACCCGCATGCTTGTGATCCAACGGCCGTCATCCCACCTGACGCGACGGAAAGAAGCAGGGACGGCGCGCGGAGTCGACATTGCATGAGGATATCACTATATACCGGCGGCTTTCGGTTTCTCGCCGCTTGGGTGCGCCTGCGAGATCGCCGTAAATGCGTTGCGTGTTGTGACTGAAATCGGTCTGAAAAACCGGGAAAAGCAAGCAGAAACAATAGTGCGGATCTTTGGCGATCCTGCCCAAGGCATCATCACCCTCACCGATCAGAACGTGTTCCCCGAACCCTCCAATTCCTCCCGCTTTGTGGACCTCGGGCAAGATGTCTTGCCGGGCGAGGCCGACTCGGCTCGAATGGGGCGTGCATCCGTTAGCGGGATGGGGGCGTTCATGACTACCAACCGGCATTGCCGCTAGGGAAGAAGCAGTATGAGTGAACATGCGATCGAGTTCTTGCGCGGATGGATTGGCGAAAAAGTCCATTGCCAGCATTCGCCCGCCAAGATCGAGAAGCAGGCCGAGACCCTCGCCGAGGAGTGCTGCGCCAAGGCCGCCGAGGAGGGCATCCTTCTGGAGGACATCCAGGAGGAGGTCGGCGATATCAAGGAACTGATCGCAGCGCGGCTTGAGGAAGCCGCCGAGGAGAGCGAGCAACAGACGGCGCCGGACAAGCCGTCCGAGTGAGATGCCAGGCCCGGCCTGAGCCGGGAAAGATGACCATAGTCTGCCGGAACTTGGACCCGGCTTTACCCGAATTCCTCATTGAGCCACGCCTTGGGCAGCGCCGGCACGAAATTGCCGTCGCGCCCCGTCATGTCCTCGTTGGCGGTGAGCGCGTTGAGGATCGCTTCCTCCACCGCTTGCACCACCGCGTCGAAGAACGGATCGATATCGACGTCCGGGATGAAATCCGTGCGGGCGATGCGGCCTGAGGGCGCCAGCGCGGCCTCCGGATTGGCGGTCGAGAAGGCGAGGAAGATATCGCCTGAGCTGTGGTAGCCGTAGCCGCCGGTCATAGCGATGCCCAGCGGCACGCGGCGGGCGAGCCGCTTCATCTGATGCGGAAGGAACGGTGCGTCGGTGGCGACGATTGCGATGATCGAACCCTTTTCGGCGCGCGCCGTGGCCTCGCGGATCGCCGGTTCGGTGAGCTCCGGCTCGACGCGTCGGCCACGGATGGTCAAATTGCGCCTTTTGCCGAAATTCGACTGCACGAACACGCCGAGCGTGTAGCGCCTGTCCTGCCATTCGACGATGCGCGAGGCGGTGCCGGATCCGGCCTTGAAGCCGAAGGTGATCATGCCGGTGCCGCCGCCGACGCTGCCTTCCTCGAGGGCGCCGCTTGTCGCGCCGTCGAGTGCCGCGGCCACATCATCGAAGCTCACATGATGGCCGTTGATGTCGTTGAGGAAGCCGTCGTAGGTCTCCGCCGCCACCGGCAGACCCCAGGCGCTGTCGAGCGCGGCCGGCAGCACGCGTTGCATCCAGCGCAGCGTGCCGTCGCGGGTGAGGCCGCAGGAATGCGTGTTGGTGATGGTGACAGGGAAGTTGAAGGCGCCCGTCTCCTCGATGATGTGCGTGCCGGTCAGCTCGCCATTGCCGTTCTGGCTGAAGACGCCGGCGAAGACCGGCGTCGCGAGTTCTTGAACCGGTCTTGGCAGAATGGCAGTGACGCCGGTGCGCACCGGCCCCGCGCCCACCTTGAGCGGGCCGTCGCCGGCAATCAGCGTCGTATAGCCGACTGCAACACCCGGCACGTCGGTGATGGCGTTGAAGCGGCCCGGCGTGCCGTCCAGTGCGATATTGAACGAGCGCAGGCGCGGCTTGCCCGATGGCGTGCGAAGATGCGGGTCGTTGCTGCTCATGCTGTCCTCAGAACAACGAACCCTGATTGCCGGGCTCCTTGGCCTTGCCCGACGGCTTGGCGGCCAGCTTCGGCCTCGCCCCGCCGCTGGTGGCGATGGCTTCGGCACTGCCGTCGGCGAATTCCAGCTGCAGCGCCGCGCCCGGCGCCAGCTCCGCGACGCGCTTGATGACGGCGCCGTCGGCGTCCTTGACCAGTGCGAAGCCGCGCGCCAGCACGGCCTTGTGCGAGAGCGTGGCGAGCAGCCGGTCGGCCTGGGTGAGAGCGGCGCGCAGCCGGTCGATCTGCCGCGCCAGCGCCTGGTCCTGCCTTCGTGTCAATCCCGCCAGCGCATCGGCCTGAGCTTTCTGCCGCCTCTCGATCGGCGCCGGCGACAGTCTCGCCGACGTGCGCTGGAAACGTGCCCGGCCTTGACGCACGATGGCGAAGAAGGCGGCGCGTGCGCGGGCAATGTCGCGGCCTGTCAGGGTGCGCGTCTCGTTCAGGCGGCGCGACAAGGTGGCCGGCGTCAGCCGCTGCCTCTCCAGCCTCGCGCGCTTGCGCTCGACGCTCACCGTCAGCCCACGGCTGAGTCGGCTCGTCGCCTCATCGAAGCGGCGGCGCGGCAGCGCCAGCAACTGGTCGGGCGAGGGGAGCGCGCGCGCCGCGGCGCGCACCGCCTGCCGCTTGCGTTCAAGATTGCGCGAGGCGCAGGCGTTGAGCCGCGCGCCGAGGCTCGCCAGCGTCGCCTCGAGGTCGGCCTTGACGGGCACCGCGATCTCGGCGGCTCCCGTCGGCGTCGGCGCGCGCATGTCGGCGACGAAGTCTATCAGCGTCCAGTCCGTCTCGTGGCCGACTGCGGAGATCACCGGGATATGCGAGGCAGCAATGGCGCGCGCCAGCCCTTCGTCATTGAAGCCCCAAAGGTCCTCGAGGCTGCCGCCGCCGCGCGCCACGATCAGCAGATCGGGCTGGCGGATCGGGCCGTCCCAGGTGAGCGCGTTGAAGCCGTTGACGGCTGCGGTCACTTCCCTGGCCGTTGTCTCGCCCTGGACCCTCACCGGCCAGACCAGCACGGTGAGCGGGAACCGGTCCTTGATGCGGTGGATGATGTCGCGGATCACCGAGCCCGTCGGCGAGGTCACGACGCCGATGACGCGCGGCATGAACGGCAGACGCCGCTTGCGGCCGGTATCGAACAGGCCCTCCGCCTGCAGCCGGCGCTTGCGCTCTTCCAGCAGCGCCATCAGCGCGCCGGCGCCCGCCGGCTCGAGATTATCGATGACGATCTGGTAGTTGGATTTGCCGGGATAGGTGGTCAGCTTGCCGCTGGCAATCACTTCCATCCCTTCTTCGGGACGGAATTTCAGCCGCGCCATCGTGGTCTTCCAGACCACGGCGTCGAGGCGTGCGCGGTCGTCCTTCAGCGCGAAATAGGCGTGGCCGGAGGAATGCGGCCCGCGATAGCCGGAAATCTCGCCGCGCACCCGCACATTGCCGAAAGCGTCCTCGACCGTGCGCTTCAACGCGCCGGAAATCTCGCTCACCGTATACTCGGTGGCGTTGCTGCGTGATTCGGTTGCTGCTTCGCTCATCACGTGATTGGGGAACGCTTATCGGGCTGCGTCAAGGCAGGGAGCAATCCTCGCTAATATTATAACGCGATCTTAAGCCCGATTTGCTTTGACTGGCGGCAGGAAAGTCGGCCCAGGGAACGCATGAGCGCACGCACCAACAGCAGCCCATTGACGCATCAGGTCACGCTGACGGTGCTGACATTGGCCGTCCTCGCGCTGGTCATTGTCGTCGGTTTTGGCGTCTATGCGACTGCACAGGCGGATCAGGTCTCGCTCGAACGGCAGAAAATATTCATCGCCGACGGCTTGAAGGATCAGATTGCCTCCGTTCAGCGTGAGCAGGAAAGCGTTTCGGTCTGGGATGACGCGATCACCAATGTGAAGGCCGGTAACCAGACCTGGATCGAGGAGAACCTCAGCGTCTGGATGTACACCTATTATCGTCACAACCGGGTCTACATTCTCGACGCCGCCAATCGTCCCGTCCACACCATGCAGGAAGGCAAGGTGGTCGATCCGTCCGCCTATGGCGAGGACGAGCCGGAGATGCTCGCCACCATTGAGAAACTGCGCGCTATGCTCGCCGAGCCGAGGAACGATGTTTCAGGCCAGCCGGCCAAGATGGTCGCCGAGGATCTGGTGTCGCTCGGCGGCAAGCCGGCGATCCTGAGCGTCATGCCGCTGCTGCCGAGTTCGGACCGGGTCACGCAGGCGCCCGGCACCGAATATCTGCATATTTCGGTGGAGTTCATAGACGACGCGGTGATCAACAAGATCGCCGCAAAGTACTTGCTCGACGGCGCGCGGCTCGTGCCGCTGTCGCAACCGGTCGGCGCCGCGGCGGTCCCGCTCGTCGATTCCCGTGGCATTATCCTCGGCTATGTCTGCTGGGACCAGGAACGGCCTGGCCTCGCCCTGGTGCGCAAGATGGCGCCGGCGCTGGCCCTGGCGCTGCTCGTGGCGGTTGGCGTTCTGGCGTTCCTGCTGCGCAGGCTCCGCCGCGCCTCGTCCGCGCTGCAGACAAGCCAGGACGAGGCGCAATATCTCGCCTTCCACGACACGCTCACCGGCCTGCCCAACAGGGCTCTGTTCGAGGACCGCCTGCGGCGCACGCTTTTGTTCGCCAGCCACGACGCGGCGAGGGTAGCGCTGCTTTATCTCGATCTCGACCGTTTCAAGCATATCAATGACACGCTCGGCCATCCGGCCGGCGACGAGCTTGTCAGGCAGACGGCGGCAAGGCTCAAGCAAACCATCCGCGAGGTCGACACTGTCGCGCGGCTTGGCGGCGACGAATTCGCCATCATCCTGCTCGACGTCCCCGACGTCAGAAGCGCGGAGGATGTCGCCGACCGGCTGCTGCAGAGGCTGCACGAGCCGTTCAAGCTGATCGATGACCAGGTCTTCGTCAGTGCCTCGATCGGCATCGCGCTGTCATCGGATACCGATGCGGACGACCTTCTGCGCAAGGCGGACATCGCGCTCTACGAAGCCAAGAAGAACGGCCGCGGCCGCTATCAGGTCTTTGCCGGCGACATGGACGACCTTTTGCTGCGCAAGCGCAAGGTCGAGGCCGAACTGCGCAAGGCGCTGACCGGCGGTGGCGGCATAAAGCTCGCCTATCAGCCTGTCTTTGCGGCCGACGGCCGCAAGATTATCGGCGCCGAAGCCCTGATCCGCTGGGGTCACGAGGTGCATGGCGCGCTGCCGGCGGCGCAGTTCATCGCCATCGCCGAAGAGCGCGGCCTGATCGGCGAGCTCGGCAAATGGGCCTTGACGGAGGCGTGCCGCTTTGCCGTCGGGACCGAGCTGCCCTGGGTCGCCGTCAACATCTCGCCGATGCAATTGCGTGACGTCGGCTTTGCCGAACAGGTCGCCGCGATCCTGAACGAAACCGGGCTCGATCCGGCCCGCCTGCAGCTCGAGACCACCGAAACCGTGCTGATCGAGCACAAGGACACAATCAGCGCGGCTATCGCCACCTTGCGCAAATCCGGCGTCCGCATCGTGCTCGACGATTTCGGCACCGGCTATTCGTCGCTGAGCTATCTGCGCCGCCATGCCATCGACAAGCTGAAGATCGACCGCTCCTTCGTCCGCCTTCTCGACCAGGACGGAAGCGGCGCGGCAATCGTCAAGGCGCTGATCGAGCTGGCGCTGGCGCTGAAGGTGGAAGTGACGGCAGAGGGCGTTGAAACCGACGAGCAGAAGACCCTGCTGGTCGGCATGGGGTGCCACCAATTGCAGGGCTATCTGCTGTCGCCGCCTCTGGAGCCAGGCCAGTTGCTGGCGTTGCCGGGCTTGTCCTCCGGCGTTGCGGAACGCACCGCAGCGCGCGCCTGACCGTTACCAGCCAGGCAGGATCTGGTTTGCCTTGGTCCGCTTAATCTTGGCGTAGGCGAGTGCCGCGAAGTCGAAGCTTCCCGTTTCCTCGCTCACCGGCACGGAAATGTTGTCCAGGCTTTCCGCGATGTGCCTGGCCAGCGCGTCGACGATCTCCGGCTGCGAGGTCTGGCCGCGCATGATGCCGATGCGGCAGTCGGGCAGCGCATCGAACCCGTCGGCCTCGCCGAGCACGCGCATGCCGGGCCTGAGCGCGCATTCCGGCAACACCGAGATGGCGAGGCCTGAAAGCACGGCGGCAGTGATCACGGTGGCCGAGAAGCTCGAGAAGAGCACGCGATACTCTCGGTTCTGTCGGTCGAGCACGTCGACGGCGGCGCGTCGCCAGATGCAGTTCGGCCGGCCGAATGCCATCGGCAGGATTTCCTGCTCATGCGTGGCGTGGTTGGCCGAGGTGACCCACAAAAGCGGCTCGCGCCGCACCACTTCCGACTGGCCGCGCGTGTCGTTGTGCGTCACCAGCGCAAGGTCGAGGTTGCCGCGCTTGATGTGCTCGACCAGTCCTGGCGTCGGCTCGCAGATGACGGTCAGCTCGACGCGCGGGTTGGAGCGCGAGAAGCGCGCCATGATCTCTGGCAGGAAACGGTCGGCATAGTCGTCCGGCGTGCCGATGCGGATGGTGCCTTCGAGCCGCTGGTCGTCGAAGGCGGCCAAAGTCTCGCGGTTGAGGTAGATCAGCCGCCGCGCATAGGACAGCAGCCTGTCGCCTTCCTCTGTCAGCTTGTTGGTGCGGCCGTCCTTTTCGAACAGCGGCTTGCCGATCCGCTCCTCCAGCCGGCGCATCTGCATCGACACTGCCGACTGCGTCCGGTGCACTTCCTCCGCGGCGCGGGTGAAGCTTCCCGTGTCGGCGATCGAGATGAAGGTCTGCAACTGATCGAGATCGAGCGGCGCTTTCATCGGTCCAATCCATCATTGATGTTGATGCTAAAGATTAGAAACATTCGTTGGATTAATCAATCGCATGATGGCAAATTGCCATTGTCCACATGAAGGCATGTGTATCGAGACCGCAACGGCGCTTCTCCCAAGGCGCCGATTGCCTGGTTTCGTCCGCTCGACTCCGAAGGAGAGACTGACATGACCACGATCGAATTCGCCACCGAGACCCCGCGCATCACCACGCGTCCGGCCGTTGCGACGCGCGTGCTCAATGCGGTCGCCAACACCTATCGCGCCTGGAAAAATCGCCGCGCCTTCTATCGCCTGGGCGAGATGTCGGATGCCGAGCTTGCCGATATCGGGCTGACCCGCGCCGATCTTCACGTCGCCGTCGCCGTTCCTTTCGGCCGCGATCCGACGGCGAAGCTGCGCGCCATCGCCGGCGATCGCGCCGAAACGATCAAAGACCTCGCCCGCAAGGTGGCCTGACGGGCTGCGCGATTGCATTTTGGGTCGCCCTTGAACCTTTTCGAGGCGCGGCGCGACCAAGCTTCATGCAGGCTCCACACTCCCTGCCGGTTCCCCGCCGGCCTGCCTGCACATTGCCCGGTTCTCCTCCAGGACCGGGCATTTTTTTGGCACGTCGCAATTCAGGTGATGCCGGCCTGCAAACGGCGGCTTCCTGCGCTTCCGGTGCTCACGTACTTCAAGTACGCTCCGCTCCGGTTCTCGGAACCCACCATTTTCGGCTCGGCCTGACCTGAATCTCGACGCGCCAAATTCAGCGATACGACCTACCTCCGGTCCATGCCGCGCTTGAACTGGTCGAAGATGCTCTCCACACCCTTCTGATATTCGTCGCGCTGCTGCGCGCCGGTCTGGAACATCCTGCCGAAAATATCGTCGAACGGGTTTCGCGGCCGGCCGCTCGGGTTGGTTTGCGGCTGCGGTGGCTCGCTCTGTTGCGGCTGGGGTTGTTGCGGCTGCTGCGGCGCCGGCTGTCCGCCCGGTAAGCCAAACCCGCCGCCGCCCTGGCGCAGCATTTCTTCAAAAATCTTGCCGAGCGGACTGTCGCCATAGGGGCTTTGCGTCTGCTGCGGCCGGCCTTGCGGCGGCTGCGAGCTGCCGCCGAACATATCCTGCAGCACCTTGCCCAGCGGATTGTCGCCATAGGGGTTCGGCGCCTGCTGCGGCGGGCTTTGCGGCTGTTGCGCGCCGCCGCCGAACATGTCCTGCAGGACCTTGCCGAGAGGGTTGTCGCCATAGGGATTGGGTGCCGGTTGCGGCGCCTGCGCGCCGCCTCCGGCCTGCCGCATCATCTGCTCGATGATCTCGCCGAGCGGATTGCCGCCGCCGAAGCCGCCGGCGGCCTGCATCTGGTTGTTCGTTTGTTTGAACAGCCCGCCCATCATCATCGAGGCCATGGCTGGCAGCATCTGCTGCAGCACCTGCTGGCTGAGGCCAGTCGCCTGCGCGGCCTGGGCAGCGACCGCGCGCGACAGGTCCTTCGAGCCGAACAGATGGCCCAAAATGCCGTTGCCTTCATCAATGCCTTGCGGCGAGAAGGCCCGGGTCGCGTCCTCGAAATATTTGGCGTGCTGGCCGCTCGCCATCGCCGTCATGAAGGCGCCCATTCCATATGGGTCCGCCGTGTTGCGCTGCAGTCCTTGTGAGAAAGCCGGCAGCAGCGCCTGCACCGCGGCCTGGGTCTGCTGCATCGACAGGCCATACTGCTGCGCCAACGCCTGCATGCCGGCGCCGTTCTGGGCTTGCGCAAAGATGTCGAACAGGGAAGGCATGGGGTCTCCTCCGCAATATCCTCACGGAGGAGCCTAGTTCGTTTCCATCCACTGTTGAAGCGGCTTTTGCCGCGCCACCGTCAAGCGGAAACCGAACGCTTCAATACGCGTATTCCATGAACACCGGCTCGATCGAGCCGCCCCAGCGGGTGTGGTAGGCCGACAGCATTTCCTCGGCGCTGGTGGTGCCGCGCGCCACCACCTCGTCGAGCGTGTTGAGGAACGACGTCTCGTCATAGCCGTCGCGGTTCTTTTTGCCGCGGTTTTTCAGCCCCATGCGTGAGATGGCGAGCACGTCACGGGCAACGTCGCGCAAGGTCGTGTTGCGGAACGGCGCCGAAATGCCATGTTCCGGCACCGCGTTGCGCAGCGCCAGCGCCTCCTGGTAGGTCCAGCTCGAAGTCAGCGTCTCGGCGGCGTCCAGCGCCTGCTCGTCATAGAGCAGCCCCACCCAGAAGGCCGGCAGCGCGCAGATGCGCCGCCACGGGCCGCCATCGGCGCCGCGCATTTCGAGGAAGCGCTTCAGCCGCACATCGGGGAACAGCGTCGAGAGATGGTTGGCCCAGTCGCCCATCGTCGGCAGACCGTCAGGCACTTCGTTGCGCGCGGCGCCCGCCATGAACTGGCGGAAGGTGTAGCGCGTCATATCGTGATAGTGGCCGTCGCGGATGACGAAATACATCGGCACGTCGAGCGCCCATTCGACATAGTCGGCAAAGCCGAAATCGGGCGCGAAGCAGAACTCCAGCATGCCGGAACGCTGGTTGTCGGTGTCGCGCCAGATGTCGCCGCGCCAGCTCTGGAGGCCGTTCGGCCGGGTCTCGGTGAAGGGCGAGTTGGCAAACAGCGCCGTCGACAGCGGCTGCAGCTTCAGCGACACCTGCATCTTGCGGCGCATGTCGGTCTCGCTATCGAAGTCGAGATTCACCTGGATCGTGCAGGTGCGGTACATCATGTCGAGGCCCTTCGATCCGACCTTCGGCATGTAGCGCGTCATGATCTCGTAGCGCGACTTCGGCATTTTGGGCGTTTCGGCAAGCGACCATTTCGGGCTGCCGCCGAGGCCGAGGAAGCGGATGCCGAGCGGCTCGGCGATCTCGCGCACCTGCGCCAGATGCGCGTTGCCTTCGCGGCAGGTCTGGTGGATCGACTCCAGCGGCGCGCCGGACAGCTCGAACTGCCCGCCGGGTTCGAGCGAGATCGCGCCCTGCCCGGTCGGCTCGACCAGGCCGATGATGCGGCCGGCATCCATGATCGGATCCCAGCCGAGCTTTTGCTGCATGCCTTCCAGGATGGCGCGGATGCCGCGCTCGCCGCCATAGGGCACCGGCGCGTTGCCGTCGACATAGAAGGGGAATTTCTCGTGCTCGGTGCCGATGCGCCACTTGTCGCGCGGCTTGTTGCCCGCGGCGAGATAGCCGACGAGTTCGTCGATGCCTTCGATGGGCTGAATATCGGTTGTGTCGCGCGCCATGACTAGCCCTCCCGCCGCATGACCCCGAAAATCGGCTTCGATTTTCGGAAAGGATCATGCGCCAAATCAAAGTCCTACAGCGTCCTTTGCGCGTCCGAAAGGACGCGCGGCGCTTTAGGCGGCCGGACGACCGCCGGCGCTAGATGGACGAAATGTCAGTAGCCGATCAAGCGAAAAATCCTGAGCCACGTCTCAACAGGAATTGATCTACCAATCGCCGATCGTCGCCTGCATCACGGCAAGCGCGGCCACCGCCGCCGTGTCGGCGCGCAGGATGCGCGGCCCAAGCGGAATGGCGGTGACGAAGGGCAACGCCCGCAGCATCCTGCGCTCGTCGTCGGAAAATCCGCCCTCCGGTCCGACCAGCAGCGCGAGTTTTTTCTCAACTACCTTCTGCAGGCCCGGCAGCGGGTTGTTGGTGGAGGCGTCCTCGTCGCAGAAGATCAGCCGCCGGCTCTTGTCCCAGCCGCCCAGCAGCCGCTCCAGCTTCTCCGCCTCGCGCACGTCTGGCACCGCCAGGATGCCGCATTGCTCCGCCGCCTCGACGACATTGGCGCGCAGCCGCTCGATGCCGGGCTTCGCCACTTGCGTGTGCTGGGTGATGACCGGCTGCAGCACGCCGGCGCCCATTTCGACCGCCTTCTGCACCAGATAGTCGAGCCGGCCCTGCTTCAGCGGCGCGAAGCAGTAGACCAGATCGGGCAGCGGCGGCTGCGGCCGCTGCAGGGAAAGCACGTTGAGCCGGACAGCCTTCTTGGATTTGGCGGCGATTGCCGCCGACCATTCGCCGTCGCGGCCGTTGAAAAGAAGAACCTCGGCGCCTTCGCCGAGCCGCAGCACATGCGCGAGATAGTGGCTTTGCTGTTGCCCGGCATCGAATTCGAAGCCCGGCCCGAGGTCGTCCGGCACGAACAGCCGCTGCATTTTGTAATTGGCGCGCATCGCCGAGCAATGGGCGAGGCGATGGGCGCCGTCAAGTATTGGCGGACGGATGCCAGGCCGGCGCGTAACCCTGCCGCAGCACCGCAACAGTCGTTACTGGCGTGAGCAGCCGCAGCGGCCGCCCGGCAAGTCGGTCGAACGGAAGAGGATCGCCATAGCCCGCGAACGACCATCTAAGTGCCTTGCCGGCGCGAAGCGCATAGGCGGTATCGCCGTCAGCCACCATCGCTCCACCCGGAAGCTCGCCCAATTGCTCGACGGTGACGGCCGCCGGCCGGCCGCCCGAGGCCAGCCGCTCCTTGTGCAGCCGCTTGTCGACTATCGGCGCGCGCGGCTCGGCGATTCCGAACGCCCGGCCGAAGCGATCGACGAAATCGGTCGCCCGCTCGCGCCGGCAGAAGAAGCAGGGCCGGTGGCCGGCGGCTAAAGCCGTCACCTCGTCCAGGAAGAACAGCTCGGTCCAGCCCGCTTTGCCGCCCGGTTCGTCATCACTTGGCCGGTTGCGGCCCATCGGCTCGCGCCGCACGCCGCGGAATTCGCAGACGCAGATGATCCAGGCCGGCAAGGCCCAGCGCTTCCTCAAAAGCGTTCTTGTCTCGGGATCGTGGATGATGCCCCGATTGCCGGTGAACAGGCCACGCTCCGGCACGGCGTGGATGGCGCCGAACGGATCGACCCGGTTTTGCAGTGGCATAGCTTTCTCTCCGGCACGCACCTTGAGTGAAATGCGGGCAGCATGATATCGCTCGCCCCAGCATTTTCATGTCAGCAGGATTTTCCCATGCGGGTGCTGGTCGTCCAGAACTACGACAATACCGGCCTCGGCCAGGTCGGCGCGGCTCTTGCGGAGGCAGGCGCAGAGCTCGACCTGAGGCGCCCCTACCAGGGCGATCCGCTGCCACAGGATGCGACCGGGCATGACGCCATGGTGATGCTGGGAGGCGGGCAGAATGCGCTGGCCGACGACGACTATCCCTATTTTCCCGCTCTGCTCGAGCTGACCCGCGATTTCGCCGGCAAGGACCGCTCGGTGCTCGGCATCTGCCTTGGCGGCCAGCTTGTCGCCCGTGCCTTCGGAGCCGAGAACCACATCGGCGGCGCGGTTGAATTCGGCTGGTGCGGCGTGTCGCTGACGACGGCGGCCAAGGCCGATCCGGTGCTCGGCGCATTGCCGGAAAACTTCCCGATCTTCCAGTGGCACGACGACACGTTCGACCTGCCTGAGAAGGCCGTGCGCCTCGCCGGCAACGACATTGCCGAGAACCAGGCTTTTCGCATCGGCCGCGCCGTCTACGGCTTCCAGTTCCATTTTGAGGCGGACCGCCCGATGGTGCGCGACTGGAGCACCTCGTTCGCGCCTTTGATCGCCGACCGCCATCCCGACTGGGCTGGCATGCTCGATGACGAGATGGCTCGCAATGGGCCGGATGCCGATGCCGCCGGCCTGGCGATTGCCCGCGCCTGGGTAGCGACGATCTAGAGCCATTCCAGGAAAGACGGTTTTCCGCCCGGAATAGGGTGAAGACAATTGGAGTGTTTCGGCGTTTCTGTGCCGCTCCGGGATCCTAGCCTTCGCCATCCAGCGGCGTGACATAATTGGCACGCGACGGCAGTTCCGCCTGGGGAAAACCCGCTTCGTCCTTGGCTTGGGATCGTCCGCCATCCTAGAAGGCGTCCGCCCTGTATCGTCCGTGCAACCGCGATGAACCTTCTGTGTGATCTGCGCGACACACCGGCGATACAGAATCTGCTTAGAAGCGCGAAATCGTCGAAACATTGAGACGCATTTTATCGTTTCAACGCATTGGTAACCGCCTCGTGCCCAGATGCAGAAAGCTCAACCAGAGATGACGTCCGTGAAAGCAGCGCTTTTGTCCTTTGTAATGCTGTCTGCCATCGTTCTGTGCGGCCTCGGCATCTATGCCGCGGATGCAGCAACCAACCACCGGGCCATCGACGGCTACGGCGTCACCGCCGCGCTGAACTAGGAGCAATTCCAGGAAAAGTGCGCAGCGGTTTTCCGTCCGGAATTGCGAAAAAACAGAAGTTAGAGCAATTCCAGGAAAAGTGCCCGGCGCAGCGGTTTTCCGCCCGGAATTGCCGGCCTAGTACGCTTTCCGTTGCACGGTCAGGATGCGCTTGTCGCCGCCATCGACGGCGAGCGCGCTCAGCGTTCCCGATTGCCAGGCGAGCGTGTCGACATTGACGCGGTTGGCCATCACTTCGGCCTCCGGCACCGGCGTGTGCCCGTGCACGATCACCTGCGGATATAGGCCGGGATGGTCGAGGAAATCGTCGCGGATCCAGATCAGGTCCTGAAGGTTCTGGCTTTCGAGCTGCACCCCCGGCCGAACGCCGGCATGGCAGAAGAAGAAGTCGCCGAAGGACACTGAAAAGACCAGCGATCGCAGGAAGTCGATATGGCTTTGCGGCACCGCCTCCACCAAGGCCGCGTGACTGCGCAGCAGCGCCTCATCCGACCTGCCGAACCAACCGCCGCCTGCCGACAGCGACACGCCATAGGATTGTGCCGTCTCGACGCCGCCGAAGCGCATGAACAGCCCGTCCGGATCGGGCTCGGCGAGGAAATCAAGCATGCCGATGTCGTGGTTGCCGGCAAGCATGATGTTGCGCGGATCGCGTTCCCGTGCCTGGATCAGGAATTCGATGACGCTTTTCGAGTCCGGTCCGCGGTCGACATAGTCGCCGAGATGGATGATGCGCCAGTCTGACGAAGGCGCGTATTCCAGTTCGCTTGCGATGAGGCGGTGCATGGCGGCAAGCAGGTCATGACGGCCATGCACGTCGCCGATCGCGTAGAGCCGCATGCCCTCCGGCCCGCGCGCGTCGAGATAGTGGATGCCGGTCTCAGCCAAGGCGAACATCTTTTCCGTGTCGATCGTCACGGAACAAACTAGGGCCAATCGATGAATAAGCCCCTAGCGCATGTCGCCCAAAAATGCGCAGCGGTTCTGGGCAAACGACATGCGCAGACAAAAACCAAGGAGCTGAACCGCGTCGCTTGAATCCGTTCAAGCGTGACGCGGTCTAGCGCCGAAGCTGGTCCTTGCCCATGTCGGTCACCAGGCGCTTGCCGCACAGCGCCAGCGTGACGTCCATCTCCTTGTGTATGATCTCCAGCGCCTTGGTGACGCCTGCCTTGCCCATCGCGCCGAGCCCGTAGAGGAAGGGTCGGCCGATATAGGTGCCCTTGGCGCCGAGGCAGAGCGCCTTGAGAACGTCCTGGCCCGAGCGGATGCCGCCATCCATATGCACCTCGATTTTGTCGCCGACCGCATCGGCGATCTCCTCCAGAACCGAGATCGATGAGGCGGCGCCGTCGAGCTGCCGCCCGCCATGGTTGGAAACCACGATCGCGTCCGCGCCGGTCTGGGCAGCCATCAGCGCGTCCTCCTTGTCGAGGATGCCCTTCAGGATAAGCTTGCCGCCCCAGCGCTCCTTGATCCAGGCGACGTCCTTCCACGACAGCTGCGGATCGAACTGCTCCGTCGTCCAGGACGACAGCGAAGAGACGTCGCCGACGCCCTTGGCGTGGCCGACGATGTTGCGGAAGGTTCGGCGCGGCGTGCTGGCGATGCCCAGGCACCAGCGCGGCTTGATGGCCAGGTCGATGATGTTGGCAAGCGTCATCTTGGGCGGCGCCGAAAGCCCGTTGCGGATATCCTTGTGGCGTTGGCCGAGGATCTGCAAATCGAGCGTCAGCACCAGCGCCGAGCACTTCGCCGCCTTGGCGCGATCGATCAGGTTAAGCACGAAATCCTTGTCGCGCAGCACATAGAGTTGGAACCAGAACGGCTTCTTGGTCACCGAGGCGACATCCTCGATTGAGCAGATGCTCATGGTCGACAGCGTGAACGGCACGCCGAACTCTTCCGCCGCCTGCGCCGCCAGCATCTCGCCGTCGGCATGCTGCATGCCGGTCAGCCCGGTCGGGGCCAGCGCCACCGGCATCGCCACCTTCTCACCGATCATGGTCGATTCCAGCGAGCGGTTGCTCATGTCGACCAGCACGCGCTGGCGGAACTTGATCTTCTGGAAATCCTCTTCGTTGGCGCGGTAGGTGCTTTCGGTCCAGGCGCCGGAATCGGCATAGTCGAAGAACATCTTCGGCACCTTGCGGCGGGCCAGGTCCTTGAGGTCGGCGATGGTGAGGATGTCGCTCATAGTGGTCCCCGCTTGATCGATGCTTAGGTGCGTTTGCGTGTGGTTTCGATGTCGCCGGCTTCCGATCGCTGCCTCAGCCTCAGCCGCGACACGCGCTGCCAGTCGCCGCTGCGCTCGGCTTCCGCCATGGAGCGCTCGACATAGGTGATGTGGTCCATCGCCGCCTTGCGCGCGGCGACCGGGTCGGCTGCCTTGATCGCGGCATGGATCGCCCGGTGCTGGTGAAGCAGCGCCTCGCGCGCGCCGGGAACGGTGAACACCAGAAGCCGATTCTGGAACACGCCCTCGGAAAGCAGCCGGTAGCAGGAGCGTAACGTGTGCAGGAGGATGATGTTGTGCGCGCATTCGCAGACCGCGTGATGGAATTCGACGTCGATCTCGGCCTCGTCGTCGAAATCGCCGGTCCGGTGCGCCTCGTCCATGCGTGCCATGATGCGGTCGAGCAGGGCGAGATCCTCGGGCGTCGCGCGCCGCGCCGCATATTCGGCCGCCACCGCCTCGATCTCGCGCCGGTATTCCAGATAGTCGGTCACCGCCTTGCGGTGTGTGGAGATCAGGTCGGTCACCGGCCTGGTGAACAACTGGCCGATGACGTCGGCGACATGCGTGCCGCCGCCCGGCCTGGTGGTGAGCAGCCCGCGTCCCTCCAGCGCCTTCAGCGCGTCACGCAGGATCGGCCGCGACACGTCGAACTGGCGCGCCAGCTCGCGTTCGCCTGGAAGCCGGTCGCCGGTGCGCAGCACGCCCTCGAGGATCAGGCTCTCGATCTGCTGCACCACCTCGTCGGCGGTGCGCGAATGCTCGATCCTGGAGAAAATATCGCTCAACGGAGGGCGCCTGGGAACGGAACGGATGTCGCGCAGATTAGAGCCTCTGTCGTCAACTGGTCAAATTATTTATCCAATTCGCCGGATACGGTCGGCTATGGCGCCACGCCTTCTTATCGGCGCCTTGCTGAAATTTGCTGTTTACGTGCTTTGCCGATTGCCGCAAGACGGCAGGGTTGCACGAGGGGTCGAAACCAGGGGGCCAGCCGTGTCGGACGAGACGTCCAACCTCGAATTCCAGCCGCGCGCCCAAGGCAGCGTCATGGGCTTCCCGGCGCATGAGGGACGCCCCGGCGCCTTGGGCGAGGTCCATGCCCGGCCACATCCGCTGGTCGAGAAGCCGCGCGTGCTCATCCAGCTGTCCTTCATGACCGAGGGTGGCTCTGCCGTGGACCACGCCGTGCTGTCGGAACTGTCGCGCCGCCTCGGCATCGCGGCGCCCGAGCGTCATGCCCGCCACCACGCCATGAGGTGGGGCAAGGGCACGTTGCGCTGGGAGCGGCACACGGAATTCTCGACCTATCTGTGGGAGGGGCCTCTGGCCGAGAACGGCAGAGGCCAGGAGGATTCGCCCTTCGGCAACGGCTTCTCGCCGCCGGGAGCCGTTATCTCCGGCATCAGGCTCGAAATCCGCAAATGGACGCAGGCGAGCGAGAAGCTGATTGCCGGCTTCGATCCGACCAGTCTGTGCTATTCGCTGGTCGAGCGCGGCGCCGCGGCCATCATCACCGACTTCCGCCAGGATGGCGACGGCCTGACCCGCGTGCTGGTGCTCGACCGCGGCCTGACGCCCGCCAGCACCGGCGCCTTGTCGCAGCGCCTCATCGACATCGAGACCTATCGGACGCTCGCCATGCTCGGCCTGCCGTTGGCGCTGACGCTGTCCGGCCGCGCCCGCCGCATCGAGGACCGCCTGGCGCAGACGACGCTGGAAATGAAGGCGGTCGAGACCCGCGACAGCCAGAACCTGCTCGCCGGCCTGACAGAACTTGCCGCCGAGCTGGAGGCCGATGCCGCGTCCAGCCTCTACCGCTTCGGCGCCAGCCGCGCTTATGACGGCATCGTGACCGAGAGGCTGGAGGCGCTGGACGAAGAGCCTGTGCAAGGCTACGACACCTGGGCAGGCTTCCTGCAGCGGCGCATGGCGCCGGCCATGCGCACCTGCCGCTCGGTCGAGGAGCGCCAGGCCAACCTGTCGCGAAAGCTCACCCGGGCGACCACGCTGCTGCGCACCTGGGTGGATGTCGACGTCGAGAAGCAGAATCGCGATCTTCTGGCCTCGATGAACAACCGCGCCCGGCTGCAGCTTCGCCTGCAGCAGACCGTCGAAGGCCTCTCCGTCGCCGCCGTGTCCTATTATGTCGTCGGCCTCATCGGCTATGTCGCCAAGGGCGCGTCGATATTCGGCCATGTCTTTGCGCCGGAAGTCGTCACCGCGGCTTCCGTGCCGGTCGCCATCCTGCTGGTCTGGTGGGGCGTGCGCCGCGTGCGGAAGATGCATTCCGAGCCGGCCAGGCATCCGGGCGAATAGCTTTTTCGGGAACATTGTGAATGAGGCAAGCGCAGCGGCAGATTGCCGCTGCGGAAGCTTGCGCCACGTCCGTTGCCTCATGGTGACCAAAGCAGAGTTTGCAACGAATGGTCATAGCTGGTAAAAGATTTTGACCAGTCGAGTGGAGGAGCGCCGATGTCCGGCCTTGCCATGCCGAAGCCAGACGCCGGCACGCTTAGCCGGCGCGCCGAGATCGTCGCCGACATGCGCATCATCGTGCCGGGCGAGGGCGTCGTCGACACGGCCAACGAAATGCGCGTCTTCGAGAGCGACGGCCTCACCGCCTACCGGCAATTGCCGCTGGTGGTAGTGCTGCCCGAGACGGTGGCGCAGGTCGCGCGCGTCTTGAAATACTGCAACGAGCGCAACATCCGTGTCGTGCCGCGCGGTTCCGGCACCTCGCTCTCCGGCGGCGCATTGCCGCTCGAGGATGCGGTGCTTCTGGTGATGAGCCGCTTCAACCGCATCCTCGCGATCGACTACCCCAACCGCGTCGTCGTCGCCCAGCCCGGCGTCACCAATCTCGGCATCACCACCGCCGTCGAACAGGAGGGCTTTTATTACGCCCCCGATCCATCCTCCCAGATTGCCTGCTCGATCGGCGGCAATGTCGCGGAGAATTCCGGCGGCGTGCACTGCCTGAAATACGGGCTCACCGCCAACAATGTGCTGGGCATCGAGATGGTGCTGATGAATGGCGAGGTGGTGCGGCTCGGCGGCAGCCATCTCGACCAGGAAGGCTACGACCTGCTCGGCGTCATGACCGGCTCCGAAGGCCTGCTCGGCGTCGTCACCGAGGTGACCGTGCGCATCCTGAGGAAGCCGGAGACGGCGCGTGCGCTTTTGATCGGTTTTCCGACCAGCGAAGAGGGCGGCCAATGCGTCGCCGACATCATCGGCGCCGGCATCATCCCCGGCGGCATGGAGATGATGGACCGCCCGGCGATCCATGCGGCCGAGGATTTCGTTCACGCCGGCTATCCGCTCGACGTCGAGGCGCTGCTCATCGTCGAGCTCGACGGGCCGAGCGTCGAGGTCGACCACCTGATCGGCCTCGTCGAGGCGATCGCCTACCGCAACGGCTCGACCACCTGCCGCATCTCACAGTCGGAACAGGAGCGACTGAGCTTCTGGGCCGGACGCAAGGCCGCCTTCCCGGCGGTCGGCCGCATCTCGCCCGACTATTACTGCATGGACGGCACCATCCCGCGCAAGGAACTGCCGCGCGTGCTCGCCGGCATGCGCGATCTTTCCGAGAAATACGGGTTGGGCGTCGCCAACGTCTTCCATGCCGGCGACGGCAATCTGCACCCGCTGATCCTCTATGACGCGAATGTGCCGGGCGAGCTCGACAAGGCCGAAAGCTTCGGCGCCGACATCCTGCGACTTTGCGTCGAGGTGGGCGGAGTCTTGACCGGCGAGCACGGCGTCGGCGTCGAGAAGCGCGACCTGATGCCGGAAATGTTCAACCAGATCGACCTCGACCAGCAGATGCGCGTCAAGTGTGCCTTCGACCCCAACCATCTGCTCAACCCCGGCAAGGTCTTCCCGCAACTGCGTCGCTGCGCGGAACTGGGGAGGATGCACGTGCATCGGGGGCAGGTGGCGTTTCCGGACATTCCGAGGTTTTGAGTGAACACGTTGGCGCTTGAACAGGAATGCGACCTTTCTCTTCTCCCCCGCTTCTCGGGGGCGAGGAAAGGCGCTCACCGGTGACCACCTTCACCCCATCCTCGCCCGCCGACGTCCTGTCCACCGTCCAATGGGCAGTGGCCGAAGAGTCACCGCTGGAGATCTTTGGCCACGGCTCCAAGCGCGGCATCGGCCGACCGCTGCAGACCGAACACACGCTCGACCTCTCAAAGCTCACCGGCGTCACCCTCTACGAGCCGGCCGAGCTGGTGCTGTCGGCACGGGCAGGCACGCCGCTCGCCGAGATCGAAAAGCTGCTCGCCGCGTACGGCCAGCAGTTCGCCTTCGAGCCGATGGACTATGGTCCGCTGCTTGGCGGCGAGCCGGGCAGGGGCACGATCGGCGGTGTGCTGGCGTCAAACCTGTCGGGTCCGCGCCGGCTGAAGGCCGGTGCGGCGCGTGACCACATCCTCGGCATCGGCGCGGTTGCCGGCCGCGGCGAGGCGTTCAAGTCCGGCGGCCGCGTCGTCAAGAACGTCACCGGCTATGATCTCTCCAAGCTGATGGCAGGAAGCTGGGGCACGCTCGCCGTGGCGACCGACGTCACCTTCAAGGTGCTGCCGGCGGCCGAGACGGAAGTGACCTTGGCCATCCGCGGCCTGCTCGACGATGCCGCGGTTGCCGCCATGGCGCTGGCGCTGGGTTCCAGCGCCGAAGTGTCGAGCGCCGCGCATCTGCCGGAGCGGATCGCCGCGCGCGTTGCCGCCGGCCATCTGGGCAGCGACGCCGCGACACTGCTGCGCGTCGAGGGCTTTGGCCCGTCGGTTGTCTACCGGATCGAGGCGTTGAGGCGGCTACTCGGCAAGGCCGGCCCGCTGCAAGAAATCGCAGGAGAGGCTTCCAAGGCCATCTGGCGCGGTGTCCGCGATTGCGCGCCTTTCGCCGACGGTGGCGCGAGACCGGTCTGGCGCGTGTCGATGGCGCCGTCGCAGGCGCATCACATGGTGATGGCGCTACGCATGCAGGCAGCGGTCGACGCTTTCTACGACTGGCAAGGTGGCATGGTTTGGCTCTCGATGCGTGAGAGCGACCCTGAGGCCGAGCTGCTGCGCGGCTTGATCCGCAAATATGGCGGCGGCCATGCGACGCTGGTGCGCGCCTCGGCGTCGCATCGCGCGGCGCTGCCGGTATTCGAGCCGCAGCCGCCGCATCTGGCGGCGCTATCGGCCCGGCTCAAGGCCGAATTCGATCCGAAGCACATTCTCAACCCCGGCCGCATGGCACCGGGTACCGGCTCTGCTACTCTCGTCCGATCAACGGAGGAAGCCGCATCATGAGCAATACCGATCCAGGACCGAACAGTGGACCGCGCCAGACCGATCGCTGGCTGGAACCGGGCCAGACCAACGCGCTGGTCATCTACATCCTCTACCTCGCCAGCCTTGCCATCGGCGTGACCGGCATTGTCGGAATCGTGCTTGCCTATATCAATCGCGGCAAGGCGGGCGGCTTCGTCGAAAGCCACTACACGTTC
The DNA here is from genome assembly GCF_004791585.1 of Mesorhizobium sp. M1C.F.Ca.ET.210.01.1.1. Lineage (GTDB taxonomy): Bacteria > Pseudomonadota > Alphaproteobacteria > Rhizobiales > Rhizobiaceae > Mesorhizobium. Next base: position 204,194 of record NZ_SRUU01000005.1, read on the forward strand.
CTGATCAGGACGTTCTGGATCGGCCTTCTCTACGCCCTGATCTCCGTGGTCCTGATGATGCTCGCAATTGGCTTCCTGCTGATGTTCGCGGTCGCGGTCTGGTTCATCGTCCGCTGCATTCTGGGCATCCAGGCGCTTCAGCGCGGCGAGCCGGTCAAGAACCCGCAAAGCTGGTTTCTGGGACAGTAAGGATTTTTGTGTGCAGACCAATTTCTCCCTTGCGCAGCTCGCCGATCCGCATGTCGCAGAGTCGGAGAAGATCCTGCGCAAATGCGTGCATTGCGGCTTCTGCACCGCCACCTGCCCGACCTATGTGACTTTGGGCAACGAGCTCGATTCACCGCGCGGCCGCATCTATCTCATCAAGGACATGCTGGAGAATGGCCGGCCGGCCGACAAGGAGATCGTCACCCATATCGACCGGTGTCTCTCCTGCCTAGCTTGCACGACGACATGCCCTTCGGGCGTGAACTACATGCATCTGGTCGATCATGCCCGCGCCCATATCCAGAAGACCTACAAGCGGCCGCTGCTCGACCGGCTGACGCGCGCCATGCTGGCTTTCGTGCTGCCTTATCCCGGCCGCTTCCGCGCCGCGTTGAAGCTCGCCGGGTTCGGCCGACCGTTCATCGGCTTGTTCGAAAAACTGCCGGGGCTCAGGCCGGTCGCCGCCATGCTGAAGCTCGCGCCGGCCTCGATCCCTCAGGCATCGCCGACGGCCAAGCCGGGCACGCACGCCGGGCAGGGGATCAAAAAACGTGGCCGCGTCGCCATCCTCACCGGCTGCGCGCAGTCCGTGCTTGATCCCGCCATCAACGAAACCACCATCTCCTTGCTGACAAGGCTCGGCGTCGAAGTCGTGGTGCCGGAAGGCGAGAGCTGTTGCGGCGCGCTCGTCCATCACATGGGCCGCGAGGATCAGGCCCTTGCCTCGGCCAGGAAAAATGTCGACGCCTGGACGCGCGCCATCGACCAGGGCGGGCTCGACGCCATCATCATCACCGCGTCAGGCTGCGGCACGACGATCAAGGACTATGGCTTCATGCTGCGCCTCGATCCGGCCTACGCGGACAAGGCGGCGCGCGTCTCCGCGCTGGCCAAGGACATTACTGAATACCTTGCCGCTCTCGACCTGCCGGAGCCGGTGCGCAAGCCCGGCACCGTCGTCGCCTATCATTCCGCCTGTTCGATGCAGCACGGCCAGAAGATCAACCGCCAGCCGAAGGAGCTTCTGTCCAGGGCAGGCTTCGTCGTGCGCGAGCCGCGCGAGGGGCATCTATGCTGCGGCTCGGCCGGCACCTACAACATCCTGCAGCCCGAGATTTCCGCCAGGCTGCGAGACCGCAAGGTGAAGAACATCGAGGCGACCGGCGCTTCAGTGGTCGCCACCGGCAATATCGGCTGCATTACCCAGATCGCGTCCGCCGCGAAGCTGCCGGTGGTGCATACAGTGAAGCTGCTCGACTGGGCCTATGGCGGTCCAAGACCGGAAGGTGTTTCCGACAGCGGTTTGATCGCTGCCGAATAGCTACTCAGCCGCGAGCTGGTCCGCCACGCCGTAGGTCGCCCGGTAAAGCGCGCGCTGGCGGTTGAGCGCCACCATGGTGTTGCGCAGCAGGATCGCGACCGTCAGCGGACCGACGCCGCCCGGCACCGGCGTGATCCAGGAAGCGACGTGCTTGACGCTCTCGGTGTCGACGTCGCCGACGATGCGGCTTTCGCCGTCCGGCCCGATTTCCGAATTGATGCCGATGTCGATGACGCAGGCACCCGGCTTCACCATGTCGGCCTTGATCAGCCGCGGCCTGCCGACGGCGACGAACAGCGCGTCGGCGCGCCGTGCGTGTGCCGCCACCGAACGCGTCATGTGATGGCAAACCGTCACCGTCGCGCCTTCGCTCATCAGCAGGAAGGCGATCGGTTTGCCGACGATCTCGGAATGGCCGACGACGACCACCTCGAGCCCTTTGAGGTCGAGCCCGGTTTCCTTGAGCAGTTCGACCGAGGCGGCCGCCGTGCAGGGCGCCAGATCGAGCTGGTTGTAGACGATGTTGCCGATCGAGGCAGGGTGCATGCCCTCGACGTCCTTCAGCGGATGCACCGCCGCCTGCAGCGTTTTGATCGGGATATGCGCCGGCACCGGCCGCTGGATGATGATGCCGGTGACGCGCGGGTCGGCGTTGAGGCCATGGATGGCGGCCTCAAGCTCGCCCGCCGTGATGTCGGCGGCGAAGCGCCGCTCCTCGAAGCCGATGCCGGCAAGTTCCGCCTTGGCGCGCTGGTTGCGCACATAGACATCGACTGCGTCGGTATCGCCGACGGTGATCGAGACAAGCTTCGGTGGAAAGCCTTCCGCAGTGGCGGTTGCCGCATCCTCGCGCACAGAAGCGATGATGCGCTGGGCGACGGGACCACCCCGGAGATAGCGGCTGTCGTCGGACCGGGACATAATTGGAACCTTTGGTGGGGATATTGTGCGCTGCAATAGCAGAGCCTGGCCCGGAAATCAGCCCTGAAAACGAAACACCGTGCTTCCAGGGCGACCTGTCGCAGTCATGACGACCGGTCGCGCCTTGGTGACGATGAGCTCGCACCTTGGTGACGACCGGGTCGCACCTTGGTGACGACCGGTCGCGCCTGCACGAAAAGAAAAGGGCAGCACGGTTGCCCGTGCTGCCCTTTCGTGACTGGCCGTATCCCCACACGGCCCGTCCCCCGTTAACTCGCAGCCAGTCTAAGCACGTCTGCCAAAAGTGCGCTATGGCTTGAGGGCAACAGTGCGCGCCAAAACCACTTAGCGCTGCCTAACCGGCCAATTCGTATTCACTATATCACCTCGACGGTTGTTCCGACATTCACTCGCTCGTAAAGGTCGACGACGTCCTCGTTGCGCATGCGGATGCAGCCGGAAGACACCGCGCCGCCGATCGTCCACGGCTGGTTGGTGCCGTGGATGCGATACTCGGTGGTGCCGAGATAGAGCGCGCGCGCGCCGAGCGGGTTCTCGATGCCGCCGGCAAGATAGGTCGGCAGGTAGCGGCCCTTCGCCGCCTCGCGCGCGATCATCGCCGCCGGCGGACGCCAGTCCGGCCACACCCTCTTGTCGGTGATCTTGTGCGTGCCAGACCATTCGAAGCCCGGCTTGCCGGTGCCGACACCGTAGCGCCGCGCCTTGCCGTCCTTCTCCACCAGGAACAGGAAGTTCTGCTTGGTATCGATGACGATGGTGCCGGGCTTCTGCGGACCGTCATAGGCGACTTCCTGCGGCAGATAGATCGGATTGATCTGCGGCCGCATCACCATTCGCTTGGCAGGCTGCTGCACGGCCGCCGTGCGCTGCCGGTCGGGCTCGGCCTGGAAAAGCCGCCGCAGCGGCTGCTGCGTCGCCTGGCGGCTCGGGCGCACGATGCCCGGCGCATGGCCAAGCTGCAGCACCCAGGGCGCCGAAAGATCGGGGCTCACCATCACCGGCGGCATGTCGGCGTAACGGTCATTGGCAAGGGAGGTCGTCGCGCCGGCGGCAAGCACCGCCACCGCGCCAAGCAGGGAACAAAACGCTGTCTTCATCGAAAAGCACCTTGATCGTCGAACTCGTGCGAGAGCGGAGGAGGCCCTCGGGTGTCGCGATCCTTGGCGCGCAGCGGCAAGCAAAACATGAATCGGAATGCGTAAAATGCCGCTTTGTCAGTAAACTTTTTGGTGTGGTTACCGGCACGTTCAGGAATCTGGTAAAGCCACGGTAAAGCTCGCGCCGAAGCGCGTTAACGAATGGAATTCTTCCGATGGCAAACGAAAATACCGGCCTGCTGGACGGCCCCGACGGTATCGCGCGCTGCTTCTGGCACGGCAACCTGCCGGACTATCTGCACTATCACGATCATGAATGGGGCCGGCCGGTGGCTGACGATCGCCGGCTGTTCGAAAAAATCTGCCTCGAAGGCTTCCAGTCGGGCCTCTCCTGGCTGACCATCCTGCGCAAGCGTGAGAATTTCCGCGAGGCCTTCGCCAATTTCGACTTCGATAAGGTGGCGGCGTTCACCGATCATGACGTCGAGCGGCTGCTCGGCAATGCCGGCATCATCCGGCATCGCGGCAAGATCGTCTCGACCATCAACAACGCCAAACGCGCGCGCGAGATGGTCGATGAATTCGGCTCTTTAGCCGCCTGGTTCTGGAAGTTCGAACCAGGTCCCGACGAGCGGCCAACGGTCGTCGATCTGGCGCATCTGCGCACCAATCCGACGACGGCGGTCTCGGTCCGGATCTCGAAGGAACTGAAGAAGCGCGGCTGGAGCTTCGTCGGCCCGACCACAGTCTATGCCTTCATGCAGGCGATGGGACTGGTCAACGACCATCTCGAAGGCTGTGTCTGTAGGGCAGAGGTGGAGAAAGAGCGCAAGAAATTCAAACGGCCGAAATAGCCCACCGTATCCTTCTCCCCGTCCACGAGGAGAAGGTGCCCGAAGGGCGGATGAGGGGCGGCGCGTACCTTCGAGATTTCCTCAACGAGCGACAAAATCAGACCCCGCCGGCGCCTGTCAAAAACAGCCCGGCAAGGATGGCCGCCACGGCCGCGAAGGCCGGGTAGATCACCAGCAGGCCGGTCACCAGCGCGTCGCGCACCGTCGGCTTTTGCGCTTCCGCCGCAACCTCGAACGGCCCGGCCGGCTGCTGCGCCGGCTTGGGCGGGGCACCGCCGGCAGGCCGCAGCCTGGCGGTTTGCCTGCTACTCTCGATGATATCTCGCGCCATGGTCATGGCCCCGAACCCCTTGTTTCGGCGGGCTTTATCGTCTTGGATTGTGTCGGCAGCATGCCGCACTGATGGCGGAATTGTTTCGTTTTTTGCGTGATTTGTTTCAGCTCGGCTTCCCTTCTCCCGCAGGGGGAGAAGGAGAGCCGCTAACTCTTGCCGCCCAAGGCTGTATCGTCTAGGACAGCCCGCTCGAAATAAGTCAGCGTTTACTTAGCGAAAAAGACCCATCCCATGGCCGACAAATCGGAAAAGACGAAAGCGCGGCTGCCGCGCGGTTTTGCCGACCGCAGTGCCGAAGACATCCGCGCCGTCGAGAAGATGATGGCGACCATCCGGTCCGTCTATGAGCTTTACGGTTTCGAGCCGGTCGACCAGCCGATGATCGAATACACCGATGCGCTGGGCAAATTCCTGCCCGACCAGGACCGGCCGAACGAAGGCGTCTTCTCCTTTCAGGACGACGACGACCAGTGGCTGTCGTTGCGCTACGACCTGACCGCGCCGACGGCGCGCTTCGTTGCCGAGAACTACGACCGCCTGCCAAAACCCTATCGCAGCTATCGCTCCGGCTGGGTGTTCCGCAATGAGAAGCCCGGCCCCGGCCGCTTCCGCCAGTTCATGCAGTTCGACGCCGACACGATCGGTACGGCGAGCGTGGCCGCTGACGCCGAAATGACAATGATGATGGCCGATGTCATGGAAGCGCTCGGCATCAAGCGTGGCGAATATGCCATTCGCGTCAACAACCGCAAAGTGCTTGATGGCGTGTTGGAAGCGATCGGCCTCGGCGGCGACCAGAATGCCAGCCGGCGGCTGACGGTACTGCGCGCTATCGACAAGCTGGACAAAATCGGTCTGGCCGGCGTTAGCTTGCTACTGCAAGGCGGGCGGCTCGATGAAAGCGGCGATTTTACCAAAGGTGCCGGTCTGAATGAAGGCCAGGCGAGTTCAATCCTAAAATTGATGGCTGCCCAGGGCGATGGCGCTTCGGCAACTCTCCAAGCCATTGAGAAACTGGTGGGCGATTCCGAAATCGCTGAACAAGGCTTTGTCGAGCTTGATCAAATTGCGTCGATGATCAATGCGGCGGGATATGGGGATCGTGTTTTCATCGCTCCCTCTGTCGTGCGCGGTCTCGAATACTACACCGGCCCGGTTTTCGAGGCCGAGCTTCTGGCCGAGATCCCCAACGAGGACGGCCAGATCGTGCGTTTCGGCTCGGTCGGCGGCGGCGGCCGCTATGACGGGCTGGTCTCGCGCTTTCGCGGCGAGCCGGTGCCGGCGACCGGTTTCTCCATCGGGGTCTCCCGGCTGATGACGGCGCTGAAGAACCTCGGCAAGCTCGACACCTCCGACGTCATCGCCCCGGTCGTCGTGCTCGTCATGGACAAGGACACCGAAAGCCTCGGCCGGTACCAGAAGATGGTCGCGGATCTGCGCGCCGCCGGCATCCGCTCCGAAATGTATCTCGGCGGCGCCGGCATGAAGGCGCAGTTGAAATATGCCGATCGCCGCGGCAGCCCGGTCGCCATCATCCAAGGCGGTGACGAGCGCGCCAAGTGCGAAGTGCAGATCAAGGATTTGATCGAAGGCGCCCGCATGTCGGCCGAGATCACCGACAACGCCGAATGGCGCGCGGCCCGGCCGGCGCAGGTGACTGTGGCGGAGAGCGAGCTGGTCGCCGAGGTGAAGAAGATCCTGGCAGCGCAGGCGACCGATCGCGCCAAAGTCGACCGATGACCTCCCGCTACCCCGCTATCGCGGCCGACATCACGAAGCTCTTCGCGTCCCGCGACACCCACGCGGTCGAAGTTGCCGTTCTGCAGCCGGCCGACCCGTTCCTGGACATGGCCGGCGAGGATCTGCGCCGCCGCATCTTCCTCACCGAGAGCGAGACCGGCAAGACACTGTGCCTGCGGCCCGAATTCACCATCCCGGTCTGCCTCGACCACATCGCCAGCCAGGCTGGCACGCCGCGCCGCTACTCCTATCTCGGCGAAGTGTTCCGTCAGCGCCGCGAAGGCGGCAACGAGTTCTTCCAGGCCGGCATCGAGGATCTCGGCGACCGCGACACGGCCGCCGCCGATGCCCGCTCGCTGGCCGACGCGCATGCGCTGCTCTCGCTGGTGCTGCCCGGCCGGCCGCTCGCCATCACGCTTGGCGACCAGACGGTGTTCGAGGCGGTGCTCGCCGCGCTCGGTCTGCCGCGCGGCTGGCGCATGCGCCTCGCGCGCGCCTTCGGCTCGGCGCCGATGCTGGAGGCAGCCCTTGCCGATCTCGCCAATCCGCCGCGCAACAGCCAGCTCTCCGGCCCGGTCGCCACGCTGGTGCTCGACAGCGATGCGGAAGGCCTTGCCGCGCATATCGCCGCCGGCATGGAGGAGGCGGGTCTCTCCGCTTCGACTGGACGCGCGCCGACCGACATCGCGCGGCGGCTGATCGAGAAGGCCGAACTGCGCAGCGTGCGGCTGTCCAACGAGGCATTCTCGGCGCTGAAAGGCTTTCTTGCGATCGATGTCGCGCTCGATGGTGCGGCCGCGGCGCTCGAGAAATTCGCCGCCGAAGCCGGGCTTTCGCTGGGCGCCGCGCTCGAGAATTTCGCCGCTCGCGCCAAGGCGATCGAGGCGCATGGCCTGCTGGCCGAAGAGATCCGCTACGACGCCGCCTTCGGCCGCCCGCTCGACTATTATACCGGCCTCGTGTTCGAGATCGCGGCCGAGAATGGCGACCGGCCGCTGGTCGGCGGCGGCCGTTATGACCGGCTGCTGACCCTGCTGGGCGCCAAGAAGCCGATCCCGGGCGTCGGCTTCTCGGTCTGGCTCGACCGCATCGAGGCCCTGCGAGAGAGCGCGAAATGATCACGCTGGCGATCCCCTCAAAAGGCCGTCTCAAGGAACAGTCGCTGGAAGTGCTGGCCAAGGCCGGCCTGGCGGTCACGCTGCCGCAAGACGACCGCAAATACCGCGCCCGCATCGACGGCTTCGACAATGTCGAGGTGGCCTTCCTCTCAGCCTCCGAGATCGCCGGCGAGATTGGCCAGGGTTCGGTCGATCTCGGCATCACCGGCGAGGACCTTTTGCGCGAAAACCTTGCCGACTGGGAAGCGCGCGCCGAAATCGTCGCGCGCCTCGGCTTTGGCCAGGCCGATGTCGTGGTAGCCGTGCCGGACATCTGGCTCGATGTCGACACCATGACCGATCTCGACGACGTCGCCGCCGATTTCCGCCAGCGCCACGGCCGGCGGCTCAGGATCGCCACCAAATACTGGCGGCTGACGCAGCAGTTCTTTTCGCTCAAGCACGGCATCCAGGTCTACCGCATCGTCGAGAGCCTCGGCGCCACCGAAGGCGCGCCGGCCGCTGGTCTTGCCGACGTCATTGTCGACATCACCACCACCGGCTCGACGCTGCGCGCCAACCATCTCAAAGTGCTGGGCGACGGCACGATACTGAACTCTCAGGCCTGCCTGGTCGCTTCGAAGAAGCAGCGCGACGCGGCCGATGAGGCTGTGTTGAGTGATGTCGCCGCGAAGATGGCTGCGCTGGTCGCCTAAGCGCGTCGCGATCTTTCAGATTCGCTCCATGCGCTTTAGGTTTTTGCTTCTACGCATGTCTTTGTCCCGACACGGGTTACCACTTTCGAGAGACATGCTTTAACCCCATACCTTCGGCGGGTTTCCACCATCCCGGCAGGCTGATAGGCTGGCTCATCCCGGGAGGAAACGGCGATGGCGATCAAACTCGATGAGCTCATGAACGCCACCAATCTGCGCAAAGCGCAAAAAACCTTCATTGCTCCGGTGGACAGCAGGGCGCATGTCTCGGGCGACCGCTCGGTCCCCTTGCTCGACAAGACCATTCCGGAGCTGTTTTCCGATACGGTGAGCAAATACGCCACGCTCGACGCCGCCGTCTTCGTCGGCCAGGACAAGCGCTTCACCTGGAGCGAACTGTCGGACGCGGTCGACGCTTTAGCCGCCGGCTTCCTAGCGCTCGGGTTGGAGAAGGGCGACCGCGTCGGCATCTGGTCGCCCAATCGCTGGGAATGGCTGGTGACGCAGTTCGCCACCGCGCGCATCGGCCTCATCCTGGTCAACATCAATCCGGCCTACCGGCTGACCGAGTTGGAATATGCGCTGAACAAGGTCGCTTGCCGAGCGCTGGTCACCGCCGTCAGCTTCAAGACCTCCGACTATCTCGGCATGATCGAGACGCTGGCGCCGGAAATCGCCACCGCCGAACCCGGCAAGCTCAAGGCGAAAAAACTGCCGGCGCTGAGGATCGTCATCCGCATGGGCGACGACAATTCGCCCGGCATGTTCAATTTCGGCGATGTGCTCGCCATGGCGGGCCGCGACGAGCATGACAGCCTCGACCGCATCTCCGAAAGCCTGAAGCCGAACGAGGCCATCAACATTCAGTTCACAAGCGGAACTACCGGCGCGCCGAAGGGCGCGACGCTGACCCACTTGAACATCGTCAACAACGGCAATTTCGTTACCTCGGCAATCCGGCTCACCGTCGACGACCGGCTCTGCATTCCGGTGCCGCTCTACCACTGCTTCGGCATGTCGATGGGCACGATGGGCTGCGTCACCAAGGGCGCGACGATGGTCTTCCCGGGCGAAGGCTTTGACGCCGGCGCCACGCTGAAGGCCGTCGCGCAGGAACGCTGCACCGGCCTTTATGGCGTGCCGACCATGTTCGTCGGCATGCTCGACCATGCCGATTTCGCATCCTTCAATCTGTCCAGCCTGCGCACCGGCATCATGGCCGGCTCGCCATGTCCGATCGAGGTGATGAAGAAGGTCGTGTCGCTGATGCATATGGCGCAAGTGACGATCGCCTACGGCATGACCGAGACCAGCCCGGTCTCCTTCCAGAGCAGCGTCGACGACCCGCTGGAAAAGCGCGTCTCCACAGTCGGCCGCATCCATCCGCATGTCGAGGTCAAGGCGATCGCCGCCGACGGCGCCACCGTCGCGGTGGGGGAGCCTGGTGAACTCTGCACGCGCGGCTATTCGGTGATGAAGGGCTATTGGGACGACGCCGAGAAGACCCGCGAGGCGGTCGACGCCGACGGCTGGATGCACACCGGCGACCTCGCAACGATAGACGCCGAGGGCTATTGCAACATCGTCGGCCGGGTGAAGGACATGGTCATCCGCGGCGGCGAGAACGTCTATCCGCGCGAGGTCGAGGAATTCCTCTACCGCCATCCCAAGATCAAGGAAGTGCAGGTCTTCGGCATTCCCGATGACAAATATGGCGAGGAGCTATGCGCCTGGATCGTGCTGAAGCCAGGCCAGATCGCGACCGAGCAGGAGATCAAGGCCTTTTGCGCCGGCCAGATCGCCCACTACAAGGTGCCGCGCTACGTCCGCTTCCGCACTGAGCTGCCGATGACGGTGACCGGCAAGCCGCAGAAGTTCCTGATGCGCCAGGCGATGGCCGAGGAACTGGGGCTGGTGGCGCAGAAGACGGCGTGAGTCTGCCAGCAATAAGCCTTACGGATGAGCAGGGCCGACTTGAGGGCGAAACAGACCGAAAACAGGCTATCGACTAACCACAAATAATGTGTTCCTCGGTCCGAGCGGCTCGTCTAGGCTCCGTCACCCAAAATCAATAACAATGTGTCGGCAAGCTTTGCGCTGAAGCCGCAGGAATCCCGTACCCTGGCAAGGTGGGGACCAAGATGGCAAGTTCGGAAACGTTGCATCGCCTGAACAATCTGGTGAGGAGCCCTCGCGTCAAATTCGCGGCCGCTCTGGGCGCGGAACTTCTTGGGTTGCGCTATACCATCATCAGGCTCGACCCCGTGAACGCCTGCAACCTGCGTTGCGGCATGTGCTTCTTTTCCAATGATCGCTGGCGTGCGGAAAATGCTAAGGGCCGACTGACCAAGGAAGACCTCGAGCGCATCGCCGCCGAGCTCTTTCCGCAGGCGCTGCAGGTGCACTTCGGGGCATCCATGGAGCCGACCATGTTCAAGGACTATCCCTGGCTGGTCGAACTCGCGACGCGACACCGCGTGCCTTTCATCGGCTTTACGACAAACGGACAGCTTCTTACCGCGGAAGGCATCCGCCGCCTCTCAGAAGCAGGTTTGGACGAGATAACCGTCTCGACACATGGCACCGAAAAGGCCACCTATGAAGCGCTGATGCCGGGCGCTTCCTTCGACAGGCACCACGCCGTGCTGAGGATGGTCGCCAGGGTGAGAGAGGGTGGCAGGAACCCGCGGTTGCGTCTCAATTTTACCGTCAATCCGGACAATCTCAGGCAGGTCAAGGACCTGATCAAGGTCTATGGCGAATACCGTCCGGACACGATCCAGATCCGCCCGGTTTTCGATTTCGGCGGCACGTCATACCGCAATACCGATCTGTCCCATCACCTGACGGCCTATCGGGAAGCCGTCGCGGACCTGGTTGCGGCGAGCAAGGACAGGCGCATCCGCATCCTCGCCAACACGAAGGACCCGACGCACCAGAAGCCGAACATATCAGCGCATGTCTATCGCACGGCGTTCTTGCGGCCGGTCTCGGCGACGAAGGTCTGGACGGATGATTTTTCCTGGCGCTTGGAATCGCTCGACGAGTACTCGCACCGCACACACTGGAAACGCCGGCTTTTGCGGCATGTGCTGCGACCGTATCCCAAAGGCAAGTTGCCGCTCTCCCAAACGGCTGCGACACAGGTTTATTGAAGGCGTCACGCCCGGCTATGCCAAGCACCCGCAACCGCCGCTCGCTTCGTCCCTCCTACGGCCTTGGCGCCGAGCCCGGTTCCTCGACGAACGGGCCGAGCCGCACGTCGCCGAACAGCGGCTGGTAGCTGCGGCGCACGGCCGGATCCTCCTTGAACGACAGCGCGTACTGGCCGACCAGGCTTTCATCCGGCGAATAACCCAATGGCGTGGAAGGAGCGGACGAGCAGCGCGATGCGCAGGTCGTACATATCCTTCACTTCCTGGCAAGGGACGTGAAAGCCGCATTGAGACCACTGAAAAGAAGCCGCGCTGAAATCACTGCGCCACAGCGCTTTCTGCGACGGGACCTATTTTTAAATTTTGAGTTTTTTTTACATTTTGTGATTTGCACGATACCGCTGACGGGTTTGTGATAGCTGCAGGCCTTTCTGGCTTCAGGCGTTTTGGCAAAAAAGGGGCGGGGGTGTGAAGGGGGCCAAGCATGGCCTATACAAACACCATTGTCTTGAGCGGCGACTATGGCTACCGCCAATATAAAGTATCCGGTCTGCCCGCCAACACCCTTATCGATGCCACCAACGCCTCGTGGATCGTCGCCAATCAGGGAAGCCCTACCAACCTCTATCCCTTCGCGGTCGTCAACCCCGGCGACAACCTCCTGGCTTTGGGCGGCACGATCAACGGCACGGTCTCCCAAACCGCCGCCTGGGAGGACATTTACGTCAACTCCGCCGCAGTCCGTATAAATTCAGCCCACAGCTTTGCCATCGACGACTGGACGATCACCCAGCCGTGGGATGGCATCCGTGTCGGCGGCACCGGCACCTTCCTCATCGAAGATTCCTATGTCGGCAACTCACGAGACGACGCGGTCGAGGACGACGACGTGATCGGCGGCACCATCCGGGATTCCCTGTTCGACCACGTGTTTTCCGGAGTGAGCCTTGGCGACGGTGACGTGGATGGGTCTCACAACACGGTCACCATGGATGGCATGCTTCTGGGCATGGGCGAGTACCTTCGCAAAGGCGAGATGACCCACGGTTCGCCATTCAAACTCGACAATGGCACAGGCGCTAACGATATCACGCCCAGCCTGCACTTTATCGACTGCGTGGTGGCGATCACCGACGTTCACCACAACGGCCAGGCGCGGCTGCAGCATGCCTGGGACAAGACGGTCGAGTCGCACGGCAACTACTACCTCAACCTCTCTGACACGCCGCTGCCGTCGGATTATCCAATGCCGCCCGCCGGCTGGACGGTCCTTCAAGGCCAGGCGGCCCGCGACTACTGGGCCCAGGCCAAGGCGGCCTGGCATGCAGCCCATGACGGGACCGACCCGATACCGTCACCTCCGACCCCGCCGACCGACCCGACCCACGGAACGACCGGGAACGATACTTTTGTCGGCACTAGCGCGGCCGATACCTTTGATGCCCTGGCTGGTAACGATACACTGCGGGGCTTGGGTGGCAACGACATGCTGACCGGTGGCGCGGGCGAGGACACCTTCGTGTTTGACACGGCCTATGGCCCCGGCAATGTCGACACACTCACCGACTTCGACGCGGAACATGACGCGCTCTATCTCGACAATGCCATCTTCACCAAGCTCGGCTCCGGTTCCTGGTCCAGCCCGACGCGGGTGAACTCGTCGTATTTCGAGTTGCGAGAACACGCCACCAGCAGCAACGATCACCTGCTCTACAACCGGACCACGGGCGTTCTGTACTATGATCCCGACGGCTCGAAATCGACCGCCCAGGTGGAAATCGCCCACCTAGAGCCGGGGGCGGCCCTGACATATCACGACGTGTTCGTCGTTTGATCGCTTATGCGATCGGACCATGGCACGACGAAGGGCGGGCGCGTCACTACCGGTCTCCAGGTCCGATTATCAGCGGTCAAAAATGGCGGCGGAGCGCCAACTCTGGCCTGGGACGAAAGTGCGGGGAACGCTGCTCGTTTCGGATCGCACTCATGATGCCGGCACCATGGTCGGCGCTTTATGGGAGAGACACCTTTACGCTGGGCGACGACGGCAGTGGCCGAACCACGGTTGCGTATGATCCGGCGGACGAGTTCCACCTCGGGTGAGGTTGAAGGCCGCAGGAGGCAGGATCGGGCCTACCTTTCCCGAAAGGCGCGCTGGAACGAATCCACCAGCGGCTTGGTCAGATAGGTCAGAAACGTCCGCTCGCCGGTTGAAATAAAGCTTTCGACCGGCATACCTGGGTAGATCTGCTCGGGCTTGACCTGCGGTGGCAGCTTATCAGCCATCTTAAGCCGCACGGTGTAGTACGGCTGTCCAGTGCTGGGTGTGATCAGCCGGTCCGCCGAAACGTAGAACACCTTTCCGGGCACCTTTGGTGTTGTCCGTGCATTGAGGGCTGTCAACATCATGTTCGCACTTTGGCCGACTCGGATAGAATCGATGTCTTCGGGCTTGATCTTTGCCTCGATGATAAGTTCATTCGTGGTCGGCAGAAGCTCCATTGCAACCTCGCCAGCTCGGATGACGCTGCCTTCTGAATTGTAGAGCGAGCGGACAATGATGCCGTCCGCCGGGGCGCGAATGGTCGTCCGCGACAGGACCGATCGAGCGGCGTTGATTTGTTCCTTAAGGTCCGCCACCTGCGCCAGGGCTTTGTTCAGTTCCGTCACGGCATCCTCGACCCGGCTGGTTGTAAGTCTTTCAATCTGTTGACGCGCTTCCACGGTCTGGGTCGCCAAGCTGGCGATTTGCGCCTCCAGCGATCCCGCCTGACCTGCCAACTCGGCGGTGCTACGCAGAAGATCGGTGTATTCAGAACGATTTGTCAGTCCCTTTTCCAGCAAGCCCTTTTTGCGTTCCGTCTCGGCATTGACGATCGCGAGCTGGTTTTCCGCAGCATCCTTCTGCGCCCTCAAGCCGGCAACGGCTTCCTGAAGGGCTGCTACCCGTTGCCTCAGAATCCCCTGTTCTGCGGCATAGCGCGCTAGCCGAGCCTGGAACTCCTTGGTTTGCTCTGCAAAGACGTCACTGAATTCGGGGGCGCCTGAGTAGGAGCCTACATCGCGGGGCAGGACGATTTTCTCCAGGCCGTCCCGCTCTGCCTCGAGCCGCGCGATTTCAGCTTTTTGTGCGACCCACTGTTTGAGGACTCGGTTGAGCTGGGACTGCGCCACCGTTGGATCGAGCACGATCAGGGCCTGGCCTCGCAAGACTCTGTCACCCTCTCGAACCTTGATGGTGCTGACCACACCACCTTCGAGATGCTGGATCATGACATTCTGTCCAGCTGCAGCGACCACTCCTGGCGCGATCGTTGCTCCGGCAATCGGCGCCGTTGCGCCCCAGAATCCGAAGCCAAGCAAGAAAGCGGACACGCTTGCATATCCCGCGAGCGTGATCCGATCTGTGCGTGTATCGACGTTGCGCTGCCAGCGATACGTCTTGGCGCCGATGGGTTGGCTAGGAACCGTCATTAGCGACCTTCATCTCCCCGCGAGCAGATGACGGGAAAGGTACCACTCCTTCGTTGTCACGCGACTGAGAGGCTGCGGGCCGCCCCGCTTGGCCCCGTCGCGTGACAAGTCTATCGAGCACGTCCTTGGTCAAACCGTAGATCTCGATCTGGCCACTGCGTAGCATCAATATGCGATCGCATTTGGAAGCGAGAGAGGGCCGATGGGTTATGACAAGCACGGTCGTCTTTCGTGAACGCGCCTGGATGATCGCCCGCTCGAGCGCGGCTTCGCCGTTGGAATCGAGATTTGCATTGGGCTCGTCGAGAACCAGCACCTTGGGATCGCCGTAAAAGGCACGAGCAAGCCCGATGCGCTGACGCTCGCCACCCGAAAGGCGAACGCCGGTCGGGCCGATCAGCGTCGAATAGCCATCCCTCTGACCCAGGATGAGCTCATGCGCTTGGGCCCGCTGGGCTGCTTGGACCAATTTCTCGTCCGGCGCATCCGGTTCGAAACGCGCGATATTTTGGGCAATGGTTCCCGGGAAGAGTTCCACATCTTGCGGGAGGTAACCAATATGGCGGCCGAGTTCTTCCGGATCCCAGTTTCGAATATCGCCGCCGTCGATCCGGATCGCTCCCGAGCGGGGCTCGATGGCACCGACGATGAGGCGCGCCAGCGTCGATTTTCCAGCCTGGCTCGGCCCGACGATCGCGACTGTTTCGCCGGCGGCGACTTCAAAGGTCAAGCGCTTTATCAGCGGCAGCGATCCGTCGGCCGCGCCCGGGACGTGATAGACTATTTGATCCACGCTTAACGCTCCTTCAGGAGCCGGCAATGCTACGTTTTCCTGGTTGTCCGGTCCGGATCGGAGAGCCGAAAGCCTCTTCCATGCAAGATTGGCGTCGATGATCTGCCGCCAACTCCCAATGATCTGATCAAGAGGTTGCAGAGCGCGCGCCGAAATCATCGAGGACGCAAATATCATACCGGCGGTCATCTCGTTGTGCAGAACCAGATAAGCGCCGACCCCCAATATCGCGATCTGCAGTGTCGAACGAGTGGTGCGGGATACACCGCCATAAAACGAATTGATGCGAGCGAGCCCATCCGAGGCGTGTAGAGAGCCGGAAAAACGGGTCCCCCAGAACTCTATCGCGTTGGACACCATGCCAAGTGCGCGAACGGTTTCGAAGTTTCGGGCGAAGGCCTGCGCCGAATTCATTGAGGCGTTGAGATTCTCCGCCGCCTCCTTGCCAGGTCGCGAACTCGCGATCTGGTTCAGCATGGCGATGATGACCATGAGAACCGCCCCGACGACCGTCACGAGGAAGAGCAACGGATGGATGAAATAGAGCAGGCCCACGAAGATTGGCCCGAAAGGAAGGTCGAAGAGGAAGAAAATAGTTCTCGAAGCGATGAAAACACGTAGGGTGGCCAAATCGCGCAAGGCTTGGACATCGCCGAGGCCAGCGCGGGGGCCACTCATTGCGGCGAGAAAAGACGATGTGCCCAAAGAGACATCCAGTCGCGCGGCGAGCCGGCTTGCATATACCCCCCGCACGACTTCGAGCACGCCAAAGAGAAAGAGCGACGAAAGCGCAAGCAATGTTAGGTAGGTGAGAGTGTCCAAATTGGCGGCGGGCAAAACCCGATCATAAACCTGCAGCATGTAGAGAGGCAGAACCAGCACCAGTGCGTTCATCACCGCGGAGAAGAGGCCCATTTCGGCCACGCTCTTCCACAGCACCCTTCTGTTCCTGTAATTGGGCATCCCCGAAATCGCCTCTTGGGCTAAGCGATCACATTAGGAAATCTTTATATATCATGCCAGGCAGCCGCGCTATCGGAAGTGTCTCAGTTTGAGACATTATGCATTTCACATCGGTCCGACCTCTTATATGCTTAGCGCAAAAGCACGGGGGGAAATGGTGTGTCCCGAGAGCGTGACGTGCTTATGTGGCGCGAAGCCGGGAAACTTGCGGTATCTGGCGACTATGAAGGATGGCTTGCCATCGAATGGGAGCTTCGTAGCAGAGGATTCCCACGCGCCAAGCTGCTGTTTGATAACGACCGGATCCGCGAAAAGCTGGATGATATCTGTAAGCGGGCACAGCAGCAACGCGCCGATGCCAACCGGACCTAAAGGCCAGAAGCGCCTCCCCAACGTCATCGGCATTTTCCCGGCACGTGCTCTGTATCCGAACGGTAAGTTGCCGCTCTCCCAACGGCTGCGACACAGGTCTATTGAAGTCCAGCAATAAGCAGGGCGACCCTGACCTGGCCGGGTCGATGGCGCTCACCGCCATTTCAAGGCGGCGTCCAGGCTTGACCGCTTCGCTCTGATATCGGCCGAGGTGCTTCCCACAGGCTTTTCCGCTAAAGAGCGTCGCGATCTTTCAGATTCGCTCCATGCGCTTTAGGTTTTTGATTTTACGCATGTCTCCCGAAACCGGTTCCCGCTTTCGGGAGACATGCTTTAAGTTTCGCAGAAACGCATGGGGCTTCAATGACTGGATTCGGACGGTCGGCAGCTTCCTACACGATGCCATTGGCCGCCCTGGCGATGGCCGTCGCGGTCAGAGCCAGCGGCTTTTCGGTGGACGAAGGTTCGCTGAACGCCAGGATTCTCGTTGGCGCGCTGTCGAGCGCGATCATGTTCACCACCATTTTCGTGGTGCTTGATCACGGCGAGGCGGTGGCCCGACGCGTGGGCGAGCCGTACGGAACACTGGTGCTGACCTTTGCCGTGACCGCAATCGAAGTCTCGATCATCGTCTCCATGATGCTGCATGGAGAAAACAACCCGACGCTTGCCCGTGAATCCGTCTTCTCGACGGTGATGATTACCTCGACCGGTGTCGTCGGCACCTGTCTCACGCTTGGCGGCTGGCTCCATCGCAAGCAGGCGATCGTCCGGCAAGGGACCAGCGCATACCTGGCGGTGCTGATCGCGCTGACCGTCATGACGCTCATTCTCCCGACCTACACTATAACTACGGATCCCGGCACGTTTTCGGCAGCCCAGCTTGGTTTTGTAAGCGTCCTTTCGGTGCTGCTCTATGCAAGTTTCGTGTTCGCCCAGACCGTCCGGCACCGAGAGGACTTCATCCAAGGGCAGGGGCACGACGTCTCGATCCGCACTGGCCCTCACCAGGGCATCTATGCCAGTGCCCTGCTCCTGTTCATCGGGCTGATCGGAATTGTCATGCTCGCCGAGCAGGTCGCCGCAAGTGTCGAGGATACGCTCGTTGCCTACCAGGTGACCCAGGCCGACAGTATTGTGGGAGCGTTGATCGCGGGGCTCGTCTTGATGCCGGAGGCCATTTCCGCGGTTCGCGCTTCGCTCAACAATGAGCTGCAGCGCGGCTTGAACGTTGCGATGGGTTCAGCATGTGCCACCATCGGTCTGACAATACCGGCAGTCGCGGCCGCCAGCCTGCTGACAGGCAGAGGATTGACCTTAGGGCTTCCGGCCGCCGACGCGGTGCTTCTGGTCTTGGCGCTTTTCATATGCAGCGTCAGCTTTAGCAACGAAAGAACCACGTTCCTGACGGGCATGGTCCATGTTGTGGTGTTTTTTACTTACGTATTTTTGATATTTGTTCCCTGAAACGTGCAGGGGAGGCGGCGTAGAAAGACGCCTCAACCCGCGAGCACGGCGTGGTCCAGTGCGCGGATGATCTTCGCCAGTTCCACGCATTCGTCCTGTCGCACCTTGTTGCGGCGCCAGGCGATGCAGATCATGCGCTGGGGCATCGGCTCCTGGAACGGCACGATCCTCAGGTCCGGCATGATGCCGGCGGCGCTTGCGGCCATCTCCGGCACCAGCGTCACGCCCAGCCCATGCGCCACCATCTGCAGGAGCGTGGTCAGGCTGGTGGCGCCATAGCTTGCCATCGCCACCGGCCGCACATTGCCGCAGACGGCCAATGCCTGCTCGCGCAGGCAATGGCCTTCCTCGAGCAGCATCAGCCGCTCCAGCGCGGGGCTTTCGGGCGGCACGGGCGGCGAGGCGAAGGCTGGATCGCCGGCGGGCACCGCAAGGAAGAAGCGGTCCGGAAAAAGCTCCTCGGTGACCAGCCCCGGATGGTCGAGCGGCAGCGCGGCGATGAAAGCGTCGAGCCTGCCCGAGACATTGTCCTCGACCAGCGATGCGGTCACCGCCTCGCGCAGTTCGAGCTGCAGGGCTGGGAAATGCTTCTTCAATTCCGGCAGGACGCGAGGCAAGAGATAAGGCGCGACCGTCGGGATGATGCCCAGCCGGAAGCGGCCTTCCATGGCGGGGCGGCCGCGCCGGGCAGTCGTCTCGACGTCACGTATGTCGGCGAGAATGCGTTCGATGCGAGGTTGCAGGGCGAGCGCCTCGTCGGTCATCCGCACGCTCTTGCCGCCGCGCTCGAACAGGAGGCAGTTCAGCCGTTCTTCCATTTCTGCGATCTGCGCGGAGAGCGCCGGCTGGCTGACGCCGGCAAGCTTCGCGGCGCGGCCGAAATGCAGCGTCTGCGCCAGCGCGTCGAAATAAAGCATCTGCCTGACGGTGAGACCGATCATAAGGAAATCCTATCGGAAAAAACAGGAAAGGCAATTTGTCTTTATCGGCGAGCCGTCCTAGTCTGGAATCGTTCCAGATTGGCGCGGCCGCTGGCTGCCCCGGAAACCCAATTCAAAACCGGCAAAATCGGAGAGTAAGATGGACGCGAAAACCGACGACAACAGCGCTGGCAAATGCCCCGTGGCGCATGGATCCGCCGGCCGGACCAACCGCGACTGGTGGCCGAACCAGCTCGACCTTGGCGTTCTTCACCAGCAGTCGAACCTCTCCGACCCGATGGGCGAGGATTTCGACTACGCCAAGGAGTTCCGAAGTCTCGATCTCGATGCGGTGATCAAGGACCTGCACAAGGTGATGACGGATTCGCAGGATTGGTGGCCGGCCGACTTCGGCCATTACGGACCGCTCTTCATCCGCATGGCCTGGCACAGCGCCGGCACTTACCGCATCGGCGACGGCCGCGGCGGCGCCGGTGCCGGCCAGCAGCGTTTCGCGCCGCTGAACAGCTGGCCGGACAACGCCAATCTCGACAAGGCGCGCCGGCTGCTCTGGCCGGTCAAGCAGAAGTACGGCCGCAAGATCTCCTGGGCCGACCTGATGATCCTTGCCGGCAACGTCGCGCTGGAATCGATGGGCTTCAAGACCTTCGGCTTCGCCGGCGGCCGCGCCGACGTGTGGGAGCCGGAGCAGGACGTCAACTGGGGGGCCGAGGCCAAGTGGCTGGGCGACGAGCGCTATTCGGGCGACCGTGAACTGCAAGGCCATCTCGGCGCCGTGCAGATGGGCCTGATCTATGTCAACCCGGAAGGCCCGAACGGCAAGCCGGATCCGATCGCCGCGGCGCGCGACATCCGCGAGACTTTCCGCCGCATGGCCATGAACGACGAGGAGACCGTGGCGCTGATCGCCGGCGGCCACACCTTCGGCAAGACGCACGGCGCCGGCGATGCAGCGCTCGTCGGCGCGGAGCCGGAAGCCGCCGGCATCGAAGCGCAGGGCCTCGGCTGGTCGAGCAAATACGCGACCGGCATTGCTGGTGACGCCATAACCTCCGGCCTCGAGGTCACCTGGACCACGACTCCGACCAAGTGGAGCAACAACTTCTTCGACAACCTGTTCAATTACGAATGGGAGCTGACGAAGAGCCCGGCCGGCGCCAACCAGTGGACGCCGAAGGGCGGCGCCGGCGCCGACACCGTGCCGGACGCGCACAATGCATCGAAGCGCCATGCGCCGGCCATGCTCACCACCGACCTCTCGCTGCGCTTCGATCCGGCCTACGAGAAGATCTCGCGGCGCTTCCACCAGCATCCCGATCAGTTCGCCGACGCCTTCGCCCGCGCCTGGTTCAAGCTGACCCACCGCGACATGGGGCCGGTCGTGCGCTACCTCGGCCCGCTCGTGCCGAAGGAAGAGCTGATCTGGCAGGATCCGATCCCGGCGATCGACCACGAGCTGGTGAGCGAAGCCGACATCGCTTCGCTGAAGGCGAAGATCCTGGCCTCCGGCCTCACGGTTCCTGAGCTGGTCTCCACAGCCTGGGCCTCGGCCTCGACCTTCCGCGGCTCCGACAAGCGCGGCGGCGCCAATGGCGGCCGCATCCGGCTTGCCCCGCAGAAGGACTGGGAGGTCAACCAGCCGGCACAGCTCGCCAAAGTGCTGGCGAAGCTTGAAGCCATCCAGAAGGAGTTCAACGCAGCCCAAGCCGGCGACAAGAAGGTCTCGCTGGCCGACCTCGTCGTGCTCGGCGGCGTCGCCGCGGTCGAGAAGGCGGCGAAGGACGGCGGCAATGAGGTGAAGGTGCCGTTCACGCCCGGCCGCATGGACGCCTCGCAGGAGCAGACGGATGTCGAATCCTTCGCAGCCCTCGAACCGACCGCGGACGGCTTCCGCAACTATGTCAGAGGCAAGCAGCCGATGTCAGTCGAAGCGATGCTGGTCGACCGGTCACAGCTTCTGACGCTGACGGCGCCGGAAATGACGGTGCTGGTCGGCGGCCTGCGCGTGCTCGGCGCCAACGCCGGCGGCTCCAGCCACGGCGTCTTCACCGATAAGCCCGGCACGCTGACCAACGACTTCTTCGTCAACCTGCTCTCGATGGCGACCGTCTGGGATCCGGCTGCGGGTTCCGAGCCGGGCTCGGACGAGGTTTACGAGGCGCGCGACCGCAAGACCAAGGCGGTCAAGTGGACCGGCACCCGCGCCGACCTGATCTTCGGCTCGCACGCGCAGCTGCGTGCCTTCGCCGAGGTCTACGGATCGGCGGATGCCAAGGCGAAGTTCGTCAAGGACTTCGTCAAGGCCTGGACCAAGGTGATGAACCTCGACCGCTTCGAGATCGCCTCGAAGTAAGGACGCATCCTCCCAAGTAAGAAGGCGCGGGTTCATGCCCGCGCCTTTTTTTGATTCACACCTTCGAGCATCAGTCTTTTTCGAAGATGCCCGCCTTGGCGACGACGCCGGCGATCGCTCCGCCGATCAACGGCGCCACGATGAACAGCCAGAGCTGGCTGAGCGCTGCGCCGCCGGAGAACAGCGCCGGGCCGATCGAGCGGGCCGGGTTGACCGAGGTGCCGGTGACCGGGATCATGGCGAAGTGGATCCCTGCCAGCGTCAGACCTATGACCAGGCCGGCAAAAACCGTCGTGTGCTTGGCGTTGGTGACGCCGAGGATCACCGTGACGAAGGTGAAGGTGCCGATGAGCTCCCACAGGAAGGCAGAGCTCATGCCCCATTTCGCCTCGTCCCAGCCATTGGCGCCGAAGCCGCCGGTGTGGCCGCCGGCCTGGCCGGTGACGATGATCCACAGCGCCAGCGAAGCGATGACGGCGCCGATGATCTGCGCGATCCAGTAAGGGACGACATCCTTGGCCGGCATCCGTCCTGCAAGGAACACGCCGAGCGTCACCGCCGGATTGAGATGCGCGCCCGAGATCGGGCCGATCGCATAGGCCGCGGCGATCAGGCCGATGCCGAACGCCAGGCCGATGCCTTCCTGGCCGAGCGGCAGCGCGCCGCCGAAGCCGCCCGTGACCACTGAAGCCGTGCCGATGAACACCAACAAAAACGTGCCTAGAACTTCTGCCAGATAAGACTTCATTGCCCTCTCCTCATTGGGATCCGCTAAACCGCGTCTTCCGCGCCGCGAATCACAGGCGAGAGAGTATTCCCACCTGGAAAACTTGCAAAGCCAAGTGGATAGGCCAGGATGATTGCTTGTGCGATGCAGTTATTTTCATTAGAGGCTGTGCATGTACTGATGGAATTGTTACGGACCTTCTTGCGAGTTTGATCTTTTTATGTTGCCGGCCTGATTTTCCGGCACCGGCGGCCACGGGTCCTCGGCATGGTCCGGCGGGGTGGCCGAAATAGAACTGTTTCAATCTTGACCCGAAACGCTTTAAGAGCGGGCCGGAAGACAATTTGCAGGCAGCGGAAAGACGGGATGCGACTTGGCGGAAGGCTGGCGGCGGCCATCGAAGTTCTGGAAGACATCGGCCGGCGCCACCGCCCGGTGGCCGATGCCTTGCGCGACTGGGGCCTGTCGCACCGCTTTGCCGGCGGCGGCGACCGGGCGGCGATCGGCAACATCGTCTACGATGCGCTGCGCCGCAAGCGCTCTGCCGGCTGGGTCTTCGGCGAGGACACGCCGCGCGCCATCGGCTTCGGTGCGCTTCTGCTCGAATGGGGCCAGACGGCGCAGTCGTTGAACGACGCGCTCGACGGCGACAAGTTCGCGCCGCCGTTGCTCAGCGCCGCGGAATTGAAGGCGATCGCCGGGCGCCGGCCGGCCGATGCGCCCGATGCCGTGCGGGCGGACGTGCCCGACTGGTGCGCGCCGCTCCTCGAGCAGGCCTATGGCGATGCCTGGGTCGGGGAGGGGGCCGCTCTTGCGATGCGTCCGCCACTGGACCTTAGGGTCAACACGCTGCAGGCCGACCGCGGCAAGGTGCTGGCGGAACTCCAGGGCACAGGCGCGGCGGCCGCCGCGATCGCGCCGCAGGGCATCCGCATCCCGCCGATCGATGGCGACGGCAGGCATCCGAACGTGCAGGCCGAGCCCGCCTTCCAGAAAGGCTGGTTCGAGGTGCAGGACGAGGGCTCGCAGCTTGCCGCAGCGCTTGCCGGCGCCGAGCCCGGCATGCAGGTGCTCGACTATTGCGCCGGCGCCGGCGGCAAGACGCTGGCGCTTTCGGCCGAGATGGGCAATACAGGCCAGCTTTTCGCCCACGATGCGGAAAAGGTGCGGCTGGCGCCGATCTTCGAGCGTATCCGCCGCGCGCATAGCCGCAACGTCCAGGTCGTCAGCAAGCCCCCGGAACTCGCGCCGCTCACCGGTCACATGGACGTCGTGCTGATCGACGCGCCCTGCACCGGCAGCGGCACCTGGCGGCGGCGGCCCGACGCCAAATGGCGGTTGACCGACAGACAGCTCGATGCCCGCAAGGGCGAGCAGCAGGCGATCCTCGACACCGCGCAGGCCTTCGTCAAACCCGGCGGGCTGCTCGTCTACATCACCTGTTCGGTGTTCGACGCCGAAAACGGCGAGCAGGTCGCGGCTTTTCGCGAACGCCACGGCAACTTCGCGCCGGTCGACCATCGCCGGCTCTGGGACAGCCATTTCCCCGGCCATGAAGGCGCCGCGCGCATCGCCGGCGCCGGCGGCATCTCGCTGTCGCCGGCGCTCAGCGGCACCGACGGCTTCTACTTTCACGCTCTGCGCAAGGCCGCCTGACGGCAGCCGGCATTTTGCTGCGCTGCAACATAAGAGATTGCCTGTGCCGGCTGCCTCTGCAATAAGCTTCGCCAGCAAAGATGAGGCGAAGGCCATGGCAGCCAAGATCGTACCCGCCCCCGACTATGAGGAACGCGTCAGGGCTTCCTTTGCGCGCCAGAAGGCCATGGCCACCATCGGCGCGGAACTGACGCTGGTCACGCCCGGCATCATCGAGATCGAGATGCCCTATGCCCCCGAGCTGACCCAGCAGCACGGCTTCCTACATGCCGGTGTCATCTCGACCGCGCTGGACTCCGCCTGCGGCTATGCGGCGTTCTCGCTGTTACCGCAGAATTCCAGCGTGCTGACCATCGAATTCAAGGTCAACCTGCTCGCGCCGGGCAGGGGCGAGCGCTTCCTGTTCCGCGGCTCGGTAACCAAGCCCGGCCGCACCATCATCGTTGCCGACGGCCAGGCCTACGCCTTCGCCACCGATGGCGAGGCCAAGCTGATCGCCACCATGACCGGCACGATGATGACGGTGGTCGGCCGCGACGGGATCGAAGGGTGAATCCATGGCAGGCGTCGCGCGAATAGGGGGAAAATCCGTTCTCTTCGTCATGGCGGTGGAGGCCGAATACGGCCCGCACCTCAAGACGCTGTTCACGCCGCTGATGACCGGCGTCGGCCCGGTCGAGGCCGCCTTGCGGCTCGGCGCCAAGCTGGCGACGCTGAAGGCCGAGGGCGCGCTGCCGGATCTCGTCGTCTCGCTGGGTTCCGCGGGCAGCCGCCGGCTCGAACAGACCGAAATCTACCAGGCTGCGTCGGTCAGCTACCGCGACATGGACGCTTCGCCGCTCGGTTTCGAGAAGGGCGCGACCCCGTTCCTCGACTTGCCGGTGACGGTGCCGCTGCCGTTCGTCATCCCCGGCATCAGGAGCGCCACGCTTTCGACCGGCGGCGCGATCGTTACCGGTGCCGCCTATGACGCGATCGACGCCGACATGGTCGACATGGAGACCTTCGCCTGCCTGCGCGCTTGCCAGTTGTTCGGCGTGCCGCTGATCGGCCTGCGCGGCATTTCCGACGGCGCAGCCGATCTGAGGCACGTCAGCGACTGGACCGAATATCTCCACGTCATCGACGAGAAGCTGGCCGCTGCCATCGAATTGCTGGAGCAGGCGATCGGCGACGGCCTGCTGGGCGCCTGATGCATCAGACGGCAAGCCGCGCCGAATCACCGAAGTCTATGCGCGAAATACGCCCACGGGTGGCGCCGGTTGCTTCGACATAGTCGATCGCTCCCGGCGTGTGGTGGAGTTTCCACGCGCCGCTGGGGCCGTCTTTCCATTCGACCTTGTAGCCGTCGTCGAGCAGCGCCCAGACCCCATGAAAACGGGTGCCGTCCGGCAGCAGCATGTGCGCGCGCTCCGCATTTTCGTAGTGGATGAAGGCGCTCTTGCCGCCCATGTCGATGACATGCGTGGTTCCGATCATGATAATGGCCAGCGTATTCCTGTTCAGTATCGTCATTGTCCCTGTCCATGGGCTCGCGTTCAAAAGAGCCTCGACGGCGTGAATATCGTCAAGTATCTTGACTATATGGAGTTCGGATCAAGTGGTCAAGGAGCTTGACGAAAAACCCGAGGCGCTGCCCGATCATGTCGGCTGGCGGCTGTGGCAGGCGAGTCGTGCCTGGCACGCGGAATTTGCCGCCGCCATGCGGGCCGCCGGCCACGGCTGGTTCAGCGAAGCGCGCGCCGGGCTGCTCGGGCACATCCCCCGCAACGGCACGCGCCAGTCGGCGCTGATCGAGCGCGCGGCCATCTCCAAGCAGGCGGTTCAGCAATTGCTCGACGGGCTGGAGGCGGAAGGCGTGCTGGAGCGGCTCCCCGACCCGCTGGACGGGCGCGGCAAGCTTGTGCGCTACACGCGCAAGGGGCTGGATGCTTTGCGCGACGGCGACCGCGTCAAGCGTCAGATCGAGCGCGGCTATGTCGATCGCATCGGCCGGCAGCGGTTCGAGGCATTGATGGACGCCTTGCGCGCACTCGACGCGGGGCGGGCCGAAGCATCGGACGAAGCACTGGAACCGAAGTGAGCGGCGCGACCGCGCGACCCATTGCGTCGACTCGTTTCTTTCTCTAAAGGCTCGCCATGACGACAGCCAATCATCCCGACACCGTTCTCATCGTCGACTTCGGCAGCCAGGTCACGCAGCTGATCGCACGGCGCGTGCGCGAAGCCGGAGTCTACTGCGAAATCGTTCCGTTCCAGTCCGCCGCCGAAGGCTTCCGCCGCATCAGGCCGAAGGCCGTCATCCTGTCGGGCAGCCCGCACTCGACCGTCGACATCGGCTCGCCCCGCGCGCCCGACGAAGTCTTTTCCGCCGGCATTCCGGTGCTCGGCATCTGCTATGGCGAACAGACCATGTGCGCCCAGCTCGGCGGCAAGGTCGAGGCCGGCCATCATCGCGAGTTCGGCCGGGCCTTCCTGGAGATCGAGGACGATTGCGCGCTGTTCGACGGCGTCTGGGCCAAGGGAACGCGTCACCAGGTCTGGATGAGCCATGGCGACCGCGTCACCGCCATTCCCGACGGCTTCAGGGTCGTCGGCACCTCCACCGGCGCTCCCTTTGCCGCGATCGCCGACGAGGCGCGCCAGTTCTACGCCGTGCAATTCCATCCCGAGGTCGTCCATACCCCTGATGGCGCCAAGCTGCTCGGCAACTTCGTCCACCGCATCGCCGGCCTCGCCAGGGGCTGGACCATGGCCGCCTATCGCGACCACGCCATCGAGACGATCCGCAAGCAGGTAGGCAAGGGCAAGGTGATCTGCGCCCTGTCGGGCGGCGTCGACTCCTCGGTTGCAGCGCTCTTGATCCACGAGGCGGTCGGCGACCAGTTGACCTGCATCCTTGTCGACCACGGCCTGATGCGCAAGGACGAGGCGAAAAGCGTGGTGGAGATGTTCCGCCAGCACTACAATCTGCCGCTGATCCTAGTCGACGCGTCCGACCGCTTCATCTCGGCGCTCGAAGGCGAGGCCGATCCGGAACGGAAGCGCAAGACCATCGGCCGCCTGTTCATCGAGGTCTTCGAGGAAGAGGCTAAGAAGCTCGGCGGCGCCGATTTCCTGGCCCAGGGCACGCTCTATCCCGACGTCATCGAGAGCGTCTCCTTCTCCGGCGGCCCCTCGGTGACGATCAAGTCGCACCACAATGTCGGCGGCCTGCCCGAGCGCATGAACATGAAGCTGGTCGAGCCGCTGCGTGAATTGTTCAAGGACGAGGTGAGGGCGCTCGGCAAGGAGCTCGGCCTGCCCGAGAGCTTCATCGGCCGCCATCCCTTTCCTGGCCCCGGCCTTGCCATACGCTGCCCGGGCGGCATCACCCGCGAGAAGCTGGAGATCCTGCGCGAGGCCGACGCGATCTATCTCGACGAGATCCGCAAGGCCGGCCTCTACGACGCCATCTGGCAGGCCTTCGCCGTGCTGCTTCCGGTGCAGACCGTCGGCGTTATGGGCGACGGGCGTACCTACGAATTCGTCTGCGCGCTGCGCGCCGTCACCTCCGTCGACGGCATGACGGCTGACTTCTATCACTACGACATGAACTTCCTCGGCGCCGCCGCCACCCGCATCATCAACGAGGTGAAGGGCATCAACCGCGTCGTCTACGACGTGACGTCCAAGCCGCCTGGGACGATCGAATGGGAATAATTCAGGCCTACCTGAACGCCGCCTAAACTATGCCAATCTAAGGAATTGAAGATAAAAGAGAAATTCTGTCACGAAGCCTCAAAATTGCACTGACGGTACTTTTGGTGAGGCAGCAGAATGTTGACGGAGGCCGCTCTTAAAGCGCTGAAACCAAAAGAGAAAACCTATAAAGTTGTCGACCGTGACGGCATGTATGTTCGCGTCATGCCCAGTAGAGCGATCTCGTTCCGGTTGGATTACAGGCTCAACGGACGGCGGGAGACGGTCTATCTGGGCAAGTACGGACGGGACGGAATCTCGCTTGCTTGGGCCCGTGAGAAGTGCCTCGACGCGAGGCGCGCCATCGGCGAGGGACGATCGCCGGCAATCGAGAAGCAGCGCGAGAAACGTCGCCTGAAGGAGGCGAAGAGTTTTGGCGAGTTTGGGGAGAAGTGGCTCACCGCCCGCCGATGGCCGACAGCACGCGAGCGATGCGGCGTTCCATCTTCGAGCGTGAGCTTCTTCCGGTCTGGCGCAATCGCCTCCTGACTGTGATCACTCGGGACGATCTACGAGCCCACTGCGGCAGCATCGTTGAACGTGGCGCGCCGGCGACCGCCATCCATGTGCGAGACATCCTGAAGCAGATTTGCGGGTGCGCGATCCTCCACCGGGAGAAGGTGGCTAACTCGGCTGATGAAGTTGGGCCCGCATCGATTGCCACATTCGTGCCGAAGGACCGCTCGCTTTCGCTCTCGGAAATTCACGTGATGCTGAAACAGCTCGAGCACATCGCCACGCTTCCCATGATCCGCCTGGGGATGCGGCTTTGACTGCTCAGGATGGTGCGCAAGAGCGAGCTGCAGGACGCGGTCTGGGATGAGGTCGACTTCGAGAACGCGGTCTGGACGATCCGAAAGAACGCATGAAGCGTTCGAAAGCGCATAACGTCTAGACCACGAACTGGTCGAGGACGTTCAACGCATTGCGGGCAATGGCACTGGCGATACGCGGTGGAAGGTGCCCGGGGTGTTCGACTGGTCGACGGGGATCTATAGTTCCCGCCAAGGACACCACGACACTCTATGGCCACTGCTTCGAGGCTCCGCTCACTCTTGCCGGTGCCCGGTGCATCTGGCTTGTGCTGATGATGTCGGTGTGGAATGCTGATCGGGTAGCCTGAATTTCTTGTCCGAGCGTCGTTAGAGCTTGATCAGCGGGTCTCAGAGAGAAGAAGCATCGCGCGCTTGGCTATTGCCGACCTGACCGACTCGACGAGTTGCGCGGGAAAGTGACGCGGCAATTTGGAAATCACGACCTCGGCCCGCCTCTCAGCATTTCCGGCGATATCTTCGAAGATTTTGCGCATCAGGGATGTCCCCACGCCTGCAACCTCGGCGGTTTGCATGAAATGGCGGGGCATAATCTCATGCATCGAATAGTGCCGGCTCTTGCCGACGGACATCGCAAGCTTGAATTTCTTGCGAGGGATCTGCCCAGCGTCGAGGCTGGGCTGCGCGGTCAACACGTCGTAGAGCGGCGTCATGCGAAACCGGCCGCCTGGACCTAGAAAGATGCTGAAATTCTTGGCGTGGCCATCGGTCGCGCCGATCAGCCAGAATACGATGCAGGCGCGAAGAAAGACCACGATGTCGTTCTCGGGCCTGTCACTGCCTTTCAGAAGCTCGATAATCTCCGGCATGCCGGGACCGCCCTCTGACTGGTACTTGCGAGTCGGCGGGACCGACAGCGCTTGACACATGTCCTCCTGCGGCAGGCGCAGCAGCCGGCCGTCCCTGGCCCATAGCCGGTCGAAGCGCTCGACGATCAGCGTGCGGCGCTCCCCGAAATCAGCGATCTCCGTCTTGGCGGCAGGAACGCCGAACGCGTCAAGCAGCTTAAGGCAAAGATACTCGTTCTCAACGCTATTGGAGAGGTCGATGCCATTGGGCAGCCGGCCGATCTGCGGTTTCAGAATGTGGGTGGTCGCCGCCGTGCCGACCGGCTTGAACCAGCGTCCATCCTTGCGCAAGAGCGCCGTCTTTTCCTGGGCGCCGGCGATCGAGATGCGGAAGTCTTCATCCTCGCCGAGGCCGAGCGGTGCCGCCGCGAGGTTTTCGATTATTTCAGCGATGTCTTTTTTGCTGACTGGCTTGCCGTCGCTGCTGCCCGGACTGCCAGGATCGATACCGTCAGGCAGGAACTGCAACGCTCCGACGCAATCGTGGCCGAGCGCGGCGAGCAGGCTGTAGGCATCGGTACCAGCCGCGCCGACACGTTCGGCCACGCGCTTGCGGATCGCTTCATTGTCGGGAAGCAGGTTGTCGAAGACGTTGATCACAGGCGCGCCGATATAGCGGTCCTCCCGCAAAGGAAGCGAGAGCGACACCGCGAAAGTACCGTGCCAGTCCAGCCATTCGCGGGCGTATTGGAAGTCCACGGCGCCGGTTGATTGCCTGCGCAGCACGCCCACCGGGCGCCCGTTCAGGAAGACATTGAGCGGTGTGTGGGCCGATCGCCGTGCCATCAGAAAAGGTCCTCGATTTCGGCGGCGCTGCTTTTGCTGCGTGGGCGAACGATGAGCTCGAGGTCGAGGGCGGAGAGAGCGGCCATCAACGTGCTGAGCTGCACGGCTGGCGCGCCGGCTTCAAGGCGTGAGATCGTAGCCTGGCGCAGGTGAATTTGATTGCCAAGCGTCTCTTGCGTGAGGTCGGCCTGCCGGCGGGCGCGGCGCAGGATGGCGCCGAGTTGCTTTTCGTTGCGAGCGATCTGGTCGGTCATGGATAAGCCTCCAAGGCTCCATATACGCATTCGCGTATGAATTGTCAATATACGCGATAGCGTATATGCGTTATGCATACGCAAACGCGTATAAAAGGCAACTATACGCAATCGCGTATGGTGTCCGCTATTGCACCGGCATCAATGTCGAGCGCTATTCGAACAGGTCGGCTTTTGCCTGGTTGCGCGAGGCACATGATTGCGGCGTTGCGATCGGCGGCCTTTGCACCGGTGCGCATGTGCTGGCGGCCGCCGGTTTGCTCTCCGGCAAACGCTGCGCAATCCATTGGGAAAACCTGCCAGGCTTCGCCGAGGCATTTCCGAATACGCAAGTGTTTGCCGACCTTTTTGAGCTCGATCAAGACATCTACACCTGCGCCGGTGGCACGGCCGCTCTCGACATGATGTTGAAGCTGATTGGCGATGACTTCGACGAATCTCTGGTCAGGCACATATGTGAGCAGGTGCTGACCGATCGAGTGCGCAGCGCAAGCGATGGCCAGCGACTTCCTCTGCGCGCACGGCTCGGCATTCAGAATTCAAAAGTGCTGACCATAATCGAACTGATGGACGCCAATCCGTCCGAACCAATATCGATAGCCGACATTGCCAAGCAAGTCGGACTCTCGCGGCGACAGATCGAGCGTCTTTTCCTTGATGAGATGGGGCGTTCCCCCGCCCGCTATTACTTGGAGATACGCCTCGAGCGCGCGCGGCATATGCTAATTCGGTCGTCCGTGCCCATAGTCGAGGTTGCCGTCGCGTGCGGCTTCGTTTCGGCATCGCATTTTTCCAAATGCTACCGCGAACTCTACGCCCTCACGCCGCAGCAGGAACGACTGGAAAGGAAATATCCCGCCGCTTCATAAGGGTCACCAGATTTGCCTGGTTCGGCGAGGCAGTTTGTGCGTCTACGGGCACCGCGCCGCGCATGCAC
Organism: Mesorhizobium sp. M1C.F.Ca.ET.210.01.1.1; assembly: GCF_004791585.1. Lineage (GTDB taxonomy): Bacteria > Pseudomonadota > Alphaproteobacteria > Rhizobiales > Rhizobiaceae > Mesorhizobium. The sequence continues at coordinate 235,802 of NZ_SRUU01000005.1, forward strand.
AGGCAACCAATCCGGCTGACTTGAGATAGGGTTTGCCAAAGGCCGTTTTGACGCGCCGCAGCCACCGAGCGCTACGGCGCCTTTGCCCAGGCACTCGGGCGACGGTTGTCGCGGGGACCGCGGTTGAGACAGGAAATCCCCCGGGACGCCGATGCGGCGCCGCCGCAGGACGAAGGCTCAGATGGGCAACCGCAGGAACGGACACCGCAATAGGCCTCTTGGTCTCTTGAAGGCGTTTGGCGCAGATCGGGGAGCCCTCCCAGGTAGTCAAGGAGCAATTGGTGGCTCCCGCCCGAACGGCGAGCCAATTCAGGCCAGCGCCCGCCGGGGATGCGCTTCGTTCCGCTACCCAACGTGCATCAGGCTCACCGCAAGTCGCCTTCGGAGATTCTTAGAATCTACTTGGGATACCGGGGTCGGCTGGAGTCGCCACGTGGCTGTAATTCCCAAACCGTGTCACAATAATCGCCGATGCGCTCTGAATGGGACGCGAATATGACGGTTTTGCCCAGAGCTTTGAGGTTCCCCAGCAACTCTCGTTCGACCACCTCGTTCAAATTGGCGGATGCTTCGTCGAAGACTAGAATCGTCGGATCCCTATAGAGGGCCCGCGCGACGAGCAGACGCTGTTGTTGGCCAGTTGACAGGTTAGCTCCGAGATCCCCAACCAAGCTTTGGTAGCCCAACGGTAGGCGAACGATGTCATCATCGATGCAGGCAATTCGACAACAATGCTGCACGCGACCGACGTCGAGAAGATCATCGAAAAGAGATACGTTCTCAAGGATGGAACCGCTGAAAAGGAGATCTTCCTGCAATACAACCCCCACACTGTTGCGCAGGATGGCGATGTTGGCCCCGCTGAGCGGTATGTCGTCGATCAGGACGGTACCATCGTCCTGATCAAGCACCCCGAGAATGATCTTCAGAAGAGTCGTCTTTCCCGAACCAGTCGGACCTTTGATATGGACAAAGGTGCCACGGTCCGCCAGAGCGGAGAAGCCCTCAATCACCGGCTTCTTCTTGTTGTCGATCCAGTAAGCCAGATTCCGTAGCTCGATCTTTCCTTTGAACCGAATGAACTCGCCGATGTCTGGGCGCTGATGTTCCCGGCTTTCGATTGAGAGTACCTCCAAAAGTCTTTCCTGGTGCACGCGGATGTTGAGCATCTCGCTGAGCGCATCAACTAGACTCGCGACCCGCTCGTCGAGAAATTGTCGGTAGGAGTAGAACGCGTACATCATGCCGATCGTCATCGCGCCTTGCATGACATCAATGGCAAGAAGATACAGAACGACAATGACCTCCACCGCCTTCAAGAACTGCATGAGCAGGGAGTACCGGAGGCCGAAAAGTCCTAGTGAAAAAAACGAGTTCGTCGCCCTGACCGTGCGATCGATCCCGATCGACATTCTATTGGCTTCGATCCTGTTCGCTTTCACAGAAGTGATACCCCGCATGGTCTCGACAAAAAACGCTTCCTCGTTGGCGACGTCGACGATCTGGGTATCTTGAAGCATCCGAGCCTTTTTCATGAGCAACACTCGGATAGCAATGACGCTGAAGTTCACAAAAAGCACTACGGCCCCGGTGATGGGGTGAAGCATAAATAGAGCAACAGTGATTACAGCGACGAATAGAGCGTCCGAAATCACCGTCCCAATCGCCTTGATGACGTAGTTCACGAAATAGGTAAGCGAGTTGTACTGAGCGATGAAGTTTCCGAGCTTGCGACGCTCAAAGTAATTCCACCTCTTGCTCATGAGGCGCTGCAAATATTTGTAGGTCGCCGAAATGCGGGCCCCTGCTGAATGTTTGAGTAGATGAAAGCCCTGTATGTAGGTTGCAAGCGCTGACAAAAGGTTGGCGAACAGGAATGCACCAGCAACGACGAGCAGGAGGTCACTGTCGCTCTTCTGAATCACCTGGTCGACGATGATCTGTACCGCGAGGGGCGAGATCAGCGAAAAGACCAGGACAGCCAGTGAAAGCGCTACAAATTGAGCGATTGGTCGGGTGAAAGCCCGCAGGGGCAGCAGCGAGTCCACGAGTTCGGTGGGGTGGCTGGCGCGACCTTTCTGGAACGTTGGGTTTGGTACCAGTTCAACAGCAATCCCGGTAAACGACCTCGAAAACGCATCCATGCTCACACGCCGACGGCCGCTTGCGGGATCCGAGACGGTGATTTTCTCTCCTCGAACACGTTCGAGAACGATGAAATGATTGAAGCTCCAGTGAATAATGCAGGGCATCTGGAGATGTTTCAACGAATGCAGCTCCACTTTGACCGCCCTAGGGAACAGATCAAGTGATCGCGCTATCTCGAGAAGATCTCGAAGCGTTCCTCCGCGGTTGAGAAAGGGAAAGCGAGAGCGCAGTTCGCGCAGACTGATGGAAAGCCCATGGTACCGGGCGATCATCGTCAGGCACGCCAAGATACACTCCTGGCTCTCGGTTTGCTGTATTGGCTGGATCGTCGCGCGGGAGAACATGCTAGAGATCTATTCGTGCTGACAACTTGTAAAGTGGAGCAAAAAGTAGTTGCCAGAACGCAACGGATTCTTTCTTGATGTGGATGTCCACTGGCATGCCAGGTATCAGGTTTTTCCTAACTCTGAAGGAGTTGATGGAAGACGGCGTCGGCTCGATCACAATTCGAAACAAGGGGTCGACAGGCAGGTTCTTGCTGAATTCGATGCTTTGGTTCGGCACCTCGCTCAGTAACTTCACCCGGCCCTCGATGAAGCCGTATTCATAGAACGGATAGGCCGCGACGCCAATTTTTGCCGATAGCCCATCTTTCAATCCGCCAATTTGGCTTGCAGGAAGGTCAGCCTCGAACAAATAGAGCTCTGATCCGGGGGCGGCCGCATCAAAGAGAACATCACCGGTGCGGACGACCTGCCCAATCGAAAAGCCACGAGGAATCAGCGTGCCGTTCAGCGGCATGGTCAGTTCACTTGTTTCTAGATCAGTTTCGGCCTGAATAGTGACATTAACGTCGGACAGCGAGTTCTGGACGTCGAGAAGGGTCTTCTTGTATTCTCCGTCGAGTTGCGTCCGTTGAAGGGCTAATTCACGCCGCTGTCGATCGAAGTCCGCGATACGAATCTCCGCTTCGTTCAACTGCAGTTTTCGCTCGACGAGGCGGTTTCGCGTGAGCTCGACCTCCTCCTTTGGAACGATACCCTTTGAAAGCAGGCCCTCCCGGTCAACCAGTTGGCGCTCATGTCTTGCTATTTCGTCCCGATAGACCGGGAGCAAGGCCGTAACCTTTTCCGACATTTGCGTTAGCGAGGTGTCCATCCTCGCGATCTGCGCGGTTCTCGCCGTGTAGTCGGTAGAGATATCGGCAAGTCTAGCCTCAAGCCGTTGTCGCCTTTGAGCAAGCTCGGCCTTGCTGAACTCGATCTTTGGCCCTCGCCGTAGCGCTACTAGATCCAAATTCCGTATGGACGCTATCTGTGTGCCGGCCCGCACCTGGATGGGATCTCGCTCAGAGATGATTTGCGTCAGCACGCCCCCTTGATCTGCCAGGATCGGCAACGTTCCATCTTTGGCACGCACAACACCTTTTGCGGAAACGCCAATCGAAACCTGAACGAACATGGCGCCTGCGCACAGTGCAGCAACGAAGAGAAACAGAGGCAGCAGGCCTGACCCCTTGTTGAGCCGGCGATCAAGCAATGTCGTAGAAACACTGTTTTCGATCGCGGCAGTCGCTTCTGCCCGGAAAAGAGTCCGCTCATTCATGGGCGACGCTTTTCTTCCAATCGTCCCACATAAACCAATAGGAGGGCTCTTCGGCTACGAGCCGCTCGAGCATACGAACCGCGGCTCGCATGCAGGACGAAACGAAACGGTCGCGCGGAATTCCCGTCGGATCGAGAATAGACGCAAATGTCACCTCACGTCTTGCGACCGAGCAAGGCTCGAATAGGACGACGATCGAATTTGTTATATGCGCGAGCTCTGCCCAGCCCGAGGCAAAGCCGATTTCGCTTCCGAGGAAATTGCATCTATGTGTTCTGTCCGAGCGGTCGGTAACGTCGAACAGGACGAACGCGTGGGCACCTTTTTCGATGGCCTTGCAGACGTCGAAAAGCCCTCTCCGTTCCTGAATACGAAAAACTGAAATAGATCTGGGGGATATGCGCTGAAGAGAACCAAAAAGCTGGTCTTCGCCCTCCCAAGCCTCGCCTCGGAACGCAACGAACCTGGAGTCTTCGGGAAGAGAGTGAGCGATCCTGTTGAAAGACCTGAAATAATTCCCCCAATGCGCGGACACGAAGAAAAGTGTCCGTTTCAAAGGTAGCGCGGGCTCCAGAAAGAGCCTCGTTTGCCGGCACCCAGAGGTTTCGCGGATCAACTCGATGCGCTCGGCACAATCTTCGATGTAACGCTCGTTTGCAGCAAGCTGAGCAAGGTGCTTACGTTTTTGGAACGTTCTCTCACCTGCAACTCTTGAGAGAAATCCGATCATCGCATAAACATCTCCGATGGCAACTTAATGCTACTCATAGATGTAGAGTCGTCGAAATACAATTGCGATTGCGGGGCGTCCCGACACCATGAGGCGGCTATATGTGTGTGGGCCGCGGTGGGCATTTGAACGTTAGAGAGTTGCCTTTGCTAATCAGACAGGCGCTAAGCACGTTTTTCAAATCTCGTGGGCTTGAAAGGGTCCCCGCTGACGTGCTGCTCCTATACCTTCCTGAACCGTCACTACGAGGCTTTTTCGTTCACCAATGGTTCCCAGTAGGATCGATGCATGGGAACTCCAGTGCGGTTGCACATTTGGTTGAGCATCTCGCGTTTGAGGCAGCACGCCGGAAGGATCGCCTATTTGATCATGAATCCGCGAACGCATTCACGTCGTACCTTTGGACTCGTTTCGACGTTGCCGTCGATGCGGCAAATCTTGGCTCCGCATTCGCTTTTCTTTCCAGATTGCGAGCGCCCTTTGATATTGAGATGGCGCTTTTCGAGCGCCAAAGAGATATCATCCTGCAAGAGATAATGGAGCGGGAACGTCCATCGTCCGCAGCCGTTCATCTGCGCGGTTTCGACCAGCGTTTTTTCTGCGGCACCCCGTTCGAAGACTGGCCGATCGGTAGCTCCGACAGCGTGTCGCGACTTAGTTTGAGCGAAGCGAGCAATTTTCATAGCCACTATCAGACGTGCCGCAGACTAGTCGTCGCAACGGGACCGGCAGACTACCGGGACGTGATCGCGGTAGCGAAGCGACACAATCCAAACATCGATACGAGACTTTTGCCTTCCGGTGGTGAAGCAGTCCCGACTCGGCAAACCGATTCTTTCGAACCTTTCCCGCCAACAGCCCTGAATCTCGACATTTCCCCCGGCAGCGATTTCATTTCTTTGGCTGTTCATGATGAGCAAACGGTCTTGCCACGGCTGATCTACAGGGCGCTGTGGTCGCTTCCCGGTGAGGGAACAGACCATCTGACGCTCCGCAATATTCTGGGAGAGTTCATAGCTAGCCGGATTCCCGGTAGCCTCGCCTTAGAATTGTTTGAAGCAGGGTCGGTTGTCCAATATGACTCCTCCACCGAGCTAATCGGGGGCGGAAAGCTGCTCGTCACGGTCGAGGTTGTCATTCGAGATGAGAGCAAGGCGGAAGCGACCGTTCGGTTTATACAGGACTACTTGCGAATGGTCAGCGAAACGGGTCTCGACGACGAAGCGTTTACGCGGCTGCAGCGCCGGCAAATTGGTCAACTGGCTGCGAGAAGCCAGGATCCCAGCGCGGCGGCTGTGCACTTGGGAACTGAAACGATCCTCTTCGGTTATCTGGCGGCATCCACGCAGAAAAAACGCGTGGAAGAAATGAAGCTTGCGGGCTTCCATCGCCTTTCGAAGGCGATGTCTTTTCCCCTTCGTGAAGGGGCACTAATCTTTGCGCCATAGGATGCAAGCTAATGATCAAATTTGTCACTGCGCTAGCACAAAAGCTTGCTCGGCCCTACCCCGCAAGCAAGCCGCTCAAGAAGCACCCGGCGATTGAGGCAACCAGTGAACGTGCGATTCCATTTCTTCTGCAGCCGCTCGAAGGGGCCAAGACAATAGCGATCGGCTTTTGCTTCGCTGGAGGGATGGCGCACGATCCCGTAGACGGCCCGCAGACATCGATGTCGGCGCCTCGAGCTCTCATCGACTCTGCAATGCGGCGCACAAATCACCAACTAGCCGAAAAGCTGAAGGACTTGCAGGCGTCCTTCGTGCTCAAGAGCGAAGCGGAAGCGGTGGTCGGTTGTGTTGCCGGCCCCCCTGCAAATATTGACGAGATCGTTCGTTTGTCGAACCAAGTTCTAACGAGTACCGACATCCCTGCTGAGGTTCTCGAAGACGTGAAGCGTTTGCTGGCGGCGCAAATCCTCGAGCAGGCCGAGGATGTCGATACCAAAGCTCAGGAAAGTTTCCTCTCGGCCTTGTGTAACCCGCATCCATACATTCAGGCATTACTCCCCGAGGCCAGCCGCATCGAGCAGATTTCGGATGCGGATATCGCAAATTGGATCCGGGTAAACATCGTATTGGCGCGCTTGCGGATTTGTATTGTAGGCGATCTTGAGACCACGAGTGCAGGACAACTCGTTGATCGACTGTTCGAAGGTCTGCCAACAGGGAGCATGGTGGACAAGCTACCACCTGTTCAATTCGTGGCCTCCGCGAAGGAGCCGATTTTCTTGCACCACGGCGGCGAGCCACAAGCATTTGTGGGGATCGGTGGCAGAAGCGCCGCCGCGTCCAGGCCGAGCGATTGGCTCGCTGTTCGGATGCTCGCTCACGCTCTGACGGGGGACGACAAATCCCGGCTCTTTCGCGAGATCCGCGACACCCAAGGCGTGACCTATGGCCTGCAATACCGTTTTGATTTCTTCTCTAGCACAGGCTTTTTCGTGGTTTTCGGGTCTGTTTCCAAGCAGAAACTCGCAGAAGTGCTCTCTGCTATAAGAAAAAGCGTCCGGGGGTTCGTAGAGGAAGGTCCAACGGAAGGAGAACAACGCTCGGCACGTGAGGCGTTCTTACGGCAAGTCGAACAGTTGAACCATAATATTGTAGAATTCGCCTATCAATTGACTACATTAAGGCTATTCGGGTGGTCCGTGGACGATATCAATGCGGTGGAATCTAGAGCAGCTGGTCTTTCACTATCCGATCCAAAGTACCTGCATTTGTTAATGCCCGAAGAGCCGCTACTTGTGATAGTAGAATGATATCAAGATCAAGCCGGCGAATTGAAGAATCACTTCTGGCCCGAAAAAGCTCCGTTCAAAACCAGTCGGCTAAGAAAAAATAACGTCACCAGAGCAAGTAGCGCCACCGGTTCGGTAATTTTGCCTGTAACCGAGACATAATGCGACGCAAAATTGACGAATCCGTAGGTCGCGAACCCATACATTAAGGAGTCGGCTGCAGATCTTACTAAAAATTTCAACTTTGTCGGCCTCATAAAGTTGCTATGCAGACCTAGAGGCCTGCACAGCAATTGTTGATCAAGACTCAGGACCGGCCGCCTCGGCCGCCTCCACCGCTGCTGAGACCGCCGGAGAAATACCCTGCAGCAAATCCGCCTGCAGCGGCAATTCCCACAGTTCGCATGTCGCCGCCCGCCGCTTGTGCGGTAGCGCCCCCCCAGATGCCGCCAATCGCCCCGTCTCGCCAGCCGCCAGCGCCGCTGACTTCGTCAATTTCTGCATCATTCAAATCGCGGATTGCTTGTACCGACATGATATGCTCCTCGCTTCGATAGGTTGGCTAAAATCGACGGTTACCTTTGACCGCATCCGTCCGGCGCGAAACTCGCCCATAACGGGCATACTGTCAATATCCCACCACCTACGGTTTTGGTGGATGACATTCACTTTTAACGCGCCCCCTCAACGTCATCGTGAGAGGCGAAACTGCCAGAACGGCGCGGCCCGCCTCGCCATTGTGGCTTCTCGTGGACTTCGATCTAGTCGGCCCACTTGGCCGGCCCACGGAACTCGATTCCATAGCTGCTGCCATGGGTGGGAAAATAGGTCGAAAGCTGCTGAGGGGCCATCTTCCTTTTTCGATCGATCGTGCATAGCTCGTCTAAGGTCTGGTTGTTCGGCCTCGCATCCCCGTCGCAAGCGCGAGAAGCTGAGCGACGTCACTGCTCGGCCATCTTCTTCGCTTGCTGCAGAGACCAAAGGCTGGCCCGGTAATCTTGCGTCTTCGGAGATCAAGGCCGCCAGGCGAGGCCCATTACGAGCACGCATATCCGTCACCCAAGCGTGGTGGAATAAGACTGAGCACAGTGTTGTCTACCGGATGCGGGGCGGTAGCCCACTGAGGAGGCAACCCTTAGCGCTGTCTCATCACCATCGCAGCGTTGCTAGTGATCCTAACCGGTGCGGCCGGGTGCATGACCAACAAAGGATCGGCATTTCCCAGCGGAACTGGCGCCATGGGCGGTAGTGGCTACTAGGGCGCCAGTCGCGCCGATGGCAGCACGCTACCCAGGGCCGTCAGGCTTGATCAGATGCCCGTGGCGCTCCACGCTCTGTACGATGGCCTCCATTTGCGAGATCATCCATCTGAGATAGGCGGCGTGAATCTCATCCGCCGGTATACGTCCAGCCTCGATGTCGGCCAAAAGCTGCTTGTCGTCGGCTAGCCTGTTACGCCACCAATCAATGATCTCTCTTCGCGCCTCAGGCATGAAGCTGCCCCAGCTCCTCAATGCTTCGGATATAGGCACCTTGGTCCGCCCGACAATGACAAGGCGCTAACCCCAAGACCGACTGAAGCCGGACAGTAGGCGCATTGGTCCCTGCAGTGAAACAACTTTCACGATGCGTCATTCGACGGGGCCGGCGAGGAAATGCGTCACCTTCCCTGTGCCCCACGTGCGGTCAAGCTGTTGACCGTTGCGACTTGCGAGTTGGCGCAAGTATTGGTGCATGGCCGTTGGAGCACAGCGCCACGAGCCGGGAAAGCACTTTTGGCCAGTCCTGTGATACCGGGCTGCAATAGCGATCGGGGGAGTTCGGTCCCCTTACCACCGTGCTCTCGTCGACGTCGGTGATGGGCATCTTGACGGCCAAAATTTGCAACCCAATATTTTTGCCGGGCGGACCGCTGTCGGTCCCACTCATTCAAAACTCAATTGTTCGTTCGACGTGGAGGATCCTATGAACGATCGGATGTTCGACAGCCCTGTTTTCGTGAAAAGCGGGAACAGCCTGATCCAGGAGATCGCGTGCGTGGAGGACGCCCTGGAATTTCTTTACGAATGGCCAAAAAATAGACGCGGCACCATTTATGAAACCGCGCTCCGCGCATGCCAGAGAGCGTTTGACGGCAGCTACCCGCGATCGGCCGCAAAGCAAGCGTTTTGTGGCTTCGCCAAGTCCGTCAAAATCCATGAGGAAGTGACCGCGGTCTTGCCATGGATGCCCGGCAACCGTAGCCAGGGCGGCGGGCTGAGCACCTAGAGACGCCGTGAAAGGAGGAATTCACGATGCTCTCCCAACCCTTCAAAACGCCGATCCGGGTATGGGTCGGCCTGGGCTTTCCACGCCAACTCAACACGGTCGCAGATGCCTATCAGTTCGCAGTTGACTGGTGCGGCAACAGCCCGGAACAAAGAGCAGCGATCCGCGCCTGCAAGGCCGCGTTGATAGGAGATGTCGACGCCGAGACTGCACGGGGCGTGCTCGTAGCCTTTGCGCGCAAGAAAGACATCCTGCTCGAAGACGGCGCAATGCCCCCGCTTTCGGGAAAAGCGCCACAGACACACGTCTGACTTAGCCGGAAAAACGAGCGGCGGCCCAGCCCCCGCCTCATCCGTCCGTTTTGAACAGCGCCAGGAGCGCGAACAGGCCGATCTAGGCCGATTTTGGGTCGGCCTTTGCGTGTTCCTGGCATATAACGAAAAGCCCGCCGCCTGTGAGAGGCTGACGGCGGGCTCCATCCGAAGGAACAACTGCTCAAGGGTGTTCCCGCTGAGTCATCCAGCGGACCTTAGTTCATTCGATGATTTTGACGACCTTATGTGTGTCTGGATCCACGATGACCGTCCGATTGTCGATGACGGTGTAGCGGTATTTGACATTGGGGACTTCGTGAAGCTCGACAGTATCGGGGAGTGCTGTCCCGATGTTGAGTTCCACGCCAGGAAGCTTCACCGACGCCAGAGGCTTTTTCTTCACGTACTCCTTGATGACCGTTTCCTGCTCCGGCTGGATAACCACGGTGTCGGCAGCGGCCGCGCCGATGCCGGCGAGTAGCAAAAACCCTGCAGCAGCCGCGGTAAGATGCGTTCTCATTTTATTCTCCTATTTGGGTTTCGTGCCAAAAGCTTGGCTGGTTAAGTCAGCAAGACGCAGGCCAAAAGGACCGTAAGGACAAGCGAGGCAGGGACAGCGAGAAGCCACCGGGCTTCCAGGACGCTATCGTTCCAATCATTAGTTTTCATGGCCTTCGCTCCTTCTGGACCTTCAAGCAAACGGGCGTTTAGAGCGAACGTTCCGGGATACGTCTACGGTCGCTATGGAAGTGCGACTGAGGTCTGAAATGGCTTCACCGACCGAAGACGAGTTGTGGTGGTCGCTTTCGATCTGCGCACAGCCGAAGGCGCATAGAAAGCCCGCCACGGGGGGAGGGGTGACGGGCTTTTGATGGAGCGCTGTCGTTGCTTGGATATCGTATCGGTGACGCGTGATTCCGGGCCCGGTTCAATACATTTTTAAGGAACGGGGCGGGCCAGTCAGCAACCCGACCTGCTCTGGTGGCAATAACGGCGTTCTGACAGGCAGGCCGGGCTACGCTCCGGCCGTTGAGCATGCTGGTTAGAAGGGCAACTGGAGTCCTGGAAGTTGGAGTCCTGGAAGTCCCTTGTAGGCAGACTCGCAATGCGACTGAAGTCGGAGCGTGGTCTTTACTCCGGAAAGACCCCATCTTCGACATCGTGAGCGGCGAGACGTTTGATGTGGGATTTTGAGCTACGCAAAGCCCGCCGTCGGAGAGGAGGCGACGGGCTTTTGCTTGGGGATTGAGCACTGGCAGCCCTTAAAACAAGAGACTGCTTGCGCAGACGAGAGCAATCATCGATCGGCACGGCTGCATCATGCCTTTAGAGACGTCGTGTGGGCGCTGCCCTCCAGAAAAGATTGCCGCCGCAGCGCGAACAAAAAGCCCCGCTCGACATTGGGCGACGAACGGTACCAGGTCAGGGTCGACGATGCGATCAGCCTGATGTCTTCTGATCGACAAGCCGCCATGGCTGCGAAGTTGCCGCTGGTGCGTGTACACTGGGAGCATTGACAGGCTATCGGCTCGGCAAGTTTGCCGGCGATTTCATAGCGCACGCCTCCGCATAGACAACGTCCCGCTGATGCGGACACCTGTTTCACTCCGCGAAGCTCCCTTCGCACTGGGGCTACGCTGTCTTGGCTGCCTTCGCTTTGGGCTGTCGTTTGATGCCTTCCTTCTCCAGGCTCTTGCGAAGCACCGAAGCGAGATCGACGACGTTCTCTTTTGGCTGAGGCACGGGCTTGGGTGGTTTCTTGCCCTTGCGCTTGGCATCGATCATGGCGATCAGCGCGTCTTCGTAGGTGTCCTCGAATTTCGATGGATCGAACTTGGTCACTTTTTTGTCGATCAGAAGGCTGGCAATTTCGAGCAAATCCTTATCGTATTTCGGTTTTTTCAGGTTGTCGAAAACGCTGCGCTCGGAAACCATCTCATTGTTGGTGCGCAGCTCCGTCAGAAGCATTCCCTTTCCAAAGGGCTGGATCACGACCTCTCGGCCACGCTGGTAGAGCACGACGCAAGACCGGGCCGCGACATGCTTCCTTTTCATTGCCTCACGGAGCACTGTGAATGCCTCGACCGCAGCGCCATCCGCCGGAATGACATAATAGGGCTTTTCGAGGTAGCGCGTATCGATGTCATCGATCGCGACAAATCCCTCCACCTCAAGCGTGTGTTGCGAAGTTAGCTTCAGCTTTTTGATCTCTTCGGGCTCGATCTCGAGAAAATCGCCCTTGTCAGCTTCATAGCCTTTAATCTGATCTTCCGAGGGGACGACATCGCCGGTCTCTTCATCCACGTAGGCGCTCTTGACGGGCAGGCCGTCCTTCCGGTTGAGGATCTTGAAGTGGACCTTTCCGGCCTCGCTGGTCGCCCCTATGAGCTTGACGCCGCAAGAAACGGACCCGACCTTCAGGAAACCCTTCCAAACTGCGCGGGGAGCCGCCAATGTTCCATCCCTGCCATCGTTCCGATCAACAGGAACATTTAGCGACCAGCGTGGTTCCAACTGGCTAACTTTCTTCCCGAAAATCCTTCAGTGAGGCATGGCTACGCTGACGCGGCTCCGTTGCTGTGATGGCGACCCATCGCCAACCTTGATGCCCTTCATGCCATGAGTCTGGCATTGCTAGCAGCTTTATTCAAGGAAATGCTAATATAAGCCGCCGCGGGAACCAAAACTTGCGTCTCTCGTTAGCACTGCCAGCCGGATTGCCTGCCGCCCTCAAATTCCGGCTGGTGAGTAATATGAGGCCCGTTGCGCCAGCCTTGGCAGCGGGCTTCATATTTTGTAATTGCCAGCTTCTTCGGGATGAGGAATATAGTCCTCTCCGGTGCGGCGACCCATTTTACGAGGATCGCCATGGCAATGAGGTTTCCTTTCACAGAAGACACGCTCGGCAAGAAGCTCGAAGCTGGCACCGGGCTTTCTGTCGACTGCCTTACCTGCCGCCGGCACGCGATCCTTGACATAGCCGAGCTGGTGAAACGGCTCGGGCCGGACCAGCGGTGCATGCACCACGACTTGATCAATGTGCTGTTCTGCCACGAATGCCGGGCCGCCGGCCGGGACGACCGGAACCTGCATTTCACCAACCATGCCAAGACGCCTGATAGGCGGTGGACGCCTTGCCCCTGACATGCGCGCAAGCGCCCGCTCAAACGATCGGAACATTAGCGATCCCTGAGGGTTCTCCAGAAGCAACCTTCGAAGGTGGATCATGTCCGAGTTGACATTCGCGATCGTTCATTATCTGGGGCTGACTGGCAACGATGTGTTAGGGGCCGTCGTCTCGTTAATGGCGGGCCTGCTTCTCTACAACGTCATGCGCGAAGATCAGCCAAACCGATAGCGCATGCAGCGGGCCACGCGCAGGCGTCAGAACCCGAGAGGCATATCGCTCGTGTAGCAGCGGCCTTCAGGAAGCACGCTGGCGTGGCCCGGCCGGCCGGTTGTTTTTGGGGAGCTGCTGGCAATGAAGCGGGCCGTAGCTTTCATGCCGCAAACAAAAAAGACAGCCCGCTGGCAAGGCGGGTTATTCTTTGGAAGGCATATCAAGCCCGAGCCGCGCGCGTTCCCTTTGGGCGAAGATTTTGGCATCCGTCCGGGAACCGAACCCCTTGATGCTTACAGCGCCGTCTTCGATGATGCGCACGTAATGCCTATGTTCAATTTCCTCGATCTCGACCGAGGTCTTCCACTGCTGAGTCTTCATCAAGCCCTTGCCTCCAAGCTTTCCGCCATTCGGATAGTGGCAGAAGCGCTGGTGAAATCAATGTGACCCTCAACATCAATTTCCCTTCATCTTCCCACAACTGGTGGTCCGGCTGCCATGTGGCCGAGCCTTTTCTTCATGTCGCCCTCCAAACTCGTGGCGTCGCTCCTGGGAATAATGGATAAGGTAAAGATCAACGACCTCTTCACGGGCAATAAAGACTTGGTCAGGCGGCTGCGATGGGTGGATTCGATCCAGCAAACATCGCCGACGGAGCCGTCCGCCCAACGATCCGCGCCTGGATAGTCGATCTGTGTAGCCAACGTTTGCGGGATATCCTTGAACGATGCGATTTTGTATTGATCGACGGCCGCAGCCGTTGCTGGCATTAACATTCTGCCCCGATCACAAAAGGCGTTTTGCCTATCCGCGATCCGGAAATAGATCCGCAGGCGTGGTTGACAAGTTATGGGGATGGTATGTGCCGATACGTCGGGGTGATCCACAAAGAGAGCGGCAGCGACTTCGGGCTCTCCTTCCCCGACCTTCCTGGCGTCGTCACGGCCGCCGGGACAATTGCAGAGGTGCGTGAGCTCGCAGGGCGGGCTCTCGCATTTCACGTCGAAGGGCTATTAGAGGACGGCGAGCCCATTCCGGAGCCGAATTCTCCTGAGCAGTTGATCACCGATCAAGACGTGCTCACAACTATTCAGGTGCGTCTGAAGGCTGCCAGGCATTTTCCCACGTCGGCCAGCTAGCTGACCGTTGCGTGTCCCTCGGCGCCCCGCAGCTTGGTCCCGCCGGTCCCTTCGCACTCAGAGCACATCACGCTGACCCCAGGACACCTGTGCTGATGTGTCCCTGCCGGGCAGCAGTGGCCGTTGGAACTGCGCCATCTTGGACATTCGAAAATCGTGCCGGAGCCGCCGCAGCCCTGGCACTCGCCAATTTCGGGGAAAATCAAACCCATTTTGCCCAACCCTGCGGCGTCGCAACGCCGCTACCCCATTCAACTCGGCGGAGCCCAACCGCCGTCTCCTGACATTACCATACGGCAATTAAGGCTTTTCTAAAACGCCAAATGCGCGCGAACATCATTCGCCGGCGAATATTCCACACGCTATGAAGGGCATCACATTGCCCGATGCGGAGGCACCAACCCTCTTGCGTATCGCGCGGTCTTTCCTGTTTGGCGACCATGCTCTTCAACAGCCGGGAAACCATGACTCACTTCGTGAGTGGGGTCTGCCGCTGTTTGGCCGCAATACGACCGCACTTGGCGCAATCGCCCCCGTTTTCAGTCCCTGGGGCTTCAGAGGAGTTCTAGAGATGATCATCAAGAAAGCCATTCTGGCCGTGCTCATGACCGCCGCCCTTGCCGGCTGCGAGACGCAGACCGAAGGCCAGCAGCGGGCCACCTCCGGCGCGCTGATCGGCGGCGCCGGTGGCGCGCTGGTCGGCCAGGCCATCGGCGGCAATACCAAGAGCACGGTGATCGGCGCCGCGAGCGGCGCGTTGCTCGGCGCCGTCGTCGGCTCGGCCACGACCCCGCAGCGCCGTGGCGAGCAGCTCTGCCGCTACCAGGACCGTTACGGCCGCGTCTACACCGCGCCCTGCGACGACCGCTATTACAACGGCGATTATTGATCTCTAAGACGCACGAGACGGCGCTTCGGCGCCGTTTCTTCCGTCATGCTTTTGTACTCTTTTCGATATAGAACCATTTTGGCGAGGGGCTGCGGAGGAGGTCGATGTGACCACCAGCCTTGCCGGCGCGCTGAAAACTCGTGGGAAGCAAGCCCTAAAACGGCTGATCGGCTACGATAGCCGCAACTGGTTGCGCATCCGCCAGATCGAAGCCTTCACAACGTTTCTCGAAGCGGCTAACCGCAAGTCGCGCGACGTGATCGAAATCTCGCCCGGCTGGAATCGCTATTGGCGGGCCATGTGCCCGAACTACCGCTCGGTCGATTTCCCCGACTTCGACATCTGCCGCGACCGCACCGAGGAGCAGTATTCCATCGTCATCGCCGACCAGGTGCTGGAGCATGTGCAGCGACCGCTGGCGGCCGCCGCCAACATCCACGCCATGACCAGGCCCGGCGGCTGGGCTATGGTGGCCACGCCCTTCTTGTTCCGGGTGCATGCCCGCCCGCACGACTATAGCCGCTGGACGCCGGCGGGGCTGAAGCAGGTGATGGTCGAAGGCGGCTTCGCCGAGGACGACGTGCAAGCCTTCGGTTGGGGCAATAAGGCCTGCGCCAAGGCGCATATCGGTGGTCCGGTGCGGGCCTACGGGCTGTGGCGGGATCTGAGCAACGAGGAGGAATATCCGCTGATGGTGTGGACGTTCGCAAGGAAGGTGTGAATGAGGCCGTGCCGAACGCAACAATTGTCACACGCGAGGTCGCGAGTGCCCGTCATCCGGCGATGACGGGCTTGCCATCAATCCATTTCCAGCGCCTGGTGGTGGTCCGTTCGTGCCACATCATCATTACGACTTCCCTTTCTGTGATTGCCGTCTGGCAGGAACAGGTGTGCCCGTCCGCTCGTTGACTGCCATGCCGTCGACCCTGATACGCAAAACAGAATACGATCCGGATAGAAAGGTTCTCTTCGTCTGGTTCGTCGCCAGCGGCCAACGCTATGAATTCGAGGATGTGCCGCCGGAGATTTTTGCCGCATTCCGATCGGCCTTCGCCAAGGGTCGCTACTTCAACAATCACATTCGCAACCGTTTTCGCTACAAGCGGCACAATACGTGAAACCTATTGCCTCCAACTGAAGCGGCTGTGGCCAGGAGCCGCACGCCGTCTGCGGCGAGGCCACAAAGACCAGTTGTCGGGACACGCTCTCCCAACGGAGAGCGAGCTATCGGCTAGCCTCGGAACACTCGCCATTGATCGAACCGACTGTCGGACCTGTCCAAGACCTCTCCCGCCCGGGAGGCTGCTCCTATGCTTGGAGCAAGATGCCTTCATAGTGCACCAACAATCGGTCGCAGTCCCATGCCCGTTCTTCTCCGCTCCACGATGTGGAAGTGACTGTCTAGCCTACCTGCTCAAGCTCTTCCGCCAGTTGGTCGGGATCGTCGACACCAGCCCGAAAAGGCTCATCACTCTGATTGCGATACGTACGTTCGCGTTCTTCTTTACACTTGATACGATGCTTCTCGCAGTAATCGTTCAAAGCTTTTGTGAGAACGCTGAGCTGGACGGAATCCGCAATTCCATATGGCAACATGCCTGCCTCCCTCATCGGGGCGAAGCATGGACCGCTTCCAAGCGTCCGCGTGCTCCTACTTCGGTACGGACAACTTGATGAAGATACGCCCAAAAGGTCGGCTTCGAGTCAATTTGGTGCGACTGAAGTCCGATGGAAAGCCCGTCGTCGAGATGGAAACGGCGACGGGCTGTCTGCTTGGGTTTAGACGACCTTGGTGGGGGGTATGGTCGTCTAGCTGGATAATCGCGAGGGCGGAATTCGGTTCCGAACAATTTTAGCTTTGGTCCGTCAAATCTATATCGCCAAGTGATGAGACCGACCGCCGGGTTGAGCCTGCGAGCCTGGCCGATCCTTCAAAGTTAGCGTCAATCTTATTCATGCTGATCATCTATTGCTAACATGGAAGCGCATCAGGCTCGTAGGCAATGTGTGAAAATGCGCCTTACTTGCTGCGGTAAGCCTCGCCTTAACGGCCGCAACGCAGTGAGGCTGCGACGCGTCGCGAGCTCCTCTCATTGCCGAGCTGCCGATCGCTCTTCTTCGATCTCTTCCGGTTCCTTGTCGTCGATCTCGGTAACGTCGTCGCTTGCTGAGCTGGTGGCCCGGATGAGTTCATCCAGCTTCGCCTGCAAGGCTTGCGTGTCGCGATGCTCCGCCCGCTGGATAAAGAGCGTCATTGCCCAGGTTACTAGCGTAGCGACGCCGTGCCAGTCGAAAGTGTCACGTTCGAAGACGATCCAGCTGACTGTGAAAGCTGCGAGGATCAGAAAGGCCCATGGCCGGGAAGTGAAGACCCCGCCTAGAGTCAGGGCCTCTCGAAACGCGTGTTTGACCATCACCACGAACGTGGAGCGCGGCTAGCGAGTTCCTTCTTCCTGGCGGCCTAGAAGGTCAAGACTTGCGCACGCGGCCGGGCCTATATCGAGGACCGCGCTGAAATTGCTCGGCGCCTGACGTATATCGGCGCAAGATCCGCACTGTAAAACGGTAGGCGTTGATGCTCCGATCTGCATCGCCCCTCTAGCGGGCCAATTCCACGCTTTGAGCCTTGCATCGCCGACAGGGGCGGACTTTTCATCTGGCAATCATTTCCTTCACGAAACCGCGGGGCTAGGTGGCACTGTGAAGTATCAAGACGGCAACTCAACCGTCGTCAAATTCTCAATTCCTTGAAGGCTCGGGCAAGGCGACTTGTCCGTTCTCAAGAAGCCCTTTCGTCAAAAGGACCTCATAGAGAGCATTTTGCAGTGCTCAAGCGATTGGCAGCAGCTGCTTAAGCCGCGGGCCGCACCAGACTCCCGGTATGGCCAAGGGCAGGATCAATATCGGCGACGAAGTCGGGACGATCGCGACCGTGCGCCGACGCGTCACCGAAGATCGGATTAGCGTGTCAATCCTTACGGAATTCCCTTCACTCGATCATCGACAAGACGTCGACGGTCAAGAAAGGCCAGTCGATCGAGCTGACAGGCGATGTCACCCATATCGACGGGGATCTGGGCACGGTGAACTTGGGGCCTGCCAGTGACGGTGAACATGGACACCCTCAGGCTCGTGACATCATTCGTGCCACCCAAGCGGAAGGCACGGACATAAGCTATCCGCCGGCTAAGGGTGTCGGTTTGCCGGATGCTTGAAGGCGGGCCACACGGTCCGCCTTCGCGACTGGTTTGAACGCCTAGCCACCCATCTTCTTGGCCATTGCGCAGAAATCGGCATGCGACTTGTTGATCGTAGCATCGCCGCAGTCTTTCAACACCGCGGTACGTTCGTCGGGTTTCATCGCCATCCACGCGGTTTTGAAATCCGCTTCCGACTTCAATGTTTTCATGCCGGCATCGGTGAAGAACGGCGACATCTTCGCCGGATCATCGAGCGCGGACGTTCCGGCAGCGGAACCGGCCATGGCAACACCACCCATCATGGCGAGCGCGATTGCGCCCATACTGAGCATTTTCACGGTCATCGGAATACCTCCCTATATTGTACGACACGTGACCGAAAAAACGTCCAGCTGCCAAGCTCGGTTCCGGCGCCGGGGAGAGGTTTTTACAATCGCCAACGGAAGGTGCGACTGTCGGGGCTCCGGGAGGTTCGCAACCGGGAAATGAGGCTGCGAACAGCCTTCAGGTTTCATCTTCGCGGAAGTCCTGCAGCGAGGCGTGGCGAAGGTCTTCCTCGCCACGCAGATGCTTCACTCGACCAATGAGCCCTGGCTTGACCCATTGAGTGGCAGGGCGCTTCATTCCCTTCGGTGCTGGCCCTGCGTGCTCCTGGACGCGCCGCCAAAGCCGCTCGCGCAGCTCCCGGTTCAATGTGATGAAGGCCGATCCGACATAGCGGCTCGTGCCGCGCTCGGCCATCAAGGCGAACGCAGGCTTGCCTGCCTCGCGCTCGACGCCAAGCAGCTCGTACTCGTCGATGGTGTAGCATTTCGCCTTTAGCCAGTTGGTCGACGGCCCGCTGCGATACTTGCTGTCCTTGCGCTTCGACACCACGCCCTCAAGACCGGCCTGCTCGACAAGATGGAAGATCGACCTGGCGTCGCCGGGCAACGCTTGGCTGAACTGGATGCGCCTATCGGTCGGGATCAGCGCCTCCAGGATCTCGCGGCGGTCGATCAGCAGCATGTCGACGATGTCATGGCCGTTCAAGTGGAGAAGGTCGAAGGCAACGAAATAGAGGTCGTGCTGTCGACGTGTGATCGCCTTGCGCAGCTCGGCGAAGTCGGACAGCCCGGCCTCGTTCAGCACCACGATCTCGCCGTCGATGATAGCGCTTTCAACATCAAGCGCAGCGGCAGCATGGCTCAAATCGCGGTACTTCGACGTCCAGTCGAGGCCCCGGCGCGTGAAGATGCGCACCCCGCCTGCATCCCTCACGATTTGCGACCGGTAACCGTCGAACTTCACCTCATGAATCCAGCCATCGCCTTCGGGCGGCTTTTCCACGAGGGTCGGCATCAGGGGCTCGATGAACGACAGCCGGTCGTCGGCAGCCTTTCCATGCATGCGCACATCCCCAGACGCCGATTCAATAAGGAAGGTCGGCTTCGGTTCCGTTAGCCGCCGCTAAAGAAAAGGAACCTCGCGGCGCGGTCGCGGTTTCTTGACGGCAAGGAGGATCGACCATGGCAGACGACAAGGCCAAGCGCGATTTTCGGGACCGCGACCGCGTGTCGGCGGATGAGGATTACGAGGTCCGCTACTTCGCCAAACAGCATCGGATCACGCCAGAGCAGGTGAGAGAGCTGATCAGCGAGCATGGCAACGACCGCAAGACCTTGGAACGCGAAGCCCGGAAACTTCACGGTTGACAAAGCTTTCGGATCTCGGGCCGCCGATCACCGGCACGCGTCATGGCGGTGAGCCGCCATGCGAGTTCGATCATTTCTATCGCTGCAAGGGATGCGGGCAGCCCGTCGATCGCCGCGACCTGCGTCAGGTGATCTGGCATGAAAAGGCCGATCACAAGCCTCTCGAGATGGATGGCTGAAAGAAAAGAAGCCCGACGGCTAGGGGCCGGCGGGCTGAGTTCGGTTGGAGTAGCCCGGCGGCGCGCGGAGGGGTGTGGGGGCGCCGTCCGGCATCATTCCAACGGGACTTTGAGACTGTTGTTCCGTCGGAATGTCGAAATACCTTCGTGCGCGCTGGTCGCCGGCGGCAAGGTGGCTGGCCGCGGCGTCTTGCGGTCGAGGATAATCACTTCGCGCACGTCCTTCCGTTGGCCGCGCCGCGGGCGGCCGATCAGCTCGAACTCGGAGAAAATTTCTCGGATCTACGCCCTGTCGCCTGTGGCCAGGCGAATCCGGCGGCAGCCCTTGGAGATGTCGAAACGGCGCCATCAAGGGTGACTGCACGGGCAGCAAATCGGATTGAAGCCGAACGCTCCAGCAAGCTTATCATTTCCATTCACGGATCCACCGGGCCCTGTAGAAATTTACTTTGGGGACTGGAACATTGGAGAAAGCTGGCAGTTCTGTGTCACGAGATGCCGCTACTTGGTGTCTGCTAAGATCGGTGCGCAATCCGGTCGGCCCGTCGGGTCGGGCTCAAGAACGTGCGGTCTCGTCCTGCCCGGACGTTCTCTCGCGAAGTCAGCTGCGGACCAATGTATGGGAGCCAATCATGAAACACCAAACACTCGATGAACTGCAGTCCATCGCCGAAATCAAACCGCTCGAGCCGGCGCTTCCTTTGAGCAGAACGCAGCGAATGGAGCGGTGGGCCGGAGTTGCTCGACGAAAATCCCTCGCGCTGCCTTGCCGCTCTCCATGGGACCGAGCGTCTTTACCCTGGGATTCGCGAACAAGCGCGAGCAGCCGGATCGCCGATCACGGTTGCCTTCGACGATCCATTGTTGCGCGCCTCGGGCTTGAAGTCGGACACCTATGGGGAAGCCAAGCGCTTCTTCCAGCTATCGGATTGGGAGTTGCATGAAATTGTCTGTAGTTGTCATGCCGGCACCATGATGCAAGGCAGTTGGGCTGCTGGCCGGGTCCGGCGGATCATCAGCGGAAATAGACTTTTGGCCTGGCTGAGAAGGAGCTTTCTCGCGCATTGAAGCTTCCGAATCTTGCCCAGTGAAGCAGGCTTGCTTCACACGAGAACATTGTGCCATTAGGCCAATCGTCCGCGGTCCATTCCACTGGGCCTGATGCGACAAGACGGCGGGGGGAAGAGGAGCAGGCAGGTCGAGTTAGCATCATGCCGCTGCGTTGTTCGATTTTCCGACGCGCGAAACGCCGACCAACTGCCAAACGGTCGAAAAATTTTAGGCGGCGCAAAAGGATAGCGCCGCGCCCTGCATCAAGGCCGAACCACGTTCGCCTCCCCGGTGCTTTGTATCGGCGCATTCATGGCGAGCGCCGCTGAAGCGATTGGCGGCAGGCGATGATGGGAAACCGGCTTTTGGCTCGCTATTACTTTTCGCTTGCTGGTTGTTCGCGAGTGGCGCCGGAGAGATCACGAACGGCTCCGAGAAATCTCGGAGCCGCTCTTGAGTGTTTAAGCTGCCTGCAGCGCACGCTTGTTCGCGTCGCTCTGCCCCAAAGCGGTCAACGCCTCATCGGTCGCCGATTCTTCCTCCAGGGTTTCACGCAATAGAGGCAGCGCGTCCTTCATGCCGAGTTGTTCCGCCCAGGCGATGAGTGTCCCATAACGGGCAATCTCATAGTGCTCCACCGCCTGCGCGGCGCCGACAAGGCCAGCATCAAGGGCAGGCGCATCCTTGTATTCTTCCAGAACCTCGGAGCCCTCTTCCAGAATCCCGTCGATCGCCGGGCAGGTCTTGCCTCTCGCGGGCTTGCCGAGTTGTTCGAAAATCTGCTCAAGCCGATCGACCTGTCCTTCAGTTTCCATCCGATGCTTCTCGAACGCGGCGCTCAGTCGTTCAGACTGAGCGGCTTTGGCCAGCTTCGGCAACGTCTTCAGGATCTTCTTCTCTGCGTAGTAGAGATCTTTCAGACCATCCGCGAACAAGGTCTCCAGTCCATTTTCCGATTTTGTTGGCATTTTGTATCTCCGTTTATAAGGGCCTAATAGAAGCGCGGCCGAGAACGGCGGCAGACGGCTCAGACGTTGGTACTGGTTTTGGTCGCTGTTTTTTGTGGCTCTGCTGCCAGCCTTCACGTGCTGCTCACGGCTTCCGCCTTGATGGCCATCCTCCTGCTGTGGGAGTTTTTCCTACCTTTATTCAATCCCGGCTTCTCACGTCTGTTCCAGGCGAAATATTTCGTGATCCTCTAATGAAATTGAGCGAGCCGCGGCCCAACCACGGTCGGACGAGCCGTTAGGTGCAGACGCGAGGGTTATGCTGTCCGCACATCGTGAGTCAATTTGCAGAAAGCCCGCAACCTGTGGGAGGTTGCGGGCAGTTCCCAGTTGTGCCGGGGTTATTGGACGACCAGGCGCTGTTTGTCCCGCGCCTGTGCATAGGTGCCCTTATCGTAAGCGGCCTGTGCCTTAAGCTGGTCTTTGGTAAAGTTGGTGTAGAGATATTTGTTGCCATTCTTGTCGGCCATGAATTTCAGTTTTTCAAAGCCGACTGCCACCTCTTTGGCACCGATGCCCAGGAAGCCGCCAACGTCGATGATGACGGCATCGATTTTCTTGTCGCCGGTCAGCACCACATCCCCAATCTTCCCGACGTTCGCATCGTCGGCACCGTAGACCGTGGTGCCGATGAGATCCTCTGCGCGGATTTTGTCGATAGGAATTTCGGTGAGTGCCGACTTGTCGACCGCGGTGGAAGAGTTCGCCGGCGCGGCCGAGGGCGCCGTCGAATTGGTCGATGCGGTCGTCATCGAAGGGTCGTATGCCTTCGTATCGAATTCGGGCAATGCCTTCAGCTCTTCCTTGGTCGCGCTGACAACCAGCCATCGCTTTCCGTCCTTCTCGGCCCATTTGGCTTTGTCGAAGTCGTAGGCGACATTCTTTTCGCCGACGTTGAGAAACCCGCCGACCCCAATGATCAGTGACTTGGCCGTGCCGTCCTTCGACAGCAGGACGTCATTCACCTCGCCGATGTCTTCGGCATTGTCGCCGGTGCCGTTGTAGACGTCCACTCCAATGATCTTGGACACCAGACTGCCTTCAGGAGCCTGGGTAGCAATATTCTGGGCAGCGGTTGCGGTGGATATCACGTTGCCCGCGTGAGCACCTGTCGCAAGGAGCACTGTGAGAGCGGTTGTCGCTAGAAGTTTAGAGAACATGACTGACCTCGTTGGTTTGAGACGCGCTGGTATGAGCGCTCTTTTAACGAACCCCTCGCGAAGGCTAATGTTCCATCGAAAACAGAAGCTTCCCTACATCTCGTTGGCACCCGATGGCGCCGGCTCGCCACCGCAGGATTGGTTCACGGCGGACCTCGAGCGGGGAAAGCCACATCGGCCGTCTCAAACGCGGCTGTTTTGTCCGGATCTTATTTCGATGCCCGCTTTCAAACTCGAGCAAAGTCCCTCACTCAGCACGCGTCTCTATTGTACCGTTTGCTGATGTAGACTTTGCCGGGATGGCGCACACGTCCGACTTAGCTCCAGCACGCTTGGGCTCTACAGTAAGGCGCCGACATGACCGGGCTGGCTTCGAGACTTTGCTTCAGATCTTCAGCGACACTCATCCAGCTCAATCCAAGCTGGCGCATGATCGCTTGGCTTCTCCCATCCCCGCACTTCAACGTCCACACCGGCATTGCGTAGCCTATTCGCAAGGGCGGGACTTATGAGGATATGGTCCATCCGGAGTCCGGAACTTCGATCGTAGCCGCCGCGGTAAGCGAAGTTCCAATATGTGTAGATGCCTTTCTCCGGATGAATGCGCCGCACGGCATCAGTCCAACCGTCGTCGAGCATTTGAGCGTAGGCCCGGCGACTTTCGGGAGAGAACACTGCATCGCCTAGCCATCGTGTCGGCACCACAGCATCGGCCGGGGTAGGAACGACGTTGTAGTCGCCGCAGAGAACGCTCGGCGCGTGTTCCGCTAACAGAAACTGGCCATAGTTGATCAGTCGATCGAACCAACGCAGCTTGTAGTCGAATTTCGGACCGGGTGATGGATTTCCATTTGGCAGATAAAGGCAGCCGACGACGAGCCCATCCACCTCAGCCTCGATATAGCGGCGGTGGGTATCATCGGGATCTCCAGGCAAGCCGCGTCGACGTTCAATCGGCTCCTTACCTCGGGCAAGAATAGCGACACCGTTGTATGACTTCTGCCCATGCCAGATCGCGCCATAACCGGCGCTTCTGATCGCATCGACTGGAAATTTCTCGTCCGAAGTTTTCAGTTCCTGGAGGCAGACGATGTCATGCTCTGTTTCGTCTAGCCACTTCAGCAGCACGGGCAGCCGTCCGTTGACCCCGTTCAAGTTGAAGGTGGCAATGCGGGGCACTTGAACCTCGCGGGATCTTCCCGCATCAAGGGGCTATCCAACAGGGCGGCGCTCATATCTCGTCCTTGTAGGACTTGGCCGCTTCCTCAATCTTGCGCCAATCGTTTCCGTACCGACGCACGAGTTCCCGCGCCTGAGCTGGTGAAAGATTATGCGTCTCGACAATATGCTGCACCTCCGCATCCTCTCCCTTGAGCGGACGCGCGCGCAGGCGTCTTGGCGGCTTGGGCGCTGTCCTACCGAAGTCTGGTCCTGGCATAAAAATCATCTTCTCCGATTTCGATTAACTCCCGAACAAGAGGAACGTTTCACTGCGCTTCTGTGTGCTAGCGTTTCGCGCACAACGGGGACCGTCAGATGGAGACGGCTTTATTGGTTTGGGCTTGAATGAGCTATCCGACGATCCGTACCGGGACCGACTTCGCTGCTGGCACATGCGCCTTATGGGCGCGATGCCAAAGCGGAATCAAAGGGTTGAGTTCCGGATAGTAGCCGGCGCAATTCCCCGGTGGGATGGAATAGGGCGTGACGCGCAAACCACGCACCCGTCGCTCGACGCCGTCATTTGCATGCGCCTCGAGATCTACCTCCTGCCCGGCGTTGAGACCCATTCGCTGAATATCCGCTTCGTTCATCAGCAGAACCATTCTCGTCCCGATTATTCCGCGTAACCGATCGCGATAGCCATAGACCGTTGTGTTGAACTGGTCGTTGGAACGGACGGTAATCAACGTCAGCACATTCTTTCCGCCGACATCGATATCCGGATCGGTTTCCAGCGACGTGGGCAGTTTGAAGTTCGCCTTCTTGTTGGGCGTCTGCCAGATGCGCTTTGACGCCTTGATGTCGCGGTGAAACCCTCCGGGAGTGAGAAGGCGCTTGTTGAAGTCCTTGAAGTGTGCAGGGAAGCAGCGCGCGATCTCGTCGCGGATTCGCGAATAATCGGCGATCCAGTCGTCCCAAGGAATCGAGCTCTTGCCGGCAACCGTCGCCTTGGCCAGTTCGGCGACGATGCGGGGCTCCGACAGCAGGTGGTCGCTAGGCTTTGGGCGCGATCCGAAGGAGCCATGGATGCAGGCCGTCGAATCCTCGATCGAGACCCATTGCGGCCCACTGGCCTGAACGTCCTTCTCTAGGCGCGACAGGCATGGCAGCAGATACGTCACCTTTCCGGCAATGAGGTGACTGCGGTTGAGCTTAGTGGCGATTTCGACATGGAGGTCGAGATTCCGCCAGGCCTTCTCGACCAATCCGGTTTCGGGGACGGCTCGCACGAAATTGCCGCCCAGCCCAACGAAACCGCGCACCCTGCCATCGATCACGCCCTCACAGGTCTCGACCGTATCCAGGCCCTTTTCCCGCGGCGGCTCAAATCCATAGAATTCGCTGAATTTGTCGAGCGGAACGAGTTCTGGCTTTTCGGAAATGCCGACGGTGCGCTGTCCCTGTACGTTGGAATGCCCGCGCAATGGCGATATGCCGGCTCCAGGCTTGCCGATATTGCCGCGCATGAGCAGTAGATTGCACAGCATCTGCACATTTTCCGTTCCGTGACGATGCTGGGTCAGTCCCATGCCGTAATTGCCGATAACGGCGTTCGCCAAGCTGTAGATTTCCGCGACATGTTCGAGATCGGCCTGCGAGATACCGGAGCGGCGAACGATGCTCTCCCAATCGGTGGCACGTAGATAGGCCTCGAATTCTGCGAAGCCGGCCGTGTGCTCTTTGATGAAAGTCGTGTCGAGGACACGTTCTGGACCGCTCTTTTTAGCAACGTCGTCGAGTGCCAGTACCGCCTTGGCAATGCCGGTCATGGCCGCGATGTCGCCACCAGCCCGGATCTGGAAGAAGTCGCTGGACATCTTCGTCCCCGGGCCAGGCGACAGCATCTCAACGGGATTCTGCGGATTCTTGAACCTTACCAAACCGCGCTCGTGCAGGGGATTGAAGGTGATGACTGGCACGCCGCGCTGGCGGGCGTCTTCGATGGGGTGCAACAGGCGCGGTGCTGTAACACCGGTATTGTGGCCAAAGAAGAACATCAGGTCGGATTTTGCGAAATCCGCCAATTGCACCGTGCCGACTGGAGAACCGATCGATTCCGGCAAGCCGACCGAGGTCGACTCGTGACACATGTTCGAGGAGTCCGGCAAGTTCGAAGAACCGTAAATGCGGGCGAACAGTTGGTACATGAACGATGCTTCGAGCGAAGCGCGTCCAGACGTGTAGAAGACCACGGATTTCGGATCGAGACGTTGGAGCTGCGTCCGGATGTCCCGGAACGCGTCTGTCCATGCGACCGGTTCGTATTTGTCGCTGGCGCCATTGTAGCGCATCGGCTCCGTCAGGCGGCCCTGCTTCTCCAGATCATGATCTGGCCAATCCAAGAGTTCCCTTACGGGATGCGCAGCGAAGAAGGCCGGTTCGCATCGCCTGCTGGTCTGCTCCCACATCGTTGCCTTGGCGCCGTTCTCGCAGAACTCGAAAGGCCGAGGCTGGGCAGGCTTTGCCCATGAGCAGGAGACGCACATGTAGCCGTCTGCCTTGTTCTGTTTGAGCAACGTGCTCCATATACCAGAGAGCAGGAGCCCCTCATTTCGGGCATTGCGAACCAGCGATTTGAGCGAACCCCATCCCCCGGTTGGACGATTGTATTTCTTGATTTCCACGTGATCGCTGACGGCAGGTTTCATGGGACCTTGTCCAAAAAAGAGGAGGAGTGGAAAGGAAACCCGATCGGAGCGCGGTTGTTCCGGCAAGCTGCATCTGGTCACACCATCGTCGGCGCCCTCAGGCATCCAACTCGATGAGGGCGCAGCAGGCTTTCATCGATCACGATGCCTTCCAGCGCGGCGGTCGCGGTTGCCGCCCGTTTCACTATTGCGGACGAGGCCTCCGACGGGGGGCGCCTGAGCTGCGGGATCGGCCAGGCGCAGCATGAAGCGACGGAGGTCGACAGGTGCTCTGCATGCTACGTGAACCGTGACCTGCAGGACTATCTCATGCCGGTCAACCCAGATATTCGGGATTTGCAGGTGATCCTGGTTCCAGAGATCGACCACACAGTCAATCCGGCCGGTGTCAGGGGTCTTAGAGAACTAGGCAATGTCGGCACGGCCGCGGCCGTCGCAGTGCGGTCTATCACGCCACCGGCAAACGCATCCGCGAGCCGCCGATCAGGATCGAGCAGCTGATCGAGTTTTCGGGCCAATAGTCGCTAAAGGCGGCCGAGAACAACCAGAATGATGACGATGAGCAGAATCAGTCCAAGCCCGCCGCCGCCATAATAGCCAGTGCCATAAAATGGACTGCCGCCGATGCCACTGAAGCCACCGAGCAAGGCAAGGATCAGAATGATAATGAGAATAGTCCCGAGGCCCATGTTGCTCTCCTGTTGATGACGCGCGTTGGTTGTGCGTTTCGAGGACACCAACTCATGAGCCGGCATCGTGTTCCCCCGCCTCCGTCCCGGTCGTTGCAAAAGGTGCGTTTCGGTCAGAAAGGATTTGATGACCCAACTTGCATTCCAGGCGGAGCCGGGTGACCGGATGCTTCGTCTCCACCTGTCATCATGCGGGCCTTGCGCCGAGCTGTGCGCGACCGTTCGGGCGTAGTCGTCCTGCCTGCCTCAATCCGGCGGCGTATGCGTAAGCGATGACTTTCCGCCGATTTTGGTTTCCATGAAAGGATAACCGCCGGGTGCAAAGACCAGGTGCTGCTTTGCGTTTGACTGCATATATCGGCGTCGCCTAGCTGCGAGTCGGAAGATCCGAAATCCTTGCGGTCGACGCCGTACGGCGGCGGCATTGCCGAGCGGCGGGAAAAATAGCCGAGCCGCGGATCGGCGGCCGCAACTGTCCACATGTCGGCGTCCCGCGCGTATAGGTCTCGCCCGCCGGCGGCGCGCAAGTCGATTCGGATCACAATGTCCCAAGGCTAAGCGAACTATCCGGCCGCGGCGGCATAGCGGAAGACGCCCGATGGGGATTGTCCTTTGTCTGTGCACCGCTTGACCTATGTCCGCGACTACACCGAGCCACTTCACTGCCCTAGCAGGTTTCACGAATGACATGTCCCTAGGCTGACGGGGGCGGCAACGCGAACAGGCGTCATGCGCTCACAGCTAGGCGATTTGTGACGCGCAACGGAACCTTCCAGGTCCGGCAGCTTTACTCTCCAATGCTGAAGAAGGTGAGGCCAGGCGCGGGCTCGAACGTGGATAGTCGATCATCGCGCAATTTCCAGCAGTCCAAGACACCCAGCTGCTCAAGTGACGTCAGCGTGGAAAGGCAATCCAATGCAGCTATTCGTATTTTTTCATAACGTGGCCTCTCGCCGAAATGACGGACTCCACCCCGAACTTTTGCGTCTTTTCAGCCAACAGGCCGCATTGCAGGCAGCGGGTGTTGTAACGTTCCAGTCCCGCGGACAAGGTAGTGGCGAGCAGGCCGGTCCCCATCCTTCCACGATATCAAATCACGCATTGAATAGCGACGTTATGCGCCTTCCTGGGGGTCGGAAATCGACAGTCCGGAGCCCCCGATATTACTGATCACCCTGTCTAGACTCGCTCCAGACGGATGGAAACGTCGACTATGCCCCTTGTTCCCTACTTGAATGGCTCAAGCACACAGCATCCGAAACAAATGCTGGGGGAGGGTAACGGGCTGCGATGCTGCTAACCGCTGGGAATGTAAAGGACTACCGCTATCGGCTTTGCCGCTCATACCTGTTGTTGAGCATACTCGCTTTTACCGCCTGCTCGTCTTCGGAGCCCGTCGAGCAGCAATCGAAAATCGCGGCGTCGGCTTCGCAGACGGCGGCGATGGTGTTGGACGCGTGGACCGCCGCGGCAGCCCCTTCAAGCTATGCGTCGGCTACATTGCAATCGACGGCCGAAACGCTTGCCGAGGCCGCGCGGCAGATACAGTCGCATAACTCTCCTGAATCCCCTAATCGACGGGCGGTCATGACCGCAATCGGCCGGCTGTCGACTGCTGCAAAGCTCGCTCAAGCCGGCGTGAAGGCTGATGACCCTCGGCAAGTAAGTCAGGCGCGGCAGGACCTTCGGGCGGCCGCGAATGACCTCGCCGTCGCCTATGCTAGATATTTCGCGCCAAAACCATGAAGAAGCTGCTTGAAATCTCACTTGGCATCGTAACAAGCGTTGGCGGCTTCCTCGAGGTCGGATCGATGACGACAGCCGCGCAAGCTGGCGCCACTTTCGGCTTCACGCTGATCTGGGCAATCCTCCTTGGCACAATCTGCATCATCTTCCTGGTCGAGATGGCTGGCCGGTTCGCTGCCGTCAGCGGCCACACAATTGCTGACGGAATCCGCGAGAGGTTCGGCTTCAACACCTTTCTGTGGTCGCTGTTGGCCACCTTGCTGGTCAATTTCATGGTGATGTCGGCAGAAATCGGCGGTGTTGCCATCGCGGCGGAACTTGCGACAGGGATCGGTTTTCAATGGTGGGCACTGCCAGTATCGTTTCTGGCGTGGCTATTCCTATGGAAGGGCACCTTCGGTCTTATCGAGAAGGGCGTCGCGATCCTCGGTCTTGTCACACTTTGCTTCGTGGTCGCGGCGGTGATGCTGAAACCGGAATGGAGACAGGTTGCTGCCGGCGCGATACCCAGCCTGCCGGAGCACGACGCGGCAAGTTACTGGTTCATTGCGGTCAGCATTCTTGGCGCGTCGATATCGCCCTACCTTTTCATGTTCTATTCTTCGGGCGCCGTCGAGGATCAATGGGACAAGACCTATCTCGGCACCAATCGCGCCATTGCAGGGCTCGGCATGAGTTTCGGTGGCACGATCTCGGTCGGGGTCCTGATCGTGGCCGCGCTCGTCCTCGGCGCGCACGGCATAAGCCAGGTCGACGACTATCATCAACTGCCGCTGCTGCTGCTCCCGACGTTCGGTTTCTGGGGCTTTGTTCTGTTTGTCGCTTCCCTGGCCATAGCCTGCTTCGGCGCGGCTCTCGAAATCGGCCTGCAGCAGGCATATCTCGTCGCGCAAGGCTTCGGCTGGACATGGGGCGAGGACAGGAAACCACGCGAGGACCCTGGCTTCTGCAGCGTCTATACGGTTTCGCTGCTGCTTGCCGCCATGCCAATTGCCCTCGGCCTCGACCCGCTGAAACTCACGATCTTTTCCATGGCGGTGACGGCTGCCAGCCTGCCACTGACCGTCGTCCCGTTCCTCTTCCTACTCAACGATGAGCGCTATGTCGGCGAACACCGCAATGGTGTGATCTCGAATGGAGCGGTGATCTTCATCATCGCGCTTGGTTTCGTCCTGGCCATGGTGACCATTCCCTTGCAGACATTCGGAGGTTCGTGATGGATCTGCTGCGCGATCTGCTGGACAAACAGGTCGTTGACCGCAACCAGGTCAAGATCGGCAAGGTGGACGGATTGGTGGTCGAGTTAAGGCGGGATCTCCCGCCCAGGATCGTTGCGATCGAACTCGGATCGATCACGTTGGCGCGCCGCCTTGGTGCGCGGCCGGGGCGCTGGATGGTTTGGTTGGTCGTTCGGCTCGGCGGCAAGCGCCATGCCAAGCCGCACCGGATAGCTTGGAAGAAGGTGCGCGATGTCGGCGTCGACATTAAGGTCGACGTTGATGTGCATAGGACGACGATCTTCGATTGGCAGGACTGGTTGCGCGACCGCGTTATCGGCCGGATCCCGGGAGCTTGACCTTGGCCATCGTCAGCCTTGAACATCTTGCCGGTCGACAAGTGCTATCGCTGCGCGGAAAAAGCGTCGGTCACATAGAGGAGATACGCGCAGAACGTGACGGTGACGATACCGTCATCACCGAGTTCCACGTTGGCATTTTCGCTGCTTTCGAGCGGCTCTCGTCCTCGGCCACCGGCATCGCGATGCTGGATCTCTTTCGCCTGCGTCACCGCGATAGCCTGTACCGCATTCCTTGGGACAAGCTCGATATCTCCGATCCATTCAGACCTCGGCTACGATGCACCCTTGAGGAACTCTCTCACATGAAGGCCGGGATTGGAGGCAGGAGCCAGGCGCCGCCGTCCAAGAGCTTATGGAGCACCAGGGCGAGCGGCTTGTGGAAATTGGCTCTCACAGCTCTTCTGTGCTCAGGCGTCGCAGCCGCAGCCTTATGGTACATGACCGCGACGCAGCCCCCGTTTTCCGATGAGGATCGGCGGTTTGACGGCCCAGGCGACGTCGCTCACGGTGAACTCGTCTTCGCCGCAGGGGATTGCGCTTCCTGTCATGCGACGCCGGGGCAATCCGACCGCCTGAGGCTGGGCGGCGGTATGGCGCTCGCTTCACCATTCGGGACCTTTCGGCCTCCCAACATATCTCCCGATCCCGTCGACGGCATCGGCGCGTGGACCGTCACCGACCTGGCAAATGCGCTCATCGGCGGCGTGTCGCCAAAGCGCCAACACTACTATCCCACTTTTCCCTACACGAGCTTTACGGGCATGACAGCCGCAGACGTCAGGGATCTGCATGCCTATCTAAGGACGCTTCCTAAGGTATCGGGGCGTGCGCCGCCGCATGACCCTTGGATCTTGTTCGGCATTCGGCGGTCCGTCGGAATTTGGAAACTGCTGTATTTTCGCCAAGGGATGACTGCTGCGCATCTCGACGGAGATCCTATTCATGATCGCGGCGCTTACCTCGTTGAGACCGTCTCCCACTGCGCGGAGTGCCACTCGACCCGAAACGCTTTTGGTGCAATCAAATCGGACACGCGCTTTGCAGGTGGCATTGATCCCCAAGGCACCGGGTTCGTGCCGAATATCACCCAGGAGAAGTTGCGCGCATGGACCGAGAACGACATTGCAGAGATGCTCAAAACGGGGTTGACGCCAAATCACGGTCGAGTGGGATCCTCAATGGCCGAGGTGGTGACGAATACGGCTATGCTGCCTGACAGTGATCGCCAGGCGATCGCCCGCTACATCAAAGCCCTCCCGCCGATCGTCACGCCGCATCCGTAGCTCAGTGGGCGTAGAGATACGCTGCAAGGTCTTTGGCTTCCCGTCGCGAGATGCCAGTCGCCGGCATCGCCGTCTGCGGGGAAAAGCTTCGCGGCGAAACAATCCATGCGACGAGATTGTCGGGCCGATTTATCAGCACACCCGCTATGTACACGCGCTTTGACAATCCCTCGAGCGGGGCACCCGCTTGGCCGTCCGCTCCTGGTATTCCGGGAATGGTGTGGCAACCGGAGCAACCGTAGCGACGAAAGATTGCGGGAGCCCGATCGGGATCGCCGCCAGTTATAGTTTTGGCCACCGCCATTTGCGTGTGGTTATCGCGCGCGACGTTGGCCGCGAGAAATGCGGCCGGAGCAGCGACCAGGGCAATGCCGAGCAAAGCGGCGCGACCGAAGGGCGATGCACGCGGGTCAGGCATCTTGCGCCTCTCTTTCGCTTGAGCTGCGAATCCAGAGCGCCAACATCGTCATTGCCGCGGCCGCGTAGATCGTGCCAGCGGGCACCCACATGATCATGCCTGCCAATTGCTGGTCTTCCAGAGGCGTCAATCCCCAGGCCGTCGCGGTCTGGGTCTGCGCGACGTAAAGCACGCGTGGGGCAAGCGCCATCAACGCACCCAAAACGCTAGTGTGGATCATGGTCACGAAAAGGTACCAGGCTGAGGCGCCGTAGTCGCTTCGCCAAGCGATCGCCCACCAGAACAATATCGCGGTCACGAAGAAGCTGAGATGCTGGAGACGATGCAGGGCCGTGTCCGTCACGACCGCATCGAAGAGGATCGGCACGTGCCAGGCCCAGATGGCGACGCCGTGAATAATGGTCGCGTTTGTGGCGCTTGTACACCATTCCCATGGTCCGCGTATTAGGGACGAACACATCATCGACCCGACCACACGCCGCGCCGCTCCGGGCAGCCCCCACAGGATGACGCCCACCGGGCGTGCAAACACAATCAAGGGGGCCGAGACGGCCATCACGATCTCGTGCTCGATCATATGAAAGGTAAAAAGGTGCTCGCCTAGCCAGTGAAGCGGCGAGAACAGGGCGCCCGCCAATGTCAGCATCCCGCTACTGTACATCAAGGCGCGGATGAGCATGGTGCCGGGCCGTTTTCTTCGCCAGGCCAGCCTTACGGCGCCCACGCAATACAGCGCAGCAGGTATCGCAACAGGTAGGACGATCCAAGGGTCGAACGTCCAGGGAAGCCCAGAACCATGCGCCTCTTCTTGGTGCGCCATCGCCGGGGTGGCTATTATCAAGGAGATCAGTGTGCAGATCAGCGCTGACATGAGTCGAGCAGCATCGTGGCTGCCTCTTGCAACGACAGTGCAAAGACAAACGCCAGCGCGATCAGGAACCCCGTATCGACGACAAAACGCTTTGATTTGACCAGTCCGGTTGACGTGGCCCATGATGCAGCGACACCGGCAATCGACGCGACGAGAAGGATGCCGCACACGGCGGCGGTCCACGGAATCGTCTGGCGGCAATCGATGTAGGGTGTGATCTGACCAAGCTGGGTGCTGAGCGCCCAGGCTAGGGGCGGCACGATAAAGCCGGTGTATCGAAGCCAACTGTTCGTCATAGCCGTGGAACCCAATATAGGCAGGCATACATTGGCAACCACGTCGCCACCACGAAGTTCCAGTACATCGCGTTGTCGCTGACGTCTCCGAAGCGCCGCGGGTTGTCACCATGTCGGGAGAACATAAGGCAGGTAAGCACCAGCGTCTCGACAAGATCGGTCAGGATATGTGTCGTATGCAGGCCTAGCATGACCCACACGATCGAGCCGTAGGCGTTTTGGTCCCACATGATGTGCATTGCCGGGAATTCAAATGCACGCAGGATCAGCGGTACGATCCCAAGCAGGGACATGACGATCAGACCGATACGAACCTTCAGCAAGTTCTTGTCACGTGCCCACCGGGCGAGGAAGATGTTCGGGACAAGGCTTACCACCAGGAAAGCCGTCAACGTCGTTCCCGCGAGCAGATCGGGCGGTGCCGAACTAAGAGGCCAGCGTGGTGCTAGGCTCATGAGATAGAGATAGACGACGATCGAAAGCGCAAAGCCTGTGCCTTCAATGAGCATGAACGCGAGCGTTCCCCACCAAGACAAGCTCGCGGGGCCGAGGCCGTTCGGGGGAAGCTCAGTCAGGTCCAGGACGACGCCATCCTTCATGACTCGTCCTCCGGAACACCCTTTGGCCAGAACCAGCCGATAAGTGCGACGGCAATTGGTATCGAGCCCCAAACCACCGCCCATGGGGTGAATATCGACCAGATCAGCGTCGCGGTGGTGGCCAGTGCTGCCCATAGCGGCCAGATCGAATCCTCGGACGACGGCTCACGCGCTTCCGGAAGCGCTTGGACAACGCTGCTAACCAACAGTTCACGACGGTCGACACGCAGGCCTGACGCGACGGGAAGCGCGCCTGGGTGGTCAGTCAGCGGTTTGAGGCTGCCAACCACCGGCAGGCGGGCAAAATTGTAGGGTGGTGGCGGCGATGAGGTTGCCCATTCAAGCGTGGTGGCGCCCCACGGGTTGCCGGATGCGACGGGGCCTGACTTGGCGCTGCGTATGGCATCGATGAAAAACAGAAGGAAACCAATAGCGAGAATGATCGCGCTGAGGCTGATGAATATATTTAGACCGGACCACGGCATCTCCGGCTGGTAGGTGTAGATGCGCCGCGGCATGCCTCGCAGGCCGAGAATATGCATGGGGAAAAAGGTGAGGTTGAAGCCAGCGAAGATCAGGCCGAACACCCAGCGACCAAGCGGTTCGCTCATCATGCGGCCCGTCAGTTTGGGGAACCAGTAATAGATCGCCCCGAGCAGCGGAAAAACCGCACCGCCAACCAGGACGTAGTGAAAGTGCGCGACGACGAAGTAGGTGTCGTGAACCTGTGTGTCGAAAGGGACGGAGGCCACCATCACGCCCGTAAGGCCGCCAATGACAAAGATGACCACGAACCCGATGACAAAGAGAAACGGCGTCTTGAAGATTGGCCGCCCGGCCCACATCGTCGCCAGCCAGCAGAAGATCTGCACGCCCGCCGGCACCGCGATCGCCATGCTCGAAGCGGTGAAAAAGCTCTCTCCAAGTCGGGGTAGCCCGGCGACGAACATGTGATGAACCCACAGCCCGAAAGACAGAACGGCGGTGGCGATCAGCGCCATCACCATGCCCAGATAGCCGAAGACGGGCCGCCGCGTGAACGTCGCGACGATAGTCGAGACCATGCCCACCGCGGGCAGGAAGACGATGTAGACTTCCGGATGCCCGAAGAACCAGAACAGGTGCTGCCACAGCAGTACATCGCCGCCTTCGGCTGGATTAAAGAAGTGCGTGCCGACTAGCCGATCGAGAATAAGGGCCGTGCTTGCGACCATGATTGCCGGCATGGCCAGGATGACGAGAAAGGATGTGACCAGCATCGACCAGACGAACAATGGGATACGGTCTAGCGACATTCCTGGCGCGCGTTGTTTGAACACGGTCACCACAATCTCGACGGCGACGGCGAGCGCGGAGACCTCGGTGAAGGTGATCATCTGCGCCCAGATATCGGCTCGCTTTCCAGCCGCATATTGAGGTCCCGAGAGCGGAACATAGGCGAACCATCCGATATCTGGTCCGGTATCGAGCACGAATGCGACCCACAACAGCAGGCCACCAGCGAGATATATCCAGTAGGAGAACGCATTAAGGCGCGGGAAGGCGATGTTCCGTGTCCCCACCATCAAGGGCACGAGGTAGATGGCCATCGCCTGCATGACGGGCACGGCAAAGAGGAACATCATGTTCGTGCCGTGCATGGTAAAAATCTGGTTGTAGCGATCGGGGCCAATGAAGCGGGCCTCTGGTTGCGCCAGTTGCAGCCGCATCAACAGAGACAGCAATCCCCCCAGTGCCAGGAAGACAAACGCCGTCGTGATGTAGCGCCGACCTATGATTTTGTGATCGACCGTCGATAGAGCGCCCCACAGGCCCGGCGGTGTTGACCAGATCGATGCAAGCCGGCGGTCGAGTACAGCCGCGTTGAAGGCTGTATCATAAAGCTCGCCGACTGCTCTTCGCGTCATTTCAGGCTCTCCATATAGGCGGAGATATTCTGTAGCTCGACGCTGGTCAGCGGGACCATTGGCATGTTGTTTCCTGGTTTAAGTGTCTGCGGATCGGCAATCCAGGCCGCCAACGAACCTCGCGTGGTTTCCAGCAGCCCGGCCCCGATCGTCTGCCGGGCGCTGATATGTGTGAGGTCTGGTCCGCTCGTGCCGTTGGCGGCTGTGCCGCGGACTGTGTGGCAGGCTGCGCAGGGCTTAGCCAGAAAAGCCACTTGCCCAGCGGCCGCATCCATATCAGCCGGCACCATCGCATCCTCACGCTGTGATGCTGCCCAGCGTTCATAATCGGCCGGCGCCTCGGCGATCACCAAGATCGCCATGTGGCTGTGCTGCAAGCCGCAGAATTCCGCGCATTGGCCCCGATAGACCCCCGGCTTCTCGGCACGTAACAGCAAGCTGCTAGACCGACCCGGGATGAGATCCTGCTTTCCGGCAAGGCTTGGCACCCAGAACGAATGGATGACATCGGCGCCTTCAAGCCGGATCTGAACATCCGTCCGCACGGGAATGTGGATTTCGTTGGCCGTCTGAAAGCCGGACGTCGCACCGGAGCCGGCATAGAATACCTGCCACCACCATTGCTGTCCCCGCACTGTGATCGTGAGGGCGGCGCTCTTCGGGACACCGATGCTGCGGGTAGTGTAGAAGCTTGCGATCGTCAGACCGGCGATGATGACGACAGTCGCCGCGACGGCAGCAGATACCGCTGTTGTCAGCCGCTCCTCAGAGTTTGCATCTTCCGCTGCGGGGCGGCGGCGCCGCAGTAGCGCCAGGCCGAGCACGACCATCACTAGGATCCAGATCACCGTACAAACGACGACTATGCCGATGATCAAATGCGCGACATGAATTGCTGGGGCACCATGCGGATCAAGCGCGGACTGGTTGCCGCTGCAGCCCGACGCGACAGCAATGATCGGAAGAAGAAGGGGACTAGCAGCTCTCAAGGCGAAGGTCCCTGATCCGGGTGGACGGCTGCCGGCCCTACGTCGAAGAGGATAATCGCCGGCCCGCGATTCTCGGCCGGACGGGATTGTTTCTCATCGTTGCGACTGGGCGCCACCACCTTCGGCGTATAGGAACCGATCGTCTGGACGTAACCGGCAAGCTGCCAAATCTGCTCGATCGTCATGCGGTCGCGAAACGCTGGCATGCCGTGCGGGCGGCCATCGCGGATCGAGGCGACGATGGAAACCATCTCCGGCCCATAAAGCCACCAGCCATCGAGGAACGAAGGCCCGATCCCACCGCGACCATCACCATGGCATATTCCACAGCCGAACCAGGCATAAAGCCGCTTGCCCTGGCTTAGATTGTAAGCGTCAGCCTCATACGGCTTGCCAAGTGCGAAATAGCTCTCGGGCGGTGTTCCACTGATGCCGTTGGACATGAGGCGGACCCGGTCAAGATCAGCTGCAGCGGGCGGATCTAGTCGAAGCTCCCTCGGCTGCCGCAAATAACCAAACAGGCCACCGCCACTGGCGAGAAGCAGAAAACTTGCGATCGCCAAAGCAGACTTCGGATTAATCAAAACCCTCTCGGTCAAGCGATCCTCTGCCCCGGGGTCAACCAACTGGACTTAGGTGTGATCGGCTAGGACGGACTGGCGAAAGTTTGTATGATGGCGTCTTCGACTTCGGTCCGTGGTGCGCCAATAGAAAGAGCGGGTTGGTGTCGGCGCCACTGGAACATACTTGTCGCTGGTCGCGTCGCAGGGCAGGGGGCTGGGACAGCCACCCCTGTTCCTCCAAGTCGTGATCTGGCCGATGCTCCAGCTCGCTCAGCTTGTGTTTGTCGAAACACGCGGGGTCGGCCCACCGGGGCGTGCTTTCCCAAGCGGTCGCCTTCGCCCCGCTTTCGCAGAATTCGAGCCGATGCGGTTGCCAAGGTGTCGCCAAGGCGAAACTGACACACATGCAGCCTTCGGGCTTATTCTGGGTCGAAAGTAGGCTTGGCCCTTTCAAAGGCACGTGCTCTCTCGCGATAATGGCAGCTGCTGATTTGGTGGAGTACCAGCCACCGAGCGACCCGCCATACGGTTTGCATGCGGGCAACCACATCCTCGAGGTCATTCCTGTATCGCCTCCCGGCAATATAAAACTTGGAACCGGGCCCACGGTTCCGCGCTTCTGTTTAGATCGCCATTCGGCGACTTCATCGATTGATTTGCCCGGCCCGCATTACGCCGCCAGGCCTATATCGAGGGCCGCGCTGAAATTGCGCCGGCACCGACGTCCATCGGCGCAAGACCCGCCCTGTCAGGCGGTGGCGTTGACGTTCGGAGCTACATCGCCCCTCTTGGAACCAATTGGCTAATTCCACGTTGGAGCCTTGCGGTGGATTGTATACGTCGCCGCGAGGGGCGGAATTTCATCTGGTCATCAGTTCCTTCACAAAACCGCTGGGCTGGGAGTGGCACTGTGAGCGTGCAGGCATCAAGAGCGCAACTCGACCGTCGTCAAATTCTCAATTCCTTGAAGGCCTTCAGGCGAGGCGACTTTTCCGTTCGCATCGACAATATCTACGAGGGCATCGATTCCGATATTGCCGAGGCCTTCAATCAGATCGTCGATCTCAACGATCAGGTGACGAAGGAGTTTGAGCGACTAAGCAGGGTCGTCGGCAAGGATGGAAGGATCGGAGAGCGGGGCCATGTCCGCAACGCTACTGGCAGTTGGGAATCGAGTGTCAGGTCGGTCAACGACCTCATCGAAGACATGGTTCAGCCGACCGCCGAAGTGGCCCGCGTCATTGGCGCCGTCGCGAAAGGCGACCTGTCCCAGACGATGATGGTCGAAATCGACGGTCGCCCTCTGCGTGGCGAATTCCTGCGCATCGGCAAGATCGTCAATAAGATGGTAGGGCAGTTGGCTTCCTTTGCCTCCGAAGTCACGCGCGTCGCGCGTGAGGTCGGGACGGAAGGAAAGCTTGGCGGCCAGGCGAGGGTGAAAGGCGTGGCCGGCACCTGGAAAGATCTGACCGACAACGTCAACGCCATGGCCACCAATCTCACAGGTCAGGTGCGCAACATTGCCGAAGTGACTACCGCGGTCGCTTCCGGCGATCTGTCTAAGAAGATCACGGTCGATGTAAAGGGCGAAATCCTCGAGCTCAAGAACACCATCAACACGATGGTGGATCAGCTCAATTCGTTCGCCTCGGAAGTGACGCGCGTCGCACGCGAGGTCGGCACTGAAGGCAAACTGGGTGGCCAGGCACGAGTCGAGGGTGTCGGGGGCACCTGGAAAGACCTGACCGACAACGTCAACTCCATGGCAGAAAATCTAACCGGTCAGGTGCGTAACATCGCAGAAGTGACCACGGCAGTCGCTCTGGGGGACCTGTCGAAAAAGATCACCGTCGACGTGAAGGGCGAAATCCTCGAGCTCAAGAACACCATCAACACGATGGTCGACCAACTGAACTCCTTCGCTTCGGAGGTCACGCGAGTTGCCCGCGAAGTCGGCACCGAGGGCAAACTCGGAGGCCAGGCGCAAGTCCGCGGTGTCGCTGGCACGTGGAAGGACCTTACCGACAACGTCAATTCGATGGCGGAGAATCTGACCGGTCAAGTGCGTAACATCGCCGAGGTCACAACGGCGGTTGCTTCGGGCGACCTGTCGAAAAAGATCACTGTCGCTGTGCAGGGCGAAATCCTGGAGCTCAAAGACACCATCAATACAATGGTGGATCAGCTGAATTCATTCGCCTCGGAAGTCACGCGCGTGGCGCGCGAAGTGGGCACGGAAGGCAAGCTTGGCGGCCAGGCCGAGGTGAGGGGGGTCGGCGGCACCTGGAAAGACCTGACTGACAACGTCAACCTGATGGCCGCCAACCTGACTGGCCAGGTTCGGAACATCGCGGAGGTGACCACGGCCGTCGCCCGAGGCGATCTTTCCAAAAAGATCACCGTCGACGTCAAGGGCGAAATTCTGGAGCTCAAGGACACGGTCAACACGATGGTCGACCAGTTGAACTCCTTCGCCTCGGAAGTGACGCGTGTGGCGCGTGAAGTCGGCTCGGAAGGCAAGCTGGGTGGTCAGGCCCATGTCGAAGGTGTCGGCGGCACGTGGAAAGACTTGACTGACAACGTCAACGCGATGGCCGGTAATCTGACCGTTCAGTTGCGTGATGTGTCCAAAGTCGCAACCGCGATCGCGACCGGCGACCTGACCCAGAAAATCACCGTCGACGCATTGGGAGAAATCCTGCAGATCAAGGACGTGATCAACACGATGGTTGATCAGCTGAACTCGTTCGCCTCGGAAGTCACGCGCGTGGCGCGCGAGGTCGGTTCGGACGGCAAGCTCGGCGGTCAGGCGCAGGTTCGAGGCGTGGCCGGCACCTGGAAGGATCTGACCGATAATGTGAACGCGATGGCGGCCAACCTGACGGGCCAGGTGCGCAACATCGCAGAAGTGACGACCGCTGTGGCGCTCGGTGACCTCTCCAAGAAGATCACCGTCGATGTAAAGGGCGAAATTCTTGAGCTCAAGTCGACCATCAATACCATGGTCGATCAGCTGAATTCCTTCGCAGGCGAGGTGACACGCGTGGCGCGTGAAGTCGGCACCGAAGGAAAGCTCGGTGGTCAAGCCCAGGTGCGAGGGGTGGCCGGTACCTGGAAGGATCTCACCGACAATGTGAACTCTATGGCCGAAAACCTTACGGGCCAGGTTCGCAACATCGCCGAGGTGACGACGGCAGTCGCGCGAGGCGATCTGTCGAAGAAGATCACTGTCGACGTCAAGGGCGAAATTCTTGAGCTCAAGTCGACCATCAACACCATGGTCGACCAGCTGAACTCCTTCGCGGGCGAGGTGACACGCGTGGCACGCGAAGTCGGCACCGAAGGAAAGCTCGGAGGTCAGGCTGAAGTTCGTGGCGTTGCGGGCACCTGGAAGGATTTGACCGACAACGTCAACCTGATGGCCACAAACCTCACCAACCAGGTGCGCGGCATCGCCGATGTGGTGACTGCCGTCGCGCAAGGCAACCTCAAGCGAAAGCTGACGGTGGACGCCAAGGGCGAAATCGCCTCCCTCGCGGACACCATCAATGGCATGATCGAAACGCTCGCCACCTTTGCCGATCAGGTCACCAACGTTGCGCGCGAAGTCGGTATCGAGGGCAAGCTGGGAGGCCAAGCACGCGTGCCGGGCGCAGCCGGTCTCTGGCGTGACCTTACGGACAACGTCAATCAATTGGCGGCCAATCTGACCACTCAGGTACGTGCAATTGCCGAGGTCTCGACGGCGGTGACGAAGGGCGATCTGACGCGCTCGATCAGCGTCGAGGCTTCTGGAGAGGTCGCCGCGCTTAAGGACAACATCAACGAGATGATCCACAACCTTAAGGATCAGACGTTGAAAAACGCCGAACAGGATTGGCTGAAGACCAATCTCGCACGCTTCTCGCGAATGCTCCAAGGCGAGCGCGATCTGGCCACTGTGTCACGCCTCATCATGTCGGAACTCGCTCCGCTGGTGAACGCGCAATATGGCGTATTTTATGTGACCAACCGCGACGAGGATGAGTCCTATCTGGAGCTGGCGGCGTCCTACGGCGCCGAGAGCAAGGCAGCCATCAAGCAGCGACTTGATCTCCGGGAAGGGCTCGTGGGGCAAAGTGCTGCCGACAAGCGCGTCATCATGCTTGACAACGTCCCGCCAGATTTCCTGCGCGTGACGTCGGGGCTTGGTAGTGCCTCGCCGGCGAACATCAT
The DNA here is from genome assembly GCF_004791585.1 of Mesorhizobium sp. M1C.F.Ca.ET.210.01.1.1. GTDB lineage: Bacteria > Pseudomonadota > Alphaproteobacteria > Rhizobiales > Rhizobiaceae > Mesorhizobium. The sequence goes on from NZ_SRUU01000005.1 coordinate 278,289, forward strand.
CATTCTGCCCGCTCTGTTTGAAGATGAGGTCAAGGCTGTGATCGAGCTTGCATCCTTCAGCGAGTTCCGGGACACGCACCGGTCGTTCCTCAACCAGTTGATGGAATCCGTCGGCATTGTTCTCAACACCATCGCTGCCACGATGCGCACGGAGGGCCTGCTCAAGCAGTCGCAATTGCTGACATCCGAATTGCAGGCACGCCAAACCGAGCTCACCAAAAAGCAGGAAGAACTGCACGCCACGAATGAGGAGCTTCAGGAAAAGGCTCAACTCCTGGAGAACGAAAAGAAACAGGTTGAAAATAAAAATCTAGAAATCGAAATGGCACGCAGGGCGCTGGAGGAGAAGGCTGAACAACTGGCCCTTACCTCAAAGTACAAATCCGAATTCCTCGCCAATATGAGCCATGAGCTCAGAACGCCGCTCAATTCATTGCTCATCCTTTCGAACCTTCTTGCTACCAACCAGCAAGGTAATCTCAACGACAAACAGGTTGAGTTTGCGCGAACTATTAATTCGGCCGGGACCGATCTTCTTAGCCTCATCAACGACATCCTTGATTTGTCGAAGATCGAGTCCGGCACTGTCTCGATCGACATCAACGATATGCCTGTTGCGCATCTGCGCCAGCATATGGAGCGGACTTTCCGCCAGCTAGCAGCGGACAAAGGACTTGGCTTTACAATCAATGTCGATCCCGCTCTTCCAGAGGCCGTACGGACGGACGAGAAGCGTCTGCAGCAAATCGTCCTCAACCTCTTGTCGAACGCCTTCAAGTTTACGTCCGAAGGTCAGGTCAGCCTAAACTTCCGTGTCGAGAAGACCGGCCGTCGCAATAGCGCCAAGCAGCCGATCAAAGCGCTGGCCATTGCCGTGACAGACACCGGGATCGGCATCCCGGAAGACAAGCAGAAGCTGATCTTCGAGGCGTTTCAGCAGGCCGACGGCACAACCAGCCGCAAATACGGGGGCACCGGTCTTGGCCTTTCGATAAGCCGCGAGATCGCCCGTCTGCTTGGCGGCGAGTTGAGGGTTGAAAGCGTGCCGGGGAAGGGATCGACATTTACGCTCATCATTCCCATGGATGGTCCAAGCGTTGGCGCGACGACCCAACCAGAACTGCTTCCAGCCACTGAGGCCGTTGCCACGACGGCAGCGCCCCCCGGTTTGCCGTCGCCGGAATTGCTTGACGATCGCGATGCCATAACGGCCGAGGACCGGGTCGTTTTGATTGTCGAGGACGACCCGACCTTTGGCGGTCTGCTGCTGGGCCTGGCGCGATCTGCTGGCCTGAAGGGGGTGTTGTCGACCGCAGGCTCGGGAACCTTGGCCTTGGCCCGTAAATTGGTTCCAGACGCGATCACGCTGGACCTCGGGCTTGCTGACATCGATGGATGGGTGTTGTTCGACTTGCTGCGCCACGATCCGAAGACCACAGGTATTCCAATACATGTGATTTCTGGCGCGGAAGACCTCGAAGATTTGTCTCGCAAAGGCGCGGCGAGCATCTCTACCAAGCCCGTGTCGTCCGATGCGCTGACGAAGGTGTTTCGGGAAATTCATTCGCGGAAGCTTCGCGTCCAGCGACGGGTCCTCGTCGCCGACTCCGATTCCGAGCGGCGCCTTTCCTTGGTCGAAACTATCCGGGACGGAGTCACCTCGGTCACTGCGATAGGTCGCGCGTCTGCCGCGGACGATATTGAGCTCGCTTCATTTGATGCAATTGTCCTCGGCCTCGGAAGGTCTGCTAAGGACAATGCGCAGGCGCTCGACGAACTTGCCGACCAGTTTCCCGATGGTCTGCCCCCACTTCTTTTCTTCGCCCCCCACTCGGAAGCGATTGAACAGGTGCTAGCGCTCAATCCGGCTTGGAACGATGTCCCGCGGGCCGAGAATTTTGCTCAATTGGCCTTGCATATATCTGCGACCCTTCCTGGAGGATTACGCGAGGACAACGGAGCAAGGGATGGGCGCCCGGACGACAAATCCAGTCTCGCGGGCGCAAAAGTCCTGATTGTCGATGACGATATTCGAAACATCTATTCCCTGACCAGCGTCCTGGAAACCTACGATATCGAAGTCCTCCACGCCGAACGCGGTCGCGATGGCATTGCTTTGCTGGAGGACAACCCCGACGTCGACGCAGCCTTGATCGACATCATGATGCCAGAAATGGACGGCTATGAGACGATGAGAAGGATTCGCAACACGCCCGTCATCGCTCACATCCCGCTGATTTCGGTGACGGCCAAGGCAATGAAAGGTGATCGGCAGAAGTGCTTGGAAGCCGGTGCTTCCGACTACATTGCCAAGCCTGTCGATCTCGACCTGTTGCTGGCACTCCTGCGGGTCTGGATCGGTCGCTGCCGGGCCCGGATCGAGACATCCCAAAGTCTGCTCGTGTCAGTAAACTGAGGGGCGCCGATGCAAAAGCCGTCGCGGGTTCGTCCGAAAAAATTGGAGATCGTGCAGTTGGCGGACACCCCGGCAAAGGCACGGATCCTCGCGGTCGATGATGACGAACGGAATCTCGTGGCCATCGATGAAGTTCTCACTCCAATTGCGGAAGTGGTTACGGTGCAATCCGGCGAGGAGGCGCTGCGTTGCCTTCTGAAGGAGGATTTCGCTGTTATCTTGCTGGATGTGTTGATGCCCGGTCTCGACGGGTACGAGACAGCCGCTTTGATCCGGCAGCGCGAACAGTCCAAACGAACGCCTCTCATTTTCCTCACGGCCATCAATAAGGAAGAAGCCCATATGCTGCGCGGCTACGACGCCGGAGCGGTGGACTATGTGTTCAAGCCTTTCGATCCGGTCATGCTGCGATCCAAAGTGGCGGTATTTGTCGAGCTTCACGAAAAGACGCTTGAGATTCAGCGCAAGGCTATTGCTGAGCAGGCGTTGTTGGCGAAGGCGTTGCAGGCCGAAAAACAAAAGCTGGAGGCCGAGCGGTCGCTGCGTACTGCCGAAGAGCGGCAGGAAGCCATTCTTGCATCCTTGCCCGTGTGTTTTCATGCGCGGGCCGCAGAGCCGCCCTTTGCAGCCCGCTTTGTGACTAGTGGCATTGAACGATTGACGGGATTTCCTCCGGAGCGACTGACATCCGACCCGCGGTTCGGCCTGAGCCGGGTGCATCCGGAGGACCGGCCTAAAGTTAGGGAAGCGTTGCTGGCGGCAAAGATAACAGGCTCGTATACATGCGAATTCCGTTGGCAGTGCGCCGATGGCAAGTATCGCATCTTTCTCGACCAGGGCATCATGTCAAAAGGTGCCGACGGACGCAGACCTGAAATCCTGGGTACGCTGCTTGACGTGACCGAGCGGCGCGAACTTGAAGACCAACTTCTTCAATCACAACGCCTCGACGCCGTCGGAAAACTGACGGGCGGGCTGGCTCATGATTTCAACAATCTGCTGGCCGCGGTTCTGAGCGGATTGGGATTGCTGGAGCGGCACGTTACGCTCGACGAGCAGGCAAGAAGGGTGGTTGAACTTACCCGCCATTCTGCGAAGCAAGGTGCCGAACTTGTCACGCGGATGCTCGCCTTTTCGCGTCGTCAAAATCTGAAGCCGGCTTCAGTGCGTTTGGCGGCGCTCGAAGATACAATGAACGGCTTGGTGGCGCCGGTGTTGGGCGGCTTGATCCGCTTTGAATGGTTGGTCGACAACTCGGTTTGGCGCGCACGCGTGGACGTCGGCCAATTGGAGCTGGCGTTGATGAATCTGGTTTTCAATGCTCGCGACGCAATGCCTTCCGGTGGGACAATTGCCGTGCGCGCACAAAATCGGACGATTGAGATAGCGTCCGAAGATCTGGTGCCCGGGGATTATGTGGTCATCATCGTCAAGGATACCGGTGCGGGCATTCCGCAGAACATTCTCAGTAAAGTCATCGAGCCTTTCTTCACCACCAAGCCAGTTGGCAAAGGCACAGGCCTGGGTCTCAGTACCGTGTACGGTTTTATGAAGCAGTCGGGTGGGGCTCTACGCATAGACAGTGTCGTTGGGCGCGGAACCTCGATGGAGCTGTGGCTGCCGCGCTCGGCGGAGGAGTTGGCAGGTAGCCCAGCTGAGACAGATGCAGAGCACGCTCAGGTCGAAGCTGCAGGAGGGATGCTCCCGTCGCTTCTATTGATCGACGATAGCAGTGGGTTGCGGCAGCTGACTGCGGAATCGCTTCGGCAACGCGGCTTCGCGGTAACCTGTGCATCAGGGGGCGCCGAAGCGCTCGCAATGATCGAACGGACGCCGCATGACTTCGACGTAATAGTCACCGATTTTGCAATGCCGCTCGTGTCGGGAGTCGAGGTAATCCGCTTCGCACGCAACCTGCGCTCCGATTGGCCGGCGGTGATGATAACCGGCTATGCCGACGGTGATGCAATTGCAAACCGACCGCCAGACGTACCGTTGGTCAACAAGCCATTCCGGGAGAAGGACCTCATCGAGAGCATCCTTCGTGTCAATAGCAATGGAGCCTCTCGGGCAATAGGGTGACAAGCGGGCTCAATTGCGGTGGCGTTGGACGTCCGTCGGCGTAAGACCCGCTCTGTCAAGCCTCGGCGTTGAGGATGGAAGTAGGTTGCTGATGGTGTCGAGTGTCGTCGGAACTTAGGCCTATGCGGCCACAGGATCCATTTGGATGAGTGTTGACTAGATCCTCATCGCCGCGCAGTACGCGTTTCTCATATCGGCCCGACCTCCTATATGCTTAGCGCAAAAGCATG
>NZ_SRUU01000060.1 GCF_004791585.1 Mesorhizobium sp. M1C.F.Ca.ET.210.01.1.1
GGCGCACGCCCTCGATCATCGAGGCGTGGTTCAATTCGTCGGAGAGCACCAGGCAGTTGGGCAAAAGCCTGGCGATGGTCGAGATCGAGGCCTCGTTGGAGACGAAGCCGGAGGTGAAGACGAGCGCGGCTTCCTTGTCGTGCAGGTCGGCCAGCTCATGCTCGAGCTCGACCAGCGGGTTGGACGTGCCGGAGATGTTGCGGGTGCCGCCGGCGCCCGAGCCCATCTTGCCGGCCGCGGTCTGGAAGGCGGCGATGACGTCTCCGTTCTGGCCCATGCCGAGATAGTCGTTGGAGCACCAGACGGTGATTTCCTGGGCGCGGCCGTTGGAACGCCAGATGGCGCGCGGGAACCTGCCCACGATGCGCTCGAGATCGGCGAAAACGCGGTAGCGCCGCTCCGCATGGAGCTGGTCGATCGCGTCCTCGAAGAACCGCTGGTAATTCATGTCGGCTTCCCAATTTTGCGGCGGATCATAGTCACTGGCCTGATGCACGTCCACCGCGCCCCACCGGTCAAAATGCCACGCCCCGGGCCTGTTCCTAACGATGCCGGATCGTGGCCTATTCCCGGGGTGTGAACGAGTTTTGTTTCGATACGATGCCTCGGGCAGGAGGAACTGTTACAGACTTAACATTTAAGGTGGCGAATGCATGTAGGCCAAAAGTGCACAGCGGTTTTTGGTGAAAACGACATGCATCGAAAAACAAACTCAGAGCGCGTCGATGGAATCCGTTTCGATGCGATGCGCTTTAACAGGCTTTGCGGCGGGGTTTCCAGCACGGTGGCTGTTGAGACAGTTTCCGATAAATCTTGATCAGCGAGGTATATGATGACGGTTTTGGTGACGGGCGGTGCCGGCTATATCGGCAGCCACATGGTCTGGGAGCTTCTCGACGCCGGCGAAAGCGTCGTCGTGCTCGACCGGCTTTCCACCGGCTTCGAGTGGGCAGTGGCGCCCGAGGCGAAGCTGATTGTCGGCGACGTCGCCGACCGCGATCTGGTCGGCCGGATCATCCGCGAGAACAAGGTCGACGCCATCATCCACTTTGCCGGCTCGATCGTGGTGCCGGAATCGGTTTCCGATCCGCTCGGCTACTACGAGAACAACACCTGCAAGACCCGCACGCTGATCGAGACGGCGGTGCGCGAAGGGGTGCCGCATTTCATCTTCTCCTCCACCGCCGCCGTTTATGGCGGCGCCGGGCTGGAGCCGGTGCGCGAGGATGCGCGCCTGGCGCCGGAATCGCCTTACGGCCTCTCCAAGCTGATGAGCGAGTGGATGCTGCGCGATGCCGCCATCGCGCACGACATCCGCTACACGGCGCTGCGCTATTTCAACGTCGCCGGGGCCGATCCCAGGGGCCGCACCGGCCAGTCGACGCCCGGCGCCACGCATCTGATCAAGGTCGCCTGCGAGACCGCGCTCGGCAAGCGGCCCTTCATGCAGGTCTTCGGCAAGGACTATCCGACGCCGGACGGCACCTGCATCCGCGACTACATCCATGTCAGCGACCTGGCGGCGGCGCATCGGCTGGCGCTGCAGCGGCTGCGTGGGGGCGGCGAGAGCCTCGTCGCTAATTGCGGCTACAGCCATGGCTATTCGGTGCTCGAAGTCATAGACAGCGTGCGCCGCGCCTTCGGCCATGATTTCGACGTCCGCATGGGCGACCGCCGCCCCGGCGACGCCGCCGCCGTGGTCGCCAACTCCGACCTTGCCCGCAAGGAGTTCGGCTGGACGCCGCAGCGCGACGACCTCGACCAGATCGTCAAGGATGCGCTGGCCTGGGAACGCATCCTGACCGGCAAGAACTCCGTGCGAAGCTGACCTGTTGGGCCAAGGGCTCGTCCGGCGTGTCGGGACGCGCTATTGAGGATCCAGAGTCGGCGCATGGAGGCGCGTCGCCGATTTCGATCCTTGAGGGGACGGCATGAAAATTGTGGTGCTCGGGGCCGGCGTGGTTGGCACGGCGGCGGCGTACTATCTGGCCAGCGACGGCCATGAGGTGACGGTCATCGAGCGCCATGAAGCGGCGGCGCGCGGCACCAGCCAGTCGAATGCCGGCCTGGTCTCGCCGGGCGACGCCACCGCCTGGGCCTCGCCGGCGGCGCTGAAGACCTTTCTGCGCGGGCTGTGGAACCACGATCTCGGCATCAAGGTCAGGCTGCGTCTCGACCCCTACTTCTATGCCTGGAGCCTGCGCTTCCTGCGCGAATGCACGGTGACGCGCCTGCGCGCCAACACCAACGTCAAGCTCAGGCTGGCGCTCTATTCGCGCGACTGCATCAATGCGCTCTCGGACGCGACCGGCATCCACTATGACGAACGCAAGCGGGGCATCGTCTACTTCTTCCGCTCGCAGAAGAGTTTTGACACCGGCACCGACAATTACCGCTATCTCGCCGAGCACGGCCTGCCGATCGAGATCGTCGGCCGCGACCGGCTGGTGGAGCTGGAGCCGGGGCTCGCGGGCGTGAAGCACAAGATCGCCGGCGGCGTCTATTCGCCGATCGACCAGACCGGCGATTCCAAGCAGTTCACCGACGGGCTCGCCGCCTATGCGGCCGAAAAGCTCGGCGTCAAATTCCTGTTCGGCACGACGGTCCAGGGTCTGGACATCGAAGGCGATCACGTGCGCGCCGTCATGACCTCGGCCGGCCCGGTCACGGGTGACGCCGTCGTCATTTCCATGGGGCCGGAAAGCGGCCTCATCGGCCGCCGTTACGGCATCGACCTGCCCGTCTACCCGGTGAAGGGCTATACAGCGACGATTCCCCTGGAGGACGAGAGCAAGGGGCCGACCATGGGCGGCGCCGACGAGGACCGGCTGATCGGCTATTCCAGGCTGGGCAATCGGCTGCGGATGTCCTCGACGGCGGAGTTCACCGGCTTCGACCGCAGCTTCAAGCCGCGCGATTTCAGAACCATCCTGGAAACAGGCAAGGACCTTTTCCCTGGTTCCTTCGACGAGAAGAAGGCGGTGCTATGGGCCGGCTTGAGGCCGATGATGCCGAACTCCGTGCCGGTCATCGGCCAGGCGAAGTACCGCAACCTCTATCTCGACACCGGCCACGGCCATGTCGGCTGGACCATGGCCTGCGGCTCCGGAAAATTCCTCGCCGATGTCGTTGCGGGCCGCAAGCCGGAGATCGATCCGCGGGGGCTGGTTTACGGGACCGCGGGCTGAGCAGTCTCCGTCATTGACGTCAAGCAGAGCCGGATAGCAACGACGCACCCTATGCCCTGACGGCCTGCCGCCACGCGTGCGCATAATCACTCCAGGCGCGCTCAGCCAGCGGTTCGGTGCGCTCGCCCCTGCTCATCGCGGGTGTGTTGTTCGACGCCAGCAGCGCCGCGCCGATGCTGGTCCCGGTCGACGTCTCCGACGCAATGACCGGCCTGCCAGTTGCCGCCGCCAGCATGCGGATGAAAAGCCGGTTCTGCGCGAAGGGCCCTTCGACCGTCGTCGGTCCGTCGCCGCCGATCAGCTCGAGACAGGTCGAGGTCATCAGCGCCAGATAGAAGGAGATGGCGGCGAAGCGTTGGCCGGGGCTCAGGCTCTCGGCATTGACCCATTGCGCGCTGCGATGCGGGAAGGGGCCTGAGCCTTGCTGCGCGGAAGGCAGAAGCAAGGTCTTTCGCGCCAGCACCGCGGAAGCATCCTCCTCGCTCCACTCCTGCGGCTGCCCCCCGGTCAGCAGCGAGAACTCGCGCCCGCCCATGGAGCGGGCCGAAGGCACGGGGTCGCCGAGCGCATTGACGTTGACCAGCGTGTCGCGCGCCGGGTCGAGCTCGACCTTCCTGCCGCCCACCGCCATCGAAACCACCCAGGTGCCGGTCGAAACGACGGAGAAGGGCGGTCGGTCGGCTAATAGATGAGGCAGCAGCGAGGCATTGGAATCGTGCAAGCCGCAGAACACCGGCGTTTGCAGGTCGAGCCCGGTCCGTTGCGCAATCGCCGGCAGGATCGGCCCGAGCCGGTCCCTCGCCGGCCGCACCGGCGCCATCAACCGCCGCCAGTCCATTCTGTCGACCAGTGACGAATAGTCGGCCTTCCACGGGTTCCACAGATCGGTGTGGCAACCAAGCGACGTCACTTCGTTTGCAGCGACACCGGTGAGACGCAACGCCCAGTACTGCGCATACATCAGGATAGCGCCCGCCTTGGCGAATTCGGCCGGAAATTGCATCTGCTGCCAGAAAAGCTGCGCGCCAATGTTCAGGCCAGCCGGCAGGCGCGGCGTGCCCGTCTCGGGAAAGGGCGGGCGGACTGCATCATAGTCCTGCGCCAGATCGTCGATCCCGGCGAATTCATAGTCGATCACCGGCAGCGCAAGCTGGCCTTCGGCATCGACCAGGACCCCCGTCGCGCCATGGGTTGTGATCGAGATCGCGTCGATGCGCTGCTGTCGGTGGAGCGCCGCCAGGCTTTCCAGGATGAAAGCCCACAGGCGCTCGATATCGTGATGTGGGTAGGGGCCGTCGGTGGAAACGGCGTTAGCGGTGCGGCGCAGCGCCACCTCTTGCATGGTGGCGAGGTCGACCAGCGCCACCTTGGCGTTGGTCTTGCCGATATCGATGACGGCGACGTGGCGGATCATGCCATATGGAACATTGTTTCGAGCGGCATCGCCACCGGCTCGTTGTCGGCCCTGGTCTCCATGAGGTCGGCCATATGCGCCCACCAGCGCTGCATCACCGGATGCCTGGGCAGCTCGGCCATGCCGTGGTCGTCACGCCGCCACAGGACGCCGAACAGGGTGTTGGTTTCCTCGTCGAGATGGATCGAATAATCGGAGACGCCGGCCTGCTTCAAAAGTCCCACCAGCGACTGCCAGATCTCGTCGTGGCGGCGCTTGTACTCGGCCTTCATGCCGGGATTGAGCTTCATCTTGAAGGCATATTTTTCCATCAGGCGAAGCGCCCTTCGCGCAATCGCCGCCAGACGATGGGCAGCGCAATGACGATGATCAGCAGCAGGCCGATGAAGATCGACATGACGATGCCCGGCACGTTGAGCAAGCCGAGACCGAACGTCACCAGCCCCATGATGAAGGCGGCGAGCACGACGCCGAGGATGCTGCCTGCGCCGCCGAGGATCGAAACACCGCCCAGCACCACCATGGTGATCGCCTCGAGCTCATAGCCCTGCGCGATCGACGGCCTTGTCGAGCCGAGCCGCGAGGTGATCAGCACCGAGGCGATGCCCGACATCAGCCCGGTCAGGCAGAACAGGATGAACTTGATGCGGTCGACGCGCACGCCGGAGAACTGGCAGGCGACCGGATTGTTGCCGATGGCAAAGACGCGCCGCCCGAAGCTCGTGCGATGCAGCACGAACCAGTAAACGAGCGCCGCGACGAGGAACAGCGCCAGCTCGAACGAGAAGACCCACCAGACATAGCCCTGGCCGAAGAAGGCGAAGCTCTCCGGATAGCCCTTGTAGGCCTGGTCGCCGAGGATGATGAAGGCGATGCCGCGGAACAGGCTCATCGTGCCGATGGTGACGACGATGGACGGCAGGCCGAGCCGGGTGACCAGCAGCCCGTTGAAGGCGCCGCAGCCGAGGCCGACGGCGATGCCGATCGCCACCAGCACCGGCGTGCCGGCGCCTGCCTGTACCGCCATGCCCATCATGGTCGAGGCGAGCGCCACGATCGCGGCGACCGACAGGTCGATCTCGCCGGAAATGATCAGCAGCGCCATGGCGAGCGCGATCAGGCCCTTTTCGGTGAAGTTGAAGGTCAGGTCAGACAGCGACCACGGATCAAGGAAATAGGGCGAGGCAAAGCTGTTGACCGCGAAGATGAGAACCGCGATCACGACGAGCAGCGCCTCCCACGAAAAGACCGCCGACGAGAGCGGCTTGTCGAGCCGGTCGGGGATATGGCGCGGGTGAGGAGTGTCGGTCATGCCGCTTCCGCCTTTCTCAGGATGATGCGGCCCTGCCGGCGTTCGCCGCGCGCGTTGAGCACCACGGCCAGGATGATGGCGGTGCCCGAGATCGCCATCTGCCAGAAGGGCGAGATGTTGATGACCGGCAGCGCGTTGGAGATGATGCCGAGGAACAGCGCGCCGAGCACCGCGCCGCCGACGGAGCCGATGCCGCCGGCGATCGAGATGCCGCCGATCACGCAAGCCGCTATGATGTTGAGCTCATAACCGTTGGCGACCTCGACCGAGGCGATCACATAGCGCGAGATCCATAAGTATCCGGCGAGCCCGCCGATCATGCCGGAAATGCAGAAGACGATGAATTTGGTGCGGCCGACATCGATGCCGGCGTAGACCGACGCGGTCGGGTTGACGCCGATGGCGTGGATCGAGCGGCCGATCTGCGTGCGCGTCATCACCAGGAAGAACAGCGCGATCACGAAAAGCGCGATCCACGACAGCACCGGCAGGCCGAGGAAGGCGACGCGCTGGAAATTGATGAAGTCCGGGCTCATCTGGTCGGCATTGACCCAGGCACCGCCGGAGACGACGAAGGTCGCGCCGCGATAGATGGTGAGGGTGCCCAGCGTCACCACGATCGAGGGGATGTTGAGCCGCCACACAAGCAAGCCGTTGATGGCGCCGAGCACGAGCCCAATGAGCAACGCGATCGCGATCAACGCCGGGACCGGGATCGCCGGATGGGCGGCATTCAGCATCGCCACCACCATGCCGGTGAAGCAGAGGTTGGACGCCATCGAAAGGTCGATCGAACGCGTCAGGATCACCACCATCTGTCCCAGCGCCAGGATCATCAGGATCGAGGTGTCGTTGAACACCGGGCGCAGGTTGGCCGGATCGGCGAAGCCGGGAAAACGCGTCGAGATCAGGCCGATCAGAAGCACGATGCCGGCAAGCAGCCAGATCTCGCGGTATTTAAAAAAGTTCTTCATGCCGCGATCCCCGCTGCCGTCCGCACCAGCGTCTCGGCGTCGAGCCCCTTGTTGTCGTACGTAGCCGCGATGCGGCCTTCGCGCATGACCACGACGCGGTCCGACATGCCGAGGATTTCGGGCAGTTCCGACGACACCATGATCACCGACAGCCCTTGCGCGACCAGCTCGGCCATGAAGCCGTGCACGGCGGCCTTGGAGCCGATGTCGATGCCCTTGGTCGGCTCGTCGAGGATGATCACCTTCGGCGCCGTCGCCAGCCATTTGGCGATGACGACCTTCTGCTGGTTGCCGCCGGAAAGCGTACCGACATCCTGGCTGAGCGATGAGGCGCGCAGATCGAGCCGCTCGGTGTAGGAGCGGGCGAGCGCGAACTCTTCCGCGAGTCTCAGCACGCCGGATTTCGAGGTGCGCGCGAGCGATGGCAGCGACACGTTCTTGAAGATCGGCAGGCCGATCACCACGCCCTGCTTGCCGCGCTCCTCCGGCACGTAGACGATGCCGGCCTCGATCGAATCCGCGGCCGATTTGGGCGCGATCGGCTTGCCGTCCAGAGTGATCGTGCCCCGGCTGGTGCGGGTGATGCCGGCGATCGCCTGCATCACCTCGCTGCGCCCGGCGCCGACCAGGCCGTAGAAGCCGAGGATCTCGCCCTTGCGCAATTCGAAGCCGATCTCGTCGAACTCGGTCGGATGCGACAGCCCGGAGACGGAAAGCACCGGCGCGCCGATCTTCGGCTTACGCTCAGGGAAAATGTGGTCGACGTTGCGGCCGACCATCATGCGCACAATCTCGTTCTGGCCGGTGTCCTTGAGCAGGCCTTCGCCCACCATCTCGCCGTCGCGGAAGACGGTGTAGCGGTCGGCGATGCGGTAGATCTCGTCGAACTTGTGGCTGATGAAGAGCACCGCCTTGCCTTCGCTCTTCAGGAACTCGATCAGGAGGAAAAGCTCCTCGATCTCCTTCATCGACAGCGCCGCCGTCGGCTCGTCCATGATGACGATGCGCGCATCGATCGACATGGCGCGCGCCACCGCCACCAGATGCTTGTTGGCGATGCCGAGATCCTTCAGCCGGGCATCGGCGTCGATATGGCCGGCGCGCATCGTCTCCAGCACCTCGCGGGCGTTTTTGCGCATGGTGCGCCAGTCGATGGTGCCGAAGCGGGTGCGCGGCGCGTGGCCGAGAAAGATGTTTTCGGCGACCGACAGATCGTCGAACAGCACTGTTTCCTGGTGGATGGCGGTGATGCCGTGGCCGAAGGCGGCATGCGCGCTGGGCAACGTCGCGGCTTGGCCGTCGATGCTGATGTCGCCGGCATCGGGCTGGTAGATGCCAGTCATGATCTTGACCAGCGTCGACTTGCCGGCGCCGTTCTCGCCGATCAGTGCGGTCACCTGTCCCGGATAGAGCGACAGGCTCACATTGTGCAGGGCGCGCACGCCCGGGAAACTCTTGGAGATACCCGAAAGAGTCAGGCGCGGGCTGGCGCTTGGGGTCGAGCTCGAAGGCTCAGGCCGCGCCGTCTCCACTTTGTGCTGGGCTGTCGTGTCCATATTCGTATCAGGCCCTGAGAGAAGGTCCGTTTGAAGATGCGGCGGGACAATTGTCCCGCCGCATGAGCTTGAAGTCGACAAGGATCAATAGATCTTGGAGAACTTCTCGATGTTGGTCTTGTCGAACTGGAAGGGCGGAGCCATCGCGGCCGAGTTGGTATCGTCGAGCGTTACCTTGCCGACGCGGCCGATCGACAGCGTGGCGCCGGGCTTGGCTTCTTCCTTCTTCACCGCCAGGTCATGGGCCAGATAGATGGCCGAGTAGCCGAGGTCGATCGGGTTCCACAGCGCCACCGCCTGGCTGGCGCCGTTGTCGATGAACTTCTTGAACTCGGACGGCAGCGCCAGGCCGGTGACGTTGACTTTGCCGATCAGGTTCTCATCGGTCACGACCTGCGCGGCGGCGACGACGCCCACTGTGGTCGGCGCGATGATCGCCTTGAGGTTCGGATAGGACTTCAACAGGCCCTTGGCTTCGTCGGTGCTCTTGGCTGAATCGTCATCGCCATAGACGGTGGCGACCAGCTTGATCTTCGGGAACTTCTCCGGCAGCACTTTCTTCGCCGCCTCGATCCAGGCGTTCTGGTTGGTCGCGGTCGATGAGGCCGACAGGATCGCGACATCGCCGCCTTCCGGCAGGTAGTCGGCGGCGAGCTTGATGATGGTCTCGCCGATCAGGTTGGTGTCGGACGGGTTGAGGTGGAGCTGGCGGCCTTCCTTGGCGACACCGGAGTCCCACGAGATCACCGTGATGCCGCGATCCATCGCCTTCTTCAGCACCGGCACCAGCGCGTCGGCGTCATTGGCCGAAACGGCGATCGCGTTGACCTTCTGCGCGATCAGCGAGTTGATCACCTCGATCTGCGCTTCCGCGGTCGCCTTGGTCGGGCCGGTGTAGATGACGGTGACATCACCCAGTTCCTTGGCCGCTTCCTCGGCGCCCTTGTTGGCGGCGTCGAAGAAGCCGTTGCCGAGCGACTTCACCACCAGCGCGATCTTGACGTTCTCGGCATAGGCGGCATTCACGAACATGGCGGCGGAAAAGGCCGCGGTGACCAGCAGTTTCTTCAAAAAGCTCATCGAATATTCCTCCCTTGAGCGTTGCATTCCATCGCCGCCGCGGGCGTGAGGTGATCTCAGGCCTGCAGTGAAGATTCTTCCTTGTCGCTTGACGGCTTGCGGGCGACGACCAGCGTCACGCCTGCTGCCTCCAGCATCTTGGCTTCGCGGTCCTCGATGCCCTCGTCGGTGATCACGGTCGCGATGCGCGTCAGCCCGCACAGGATCAGGCTGGAGCGCATGCGGAATTTCGAGGAATCGACCAGCACCACCAGTTCGTCGGCCTGGTCGATCAGCTTCTGCTCGGCCTGGATCAGGAGCGGGTCGCCCTCCATCAGCCCGAGCGGCCCCAGGCCTTGCGCGCCCATGAACATGCGTCGCGCATAGAAGTTGCGCGTCACGTCATTGTCGAAGGGCGACAGGATGATGTTCTGCTCGCGGTAGATTGTGCCGCCGGAAAGCATCACCGTGTTCTTCGAATGCTTGAGCAGATGCTCGGCGATCGGGAAGGAGTTGGTGAATATCGGCATGCGGCGGCCTGTCAGGAAATGCACCATCTGGAAGGTGGTGGTGCCGCCGTTGATGATGATCGGCTCGCCGTCCTGGCAGAGGTTCACCGCTTCCCGCGCGATCGCCCGCTTCTGCGCCGCGTTCAGCGTCTCGTTGACCGAGAAGGGCCGGCCGGCAAGGCCGATGAACTGCGGCGGTGAGATCGCCTCGGCGCCGCCGCGCACCCGGCGCAGCCGCTTCTGCACATGCAGCGCCGCGATATCGCGCCGGATCGTCGCTTCGGAGGAATCCGTCAGCTCGACCATCTCCTGCACCGTCACCACCGGCTTTTCCTGGACGGCGGACAGAATGATCCTATGGCGCTCTTTTTCGTGCATGGTTCCTCCCTGCCTGGCCATCAGGCACCAGAAAGCGCGCACTGTCAATCATTTCCGATCATATATTTTCATTGTGCAGTGCAATATGATCGATATTGATCGTTTGTGATTGACAACAGCGTCGCTTGCGTAGACATTCGCCGCGAGAAAAGAGGAGTGCGGCGTCCGCGCTCCAAGGGAGGATACCTATGCTCGACAAGCGCTCCGGCTCGCGCCTCGCCAATCTGTGGGACGATGCAAAAGCCCAGGGGATGAGCGGTCCCGAGCTTCTGGTCTATCGCTCGAACACGCTGGGCTCCGACAAGCGCGTCACCAATTATGGCGGCGGCAACACCTCGTCCAAGGTCCGGCAGAAGGATCCGCTGACCGGCGAGGATGTCGAGGTGCTCTGGGTCAAGGGTTCCGGCGGCGACAGCGCCTCGATCAAGCTCGACGGCTTCGCCACCCTCTATATGGACAAGCTGCGCGCGCTTAAGGGTCTCTATCGCGGCCTCGCGCATGAGGACGAGATGGTGGGCTATCTGGCGCACTGCACCTTCAACCTCAATCCGCGCGCGGCCTCGATCGACACCCCGCTGCATGCCTTCGTGCCGAAGGCGTGCGTCGACCACATGCATCCCGACGCCATCATTGCCATTGCCGCAGCCAAGGATTCCAAGGCGATCACCAAGGAGGTCTTCGGCGATGCCATCGGCTGGCTGCCGTGGAAGCGGCCGGGCTTCGAGCTCGGCCTGTGGCTGGAGAAATTCTGCCTCGAAAATCCCGATGCCAGGGGCGTTGTGCTTGAAAGCCACGGCCTGTTCACCTGGGGCGACACGCCGAAGGAGTGCTACGAGACGACGATCTCGGTGATCAATCAGGCGATCGAATGGTTCGAGCGTCGGTCGGAAGGCGTGGCTATCTTCGGCGGCGAGGTGGTGAAGTCCCTCGACGCGCAGGCCCGGCGCGCCATCGCCGCCAAACTGATGCCGAGGATCCGCGGCCTGATCTCCGAAAAGAGCCACAAGCTCGGCCATTTCGACGACCAGCCGGCCGTACTCGAATTCGTCAACTCCAGGGATCTGCGCCCGCTGGCGGCGCTGGGCACATCATGCCCGGACCATTTCCTGCGCACCAAGATCCGCCCGCTGGTGATCGAGTTCGATCCGAAGAACCCGGACGTCGACGCGGTTATCGACCGGCTTGCCGACGACATCGCCGCCTATCGCGTCGGCTACCAGGCCTACTACGACAGCTGCAAACACGCGGATTCGCCCGCCATTCGCGATCCGAATGCCGTCGTCTATCTGATGCCCGGCGTCGGCATGTTCACCTTTGCCGGCGACAAGGCGACGGCGCGTATCTCGGGCGAATTCTACGTCAACGCCATCAACGTCATGCGCGGCGCCTCGACGGTCTCGTCCTATGTCGGCCTGCCTGCACAGGAGGCCTTCGACATCGAATACTGGCTGCTCGAGGAAGCCAAGCTGCAGCGCCTGCCGAAGCCGAAGGCGCTGGCTGGCCAGATCGCACTGGTCACCGGCGGCGCCGGCGGCATCGGCCGCGCCACCGCCAACCGGCTGTTGCGCGAAGGCGCTTGCGTGGTGCTGGCCGACATCGACGAGACGGCACTCGCGGCAGCCAATGACGAGCTGTCGAAGGCCTATGGCAAGGACTTCGTACGGCTGGTGCGGGTCGATGTCACATCGGAAGATCAGGTCGCCTCGGGCTTCGCCGAGACGGCGGTCGAGTTCGGCGGCGTCGACATCCTGGTTTCGAATGCCGGCCTTGCCTCCTCGGCGCCAATCGAGGAAACCACGCTGGCGCTCTGGAACAAGAACATGGACATCCTGTCCACCGGCTATTTCCTTGTCTCGCGCGAGGCCTTCCGCCTGTTCCGCGCCCAAAAGATCGGCGGCAACGTCGTCTTCGTCGCCTCCAAGAACGGGCTCGCCGCTTCGCCGAACGCCGCCGCCTATTGCACCGCCAAGGCCGCCGAGATCCATCTCGCGCGCTGCCTGGCGCTGGAGGGTGCGGAGGCCCAGATCAGGGTCAACGTCGTCAATCCGGACGCCGTGCTGCGCGGCTCCAAGATCTGGTCCGGCGAGTGGAAAGAACAGCGTGCCGCCGCCTACAAGATGTCGACCGACGACCTCGAGGAGCATTACCGCTCGCGCTCGATGCTGAAGCGCTCTGTGTTCCCGGAGGACATTGCCGAAGCGATCTACTTCTTCGCCTCCGACATGTCGGCCAAGTCGACCGGCAACATTATCAACGTCGACGCCGGCAACGCGCAGAGCTTTACGCGCTAGATGTACTTCCCTTCTCTCCGCTTGCGGGGAGAAGGTGCCTGAAGGGCGGGTGAGGGGCGGCACCGGCCGAACGAAGTCTTGGGAGGAATAGCTTTTGTCCGAAACCATCATCTCTGCTGACCTCGTCGCCGGCCATAACGCCGCGCGCAAGGCCGACCTCGAACGCGACTATGCCTCGCTCGGCGAGCGTCTCGACCGGCGCGGCATCGCCATCGATGCCATCCGCGACAAGGTGGAAAAGTTCGCCGTGGCGATCCCGTCCTGGGGCGTCGGCACCGGCGGCACGCGCTTTGCCCGCTTTCCCGGCCCCGGCGAGCCGCGCGACATCTTCGACAAGATCGAGGATTGCGCCGTCATCAGCCAGCTGACGCAGGCGACGCCGACGGTGTCGCTGCACATCCCGTGGGACAAGGCTGATCCGAAGCGGCTGAAGCAGGCGGCGTCCCGCTTCGGCCTCGGCTTCGACGCCATGAACTCCAACACCTTCTCGGATACCAAGGATCAGAAGCTTTCCTACAAATTCGGGTCGCTTTCGCATGCCGATGCCGGCACGCGCCAGCAGGCGGTCGAGCACAATCTCGAATGCGTCGAGATCGGCAGGACGCTCGGCTCGAAGGCGCTGACGGTGTGGATCGGCGACGGCTCGAACTTTCCAGGCCAGGTCAATTTCGCCAAAGCCTTCGAACGCTACCTCGACGCCATGCGCGAGATCTATGCAGGCCTGCCGGACGACTGGCGGCTGTTCACCGAACACAAGATGTATGAACCGGCCTTCTATTCGACGGTGGTGCAGGACTGGGGCACCAACTACATCATCGCCAAGGAGCTCGGCGACAAGGCCTTCTGCCTGGTCGACCTCGGCCATCATGCGCCCAACGTCAACATCGAGATGATCGTGTCGCGGCTGATCCAGTTCGGCAAGCTGGGCGGCTTCCACTTCAACGATTCCAAATATGGCGACGACGACCTCGATGCCGGCTCGATCGATCCCTACCGGCTGTTCCTCGTCTTCAACGAGCTGGTCGATGCTGAGCCGTCCGGCGCCAAAGGCTTCAACCCCGCGCATATGCTCGACCAGAGCCACAACGTCACCGACCCGATCGAAAGCCTGATGCTGTCGGCGGTCGAGGTGCAGCGCGCCTACGCGCAGGCGCTTTTGGTCGACCGCAGGGCGCTGGAAGGCTTCCAGGAGGCCAACGACGCGCTGATGGCCACGCAGACCTTGAAGGCGGCGTATCGCACCGATGTCGAGCCGATCCTCGCCATGGCGCGATTGCGCACCGGCGGCGTCATCGATCCGGTCGCGGCCTATCGTCAGGCCGGCTACCGGGCCAAGGTTGCGGCGGAGCGTCCGGCGGTCGCCGGAGGCGGCGGCGGGATTGTTTGAGGCCGAGCCGGTCCCCTCATCCGGGTGAGGGGACTCTCTCAAACACTTATACAATTGTTATTGGACTAACCCGCGCCGAAGGGTTCTTCTAGGCGTCCCCACGCCCTGGAGCCCCGCCATGCATCTCACTCGCCGAACGCTGATTGCCGTCAGCCTTTCGCTCACGCTTGCCTTCACGCCATCGGCAGTGGTCTTCGCTGCTTCGCCAGCCCCTGCCAAGGGCGAGCACGGCATGGTGGTGACGGCCCAGCATCTTGCCTCCGAGGTCGGCGTCGAAGTGCTGAAGAAGGGCGGCAACGCCGTCGATGCCGCCGTCGCCGCCGGCTACGCGCTGGCCGTCGTCTATCCCAACGCCGGCAACATCGGCGGCGGCGGCTTCATGACCATTCGGCTGAAGGACGGCCGCTCGACCTTCATCGACTTTCGCGAGCGGGCGCCGCTCGCCGCCACCAAGACCATGTATCTCGACAAGGACGGCAAGCCGATGAAGGGCGCCAGCCTCGACGGTTATCTCGCCGTCGGCGTCCCGGGCTCGGTGGCCGGCTTCGAGATGGCGCGCGAGAAATATGGTACCCTGTCCAGGCAGGATCTGATGGCCCCGGCCATCGCCTACGCCGAGGACGGCTTTGTGCTCAACCAGGGGGACGCAGCTTCCTTTGCGAGCGCCGCCGCCCGGCTGGCGAAGGATCCGGCCGCGGCCGCCATCTTCCTCAAGCCCGATGGCAAGCCGTACGGGATTGGTGAGCGGCTCATCCAGCCCGACCTTGCGGCCTCACTTTCGGCGATCTCGGAAAAAGGCCCTGACGCCTTCTACAAAGGCTCTATTGCCGACGCCATCGTCAAGGCAAGCGGCGCCAAGGGCGGCATCCTCGCCAAGGGTGACTTCGAGCAGTATGCGGTGCGCGAGCTCAAGCCCGTGACCTGCTCCTACCGTGGCTACGAGATCATCTCCTCGCCGCCGCCGAGCTCGGGCGGCGTCATCATCTGCGAGATCCTGAACGTGCTCGAGGGCTATCCGCTGTCCTATCTCGGCACCGGCTCGGCCGAGACGGTCCACGTCATGGTCGAGGCCATGCGCCACGCCTATGTCGACCGCAACTCGGCGCTGGGCGATCCGGATTTCGTCGACAATCCGGTCTCGAAGCTGCTGGACAAAGCCTACGCCAAGGACATCCGCGACAAGATCGACCCGTTCCGTGCCGGTGTCTCGAAAGACCTGATGCCGAAAGGTTTTGGCGAGTCGAAGGAGACAACGCACTATTCGATCATCGACAAGGACGGCAACGCGGTCGCGGTGACCTACACGCTGAACGGCTCCTTCGGCGCCGGCGTCGTCGCCGACGGCACCGGCATCCTGCTCAACAACGAGATGGACGATTTCACCCAGAAGCCCGGCGTGCCGAACCTCTACGGGCTGGTCCAGGGCGAGGCCAACGCCATCCAGCCGAAGAAGACGCCTTTATCCTCGATGAGCCCGACCGTGGTCACCAAGGACGGCAAGCCGTTCATGGTCATCGGCAGCCCGGGCGGCTCGCGCATCATCACCATCACGCTGGAGGCGATCGTCAACGTCATCGACCACGGCATGAACATCCAGGAGGCGATCGACGCACCGCGCATCCATCATCAATGGCTTCCCGACACCGTCTATGTCGAACCGTTCGGGCTTTCGCCCGACACCGAAAGGATGCTCGCCGGCATGGGCTACCATCTCGATCTCAGCGACCAGACCTGGGGCCAGGCAGCCGGCATCCTGGTCGGCGGCAAGAGCTTGGGCGAAATCGAGAAGGGCGGCGGTGCGCGCTACAATGGCGCCATCGACAGCCGCGCTGCGGCCGGCGAGGCGCTGGGCTACTAGAGCGGTTCAGCTTTTGACAGAATCGAAGAGGGATTGAACGAAGCCGCTGACGCGGCATTTGGCGGGTCGGTTTGCGGTTGAGGCTTCTGTTTTGAAGGATTGCGGCTGTTGAAGCGCAATCTTGGAACAGGAGCACTGAGATGGCCGAGTTGAGCC